>NZ_VTVA01000009.1 GCF_008638345.1 Pseudomonas saliphila | reverse complement strand
ACGCGAACCTTGACGTTGTAATCGACCACGCGCTTTACGGCGACGAGGATTTTCATGGACGTTAGTCCTCCACAAGTCTATGAGACGCCCGGCGGGCGCATGACATTAAAAGGGTGCATAGCATAACGGGCACTGTGCCTGGCTGATAGTGCAAATCGCTATCAACCAGTTCTTAAGACGACCGGAACGGCGGTATGCTGCCGTCCCGGCCAACTGGCTCAGATGCTCAATTGAGCAGCGTAGGCTTCCAGGTGATGATCATCATCGCCGAATTGATGGCCGATCATGACCAGACGCTTGGCGTAATGCGCGCCGGAGTATTCCCAGGTCATGGCAATACCGCCGTGCAACTGGATGCTCTGCTCTGATACATACTGAGCGGCACGGTTGACCATGTACTTGGCAGCGGACAGCTTGGCGCTGCGCTCTTCGCTGTCTTCGTCGTCCGCCAGACAGGCAGCGAGGATAGCCATGGACGTGGCACGCTCCAGCTCGCTGATCATATCGACCATGCGGTGCTGCAGTACCTGGAATTTACCGATCGGCACGCCGAACTGCTTGCGGGTCTTCAGGTAGTCCAGGGTGATGTCGCAGAGTACGCGCATGGCGCCCACGGCTTCACCACAGAGTGCGGCGATGGCGCGGCCAGCCTGATAGTGAATGGCGTCATAGGCTTCGCCGTCAGTTCCCAGCAACTCGGCCTTGGCGTTGTTGAGGAAGAGTTCGCAACCCTTGCGGCCGTCGACGGTGGAGTAAACGCGGCGGCTTACGCCTTCGCTGTTCGGATCCACGATGAACAGGCTGATACCGGACTGGTCGCGCACGTCGCCGGCGCTGCGGGCTGAAACCAGAATCTTGCCAGCGGTATGCCCGCCAATCACCACAGCCTTGCGGCCATTGAGATTCCAGACACCATCCTGCTTGGTCGCAGTGGTGGTGACGTGGGACAGGTCATAGTGGCTCTGCTGTTCTTCCAGCGCTACAGCGGCCTGCAATTCACCGGAGGCAATGCCGGCCAGCAGCTCTTCCTTCTGGCTATCGGAACCCAGCTGGGTGATCAGACCGCCCGCCAGAATAACCGACTCCATGTAGGGCTCGAGGCAGATGCCCTTGCCCAGCTCCTGCATGATCAGCATGTTCTCGATGCCGCTGCCGCCAAACCCGCCCAGCTCTTCTGGGAAGGGGATAGCAGTCAGGCCCAGCTCGCCCATCTGTTTCCAGAACTCAGGGCTGAAACCGGCTTCGCTTTCGCTGAATTTTTCGCGGTTGCTGAAAGTGTAGGCGTCGCGTACCAGACGCTCCGCAGTTTCCTGGAGCATTTGTTGCTCTTCAGTCAATTTGAAGTCCACGGCTGGCTCCTTAAAGTTCGAGAATCATTTTCGAGACGATGTTCTTCTGGATCTCGTTGGATCCGCCGAAGATCGACAGTTTGCGCATGTTGAAGTAAATGGAAGCCAGCGATGCGCTGTAATCTTCCAGTAGTACTTCGCCTTCGAAGCCGTATTCCATTTCCTCCGGCAGGAAGGGCAGGGCATACGGGCCGATGGCCTTGCGCAGCAGGTTGGTGATCGCTTGGCGAATCTCGGTGCCCTGAACTTTCAGGATCGAGCTTTCAGCGCCGGGTACACCGCCTTCTGATGCCGCAGCAACGATACGCAGGGTGCTCACTTCAGCAGCCATCAACTGCATTTCGATCTGCGCGATCTGCGTGCGGAACAGTATGTCTTCGATCAGCGGCTTGCCGTTTTTCTGCTGCTTGGTGGCGACCCGCTTGAGGTGACGCATGGCCGCCTTGGAGGCGCCGATGCCGGCCAGACCGGTACGTTCGTGTGTCAGCAAGTACTTGGCGCAAGTCCAACCCTTGTTTTCTTCCCCGACCAGATTCTCGACCGGTACCTTGACGTCATCGAAGAACACTTCGTTAACTTCATGATCGCCGTCCAGAGTGACAATTGGGCGCACAGTAATACCCGGCGTGGCCATATCGATCAACAGAAAGGAGATGCCACGCTGCTGCTGGGCTTCCGGATCGGTCCGCACCAGGCAGAAGATCCAGTTGGCGTGCTGGCCCAATGTGGTCCAGGTCTTCTGACCGTTGACGATGTAGTGATCGCCATCGCGCACGGCGCGGGTCTTCAGCGAAGCCAGGTCAGAACCGGCGCCCGGCTCGGAATAACCCTGGCACCACCAGTCCTCACCGGACAGGATGCGCGGCAGGTAATGCGCTTTCTGCTCTTCGGTGCCGAACTTGATGATCACCGGAGCAACCATGTTCACGCCGAAGGGGATGGTGCGCGGGGCGCCGGCAGCGGCGGACTCTTCATCAAAGATATGCTTTTCGACAGGGCCCCACGTGGTGCCGCCGTGCTCAACCGGCCAGCCTGGTGCGTACCAGCCCTTGGCGGACAGGATTTTCTGCCAGCGCTGATGGTCTTCCTTGGTCAGGTGCTTACCGAGTTTGACCTTGGACGCGATGTCGGCGGGCAGCTCGTTTGTCAGAAACTCACGCACTTCGTCACGGAAGGCGAGCTGTTCAGATGAGTAATGGATATCCATGTGTGGTCCTCGTTGTAATCGGTCCAAAAACGGCTGCTCCACCCGGCTGCGTTGAAACCGGGCTTCACATGCGCGTTTTCGGAATCCTCAATAGTTGTTCAGAGATCAGCGAACTTGCGGCCTTCTTTAGCCAGCTTTTCCAGCAATGGAGCCGGTTTCCACCAGGCGCCGAGCTTTTCATGGAATTCACTTATCTTCGCATAAACACGATCCAGGCCAATGCTATCGGCATAATACATGGGTCCGCCCTGGTAGGCAGGGAAGCCGTAGCCGTTGAGATAGATGACGTCGATATCGCTTGCGCGCTGGGCGATGCCTTCCTCGAGGATCTTGGCGCCTTCATTGATCAGCGCGTACAGGGTGCGCTCCAGAATGTATTCGTCGCTTAGCGGCTGACGCTCGATACCCTGTTCCTTCGAGGCGGCTTCGAGAATCGGCGGCAGGTCAGGGTTTTCCTGCGGTGTGCGCGAACCTTTCTCGTAAACATAGAAACCCTTGCCGGTCTTCTGACCGAGCATGCCGGCTTCGGCCATCTTGTCCAGAATGGTCGGCAGCTTGTATTCGGCGGGCAGGGTTTCACGTTGACGAGTGCGGATCGCCAGACCGATATCCAGACCGGACAGATCGCGCATGGCGAACGGACCCATGGCCATGCCGAATTTGCGCAGTACGCCGTCAACCTGGGCTGGAGTAGCGCCTTCTTCGAGCAGGAACTCGGACTCGCGGCCGTACTGGAAGATCATGCGGTTGCCGACGAAGCCATCGCACACGCCCACCGGCACCGAGACTTTCTTCAGCTTCTTGCCGACGGCCATGGCCGTCGCGAGCACGTCGTTGGCGGTTTTCTCGCCGCGCACCACTTCCAGCAGACGCATGACGTTAGCCGGGCTGAAGAAATGCAGCCCCACCACGTCCTGAGGACGCTTGGTGAATGCGGCAATCTTGTTCAGATCCAGCGAAGAGGTGTTGCTGGCCAGAATAGCGCCCGGCTTGCAGTGGGTATCCAACGCTTCAAAGACTTTCTGCTTGACGCCCATTTCTTCGAATACGGCTTCAACCACCAGATCCACATCGGACAGGTCGGCGTAATCGATAACGCCCTGAATCAGGCCGAGGCGCTTATTCATCGCCTCTTCGGTCAGGCTGCCACGCTTGACGCTCATCATGTAGGTATCACGGCAGCGCTGCATGGCCTTGCCCTTGGCGTCTTCGCTGATCTCCAGAATCTTGACCGGAATGCCGGCGTTGGCGAAACACATGGCAATACCGACGCCCATGGTGCCGCCGCCGATAACAGCGGCGGAGTTGACGTCGCGGACCGGGGTGTCCTTGGGCAGATCGTTGACCTTGGATGCCAAACGTTCGGTAAAGAAGGCATGCACCAGAGCGCCGCGCTGCGGCGACACCAGGCATTCGCCGAACAGCTCGCGCTCACGCTTGAGGCCTTCTTCCAGCGGCAGGGTAAAGGCGGCTTCGACCGCGGAAATGCAACGCTGCGGCGAGAAATAACCGGGCATCTTCTTCTCGATCTCGGCGCGTTTGGCCGCAACGGCGCCGGCGTTGTCGGCGCCTTCCAGTTTGTCGGTCCGCTCGCCAGTGCGCCGCGCACCCTTGCCCTGGGCGAGGAGTTTTTCTGCATAGGCGATACCGGCGGTCTGCAGGTCGCCTTCGATCAGCTCGTCAATCACGCCCAGCTCGCAGGCTTCGGTGGCACCGATCGGATTACCACTGACAATCATGTCCAGAGCTTTGGCGACGCCGACCAGACGTGGCAGCCGCTGGGTACCGCCGGCGCCGGGCAGCAGGCCCAGTTTGACTTCCGGCAGACCGACCTTAGCGCTTTTCACGGCGATGCGGTAGTGGCAGCTTACGGCGACTTCCAGGCCACCGCCCAGTGCGGTGCCATGGATGACGGCGACGCTCGGCTTGCTGCCGGCTTCGATGTCGTTGACGACTTCAGGCAGGCTCGGCGACTTCGGTGGCTTGCCGAATTCCTTGATGTCGGCACCGGCCATAAAGGTACTGCCTTCGCAGACCAGCACGATAGCTTTGACCTGTGGGTCGGCTTCAGCGGCTGCAAAGCTGTTTTGCAGGCCTTCACGCACGGCAATACCCAAGGCATTGACCGGTGGGTTGTTGACTCTGACGACTGCGATTGCGCCGTGTCGTTCCAGGGTGACCACGTCCGACATGCTGAACCTCCGTTCTGGTGAATCGTTGTGGTTTCACTATGCGAAATAATGAAACCAAGTTTCGCTATGCAAAATACAAAAAAAGAATCTGTTTGTCGATGCTCGGCGCAGCGAAATGCAATTCGTTGATAACCAGTCATCGATAAGCAGACATACCGACCCCGCGCCGCGATTTTAGTGCGGCGCAGGTATGGCTGTTGGTCAGACGCCCAGACGCTCGATATCGCGCGCGAGCATTTCCAGCTGATGGGCCAGTTGATTCTTGACCTTCTCCGCAGGAACCAGATAGGTCGGCGCGCCACAGGTCAGCACCATGATGGTGCCGTCCTGCAGGAACAGCGGAACGCCGGCGGCATTGACGTTACGGTCCCAATCGCCGAGCGACAGGCAGAATCCGTAGTCCTCGTATTCCTTGAGTGCCGTAGCCATGCGCCTTTCGATTTCCGGCCAGGTATCGGGGTGGCGGTTGGCAAGCGCGGTGAGTACGTGGGCGCGCTCTTCCTCTTTCATCGCTGCAAGGTAGGCGCGGCCGGCAGCGGTGGTACCCAGCGGCAGGCGAATGCCGACATCCATGCGCAGGGAGGTCGCTTCAGGCGGGCGGCAGTTTTCCACGTAGATCATCGACAGGCGGTCGCGACAAGTCAGGCCTACTGAGGTGTTGGTGCTACGCGCGAACTCGTCCATGTACGGCTTGGCCAGCTGGCGTACCCGCAGGTTGGAGACATAGGCATAACCGAGGGCCAGTACGCCTGAATCCAGCTGGTATTTTTCCAGCTGCGACGAATAGCTCAGATAGCCGAGCTTGGTAAGCGTATAGGTCATGCGGGAAACGGTGGGCTTGGGCAGGCCGGTAATGCGGGCGATATCCTGATTACCCATCACCACGGTGCCCTGGCTGAACGCGCGCAGGACGTCGAGACCGCGTGAAAGCGCTTCGACAAATTTGCGATCCTTGACCGCCGTTTCCTTGATTGATTGCGAATCTTCGTTCATGGCGCTTGATTACCCTTTAAGCGTCTTGGACATCGGTCTGTGAAAGTCCCGTCGCTGTCGCGCGGAATCCTTTGCAAATACCCTGTAGCGAACCCTTTGGCGGCGCTACGGGAGCATTGCTCGAACCGATCAATGGTCAATGTCCGGCTGTTATTGTTGTCTCGATGCTCTGAGCAATTAAGCCGATGGTGCAGAGTAACGAGGCGTGCCTCATTGCCCGATCATTGCACACTCACTTTGGATAGAATAGCATCTTTTTGGTATTCGGTTCCGCTGTGCAAAATAACAGTCCAAAAAATCAAGAGGTTAAGATGTCGATATCCGCTCACTCTGTGGTCGACACCCAGCTGGCGCAACTGGGTCACGCCACCATCTTCGATGTGCTCGAAAAAGCCTGCCAGGACTACGGCGACAAGCCTGCGTTCTCCTGCGGCGCCGAGACTGAGACATTTCCCGAACTGCGCGCCTCAGCGGATTTCTTCGCACGGTATCTTCGCCACGGTCTGGGTCTTGAGCCGGGTGATCGCATCGCCATCCAGCTACCCAATCTGCTGCAGTACACCGTCGCCATCTTTGGTGCGATGAAGGCGGGACTGGTTATCGTCAATACCAATCCGCAGTACACACCCTATGAAAGCCGTCACCAGTTTGCCGACTCCGGCGCCAAGGCGATTGTCATACTCGACAAGCTGGTGCCGATGCTGCGCAGCATCCAGGGCGATACCGATATCGAACACCTGATCGTCACCAGTGTGGATGATCTGCAAAACCCTGTGTATGAAGCCGATGAGGCTGACGTGACGCGTTTCCAGCAGGCGCTGCGCCTGGGCAAGGAGTTGCCCGAAGTGCTAACCGGGCGTGGGCTGGATGATCTGGCGCTGCTGCAATACACCGGCGGCACCACCGGCGTGTCGAAGGGCGCCATGTTGACGCACCGCAATATCCTGAGCAATGTGATCCAGGCCACCAGCATCATCCGCGACGGTGACGTCGAATACGGTAACGAGGTGCGGGTCTCGCCGCTGCCGCTGTACCATATCTTCGCGTTTACCGCGAACTGCATTGCCTCGGTCGCCACCGGATTTCACAGCGTGCTGATCACCAACCCGCGTGATCTGGACAGCATGATCGCCGATATCAAACGCCGCCCGATTACCCTGCTGACCGGTATCAACTCGCTGTTCATATCGCTGCTGGCGCATCCGGAATTCGACAGCATCGATTTCAGCCGGCTCAAGTGGGTCAACTCCGGCGGGGCGCCCTTGAATACCGAAGTCGCCAAGCGCTGGTTCCAGCGCACCGGCAGCGTGGTGCGCGAAGGCTACGGGCTGACCGAGACCTCTCCGGTGGTCGTCGCTTCGACGGCGTTCACGCCTTATAAGGAAGGCTTTATCGGTCGCGCGGTGATTGATACGGAAATGAAGACCGTCGATGACGATGGCAGGGAAACGGCACTCGGTGAGCCTGGTGAGCTGCTGATTCGCGGTCCGCAGGTGATGCAGGGCTACTGGCAGCGCCCCGAGGAGACCGCCGAGACCCTCACTGACGATGGTTGGTTGCGCACTGGCGACGTCGGTCTGATTGATGAAGAAGGCTTTCTCAAGCTGGTCGACCGCAAGAAGGACATGATTCTGGTATCCGGCTTCAATGTCTATCCCAACGAGATCGAAGAAGTCGTCATGCAGCATCCGGCGGTGCGCGAATGCGTGGCGGTGGGGGTGCCGGATGAGAAGAAGGGCGAAGCCATCAAACTCTATGTCAGCCTCAGCGATGCCAGCGTCGATGAAGCCTCTATCATTGCTCACTGCCGCGAACGACTGACCAGTTACAAGGTGCCCAGCACCGTCGAGATTCGCGATGACCTGCCCAAGTCCACCGTCGGTAAGCTGTTGCGTCGGGTGCTGCGAGATGAAGCCCGCGCGGAGTCTGGATCATGAGTGCTCTGACCCTGAACATCGCCGAGGGCATCGCTGAGATTACCCTGGATGATGGCAAAGCTAATGCCTTGTCGCAAACCCTGCTCGAGGCGCTGTTAAAGGCGCTTGAGGAAGCGGCAGCGGCCGATTGCGCGGTATTGATCAGCGGGCGACGGGGCATATTCAGTGGCGGTTATGACCGCAAACTGATTGATGCCGGTGGCCCGGCCTGCGATGCCATGCGCGCGGCGGGTGATCGATTGTCCGTGGCGATGCTGAATTACCCGGCACCGCTGGTCATTGCCAGCACCGGTCACGCCATGGCCAAGGCGGCGTTCATGCTGCTGTTGGCCGATTACCGCCTAGGCGCCGAGGGCCCATTCAAGGTGGGGCTGAATGAGGTGGCGATCGGCATGACCATGCCCGCTGCGGCCATGCCCCAGGCGCGGGCGCGGTTGAATCCGGCGTGGCTGTCGCGGTGCGCTTTGCAGTCCGAAACGCTGGATGCGCAGCAGGCGGTGCAAGCGGGGTTCTATGATGAGCTGGTGAGCCCCGATCAACTGCTTGATCGCGCGCGGGACAAGGTGCGGAGTCTGGCGAAGCTTGATCGCAGGGCGTACCTGGAAACCCGGCGATTACTCAGTCAGCCGCTGCGGACAGAGCTGGAAACGGTAATTGGGCGTACGAGCTAGACGAAAAAAAATCCGCGGGGAGCCAGTCGTGCCCCCGCGGAATTCATGCTATCAGCTGCGCTGGTAGGTGCCGATCAGACGGTTCATCGCCAGCGTATGTGGCTCCGCCTTGGCCAGCAGCTCCCACATGGTCAGCCCTTCTGGCAGGTTCAGCTCGGCATCGAGCGCCAGCACCCAGTAATAGTAATGGTGACGGCCATGCCCTTCGGGCGGCATCGGTCCTTTATAGCCGATTTCGCCGAAATTATTCTTGCCCTGGGTGTAGTCGGGGCAGCCTTCGGTTAGCGAGTTCACTTCGCAGGGGATGTTGTAGAGCGTCCAGTGCACGAAGCCATAGGTGCCGTTCGGCGATACCAGTGGCGCGTCAGGATCATGGCAGATGACCGCAAAGGACTTGGTCCCGGCTGGCGCGTTGCGCCAGTGCAGCGCTGGGGAGACATCTTCGCCTTCGCCAGTGTGCTTGGTGGGGATGGCGCCGTGCTGTTCGAAGGCGCTGCTGGTCAGTTGCAATTCGGTGGACAGGGCAAATCCCATGATTGTCTCCTCTTGATGAAGTTGATGTCTGCGCACAGGTGATTCTATGCGGACCCTCAATTGCGCCTGCGGTTCACAGACGCAGCACCGCGGCTCAGCGTACCAGTGCGCTCAACAACCAGAGCCCAAGCAGAATCCAGATTACCCCGCTGATAAAGCGCTTGCGCATCAGCGACTGTACCCCGCTATACAGCAGTAGCAGGCCAATAATCACCGCGCCAATGCTCAACCAGCTGCTGTCCACGCCGAGGGTGCGGGCGAAGCCGTTGATGAAACCTGCGCTGGCGGTGCTGAGCAGATCGAATATCCAGGTGAGGCTGTCGATGACAATACGCACCAGACTGCCCAGCACTTCACCGAGCCATTCGAAGGGATTGGAAGCTATTTGCATCTGCGATACCGGGTTGGTCAGAAGCGCTCACGATACCAGAAGCGCTGGGAATTTCGATGCCGTCGTGTCACGCGGCTCGCGCGAATACCAAACAGCCAGACCAGCACATGGGCTGGTCTGGCTGTCGGCAACCTCCGCATGGGTTCAGCGGAGGATTATTTCCAACGGTTTAAACGCGCTCGATGACCGCAGCCACGCCCTGGCCCAGACCGATGCACAGGCTGACCAATGCGTAACGCTTGCCGGTGCGCTCAAGCTGGCGCAGGGCGGTCAGGGTCAGACGTGCGCCGGACGCGCCCAGCGGATGCCCGACAGCAATGGCGCCGCCGTTGGGGTTCAGGCGTGGATCATCAAAGGCGATACCCAGCTGCTTGGCGCAACCGAGGACCTGTGAAGCAAAGGCTTCGTTGATCTCGATCACGTCCATGTCGTCGAGGGTCAGGCCGGCGCGCGCCAGGGCTTTCTTGCAGGCTTCAACCGGACCCAGGCCCATGACGCGTGGTGCTACACCGGAGACCGCGCCGGCGATGATGCGTGCGCGCGGCTTGATGTTGTACTTCTGACCGATGGCCTCGCTGCCAATGATCAGTGCCGCAGCACCATCGTTGACGCCAGAGGCATTGCCGGCGGTGACCACGCCGTCCGCCGACAAGGGACGCAAGCCGGAGAGGGCCGCCAGATCACTGCTGGGACGCGGATGCTCGTCCTGATCCACGACCTTGTTGGGCTTCTTACGGCCCTGAGGTACTTCGATCGGCAGAATCTCTTCGGCAAAGAAGCCTTCAGCGCGGGCTTTTTCATAGAGCGCCTGGCTGCGGGCAGCGTAGGTATCGGCCTCCTCGCGGGTAATACCTACGTCGGCCGCCACGTTATCAGCAGTCTGTGGCATGGTGTCGTCGCCATACTCGGCTTCGACCTTCGGGTTGGGGAAGCGCGCACCGATGGTGCTGTCGAAAGCGCGGAATTCGCGGGAGTAGGGGCTCTCGCTCTTGGCGATGACGAAGGGCGCACGGCTCATGCTTTCCACACCACCGGCCAGGAACAGATCGCCTTCACCGACCTTGATCGCGCGGGCTGCATCGAGAATGGCGGCCAGACCGGAACCGCACAGGCGGTTAACCGTGACGCCGGCTACTTCCTGGGGCAAGCCAGCCAGCAGACCAGCGTGGCGCGCCACGTTGCGCGCGTCTTCGCCGGCCTGGTTGGTGTTGCCCATGACCACGTCTTCATAGTCATTGCCTGCAAAGGGGTTGCGTGCCACGACGGCGCGGATCACGTCGGCCAGCAGATCATCGGGGCGCACGGGGGCCAGGGCACCGGCATGGCGACCGAAGGGCGAACGCAAACCATCATAAATATAGGCAGTCATCAGATTACTCCTGAAAATCGGGGGCGGTTAACGGCAGGTCGAGCTGGACGCGGCGGCGCAGCCAGGGGCTTGGCCGATAGCGCGGTTCGCCATAGACGGCCTGCAGGTTGTTCAGTGCGGCAAGAATGCGTTGCTTGCCGTAATGTTCGCCAAAGGCCAGCGGACCCTTGGGATAACCCAGCGCCAGCTGAATGGCCCGATCCAGGGTTTCCGGCGTGGCGATGCCCTTCTGGGCAATTTCGGTGCCCAGGTTGACGACGCTGGCGATCAGTCGCTGGATGACGAAGCCGGGGGAGTCATTGATCAGCTCTACCGGTACACCGTCGGCGCCCAGTGCCTGGCGCGCCTGGGCAACGATGTCGGCCTGCGCGGCGGGCTGACGCATGAGCGTGCGGCGCTTGTCCCACTCGGCGAAGCAGTCGATGGCCAGTGTGCGTTCGGCGGGCAAGCCGAGACGGATCAGGGCGCTGGTGCAGTCTTCACCCAGCGGGGTGACCAGGCAGATAGCCTCGGCGCTCGGCTGATTGCCGTCTTCCAGCGTGGCGCCGGCGGCGGACAGCGCGGCGTGCACATTGCTGCGGACCGCATCGTCATCGGTCTGCAGCCAGAACGGACGGTTAATCAGCACGGTCTCGGGGGTGGCTTCCTGCGGCTCGATCTTCTGACCGTCCTCGTAGCGGTAAAAGCCCTGGCCGGTCTTGCGACCCAGCAAACCAGCGGCGACGCGCTGCGCAGCGATGAACGACGGGGTGTAGCGCGGATCATGGTAGAACTGCTCGTATACTGATTCCATTACCGCGTGGGAGACATCCAGCCCGGTCAGGTCGAACAGCTCGAAAGGCCCCATACGGAAACCCGGACCGTCGCGCAGAATGCGATCGATCTGTTGGGGGGTGGCGATGCCTTCGCTGAGGATGCGCAGCGCCTCGGTACCGAAGGCGCGGCCCGCGTGGTTGACCAGGAAGCCGGGGGTGTCGGGGGTAATCGCAGGGAAATGCCCGGCGGTGTTGGCCAGATCCACCAGGCCCTGAACATAGCGCTCGTCAGTGCGTTCACCGCGCACGACTTCCACAATCTTCATCAGCGGCACAGGGTTGAAAAAGTGGAAACCGGCGACACGCTCTGGGTGTTTACAGCTGCTGGCAATGCGGGTGACCGACAACGAGGAGGTGTTGGTGGCCAGTACGCAATCGTCGCGCACCAGGGCTTCGAGCTGGTCGAATAGCTTCTGCTTGACCTCAAGGATCTCGACGATCGCCTCGATCACCAGATCGCAGTCCTTCAGGTCTTCAAGTTGCGCAGCTGGCTGCATGCGGCCTATGGTGGCCTCGAAATCCTGCTCGCTGAGCTTGCCCTTGGCGACAGAACGCTGCAGCAGCTTGCGGTTGAATGCCAGCGCGTCGTCGATCGCTTCCTGGCGGGTGTCATACAGCAGCACTTGCTGGCCGCTGGTGGCGAACAGCTGGGCAATTCCGCGACCCATGGCACCGGCGCCGATAACGCCAATCCGGTTGAACATGCGATGTCTCCTCGTTTACCCTGCATTCCGCAATGCGGAACGTTATTTCGTTTGAAGGTGGGTGAGATTAAATCCTGCGCACATTGAGCGCAAGTTAACGGGGCGTGCCTATTTCACGCGGCACGGGCGGGCAGCGTCTGTGATCGGTCAATTTTATGACCGATTGGTCAATCGCGCTGAATGGCCTCAATCAACATAAACATATTAAGGGTAATGCTTCATGGATCAGGATCATCGGCAAGCGGTCGAACGGTCAGTGACTGGCTTCTTTCAGGATTTGGGTGCTGAGCTGGTCGAGTATTCGGAAGGGCGAGCGGTCGTTGCGCTGACGCTGACAGAACGGCACATGAATAACGCCAGCAACCTGCACGGCGGCGTTACCGCCAGCCTGCTGGATATCGCCATGGGCCTATGTGGCACCTGGGCCCCGACCCCCGAAGAGCGTCGCGTGGCGATTACGCTTTCCATGAACGTGAATTTCTCTGCCACCGCACCGGTAGGAACCCGGGTGCGGGCGGTAGCAACCTGCCGCAGCGCAGGGCACAAGATTTTCATGGCCGCCTGTGATCTGCTGGATGAGCACGACAAGCTGATCAGTTTCGGCGAGGGTGTGTTCAAGAAAGGTCTGTATCGCAAGGATCTGCCTTGAGTAGCCGACCATGATCGCAGGGTTGCTGCCGGTCGGCGTCGGGCTTGAATTGCTGGCCTTGATCAGTCAGCAGAAATGGCTGAGTTGGGGGGCTGCGCTGGTTCTGGGGGTATATTTCTGTCTGCGTTTTCGCCGCCTCAATCCCTATCCCCGCTGGCTGGGTATCATCACTCTGGCCCTGTTGCTGGCGGTGGTGTTCGGTTACCAGGTCGAGCCGCAGCTGTGGCCGCGGCTGGCCAGTTCGGCTGCCTATTACACCAGCTTTCTCGGCGCGCTGGGGCTGATGCAGCTGCTCGCGCGGCGTCTGGAGCCTTTGCGGCAATTGCACAAGATGCTGCTCTCCGGACCGACATCGATTCTCTACCCACGTTATGTGTTCACCGCCGCCAGTATCGGGTCAGTTCTCAACTTCGGCATGATGAATCTGCTATGCGGCACGCTCAAGGAGCATCTGCAGCGCTATCCGCTGACCGAGCAGGAGCAACGTGACGGCCTGCGCAGCGTGATGGTGACGACGCTCCGAGGCTTTGCGCTGGTGCCTCTGTTGGCGCCTACCAGTATCACTATCGCGATTATTTCCCGGGAGATGCCCGATATTTCCTGGGGGGACCTGTTTCCCTATGGTCTGGCCGCGTCGCTGATGATGGTGGTCGCTGGCTGGCGCCATGAAACACGTGGTTTGAAGCGTCTGCGCGACACCATAGGCGACGATACCAAGACCGATGGTATGTGGCCGTTGGTTCTGGGCAGTTTGCTGGGGCTGGCGGCCATGGGTGCGCTGGCCTATCTGACCATACTCACGCCTTCGCAGTCAGCCATGGTGCTGGTACCGCTCGGGGCGGTGGGGTATCTGCTATGGCGCGATGGCGGGCCGAAGGTCGTCTGGCAGGAAGTCACCGAGAATATGCTCAGCATGCACAACGAGATGTTTATTTTCGGCTGTGCTGCGGTGCTCGGTGGGTTACTCGGCGCGGCGGCGCCCCTGGGAGAGTTTGCCGCCTGGCTGGCTCAGGCTCCGAAATACAACGTGCTGCTGGCGGTGGCCAGCCTGTTCAGTACCATCCTGCTGGCGGCGATCGGCGTGGCGCCTATCGTCTCGCTGTCATTGATCGCGGGCTTGCTGGCGCAGCTGGCGGCGTTGGGCGTACCGATTCTGACCCCGGCGGTGGGCTTGATGTGCGGGTTCTCCCTGGCCATGATCTTCTCTCCGTTCGGCCCTTCCACGCTGATTCTGGCGCGCTATAGCGGTGAAGCGCCGGTGCGTGTGGCCTTCGTCTGGAATGGCCGCTTTGTCGCCACCGTTATGCCGATGTTGTTGCTGTTAATCTTTGCCACCTATTGGCTGCACATCTGAACAGGGCCCACATGCCTGAATTACCCGAAGTCGAAACGACCCGCCGCGGCATTGCTCCGCATCTCGAAGGTCACAAAGTCACCCGTTTGATCGTGCGGGATCGGCGTCTGCGCTGGCCGATACCTGAGGATCTGGCGATTCAGATTGAGGGACAGACCTTCACGCAGGTGCGTCGACGCGCCAAGTATCTGTTGATGGATATCGGTGGCGGCACGTTGATCAGTCATCTTGGCATGTCTGGCAATCTGCGGCTGGTGCCGGTGGATACGCCGGTCCTCAAGCATGAGCACGTGGATATCGAACTGGATTCCGGTCTGGCCCTGCGGTACACCGATCCACGACGGTTTGGCGCCATGCTGTGGCAGCGCGCTGGAGATCTGCATCCGCTGCTCGCCAGCCTGGGCCCCGAGCCCTTGTCTGATGAGTTCGATGGCGTCCGACTGTTTCAGCGCTCCCGCGGGCGCAGCATGGCGGTCAAGCCCTTCATTATGGATAACGCTGTGGTGGTCGGGGTGGGCAATATCTACGCGACCGAGGCGCTGTTCGCCGCCGGCATCGATCCGCGGCGGGAGGCGGGAGGCATCAGCAGTGCGCGTTACCGGCGTCTCGCCGAGGAAATCAAAAAGGTGCTGGCGTTCGCCATCGAGCGCGGCGGCACCACCCTGCGCGACTTTACCGGCGGCGACGGCAAGCCGGGCTATTTCCAGCAGGAGTTGTTCGCTTACGGCCGCGCAGGTCAACTGTGCAAGGTCTGTGGTACGACGCTAAGCGAATGCCGGTTGGGTCAGCGCAGCTCGGTTTTCTGCCGGCGCTGCCAACGCTAGGATGCTGGCTAGCCCTTTAGAAACGCGATGTTCGGCGATTTTATCCGCCTGGATTCCGAAATGGGTCGTTAAGGCCTACAATGCGGAGTGAACGGTACCCGGGAAGGGTTGCCGGCATGATAAAAAACGCCTATCGGGCCACAAACCAGGGACTTAATTATGCGCCTGTTACGTCATACCACAGCTTTAATCGCCGGCTTGATGCTGGCTGGCAGCGTTGCTGCTGCGGATCAATCGTTTGGATACCAGGAAGAGGTCAACAACCCCGGAATTTTTGCGATGGTTGGTGATCTGATTATAGCCCGCCCGCTATTGCTGGGCGTTACGGCTTTGGGTACTGCGGCATTTGTTGTCAGCCTGCCGTTCACTGCACTGGCCGGCAACACCGCCGAGGCCGGACAGGAGCTGGTAGTCCGTCCGGGTCGTGAAACCTTCATGCGTTGCCTGGGCTGCACCAAGAGCGGCTATGGTCGCAAGCAGCAGGACGAACGCTTCTGATATGAACCCTGGCGAGTCGGACGGCAGCCAGCGAGTTGTCGATCCGGTTGCCGGGTTATAGGAGCTTAATGCGTACTTTCCTCAAGCCGGGCTGGCTTCCAGTCGCCCTGTTCGTATTACTTATTCTTTTTTTCTGGAAGGTCGAGCTGGCCACCCTGGCCGCGGGTATCGCCCTGTTCATCATGGGCATGCGTCATCTCGAAGACGGCTTTCGCGCCTTCACCGGCGGCGCCCTCGAGCGCTGGCTGGGCAAGAGCACTGACCGCCTCTGGAAAAGCCTGGTATTCGGCTTCACCAGCACTTCTCTGGTTCAGTCCAGTTCACTGGTTACCCTGCTCAGCATCGCTTTTCTCAGCGCAGGGCTTATCAGTCTGACTGCGGGAATCGGCATCGTGTTTGGTTCCAACCTGGGCACCACTACCGGTGCCTGGCTGATCGCGCTGGTTGGCCTGAAGGTCGATCTGGCGACGGTCGCCATGCCGTTGCTGGTGTTTGGCGTCATGCTCGGACGTCGAGCCGAGGCGCACTGGAAAGGCATCGGCCAGGTGCTACTGGGCATCGGTCTGCTGTTTTTCGGCATTGACCTGATGAAAGCCGGCTTCGCCAGTTTCGAAGGTGCACTGAATCTCGATAGCTATGCATTCTCCGGCTGGTTCGGGGTGCTCATTTACGTGATATTGGGCCTGCTTGCCACGGTAGTGATGCAATCCAGCCACGCGACCCTGATGATCACGCTGGCCGCACTGGCCGGCGGACAGCTGGCCTACGACAACGCGCTGGCCATGGCCATTGGCGCCAATCTGGGAACCACCGTGACCGCTGTAATCGGAGCGCTCGGCAGTAACAATGCCGGCCGTCGATTGGCGGCAGCGCATATCATATTCAATGGCGTCACCGCCGCAGTAGCCTTGCTGATTCTCCCCCTGCTGGCCCGCAGCGTCGACTCCATTGCCTATATTCTGGGCATCGCAGCCGATGCCTACACGCTCAAACTCGCGCTGTTCCATACCCTGTTCAACCTTCTCGGGCTGGTCATCATGCTGCCCTTCATTCCGTTAATGATAAAGATGCTGATGCGCTGGTTCCCGGAGGGCATTCCCGTCGGCAGCACCGAAATCAAGCCGTCGGTGCTGAGCCAGCAGCCGCGTGCACGTGCCCTGTACCTGAACGATTCGGCTCTGGTGCACGCCAATACGGCGCTCAAGGTACTGGATCAGGAGCTGCTGCATCTGGCGGCACTGACCCGGCAGGTGATTGCCGCCTCGACCTATCTGCCCCCAGCGGTGCTGCTGGGCATGCCACGGCGACAGTTGCACGAGGCCGTGCGCGCCCCAGTGGCGGCGTCCCAGCGTGAAGATGCCGACGTGCTGTACGAGCGGCATATCAAGGGCGTGTACTCGGACATCGTCGATTTCATCAGCCGGATGGACATCTCGTTCCTACCGGAACAGCAGCAAACGCTGATGGAACATAACGTGGCGGGGCGCGATCTGGTCGAAGCCGTCAAGGCGGCCAAGCATCTGCAGAAGAACCTGCGCAAGCATCTGGATGAGACCCAGCCGGGCGTTCGCACATCCTACGATGCGCTGCGTGAACAGTGCGGCCTGGCCTTGCTCGCGCTGGGTCGGCTGGAAGATATCCAGGGCGATGCTGAAGCACAGGCTGAGCTGTTCTACGAGTACGAAAAGGCGGGCAAGCTGTTCTCCGCCGAGTTCCAGAAGAACGTACAGCTTCAGCTGCGTAACCGCGAGCTGGATGGCTGGCAGGCGACTTCGCTACTCAATGACATGCATTATCTGATGGATATTCGTCGGCATCTGGCGATGGCACATGCGGTTCTGGCCGCGCGCGGCGAGGTCGTCGACCAGGTTGTTGCGCCATACGAGCAGGACCCGGTCGCCGCCGAGCAGCCGGTCAGGAGAGAGCGGCCAGCGAAGGCAAGCCCGCCGCCACCGAAGCCGCCGAAGAAGAAGCCCCGGGGCAAGGGTGGCAAGGAGCGGATCGAACCGTCGATCACTCTGCGCTGAGTGGATGCCTGACCTGCGCCGCGCCGACCCCGCGTGGGTCGCTGGCGGCGCTCACTTCGCCCTTGCGCTTGTCCCATTCCAGCGCATGCATGTCGCCATAGCGGCGCCCGGCAGGCTCGATCCGGTGGCCAAGTTGCTCCAGCGCAGTCTGTTGCTCGGCGCTGAAGGCGTTATCCTCGGTCTGAATCCGGTCAGGCAGATACTGATGATGAAAGCGCGGCCGGCTGACCCAGCGGTGAACCGGCTGCTGTTCAATCGCTTCCAGTGCGCCGAGCAATACCATGGTGATGATGCGGCTACCGCCTGGCGTGCCGAGCACGGCCAGGCGTGAGTCGTTTTCCAGCATGGTCGGTGCCATGCTCGACAGGGGGCGCTTGCCGGGTGCGATGGCGTTGGCTTCGCCGCCGGCTAACCCATACTCGTTACGCCCCGCTGGATCGGCGGCAAAATCATCCATTTCGTTGTTCAACAGCACTCCGGTGCCGGGTACGGTAAAGGCTGCGCCGAAGGGCAGGTTGATACTCAGTGTTGCGGCGACGGCATTGCCCTGGGCGTCCATCAGCGAGAAATGTGTGGTGTTGGTGCCTTCACTGAAGACCTTCGGTGCGCCCAGTTCTGCGCTGGGGGTGGCGCGCGCCGGATCAATCGTGGCGGCGAGCTGCTCGGCATATTCCCTGGACACCAGGCGCGCCACCGGAACCTCGACGAAGTCATCATCGCCCAGCAGCAGCGCGCGGTCGCGGTAACTGCGGCGCATCATTTCCACCACATTGTGCGTCCAGGCGACCGAGCCGACCTTCGTCGCCGGTAGGCTTTCCACACCTTGAAGAATGGTTGCCAGCGCAATGCCTCCGGCTGACGGCAAGGGCGAGCTGATAATCTCCATGCCGTGGGATTTGAAACGAATCGGTTCGCGCTCTATCACCCGGTAGGCGTCGAAATCGGCCTGCCGCCAGATTCCCTCTGCCGCCTGAACACCCTCGAGCAGCTGCGCGGCGACTGGCCCGCGATAAAACCCATCGCGACCCTTGTCAGCCAGCTGCCGCAGCGTGTTCGCCAGCTCCGGCTGCTTGATCAGCGCGCCTTCGGCGGGCAGTTCATTGTAATCTAAAAACAGCCGGGCGGTTTCGGGGTCGCGGCGCATGGCCTCGACGCGGAAGCCGCCAAGCATCCGGTAACGGTCAGTGACGGCAAAACCCTGATCGGCCGCTTCGATGGCGGGCGCCAGGCTTTGACTCAGCGGCAGACGTCCATAGTGTTCGGCCAGATGCACCAGCGCGGCCGGTAGACCGGGAATGCCGGCAGCCAGGGGGCCATTCAGCGCCGGATCACGCTGCACCTCGCCGTCAGCGTCGCGGTACAAGTCACGGCTGGCGCGTAGCGGCGCGGTCTCGCGGGCGTCGATGAAGCGGTAATCGATGGTTTCGCCGTCGGGCTGGCGCAGCAGGAAGAAGCCGCCGCCGCCGATGCCGGAGCTATAGGGTTCGACTACGCCGAGAGTTGCTGCGGCGGCAATGGCGGCATCGAAGGCGTTGCCGCCTTCATCGAGGATGCGGTGCGCGGCGGCGGTGGCGTCAGGGTGGGCGGTGGCGACTGCTTGTTGATCAGGCAGCGAGCCCGCCTGAATCGTGAATGCCAGCAGCAGGGCTGGCAGCAGAAACAGGCGGTGCACGGGCTTAAGCCGTGCCGACGAGGATCTGATACTTTTCCATCAGTTCCTCACGGCTTTCCACGTGGTTCGGGTCCAGCGGGATGCAGTCGACGGGACACACCTGCTGGCACTGCGGCTCGTCAAAATGTCCAATGCATTCGGTGCACAGGTTGGGGTCGATCACATAGATCTCGTCGCCCTGTGAAATGGCGTTGTTGGGGCATTCCGGCTCGCAGACGTCGCAGTTGATGCAGTCGTCAGTGATGATCAGAGACATGGAACCAGGCACTCCTACATGATGGTGCGTTACGGTCTGAGCCTAGGCATTATAACGCTTGAGCAGGGCCTCATTGACTACTGGGTGAACGAATTTGGTGACATCACCTTTCAGGCTGGCAATCTCACGCACCAGCGTAGAGGAGATGTAGGAATATTTTTCCGAAGGGGTCAGAAACAGGCTTTCGACGTCCGGCGCCAGGACGCGGTTCATGTTTGCCAGCTGGAATTCATACTCGAAATCCGACACCGCGCGCAGACCACGGAGCAGGACATTGGCATTGACCTCTTTGGCAAAGTGCGCGAGTAGCGTCGAAAAGCCGACAACTTCGACGTTAGGCAGGTGCGAGAGGACTTGTCGACACAAGTCGACGCGTTCCTCGAGGGAAAAGGCGGGGTTCTTCTTGCTGCTTGCCGCGACCGCCACGACCACCTTGTCAAACATCCGAGCTGCGCGTTCGACCAGATCAGTATGGCCCTTGGTGATGGGGTCGAATGTGCCGGGATACAATACGGTGTTCATTGGCAGTTAGCCTTTTCATGAGTGCTAGAAGGGGCAAATGGTAGCTCAATGCTTATCCGCGGCCAACCGTTGTGCTGCTCGCCTGCTCTGTTGCGATCGAGCTGGCGCCCCGGCTTAACTGCTCTGCCAACTGCGTTGCCAGGCGTGCTGTCAGTGCATATACCGACAGCTGCGGGTTGGCGCCGACACTGGTCGGAAACAGCGATCCGTCGAATATCGACAGGTTTTCCAGCTGATGATGCTGGCCGCGACTGTTGGCGACTGATTGGGAGGGGTCTTCGCCCATCGGACAGCCGCCCATGACGTGGGCGCTGGCCAGGCGCACGTCGTGGATCACATAGCGCAAGGCTTCGACCTGCTGCCGGTATGCAGCCCAGCTGCTGCTGTATTCGCCGCGACTATGCACCGGCGCTACGACGCTAGCGCCCGCAGCGAACTGGATTTCGCCCATGGCCAGATAGGCCCGACGCGTACCGTCCCAGAGGTAATCATTGAGCGGGTAATCCAGCACCGGGGTGCCGTCGTCGCGCAGCATGACCGTGCCGCCCGGGCTCTGCTCGTGGAAGCCGTCGCGCAGCAGCGCCAATATCATGTTGCTGTGGGACAGCTTGTGCATGCGCTGCAGGTTGGTTGGGCCGTGGCCACCGAGCAGGGCGGAGGTGATGCTGGGTTGCATCGGCGGGACTTCCAGCTTGAAACCCATCGGCCCGCTCGCGCCGTCTTGCCACTGGAACTGGTCGGAATACACCGATTGCGGCGCGCCATAAAAGCCATTGATGGGCTTGTCGAATTGCGCCGTGCTGAAATTGACTGGATGCAGGAAGGTACGCTTGCCGGCCAGGTTGTGCGGGTCCGGTGCCTGGGACCGCAACAGCAGCGCCGGGCTGTTGATCGCGCCGCCAGCGAGCACAGTATGCGTACCGCGCACTTCGATGCGCTGGCCGTCGGCGCGGGTCAGCTCGGCGTTCATTGCTCGGCAGTGCACACCGATAACGCGACCTCCCTCGATCAGTAGTCGTTCGGCGCGGGCACGGTGAATCAGGGTGGCGCCGCACTTCAGTGCGGCGGGAAGGGTGGTCACCAGCATCGATTGCTTGGCATTGGTCGGGCAGCCCATGCCGCAGTAACCCAGGTTCCAGCAGCCGCGCACGTTGCGCGGGATGACGGCCTGATGCCAGCCGAGCTTGTCGCAGCCGCTGCGGATCACATCGTTGTTCGCGTTGGGCGATTCGGCCCAGGGCGCGACACCCAGGCGCTGCTCCATGCGCTCGAACCACGGCGCCATGCTGGCGCTATCGATACCCGACACGCCATGTTCCGTATTCCAGTGCGCCAATGTCTGGTCGGGGGTGCGAAAGCTGCTGGTCCAGTTTACCGTTGTGCTGCCGCCCACCGTACGCCCCTGCAGAATGCCGATGCCGCCGTCCTTGCTCGCGCGCGCCGAACCCTCCTGATACAGCTGAGCGTAGCCGATGGCTTCATCATTCTTGAAGTCACTGGAGGTCCGTAATGCGCCTTCTTCGATCAGCAACACCTTGAACCCGGCCTCGGCGAGAATTTCCGCGCTGGTTCCGCCGCCCGCGCCGGTGCCGATGATCACCACATCGGCCTCGAAGGTGCGGTCGTGCTCGAAGGTGCTTGCGTCCAGTACGTCCCAGCCCTGTTCAATTCCTTGTAAGAATACGTCTGTTACTGGCATCGCTCATGTCCCTTTGATGTGTCAGATGACCGGCGGACCGGGATAGCCGGCAGCTTCCCAGGACTGGGGCAGCGCATACCAGCTCATCAACAGTAACTGTCCCAGGGCCTTATACCCTTGGCGCAGCATGTCCAGCCGACTATCGCGCCAACGCAGCAGGAGCGCATCCATCTGCGCCGGGCTGGCCTGCTCGATCGCGCCCCAGATGCCGGTCAGCGGACCGCGGGTCGCGGCGAAGCTGAGCAGGCCCAGCAACTGCAGGACATCTTTCTGTGTCTGCGTTGAGCTATGCGCCAGGGTGAAGTCCAGTTGGCGGATGGATGCCTGGATCGCGGGGGCATCCAGCATTGAATGCGGGCCGACAAAGGCTGGAAAGAGAGCTGCCAGCACCGGCATATCCGTGCTGCGCAACACCTTCATGCCGGCGTGCGGCTGGTCTGGCGTGGCGCCGCTCATAGTGGCGACGAGCCCCGCCGTCGAGAGCGCGATACTCGCGCCGACGCCGAGTTTTAACAGATCCCGGCGGTTAAGCTGGATCGGGCGGGTCATCCTTTCCCCTCCTTTCAGGTGCGCGGTGGTACGGGCTCAATCCCTGCTATCGAATGAATAGCCGGTAGATCCATTTCAATAGCGTACCGCCGTAGGGTGGATAGATCGGCCGGGCACCGTTGAACTGTTGCTTGATATATACACCCTTTGCCTGGCTGAAGGTAAGGAAGCCTTCGCGCCCGTGATACTGCCCCATGCCCGAAGGCCCTTTGCCGCCGAAGGGCAGATCATCCTGCGCTACATGCAGCAGGGTATCGTTGATGCACATGCCGCCGGCCTGGGTCTGCGTCATGATGCGCTGCTGCTCGGCACGGTCGTAGCCGAAGTAGTAGAGCGCCAGCGGCGTGGGTCGCTCGGCGATATAGGCAAGCGCCTGCTCCAGGCTGTCATAGGGCACGATCGGTAGCAGTGGCCCGAAAATCTCGTCCTGCATCACCCGCATGTCATCGGTGACACCCAGCACCAGGGTAGGCGCCAACACGCGGGTTCCAGCGAGATCCTCCCCGGCTGCATTGATCTCATGCACGCTGGCGCCCTTGTCGAGGGCATCGCTCAGATAACCCGTCAGCCGCTGGTAGTGCTGCGCATTGATGATCTGCGTGTAGTCCGGGTTCGCTGCCAGGGTGGGATACATCTTGCTGAAGCGTTGGCGCAAGGCCTCCACTAGCTCCGCCACCCGTTCGCGCGGACAGAGTACGTAATCAGGCGCGACGCAGGTCTGGCCGGCGTTGAGCCCCTTGCCGAAGGCGATTCGCTCGGCCGCATCGGCAATTGGCACATCGGTCGAGATGAGTGCCGGTGACTTGCCACCGAGCTCCAGGGTTACCGGCGTGAGGTTTTCTGCTGCGGCGCGCATCACGTGGCGGCCAATGCCTCCGCCGCCGGTAAACAACAGATGATCAAACGGCAGCTTGGCAAAGGCCACGGCGACCTCGGTTTCGCCGCAGACCACGGCAACCTGATCCTGGGTAAACACCGTCGCCAGCAGGTTGGCAAGTGCTGCGGCGGTGGCGGGCGTCGACTCGCTCATCTTGATCATCGCCCGGTTGCCGGCCGCCAGGGCAGCTGTCAGTGGTCCCATGGCGAGATACAGCGGATAGTTCCAGGGCACGATGATGCCTACCACGCCCAGTGGCTGGTAGATCACCCGCGCTGTGGCCGGCTGGAAAGCCAGGCCAACGCTGCGCCGCGAGGGCTTCATCCAGTCACTCAGGTGCTTGATGGTGTAGTTGATCCCTTCCACCGACGGCAACAGTTCGGCCAGCCGGGTCTCGTCGCTGGAGCGGCGCCCGAAATCCTGATTGATCGCGTCGATCAGTTGCTGTTGCTGGGCTATCAGCGCGGCCTTGAGCTGTCTGAGCTGGCGGATACGCTGGGCGAGCTCCGCGCTGGGCGCTGCGCGGCAGGCAGCACGTTGCAGGGTGAACAATTCCTTCAGTTCGGAAATGGCATCGTCTTGCTGCTGCAGGTAGGCAATGTCGGCAACCATGGGATCTCGGTTTCAAAGTCGGCAGGCCGACGGGCTGGGGATCAAGACTGTTTCAAGAGAACTGGTTCTAGAGGAATAGGCCGGATCTGTCAATTGCCGGTATTGTCTCGCCACGGGGGCATTATGGGCTGTGGTGTGGTGGGCGGTCGCGCTTTGTCGAGATGGAACTCGACAATCCATCGGGAGGTGTTTTTATGGAGGGCCGGGTTCCATCCCGGCGAGCGGGCTGACCGGTGGCGCCTATGGTCGAGTTCGATCGCGCCCCGTGGTACTCGCCTTCCAAGGGCTGCCGAGCTCCGACCTTGGCAGCGGAGCCGCCTGCGGTAGCGCTATCGAGGTGGAACTCGACATTCCATCGTTATGCTTGGCGACGCCACAGTGTGTACCACACCTGTCCGGCGCGTTTTTCACGATGTAGCCGCCAGCTCGCCGGCACTGTCTGGCGGTCCGGGGGCAGTTCGCTCTCGGTGTAGATCCAGGCCTGGTCGGTCAGCCAGCCGTTGTCCTCCACCGCAGCACAGGCGGGTGCCAGCAGGTCCTGCTTGAACGGCGGGTCGAGAAATACCACATCAAAGGGCGTTTCCGGACTGCCGGCCAGCAGACTCAGGGCGTCCTGCTGGCGCACTTCGGCGTTCGCGCATTCCAGCGTGACCAGATGGCTACGCAGGGTGGCGACGACATCGCGGCTGGCGTCTGCGCACAGTGCGAAACGGGCGCCGCGCGACAGCGCTTCCAGCGTCAGCGCGCCGCTACCGGCAAAGGGATCCAGGCAGCGCGCGCCTTCGATTTGACCGCTGAGCCAGTTGAACAGGGTTTCCCGCACCCGGTCCGGCGTGGGCCGCAGCCCGGGTTGCTCGGTGAAAGTGAAGCGCCGGCTGCGCCATGTTCCGGCAATGATTCGCAGCTGGCTCTGACGTCCCTTGTCCTGCCTCATGGGGTTGCTTCCTCAAGCGTATCGGGTGCGGTTTCGGTATCGTCCTGATCGGTTTCGGGTTCCGCGATCACTGGTCCGACGGTCACCACCAGCCTGCCGGCCGGGTCCAGATGACGGGCAAAGGCCTCACGGATCTGCTCGGTGCTCAACGCCTGGATGCGGTCCATGAACAGCTGCATGTGATTCAACGGCAGGTCGTAGAAACCGATGGCGCCCAACTGGCCGACGATCGCGCCATTGCTGGCGGTGCTCAGCGGGAACTGGCCCATGATCTGCCGTTTGGCGCGTTGTAGGTCGGCTTCGCTTGGCCCTTTCTCGATGAACTCATCCAGACTGTTGTTGATCACTTCCAGCGCCTGATCGACCTGGTCGGCGCGGGTCTGCATGCTGATCATGAACGGGCCGGGCGCCTGCATCGGAATCAGACTGCTGCTCACTGAGTAGGACAGGCCGCGCTTCTCGCGGATTTCTTCCATAAGCCTGGAACCAAAGCCCGAGCCGCCCAGAATTTCGTTACCGACATAGAGCGCTGCGTAGTCGGGATCGTGACGGCTGATGCCGCGCTGGCCGACCAGAATATGCGTTTGCTGCGCATCGAAGGCGATATGTGTGTGCTCAGGCTCGACCGGATCCGGTACCGGCGTCTTGTCTGCCGCGGGGCCTTCGGGCATGGCATCGGCCAAACGCTGGGCGATGCGTTCTGCCTGCTGACGGTCTACTGCGCCGACCATGGCGATCACGGCGTTGCCCGAGCTGTAAAACTGCTGGTGGAACGCGCGCAGTTGCTCAGGCGTGATTTGCTGCAAACTCTCCGGGGTGCCCTCAGGCAAGCTGCCGTAGGGATGCTCCGGATAGAGTTCGGCCCAGAAGGCTTCACTGGCCAGGGCTGCCGGCCGCTGCAGGCGATAACGCAGGCTGGCCAGCAACTGATTGCGCAGGCGTTCGAATGCGTCCTGTGGAAAGCTTGGGCTGCTGACGACTTCGGCGAACAACGCCAGGGCCGGATCCAGTTTGTCCGGCGCGGTCAGGCTGCGCAGGCCGGTCAGCGCCATGTCGCGGTGGGAGCTGTTGCTGAACTGCGCGCCCAGCCGCTCAAAGCCTGCGGCGATGTCGCCAGCGTCCTTGTCACCAGCACCTTCGTTGAGCATGGCGTTGGTCAGGGTCGCCAGGCCGGGCTGGTCGCCGTCGCGGCTGGAGCCGCCGGCGAACAGTACCTGCACATCCAGCATCGGCAATTCATCGGCCTGCATGAAGTACACCCGCGAGCCCTGCTCGGTGGTCCAGTGCTGCAGGTCGAGTTTGCGCCGGGCCGGTGGCTTATCCGTATCCAGACTGCTCAGAGATTCGAGGTCCGGGAGCGGCTCATCGTCAGCGCTGCCCTGGGCGACCGCATCGGTATCAACCGCTGCATGGGTGGTGGCGACCAGGCCAGCCGGCGCGGTCTCCGCCTCGGCAGACGGGGTCTTTGCAAAGGGCTTGAACACCATGATGCCAATGATCGCAGCGACAACGAGCAGAGCGAGTAACCAGCGCAGCGTGCTGCGTGAATGAGCGGTAGCCATCAGCGAGTCTCCTTGTCCTTGGCGGTGGGCAGTACATGGGCGCGGGTCAGGCGCTCACGGGTCAGGTAGCGGCGAGCGACGTCGCTGACCTGTTCCGGGGTGATGGCTTCGAGGGTCTCGACGTCCTTGTCGAGCAGGGTCCAGGGCAGGCCGATGCTCTCCAGCTGGCCGATGCGGTTGGCTTGCTGGCTGATCTGATCCTGTTCATAGACCAGGCTGGCGATCAGTTGTGATTGCACGCGGTTCAGCTCCTCGACACTGGGCGGGTTGGCTTTCAGTTCTTCGATCTGTTCCCACAACGCCTGTTCAAGTTGCTCCAGGCTGATCTCCCGTGATTCGTTGGGCACGCCGCTGAGCATGAACAGCGAATCACCGCGGGAGAAGGCGCTGTAACTGGCCGAGGCCGAAGTGGCGATTGACTGGTCGCGCTCCAGGCGGCTCGCCAGACGGGCGCTGTAGCCACCATCCAGTACGGCTTCCAGCAGTCGCAAGGCGTGTGCTTCCCAGGGCGCCTCGGCGGTGTTCAGGCTGGGTACGTTGAAGCCCATGATCAGGCTCGGCAGCTGCACATCCAGTTCCAGCACCAGGCTGCGCTCGCCGCCATCTGGCAATTCCAGCGGGGCTTTCTGTTCAGGTACCGGGCCAGCGGGAATCGGGCCAAAGTAGCGCTCGACCAGGCCACGGATTTCGTCGAGCTTGACGTCGCCGACGATGACCAGGGTGGCGTTGCCAGGGTGGTAGTGCAGTTCATACCAGTCGCGCAGGTTGTCCACCGTCAGGCGGTCAAGGTCATGCATCCAGCCGATCACCGGTTGCGCATAGGGGCTGGCCATGTACGCCTGAGTCATGAAGCGCTCGTAGGCGAGGCTGTTGGGGTTGTCATCGACCCGCAGCCGGCGCTCTTCCTTGATGACCTGCATCTCGCGCATGACTTCATCCTCAGGCAAGGACAATAAATGCATCCGCTCCGCTTCGAGCTCCAGCGCAACGGCCAACTGGTCACGGCTGAGCACCTGGTAATAGGCGGTGTAATCGCGACTGGTGAATGCATTCTCCTGCGCTCCGAGGCTGCTGAGTATTTTCGAGGCCTGGCCCGGCGCAATGTTTTCGCTGCCCTTGAACATCATATGTTCCAGCGCATGGGTCATGCCGGTCTTGCCCGGCGGCTCCTGGCTGCTGCCAACCTTGTACCAGAGCTGTGACACCACCACCGGCGCGCGGTGATCCTCTCGCACTATCACCTTGAGGCCATTGTCGAGGCTGAATTCGTGGGTAGTCTGACGCTGTTCCTGGGCCTGGCCGAGACCGGACAGGCCCAGCGTCAGCAGCAGGAATGAAAATGGATGCAGAAGGCGCGACATGGATGATCCTGGGTAGTCTTGGAGGGACGACGGTCATACCGCCTGTGGCGGAAGTGGGGTAGGATAACCCAACCTACAACGTGGCGGCCAAACAGCGTCGCCAGACTCTGATAGTGATCGTAAATGTTTGGTTCAAAAGACAAGTCAGATAAATCGGATTCCAAGCGCCCGGAGAACGAACCGGCCAAGCCCGAAAAGAAGGGTCTGTTCGGCTGGGCGCGGCGCAAGTCCGAGCCGACGCCACCGCCTGCTGCCAGCGAGCCCGTCGCCGAGCCGGTCGAGCAACCGACGGTGCCCGACGCGCTAACGGCTGCACCTGCCGAAGCGGATACGCCTTCCTCTACGCCTGATCCTGTGCCCAATGCTACGCCTATTGCCTCGAGTCAGGATGAGGCCGCCCGACAAGTGGCGGCCGAGCTCTTTGCTGGTCTCGGTCAACAGTCGTCGGAAAAGCCCGAGCCCGAACCGGAAAAGCCTGCAGCGGAACCCAAGGGCTTCTTCGCCAGAATGAAGGCCGGTCTGTCCAAGACCAGCGTCAATCTCGGCGAAGGCATGGCCAACATGTTCCTCGGCGAGAAGGAAATCGACGATGAGCTGATGGAGGACATGGAAACCCGTCTGCTGCTGGCGGATGTTGGTATCGAAGCCACCACCCTGATCATGGAATCGCTGCAACAGCGTGTCAGCCGGCGCCAGGTAAACAACCGCAAGGCGCTTTATGCCGCGCTGCAGGGTGAGCTGGAAAGCCTGCTGAGTGATGTGGCCAAGCCCATGGTTATCGCGCCGGACAAGAAACCCTTCGTGATTCTGGTGGCCGGCGTCAACGGTGTCGGCAAGACCACCACCATCGGCAAGCTGGCCAAGCGGCTGCAGGGCGAGGGCAAACAGGTCATGCTGGCGGCGGGCGATACCTTCCGCGCGGCAGCGGTGGAACAATTGCAGGTGTGGGGCGAGCGCAACCAGATTCCGGTCGTCGCGCAGCATACCGGCGCCGACTCGGCTTCGGTGATATTCGATGCCTTGCAGGCAGCCAAGGCGCGCGGGGTCGATGTGTTGATCGCCGATACCGCCGGCCGTCTGCATAACAAGGATCACCTCATGGATGAGTTGAAGAAGGTCAAACGGGTACTGACCAAACTGGACGACGAAGCGCCGCACGAAGTGCTGCTGGTGCTGGATGCGGGCACCGGTCAGAACGCGATTTCCCAGACCAAATTGTTCGATCAGGCGGTGGGGTTGACCGGTCTGGTCCTGACCAAGCTCGACGGGACCGCCAAGGGTGGCGTGATTTTCGCCCTGGCGAAGCAGTTCGGCCTGCCGATTCGCTTTATTGGTGTCGGCGAGAAGATTGATGATCTGCGACCCTTTACCGCGCCGGAGTTCGTCAAGGCTCTGTTCGGGCGCGAGTAATCCATGATTCGTTTCGATCAGGTCAGCAAGCGTTACCCCAATGGTCATCAGGGGCTCGACAACCTCGACTTTCATATCCGCACCGGCGAAATGGCCTTCATTACCGGCCACTCCGGCGCGGGGAAGAGCACTCTGCTCAAACTGGTGATGTGCATGGAGCGGCCGAGCGCGGGCCGAGTGCATATTGGCGGTCAGGATCTGCACGAACTGGGCAGTGACGACATTCCCTACCTGCGTCGGCAGATTGGCGTAGTGTTCCAGAACCACCAATTGCTGTTTGATCGCACGGTGTTCGATAACGTGGCGCTGCCGTTGATCATCAATGGCACCCCGCGGGACGAAGTCGGCAGACGTGTGCGCGCCGCGCTGGACAAGGTCGACCTGTTAAAGAAGGAAAATCTGTTTCCCATCTCCCTGTCCGGTGGTGAACAGCAACGCGTCGGCATCGCGCGGGCCGTGGTGCACAAGCCTGCGCTGCTGCTGGCTGACGAGCCCACGGGCAATCTGGACCCGGCGCTGTCGGCGGAAATCATGACGCTGTTCGAGGATTTTAATCGCGTGGGCGTCACGGTACTGATCGCCAGTCACGACCTGCCGCTGATTGCGCGGCTAGATCACCGCATGCTCACGCTGCACGAGGGCCGCTTGGTCAGGGACGGGGAATAGGCATGGCCGAGAACAAGCGGAACCCGGCAGCGCCGCGCAAGCGACAGAGTGCGGACACACCGGTTAAGAAGAACCCAGCGCCAAAGGCACCCAAGGGAGCCGCCCGCTCGCAACGCAACTGGCGGCATCCGTTGCGCAGCTGGCTGGGCAGCCACCGGGACAGCGCGCAACAGGCCTTGCAGCGCTTGCGCCGGCATCCCCTGAGCAGCGCCATGACCATTCTGGTGATGACCATCGTTCTGGCACTGCCTACCGGGCTGGCCGTGTTAATCGGTCAGGTCGAGCGGCTGGGTGTCGACTGGCAGCGCGCGGCCCAGTTATCCGTTTATCTGCAGGAGACGGTCGACGGCCCGGTAGCCGAACAGCTGCGTGACAGTATCGCCGCGCTGGATGAGGTTGATGAGGTGCAGTTGCTCGACAAGGCGCTGGCGCTGGCCGAGTTCCAGCAGCATTCGGGGATGGGCGATGCGCTGGAGCAGCTGTCCTACAACCCCTTGCCCGCAGTGATTCTGGTGACACCGAACAGCATCGAAGGTGGCGCCTCGGCCCTGCAACCCTTGAGAGACCGTATCGCCGCTATGTCGGGTGTCGAGCTGGTGCAGATCGATCTGCTCTGGATCGAGCGGTTAACCTCGATTCTTGCCATGCTCGAACGCTTCACCGGCGGCCTGGCGGTGCTGTTGATCTTCGCGCTGCTGCTGGTCATGACTACGACCATCCGGCTGGCCATTGAAAGCCGGCGCGAGGAAATTCAGGTGATCAAGCTGGTCGGCGGCACCGACGCGTTCGTGCGCCGGCCGTTCCTGTACATCGGTATGGTTTACGGGCTGCTCGCCGGGCTGCTGGCCTGGCTGTTGTTGGCTGGCGGTATCGCCTGGCTGAACACCACTGTGCGGCAGGTGGCAGCGTTATATGAGAGCGGTTTCGAGCTGTTACCGATGCCGGCTGGCGATGGCTTGCTACTGGTTGCCGGAGCGGTTTTGCTGGGATTGCTCGGGGCGTGGCTGGCAGTCGGCCGACATATCCGTGACATCGAGCCGCAGTGAAACCGTTACATGATCGTAACATCATGTTTTATAACGTATTAATGTTATGCGGATGAACTTCGTCAGGCGTTCACAGTCTCATTCAGCGGTGATACACTGAGCCGTCAATTTTTCGGAGTTCAACTATGAGCACTGCTTTACAGCCCGTACATATCCTTGTTCCCGGTGCGAACCTTGAGGCCTATGTCCAGACCGTAAGCAGCATTCCGATACTCAGTGTTGAGGAAGAGCGCGAGCTGGCTGATCGTTTGTACTATCACGAAGATCTGGAAGCGGCCCGCCAGCTGGTCATGTCGCATCTGCGGTTCGTCGTGCATATCGCTCGCAGTTACTCGGGCTATGGTCTGGCGCAGTCCGACCTGGTCCAGGAAGGTAACGTGGGCCTGATGAAGGCGGTCAAGCGCTTCAACCCCGAGATTGGCGTGCGTCTGGTGTCGTTCGCGGTGCACTGGATTCGTGCGGAAATCCACGAATTCATCCTGCGCAACTGGCGCATCGTCAAAGTCGCCACCACCAAGGCGCAACGCAAGCTGTTCTTCAATCTGCGCAGTGCCAAGAAGAAGCTTGCGTGGCTGTCGCATGACGAAGTCGGTGCCGTCGCCGCAGACCTGGGCGTCGCGACCCGTGAGGTGCGTGAGATGGAGAGCCGTCTGTATGGACAGGATCTCGGCTTCGATGGTGCCCAGGACGAAGATGACGATGCGGCCTACGCGCCGGTTCATTACCTGGAAGACAAGCGCTATGATCCGGCGACCCAGCTGGAAACGGAGAACTGGACCGACAGTTCTGTAGCCCAGTTGCAACAGGGACTGGAGCAGCTTGACGAGCGTAGCCGCGATATTCTTTACCAGCGTTGGCTGTCCGAAGAGAAAGCGACCCTGCACCAGCTGGCGGCCAAATATCAAGTATCTGCCGAGCGCATCCGGCAGCTGGAAAAGAACGCGATGAACAAGTTGAAGAAGAATCTGGCATCCGAGGACGACGCGGCATAACGTCGTTCGGATCCACCTGGTTCGGATTCATTTAAAAGGGCACCTTCGGGTGCCCTTTTTGCTTCTGTTCCTTCGTCCTACCGCGGGTCAATGCCGTTTCGAGCGCCGCCAGGTGGCTGGAGGTAGCCCATACTCCCGCCGAAAGGCACGGCTGAAGGCACCCTCTGACTCGTAGCCAATGTCATAGGCGATATGTGCGATGGAATTCGACGTTTCCAGTAGCTGGGTGGCGGCTTGTTCTAAGCGGTGCCGCAGCAGATAGCCCATCGGTGCCTCGCCGAGGGCACGTACGAAGCGGTCTGCAAAGGCGGAACGGGACAGGCCTACTTCCCTTGCCAGATCATCAGTCGTCCAGTGTCTGGCCAGTTGCCCATGCATCAGCACCAACGCGCGAGCGACCATGGGATCGCGCAGCCCGGCTATCCAGCCTTCCGACTGATCTGCCTGCGCGGCGGCATATTGCTGCACTGCTTCGGTGAACATGAGTTCGGCGATCTTGGCCAGCATGGCCGCCGATTGTCGCTGCCCGGTTGCCAGTTCGCTGGCAACGAATTTGAACAGACTCTTGATCCAACCGGCAGCGCTATCCTCAGCCACGTTGAGCTTCATCGCGCTGGGCAGCAGGGCAATGATCGGGCTGCGTTGCATGTTGTGACCGAGAAAACCGCAGAGGATCGACGTCCGCTCGCCACCTTCGCCATATACCAGCCGGGTCAACCCGCCGTCAGCGGCTGGCTGCAGAAATTGGTCCGGGCAGGCCGGTGGCAGGTCCAGGGCACTACTGAGTATGTGCGGATCGTTGCGCGGCAGCACCACTATGTCGCCGCCATAGGCGTGAAAGGGCGGCATGTCCGCTACGCTGACGATGCAGTGACCGGCGATCAGGTAATGGTAGGCGATGATGTGGCGTGGCGGTGGGGTAAGGGGCCCGCAATCATCCGGGGTGACCTGAGCGCTGATACACCAGGGCGCGCTGAACTCGGCATCCAGAAAAATGCCTCCCGTCAGACGTAATGTCCCCAGCAGCGGTGAGTCACCCACCTCCTTATCTCCAATCCGGCGGATCGGTCATAAGATCCGGTGTCTTGCACATTCTTTGCGTTGCCCCCGCTGAATAAGCTTAGCAGCAATCCGCAGTGTCGCCATGAGGCTGGCAAGCCTGCGGAGAGGGGTAATGGATACTGATTTCGGAGGAGAAAAACAATGATTACAGATAGACAGGGTGAAGCATTGAACGGCGCAAACCAGCAGGCGGCGGATCTTTTTGATCAGGCGGTTGACGCCTTCAACCTGTATCGCGGCGACCCGGTGGCGCTGATTGATCAGGCAATCGATGCGGCGCCCGCCTGCCCGATGGCCTACATATTCAAGGCACATGCGTTTGCACTGGCCACCGAGCCGGAGGCGAGCCGGGAAGCGAGGGCGCTTGTGCAGACCCTCAAGCGCATGACGCTGTCCGACCGAGAGTCGTCCCATGTCGCCGCGCTGGAGCACGTATTGGCGGGCAACTGGACCCGGGCGGCCCTGCAACTGGATCTGCACAATGTGCACTATCCCAGGGACATGGTGGCCCTGCAGGCGGGGCATCTGATTGATTTCTACCGGGCTAACAGCCGTAACCTGCGTGATCGCATTGCCCGGGTCTTGCCGCAGTGGTCCGCCGACACGCCGGGCTATCCGGTGGTACTGGGGATGTATGCCTTCGGGCTGGAGGAAACCGGTGATTACGCCAGAGCCGAGGCGTCGGGACGCCGCGCGGTGGCCTTGCAGCCTCTGGATTGCTGGGCCCATCACGCTGTAGCTCATGTAATGGAAATGCAGGGTCGGCCCGACGAGGGCATCGAGTGGATGATTTCTCGCGAGCCGCACTGGGCTAGTGACGACAACATATTCAAGGTCCACAACTGGTGGCACCGCGCGCTCTGTCATCTGGAGCTGGGGCAAGTTGAGCAGGCGCTGGCACTGTATGACCAGGCTGTCTGGAGCACCCCCAGTACGATCGCCCTGGAACTGGTCGATGCGTCGGCGCTGCTGTGGCGGCTGCACCTCAAGGGCGCGGAGCTTGGCAACCGCTGGCACGCGGTCGCGGACAGCTGGGCGGCGCACGTCGAGCAGAGTGATTACCCGTTCAACGACTGGCACGCAGCCATGGCCTATCTCGGCGCGGGCCGCGACACGGAGCTGCAGCGATTGCTGCAGAATCTCAGAGTCAGGGCCGCCAGTAACACCGAAGCGGCCAGATGGGCGGGCGAGGAAGGCATTGCGCTGGTCGAGGGGTTTATCGCCTTTTGGCGTGGGTCCTACGGGACCGCCGCCGAACGCTTGCACCGCGGTCGCTTTATTGCCAACGGCTTCGGCGGCAGTAACGCCCAGCGCGACATTATCGATCTGACCTTGACCGAGGCGGCCCTTCGTGGAGGTTTGCGTGGCTTGGGCAGAGCACTTGCCGATGAACGCCTGGCCCTGAAGCCACACAGCCCGATCAATCGTGAGTTTCTGTTGCGTGCGACGACTGGAAGGCAGCAGGCGAAGCCAGTGGAGGCGCTGGACGTCAGCGGCTAGCGATGGGCGAGGCGAGGGTCAGATGCGCTTCGGGGTATCTGACCCCCGGTCGGGCTGAACGAGGTCTTGATCCGGCTCAATTAACGACATGTCCATATCGGCGATAATGTGGTCTCTAGCTGGCGGTGCCGCGTAAGCACTCAAAAGAATCGCCGTTGTCCCGGACTTTCAAGTCATAGGTCCGGGCTGCATAATGGCAAACGAATTCGATTCTTTTGAGGGAGTAAAGGCATGTCGCTGCGAATGGGCGTCCGAACCCTGACCATCCTGGTTGTGGTGGTGCTGGGGTTTTTCGCCCTGGGTAGCTGGATGGCGAAGCAAAACCAGCCAGGCGAGATGCAATGGCACACGGAGTACCAGGCATCGCTGTGGCAGCCGCTACACCAGCAGACGCTGACACTGGCCGGCGTCGATGCGGCGCTGGGACTGGGCAGCCTGTGGCTGGTCAATACTGACAACCAGCCACTGCTGGTCAGCCGCTATCCACTCGAAAGTGACGGTTTGAACTGGCGCGTGCAGGCGGTGATCAGCCTGGACTCAGAGCAGACCGAAAGCCTGGTTCGCGCCCAGGACTGGACGGTTAATTCGCCTGAGCAGCCGTTATCCTCCGATGTCGGTGCGGCGCTAGCCGGGCGGCGGGTGCAGCGCATCAGTCTGATCCCCGAGGAGCCGGTGGATGTGTTGAGCTTCCAGGGTTCGTTGGGCAATCCAGCCATGCGCATGGAGGTTGGTGACGCCAGGCAAGCCTGGGTCTACCCTGAACAGGGCGCGGTGCTCGCGGTGAGCGACGACCAGGCTCACTCAATCATGTTTGGTCCGAGCATCGACTACCAGTAACGCTGCGGGCTATACCTCGAACTGTATATTGTGCCCAATGGCACGATTTCTGATCATCATTCGACCTGTCTGCCGCCGGCGCCATTCACGCCGCTGCAGACGTTCAAAGTAGTGGAGTAGATATGGACCAGCGGCTGAGTTTTAATCGTGATCTGATCGAGAAGTATGACCGGCCCGGACCGCGTTACACGTCCTATCCCACTGCGCCGCAATTTCACAAAGCCTTTGCCATGGATGATTATCAGGCGGCGGCCAAGGCCAGCAATGAAGCGGCTTCGCCCAAGCCCTTGTCGGTGTATATCCATATTCCGTTCTGCAAGAGCCTTTGCTATTACTGCGCCTGCAACAAGATCATCACGCACAAGACCGAACGGGCCGTCGAATACCTGGAATATCTCAAGCGCGAAATCGCCGCGCAGGCCAGCCTGTTCGATTCCTCTCGTCGTTTGACCCAGTTGCACCTGGGCGGGGGCACGCCGACCTATTTCACCAGCGAGCAGCTGGCTGATCTGATGCAGACGTTGCGCAATGCCTTCAACATGGACGACAGCGACGCGCATGAGTTTTCCCTGGAGGTCGATCCTCGCACCGTGGCGCCGGTACAAATCCATACGCTGCGCGAGTTGGGATTCAATCGTCTGAGCTTCGGCGTACAGGACTTCGACGCCGACGTGCAGGCTGCGGTGAATCGCATCCAGAGCGAGCAGCAGACCCGTGATCTGGTCATGGCTGCGCGCGACGCCGGCTTCAAGTCGATCAGCGTGGATCTGATCTATGGCTTGCCGCTGCAGACCGTCGCCAGCTTTGATATCACGCTCGAAAAGATCATCGATCTACGCCCCGACCGTATCGCAGCGTACAGCTATGCGCACCTGCCCGAGCAGGTAAAGGCGCAGGGTCTGATCCGCATGGAGGACATGCCGCCGCCGGAACGTAAACTCGAACTGCTGGAACTGACCATCCGCCGGCTCACCGATGCAGGCTACGTGTATATCGGTATGGATCACTTCGCGTTGCCGGAAGATGAACTGAGCCGCGCGCAGGCCAATGGCACGCTGCAGCGCAACTTCCAAGGCTACTCGACCCATGCCGACTGTGATCTGATCGGCATCGGCGTCTCGTCCATCGGCAAGGTGGGCGACAGTTATAGCCAGAACGTGAAGGAGCTATCGCGCTATTACGCGCGTATGGATGAAGGCATGCTGCCGGTGCAACGTGGCTATCAGCTCAGCGAAGACGACCGCCTGCGCCGCGATGTGATCACCGATCTGATGTGCCATGGACGCATCGACTACGCCAAGTTCGAACAGCGTTATGGGATCAATTTCACCGAATACTTTGCCGACGCGCTGGCATTGTTGCGCGAGCACGAACGCGATGGTCTGGTGGAGTTGCACGATGATGCGCTGGTGTTGTTGCCCCAGGGCCACCTGTTGATGCGCAGCGTGGCGATGACCTTCGACGCCTACCTTGGCGAAGAACAGAAGGGCCAGTTCTCGCGCACGGTATGACGTGGAGCCTGCCGGACCTTGGTGCCCGGCAGAACCCCTCAACTGTTCACTTCATCGAAACCCGTTCCTGCCAGTAGGCGAATCTCAACCAGTCAGGTCGCGAGCGGCCGGCCTCCATCTGATCCAGATAGTGTCTCCCGCCAAGCTGGCGTGCCTGGCGCTGGATCCAGGTGGCGCGTCGTTGCACATAGTCCGTGGGTCGGGCCGCGCTCCAGCGGATCGGGCTGGGTAATACGGCGGCCAGCTGCGCCGCCTGGCGATCAGACAGGGTGCCGGCACCGACGTTGAAATGGTGTCGGGCGGCAGCGTCGATACCGAACACGCCCTTATCCCATTCCGCCACGTTCAGATAGATTTCCAGAATCCGCTGTTTCGGCCACAACACTTCGATCCAGGCCGTGAACCAGACCTCCAGCCCCTTGCGTATCCAGCTGCGCCCGGACCAGAGGAACTGGTTCTTTGCGACTTGCTGGCTGATGGTGCTGGCGCCTCGCACGCTGCCGCCTTCGAGATTGTGCTCCATCGCCGCGCGAATGGCCTTGAGATCGAAGCCGTGATGCTCGGCGAACCGCTGATCTTCGCCGGCGATGACCGCCATCTTGATGCTGTCGGAGATCGCTTCGTAGGGAACCCATTGATGCCGGATGCTGACGTCGCTTCCCTGCTGGCGGAATTCGATCCAGCGCTCTACCATCAGCGTCGAGCCGGGGGAGGGGATCCAGCGTAGCAGACCGACCGGGATCAGGCTCAGCACCATCAGGTACAGCAGCCAGCGAGCTGAGGTGCGTAACAGTTTTTTCAACATGGGCGAATCGGTTTCGGAATTGGCCCGCAGTATAGACCGGGGGATTTATCCATGGCCAAGTTATTGCTTTTGCTGGCGTCCTTTAGCGGATTCACCGGCGTCGCACTGGGCGCCTTTGCGGCGCATGGTTTACGCAGCCGGCTGCCGGACAATCTGCTGAACGCTTTTCAGACTGGCGTGCAATATCAGCTCTGGCACACCGCTGCGATCTTTGGTGTTGCACTGCTGCTGCTGCGCTGGCCGGACGTTGCCCTGTTCAAGGCATCCGGCGGGCTCTTCGCATTTGGCATTCTGTTGTTCAGCGGCAGTCTGTATGCCATGGCACTGACCGGAGTAGGCAAATTGGGCATTATTACCCCCATCGGCGGCGTGATGTTCCTGCTCGCCTGGCTGTGTCTGGGGATCGGCGTCTGGCGTACGTTATGAGGCTCTGCGGCGTGGCCAGAGTCGGGTAAAGCAGGCTATCATGGCGGCTCCCTGACTACGTTCGAGTATCCCATGCAGATCCAACTGAATGGCGAAGCCTACGCCCTGGAAACCCCGATTACGCTGGCTGAACTGGTCGAGCGGCTGGGTTTGAGCGGCAAGCGCCTGGCCGTAGAGCTGAATCTGGATATAGTGCCGCGCAGCCAACACGCCGACACCCGACTTGCCGATGGCGACCGGGTAGAAATTGTTCACGCCATAGGTGGCGGCTAGCCGCCGATCGGAGCTCACATGACTAACCTGACTCAGGACGCGCTGGAAATTGCCGGCGTGCGTTACCGTTCCCGCTTGCTGGTAGGCACCGGCAAGTACAAGGATATGGACGAAACCCGCGACGCGATCGAAGCCTCCGGTGCCGAGATCGTGACCGTGGCTATCCGCCGGACTAACATCGGTCAGAATCCGGGCGAGCCGAACCTGCTCGACGTGCTACCGCCCGATCGCTTCACCATCCTGCCCAACACGGCTGGCTGTTTCACTGCCGAAGATGCCGTACGTACCTGCCGACTGGCGCGTGAACTGCTGGACGGTCATAAACTGGTCAAGCTCGAAGTGTTGGCGGACCAGAAAACCCTGTTCCCGGACGTCATTGAAACCATCAAGGCCGCCGAGATTCTGGTGCGTGATGGCTTCGATGTGATGGTCTACACCAGCGACGATCCGATCATCGCGCGTCAGTTGGCCGAAATCGGTTGCGTCGCCGTTATGCCGCTTGCCGGTCTGATCGGCTCAGGCCTGGGCATCTGCAACCCCTATAACCTGCGCATCATTCTCGAAGAGGCGACCGTGCCGGTGTTGGTCGATGCGGGTGTAGGTACGGCCTCGGATGCGGCGATCGCCATGGAATTGGGCTGCGCCGGTGTGTTGATGAACACCGCTATCGCCCATGCTCAGCAGCCCGTATTGATGGCCGAGGCCATGAAGCACGCGGTCCTCGCAGGTCGCGGCGCCTATCTGGCCGGACGCATGGAACGCAAGCTGTATGCGTCAGCTTCCTCGCCGCTGGCCGGCACCTTTTTCTGATTTCATTTGAGCCTTTGTCATGACCGATAGCCAGACCCCGACCGACCTGCCCGTTGAGGCCAGCGAACATCCCCGCCGCGCGATTCGCAGCTTTGTGATGCGTGCCGGACGCATGACCGATGCACAGAAGCGCGGCATCGACGTTGGCTGGCCAAAGTTCGGGCTTGATCTTGAGCACGGCATGCTCGATCTGGATGTGTTATTCGGCCGCCAGGCACCGCGCACGCTGGAGATCGGCTTCGGCATGGGCCAGTCGCTGCTGGAGATGGCAGCGGCCGCCCCGGAGCAGGATTTTATCGGCGTGGAAGTGCATCGCCCCGGCGTTGGCTCGCTACTCAATGGCGTGCTCAATGCCGGGCTGAGCAACCTCCGGGTATTCGATTGCGATGCGATCGAAGTGCTCGACAAGACCATTCCTGACGCCAGCCTGGACCGGGTGTTGCTGTTCTTTCCCGATCCCTGGCACAAGAAAAAGCACAACAAGCGCCGTATCGTGCAGCTGGATTTTGCCGAGAAGCTGCGGCAAAAGCTCAAGCCTGGCGGTGTGTTCCATATGGCAACCGATTGGGAAGCCTACGCCGAGCAGATGCTTGAGGTGATGAGCGCCGCGCCGGGTTACCGTAATCTGGCACCCGATGGCACCTATATCCCACATCCGGAAGAGCGTCCGGTGACCAAGTTCGAGCGCCGCGGCGAGCGTCTCGGGCACGGCGTCTGGGATCTCAAGTTCGAGCGCGTCGACTAGCTTAACCTCAGCATCAATCGGCCCTGCCTATGGCTTTGCATACGCAAAGCCGAGTGTCATGGTCCACGCACATTTACGCTCTTACACTGTTCGGCCTTCCCCTTTTCGCAGGAGTGCCGCAGTGAGTTATTCAACGCTGAATTATCAGGTCGAGGACGGCATCCTCGTCCTGACCCTCAACCGCCCCGACCGCATGAATGCCTTCAATGCCGACATGCGTCGCGAACTGATCGAAGCCTTTGATGCCGCTGACGCCGACGATGACGTGCGCGTCGTGATCATGACCGGTGCCGGCAAGGCCTTCTGCGCCGGTGCGGATCTGGAGAGCGGCGGCGATACCTTCAATCGTCACAAGCGTAGCAACGCCGATCTGCGTGACGGCGGTGGTACCGTTTCGCTGCGCATCTTCGAGAGCACCAAGCCGGTAATCGGCGCCTTTAACGGCGCGGCGGTGGGCGTTGGCGCGACCATGACCCTGCCCATGGATATTCGTCTGGCCTCCACCAAGGCGCGCTTCGGTTTTGTCTTCGCCCGTCGGGGCATCACCATGGAAGCCTGCTCCAGCTGGTTCCTGCCGCGCCTGGTCGGCGTACAACAAGCGGCGGAGTGGGTCTTTACCGGACGCGTGTTCGATGCCGAAGAGGCACTGCGCGGCGGTCTGATTCGCAGCATCCATGAACCGGACGAGTTGCTGCCTGCGGCCAAGACATTGGCCCGCGAAATTGCCGACAACACCTCGCCCATGTCTACGCTGCTGAATCGCCAGATGCTTTGGCGCATGCTGGGCGCCGACCACCCGATGGAAGCGCATATTGTTGATTCCCGCGCGATTGCCTTCATGGGCGAATCGGCCGATGCGAAGGAGGGCGTGCAGTCCTTCCTGGAAAAACGGCCGGCACGCTTCACCCTGCGTCCCAGCCAGGACCGTCCGGACTTCTTCCCCTGGTGGCCGGAGCGGCCTTTCCGCTGAGTGCCGGGTTCGGTTGGCGTCGTCTGAGGTTCGCGATAGAGCGCCAACCGATGCTGAAATGCTAGGCTTCCTTACTGACCAATCATTTGAGGAGCCGTTGCCATGTCACGCCATTTCGAAACCGCTGAAGGACTGTGCGAGGATCGCGACCCGGCCACGGAGGGCTTCGTCCTCAATCAGACGATGCTGCGCATCAAGGATCCCGCTGCATCGCTGGATTTCTACACCCGCATCATGGGGATGACCCTGGTCAAGCGCCTGGATTTTGAAGACATGCGCTTCAGCCTGTATTTCCTGGCAATGATCGACGAACTGGATCTGGGCTACTGGTCGCATGAGGCCAAAGTGCGGCTGGTGCAAACCTTCGGCCGCCCGGCAATGCTCGAGCTGACGCACAACTGGGGTACCGAGGACGATCCGGATTTTGCCTATCACAACGGCAACGACCAGCCTCAGGGCTTCGGCCATATCGGTTTTGCCGTTCCGGATCTGGATGCCGCTTGCGAGCGCTTCGAGTCGCTCGGGGTGGATTTCGTCAAGCGTCCGAACGACGGAAAAATGAAACGCATCGCCTTCATTAAGGATCCGGATAGCTATTGGATAGAGCTTTTTACGCCGGGGCAGTTGCCTGACGTGTTGAGCTGAACGCGACTTTTCAAGTCGCGCATTTGTAAAAAAGTTTGTCAGTCGGAGCGTCCATCGGGTTTGACACAATTGTTAACCATTTATATTGGCCCGCTTCCTGTTATGCCGGCGGCGTTGAGTACGCGAAACCGTGGGTCACGTCAAATGGCTATCTCCCTCAAGCTGTGAAATTGCCTGCAAGTTGAATAAAAACTTTGGGGGTTAGATCACAATTGCGCGGCCCGATCAGGGATTTTTTGCCCTAAGGTGCGCGGGGTTTTTTGCCTTACTTGTGCTTCGGACCGTCGGGGAGGCAGGTCACTCCAAACCACGTAACCGCTTGAAAATGGGCTTCCTGTTGGTTTCATTGTTCCAGTGGGGAGGTTTTGCTGTTCCCTCTGGTTTACAAATCCCACTGACTAACCAGAAAAGCCTGCAATTTAATTAAAACATGCAAGGGTGGGTTGATTAGAGTATGGAGAAGATCGGAGATGGTTTTAAGTTGGTGGGTTTAATAATAAATAAGTTGTACCGGTTGAAATAAATAAGTGTTCGAGCTGGAGAGGAGGTTTTTAAGATATCTTCGGTATTGAGTATTTGAGTGAATACATTATATATGCGATTATAGATGTCTCCTCTAAGTTTGGTAATGATGGGTTTAATATGTCATGAAAGTTCTCGTGCAAGTGAGATAGCTTATCCATAATCGCCGCGATCCGAAATATTGAGAATGAGAGGTGTTAGCCTCCGCAGTGTTTTACCGACCCTGCCTATCAGTACTGCGGCATATAGTGTTTCGCTATAAGCCCCTCCCTGACTCGCGCCTAAGGCTGGCGTGGTCGCTGGTGCGCCTGCGCCTCGCCCGGCACCTCTTTCGAGACTTTGAGCAGGGCAGCTGTAACTTATGAAAGAAGTTTTTTGGCGCGAGGCGATTGGAGCACGTATGTGCCAAAAGATTCCCACTACCCCACCTAATATATATATCACCGTTTCGGTTTGACACTTTCCAGTGTTGGTCGTAAGATTTTTTCGGTAACAGCAAGTTGGCACCTTGTTTTTCCTGCTTGTTCCTCTTGTCATAATTTCGCAATGTCCGGAGCGAAGAATGCAAAGTAACGTAGCAGGGAAGCGAGTCATTGCTTTCTGCCTCTCCTTGGGTCTGTCTTTGGGTTCCAGTCTTCTCTGGGCCGATCAATCCTATAACGCTCTATTGGAACGTGCGCGTCTCGGCGACGAGCAGCCCGCGCTGGCATATCTGCGCCAGTCGCCGTCGCTTACTCGCAGGCAGCAAATCGATTTGCTTCTGATTGCCAGTTGGGCAGGCGAAGAAAATGAAGTGTTGCGCCTCTATCAATCCAATCCCTCCGTGTATGCCAGAAACCCCGACACCGTCGCGGCTGTGGCGCGTATCCGGCGCAACCGCGGTGAATGGGACCAGGCTGTCGAGGGCTTCCGGCTGGCTCGTTCGCTCGCACCGGCGCGGGCCGATCTGTTGCAGGCACAGTTGATGACCATGGCCGATATGGGCCAGACGCCAGCCGCTATCGAGCGAGCTCGTGACTGGACCGAGCAGGCACCCAAACAACTGGAAGCGCGCCTGGCGCTGGGTTATGCCTTGATGCGTGACGGGCAATCGCATGCCTCGCTGGCAGAATACGACCGTGCCTGGCGGTTGGCTCCCGGCCGTCGCGACGTGCTGCGCGAGTATCTGTTTGCCCTCCAGCGTGCAGGCTTGCCGGTGTTGGCTCTGGACATTGCCGAGCAGCACCCGCAGCTGCTCACAGACGAGGAGCTGCGTGGCATGCGTGGCGATGCTCTGGCTGAGCGCATACGTCTGGCTGACACTGCCAGTCGCTCTGAATCCGAACGCTTTGTCGTGGCAGACCGGGCACTGGCCAAAGCCGATGCGCTGCTCAAGGAATGGGAAACGGTGCCCGCGGCGGAGGCGGACATTGTACGAGTGCGTACTGACCGCATGGGTGCGCTGCTTGCGCGTGGGGAGATGCAACGTGTTGTCGATGAATACCATGCACTAAGAGACATGCAGGTGGCATTGCCCCCCTATGCGCTGCGTTGGATGGCCAGTGCCCTGCTGTATTTGCGCCAGCCCGAACAGGCTGCCGAGCTGTACCGTCAGGTGATTGCTGCCAGCAGTGACAAGGATCAGAGCTGGATGAGTGATCATCAGGGCCTGTATTACGCACTGATTGAGAGCGAGCGGTTGGAAGAGGCTGATCAGCTCAGCAAACAACTGGCCGCGGCTCAGCCCGCGCGGCTATATCCCATGGGTGTGCCCGAAGGGCGACCGAATCAGAACTGGCTCGAAGGCCAGATGCTACTGGCCAATAACGCCCTGTACCGTGATGACTTGCCTGCGGCGCAGCAGGCTTTCGATGGCCTGTCGGATGCTGCGCCGGGCAATATTTCATTGCGCACCAGCCGTGCCAGCGTATACACCGCGCGAGGCTGGCCGCGACGTGCCGAACAGCAGTTGAAGATGGCCGAGAACATCGCGCCGCGATCCGTAGAGGTCGAGGCGGGCCAGGCGATAAATGCCATGGCGCTGCAGGAGTGGTGGCAGGTCGATGTGTTGACCGACGACCTGGTGACCCGTTTTCCGGACAACCTCCGCGCTCGGCGTGCTGATCGTCTGCGCGACGTTCACCACATGGCCGAGTTGCGCATAGCCGGCTATCGCGGCAAAAGCCCCGACGACAGTGTCACGGGCGGCGACGACTATGGTGTTGAAACGGTCGTATACAGTTCGCCGTTTCAGAATGATTGGCGGGTGTTCGCCGGCGGCGGTATCGGCCGGGGCGAGTTTCTCGAAGGTGATGCAGACCACGACTGGCTGCGTGCCGGCGTCGAGCGGCGTAGCCGCAATCACACCCTGGAAGCAGAAGTCTCCAGCCATGAATATGGCTTCGGTCGTCGTACCGGAGCCAGGTTGGCTGGCGTGCATGACATCAGCGATGAATGGCAGTACGGCTGGTCAGCCGAACTGCTATCGGGCTCGACGCCGCTGCGGGCATTAAACAGCGATGTTGACGCCGACAGCCTCTCTGCTTACGCGCGTTGGCGTGAAAGCGAGAGCCGGGAAGTCAGCCTGTCTGTTTCGCCAATGCGCTTCAGTGATGGTAACGACCGGTTGAGCCTGGTGCTTGACGGCAGCCAACGGGTCTTTGCGGCTCCGCGGCTGACGCTCGATGCCGGGCTGGAGCTGGCGACCAGCCGCAACAGCCAGGGAGGGGAGGGACCGTACTTCAACCCGGAAGCCGATGCCAGCGTGATGTCGACCCTGAGTCTGTCGCACATCATGCATCGGCGCTACGAGACAGCGTGGAGTCAGGACGTGCAGCTGGGCCTGGGTTATTACGATCAGCGCGACTTCAGTGGCGGCGCGATGGGGCTAATCGCCTATGGGCAGCGATTAAGCATGAACGACGTGTTCGACAGCGGTTTCATGCTGTCTGCTTTAAGCCGGCCCTATGACGGGGACCGTGAGCGGGAATATCGCCTGGTTTTCTACGTCAACTTTCGCTTCAGGGGGCTGTGATGAAATGTCTCGGACGTGTTTTTCTGTTATGGGTTCTGCTGCTGGGCGCTGTGTGGGCGCAGTCAGTCCCTTTCACCGCACCAGCGGATCGACCGGTAACCAATCGTGAAGCACCCTGGCCAAAGAACCATGTTCTGGCGCTGGCCTACCATGACGTGGAAGACGGCGAGGCGGATAACACCTTCCTGTCGGTACGAACGTTAAACCTGGTCGATCAACTGGCCTGGTTGCGCGAGAGCGGCTACCAGGCAGTGTCCATTGATCAGATTCTGGAAGCACGCCAGGGCGGTACTGTGCTGCCGGAAAAGGCCGTGTTGCTGAGCTTTGACGATGGTTTCAGCAGTTTCGGTGAGCGCGTGCTGCCGATACTCAGGGCCTATCAATGGCCGGCGGTGCTGGCGCCGGTGGGTGTCTGGATGGACACCCCCACCGATCAGAAGGTCGATTTTGGTGGTGTGCCCGCGGCTCGCGAGCGCTTCGCAACCCGTGCGCAGATCCGCGAGATAGCCGACTCGGGGTTGGTGGAGATCGGCGCACACACGGACAACCTGCACTTTGGTGCGCTGGCCAACCCGCAGGGCAACAAGCTGCCGGCGGCGGCCAATCGCATGTACGACCCATTGAGCCGCACCTACGAGACAGGCGAGGCGTACAAGGCTCGGCTCGATACTGATGTGCAGCGGATCACGCAGAAAATACGCGATGTTACCGGTCGTAGCCCGCGGGTCTGGGTATGGCCCTATGGCGCCGCCAACGGCATGGCACTGGAGATTTTAGACAAGAACGGCTACCAGATGGCGGTGACGCTGGAAGGCGGATTGGCGACGGTCGAGAATCTGCGTAATGCCGGGCGCTATCTGATCGGTGAAGACCCGAGCACCGAGAACTTCGCGGCCGCCGTCAGTGGCATGCAGGAGGAGCCCGCCATGCGCGTCGCCCACGTCGATCTGGACTACGTGTACGATCCGGATCCGATGCAGATGGAGGCGAATCTGGGCTTGCTGATCCAGCGAATCTTCGACCTGCGCATCAATACCGTATTCCTCCAGGCCTATGCCGATCCCGAAGGGGACGGTTTGGTCAAGTCGCTTTATTTCCCGAACCGTCATTTGCCGATGCGGGCTGACCTGTTCAATCGCGCTGCCTGGCAATTGCGTACCCGCACCGGGGTGGAAATCTATGCCTGGATGCCGGTCATGAGTTTTGACCTGGATCCAGCGTTGCCACGCGTGACCGAAATTGATGGCGCCGGCGAGGATGAGGCGGCAGTGAGCCCCGTGCAGTACCGGCGTCTGTCGCCGTTTGATCCCGAGGTGCGCAAGCAGATTGGCGAAATCTATGAGGATCTGGCCGGGCATGCGAGTTTCCAGGGTCTGCTGTTTCACGATGACGCCCTGCTCTCCGATTTTGAAGATGCCGGCAGCGCGGCGCGGCAGGCCTATGCCGACGCAGGCCTGAACCCTGACCTGACAGTCCTGCGCGCCAACCCCGAACAGATGGCCGCCTGGACGCGCTTCAAGAGCCAGTATCTGACCGATTTCACCCTGGAACTGGCTGACAAGGTCAAAGCCATTCGCGGCCCGCAGGTGAAAACCGCACGGAATATCTTCGCCATGCCAATCCTCGAGCCGGAAAGCGAGGCCTGGTTCGCGCAGAACATGCAGGGCTTTTTGGAGAGCTATGACTGGACCGCCATCATGGCCATGCCCCTGATGGAGGGCGTCAGCAAGGCCGATTCAGACGCCTGGCTCTCGCGGCTGGTGCGTGAGGTCAAGCAGCACCCCGACGCCATGGACAAGACCCTGTTTGAGCTTCAGGCCCGCGATTGGCGTGTCGGCCAGGAGGCACCGATCGACAGCGAGTTGCTGGTGCGCTGGATGGAGCGTCTGCAGTGGGAGGGTGCGCGTCACTTTGGCTATTACCCGGATGATTTCCATACTGATAATCCGCGCCTCGAACAAGTGCGTCCGGCACTGTCCAATGCCTGGAGTACCGAGCGATGAGAGAGCGGACAATCGCCATTCTGGTCTTCCTGCTGGTGTTATTCGGTCCGTTAGGGCTGACCCTGGCCTTGACTGGCAAGGTGCTGCTTAACTTCGTGTTCTTCTATCCGCTGTTGATGTCGGCGCTATGGATGGCCGGGGGGCTGTACTTCTGGTTGCACTGGGAGCGTAAGTGGCCCTGGAGCAATGATGGCGATATCCCGGCCCCGGAACTGCCCGGTAATCCGCTGATTTCGATCCTGATACCCTGTTTCAATGAAGGCCAGCAGGTGGCGGAAACAGTCGGCGCGGCGCTGGCCCAGCGTTATCAGAATATTGAAGTGGTGGCCATTAACGACGGCTCGAGCGATGACACGGGTGTACGCCTCGACGAGCTGGCCAAACAGCATCCGCGCTTGCGCGTCGTGCATCTGGCCAAGAACCAGGGTAAGGCCGTTGCACTGCGGATGGGTGCCTTGGCCGCTCGCAGCGAGTATCTGGTGTGCATCGACGGCGACGCCCTGTTGGCCGAAGACGCCGTGGCCTATCTGGTCGCGCCCTTGATCAAGCATATGCGGGTTGGTGCGGTGACCGGCAATCCGCGTATTCGAACCCGTTCGACGCTGATCGGCCGCATTCAGGTCGGCGAATTCTCCTCGATCATTGGCTTGATCAAGCGTACCCAGCGAGTCTATGGCCGGGTGTTTACGATCTCTGGCGTGGTCGCTGCATTCCGACGCAGTGCGTTGGACCGGGTCGACTACTGGAGCCCGGATATGATTACCGAGGATATCGACATCAGCTGGAAGCTGCAGCTGGATCACTGGTCGATATTCTATGAGCCCCGGGCGCTGTGCTGGATTCTGATGCCCGAAACCCTGCGGGGTTTGTGGAAGCAACGTTTGCGCTGGTCACGCGGCGGGGCAGAGGTGCTGCGCAAGAACATCAGCACTATCTGGAAGTGGCGCTTCCGTTATATGTGGCCCCTGCTGATTGAGTTCTGTCTGTCTGCGGTGTGGGCGTTTGCCTTCGCCCTAACCATTGTGCTGCTGGCGCTGGGATCCTTCTTCGAACTCCACGAAAACCTTCAGGTGCAAAGTATCATTCCGCCCGGCTTTACCGGTCTGGTTCTGGCGTGCGTCTGCCTTATGCAGTTCAGTCTCAGTCTGCTCATCGAGCGGCGTTACGAGGAGGGGCTGGGTCGCGCCTTGTTCTGGATCATATGGTACCCGCTGGTGTTCTGGATCATCACGCTGCTTACGACTTTGGCGAGCTTTCCCAAAGTCATGCTCAGGCCGCGGCAGGAGCGCGCGCGCTGGATCAGTCCCGACCGTGGAATTGCGAGGAACAACTCATGACTCTTATCTGCACACCAAGGCACTGGATGCCGAAATTGATTGATACCGCTTTCACCTTGGCTGCCTGGGGGCTGTTAGCCTGGTTGCTGTATATCGGCATCGCTGGACTGCTGGCTGAGCAAAGCCAAGGCCTGCGTATCGAAATGGATGCGCTGCTGCTATTCGGCCTGGAAAGCTTGCTGTTTTATCTGGTCTTGAGCCTGTCGATTGCTATCGTCTTGAGTACCTGGGCCACTTTCCGCGAGAAGCGGGCGGCAAGATTCACCCGCCGCAAGTGGGTGCCGATCATGAGTGATGAGGCGCTGTCGAATAGTTTCAGGGTGGAGCATCGATTGCTGCAGCTGGTACAGGAGCAGCAGGTGCAGACTGTCCATAATGACGAGCATGGTCATTTTCTGTCAGTGGATATGCCCGAGGTCGAGGCGCGTTACGGTGTGTCCAAACTACCAGACAAGCCGGAGGTGGTAATGATCGCTGTGGATAACGCGTCCCACGCCTGGCAGACGTTCAGCGCAACCCACGGAGCCGAAAGCCTCGTTTCCCTGCCAAAGACCGACGTTATCAACGGGCAAACCAGACACTGAGGCTCAAATCATCAACCGTTCCAGCGCCGCGCGCGGTCCGGCGGGGATGGCGCATGAGCGGTTGCTGCTGCGCTCGACAAACACATGTACAAAGCGCCCGGCCGCGCAGGGCGCTTCTTCGCCGGCCTTGAACACCGCCAGTTCGTAATGCACCGAGCTGTTGCCCAGCTTGCCCACGCGAACGCCAACCTCAATGCGTTCAGGGAAGGCCGCCGGCTTGAAGTATTCACAGGCCGAGCTGACCACGAAAGCTACCTGTTCGCCGTTGTGGATATCCAGGCCGCCCTGTTCGATCAGCCAGCTGTTCACTGCGCTGTCGAAGAACGCATAGTAGGTGACGTTGTTGATATGGCCGTACAGATCGTTGTCGTGCCAGCGGGTGGTGATGGGGTGCAGGTAGGGGTAGTACCGACGTGAAGCGTTCTCGGTTTCGATCATGGGGTGTCCTGAGAGCGGGCCCCGACAACGGGTCGGCGGCCCTGTAGATCAATATGTATCAATAGGCTTTCTGGTAGATGGCCAGGGCGTCGGCTTCGCTCAGCTCGCGGGGGTTATTGATCAGCAAACGCTGCTGAAGCATCGCGTCGCGGGCGAGTATGGGCAAACTGTCCTCTGGTACCCCGGCATCGCGCAAACGGCTAGGCAAGCCATTGTCCGGGCTGAGTCTGGACAGTGCAGCCACCAGCTGTGCGGTCAGGCTCGCATCGTCGCCGGGCTCCAGCTTATCGCCCACGACAATAGGAGCCAGCTCGGCGTAGAGCGGCGCGGCGTGGGAGGCGTTGTATTCGATCACCGCCGGTAGCACCAGGGCATTGGACAGGCCATGCGGGATATGAAAATGCCCGCCCAGCGGATAGGCCAGCGCGTGCACGGCTGCAACCGGCGCATTGGCAAAGGCCTGACCCGCGAGCAGGGCGCCGAGCAACATGGCCTGACGAGCTTCACGGTTCTGTCCGTTATGCACGGCCTCGCTCAGGTTGGCCGAGAGCAGGCGTAGGGCTTCCCGGGCGAGCATGTCAGACAGCGGGTTCTTCTTGACCTTGCTGGTGTAGGCCTCGATGGCATGCACCATGGCATCGATGCCGGTGGCGGCGGTGACGGCGGGTGGAAGGCCGAGCGTGAGGTCTGCATCGAGTACGGCCAGATCAGGCAACAGCAATGGCGAGACCACGCCCATCTTGGTGGTTTCACCAGTGGTGATGATCGCGATCTGGGTGACTTCCGAACCGGTTCCCGCCGTGGTGGGGACCTGGATCAGTGGCAAACGCCGACCCCGCGCGTTGCCCACGCCATAGATATCAGACAACTGCTGCTTGCACTCGGGGTGCCCCAGCAGCGCGACCAGCTTGGCTACATCCATGGAACTGCCGCCGCCGAAGCCGACCACCAGCTCGGCCTGCATGGCTCGGGCCTGTTCCACTGCAGCCAGGACCACCGCTTCCGGCGGGTCAGCCGCCACCGCATCGAATATCTGGTACTCGATGCCGCCTTGCGCAAAGCCGGGAAAAATATCGTCGAGCAAGCCTAGCTGGATGATGCCGGGATCGGTCACTATCAGCACGCGGTGGACCTCGCGCTCATGGCAGAGGTCGGCCAGGCGCTGGGCAGAGCCGGGTTCGCAAAGGATTTGTGCAGTGGTGGCGAAGCTGAAGGGCGACATGCTGACCTCGGTTCAGTTGAGACAGATAGCTGAACTGTACGGTGTCTGGGGTGGCAGCATCAAGGCAGGATATTGTGACAGGCGCGACGCCGCTGGAATGCCAGCGGCGCCTAGGTAGTGCTTACAACGGCGTCTGGCTGCTATCGGTTCCGACCTGGCGGGTATGTTCATTGCGTGGCTTGGTCAGGAAATACGCGACCAGTGCAAAGGCGCCGGCGGCAATAGCCAGGGTGACCACAGGATGCTGCTTGACCATCTGACCGGCCTGTTGCAGCGAGTGGGAGGCGCGATTGCCGTGATCGCCAAGATGCATGTCATGCATGGTGTGGCGCGCACGTTTCTGCAGCATGTTGAGGCCGTGGCTGGACTCCTTGGAGGCGTCTTTGTAAAAACGGCGGGCAACCGAACCCAGGTGGTGCGCTTCTTTTTCGGCTTCTTTACGGGCAGCTGATACTTGCTTACTGAATGACATATGTATGCTCCTTTGACCTGAATGCTCACGAAACCCTGATAGCGACCGGGCAGACCATGCGACATGACATCTCGCGTTAATACTCACTTACCTACGCATACTGCGCTTTTACTTCAGTTGCGTCTGGCCTGACTTCGCTCGTTGCGTTTTCAGAGGTTTCAACGGTTCCAAGTTATGGACTACAACTCAAGGGAAAGGTGCGGTAAGGATTGCGGATGAATCTGTTTTGGCAGGGGCCAGGTGCGTGTTTGATTCTGCACTTGCCCCTGCTTCGGGGAGCTTTAGTCGAGCATGTCGCTGAAACGGTCATCCTTGCGAAACACCAGCGGCTGGCTAAAGCCCGGCACTGTCATCTGCTCGGTTGAGATCTCGATCTGCCGGTCATCGATCATGTCCTGGCCAAACTTGTAGATCACCTCCAGCTGACCTTTCGTGGCGCGCTGGTCGTAGGCCTGCGCGGCGGCACGGACAGCTTCACGGCGATCAGCATACTCGGCGAAACGCTCTTCACCGTGGCGCTTGCGGAGCATCCGCTCGACCACCTGTGGGGCCAGCACCACCGCGCTCGCATTGTTGCCGCCGAAGCCTTTGGAATTGATAAAGCAGACCTCAAGCGGGTCCTGTGTGCGATCGACATCATGGGTGCTGATGCGCAGCTGCTGCTGATGCACGTCATCCGCGACTTCATCAATGGTCTTGATGCCGGGGATGATCTGATATTTGAAGGTGCCCAACGCCGAAGCCAGTTGGTCGCCGCTGGCGCTGGCCAGCGAATGGCCGACAAAGGCCTTCACCGCGGCCACCGGCCAGTCGGCAATGCCGAAGGCACCGGCGACGCGGTCCAGCAGTTCTGACTCGGTTACCCGGTTGGCCGGTGTGCTGGAGCCATGCGCATGCACGAAGCTGCGCTGCCGCACGCTGTCTTCACCGAGAATCTGCATGGCGCTGTGCACACATTTGGCCATGGTCAGATAATTACCGGGTCCGGGTGCGGAGATCGATTTCTTGTAGCCGTCGGCGCTGACGAATACATCCGGCACTGCGCCGTGGATATCGGCGCCCAGCTCCATCGCCAGCTCGTCATCCATCAGCAGGAAAAACTGACTGGATTCGGCCAGCGTAAAGCCGCAATTCTGTCCGAAGGGCCGACTGGCGCGGCGGAAGTCGACGTCGGCCTTGCCTTCGATATTGCGCAGACCTTCCTCGGTGCCCAGCGCGCCCATGGCGCCGTAACCTTCGATGCATTCCTGGGTGATCGGCGCCTCGCTGCTGCCGACCAGTGCCACCCGGGCCCGGCCGCTGGTGATCATCTCAGTGGCTTTCTGCAGGTTGTACAGGAAGCTGGCGCAGGCACCGGTGATGGCGCCGGTAGTGCCGACGCTACCGAGGATATAGGCGTTGATGAAATCGGCCGGCATGCTGTTCAGGCCCAGTGCAAGTTGCTTGGCACTGACCCGGTTGCCCTTGAGTCGCGACTGCATCATGCCGCCGAAACTGAATTCGTCGAGCTGGCTCATGATGCTGCTGGCGAACACGGCCACTTCGTCTGGCTGTATGCGCTGGGTGATGTCGTCCCAGGCGATACCACTGGAGCGCAGGGCGTCGGTGGCGGCAACGATGGTCATCTGCAGGCCGCGGGGGTGAAAGCGTGAGGTGTATTGCTCGCCGGGCTCAAAGCCACTGGGCAGTTGTCCGGCGGACTTCACCGCCAGCGCGCGATAACTGTCGACCTTGAGGTCACAGCCGTCGTACATGGTGACCAGCACTTCAGCGGCGTTCAGCGGCTCGACCACCCAGTCGGAGGGCAGAGGTTCGGGCAACTGCTTGGCCAGGGTGATGAAGGAGAAGGGTTTGCCGGCCTCGCCGGTCACCGTCAGATTCTTGTGCCAGTGCGCCGCATCGACGTCCAGATGACGTTTCTCGACGCGGCGCACCAGGGTGCCGTCGAGAATCTGATCGCCGAAACGCTGTTCAATGTCCTGAAGGCTCAGCGGCTGGTCGTCATCGTCGAGGTAGCTATCGCCTTCCACGCGTACCAGTTTCATGAGCACGGCGAGCCCGGCCAGCATCTGCTGTCGGTCGGCCGGACTCAGGGATTCGATGATGGTGCGGCGAAAGCCGTGATGGAACGAGCTACGGCCAGCGGCGTTGTATCCACCGAACCCGACAATGACTGGTAAACGCGACATCTCGCAGGACTCCTCGCTGTACCCCGGCGCCTGTTCGCCATGCTTGGCGATCAGGCTGAATTGAATGGTCGGTCGCCGGGCGCTAGACCCGGTCTGGCCACTCATCCTGAAGCATTTTACGAGAACCAGTATTTCAGTCAGGAATCGCGCTCGGCACACTCATGGCAATCCGTAAGCGCTTTCGCGAGCGCGGTCTGCCAGGTGACTCCAACGGGTCTCATCAGACTGTTGCGTGGTTGGTTCTCGAAGCCTCTTAACAATCCAGGGAAAATTATGGTCTTGAATGCATTGGTTGACGAGGAATGTAACCCGTCAGTCACGTTTAGACCATGGTGTGCCCGCAAGAAAGAGGTGATCGCGGCAGCGATACCATGACTGGTGAGTTATCGAGTGGGGGCAATCTGCAGCGGAGATTGTGGCGGATGGGGTCGCATCGGGGTTTGTTTAAGCCCGAATCCCCCTAGCCCCCTTTTTCAAAGGGGGGACTGGTCGAGGTGGCGACTCCGCTATTTGCGGCTTAGGGCGTACGCCGGATTACCTTTGCCAGCGTTTCGACAATACGGTCGATATGGGTTTTTTCGAGAATCAGGGGCGGCGACAGGGCGATGATGTCGCCGGTGCAGCGCACCATCAGTCCGTCCCAGAAGCATTCTTCGAATACCTCGTAACCGCGCGCGCCGGGAGCGCCGTCGCGGCTGGCCAGATGCACCGCGCCCACCAGGCCCGCATTGCGGATATCAATCACGTGGTGCAGATCCTTCAGGCTGTGCAATGCCTCCTGCCAGTAAATTTCCAGCTGCTGCGCGCGGGTCAGCAGGCCGTCGCTGGCGTAGATATCCAGGGTCGCCAAGGCGGCAGCCGCGGCGACCGGATGACCGGAATAGGTGTAGCCGTGGAACAGCTCGATAACGCTCTCCGAGCCCTGCATGAATACATCCTGAATCTGCTCGCTGACCAATACCGCGCCCATCGGAATCGCACCGTTGGTCAGCCCCTTGGCGGTGGTGATGATATCCGGCGTTACCTCCCAGCGCTGCGCTGCGAAAGGTTCGCCCAGGCGGCCAAAGCCGGTAATGACTTCATCAAAAATCAGCAGAATGTCGTGTTTGCTGGTGATCTCGCGCAGGCGTTTGAGATAGCCCTGCGGCGGCAGGATGACGCCGGCGGATCCGGCCATGGGCTCGACAATTACGGCGGCGATATTTTCGCCGCCATGCAGGGCGATAATGCGCTCCAGATCGTCTGCCAGTTCCATGCCCTGTTTAGGCAGGCCCCGGGTGAAGGCGTTGCGCTTGATATCCAGCGTGTGCGGCAGGTGATCGACGCCGGGCAGCAAGGCGCCAAAGGCTCGGCGGTTGTTAACCAGACCGCCGACCGAAATGCCGCCAAAGCCCACGCCGTGATAGCCCAGTTCACGGCCGATCAGACGGGTTCGGTTGCCCTGGCCGCGGCCTCGTTGATAGGCCAGGGCAATCTTCAGCGCAGTGTCCACCGATTCCGAACCCGAGTTGGTAAAAAATACGCGGTTGAGCCCCGCCGGAGCAATGTCCACCAGCCGTTCAGCCAGCTGGAAGGCCAGCGGATGCCCCATCTGGAAGGAGGGTGCGTAATCCAGCTTGCCGATCTGCTTGCTGACTGCCTCGGTGATTTCCTGGCGGCCGTGTCCGGCGTTGCAGCACCACAGCCCGGCGGTGCCGTCCAGCACTTCACGCCCTTGAACATCGGTATAGAACATGCCCTGAGCGCTCTCGAGCAAACGCGGCCGCGCCTTGAACTGACGGTTGGCCGTAAAGGGCATCCAGTACGGATCAAGACTGAGATCCTGCGCGGCATCGATGGGTGGCTGCATGCTGTTCATGGGGTGGCTCCTGGCGCGGACCGGCGATGACGATGACGGATAGATTCGGACCGAGTCTATGTAAAAAATAGCAAACAAAGAAGCCTCCCCAGAGCTAAATTTCAGGCCGAATGGGAGGACTTGTTTAATATATTGAAAGTTAGCCGGCACGCTCATACGCAGCGAGGGTAATCGGCTGTTCGGGCTCGCGAGGTGGGAGCGGGTTTACCGGGGAGTTCGAGCACCAGCTCGTACCCTAGGCGTCGCCGTCAGGCACGCTGCCCGAAATAAAAGCCGGCGCTACGGAGAGCGACGAGTTCTTCCTCGATCAGCGTCGTCGCCAGCTAACGCTGGCCAGGATGGAACCGGGCCTTCCACAGATCGTGCCATCGGGACTAAATGCACCGATGCTCACGTTCAGCTTATCGCCACTGATATTGCAGCCCCAGCCCCACCAGCCATTGGCGGTCCGGCGCTGGCTCATAGAAGCGATTGCCTGCGCCATTGATGATCAGCGAGCCGATGTACTCCTTGTCACCGAGATTGTCGATCCGCGCGAAGGGCTCCAGAGCCAGTTGACCGATCTCGTGCCGGTAACTGGCGCGCCAGTTGAATGCGGCGTAACCCGCTGCCTGGGCGCTGTTGTCGTCCGTGGCGTAGCGTTGGCTCAGGCTCTGCGCCTCCAGTGCGGTGGTGAAGCCGGTCCCCGGCGGCTGCCAGCTGAGCTCGGCGAACAGGCTGTGTTCCGGCACGCCCGGCAATTGCCGACCTGATAGGTCTTCCCCGTCACTGTTGCGATAGCGATCGAAGGTGCCATCCAGATAACTGTAGGCGAGGTAGGCCCCGACGCCGTGGGCGAACTGCTGATCGATCGACAGCTCCAGCCCGCGGCGGGTCGAGCGGCCGGCGTTGGCATAGGTCAAACGGCCGGTGTCCAGCTGGTCGGGGCCGGTGACGATCTCATCCTTGACCCGGCTTTCAAACAGCGCAACGTTGACCTGAGTGTTTTCCCTGCGCAGCTTGAGGCCGATTTCTGCGTTGCGTGACAGGCTCGGTTCCAGTCCGAAATTCAGGCCGCTGCCTTCGGGCAGGTAGGCGAGCTCCTGGAAGGTCGGCGTTTCAAAACCCTGGCCGAGTGCGGCATATAAACTGACTGACTCGGTCCACTGGTAGCTGACGCCCAGGGCCGGATTGGTCTGGTTGTAGCGCACGCTGCCGCTGTCGTTCTGGCCGTCGAACAGGAAGTCATCATCCGAATCGAATTCGATGCGGCTGTGCCGCACCCCGGCGGTCAGGCTCCAGCGCGGATCCAGCTGCCAGGTGCTGATGAGATAGGCTTCCTGGCCGTCGACCCGATTGAATTCATCGCGCTTGAGTGCGCCTTTGACGCCAGTGTTATTAACGAAGCCCTTGCGGCCTTCGCCCTGATAGTCGTAGGTCAGGCCAGCGGCCAGCTCCACGGGCAGACCGAACAGCTCGGTGTCGCGCTGCCAGCCGAGTTCGCCACCACCGAAACGGCGATCCAGTTCAATCACGCCGCCACTTCCGGGCTGCAATACTCCATTTCGAATGGAATCGTCACCGGGGAATGCCAGGTATTGCTGCACGTCGCGCTCGCCGCCATAGATCATCACCGTGATCTCATCGTCGTTGCTCAGACGTCGCTGGTAGTTCAAACCTGCCTGGTTGTGCGTGACCGACTTGCGGGTATTGAACCTATAAGCGCCCGGCACCGCCTGGCGGCGATCCTCCCGCAAGGCGTCTGCAGTCAGCCCCAGCGGGTCTTCAGTGTCCGGCTGGTCGAGCATGTTGACCAGCAACGTCAGGCTGGAAGCATCGTCGATATCCCAGCCCAGTCGCAGATTGGCCAGGTCGCGGCGGGTATCGCTGTGATCGCGATAGCCGTCAGTTTCCAATCGCGAGACATTGGCGCTGACATTCAGATCGCCATGCTGCCCGCCATAGCGCAATCGCGAGCGGCGCAGCCCGTCCGGACCGAAGGCGGTCCGGGTGTCCAGGGTCGGATAGAAGGGTGCCTCGCCGGTGAAGCCCTGAATGATTCCGCCGGATGCGTTGCCGTACAGCGTAGTCAGCGGACCGCGCAGTACTTCAATGCGCTGCAGGCTGTCCAGATCGAACAAGGCTGGCTGGCCCTGGCCGTCCGGCATGGTCAGCGGAATACCATCCTGCACCAGGCGCACACCGCGCACGCCAAAGGCTGCACGGGCGCCGAACCCGCGGGAGGATATCTGCAGGTCCTGGGCGTAGTTCTGCCGATTGAGGGCAACGATGCCCGGCACGCGCTGCAGTGACTCCGAAATATTCGCACCGAGACTCTGGGGGCTGATCTGATCGCCAGCGAGGGTGTCACGCGCTAGTGGTAGCCGCACCTCTTCGTTGCCGCGTTCGCTGCCCAGCACCACTTGGGCGGGCAGACTCAGTTGTCGCTCCTGTGCCAGCAGATTAGGTGTCAGAACAGCGAGGGTCAGCCCGCCAAGGACCAGCGTAGGGAGTTTGTGCATGGGCAGCGGTTCGCTCACGTATTGTTGTTATCGGGGTTGCCGTTGGTGCCGGTCAGGCGCTTTTTCTCGTCCCACTCCGGTATGTCGCCGTCCATGCTCTTGTGCGCGAATACGCGCTCCAGCGGCGGCAATTGCGTGTCGTTGCTCGACATGGTTTCTGGATTGAGCTGGCGCTGGAAGTTTTCCCGGGGCGCATCGTCGCGCTCATCGTTCTCGAAAACCGGCGGGCTGAACGCATAGGCGGTGAGCAGCCGGGTCACGGCTTCGAGACTGTCGCGATGGGTGCGCTCATAGCCGTGGGTGGCATCGGTGCCAAAGGCAATCAGCGCGGTGCGGGTGTCGTTGCCTGAGCGTATCGCTGACTCGGCATCGCTGTGGTAATAGCGGAACACGTCGCGGCGCACTGGTATCTCGTCGCGCTGGCACAGGCTGAGCAGGTGGCGTGACAGGTGGTAATCGTAGGGCCCGCCGGAATCCTGCATGCATAACGACACAGCATGCTCGGTACTGCTCTGCCCGGGAGCGGAGGGCGCAATATCCACGCCGACGAATTCGCTGACATCCCAGGGCAGTGCTCCGGCGGAACCGGTTCCGGTTTCCTCGGTAATGGTGAAGATGGGGTGCAGATCCATCGGCAGCTGTTCGCCGCTCTCGACTATCTGCTTGATGGTGGTGAGCAGCGCAGCGGCGCCGGCCTTGTTGTCCAGATGCCGAGCACTGATGTAACCGCTATCGGAAAACTCCGGGAGTGGATCGAAGGCAACAAAGTCGCCTATGTTGACCCCTAGCGCCTCGGTCTCGGCGCGACTGGTGGTGACGGCATCGATGCGCAGCTCGATGTGGTCCCAACTGACCGGCAGGGTATCGACCTCCTCGTTGAAGGTATGACCGGAGGCCATAAGCGGCAGCACGCTGCCGCGCAGGCAACCATGGTCGCCGAACAGGCTGACCCGGCTGCCCTCGGCGAAGCGGCTCGACCAGTGACCGATCGGCGCCAGTTCCAGCCGACCGTTGGCTTTGATGCTGCGCACCATGGCGCCGATGGTGTCCAGATGCGCTGCAATAGCGCGGTCCGGGCTGTTCTGCCGACCCTTGATGGTGGCGCGAATGGTGCCGCGCCGGGTCAGTTCATGGGGCACGCCCATGGCGTCCAGGTGCTCCGACACATAACGCACGATGCCGTCGGTGAAACCGGTCGGGCAGGGGATGGCCAACATCTCCAGCAGGGTGCCTTTGAGAAAGCCCATGTCCGGGCCGTAGTGCTTATAGGGCATAAAATCTCCGTTCGCGGGCTGTCGCTTCTCGCATCAAGGATGCGCCCGACTCAGCGGAAACAGCAAGTCGATGAAGCGCTCGGCGGTGGGCTGGGGCTCGTGGTTTGCCAGCCCCGGCCGCTCGTTGGCTTCGATGATCACGTAGTCGGACTGATCTACCGCAGGCACCAGAAAATCCAGACCTACGACGGGGATCTCCAGCGCTTCAGCGGCGTTCACCGCTGCCTGCCGGAGGTCCGGGTGCAACTTGTCGGTCACATCCAGCAGTATGCCGCCGGTATGCAGGTTGGCGGTACGGCGGACAAACAGCTGCTGGCCGGCCGGCAACACGTCGTCCAGCGTATAGCCTTGAGACTCCACCGTACGCCGCGTCTCCGCATCCAGCGGAATCTGGCTTTCGCCATCAGTGGCCGCCTGGCGCCGACGGCTTTGTTTTTCAATCAGCCGTGAGATAGGGCTGTTGCCATCGCCGCATATTTCCGCAGGCTTGCGGATTGCCGCCGCCACGACTTCATAGTTGATTACCAGCACCCGCAAGTCCTCGCCTGGGTGATAGCTCTCGAGGAGTACCTCGGCGTCATACTGCCGCGCTTCGGTAATGGCTTCTTCCAGCGCCGCGTTATCGCGGATATTCACCGCAACGCCGTGTCCCTGCTCGCCATTATTGGGCTTCACCGCAAGTGCTTGGTGTTCGGCAAGAAAGGCCGCGTTGCGCCCGGGCTCACTCGCCAGCTGAAACTGCGGGGTGCGCAGCTGATGGCGCTGCAGGGTGCGGTGGGTGAGTGTCTTATCCTGACACAAGGTCATGCTCACGGCGCTGGTGACGTCGCTGAGTGATTCGCGGCAGCGAATGCGGCGTGCGCCGTGGGTCAGCACAAACAGCCCGGCGGGCGCATCTTCGATCAGTACTTCGATACCGCGCTGGCGGGCTTCACGGGTAATGATGCGGGCGTAGGGGTTGAGCTCCTTGTCGGTTTCCGGACCGATGAACAGCGGCTGGTTGAAGCTGTTCTTGCGCTTGATGGCGAAGGTCTGCAGTTTGCGGAAGCCCAGTTTGCGATACAGCGTCTTGGCCTGCTGATTGTCATGCATCACCGACAGATCGAGATAATGACATCCGCGGCTCATGGAGTACTCGACCAGGTGACGCACCAGCGCTTCGCCGATCCCCAGGCGCATGCTCTGGCTGTCCGCCGCCAGGCACCAGAGGCTGGAGCCTTTTTCCGGGTCACCAAAGGCCTTTTCGTGATTCAGACCCATGACCGTGCCGATAATCTCGCCGGTATCTTCATCTTCGGCCAGCCAGTAGGTAGGCCCGCCGTCCTCGCGGGCGGTAATGCGCTGCGGGTCCACCCGCACCATTCCCGCCGCGGCATACAGCGTATTGATGGCGGCCCAGTCCTCGGGTTTCTGCGGCCGACGGATCTGAAATCCGTGTGGGCTCTGATGCGCGGGACGGTAATCACTGAACCACAGGCGCAGGGTGTCGGATGGATCGAGAAACAGGTGCTGCGGCGCATAAGACAGCACCACCTGCGGATCCGCCACGTACAGGGCGATGTCGCGTTCACCGGGGCGCTCCTCCAGCAGGGTATTGGCCAACAGTTCGTAATCGGAGAAGGTCTGACCTACCAGCAAACGTCCCCAGCCGCACTGGATAGTCACAGGTTCCGTACGCCCTTCATCCAGCCCACCCTGTTGGGCCTGTCCTGCGCGCATGCTCTCGTACGTCGGAGCCTGGCCACGCCGCAGTCGGTGCTGGTCGGGATGCACATGCTTGGTCATTCGAGCGTTATCCTCTTCTGGCCCACTAACATTCTTCGGGCAATTGGGTGATATCCGGCGTTTGCAGCCGATGCTTTCCCTGTCCAATCCTGACCGTCACAGCGGATCAGAGTTCGTGCGCCTCCAGCCAGAGTCCGAGCACGGCGAGTTGCCACAGTTTCGAACCACGCAGTGGCGTGATGTGGCTCTTCGGATCATCCAGCAGCGTATCGACGTACGCCGGGTTGAACAGCCCACGCTCGCGGGCGCGCTGGCTGGTGAGCGCCTCGCGTACCCAATCCAGGGTGCCGCCTTCCAGATATTTGAGTCCCGGTACCGGGAAATAACCCTTGGGGCGATCAATCACCGCAGCGGGAATGACCTTGCGCGAGGCTTCCTTCAGTACGTACTTGCCTTCGTCCGGCAGCTTGTACTTACCGGGAATGCGCGCTGCCAGCTCGACGACTTCGTGGTCGAGGAAGGGCACGCGTGCTTCGAGGCCCCAGGCCATGGTCATGTTGTCGACGCGCTTGACTGGGTCATCCACCAGCATCACCGAGGTATCCAGACGCATGGCCTTGTCCAGGCCGCTGGTCGCGCCGGGCTGGGCAAAGTGGTCGCGAATGAAGTCGCCGGCGTAATCGTGTTTCGCCCAGGCGGGTTGCACCGTGCGGCGGTACTCCGCGAAGTCACGGTCCATAAACGCCTGCTGATAGGCTGCCAGCGGATCGTCTGCCTCGTCGACCTTGGGATACCAGTGATAGCCGGCAAAGATTTCGTCTGCGCCCTGACCGCTCTGCACCACCTTGCAGTGCTTGGACACTTCCCGCGACAACAGATAGAAGGCGATACAGTCGTGGCTGACCATCGGCTCGTTCATCGCGCGGAAGGCATTGGGCAACTCGGTGAGGATCTCCTGCTCGGGGATCATCAGTTGATGGTGGTCAGTCGCAAAATGCTCGGCGATCAGGTCCGAGTACTTGAACTCGTTACCGGCTTCGCCGTTCACGTCAGCGAAGCCAATCGAGAAGGTCTGCAGCTTGTCCGCGCCCGCTTCGCGCAGCAGCCCTACCAGCAGGCTGGAATCCACCCCACCCGACAGCAACACGCCGACGTCGACCGCCGCCAGATTGCGGCGTTTGACCGAGGCGCGCAGGCTGTCGAGGACGCGGTCCTGCCAGTCATCAAAGGTTAGCTCCTGCTCCTCGGGGCGCGCGCCATATCGCACAGTCCACCAGCACTCCTGCTGCTGGCTCCCGTCCGCCTCGATGCGCAACCAGTGCGCCGGTGGCAGTTTCTCGACCCCCGCCAGCATGGTGCGCGGCGCAGGCACTACGGCATGGAACGACAGGTAATGATTCAGCGCGACCGGATCGATTGCGGTATCCACGCCGCCGCCCTGCAGCAAGGCGGGCAGGCTGGAGGCAAAGCGCAGGCGTTCGTTGGTGCGATTGATGTACAGCGGCTTGATGCCCAGGCGGTCGCGGGCGAGAAACAGGCGCTGCGCGTCGCGCTCCCAGATGGCAAAGGCAAACATGCCGTTCATGCGCGGCAACAGTTGTTCACCCCAGGCGTGATAGCCCTTGAGCACGACCTCGGTATCGCCGCCCGAATGGAAGCGGTAGCCCATAGATTCCAGCTCGGCGCGCAGTTGCGGGTAATTGTAGATGGCGCCATTGAAGACCATCGACAATCCCAGTTCAGCGTCGGCCATGGGCTGACCCGAAGCGGCGTGCAAATCCATGATCTTCAGGCGGCGGTGACCGAATCCGACCGGGCCCTGGGACCACAGGCCGGCACTGTCCGGGCCGCGTTTGATCATGTGATGAGTGATTTTGTCCAGGGCACCCATATCAGCGGGCAACCCGTCAAAGCGAAGTTCTCCAGCTATTCCACACATAGTCTTGTCCGTTGGAAAGAAATTTGGCCAAAAGCGCTTTCTCGGGTGTTTTTGGCTATGTGATCGCCGATTTAAACAAGCAACTACTTTGAAGTCAAAATACTAATGTTGTAGCATTCTTGCCTTCGATGCGCTGATAGCGCCTTTCCATGGGGTTTCTGGTTATATCCCTGCATCTGAAAAAGCTTATCTAGTTATTACTGTAATATTTAGGGTTTATGGCAAAATACTGCCTTCGTTCGACGTGCCGCCGGAGTTAGACACATGCACATGATGCACGACCTTTATCTTTCCCTTAGACGGCTGCAACGAGCCAGTGAGATTCATGCAAAACGTTTGGGCCGACACAGCGGACTGACGCCCATTCAGCTGCTGATCCTGCATAGCATCAAGGCTATGGGTGAGGGCACCCTGGGCCAGCTGGCAAAGCAGGTCAGCGTGTCCCAGGCAACACTCAGTACTATCATTGACCGCCTCGAGAACCGAGAGTTGCTTCACCGCATTCGCAGTCAGCGCGACAAGCGCAAGGTACACCTGGCCCTGACTGAAAAAGGCCTGGCCGCGATCCAGGCGGAACCTGCACTCTTGCCAAGCCAGTTTCTGGAGCGTTTCGGTCAGTTGGCTGATTGGGAACAACTGATGCTGCTGGCCAGCCTGCAACGGGTAGCCGGCCTGCTGGAGGCGGACCAGAATGGGACCGCCGCCTGGTTTGAGAGTGAAACAGTGGCGTGATTCCTCGCAGGCAAGAATTCACTATCTGCCTGCGTTTCGTGCCAGCGCTATGTTGCTGACATAGCGAGAATACGCTGTGTCAGCAGCGTGGTTTCGGTTTGCTATCCGTCGACACGCCGTACAGCAATTCAAGCAGTCTGTTCTCGTACTGATTTGCCGCCCCTACCGCCTCAATTGTCTGCAAAACATCCAGCCCCCTCAAGCCGAGATGAGTGGGGCGGCCGTCCTGAACCATCGGGTAGGCAGCGTTTACCGGATATAATTGCAGTCGACCCGGCGCCAGCGGAAGCTCTTCCAGGGATTGGCCTATGCTTTCGGGTATGCGATCACCGACGCCTGTCACCTGCAACACAACGTCGAAGTTATTGTGATCGGAAGGCTGGTTGTTGACTCCGGGTGTTTCCCAATGAGCGGCGTCGCTTATGCGAAGCGGAAACAATCGCAGTCGAATTATGTCCTGATCACCACATAAAGCGGGGATGACCTTTAGCCGCAGGGCCTCCATCAGGCTGGACGGGTCCGATCCGCTGCATCGTTGCAGCAGTAGAAAATAGTGCTTTTCTTCTTGCTGTGCGTTCGGCAGATGTCCGAGCCATAGATTGTCGGCGCCTGATTGAAGGTTATATAGCAGCGAACTCTGGAACAGATTGGTCTCGTCTTGTCTGATCATCCCTGCAACCTCGCTACTGGCTAGTCCGGCACGCTCGTTTTCGCTGACGAAATCGACAATGGCGATGCCCTGCAGATCGGTTTCCGGAGCGCCATGGTCAGACGGCCGTAGTTTCAGCGGTGCTTGCAGATGGAACTGAACATAGGAAGAGAATCCGGGGATGCGCGTCGCCAGCATCCCGTGCACGTCACGCCAGTATTTGGTGAACAGTGCGTCTGGCATGCCGTTTTTTTTGCTCAACAGAGCAATAGTGGTCACTGTGGCCATTGTCCAGGTCCTTTTTTATAGTTGTGAATGGTTGTTTCAGGGGGCGCTGAGCAGGCCGCCATCGAGCGCGGTGACCGAGCCGGTCAGATAGGCTCCAGCTCTCGAGGCTAGAAAAATCACCATGCCGCCCACGTCCTCAGCGCTACCAAAGCGTCCCGCAGGAATCTGTGCCAGCATGCTTTCTCTAAGGTTGGGTACTGCGTCAAAAAAACCGGAGGTCATATCGCTGGGGAAGTATCCCGGCGCGATGGCATTCACGTTTATGTTACGGCTGCGCATGTCGGACGCGAGCATGCGAGTCAGTTGGTGTATCGCTGCCTTGCTGCAGCCATAGGCATAGGCGCCGCCGTTACTCTGCGGCATCAGTCCTCCGATCGAGCCGAGATTGATGATTCGGGCCGGTTCGGCATCGCTGCCAGCTGCCTCCAATAGCGGCAACAACGCCTGAACCAACATGAAGGGGGCTCGCAAATTGAGGCCCATCACCTGATCCCAGCTGTCGTTGCTTGTATCCCCTAGGGGCGCCGCATTGAAGGTGCCAGCATTATTTATCAGAATATCCAGTCGCGGACACAGTTTGCTCAGCTCTGCCGATACGGCCTGAATGCCTTGCGGTTGCGACAGATCATGCTGCAGGAAGATCAGCGGGGCATCGGATCCGAGTTCTGCAGCCAGATCTTCTGCAGCCGCTTGGCTGCGTCCGGTCATAAAGACCGTACAGCCTGCACGGATCAACGTGCGGGTTATCATCGCACCAATACCTTTGGCGCCACCGGTGACCAGGGCAGTCTTGCCAGTCAGGGAGAACAATTCCTCATATATGCTTGGCATCTTCGCTTGATTCCTTCGGCATCAGATCAAAATGTAGTACCTGTTCAGCCTGACCAGAGCGCACATCGGTTGGCTGGTGTTTAGGCTCCAGTCGAGGCGGTCACGGATGAACTACGGAATGGCTCCCAGTTGACGCAGTACCGGTACTGCATCCCAGATGCTCCGTTCCAGGGTGATTTTGCCGTTCTCATCCCAGGCCATCACAGTCACGCCGCGGGTCTTCGTCGTCTTGCCGGCAGCGGCAACGCCGAGGAAATCGCCGGCATGCTTGGTTTCCCAAGTCCATTGAAAAGACCCGAGGTGCTCGTCACCGACATATTCGAAAACATCGAAGTGGTTGTAGGACTTGCTTGGATCCTCAATCAGAAATCCCGAGTGAAACTCTCGCAGGGCATTCAGGTCGTCGAATATATGCACGCCCAGGTTGACGTCCTCGAATTCAAACTTGTTGGCATAAAGTGTCATTAGTTCGTCGTTGTTGCCGGCGAACAGACCTATCCAGTACTGCGACCATTGGAGGTTCATAGTTGTCTCCTGATTTTTATTGGGAGTTAAGAGTGGTTAGACCGTAGCGGGGCAAGCTGGCGTTCACGATGGCTTGCCGGGCCAGACCCGGGCTCAACGCGACAATATGCCGATATGTGGTCGGCATATTGTCGCGTGACCGAGCAAGGGCTGACAAAAACCGGGCTGTGCGGCTTTCAGTGGTCCGGGTGGGGGTGCGGCCCGGTGTGTTGCGCCAGGCTGGGACGGTGCCCCGTCCAGCGTTTGAAAGCGCGAGAGAAAGTGCTGGCATCGGAAAAACCGAGCATGAATGACACGGTCTGTACAGTACAGTCCGGACGCTGCAAGTACTCGTATGCGAGTTCTTCACGCAGGTGGTCGAGCACTTCCTGGAAGGTCGTGCCTTCTTCTTTCAAGCGTCGCAGCAGGGTGCGTTCGGTCATGTTTAGCAGCTGCGCCGTAGTACGCCGTGATACTTCGCTCTCTTCGGACAGCTGCAGTACCAGGCACTCTCGTACTTTTCGGGCAAAGCGCTCGGACAGTTGAGCCAGCTGGGTGGCGGCCATACTGTCAAGGGTGGCGGCCAAATGCTCATCAGCGGAAAGCATGGGCAAAAGCATGTCGTCCGGACTGTAAATGATGCAGTCCTCCTGCTGTTCGAACAGCACGGGACATTTCATCAGACGCAGATATTCCTGCGGATCTTCGGGGCGCTGACGCATGAGGCGCACCTCCATCGGGGCGACGTCTTCCCCTACGATCCAGTTATTGAAACAGACCAGCCCCGCCACGACTGTATCCATTGTTTCAGGCAATACGGGCATATCTCCCGTGTCAAAGGCGAAATTCAGCTTCAGCGAATCCTCGGTTTCCGTTAATCCTATAGTGGCGGAGCTGGAGATCAGCTTGGCATAGCGAGCAAAGCGGTGAATGGCATCGCCTAGGGTTGCGCTGCAGCTCATGGCATGGCCAACCACATGAAACGACGAAGGGCGGATCTGAGTCGCGACTTTCAAGCCGAAGTTCGGATCTCCGGTTTCCTTCACCGCAGTGCGCCACAGGCGACTGATCATTTCCTGCCAATAGCGGCTGTTGGCATCCTTGAGGATGCTGGGATCCATCCCTACCTTGCGAAAAATTTCTGTATGTGACAGTCCGTAGGCATCCAGAGTACGTGCAATGGCGAGAACCCAGCCAGAGTGTCCGGATTTCATGCTTATCTCCTCACTGGATCATGGGCTTGGCCCAAGGTAGCGCTTTATATTTATCGTATGTAACTGTCGCAGATTAAGACACAACCGCTGCAGCTGGCAAATACAGAGTTACGCAGTTAATGGCGTGAAAAGTTAACTTCTGGCACCTAAGGTCAAGGGTTCCTCCAGCGGAATCAACACAATGGACCCAATGACAAAAACAATCTGGCCGGGAAAGCCCCTCATGGCCGCTGGAGGAAATATGAAGTTGAATACAGAAGTTGCTGCGGTTGTAACCGGTGGTGCCTCGGGACTAGGTGAGGCAGTAGCGCGCCGGCTGTCGGCCGATGGGGTCAAGGTGGCCATTTTTGATATGAACACCGAGCGTGGCGAGGCTGTGGCCGCAGAAATCGGCGGGGTTTTCTGCGCAGTGGATGTACAGTCCGACGAGTCGGTAGCAAGCGGCTTTGAGCGCGCTCGAGGGGCGCACGGCCAGGAACGCATTCTGGTCAATTGCGCCGGTATCTCCAAAGGCATCAAGACTGCCGGTCGTGATCGAAAAACCGGCGAGATCAAGATGTTCCCCAGCACCGCATTCGATCAGGTCATTCAGATCAATCTGGTTGGTAGCTTCCGCTGTTTGGCCCATTCGGCGGCCGGCATGCTTACGCTGGACCCGCTCGAGCATGGCGAGCGCGGAGCGATTATCAATACCGCCAGTATCGCTGCGCAGGATGGACAGGTCGGCCAATCCGCTTACGCGGCATCCAAGGCGGGTGTGGTCGGCATGACCCTGCCGATTGCCCGTGACTTCATGGGAGATGGCATCCGAGTCAATACCATTCTTCCGGGTTTGTTTGCCACGCCGATGATGGCGGGACTGCCGGAGAATGTTCGGGAGTCCCTGGCTGGCACCGTGCCCTTCCCGCAGCGTCTTGGCGATCCCCAGGAATACGCCGAAACGGCCCGGTTTCTCATCACCAATAGCTACATGAATGGCGAGTCGGTACGCCTGGATGGAGCACTGCGCCTGGCGCCACGTTGAACAATAGCTGCTGGTCCCTGACGACAAGAATATAGCCCGGAGGAAGAATGAGTTCAGCCTACATTTTTGATGCCGTCCGCACGCCCAGAGGGCGCGGTCGGCCAAACGGCTCGCTACATGAGGTGACGTCTCTAAGCCTTGCTAGCCAAGTTCTGCAGGCCATCCGCGATCGGAATCAGCTCGATACCTCGCTGGTAGATGATGTGATTCTTGGGTGCGTCATGCCCGTAGGTGAGCAGGGCAGCGATATAGCGCGCATTGCCGCGCTGGTTGCCGGCTACGACCAGCGCGTTCCTGGCGTACAGATCAATCGTTTCTGCGCCTCGGGGCTCGAAGCCTGCAACATGGCCGCTGGCAAGGTTGCCAGCGGTGAAGCTCGCTTTGTTGTCGCCGGAGGCGTCGAATCCATGTCCCGGGTGGCGCTTGGCGCGGATGGCGGGGCGATGTTGGTCGACCCCGCGTTTGCTTTTGATCATTACTATGCGCCGCAAGGCATCGGAGCCGATCTCATTGCCACATTGCATGGCTTCAGCCGCGAAGATGTGGACAGCTACGCGGTGCAGAGCCAGCAGCGCGCAGCTCGTTCTTGGGCCGAAGGGCGCTTCGATCGTTCCATTGTGCCGGTACGAGACCAGGCCGGGCTGGTCCTGCTCGACCGCGACGAGCACATGCGCCCGCAGACCACCCTGGATTCCCTCGCCAACCTGGCGCCGGCTTTTGTGGGTCAGGGCGAATCAGGCTATGACCAGGCTGCCCTGGCTCGCTATCCGCAAGCCGGCAAGATCAACCATGTCCACCACGGTGGTAACTCCTCCGGCGTGGTGGACGGCGCCGCAGCTGTGCTGATCGGCTCGCGTGAAGCCGGCGAGTCCCTCGGACTCAAGCCCCGCGCCCGAATCATTGGTATGGCTTCGATCGGCTCCGAACCCACCATCATGCTCACCGGCCCGGCGCTGGTAACGCGCAAGGTACTCCAGAAGCTTGGCATGACCTTAAGCGATATCGACCTGTTTGAACTGAATGAAGCCTTCGCCTCTGTGGTGCTGCGCTATCAGCAGGAGCTGGACCTTGATTCGGCCCGGCTTAACGTGAATGGTGGGTCCATCGCCATGGGTCATCCGCTCGGGGCAACCGGGGCCATGATTCTGGGTACCGCGCTGGATGAGCTGGAACGCAGTGACAAACAGACCGCATTGATCAATTTGTGCGTGGGCGCTGGCATGGGCACAGCCACTGTCATAGAGCGGGTATGAGGAGGCGGACGATGAAGAATTTCTCAGTCAGAGCCGATAGTGATGGGGTAGCGGTCGTCACCTTCGATGTGCCGGAGAAAGGCATGAACGTTATCAGCGATGAGGTCCAGCGCGAGTTTGACGAGGTGTTGGCCGTGCTGCGCGACTCGTCGGACGTACGGGGCGCGGTGATCATGTCCGGCAAACCGGGCGGGTTCTGTGCCGGCGCTGACCTGCCGGAACTGCTCGACAATATTGATAGCTGGTGTGCGCTCGACGGCGAGCAGGAATTGGCCCGCGGCATCGCAGAAAGTGGCAGCTGGTCCCGGCGGCTGCGGGAGCTGGAAACCTGTGGCAAACCGGTGGCGGCGGTCATCCATGGCGTAACCGTCGGCGGCGGTCTGGAGCTGGCATTGGCCTGTCATTATCGCGTAGCCATTGCCGACTCCAAGCTGCGCATGGCGCTTCCGGAAGTAGGCGTCGGACTGTTGCCAGGCGGCGGCGCCACCCAGCGTCTGCCACGCTTGGTCGGCATCAAGACCGCTGCACCCTGGTTGCTGGATGGAGAGCTGATCTCCCTCGAAGATGCCATGGCGGGCAGCATAGTGCATGCCGTGATGTCCGCAGACACCGCACTGGAGGATGCGCGCCGCTGGGTGTTGGCAAACCCCGAAGCACAGGCGCCCTGGGACGAAAAAGGCTATCGATTGCCGGGCGGCGGTCCGCATTCAGCCGAAGGGTATCGTCACTTCGCGCCGATGATCGCGGCGCGGCATACCGGGTTTGGCGCTGAACATCCGTCCGTTGGCAATATCCTCAAATGCATTTACGAAGGTTCACAAGTGCCGATTGATGCGGGCCTGCGTATTGAGGCGCGCTATTTCTTCAATACCTTGCGCAGGCCTCAGGCCAAGGCGATGGCGCGCACCTTCTTCATTGCCCGTCAGGCATTGAACAAGCGCAAGGAGAGAGAAGATCTGGAAAGCTACCTGGGCGTGCTGCAGCAGGTCTCCGAGCAGGAGCAACAGGTATTGTTGGAGGAAGGCTATTCGAGTGTTCTGGTAGCCAATCTGTGCCGGGTGACGTCAGTGGGCACCGGGAGTCCGGCAGCTGTGCCGGCGGTCGAGACCAGGGGCGTTGATCTGGAAACCATCGATCTGCTCAAGCGAAGGCTGTTGTATGTCCAGGCACTGGCCGCGGCCCGCTGCCTGGACGCCGGGATCGTGGTTGATCCGCTGGAGGCTGACCTGGGTGCGATCGAGGCTGGCTTTCCGTCCTGGACCGGCGGACCGTTGGGGTATATCGAAATCGAGGGTTTCGAAGCCTTCATCGCCCAGGCGCAACACTTTGAACGTGAGCATGGCGCCCGGTATGCCGTCCCGCCAGGATTGCCTCGCAGGCTTGAATCTGGGCAGGGTTTATATAACTGATTCAGTTGGTTCGCCCACCAGGGCGGGCCGTTTTCAATTGTCCGGGAACTAGAGAGAGAAAAATAATATGAGCACTCTTATTGTCGAAAACCGTGCGGGCCAGCGGGTTAGCCTGCCGGCTCAACCGTCTCTGACGCTGATGGACATCATGCGTACCAACGGTGTGGAAGACATCCTTGCCCTGTGCGGCGGCACCTGTTCCTGCGCGACCTGCCACGTCATCGTGGAGGATGAATTTGCTGAACGGGTAGGCCCGGCCAGCGAAGATGAGATGGATCTCCTGGAATATTCCGACCATCGCACTTCGAGTTCGCGATTGGCCTGCCAGGTGGTTTTCAGCGAAGAACTGGACGGTCTCTGCGTAAGGATAGCCCCCGAGGATTGACCTGCCCCGCCGGCGGATTCCGAAACACAGGAGAGCAATAATGCAAACATTTGACGTGATAATTGTGGGTGCCGGGCATGCCGGAGCGCAGGCGGCAAGCCTGCTGAGGCAGCGGGGTTTCACCGGAACCGTCGCCATGGTCGGGAACGAGCCGGAGCTGCCCTATGAGCGCCCGCCGCTGTCCAAGGAATACTTGTCTGGTGAGAAGCCCTTCGAGCGCTTGCTGCTGCGCCCGGCGGAATTCTGGCGAACCCATGAAATCGAAATGCTCACCGGTTTGCACATTGAGGCAGTGGATACTGAGGGTCACCAACTGCGGGCCGAATCGGGTGAACGCTTTGGCTATGGCGCCCTGATATGGGCCGCCGGTGGCGCGCCGCGGCGGCTAGCCTGCCAGGGTCACGATCTGGCGGGCATACATTATGTGCGCACTCGAGCCGATGTCGACGCCATGCGCGCCGAACTCGGCGACACCGATACCGTGGTCGTCATCGGCGGGGGTTATATAGGCCTCGAGGCGGCGGCAGTACTCAATAACCTGGGCAAATCGGTGACCGTGGTGGAAGCCCAGGACCGCGTACTGGCGCGGGTCGCCGGTGAACCCCTGTCACGCTTTTACGAAGGTGAACATCGAGCCCGCGGGGTCGATGTACGCTTGAACTGCAGCGTGGATCAGATCGTCGGAGAAAACGGCCAAGTCAGCGGTGTGAAGCTGCAGGACGGAGCCGTGCTGCCGGCGCAGTTGGTAGTGGTGGGTATCGGGATTCTCCCTGCAATTACGCCATTAGCCAATGGCGGGGCGGCGATCGAGACGGGGGGCGTTCTGGTGGATGAATTCTGCCGCAGCAGCGTGCCCGACGTCTTCGCCATCGGCGATTGCGCGACCCACCACAACCCCTTCTGCTCAACAGGCGCCCCTATCCGTTTGGAGTCGGTGCAGAACGCCAATGATCAGGCCAAGGTCGTGGCGGATTATCTGACGGGCAACCCTCAGCCCTATGTTGCATTGCCCTGGTTCTGGTCCGATCAATACGACCTCAAGCTGCAGACCGTAGGCCTGTCGGTAGGGTATGACCAGACGGTCATGCGCGGAGACCCGGCGGCGCGCAGTTTTTCCGTGGTGTATCTGAAGGACGGACGGGTGCTGGCGCTGGACAGTGTCAATCTGGTGAAGGACTTCGTGCAGGGTAAGGCGCTGGTGAAGGCCGGGGCGATACCGGACCTTGAAGCGCTTGCCGACGCCTCCATCCCGCTCAAGTCGCTGGCGGTACCTGCGTGATGTCAATTGAGCTGAGCATCGCCGAGGGTGTGGCCTGGGTAGAGTTCAATCGCCCCCAGGCGCTGAACGCGATCAACGTGGAACTGGCGTCGCGCCTGCTGGAGATTTGCCAGGAACTGAAAGCGCGGGCTGATGTGCGGGTGATAGTGCTGGCTGGCGCCGGCCGCGCGTTCATGGCCGGTGGGGATCTGGCGGCGTTCCGCGACTCGCCGGAGCCTGCCGAGCTGGCTTCGGCGATCATCCAGCCGCTGAATCAGGCGCTGGCGATGCTGGCACAAATGCCGCAGATCGTGCTGGGCAGTGTTCACGGCGCGGTATCCGGCGCTGGCATGAGTCTGGCGCTGGGTTGCGATATGTCCTTGGCCGCAGAGGATACACGCTTCTGTCTGGCCTACAGCGCCATCGCCGCGAGCCTTGATGGTGGTGGATCCTGGTATTTGCCACGCCAGGTCGGACTGCAGAGATCCATGCGGCTGGCGCTGCTTAACGAGCCGTTGACCGCCGAGCAGGCTTTGAATCTGGGTCTGGTTGCCGAGATAGTACCGGCAGAGCAGCTGCGGCAGCGCACCGAAAGCCTGGCGCGGCAACTGGCTGGCGGCCCGGCGGGGGCAAATGCTGCGATTAAACGGCTGCTGCGCCAGTCTGGAGAACGAACCCTGGAGGAGCAGCTGGAGAATGAACGTCTGGCCTTTGTCGAATGCGCCGCCAGTGAGGACTTTCACGAGGGCATAACTGCGTTTTTCGCGCGGCGCAAGCCGGTATACAACTGACAGCAGTCAGCCCGACGGGCTGACTGCGAATAACCGGTAAGCCTGGCGCGTACCGGTTATGTCAGACGGAGCCTTTCAACGGCGCACCGATATCGCCGTCAAGATGCTGGATGTGCAGGCTACGCTTTTCGATCGCCCAGCCTGTGTCGCTGCGAACCAGCAAATCCCGATATTCGCCCCATAGCGTCATGATGCGCGGATCCTTCGCCTGCTGAGCGGCATGGGTGGCCTGCACATAACATTTTGCCTGCGCCTGATCGCCGTCGACGCTGATCCGGATATTGCCGATCAGGTGCTGGGTGGGTCCACAGGACTCGATGAAAGCCCGAGCTACCTCGACGATTGCCTGACGCCCGTAAAACACTCCCAGACTGCCGTAGTCCACCTGCGCGTCGGCAATAAAAACCCGCGCCAGAGCGTCCCAATCCCGTTCATCCAGAGCGCAGCCGTACTGAATGAGAAGGGCGCTGATGTCCTGATGATCCTGCCATGTCTGCATGTCGTTCTCCGCGAGTCGATTCGGTGTGTCAGTGGTTATAGGCGCGCCTGCACAAGGCCGACCATTGCTCTGCGCGACACCAACCAGCCTTTCGTGCCACTCGCCGAGCCCAGCGCTGGCGCGGCTTCCAGGGAATCTGCTTTTTGGCACGAAATGCTGTTTGTGCCCACGGGTTGCCATCGCTGGCACCGGCCCTTTTGTCAAGAATCAGTTCAACGGCCTCCCATTGCTACTGCACCGCTGCAGTCCGGGAGCGATAAAAATTGATAAAAGAGCCAGAGTCGATGAAAGCAACCCACCTGACTACGGAACAGCTTCCAGATGCGGCCCGACGGGCCGGAGCTGGCCATGCCGAGATGGATCCACAACTGTTATCCGCGCTGCGCAGCCTGGTTGACGAGGCGGGTCTGCTTCTCGGCGAGGATGTCCGTTCGCGCCATCCCGGCGTGTTCATGTCCCGGATCGAAGCGGACGTAATTGTTCGTCCGACTACGGTTGAGCAGGTCTCGCAGATCCTCGCCTTGTGTAATGAATACGCCCAGCCAGTTGTGGTGCAGGGCGGTATGTCTGGCTGGGTGAGGGCTACCCAGACCAGACCGGGGGATCTGGCGCTGTCGCTGGAGCGTATGAATCAGATCGAATCGGTCGACCTGGCCAATCGCACGGCAGTTGTACAGGCCGGTGTGGTGCTGGAAACGCTGCAGGATCATCTGCAGCAGTTCGGTCTGATCTTTCCTCTGGATCTTGGTGGCCGCGGCTCCTGCCAGTTGGGCGGCAATGCGGCGACCAACGCAGGCGGCGTGCGGGTGATCCGCTATGGAATGATGCGTGAGCAGGTGCTGGGGATCGAAGCCGTGCTGGCCGACGGCCGGGTGGTGTCTTCGCTCAACCATATGATCAAGAACAATACCGGCTACGACCTCAAGCAGCTGTTCATTGGCAGTGAAGGCACTCTCGGCGTGATTACCCGTCTGGTTCTGCGCCTGCGTGAACAGCCATCCAGCAGCAATACGGCGATGGTCTGTGCTAGCAGTTTCGATCAAATAGCGCGGCTGTTAAGACATATGGACGGCGCCCTCGGCGGACAGCTGAGCGCCTTCGAATTGCTCGATAACAACTTTTATAGCGTTAACACCGCAGCTGGCCGGCATCAGCCGCCGCTGCCCTCGGACAAACCCTTCTACGCAATCATCGAGTCCCTGGGCTCTGATCAGCAGCACGATGCCGAGATGTTCGCCCGAGCCCTGGAAAAGGGTATCGAGCTGGGCATGATCGATGACGCGGTGATTGCCCAGTCTGAACGGGACAAGCAGGGTATCTGGAATATCCGTGAGGACCTTGAGCACGTCGTTCACGATTTCCAGCCTTTTTATGCCTTCGATATCTCCCTGCCGGTGGGTGACATGGAAGAGTACATGCAGCTGGTAACCGAGCGGCTGCACGGCCAATGGCCGGAGGGCTTGATCGCCTTCTTGGGTCATGTTGGCGACGGCAACCTGCACATCGCCATAGGTGCCGGTCAAGAGCCGGACCGCGAGCAGGTCGAGGCCTGCGTGTACGAGCCGCTAGCCCAGTATGGCGGCTCCGTGTCAGCCGAGCACGGTATCGGCCTGGAGAAGAAACGCTGGTTTCCCATTAGCCGTACTCCCATCGAACGCAGCATCATGCATTCGATGAAGGCCATGCTGGACCCCAAGGGGATCCTCAACCCAGGCAAGGTGCTTGATCTTTCCGAAGGTGCCGCATGATGAACGCCGTTGCGCAGAGCCCCAAGCTGCGCCTGCATGGTTATGCCGTGAGCAACTACTTCAACGTTGCCCACGCTGCCCTGCTGGAAAGCGGAGCGAACTTCGAGATAGTCGAACGCCGAGCCAGCCAGGACGCCGAATTCCTGCGTATCAGCCCTATGGGCAAGATCCCGGTTCTTGAAACGACCCAAGGTTGGATTGCCGAGACCGTGGCGATCCTCGGCTACATCGAGGACTGCTATCCGGGCCTGTCGCCAACTGACCCCTTCCTGCGCGCACGTGAGCGTCAGCTGATCAACCTCGTGCAGGTGTACATCGAATTGCCAATGCGTTCGTTATATCCGGGCGTGTTCATGGGCTCGACCAACACCAGTGCCGCCATCGACGCCGCACGGCAGACGCTGGATCGCTCCACTGCAGCACTGCGCAGCCTGGCGCAACCGCAGCCCTACCTTGCTGGCCGCACAGTCGGCCAGGCAGACCTGTTTACGTTTTATTGCCTGGATCTGGCCGAGCGGGTCAGCCGCCATGTTTATGACCGTTCTCTGTTGCACGAGCTCGGCCTGAATGAGTGGGCGCAGCTGATGACGCAGCGCCAGAGTTCAAAAATTGTGCTGGACGCCTTTGCACAGGCTTTCAGCGCGTACCTGATGGACAAAAAAGCGACTTATTCCGTCCGGTCGTCAGACCAGGACATGAGTCGGCTGCCACCCGAACTCCCATCCGTCAGAGGTTAAGGATCAGATGAAAACAATAACGATGCGAGACGTGAAGCTAGAGGACAAATACACCGCGGAGTCCGGCCAGGTACTGATGACCGGTACCCAGGCGCTGGTACGTCTGCCACTACTTCAACGCGAGCTTGACCGCAGGGCGGGGCTCAACACGGCGGGCTTTATCTCCGGATACCGCGGCTCACCCCTGGGTGGTTATGACCTGGAACTCTGGCGCGTCAAAAAACTGCTGGAGGAGCATGACATCCTGTTCCAGCCGGGCGTCAATGAGGACCTCGCGGCCACTGCTGTATGGGGTACCCAAATTCTCAGGTCGACGCCCAGGCCAAAAAAGGACGGTGTGTTTGCCATCTGGTATGGCAAGGCGCCGGGTGTAGATCGCTCCGGCGACCCCTTCAAGCACGGCAACATCGCCGGTACCGACCCGAACGGCGGAGTGCTGATCGTTGCGGGGGATGACCACTCGGGCAAGTCGTCGACGTTGGCAGCCCAGAGCGAAGTCGCGTTGATGCATTGCGGTATGCCGATCCTCGCTCCTTCCAACGTACATGATGTCATCCGCTTCGGCTTGCTCGGCTTTGCCATGTCTCGTTACACCGGTCTGTACACCGGCTTCAAGACGTCCAACGAAACGCTTGAGCAGACCATGACCATCGATATCGGTGAGGCTATCCCCTCTGTCGTATTGCCGGATAGGGGTGAGCTGCCCCCGGGGGGCATTCATAACTTCCCGACGCATATCGACCGTCAGCAGTCAGAAATCATCGCCAAACGGTACCGCTGGCCGCTGATCGGGAAATTCGTGGCTGCCAACGGGCTTGACGAAGTGCGCATCAATGCACCCCAGCGTCGTCTAGGCATCGTATCAAGCGGCAAGGCAGCTCAGGATGTTATTCAGGCGTTGCACCTGCTGGGTCTGGATCGGGCCGCCTCCGAGTCGCTGGGCATCTCTTTCTACAAACTGGGCTGCGTCTATCCGGTAGAGGCCAGCGGACTGATCGGTTTTGCCCGGGGCCAGGACGAGCTGCTGTTCATCGAAGAAAAGGATGGTCTCACCGAGAATCAGGCCAAGGCCATTCTTTATGGGCGCCAGGACACCCCGCTGATCGTGGGCAAGCAGGATGAAAACGGCGAGTTCATGATCCCGTCGGATGTCCAGCTTGAGCCGATTCAGCTGGCGCTGGTAATAGCCGAGCGGTTGCGGCGCCTGGGTGTGACCGATAGCGGGATGGCTGAGCGTAAAGGCCGCCTGGAGCAGGAGATGCAGCGCATTGCCGATAGCGCCCCCTCCGACGTAGCTCGCTCTCCGTATTTCTGTTCCGGTTGCCCGCACAACACCAGCACCAAAACCATCGACGGCAGCATGGCTGCCGGTGGTATCGGCTGTCATGCCATGGCGATGTACAGCGGTCCGGAAATGCTGCCGAACACCCAGATGGGCGGTGAAGGCGCCCATTGGTACAGCTTGTCGCATTACACGGATATGCCGCACATCTTCCAGAACATGGGTGACGGCACGTATTACCACTCCGGTCTATTGGCGGTCCGGGGTGCGGTGGCAGCCAAGGTCAACATGACCTTCCGCATCCTCTTCAACGACGCGGTGGCTATGACTGGTGGACAGCCTGTCGATGGTCCCCTCACGCCCGGTGATATTTCGCGCCAGGTGCTGGCAGAAGGGGTAGAACGCTGCGTGCTGGTGACCGACAACCCTGATAACTATGACCGTCACAGTGGTCTGGCCCAAGGGGTCACGGTACATCACCGAGATGACTATACGGCGGTCCAGCGCGACATGCGGGACACAAAGGGCGTTACCGTCATCATTTACGAGCAGACCTGCGCCGCTGAGAAGCGCCGCCGGCGCAAGCGTGGTCAGTTTCCCAACCCGGCCAAGCGCGTGTTCATCAACCCGGACGTTTGCGAAGGATGTGGCGACTGCTCGGTTCAATCGAATTGCGTCAGCGTCTGGCCAAAGGAGACGGAGCTGGGCCGCAAGCGGCAGATCGACCAGTCCACATGCAACAAGGACTACAGCTGCGTGAAGGGCTTCTGCCCCAGCTTTATCACTGTGCTGGATGCAGAGCCGCGCAAGCCGGAAAAATCCTCGCAGATTGCTGACCTGATCCAGGGCCTGTCCGCGCCCCAGCTGGTGGCCATCGACGAGCCTTTCAATATCATGATTTCTGGCATCGGTGGCACCGGGGTGGTGACGGTTGGCGCTCTGCTGGGCATGGCTGCTCACCTTGAAGATAAAAGCTGCTCTGTTTTCGATATGACCGGACTGAGTCAGAAGAACGGCGCCGTATTCAGCCACCTGCGAATTGCCCGCTCACAGCGGGATCTCGGTTCGCAAAAGCTGGGCCTCGGTGAAGCGGATCTGGCGCTGGCCTTTGACGCGGTTGCGGCGCTCTCCAAGGAGCCGGCCATCACCTACGATCCACAGCGCACCCAGACTGTGATGAACGGAAGGGTAACGCCGACCCCGGCATTCCAGCGCAATCCAGACCTGGTCGTTGACAGCCATTCGCTTGTCGATCAGTTGAGCAGGTCGTCAAGGGAAGTGCATCAGATCGATGCCTCAGGGTTGGGCCTCGCACTGATGGGCGACAGCATCGCAGCCAACCTGTTTCTGGTTGGCTATGCAAGTCAACTCGGGCTGCTGCCAGTGTCGCCAGAGGCTATCGAGCGCGCGGTCGAGATAAATGGCGTTGCCATCCAGTTCAACAAGGAAGCATTTGCGCTCGGGCGTCTTCAAGCGGTGGACCCGGAGCGGATCACTCGCGCCGCCAGTAACCGTTTGCCCGAAACCGAATTCAAGCCGTTGACCGCGCTGGACGATATCGTCAGCCACCGTGTAGCACTGCTGACCAAATATCAGAATGCAGCCTGGGCCAAGCGCTACCGCAATTTGGTGGAAAAGGTCGCCCAGGCCGAGCAGCGCGCAGTGCCGGGTACCGATTCGCTCGCAGTGGCCGTAGCCCGCAACTTTGCCAAGTTGATGAGTTACAAGGACGAATATGAAGTCGCACGGTTGCACAGCGATCCGGCATTCCAGGCCACATTGCGAGAGACCTTCGCTGATGGCGCGCATTACCGCTACAACCTGGCGCCGCCGCTGTTTTCCAAGCGGGATCCGGAAACGGGTCATCTCCAGAAACGCGAATTTGGTCCCTGGGTTGGTCGTGTATTTTCGGTGCTGGCCCGCTTCAAAGGGCTGCGCGGCACGCTTCTGGACCCCTTTGGCCATACGGCCGAACGGAAAATGGAGCGTCAGCTGATTGAGCAGTATGAACAACGCCTGGTAGATCTGAGCGCTCGGCTGACTCCGGCCAATCATGCCATTGCAGTGCAGATCGCATCACTGCCCACACAGATTCGCGGCTTTGGTCATGTGAAGGAAGCCAATGTCGAGAAAGTCAGGGGGCTGGAGCCGGACTTGTTGGCCACTTTCAACGATCCTGCAGCCGGAAAGGTGGGCACCTTTATCCCTGTACGCCAGATACCTGTCGAGAAGTCGCCGGTGAAGGAACCTATGTAAAGCAATGGTTTTCAGCATGGGCAACGTTCTATTGGAAGCCTTGAAATAAGGCGCTGGATTAACTCCAGACGCCAACCAGACCGGACAAGCTACTGGCGAACCCGGTAAGTAATTTCGGGGTTTACTTTGCTAATAATGGCTTTGGAGGATAATTATGAATATCGAATGGGAACAGTCTTGGTTGGAACTATTTGATGACAATCTCGAAGCGCTGATGGCTCATTACCCGAACGATTTTGAATACGAAGATATGAACCTGGGTGTGCGTATAGTAAATGACAAAAATAAGTTGCGAGAGCTTTTCGGAACCTTTGAGAATAGAAGCCCCGATGCCTCTTTGCACTATTTTAACGCCAGCCGCTATCATGGAGATGAAAATGGAGGCGCACTCGAGTGGACTTGGGAAATCGAGCATAAGTCTGATTTTCTTGGGCTTCCTGCCGCCGGTAAAGTCACTAAGGTAACGGGAATTACCATTCATAAATTCCGTGACCAGAAAATCATCCTGGAAAGAAGCTTGTGGGACACGGCTGCGCTTTTGCAGCAGCTTGGGCTGCCAGCCCCAGCCAAGCTTCAATTCTAACCAAGACGTTTGAATTTCGGGTTCTGTGCTGGACGCTACAGGGCTACTGGATGGCGCACCAGCGGAAATTCGAATTATCAGCCTGAGGCTACTTATATGACGAATATTGCATTTTCCTCAATTTGTTAAGTATGAGGCGACTTCATGTGCAATTGGCATGGCTTGCTTTCCTGTGGCGCGTAAAGCCATTGAGCAGGTGTCCTAAGAAAATTAATGTGATAGCTGTTTCGAGTGTTTCAAGAGTCTCAGTTTGATGGGTGGGAGAGCAAATAATATGCATATTATTAGATGCAGTATGAGTCGGTAGTGGTTGTCGGCTAGTACGGTTATCGCATTCAGGGTTGGTAGCTACCTTCAATGATCCTGCAGCTGGGAAAGAGGGTGACTTTATCCCTGCTCGCCAGATACCTGAAGAGGAGTCGCCCGTGAAAGAATCTATGTAAAGCAAGTGCCATGGAGCATTCAACAGCCCGTTATCGATATGGGCTCTACGACAGTAACCTCATAATAAATCCAAGAAGGTGTGTCATGCGAAAGATGATAAGAAACCTGGCTCTACCGCCATTAAAACTTTTGCCAGTGGCCATACTCGCGGCGAGCGTTATACCTCAAGCCCATGCGTTTCAGATCCACGCTCATCCGGACTGGAATGTCAGTCTGGATACTACTGTGCAATACACTGCTGGTTGGCGCGCCCAGGACAGGGATGACGGTATCGGCAACCATCCGTTCTACGCCTCGAGCAACTACAAATTCGACCAGGGTGACATGGTCACCAACCGGTTCCAGGCGCTTAGCGAGCTTCAGGGCGTCTACAAAGGCCGCACCGGGTTCCGGTTATCGGGCTCGGTCTGGAAGGATTTCGCCTACGACGATGATGTCGAAACCAACCCGAACCCCAACTTCGATGCGATTCTCAGCTACCCGAGCGGTAATTACTCGAGCAAGACCGAGCGTTACCACATCCAGGGTGGCGAGATACTCGACGCTTTCGTCTTTCACAACACGGAAGTAGGGGATGTTCCGGTTTATCTACGTGCCGGCCGGTTCACGCAGCAATGGGGGAACGCACTGTTCTTCGGTTTCTCCAATATCGGTTATTCGCAGCATCCGATCGATTTCCTTAAGGCCTTTACGCAGCCCGGCTCCGAGGTAAAGGAGCTGTTTCTTCCCCGTACCCAGCTTATGGCGACGGCTGACCTGACCGATACGCTGTCGGTCTCTGCACAGTATTTCCTGGAGTTTCGTGCCAACCGTTTTCCAGAAGGGGGCACATATCTCGCGCCTTTTGACATTCTCTACAGCGGGCCCACTAGCGGCGGCGCAGTGGCTGGCATGTTTGGCGGTCCCGTCTCGGCCGGCAATGAATACGAGCCCGACGATATCAACGACAATTTTGGTATCAAGGTGGACTGGGCGCCGGATTGGGCCAAGGGCGATCTGGGCTTCTACTATCGCCAGTTCGATGAGGTTCAGCCGTGGCCAGGCGGTAGTATCTATGCCGGCGGAGGTGGGGAGGTACACCTCAATTATGCCGACAAGGTCAAGCTCTATGGCCTGAGCTATGAACGTACGTTTGGGACTTTGAGTACGGGCCTCGAAATTTCCTACCGTACTGACACTGCCTTGAACAGCGCCTTTTCCAATGGCCAACCCGGGGTAGCCTACCGCGAGGGCGCCCGGGGCAATGTGATCAACGTCATCGCAAACGGTCTGATGAGCCTGCAGCAGAATGCTCTCTGGGATACCGGTATTTTGCTGGCCGAGCTGTCCTACACCCACCTCGATCGAGTAACCGAGAACGAACAGTTCTTCAATGGTGAGGGTTACGGCAGTTGTGTTGACAGCGTAGACGGCACTCAATCTGGCGACAAGTGGGATGGTTGTGCGACCCGCAATTCACTGGCTATTGCCCTGCTGTTCGAACCGCAGTGGATGCAGGTAGCGCCGGGACTGGATATGAGCATGCCGGTTTCGTTGACTTACGGTATCTCCGGTAACCCTGCCTACGCTGCTGGCGCCTTTTATGCCGAAGACACGCAGATCTATTCGATAGGCATCAAGGGGACTTATCAACAGAAGCATACCGTGACGCTGCAATACAACGGTTACAACTGGAAGACAAGTCCCAAGACAACGGTGCCTGGGTTGGGGGAATCCTACTCCGGCTTTGGCGGTAATGGCCCGGTTGCTTTGAATGATAAAGGTTGGGTTGCGTTGATGTACAAAACTTCGTTTTGAGCTCTACGGACAGTCTGAGGATATGATTATGAAAAACAACAAGATCAATGCGTTCTACCACTCCGCGCTGGCAATCGCCATCACTGTTCTGGCGAGTAGCACCGGCTATGCGGCAGTGGCTGCAGAAGAAGCGGAGCAGCTCGGCCAGAGCCTGACCCGTTTTGGCGCTGAGCAGAAGGCCAATGCCGATGGCTCCATTCCTGCTTATGAGGGGGGGCTGATCGGCCAGCAGAAGGCCAATCCGGATATCTACGATGACCCATTCGCTGGCGATGAGAAGCTATATAGCATTACTTCGGAAAACCTGGCGGAGTATGAGGACCAGCTAGGCGCGGGCACCAAGGCAATGCTGGAGCGTTTTCCAAGCTATCGGCTGGACGTCTACCCAACTCGCCGTAGTATGGGATATCCGGAGTGGTTCCTGGACAACACTGTGAAGAATGCCACTACCGCCAAGCTCGCCGGAGCCGTAGAAGGTGACAAGGTTGAAGGCGCAGCTGACGACGGCAAGCCCTTTCAGGGCATTCCCTTCCCGGTTCCGAAGACAGGCTATGAGGCGATGTGGAATCACCTCTTCCGTTTCGCCCCGGCTGTAACGCAGTTCCGCAGCAAGAGCTGGCTCGTCGATCACGGCGGGGCGCGCAATCCGTTGCCGGGTAACGATGCTTCTTACCTGCATCCCTGGTCAGAAAAAACCGGTGAACTCCGTGAAGATACTTACGATGCGGTGTTTGGTTTCAATACCCTTCTTTACTCTCCTCCTACCTCGGCCGGTACTCAGTTCCTGAACTATTACACGCCTGATTCAGCCGCGCCTGCGCCCATCTGGATCTATACCCCCGGGCAGCGCCGCGTGCGCAAGGCGCCCGAATTTGCCTACGACATTCCCATGACCGCCTACGCCGGCGTGCTGTTCTGGGATGAGCCGTGGGGCTTCACTGGTCGTATGGACAGGTTTGATTTCAAGCTGGTGGGTAAGAAAGAAATGATCGTTCCGTACAACGTTTTTGGTCAGCAGCTAAGTTCCGAAAAAGTTCTTGCGGACAATCACGTTAACCCGGATGTGTTGCGCTGGGAGAAGCGTCGCATATGGGTAGTTGAAGCAGACCGCAAGGATGGCGCCCGGCACGCTTACAGTAAGCGGGTATTCCTTATTGAAGAGGACTGCTGGTGTCTGGTGCAGACGGAGTCCTATGACAACAGCGGCGCGCTATGGAAAGTGCAGGATTTGTACAATTTTCCTGCCTACGATACCGGCGGCATGATCAATAACTCTTTTGTTGCCAACGACTTGATCAAAGGTAATTACGTACTGATCAACGTCGGAGCCGAAGAGCCTGGTAACTACTTGCGGGGCTACAGCGATAGTGAAGGATTGGTGCTGAGGCTGTCACCAAGAGCAATGTCCGGAGCCAGTGTGCGCTGACCGAGAATGGGGCAGAAGCCTGGCTTTTGCCCCCCACCCTTTTCGGATCGGAGGTTCTGGTATGCAGATCATGTGGATCCGAATTGCAAGCTGGCAGGAGATGACAATGAGCACTGTTTTTCATCGCGTATATCTGAGTGCAAGACCTAAGCCTGCACAGTTTTTGATGCTGCTGATGTTGATGCCTCTTTCCTTATACACCCATGCCGAGTTTCGCGACCCGCTTGACTGGCCTGCCCACGAGATTACGCGCCTGGCAGAGCGCCCGACACAGGCTGTAGCTAAGGCCGGCGAAATAATGGTGGCGGTAGGCGCCCAAGGGTTGATCGCCACGTCCACGGATGGCAATCAATGGACGCAAAGTCCTTCGCCGGTGCAAAGCGATCTGCTCGCGCTGCATTTTCCAACCCCCGAGAAAGGCTGGATAGTGGGTCATGACGGCGTGATCCTGCATAGCAAGGATGCCGGAGTCAGTTGGGAGAAGCAGCTGGATGGCCGGCTTGCCGGCGAACGCTTCACTGAACATTACGCAGGCCTGCAGATCGAGCCAGAGGCTCTGGAGGCAGCACAGTCGGCCATCTCCTTGAACTATGCCGCAGGGCCGGCACTACCCTTGCTGGACGTGTGGTTCGCTGATGCTGAGCGCGGTTTTGTTGTCGGATCGTTTGGCACTCTGGCTGTCACCAGCGATGGCGGAGAGACCTGGGAGCCGTGGCTGCATCGCATAGATAATGAAGAGCTGTTGAATCTGAACGCCATTCAGGGCGTAGGCGATGCCGTATACATCGCCGCTGAACGTGGCGTTGTGTTCAAGCTGGAGCCACAGACACAGCGCTTTGAAAAAATCGAAACCGGATATGACGGGAGCTTTTTCGGCTTGCTTGGCGTGGGCGATAGCATCATCGCATACGGTCTAAGCGGCGCGGCCTATCGCAGCGATGATGAAGGTCTCAACTGGATGCCTTTGGAGGGTCCCTCCAGCATTTCGCTGACAGCGGGCGCCACGTTGTCGGACGAGGGTGATTTCGTTCTGGTCAATGCCCGCGGCGACATGCTGTTTGGCAACGCGGCTACAGATGTCCTGCAGCTTAAGTCAGGCAAGGGCTATGCGCGTTATACCGGAGTGATTTCACTGGACGGAAAGAGATTGCTGATAACCAGCCTGGAAGGAATCCGGTCCGAGGCCGTGCAGACGTTGTCTGTCCGCAGATAGTTAATCAACCGATCCGGGATTAAGCAGATGAAACAAATTATAAAAAATCCGGATATGCCAGTCATATCCAACCCGAGCGAGTTTGACAGAAGTACTGGTGGTCTTATTGAACGGCTGGTGTTCAACCACCGAACCCTGCTGATGACGTTGTGCCTGTTCATTACTTTGGCGCTGAGCTTCTTTGCGGTCCGCTTGCCAATGAAGGTGAGTTTCGAAGACATGATGCCGCAGTCCCACGAGTTCATTCGCAACTACATGGAACATGCCGGCGAGCTCAAGGGCCTGGGCAATTCCGTGCGCATCGTGGTCAGCAATAAGGACGGCGACATCTATGACGCGGAATATCTCAATACACTGCGGGAGATCAACGATGAGGTGTTTCTGATCCCCGGAGTGGACAGATCCTTCATGAAATCCCTGTGGATGCCCGTGGTGCGCTGGACCGAGATTACCGCTGATGGTTATCAGGGCGGTTCGGTTATGCCGGACAGTTTTGACGGCTCGGAGCAGAGCATCGAAAAGCTGCGACGCAATATCGGCCGTGCTGGGATTGCCGGCTCGCTGGTAAGCAACGACCATCGTTCAAGCATGCTGTTCGTGCCATTGGTGGATAGTGATCCCACTACCGGCGACACGCTCGATTACCGGGCGTTCCGCGATCAGATCGAGGGCCTCAAGCGCTTTGAGGAGCAGGGCGTGACCATCCATGTGATCGGCTTTGCGCAGCTCGTAGGTGACCTGATCCGCGGCCTGGGGCAGGTGTTGAACTATTTCCTGTTGGCAGCGCTGATAACAGTGGCGATCATCAGGCTGTACACAGGCTGCTGGCGCAGCACCCTTCTGGTGACTGGCTGCTCGGCAGTGGCGGTAGTCTGGCAGCTCGGTGTGATGCAGATCGCGGGGTTTGCCCTGGACCCCTATTCCATTCTGGTGCCCTTTCTGATTTTTGCCATTGGCGTGTCCCACGGCTCCCAGAAAATGAATGGGGTAACTCAGGATATCGCCCGTGGCACGCATAAATATGTTGCCGCTCGTTATACGTTCCGCCGCCTGTTTCTTGCGGGACTTACTGCGCTGCTGGCCAACGCAGTCGGTTTCGCGGTATTGGCAGTGATCGATATCCCGGTCATCCGCGGGCTGGCGGCTGCGGCGAGTATCGGGGTCGGTGTGCTGATTTTTACCAACCTTATTCTGTTGCCGGTACTGCTGTCGTATACCGGAGTCCGCAAGAGCAGGAACATCGATGCCGATGGAGAGCAGAAAATACATCCGGTGATCCGCTGGTTCGGTGGCTTCACGGACCGTCGTAGGGCAGCGGGTGTGCTGATCTTCACTGCCATCTTTACGGCGGGCGCGTTTGCCGTCAGCCTGAATATCCAGATTGGCGACCTGGACCCGGGCGCACCTGAGCTGCGTGCCGACTCGGAGTACAACCGGGACAACGCGTACATCACCAGTCATTACCAGCTGTCCAGCGACCAGTTCGCGGTAATTGTCTCCACTCCGCCCCAAGGCCTCATTAATTATGAAACCCTGTGGGAAATGGAGCGTCTGGAGCAGATATTGAGGGAACTGCCTGGTGTGCAGACCACAGTATCTGCAGCCAGTCTGGCCCGGCGCTACACATCAGCGGGATTCGAAGGGTCGCTAAAATGGGAGACCATCAACCGTGATCCCTTTGTCATACAGGATGCGCTCAATACCGTTTACGACTCCAACCCGGAAATGTTCAACGACGGTAGATCGGTAGCACCGGTCGTCGCTTTTCTGTCCGACCACAAAGCAGAGACCCTGACCGGGCTGGTAGAGGCAGTCGAGGCGTTCGCAGCCGAACACAATACGCCTGAACGGCAATTCCTCCTGGCAGCCGGCTCCTCGGGTATCGAGGCGGCGACCAACATTGCGGTGAAGAAAGCCAACGTCACCATGCTGCTGTATGTATATGCATCGGTGATTCTATTGTGCTTCATCACCTTCCGCAGCTGGCGCGCGGTGGTTTCGGCGGTCATTCCACTGGTGGTGACGACCATCTTCTGCGAAGCCTTAATGGTTATCCTGGGCATTGGCGTAAAGGTGGCTACCTTGCCGGTGGTCGCACTGGGTGTGGGTATTGGCGTGGATTACGCACTCTACCTGCTGACCATGCATCTGGTCTTCTACCGCCGCGGATACTCTGTACGTGAAGCCTATCTGGCTGCACTGGGCTCCACCGGTAAGGTGGTGGCGTTGATCGGCATCACCCTGTCGGCGGCGGTCATCACCTGGGCTTGGTCACCGATCAAGTTCCAGGCAGACATGGGCATACTGCTTGCGTTCATGTTCCTTTGGAACATGCTGGGCGCGCTGATCATCGTACCGAGTCTGATGACCTTCCTGATGCCGGATCGCAAGACGGCAGAGGTGCAGCAGCCGCTCCATTCGCAGGTGCGTGAGGAGCAGACGCGGTCGCACCAGCCACTGGCCCGAGCCAGCTGACCGTCAAGGCAAGCCGCACAGGGCCGGCACCGTTATAGCGGTGTCGGCCTTGTCATTTCTAAGGAAGGAAAAGTGTATCGGGACAGGCGACAGGCCTGTTTTTCCGGACAAAAAAGAGCGCCCGTAGGCGCCCTGGGATTGCTTTGATCGGCCTAAAGTCCGACTAGGATGTCATCGCCCTTGACCTGGACCGGGAAGCGTTTCAGGTGCAGGCATGGGTCGTCCACACAGACGCCACTATCCAGATCGAAACTCCAGCCGTGCCAGGGGCAGGTCAGAACCCGGCCCTCGACTTCGCCCTCGTGCAGAGGGCCCGTGGCGTGGGGGCAGATGCCCTCGGTGGCGATGATGTCATCATCCACCAGAAACACCGCAACGGCCTGGTCTCCTACCTTTGCGCCAATAGGCTCGCCGTTGCGCAGGGCTTCGGCAGAGCCAACTTTATGAAAAACCAGACTACTTGCGATCAGTTCAGCGTCTGCTGTGCTCATGGTGCTCTCCTCATTCATTGTTGTTACGGACGGCGGCCAGGGAAGCGGGGTATGTCGATCTGATCGAACATGCCGCCATAGCCAAGGCTGACTGGCATCTCCCAGTCGAGCATGTTGTACGGATGGCCCTTGTCGAAGTCGCTGATCTTGTCCAGTTCCGCTAGCGACTGTGCATCCAGCTGAGCCGAGCAAGCGGCGAGGTTTTCGCGCATCTGCTCTGCACGGGTAGCGCCGACAATGGGTATGACTCCGCGTGACATGACCCAGGCCAGGGCCGCCTGGGATGAGGTCACACCCAGACGATCAGCTACCTGATCCAGGGCCTTGGCAATGCCCCGGTTACGATCATCCAGCGCCTGTAGTTGCATCGAGTCGACCCGTCTGGGGCCACCTGATTGCGCCTTACGGGTGTACTTGCCGCTGAGTATGCCGCCGGCCAGTGGGGACCAGGCCGTGACGCCGATGTCGTAGGCCTGCGCCAGCGGCAGATGTTCCCGTTCGATGGAGCGTTGCACCAGGCTGTATTCCAGCTGCATGCAGCTGATCGGGCACAACCCGCGCAATTCATGGAACGCCTGAGCCCGGGACACCACCCAGGCTGGCACATCGGAGAGCCCGACATGCAGGATCTTGCCGGCGCTGATGGCGTCATCCAGCGCGCGGTGCACCTCCTCCACCGGGGTGGTGAAGTCCCACCAGTGGACCATGTACAGATCAATGTAATCCACGCCCAACCGCTGGAGACTGGCATCCAGCGACTGAGTCAGGCTTTTGCGATGCATGCCGGCGGCATTGGGATCTGACCTGCCCGGCAACGCATTGGTGTATTTGGTGCTGATGACGAAACGCTCGCGGTCGGCTGCAACCAGCCGACCGACGATGCGTTCACTCTCGCCGCCGGTGTACATATTGGCGGTATCGATGAAATTGCCGCCGGCTTCGACATAGGTGTCGAACACCGCCCGACTTTCGGCTTCCGAGCGCGACCACTCCGCGCCCGGGCCAAAGGTCATGGTGCCCAGGCTAAGCCTGGACACCCGCAGGCCGCTACGGCCAAGAATGGAATATTGCATGGGCTATCTGCCTCGCTGCGTTCAGACGCGTGGTACGACGCCCAGTTGTATGGCGAACTCACGGAAGTTCCAGTGCGTGCGGCAGCGTACGATCTTGCCGTTGCGATAGAACTGGGTTGAAGTGCCACGCGTGAACGTAGTCTTGCCGGCGGCCGGGATGCCGAAGAAGTCGGAATTATGCTGGGCTCGCCATACCCACTGCATATAGCCCCATTCGTCGTATTCGAAGTCGCTTCCGATCTTGATCGGCCCTGCCAGGCGCTGATACTCAGCCTCGTCCCACCCCTCGGGCACGCCTTCGGGGCAAATGGTAGCGTGGGAAGGCGACACCTGATGACCGTCATAGCTGATTAGGTTGAAGACATGAACACCATGCGGAGAATCCGGACCGGCATCATCGAATACGGTAAAGAACTTGAATAGTTCTTCCTTGTCAGTGATCGTCAGGTCGAACTCCATGTCTTCCCAGACAAATTCATCGGCATACATGTCGACGATGTTCTGGGCACCCATATCAAAGAAACCGGATAACCAGGCACTGCCGCTGGCAAAATTCTTGCGGGTATTGCCGCCCGCCATGCCGCCAGCGCCTTCAATGTTCAGGGCTGAACCGACACGCAGCTGCTGCAGGTATTTGCGTTGCTGTGCATCGAGATGGTTCTCACCCAATTGCTTTGAATAGAGACCGTACATAAGACACTCCAGATAATTGTTTTTAGCGTTATGTCACCGTCCTGGTGTTATAGCGCCCGGCCCGGGCATGGCCCAGCGCTTTTCAGGTCACGCCTGAACCATTCGCGCCAATCATGTCCCCCCACAGATTTGCCAGGCGCCGATTCCAGCGAATGGCACGGGGGGTGCCTCGCTGTCACGATATGTCATTGAGGGCGATGCGGCCGGGGTCTAGCGTTAGGGCCACGTTGAACCCGAGTGTCCGGATATGCATAGCCTGGGCACTACTCAAATATCTAGAACAAGAACTGAGGGAGCCGTTATGTCTGTATCCAATGCCGTCGCCACTAGCCTGCCTGATCAGTACGACCCCCTGAACGAGCAGGTGAAACAGAACCCCTATCCCTACTATGCGAAAATGCGCGCGAACGAGCCGGTGATGTATCTGCCGCAGATGGACGCCTATGCGGTGGCCAGTTATGAAGGCGTCGACAAGGTACTCAAGGACCATAAGCTGTTCAGTTCGCAATTCTTCTGGCCGGAGCTGCTGGGGGAGTATGACCCGGTACCCGAAGTTGCTCCGATGATTTCCATGGATCCACCGAATCACGTGCACCTGCGCAAGCTGGCCAACAAGGCGTTCATGCCCACTAAAGTTGCGGCGCTGGAAGAGCGGGCCCGCGCGATCGCCACTGAGCTGGTGGAGGGGTTGATTGCCAAGCACGGTAAGGAAGGGGAGTTCGACTGGGTCTGGGAATTCACTGCGCTGTATCCGGTGACGGTGATCAGCGAAGTGCTGGGTGTGCCCACCGCTCGCCGCGCTGAATTCAAGGTCTGGGTTGACGATCTGCTGGCAGCGGCCAACCGCCACGCCTATGGTCCCGAGCGTCTGGCCGAGATTCGGGCGCACTCCGACCAATTGCGTCGTTTCTTTGAGGACCTCTACGACGAGCGCAAGCAGAACCCCCAGGACGATCTGATCTCCACCTTCATCAACGCCGAGGTCAATGGCGAGACGATGACCCGCCTGGAGGTGCTGCAGATGGCGACCCTGCTGCTGATTGGCGGCGTAGAAACCACCACCAATCTGCTGGGGTGCACCATGGTCGAGTTGCGTCGTCACCCTGAGGTCTACGCCCGGGTGCGCGCCGATCACAGTCTAATTCCGCAGCTGCTGGAAGAAACGCTACGGTTCAACCCGGTGGTGCAGATGCTGTTCCGACACACCGTCGAGGATACCGAGCTATGCGGCGTCAAGATTCCCAAGGGCAAGGCGGTGATGCCGCTGCTGGGGTCGGCCAACCGGGATGAGACCAAGTTCTCAGACGCGAATGTCTTCGATATCGACCGCAAGCCCGAAGTGGCGATGATGTCATTTGGTCAGGGGCCGCACTTCTGTCTGGGCAGCTTCCTCGCACGGATGGAAGCCCGGGTCGCGCTTGAAGTGGTCTTCTCGCGCCTGGAGACAGTCGACCCGATAGCTGAAGCTGAAGACGTCGTCTGGCTGGATTCCTATTTCGCGCGCGGCCCGCATAATCTGCAGGTGCGTTTCAAGGCCCGCTGAGCCGACCTGTCACACGGAATCGCGCCATGACTCGTTTGCATGATTGTTTCAATTCGCAAGACTTCGCCCGGGTCGCCCGGAGCCGGCTGCCCGGCTCGCTGTACCACTATATCGAAGGGGGCGCCGATGATGAACTGACGGTCCGCGCCAACACCCAGGCCTTCGAGCGCCATCAGCTGGTGCCGCGTCAGTTGCGGGATATCCGCCAGATAGACATGCGCCGGCGGGTTTTCGGCTGTGATCTGGACTGGCCGGTGTTCATGGCGCCCACCGGCATGACCCGGCTGTTTCACCCCTCTGGCGAACGGGCAGTGGCCCAGGAGGCGGCGCGGCTGGGCGCAGGATACATGCTGTCGACCATGGCCACCACCAGCCTGGAAGAGGTGGCGGACTGCGCTACCGGGCCGAAGATCTTCCAGCTCTACCTGCTAAACGATGATGGCCTGAACCGGGCCATCATCGACCGCTGCAAGAGGGCTGGCTACGACGCGATCTGCCTGACGGTAGACTGCGCCGTGGCGGGAAACCGTGAGCGCGATCTGCGCTTCGGTCTGACGGTGCCGCCGAAGCTTAATCGGCGGAATATCTTGTCCTTCGTGCAAAAGCCGGTATGGGGTATGCGATATCTGGCGCACGGTGGGATTACCCTGCCCAACGTGCCGACGCCGGATGGCTCCAACTCGCTGGGCACGCTGACCAGCTATTTCGCCACTAAAATGGAACAGAACATTACCTGGGCGCGGGTCGAGCAGTTGCAGCAGTACTGGGGGCGGCCCTTCATCATCAAGGGGCTGCAGTCGGTCGCCGATGCGCGGGATGCGGTGACGGCGGGTGTGACCGGAATCGTCGTTTCCAATCACGGCGGCCGGCAGCTCGACGGAAGCCCGGCGGCACTGGATCTGCTCGCCGATATTGTCGATGCAGTCGACGGTCGCCTGGAGGTGGTGCTTGATGGCGGGATACGCCGCGGCAGCCATATCGTCAAGGCGCTGGCCCTTGGTGCTCGCGCCTGTCTGGTGGGGCGTCCCTATCTGTATGCACTATCCGCCTACGGGCAGCCGGGCGTGGCACGCATGCTCGAACTGCTACGGCGCGAAACCGAGCGCACCTTGGGGTTGGTCGGGGTACCGCATATCGATGATCTCGACCGCAGCGCTCTTACTCATCTTGATTCGCAGCCAGTCCATCGGGCTGCGTCCGCATTCACTGGCGCACAGCGCTCAGGAGCCTATTCATGACCAGTTCATTGCACTTTCAACATTATATCGACGGCCAGTTTGTCGAGGGCCGCGGCAGTCTTATCGACGTGATCAATCCGGCTACCGAGCAGAGCCTAGGCGGGGTGTTGGATGCTGGCAGCGAGCTCACCGCAGCGGCCATTGGAGCTGCGCGGGCGGCACAGGATGCCTGGGCCGCGCAGCCGGCGAACGCCAGGGCACAATATTTACGCCGCATCGCTGCCGGTATCCGCGAAGCGGCGCCGCGAATTGCCCAGATCATCGCCCAGGAACAAGGCAAAGTATTGGCGCTGGCTCAGATGGAGGTCGGGCTGGCGGCCGAGTATCTGGACTACTACGCCGAGTGGGGTCGCCGCATCGAGGGCGAGATCATCAGCAGCGACCGGCCGGGGGAAAACATGTTCCTGTTCCGCCGCCCGCTAGGGGTGGTGGCCGGCATCCTGCCGTGGAACTTCCCCTTCTTCATGATCGTGCGCAAGGTGGCGCCGGCACTGCTCACCGGAAACACCATTGTCATTAAGCCCAGCGAGGAAACACCTTTCTGCGCCTATGAATTCGCCCGTCTGGTCGAGCAGGCCGAGTTGCCCCCGGGAGTATTCAACCTGGTCATCGGCGCGGGCAACACGGTTGGCCAGCAGCTGGTAACTAGTCCGGATGTGGACATGATCAGCTTCACCGGCAGCTCGGCGGCGGGTTCGGCGATCATGGCAGGTGCGGCGCAGAACATCACCAAGGTCAGCCTGGAGCTGGGCGGAAAGGCGCCGTCGATCATACTGGCCGACGCCAATCTGGATATCGCAGTGGCAGCTCTGCGCTGGGCCAAGACCATGAACAGCGGCCAGGCCTGCAACTGCTCCGAGCGGATTTACGTACAGCGGCAGGTATATGAGGAGTTCTGCGAGCGCTTGCAAACGGACTTCGGCACCATCCGCATGGGCGATCCGATGGCCGACAACGTCGACATGGGGTCGCTGATCAACCGCGCCGCGGTAGACAGGCTGTCCGCCCAGGTGACCGATGCACGCAGCAAAGGGGCAGAAATTCTGACCGGCGGGAAAGGCTACGATGCAGGGGCCGGCTGCTTCTTCGAGCCCACAGTGCTGACCAATGTCAACGCAGATATGGAAGTACTCAAGCGGGAGATCTTCGGACCGATGCTAATGGTCGAGCCAGTGGATGATCTGGATCAGGCCATTGCCTTGGCCAATGAAAGCGAGTACGGGTTGACCTCCTCCATCTTCACCAATGACCTCAACTCGGCCATGGGTGCTGTGTCCCGTCTGAAGTTTGGCGAGACCTATGTCAACCGGGAGAGCTTCGAGGCTATCCAGGGCTTCCATGCAGGAGTGCGGCGTTCAGGTATCGGCGGTGCTGACGGAAAGCATGGCCTGTACGAGTACACGCACACCCAGGTCGCTTATATTCAGAGCTGAACAGCTCAAGCGGGGCTCGTTTGTCGGCCGCCCCGCTATCCTTAGAACGTCGACATCCCTGTCGCTTCCATCAACCGATACAACCCGTAGCGAGCCCACGAGTGATCGGCAAAATCCTCGTAGGGCAGGCTGTAGGTTGCGCCTTCTGCGTTGGACCATACCCTTTCAAATGACTCGCGGCTGCTGTCCAGTATCGGATGCTGGGTAGCGACTATCCGCACACTGGTTTCCAGGTTGAGATCGTCAAGGTTGCGCCGGGTGAAGTTGGCTGAGCCGCTGATCAGTTCGGCGCGGCCATCGGCCCGTTCCAGTCGGATCCACTTGCGGTGACATTGTTCGCCTTGGGTGAAACACCAGCGCAGGTCGATGCCGGCTTTGTGCAGATCCCAGGCGGCCTGGCGGTTGGGGATGCCGTTCTTTTCGCGGCCGAAGGCGTCACGGTTGGGGTCCAGCACCGCTCTGATTGTTACGCCGCGTTCATGGGCGCGGATCAGCGCGTTGATTACCGGGCGGTGGGATAGATAGAACACTTCCATATCCAGGCGGTCGCCACGTGCCGATGAGTCGATCATTTCCAATAACGCGTCGCGAATGGCACCCTCGGTCAGTATCTGTATCGCTGGGTCGGCAGATTCGGTCCTCGGCTCTGGTGGCTGCGGCCAGTCAGCGCCTGTGGCGGCGCCGGACATTGCCAATACCGCGCGTTCTGTCTGCAGCAGATCCAGCGCGGCGGCGCCGCTGAAGCGGAGGGCGTTGTTGCTATGGCGGCTGCTCGCATCCTGGGGGTTGCCCGAGGTGACCAGGCCAACCCAATCATCGCCTTGATCCACCACCAGCGTCTTGCGGTGGTTAGCGCGAAAGTTGAGCAGGTGCAGATAGGAGCGCAGTGTGACGTCCTTGTCGGCTACCGGATTGGGCAGCCAGCCGCCGTCCGGATTGTTGCCGACCCAGCTGCAACACAGCATCCACACCCCTGACCATACCGGGTTCGAGGCGGGAAGCCGGCTAACATCGGTATATACCACCTGAACGCCGGATTCGGCCAGCCGCTCGAAATGTGCTGAGCGCAGTCCGCCATAAAGATGGTTGAAGGGGTCGGTGATCAGCACTATTTCGATGTTCGGCTGTGCCTGCCGCGCGGCAATCAGCGCTTCGGTCATTTGCGCGGTCAGCGGCCGGTAACTGTTCTCGGCGGCGAACTCATTGAACAGAAACATGTCGATCACGATAAGCTTGCGCGCCTGGCCGATCAGTCTGAATACTTCATCGAATATCTGCTGCTCGCTGGCCGGCTCGCCATCGGCGGAGCGGTAGGTCTGATCAGTCAGCAGGGCCAGATCGTCTGCCGGGCGCAATGGGCCAGTGACCGACATACCGGGCGGCAGCGGCCGCAATGCCTGATACAGCGCGAGGGCTATCCAGAGCAGCAGGCATATCAGTGCCAGGGTGCGGCACAATCCTCTGTGGCGTCGCGGGCGGTTCAACCGCGCCAATGCGTCCATGTATCAGCTCCATGCCCAAGCGTGTGATGTCCGGCACCATGCTAACCTGAGAACAGACCTTTGAGGAGATTGCTGATGCGGACCGCGTTCCGGATCCTGATCGTTGTGCTTGCGCTGATAATGCTCGCCGGTATTTTCGCGGTGCAATCAGCGCAGCGATCGCTGCGGGACGCTGGTGTCGAACAGCTCGATTGGCGAGGCGTGAGCTGGTCAGACTGGCAGTTGAGCGTCGACGAGATCAGCGGCCGGTATGTCGGCGATCAGGGCAAACTGGGATTTGCCGCCTGGGGCGTTCAGGTCAAGCTGGTGTGGAATGCGGGGCCGCGTCTGGAACTGATCGATATCCGTGATCTGGATCTGGACTGGCGCCCGACGCCGGGGATGGCCATCGAAGACCCCATGCTGGATCCGAACCCGGGCTCGCCGGCACCCGCCTCGGTGGATCAGTCGCCGCAGCCGCTGGACCCGCGGGATTGGCTGCACGTGCCGCACTGGTTTCCCGCCAAGGCCGCGATTCGGGATCTGAGTCTGCGCACGCCCTGTCAGCAGGAGACCTGTGAGCTCAGCGGATCATTCAATGCACAGCGTGATGCCAGCTCAGCGAATTCACTCGCCGCGCAGCTATCACTGCTGAGCGGGGCAGATAGCCTGACGTTGGACGTCGCGCTGCACGATGACGCCGAAGTCCTTGCGCTGACCGGTAGCCTTGCCCTGTCGGATCAGCCCGCGTTGGATATGGTTGCCGACTGGCGCGGCGCAGTGGATTCCCCGCAGTGGCAAGGCAATCTGAGCATGCCCAGCTGGCCGGATGCGAACTGGTTGTTCGTGTTCATCGAGCCCTGGTTGGAGCCGGGAACGCTGCCAGTTATGGCGCTGCCAACTGGCTTGCAATTCAAGGCACAGTGGGCGCTGCAGCCTGGCATGACACCTGTCGAGTTGACCGATCTGTTGGCTGGCGCCGTCCGGCTGGACGGCCGATTAGGCCTGTCTCAGCCATGGGAGGTGGAGGACGTTGGCGCGGTAAGTGGCGTCGCCACGTTCGATTTTCAGGGTGATCAGGGCGCCTGGCTACTCCATGAAGGCACGGCCAGCCTGCAGGTTGAACGGCTGAGTCTGCCGGCCTTGGCGAGCCTGCCTATCGAGGTGCGCCCGGTTGGCATGCAGGTCATCATTGAACCGGAACCCGGTTCCACTGAAGGCTGGCGTGCCGCCTTACCGCTGACAGTCAACGCAACGCTGGATGGCCCGGTGACCGGTACGCTCGATACCAAACTGAGTCTGACCAACGCCCCCGCATTGCACGCTGACGTGCAGCAGGGCCGTCTGCAACTCACAGGTGGCCGTATCGACTACGCGGGTATCCAGTTCCGGGATCTGCAAGCCGATCTGTCCTTTGAAGGCCAGGTCGATCAGCAGCGTCTGAGTCTCACCCTGGGTAAATCGGCGCACCTGACCTCGGCTGCACTGCAGCTGGTCGACGCGGGCGTGTCATTAACCGACACGCGACTCGATCTGGCCGGACTCGAGCTTGATATCCCTTTTGACGCTGAGGGCGCGATGCGGCTCGACGCGCCCATCCGCCTTGACGCTTCCCGGCTGGAACATGCCGTATTACGCCCGCAGGGCTGGAGCCTGGTTGGCCAGCTGGGTTACGGCGAAAAGGGGCTGGACTGGAAAGGGGTAGCTGCTGCGGCGAGTGGGCTGCAGTTTGATCTGGATATGACCTGGCCGCCCGACGCCGGGTGGCGCGCGAGCCTGACACCGGAAAACATATTCCTGCGCGCAGCCAATCCTCTCGCGCTCACGTTGACCGACTGGCCCGCGTTGCTTGATCTGAGCGCTGGCAAGCTGACCGCCCACTTTGATCTCACTGGCAATCCAGGGCTTGAGCGGCTGACTGGGCGGGTCAATCTATCCGGTGCCAGCGGCATCTACGACCGCACCGAGTTCAGCGGGCTGGACTTGCCGCTGGGAGTTGCACTGATCGGCGACACGCTCACCCTGGAAACTGCCGACACTAAATTGCAGACGATCAATCCCGGCCTACCGATTGGCCCGGCCAGCTTTGCCGGACGCTATCGCGCGACGCTGGACGAGATGCTGGCTGGCAAGCTGGACATCACACAGGCCTCCAGTGGCTTGCTTGGCGGGAGGTTTCTGCTGCAGCCGGGCGTTCTGGATTTTGCCCAGGCGCGGCAGAACCTTACGGTGCGGCTGGAAGGCATCGAGCTGAGCAAACTGTTCGAGGCCTATCCGGCGGAAGGCCTTGGTGGACAGGGCATTATCGATGGTCAGTTGCCGGTGGTCCTGACGGACAATGGTGTGATTATCGAGAAGGGTTCACTCAGTGCGCGTAAGCCGGGCGGGACCTTGCAGTATCGCTCGGACAAGCTGGCCGCGCTGGGTACTAACCCCGGCATGCGAGAACTGGTGCTGGCGCTCGATGATTTCCGGTACAGTGTGCTCGCGAGTGATCTTGATTATGCCGAGGACGGCATACTCGTACTCGGTTTGCGTCTTGAGGGTCATAATCCGGCGCTGCAGCAGGGCCGTCCGGTGCACCTCAATGTACGTCTGGAAGAAGATATCCCGGCGCTGCTGGCCAGCCTTCAACTGAGCGGACAGGTCAGCGATATCATTCAGAAACGGGTTCAGGAGCGGCTGCTGCAGCGGCGCTGACCCAGTAGAGGAGAGCCTCATGCGTTGGCGATTGTTTCCGATAGCGGCAATGGCTGTGGTGTTCATGGCGGGTTGCACACCTACAGTAAAGCTGGAAGCGCCCAGTGAACCAATCAACATCAACCTGAACGTCAAGATCCAGCATGAGATCTACGTCAGGGTCGATAAGGAGCTCGATGAGCTTTTCAGTGAATCGAGTGGGTTGTTCTAACGATCCGGGGGAATGACATGCGTATGAGTATCAGAATGGGCGGCCTTTTGTTGGCGCTGGTGATGAGTATGCCGGTGCTGGCGATGAGCCTGAACGAGGCAATGTCGGCCTTGCCCTCAGCGAAGGCGTCAGGTCAGCTTGGCGAGCAACCGAACGGTTATCTCGGCGTGGTGAATCCGGGTGGTGAGGCGGCGGAAATTGCCAGCCAGATCAATCAGGCGCGACGCAACGAGTATCAGAAGTTGGCCAAGGAGAATGGCATCCAGCAGAGCGACGTCGAATCGATGGCCGGTAAAAAGGCCATCGAGCGTACTGCGCCAGGGCAGTACATAATGCTCAATGGGGTATGGATGAAGAAGTGATGTGACTCAGGGACGGTTCATCTCAACCGTCCCTGAGTATGTCTTACGTCGGCGTTAGCTGGCGCGAGCCGGCAGGGTTGCGCCGACACGCTGCAAGTACGTCCCTGTAAGCTCGTCGATGACATCCCTGTCATCGCACGGTCGGCTCAGCCCCGTCGCCTCGCTTCGCATGAACATCTGAGTTGCCGGATGGCACCCCCAAAACGATCTTTTCTACATCACGCCGGTGGGCGACTGGCCTCCATCTGGCCTGGTGAATCGCTGCTTTGAGTCTCCCCTAACCCCTCTTTGTCAAAGAGGGGGACTGGTCGGCGTGGTGGTCGGCCAGTGTCTCAGGCACGAGCATAGTTGATTCTGCTGTCACGCCGATGTTTAAACGAGACTGCTGTACTTGATGCTGCGATCATGCCGATGCTAGACCAACGCGCCGGTTGTCAGGGGTCGGCTGGGCCTACTTGTCAGCGTCCGCATCCTCCTTGCGTTCCTCATCCTTCTTGAAGTTTTCCCAGTCCTCCCAGTCATGTGGCGTGCCGGCCTTGGGTGGCTCGGGGTGGGTGGCACGTTCCAGAGATTTGCCCTTCAGGCTCGAATCCTTTAGTTCGTCCTTCTTGTCTTCTTCCAGTCCGTGCTTTTTCAGATATTCGTCGGCGCGCATATAACCTCCGCAAGAGTCGACAGAAACCAGTGTGGTTATCCCTCAGACAAGCCGAATGAGGCACTGTTGCAATCCATCTGCGGTACCTTGACCGGCGGGACAGGTCATCGCAATGCAAACTCGCCCAACGGCCAGTGCATTCTGCTAGTCTTTCGCCTTTGCCGGCATATCTAAGGGATGAGTTTGATGCTTACGATTGATCTATTCAGCAGCTACGGCTTCTGGCTGGTGCTTGGTTTGCTCCTGTTGATTTCGGAGCTGGCTGCGCCGGGCGTCATCGCCGTGTTTTTCGGGATCGGCGCGCTGGTGGTGGGTCTGCTGACCCTTGCTGGCGTGATCGATAGCCTGCCCATACAGCTTTTGTGCTTCTCATTGGTGAGCCTGCTGGCGCTGTTCGGCTTGCGTCGGCGATTTCACCGCTGGTTGCACGGTGACGTGTCCGACCGTGCCAACGGACATGATGAGGGCGATCTGATCGGCGCGCGGGTTGCCGTGCTGGAAGATTTTGAGCAGGGCGAGGGCACAGTGCAATTGAACGGCGCCAAATGGGATGCCGAGTCTGACGAGCCATTGAAGACCGGCGACGCAGCGTGGGTCTCGGCCCACCGCGGCATCGTTCTGAAAGTGACCGCCAATCGCCCCGCAGACACCAGGGAGCCTTTGAAAACGCAGCATGACCGAGCGCAGTAGGTTTCAGAGGTTCCCTGAATAACGAACACACAACGGAGTAAATGCATGGAAATCGCAACTATCATTTCATTGGCCTTCCTGGCCCTGATTGTCATCACCATCGCCAAGACGGCGCAGATCGTGCCGCAACGGTCAGCCTACGTGGTCGAACGGTTGGGCAAATATACCAAGACACTGGACGCGGGCTTTCACCTGCTGATTCCCTTCGTCGACCGGATCGCCTATCGCCATACCCTCAAGGAAGAAGCCATTGATGTAGAACGTCAGGCCTGTGTGACCAAGGACAACATCCAGGTCGTAGTCAACGGCGTGATTTATCTGCAGGTAGTCGATCCCAAGGCGGCCAGTTATGGCATCAACGATTATCGCTATGCCGCCATGCAGCTGGCGCAGACCACGCTTCGTTCGGTGGTGGGCAAGATTGATCTGGACAAGACCTTCGAGGAACGCGAGACCATCAACGTGCAGGTAGTCGATGCGCTGGACGAAGCTGCTCGGCCCTGGGGCGTGAAGGTCATGCGGTATGAGATCGCGGATATCGAGTTGCCTGCAACCATTCTCGATGCGCTCGAGAAGCAGATGCGTGCCGAGCGGGAACGTCGTGCGGTTGTGGCACAGTCCGAAGGTGAGCGTCAGGCGAAGATCAACGTTTCCGAGGGTATCAAGCAGGAAACCATCAACCTCTCCGAAGCCGACAAGATGCGTCAGATCAACGAAGCCGAAGGTAAGGCACGTCAGATCGAACTGGTTGCTGAAGCCACCGCGCAGGGCTTGCGTCTGGTTGCCGAGGCGATCAATACCCAGGGCGGCAAGGATGCGGTTGCACTGCGGGTTGCTGAGCAATATGTGACTGAATTCGGCAAGCTGGCGAAGACCAACAACACCATGATCCTGCCGGCGGAGCTGAGCAATATTGGCGCTGCCGTCGCGGCGATCACCAAGACTCTGGATACGGTTAAACAACCTAACCTTTAACCTGGTCGGCCAGCGCACCGGCATGCCGGTGCGCTGCGCGCTGCAGCAGCATTCCCGTTTTAATTCCTCAGCGTCTTATCCCTCAGCTCCAACTGTAGCGGCCTTGCCGCGATTCTCTTTATACCCCTCCAGTACCGACAGCAACGCCGGAATAACCAGCAGTACCAGCATGGTCGAGAAGCCCAGGCCGAAGGCGATGGATGTCGCCATGGGAATCAGAAATTGCGCCTGCAGCGAGGTTTCGAACAGCAGGGGCAGCAGGCCGCCAATGGTCGTCAGGGAGGTCAATAGCACGGCGCGCAGTCGCTGGACGACCGCTTCACTGATCGCTTCGTTTATGGCCAATCCGCGCTTGCGCTGATCCTGATAGAAGCTCACCAGAATGATCGAGTTGTTGACCACAATCCCGGACAGGCCGAACAGACCGAACATCGACAGAATGGTCATGTGCAGACCCATGAACCAGTGCCCAAGCAGCGCGCCGACCAGTGCGAGTGGAATCACCGACATGACGATCAGCGGGGTGCTCCAGGAGGTGAATACCCAGACCAGCACCGCGTACATCAGCAGCAGACCAATCACCAGGCCTGCCTTCATGTCGGCCATGGTTTCGCGCTGGTCCGCCGAACGCCCTTCGAAGCTGTAGCGCACGTTGTGCGCGGCGGCGAGGTCCGGCAGTACGCCATTGATGACCTCCATTACTTCACCGGCAGTGGTTTGCGTCGGGTCAAGATCGGCGGTGACTTCCACCGCCAGGTGGCCTTCGGCATGGCGCAGGGCTTCAAATCCCTGTCCGGCGCTGAAGGTGGCAACCTGGCCTAGCGGGACGAAGCGACCGTCATTCAGCCGAATAGTCATATCGCCGAGGCTGGCCAGTTGTTCGCGCTCGTCACGCGGCAACTGGATGCGTACTTCGATTTCATCCGAGCGCTGCTGGTAAATCTGCGCCAGGCGGCCGTCATAGGCGGCGCGCAGCTGCCGTCCCAGGCTTTCAGTGCTCAGTCCCAGCGCCTGACCGTAGGGCGTCAGGCTATAGATCAATTGCTCGCGGCCCCAGGCCATATCGTCTTCGGTGCTGATGACCCCGCCGATCGACGCAACCATCACGCCCAGGGCGTCGGCGGCGTCTTTCAGCTGGGCCGGATCGTCGCCAGTCAGGCGCACATTGATGTCCTTGCCGGGGGGGCCCCCGGTGCGCTCATTGATTACCAGCCGATCAATACCGGCTGGGAGTTTGATGCGTTCGCGCCAGGCGCGGATGAATTGCTGGTTGCGAACCTCGCGGTGATCCGGCGACTCCAGCTCGACCATGATCGACCCGAGCTGGTCTCCGGCCCGGCCCATGCCCGAAGGGCCGGTTACTTCGCCCAGGCTCACCACTGCCGTCAGGATCAGGTCTCCGCCGAGGGCCTGATCGGTGTCGTTGAGGGTTTCCTGCAGATGAATCAGGAATTGATCGACCTGCTCGCGCGGCGTGCCCGCCACGAAGCTCACGCCGGCATTGAGCACCTGCGGCTCCGGCGTTGGAAAGAAGCTGAAGCCAATACGTCCGCCACTGATCAACCCGACAGCGAGGATGACGCTGACCAGCGCGCAGGCGAGGGTGGCGCCCCGATGACGCAGCGACAGCTCACTCAGGCGTCGAAATCGCTGCTGACGGAAACGATCAAAGCCGGCATCGAACCGCGCGCGGACCGCTTCGACCCGATTCCCGGCGCTGCGCAGCCAGCCGGTGCCGGTGTTGATCGGCTTCGGTTGGAAGGCGTTGCGCAGATGATGCGGAAGGACCAGAAAACACTCGAGCAGCGAGGCGATCAGAATACAGATCATCACCGTCGGGATGTCGCCGAGAATGCTGCCGTAGATGCCACCGATCATCAGCAACGGCATAAAGGCGGCGATGGTGGTCAGTGACGAGGCGACAACCGGCCAGAGCATGCGGTGCGCTGCGCCATCCGACGCCAGACCGGGCTGCTCGCCATTGCGATAATGCGCGTCGGCGTCTTCACCGACCACAATGGCGTCGTCGACAATCACACCCAGCGCCATGATCAATGCAAACAGCGAGATCATGTTGATCGACCCACCGATCAGCCAGAACACCGCCAGCGCCGCAAGAAAAGCGGTGGGAATGCCAACCGCCACCCACAGCGCCACTCTCCCGGGCAGGAAGAAATACAGCAGCAGGATAACCAGTGCCAGCCCGCCGATGCCGTTATTGATGAGCAGACTGATGCGCTCATCGATGGCTTCCCAGGCCTGATCGTGCACATGTAATGAGAGGTCTGGCGGCAAGGTTGGCCGCACTTCGGCGAGCCAGTCATTGAGGATCTCCGCCGCTACCAGGGAGTCGCCATTTTCGGCGCGCTGCAATATCAGCTCCACCGCCGGGTAGCCTTTGAAGCGTAGCTCCGGTTGATTGCGCATGGCCTCCTGGCGGATGTTCGCCACATCGCCCAAGCGCAGGTGGTTGCCGTCACCCGGCTCCAGCGGCAGGTTGGCAAACTGCTCAGGTGCGCGGCGTTGCTCGACCGCGCGAAGTTCGCGGGCAGCATCCAGCTCACCGGCCAGACCGGCTGGCAAATCCCGGGATTCGGCGGCGACCCGTTCGGCCACCTGATCCAGCGACATGCCCAGCTCCTGCAGCCGCTGGTTGGATATCTCGATACTGATCTGTTGTTCCGGCAGCCCGCGAATTTCAACCCGGTCGATGCCGTGATCGAGCAGATCGATTTCCAGTCGATTGGCGGCGCTGCGCAGTTCATGGTCAACCAGTGGGCCGTATAGCAGAATTTTGGCCACTGGCTCGTAGCGGGCGACGCGGGTCACTTCCGGGCGTTCAGCATCGCCCGGCAGATTGCGAAATTCGTCGACCTGCTGGCGTGCATCGTCCAGTGCCACGATGGCGTCGGTGCCCTCGCGAAATTCCAGGGTAATACTCGAAACACCCTGTGCAGAGGTCGAGGTCATCGACTTGAGATTTTCGATATTGCGCAGCCGCTGTTCCAACGGCTGGGTGATGGCCTGCTCGACGTCTTCGGCGGCAGCGCCGCTCCAGATCACCCTGACCGTGACAAAATCCAGAGCAAAGGTCGGGAAGAACTGGATATTCATGCGCATCAGGCCGAGCACGCCACCGCCGAGCATCATCAGCATCAGCAGGTTGGCGGCAACCTTGTGTCGGACGAAGAAGCTGATCGGGCTCGACGTGCCGCTCATTGCGCCGGCTCCGGCGGATACGGGCTGTCTGCCTCGACGACATCGACCTTCAGACCCTGCATGGCGTTGGGCAGGTGGGTAGTGATGATCTGCATGCCGGGTTCCAGCTCGGTCGAACGCACCAGCACCCAGCGCTCGCCGGTTTCCATGAGGATCTCACCTACCTGCTGAACGGCCAGTCGGTGCATACGGCCATCCTGCAGCTGATAAATGGTGTCATTGCCATAGATGGAGCTGTAGGGCAGCGCCACGCTGTTGTCACTGGCCGGTCGCGCCACGCTGATAGCCAGCAGGTTGCCGGCCCGCAGGCCGGGGTGTGGCTTATCCAGAGTGAACAGTGCCTCGACCCCGCGGGCATCGGCCTGACCAGCAATACGTTGCAGGGTCAACTCCACTGGCGGATCGGTATTCAGGGACGTGGCGGGCAGGCGTTTGCCACTGTTCAGTGCGTTGATGAAAGCCTGACTGTAGATTTGTGGCAGCGTGGCGCGCAGCTCCATATTGCGCAGCGGATAGAAATCCAGCAATGCCGCATTGGCGGCGACCTGATCGCCAACCGCAACGCGGACCTCACCGACCAGACCATCGAAGGGCGCGCGGAAGCGGCTGCGGTCGACGTCTCGCTGCGTGCTCTCCAGTTCGGCGCGCGCACGTGTGACCCGTGCTTCCAGGCCGGCAATGCGGCTGGGATGACCTTGAATGTTGCGTTCGCGAATAGCGACGGTGAGCGCGGAGCGATCCAGCGCATCAGTGGCGGCGTCCAGCTCGGCCCGCGGCGAGAGTCCGCGATCGACCAGCTGCTGCATGCGCGCCAGCGCCTTGTCGGCGTTGGCCTGGATGCGCCGTTCCAGCGTCAGGGCGCGCTGATCATTTTCGTGGGCCAGGCGCTCGCTCTCGAGCTGCGACTCGGCATCGGCCAGATCGGCGCGCGCCTGCTGCAATCGGGGTATTACGTCCGCATCATCCAGTGCAACCAGCAGTTCACCTTCGCTGACCAGATCGCCGTCACGGACCGGCAATTCGCCAATACGGCCCGCCATCGGCGCCACGCTGGTAAAGCGCAAAGGTGATTCGAGTTGTCCATACAGCGTCAGGCTGGGCTGGAAGGCGTCGGGTGCGATGGGCAGAGTCTCTACCCGCCAGCTACGCTCGGTGGGTGTGACAGCTTCGGGGACCGGCCTGGTCACTTTGAGCAGGATGAAGCCGAGAATGCCGATGGCAATAATTGTTATAGGTACGAGACGCTTGCGCATTGTGGATCTCAGGCGGAAAAATCAGTGGCTCTGTATAGCCTTTTGCGGGCATTCGTAGCAATAGCTGCAGTGACGCAGGTGACCCGCTGATGAACGAAGCAGCCCATCACCGCGCTCTCGCTGTGGCTCAACGCCGCCTATAGCGTGATATATCGGCGGTGGATGCACGTTTCTGAAGTGTCAGCCTCAGGCTAGTTTCATACTTACAAGAACAATACGCGGAGTGCCATTGTGAATAGCGAAATGCCCTGGCTGCGATCCTACCCGGATAATGTCGACTGGAACGCGTCCTTGCCGGCCCGGCCGGTATATGAACTGCTGTCCGATGCGGTACGCCTTTTCCCCGACAACCCGGCCATCAATTTTCTCGGGCACCGGCTCAGTTATCGTCAGCTGGATGACCTGATCTCCCAGGCTGCGGCGGGCTTGCAGCATCTGGGCGTGGGCCCGGGCGTGCACGTTGGCCTGTACCTGCCGAACTCGCCGCACTATTACATCAGCTTTTTCGCGGTGCTACGGGCTGGCGGCATTGTGGTCAATTATTCACCGCTGGACGCCGAGCGTACACTCGAGCACAAGATCGAAGACAGCGAGACCGACGTGATGGTGACGCTGGATCTGGCCGCTTTCTATCCGAAGATGGCCAGTCTGCGTCAGCGCACCCGGTTGCAGACGCTGGTGGTCGGTGGCCTGACAGATTTTTGCGGGCCGGGAGTGGTTGCCGGCGCTGATCAGCTTGGCCCGTCGGTGGAGGTTGAATTCGATTCCAGTTGCCTGGCGTTCAACGCGCTGCTGAACAATGCCGGCGACTATCGTGCCTTTGCGCTGGGCGACCCCGAGTCGACCCTGGCTGTATTGCAATATACCGGCGGCACGACGGGTGCGCCCAAGGGCGCGATGCTCACCCATGGCAACATCGCGTCGGCCTGCGCGCAGCTCAAGGAAATTCTCGATGTGGCGCTGGCCCCCGGCCAGGAACGGGTGCTGGCGGTGCTGCCGCCGTTTCATATCTATGCCCTGATGATCAATATGGTATTCGGCCTGAGCATGGCCGCAGAGGTTTATCTGCACCCACGTTTTGATGCACCGACGGTGCTGCGGGAGATCAGCCGGAACAAGATCACCACTTTCCCGGGTGTGCCGACCATGTTTATCGGCCTGCTTGGTCATCCGGATACGCAGCAACACGATCTGACCTCCCTGAAAATGTGCAATTCAGGTGGGGCACCACTGCCCACCGAGGTACAACAGCGCTATCTCACCATCGCCGGCTGCAGCCTACGCGAGGGTTGGGGCATGACCGAGACGACCACCACGGGCACCTTTTCACCCATGGGCGCTGAGCCGCGGCCGGGTTCCTGCGGTATTCCAATGCCAGGCACCCGTATCCGCATTGCTCCGCTGGACGGTTCACCGGGCAGTCTGGCACCGGGCGAGCGGGGGGAAGTCTGCATCAGTGGGCCGAATGTGACAGCGGGCTACTGGAAGCGTGCGGAGGCAACCGCTGAGTCAATGACCGCCGATGGTTACCTGCGTACCGGTGATATCGGATATATGGATGAGGACGGCTATCTCTATATCGTCGACCGGACCAAGGACATGATTCTGTGCAGCGGCTTCAACGTCTATCCGCGCACCATAGAAGAAGCGATTTATGAACATCCGTCGGTCGAGGAGGTCTCTGTAATCGGTGTGGACGATGCCTACCGGGGTCAGGCGCCGAAGGCGTTCATCAAGCTCAAGGCAGGCGCCGAGCCCTTTACCTTCGAAGCGCTTCAGGCGTTTCTCGAGTCGCGTCTCGGACGCCACGAACGGCTAAAGGCAATGGCTCTGCGCGATGCCTTACCGAAAACACCGGTCGGCAAATTGTCGAAGAAGGAGTTATACGAAGAGGAGCGGGTGCAACTGGCCAGTCAGACCGCCTGAACGGCCTATGAATGGGCGCCGGCTTTATCGGATAATGCCGGCCCGACAGGCTCCATTTCATTCATAGAACGCAAGGTTTCCCTTTCATGCTCATGGCACTGCTCGCAGTAATCGCCGGACTCGCACTCTTGGTCTGGAGCGCCGACCGCTTCGTTGACGGCGCCTCAGCCACCGCTACCCACGCCGGTATGCCGCCGCTGTTGATCGGTATGCTGGTGATTGGCTTCGGTACCTCGGCACCCGAGATGGTGGTGTCGGCGCTGGCGGCTTCGCAGGGCAACCCCGGCCTGGCGCTGGGCAATGCTTACGGCTCCAATATTACCAACATTGCACTGATCATCGGCCTGGTGGCGGTGATCAGTCCCATTGTTGTGCACTCCCAGGTGGTACGCAAAGAGCTTCCCGTATTACTCGGCATCACCCTGCTGGCCGGTTACCAGTTGATCGACGGCGAGCTGAGTCGGATGGACGCTTGGGTGCTGCTGGGCGCATTCGCCCTGCTCATGGGCTGGTCCATCGTGCAGGGCATGCGCAGCCGTGGTGACAAGCTCGAAGAGAACTACGACAGCGAGCTCAAAGAGCATGCAATGCCGCTGAAGAAGGCGCTGTTCTGGCTGATCCTCGGCCTGGTATTGCTGGTGGTCAGCTCCCGAGTGCTGGTCTGGGGCGCGGTGTTTATCGCCCAGAGCCTCGGCGTCAGCGACCTGATCATCGGCCTTACCGTTGTCGCCATCGGCACATCCCTGCCGGAACTGGCCTCCGCATTGGCGGCGGTGCGCAAGAACGAGCACGACCTGGCGTTGGGTAACGTCATCGGCTCGGGTATGTTCAACACGCTTGCCGTGGTGGGTATTGCTGCGGGCATCATGCCCATGGCGGTCGAGCCGGTGGTGCTGTATCGCGACTGGATGGTGATGGCCGCGTTGACCCTGGCGCTATTGGTAATGTGTATTGGCCTGAAGGGCAAGCAGGGGCGTATCAACCGGCTGGAAGGGGGTGCGCTGATGCTGGCCTATGTCAGCTACACCGGCTATCTCGTCTATACCATGATCAATCCGGGATAAGACCTGCTTTCAAAAAATCCACTCGGGTCGGGCTCTGAGTGAGCGCGTTCCGTGTAACATGGCCAGACCACTCGGAATTCTCAGAGCCATCATGACCGACGTAACGCAACAGAAAGTACCGCAGCACAAGCCCCGGCCGATGGTCGACCTACTGGTCAGTATCCTCATCCCCTCGGTGATACTGATGAAGTTCAGCGGCGAGGATGACCTCGGTGCGGCTCAGGCACTGTTGCTCGCGCTGGCTTTTCCCATCTGCTGGGGTCTGTTCGAGCTGGTGCGCTATCGCAAATTCAACTTTATCGCCCTGCTTGGCGTGATCAGTGTGATTTTGACTGGCGGCATCGGTCTGATGGAGCTCGATCCCAAATGGCTGGCGATCAAGGAAGCGGCGGTGCCGGGTCTGATCGGCATTGCTGTGCTGGTGTCCACCCGCACCTCCTACCCGCTGATCCGCACGCTGCTGTACAACGACAGGGTATTGGATGTACGTCGGGTCAATCAGCGACTGGAAGAGCGTGGTCTGACGGACATATTCGAGCTGAGGTTGCTGAAAGCCACCTACTTTCTGGCAGGCACCTTCTTCTTCTCGTCACTGGCCAACTACACGCTGGCCAAATGGATAGTGGTCAGCCCGGCGGGTACCAGTGCGTTCAACGAGGAGTTGGGGCGTATGACACTGCTCAGCTACCCAGTGATCGCCATACCCTCCATGGTCATGATGATGGCGATCCTGTTCTATATCTGGCGGACCATCCATGGCCTGACTGGCCTGAAGATGGAAGACATCGTCGCGCACCCGCCGAAATAAGATCAGAGGAAGCCATGGCGGCTTCCTCTGTTCGCGTTACATCTGCTCTAACGCTCCGCGCAATGTTGCAACGGTCTGCTCGACGTTGTGCAACTTGTCCAGGCCGAACAGGCCAATCCGGAAGGTTTTGAAGCTGGCCGGCTCGTCGCACATCAGCGGCACGCCAGACGCCGTCTGCAAGCCGTGCTCGATGAATGCCTTGCCGCTCTGGATGCCGTCGTCGGTCGTGTAACTGACGACTACGCCAGAGGCCTCGAAACCTTGCGCAGCAATGCTCTTGAAACCCTTCTCGGCCAACAACGCCCGTACCGCCTTGCCCAGCGCTAACTGCTCTTGCTTGACCTTGTCGAAACCGTAGTCGCGCGTCTCCAACATGGTGTCGCGGAACTGCTTCAATGCGTCGGTGGGCAGGGTGGCGTGATAGGCGTGACCGCCGTTCTCGTAGGCTTGCATGATTTGCAGCCACTTCTTCAGGTCGCAGGCAAAGCTGTTGCTGCTGGTTTCGGCTATGCGCTCCAGGGCCAGCGGGCTGAACATGACCAGCGCGCTGCAGGGTGAGGCGCTCCAGCCCTTCTGCGGGGCGCTGATCAATACGTCGATGCCACAGGCCTGCATATCAACCCAGAGGGTACCGGAGGCAACGCAGTCGAGCACGAACAGACCACCCACTTCGTGCACCGCATCGGCGACGGCGCGCAGGTAATCGTCCGGCAGCAGAATGCCGGAGGCGGTTTCCACGTGTGGAGCAAAAACCAGATCCGGTTTGCGCTCGCGGATCGTCGCGACTACTTCGTCGATCGGCGCAGGAGCGAAAGGCGATTGTTCATCAGCGCCGGTCTGGCGCGCCTTGAGCACAATTTCTTCAGCCGGTAGCCGGGCTGCTTCGAATATCTGACTCCAGCGGTAACTGAACCAGCCGTTGCGGATAACCAGGCAGCGTTTGTCCTGGGCAAACTGACGGGCGACTGCTTCCATGCCGTAGGTGCCGCCACCCGGAACCACCGCCACGCCGGCGGCCTGGTAGACATCCTTGAGCGTACCGGAAATATCCCGCATGACCTGCTGGAAGGCGGCAGACATGTGATTGAGCGAGCGGTCAGTGAAGACCACAGAGTATTCAAGTAGACCGTCGGGATCGACGCTTGGGTGCAGGCTGGACACGGCAGGTTCTCCAAATCAGGCGGAAGGTAGCGCCGGACCGGGCCGACGCGCCAAAGACCTCTATGCTACCTGATCTGAGCGATTATTTACCGGTGATGCTTAACTGCACCCGTTCTGGTTTGCAGTGTGATTGATAGACATGCCTCAGACGTAGCTGGCTAATCCCTAATCCCTAATCGCGCCGGGTCGGCCCTTCCACAATCAACACGGCGGCGAGGGTCGGCTTTTGTGGGAGGCGCGACTCGCGGCGATGGCACCCGAAGGGTGCCCGGTGTTCTGCATCCATCTGAGACCGATGGACCGCCTCATCCACACCCATCACCCCGTACACAAACTCCAACAGGCATCCCGCGCGGCATCGATATCGGTTTGATCCAGCCTCAGATGGCCATCGCGCTCAGCCTTCACCAGATTGACGAAGGCGCCCCACACCAGAGCCATCAGCACTTCGGCACGAATATCGTTATGGTAAATGCCGTTCTTCTGCATGCTGCGGTAATAGGCGAGCACCGGGGCCAATATGGTGCGTTCGAGCTCGCGGCTGGCGTGATCGAGGTAGGGGCGGTGATCCTGTAGCTCCATGAAACGGTAAGAGTCAGGCGCTTCCCGGGTGAAATCGATCATGCGCTGCCAGATGATCGCGAACTGTCGCTGCGGAGCCAGACTTTCGTCCAACTCGCCGTACAGGCGCTTGCTCATGGCGAGTTTTTCTGCACGGAACAACTCGTTGACCAGCACCTCCTTGCTGACAAAGTAGCGATAGATCGTACCGGTGCCTACGCCAGCCTGTTCAGCCAGTATGGGCATCGGCACACCATTGACCCCGCCTTCGGCGAATACCGTCAGCGCCGCGCGCAGAATTGCGCTGCGCTTGTCCTTGATCCGTGGCCGGGGTGCCTTGCTGTCCTTCGAATGATTGTTCATCTGGGCATTCTAATGGCAACTGCTCACACTTTGCAGTCCTCTCAGGTGTGGAAGCTTCGACAGGGTTGAAAGCGGCGGCAGCGGAGTTCGATGGTTGCTGGCGGCGCAAAGGCATAGCCGTACCGTGAGTCTGGTTCTCTGCGGCATGGCGCAACAGAGAACCAGACGTTCGTAAGACTCAGGAAGCCGCGTTCGTGGGGCGGGCTCGCCGGTCGGCGCTGCGTACGATCAGCCAGGCCAGCAGGGTGCACAGCGCGACAGCCAGCAGGATGACGCTGGCGATAGCATTGATTTCAGGTTTGACGCCCAGGCGCACCGACGAGAAGACTTCCATCGGCAGCGTGGTGGCGCCCGGGCCTGACACGAAGCTGGCGAGCACCAGGTCGTCCAGCGACAGGCTGAACGCCAGCAGCCAGCCAGCGGCAATCGACGGGGCGATCATGGGCACGGTGATCTGCAGAAAAGTCTTCCATGGCGGGCAGCCAAGATCCAGAGCGGCTTCCTCGATGGACTGGTCGATTTCCCCGAGTCGGCTGCTGACAACGATGGCCACGTAGGAGGTGGCAAAGGTGGTATGGGCGATCCAGATGGTGATCATGCCACGCTCGGCTGGCCAACCGACGGCCTGCGCCATGGCCACGAACAGTAGCAGCAATGAGAGACCGGTAATCACCTCAGGCATGACCAGCGGCGCGGTAACCAGACCTGAGAAAAGCGTCCGGCCACGGAAGCGTTTGATGCGCGTCATGGCGAAGGCAGCCAATGTGCCCAGCGCCACAGCTGCGGTGGCGGTGAAGAAGGCAATCTGCAGGCTGCGCTTGACCGCGCTCATCAGCGTGGTGTTATCCAGCAGGCCGATATACCAATGCACCGACCAGCCGCCCCAGACCGTCACCAGCCGTGAAGCGTTGAACGAATAAATGACCAGGATGATCATCGGCAGATAAATGAATGCCAGGCCCAGCCAGAGCATGAGAGTGGAGAACGCCGGACGCCGGTTCATGCGTTTCGCTCCATGGCCCGTGACTGGTTGTAGTGAAACAGAATGATCGGAATCAGCAACAGTGCGAGCATGACGATGGCCAGCGCGGAGGCTACCGGCCAGTCACGGTTATTGAAGAATTCCTGCCAGAGTACCCGGCCGATCATCAGCGTCTCCGGTCCGCCCAGCAGCTCAGGAACCACAAACTCGCCGACCACCGGGATGAACACCAGCATGGAGCCGGCAATGATGCCGCTTTTCGATAGCGGGACGGTGATCTTCCAGAACGCCTTGATCTTGCCGGCGCCCAGATCCATGGCCGCCTCCAGCAGGGTATCGTCATGCTTAACCAGATTGGCGTACAGCGGCAGGATCATGAAGGGTAGATAGGCATAGACAACGCCGATATACACCGCGGTATCGGTGTTGAGTATCTGTAACGGCGTGTCAATCAGACCGATCCACATCAACGCGGAGTTGAGCAGGCCGTTGGTGCTTAGAATGCCCATCCAGGCGTAGACGCGAATCAGTATGGCGGTCCAGGTGGGCATCATGATCAGCAGAAGATAGATCAGCTGCTTGTCACGCGGCGCGCGGCTGATCGCGTAGGCCATGGGATAGCCCAACAGCAGACAGACGAGCGTTGAAATCAGCGCGATCTTCAGCGAGCCGAGGTAGGCCGCGTAATAGAGCGTGTCCTCGCTGAGAAAAATGTAATTGCCGAGGTTGATGGCAATGCTCAGCGACTGTTCGGCGTATTCCAGTAGCGGCTGATAGGGCGGAATGGAGATGGCCGCTTCAGAGAAGCTGATCTTCAGCACAATGGCAAAGGGCGCCAGGAAAAACAGAAACAGCCACAGGTAGGGCGCGCTGATTACCCAAAAGCGTCCGCTCGGCATAAGGCGAGATGTCAGCTTGCTCATGAGGGCAGGATTACTCCGCTGTCGTTTTCCCAGCTTATGTAGACCTTGTCGTCCCAGGTCATGCGCGGCATGCGGCGTTCGGAGTTGGCGAAAAACGCCTGCACGATAAGGCCGCTGTCGAGCTTGATGTAGTACACCGAGTGCCCGCCGAGGTAGGCGATGTCATGCACTTCGCCATGCGCCCAGTTGTATTCCTGGTCGGGTTTGTCAGGGCTGACCCAGACCTTCTCCGGACGCAGGGCGAAGATGGTATGCCGGTCTTCTGCGCGTGTGCTGATGCCGTGTCCGATATAGATGGGGCGGTCCAGTTGCGGGCATTCGATAATGGCGTGGTCTTCCAGGTCGACCACCAGTTCGCCCTCGAAGATATTCACGCTGCCAACAAACTCCGCCACATGACGATTGGCCGGACTTTCGTAAATATCCATGGGTGTGCCGACCTGAGCGATCCATCCCTGGTGCATGATGGCGATGCGTTGGGCCATGGTCATGGCTTCTTCCTGATCATGGGTCACCATGATGCAGGTCACGCCGACGCGTTCGATGATCTCGACCAGCTCAAGCTGCATTTGCGAGCGCAGCTTCTTGTCCAGCGCGCCCATGGGTTCATCGAGCAGTAGTAACTTGGGGCTTTTTGCCAGGGAACGGGCCAGGGCCACGCGCTGGCGCTGGCCACCGGAGAGCTGGTGTGGCTTGCGTCGAGCGAATTCACTCATGCGAACCAGCTTGAGCATTTCCGCCACCCGCGCGCTGATGTCAGCCTTCGACATTTTGTCCTGTTTGAGACCGAAGGCGATATTCTGCTCGACCGTCATGTGCGGAAACAGTGCATAGGACTGGAACATCATGTTGATCGGTCGCTGGTACGGCGGTAGATCGGTGATGTCCTGGCCGTCGAGGAGCACTCGGCCTTCGCTGGGCCGCTCGAAGCCCGCAAGCACACGTAGCAAGGTGGATTTGCCGGAGCCGGACCCGCCGAGCAGGGCAAAAATCTCGCCCCGGTTGACCGTCAGGCTGACATCGTCAACCGCCAGGGCATCGTCGAAGCGCTTGCTGATCCGCTCAATCTTGACGAATTCGTCAGGCTTGGCCTTGGCCATCGCCTGCTTCATGGCTCCTGCAGCGCCAACCATAGTGTTCTCCGTGCTCGGTATTCAATGAAGGGGCGCAGCGAGCTGTTGAGGTGACGTAAGGCTACGACGCCTCAACAGGTCCTGTGGTGCTCAGCGGCCGGATTTAATCCGGTTCCAGGAGCGGGTAACGATACGCTGCGCCGCTAGCGGCCGCGGCTCGGCAACATAGAGTTTGCTCATGACTTCTTCGGTCGGATAGATCGCCGGATCGTTGAGGATTTCGGGATCGACCAGCTCGTTGGCGGCCTTGTTCGGATTGGCATAGGCAACGTAGTCAGTGATCGGCGCAACCACCTCGGGGCGCAGGACGTAATTGATAAAGGCGTGGGCGTTGTCAGGATTGGGCGCATCCTTCGGGATCGCCATCATGTCAAACCACAGCTGTGTGCCTTCCTTGGGGATGGTGTAGGCGATCTCGACGTTGTTTTCCGCTTCCTCGGCGCGGGCAGCCGCCTGGAAGATGTCACCGGAGAAGCCGACTGCCACGCAGATGTTGCCATTGGCAAGGTCGCTGATATAACGCGAGGAATGGAAGTAACGCACCGATTCGCGCACGCTCAACAACAACTCTTCGGCCTTTTTCAGGTCAGCCGAGTCGGTGCTGTTCGGATCCAGCCCCAGATAGCCGAGCGCCGAAGTGATCATGTCGTCGCCGGAATCCAGCATGGTGATACCGCAGCTGGCCAGCTTGCTGGCGACCTCGGGCTTGAACACCAAATCCCAGGAATCGGTCGGCGCATCGTCACCCAGCGCGGCCTTTACCTTCTCGACGTTGTAGCCGATGCCATTAGTACCCCACATGTAGGGAATGGAGTGCTTGCTGCCCGGATCGATGCTTTCTACCTGCTTCATCAACTGGGGGTCAAGGTTCTTCATGTTCGGCAGCTTGTCGTGGTCCAGCTCCATGTAGACGCCGGCAGCGATATGCTTGCTGAGGAAGTGATTGGAGGGCACCACCAGGTCAAACCCGGAGCGGCCGGTCAACAGGCGTGCATCGAGCACTTCATTCGAGTCGTAGACGTCGTAGGTCACATCGATGCCGGTTTCCTTCTCGAAATTGGCAATGGTGTCCTCAGCGATATAGTCAGACCAGTTGAAGATCTTCAGTTGTCCGTCCGCCTGCGCAGTCGCAGCGCCGCCAAACAGGGCAGCCGTAGCCAGGGCCAGAAACGTTTTTTGCATCGGGTTTTTCATAGCGCCTCCTGTGCAGGCTCCAGCCACAGTATGTTGCCTGCCTTGTTATAAGCCGGACACGCGTCCGACCTCGATTATCAATTCCTTTCCTACGGTGTCGGTATCAAACCGAACCGGCAATGAGCAGCTTAGCCGTTCTTTGCCTTTTTTCCGTGCAGCGCCGGGCTGAGGATTCTATGCGACGCGCCTGTATTCCGATACTCGTATGCGTGTGTCAGACCCCTAATTGCTCTGCGGTCAGGTCCAGGCACAGCCGGATCTTGGCAACCAGCTCATCAATCTCGGCAATACTGATCACCAGTGGTGGCGACATGATCATGGTATCGCCTACCGCCCGCATCACCAGGCCATTACTGACACAGATGTCGCGGCACAGCGAGCCGGTGCTGCCTTTTTCGGCAAAGCGCTCGCGGGTTGCCTTGTTCTTCACCAGCTCGATCGCACCGAGCAACCCTACGCCGCGCACTTCACCCACCAGCCGGTGATCGGCCAGCTCGGCAATTTTCTTCTGCAAATAGGGTGCCGCTTCGTTTTTCACGTAATCGACGATCTTCTCGTCGCGCAAGATGCGCAGGTTCTCCAGCGCCACTGCAGCAGCCACCGGATGGCCGGAATAGGTGTAGCCGTGGAAGAACTCGCCGCCTTCGTCAATCAGGGTACGCGCGACCCGGTCGCCAACGATCACGCCGCCCATGGGCAGGTAGCCTGAGGTCATGCCCTTGGCAATCGGCATCAGGTCAGGCTGCAGGTCGAAATACTGGCTACCGAACCATTCGCCGGTGCGGCCGAAGCCGCAGATGACTTCGTCGACAACCAGTAAAATGTCGTGTTCGGAGAGAATGCGCTTGATCTCCGGCCAGTAGGTGGCCGGTGGAACAATCACGCCGCCGGCGCCCTGAATGGGTTCGGCAATGAAAGCCGCGACCTTGTCTTCGCCCAGCTCGCGAATCTTCTCCTCCAGCTGCCGCGCCGCCCAGATGCCGAATTCGTCTGGCGTCATGTCGCCGCCTTCTTCGAACCAGTAGGGCTGCGCGATATGCACAATTCCGGGGATCGGCAGATCACCCTGGGCATGCATCGGCGCCATGCCGCCCAGGCTCGCAGCGGCGACGGTGGAGCCGTGATAACCATTGATCCGGCCTATGATGGTCTTCTTGCCGGGCTTGCCCTTGAGGTCCCAGTAACGGCGCACCATGCGCAGCACGGTATCGTTGGCTTCCGAGCCTGAACCAGTGAAGAACACGTGGTTCATGTGCGGCGGCGCGAGTTCGGCGATCGCCGCGGCAAGCTTTACCGCGGGCGGATTGGCGCACTGGAAGAAGCTGTTGTAGTAGGGCAGCTCGATCATCTGTTTGAAGGCGGCTTCGGCCAGCTCCCGGCGGCCGTAACCGATATTGACGCACCACAGGCCAGCCATGGCGTCCAGTATCTGACGCCCCTCGCTGTCCCATAGATAGACACCCTCGGCGCGCTCGATAATCCGCGTGCCGCGCTCTCCCAGATCCTTGTGATCGGTAAAGGGGTGCAAGTAATGCGCGGTGTCCAGCGCCTGAAGTTGCGCGGTGGTGTAAGTGCTCTCAGAGCTCATGCAAAATCCTCTACTGCGTGCTGGCGCGGCCCTGATCTGGGGAGTCCGCGCGATATCATGGTGGTGGCTGCAGCGGTTGATTTCATCAGACACTCAATAGCAGAAACTCACGTTCCCAGGAGCTGATGACCCGCTTGTAGTTCTCATGCTCCACGCGTTTGACCGATACGTAACCACGGCAGAATTTCTCACCCAGTACCTCGGATATTTCCGTGCATTGCTCCATGCGTTCCAGCGCGGCCTCGAGCGAAAAGGGCAGACGCAGATTGCGTCGCTCGTAGGCGCGGCCCTTGACCGGCGCGGACGGCTCCATCTTGCCAATCATGCCCAGATAGCCGCACAGCAAGCTGCCGGCGATAGCGATATAGGGGTTGGCGTCCGCGCCTGGAAGGCGGTTCTCGACGCGCCGGTTCTGCGGATCCGAGTCAGGTACGCGCAGCCCGGCAGTTCGGTTTTCTTCACCCCATTCGACGTTAACCGGCGCGGAGGTATCGGGCAGGAAGCGGCGGAAGGAATTCACGTTAGGCGCAAACAACGGCAGCACTTCGGGTATGTACCGTTGCAGGCCGCCGATGTGATACAGGAACAGCTTGCTCATCGAGCCGTCAGCATTGGAAAACACGTTCTTGCCGGTTTTCAGGTCAAGAATGCTTTGGTGCAAATGCATCGCGCTGCCGGGTTCGTTGGTGATCGGCTTGGCCATGAAGGTGGCCGTAATATCGTGCTTGAGCGCCGCCTCACGCATGGTGCGCTTGAATACCAGTATCTGATCAGCCAGGTGCAGCGGGTCGCCATGACGGAAGTTGATTTCCATCTGCGCGGTGCCTTCTTCATGGATCAATGTATCCAGATCCAGCCCCTGGGCTTCGCACCAGTCGTACATGTCCTCGAACAGCGGATCGAACTCGTTGGCCGCATCAATGGAGAATGACTGGCGGCCCGTTTCCTGGCGGCCGGAACGGCCGATTGGCGGTTGCAGCGGCAGGTCCGGATCCTCGTTGCGCTTGGTCAGATAGAACTCCATCTCCGGCGCCACAATAGGCTGCCAGCCTTTCTCTTCGTACAGTTTCAGCACTTTTTTCAGCACGTTACGCGGCGCCATCTCGATCGGTACGCCTTTCTTGTCGTAGCAATCGTGGATGATCTGCGCGGTCGGCTCGATGGCCCAGGGCACCAGATAGATAGCGGTGTGATCCGGCTTGCAGATCATGTCGATATCGGCGGGATCCAGCAGGTCGTAATAGATCTCGTCCTCGACGTAGTCGCCGGTAACCGATTGCAACAGAATGCTTTCGGGCAGACGCATGCCCTTTTCCGAAATGAACTTGAGTGTCGGTGCGATCTTTCCACGGGCAATGCCGGTCAGGTCGCTGACCATGCATTCGACTTCGGTGATCTTGCGTTCCTTCAACCAGCTTTCGATGTGATCCATAAAATCCTCAGAGTTGCCGGGCAGCGTAGGCCCGGCAGGCGTCGCCAAACGCATTGAATATAGCGGAGTAGAAAGGGTTTTCGGTTACTTTCCATTCCGGATGCCATTGCACACCCAGCGCGAAGCCGGGCGCGTCAATGACAGAGAAGCCTTCGATCAGGCCATCGGGTGCGAATGCTTCAGGCCGCAGCCCGGGCGCCAGATCCTTCACGCCCTGTGTATGCAGGGAGTTGACCTGAGCCGTGCTGCAGCCGGAGATTCGATGAAGCAGGCCCCCCGGCTCGATGCGCACGTCATGTGCCGGAGCATATTGCATGTCCACCGGCTGGCTTTTGTCCTCGCGGTGTTCAATATAGCCCGTCACCTCATGAAGGCGCGGATGCAGGGTGCCGCCGAAGGCGACGTTCATTTCCTGGAAGCCCCGACACAGGCCGAGCACTGGTACGCCACGTTCAATCGCAGCCCTCAGCAGAGGCAGTGTCGTTTCGTCGCGCTGCGGATCATGATGGGTACCCTCGGCACTCGGAGCACCCTTATAATGATGCGGCTCAACGTTGGACGGCGAGCCGGTAAACAGCAGGCCATGAAAGGTGTCCAGCAATTGGCTGGTATCAATGCGACTACCGAGTGCGGGTATCAGCAGGGGCAGGCCGTCGGCTCCATTGACTACCGCGAGGATGTACTTCTCTCCGGCGATATGGAATGGATGCAGCCCCGTCTTGTCTGTACAACAGGAAATACCGATAAGAGGTTTGTGCTGAGGCGACATGGTTAGGCTCTGAGCTGGTGGCCGTGTGCGGATTGTTGTTCAATTTTTCATACAATAGCAACAAAAGTAGCCGGTACAAAAGCCCTCTCAGCACCTTTGTTCGTTACCCGAAACACCCCGTCCAGCCCGCATAAATAGCGGGGAAAACAGGGTGTCACGCCCTGATTACAAGGCCCTGGCTCGCTTGACTCGATCTGGCCTTTCGGATTTACTCTGACCCTATAACCACTGTGGTTGATATATTTTACAAACAACAGGTGACAACCCATGCAACCCCAACCCGGAGCGGATACTTTGGTGCCGATAACTGAAACGGTAACCAGTATCCAGGAAGCTGAGGCATTTCTTGCCGAGCATCCGGAAGTCCACTTTATTGATCTGCTGATTGCCGATATGAATGGCATCGTCCGCGGCAAGCGTATTGATCGCTCTGCTCTGATGAAAGCCTTTGAAAGAGGCATCGCGTTACCCGCCTCTGTATTCGCCCTGAACATCCAAGGCACGACCGTCGAGGAAACCGGACTCGGACTGGAGATGGGCGATGCCGACCGCATCTGTCTGCCGATCCCCGGCACGCTGTATATGGAACCCTGGCAGAAGCGCCCGACCGCCCAGCTGCTGATGACCATGTATGAGCTGGACCGCAAGACGCCGTTTTTCGCAGACCCGCGTTATGTGCTGCAGCGCATCGTCAAGCGTTTCAGCGAGCTGGGCCTGAAGCCGGTTTCGGCCTTCGAGCTGGAGTTCTATCTGATCGATCAGGAGAACATTACCGGTCGGCCGCAGCCGCCGCGCTCGCCCATGTCTGGCAAGCGGCCGAATTCGGTACAGGTTTATTCCATGGATGACCTGGACGAGTACGCCGAATTCCTGCAGGACGTCATCGAAGCTGCCCATGAACAGGGCATCCCCGCTGACGCCATTGTGGCCGAATCCGCACCGGGCCAGTTCGAGGTCAATCTGCACCACGTCGACGATCCAGTGGTGGCCTGTGATTACAACGTTCTGCTCAAGCGCGTGATCAAGAACGTTGCCTATGACCATGAGATGGACACCACTTTCATGGCCAAGCCGTATTACGATCAGGCCGGCAACGGCATGCACGTGCACGTCAGCCTTATCGACGAGGATGGTGTGAATATCTTTGCGTCGAACCCCGATGGCAGCCTCAGCGACAGGCTGCGCTGGTCAATTGGTGGCCTGCTGCAAACGCTGCCGGAGTACATGGCGTTCCTGTGCCCCAACGTGAACTCCTACCGACGTTTCAGCCCCAGCTTCTTCGTGCCCTGCGCGCCGACCTGGGGTGTCGACAACCGTACCGTAGCGGTACGCGTTCCCGGCGGCGATCCGGAGAACATGCGTATTGAACATCGTCTGGCTGGCGCTGATGCCAACCCGTATCTGCTGATGGCAGCACTGTTATCGGCGATCCACTACGGCATCACCAACAAGATCGAGCCGCCGCCGATGACCGAAGGCAACGCCTACGATCAGCACGAGGCCTCGTTGCCAACCAACCTGCGCGACGCGTTGCGCTTGCTGGAGCACTCCAAGGTCATGCAGGAATACATCGGCGAGGAGTATCTGGATGTGTTCGTGTTGTGCAAGGAAAGCGAGCAGGAGGAGTTCGAGCGGACTATCTCAGACCTTGAATACATGTGGTACTTGCACACCGTCTGAGCGCTGAACATCGCGACCTGAATCCCGCCTCCGTGGCGGGATTTTTGTATGCGCGTGCTATGGTCTCTGCGATAAAGGCCGGACGGTTGAAACCTTGATTATCAAAGACATGGCATTGGCGCAGCGCCCACCACCAGGCGTGTGGCGACGGTTGAGCCAGTGGCGCGAGGACCGAAAGCTCAGGCTTCTGGATATCTCCGCCAACCTCTGGCACGAAGCGCTCGGGGACTGGTCCGTATACCGCCGTTATTCGGAATCGGAACGTAACTGGTTGCGTGAAACGGCGCTGCGACTGCTCCTGCGCAAACATCTGGTAGGGGTGGGTGGAGTAGAAATCAGTGACGTCATGCGTCTTCGGATCGCAGGCATGGCTGCGGTACCGGTTCTGGGGCTGGGTCTGGAGTGGTACGACGGCTGGCAGACCCTGATCCTCTACGACGGCCCGTTCGTGGCCGATCACAGTTGGCAGGATGAATTTGGCATCGTTCATCAAGAGACCAGCGCGCGTAGCGGTGAAGCCTGGCAACGCGGGCCGGTCGTGCTGTCTCTACAGGATGTGTTGGCCGCCGGCCGACACCAGGGTTACAACGTGGTTATTCATGAGCTGGCGCATACCCTCGACATGCGCAGCGCCTCCGCTAATGGCGCGCCACCGCTGCATGCCGATATGGACGCTGCAGCCTGGAAGTGCGACCTGTCCGCCGCCTGGAATGACCTGGCGCACCGTGCCGAACTCGGCCAGCGGTTGCCCATAGACAGCTACGCACTGGAAGACCCCGCCGAATTCTTTGCTGTGCTCTCCGAAACCTTCTTCGAGTCACCGCGCTCACTGCAATCTGCCTGGCCGGCGGTGTATGGCCATCTGGTCGCGTTTTATCGTCAGAACCCGTTGGAGCTGACTTAGCAGAATCTTTTCGCCGTTCGGCTGCAGACGTTGATCAGCGATGGCTTGCCGAGCACCAGCTGGTTGGTGATATGGCGCTTGTGATTTACCAGCTGCCGAACGGGATTTCATGAGTATCAACGTAATCTTTCGCTATGGGCGAAAGGGGTCGGTGTCGTCCGTTTGATGTGCCATCATAGGGGCCCTCCGGGTGGATTGAACCCGTGAATCGGCCAAGTTCTAGAGGCTCAAGACAATCACCGCTCAACCATGCCTTGGCAATGCCTCCGGGAGCCAGGCCGATAGTTATGATTTTCCTGTAATCCTGAATGTGCTTGCCATCAAAGCGGCAGAAAGCGGTGTAGGGGGTGAGCATCTCCTGTCGATTTTCTTCAGAGATAGGAATTGCTACGCGGTAGGTTTGCGGTTCGGCTAATGATTGCCAGCGTACAAAGACGATTTCTGGTAGATCGATGCCGGTCATAGGGCGGGTTGCTCCGGCTCCTGGTCTGGCTGGCCAACCCTTTGGATTGCCACGATTACCCGGAGGGTTCTGAATGGCCGAAACGCCCCCGTGCACTCGGAAATAGGCCAACCCGCGCTGATCCAGCACATCCACGCTTTCGGCCCAGACCTCCATATAATTGGGTGCTAACAAGCCTATCTCCCAGGTCCGGTATGGCAGCTCAGGTGCTGGCGGCCGCAGAGGGTTGGGTGCGGGTTTACTGGCGCAGGCGGTCAAACTGATCAGGAGCCCAACTACAATCAGGATCTTCCTCATGCCGGGTAGCCCCTCTGTGGCCGGTCTGGATAGACGGCCCGCTTGTTCTGCTTTCTTGGCTTATTCACCAGTAACCCGCTGACAGGGGTCCAATTGGCAGAGCAGTGAATATATTTGCTGTGCAACAGTTGCTTTTCTAAGTCATTCAAAAGCACGTTTTCACTTGCGATTACTGAAGCCATCACCTTGTTGGCTATATGCTGCAAGTCGCTGGGTATAGTCATTCGTTGGTCGTCGTCATCAATAGCACCCAGCGGTGCGTTGTTCTGCGTGGCTTTCGCATGCATTACCCGCAACGCAATTCTTGATAATTCTCCATGTACTGGTCTATCAAGGCCTAACGCCAGAAGCATATTTTCTGATCCCTGGCTGTTACGGCCATTTCCAGGCACTGGCAAACGAACATTCAGAGGAATCAGTTCACCTTCTCCAGGCAATCCTCTCTCTAGAAGCTGACGCTCTTCTTCTGCGCGAGCCCGCCACTCTCTAGATCGTTCAAGCCTCGCCTTGTCGATGCTTTGCATTGAATAATAGGCATCGCGAAAAAGACGGGGCCTGCCGATCAAGATACGTTCCCGAATTAGAAGTGGGTAGCCACCACCGAGATTAGAATGCACGCCGGGCAGTGCCAATTCCTCATGCGCGTCATTCACGCGGTTAAGGCTGAAATTGTGGCGATGTTCATCGGCTGCAGTCAGATGCACTACTTTTCGGGCGCAACCGGGTGGCAAATAAAGGTTCACTCCGGGGTTACGGCTGTCCCCCACGCTTATATTGCCGCGCAGTGGATCGGCGATGGCTGCTACCGTATCGAAAAGACCGATGAAATTAATGCAGGCGTGGGTCGGCCAGCCGAACTCGGGAGCCAGGGCTGGTAAGTCATGATTCAGATGGGCGGCGAGTACTCCGCCATTGGGTTTAAGCACTTCGTTTGCGAAATGCCGTGCCGCGGCGGCGCCACGGCTGAATCCGAAAATATCGAACTCGATCTTCTCAATCAGGAGATTCGGGTTGCCATTGACTAATCTACGCAACGTTCCGGTCACCAAAGAAGGGCTTTCCGCAACCCGAGCGACTATGCCCGTCTTGCCTTTCCCAGAGGCTAATCCCCAAGTGGAATCCTCACTGCCGCCCTTGGTGCCAATTCCATCGATATAGACCTTCAGGTTTGCCTGTACGGCGGTTGGCTCCACCACCGCATCGCTCTGGTCCTCATACAGGTCATACAACAGCGCCACATTGCTCTGCTCGTTCCCGTAACTGCTACCGGGTAACTGGTCGAAGCGACCGTCACCAGTGGTGTCACGGTAGTCATAAGTCTCGCAGAGCTGGCGGATATGGCTCAGCGTCTGTTCGTCGAATTCCTGCAGATCCTGGCGTCGGCACTCTGCGGTGAGCGCCGCGTTGCCAAGGTTGTTGCCGGTGCCGTCGAAAAACATGCCCACGCGTAAGGTGATGCGCTGCTGCACGGGAAGCTCGCGTTCTTCCGCCTCTTCTTCCTCATCCCGAGAGTAGGGTACGCCGTCGATGAGCGTGTCTTCTCTGAGTGGCCCGGCGGTGTCGTTCAGGTCCGGGGCGAGCAGGCTGGCAGCACCCGCAGCGGCCAATGGAGCGGAGGTTGCGTCGCTCACGCCGGTAGCGGTTGTCGTAGTGACATTGCCCCCTATGATCACGGTGCCGGAGCCGCCAATTACCACGTCGCCATGACTGCCGGTACTGCCCAGCACCACAGCCGGACGCCCGTTGATTAACACTGAGGGAATCACTGCCCCTTCGATGGCACTTCCGCAGGCCGTCTGATCGCCTTGGCGGGCGGCGGGCTGGCCGTCGAAGAGTACATCTGTCGAGCCGGTGACAATGGCATTGCTGCCGTGACCGTCTTTTGGGCACTGGGTGGGGTCGCCCATCCGGGCGGCGGGTTTGCCTGACATGCCAAGCTCCTTTTGGCGGGTATTACTGCAGAAGGCTAGACCCTAGGGACATTGCTGGAAGTGAACAATCCGTTTGACGTCTGGGTGTGACGCGGTGCCCAGCATTTCCCGGGTAACGAGCGCTTGCGGCGTCTGCGCCAAGCAGCCGGACAATCGCCAATGGCGCGTCCGATCGCTCGGTCCTGGCTAGCCCGATGAGTTATGCTTTGTTCATTCAGTCATTTGCCGGAGAAAGCCATGTCCCGCCTTGTTACCGTCGCCGCTACCCAGATGAGCTGCAGTTGGGATCGCCAGGACAATATTGCCAAGGCAGAGCGCCTGGTTCGTGAGGCCGCATCCAAGGGCGCGCAGATTATTCTGATTCAGGAATTGTTCGAGACGCCCTATTTTTGCCAGAAACCCAATCCGGAATACCTGCAACTTGCGACAGAAGTCGACCAGAATCCTGCGATCGCGCATTTCCAGGCACTGGCGAAGGAGCTGGAAGTGGTGCTGCCGATCAGCTTTTTCGAGCTGGCTGGTCGCGCGCGTTTCAATAGCATCGCGATCATTGATGCGGACGGTCGCAATCTGGGCGTGTACCGCAAGAGCCACATTCCTGATGGTCCCGGCTATCACGAGAAGTATTACTTCAATCCCGGTGATACCGGCTTCAAGGTGTGGAAGACCCGCTATGCCACTATTGGTGTGGGGATCTGCTGGGATCAGTGGTTCCCCGAAACGGCCCGCAGCATGGCGCTGATGGGCGCGGAAATTCTGTTTTACCCGACCGCGATCGGCAGCGAGCCACATGATCCGACCATCAGCTCGCGCGATCATTGGCAGCGCGTGCAGCAGGGTCACGCTGGCGCCAACCTGATGCCGCTGGTCGCCAGCAACCGCATCGGGCTGGAAGAACAGGACGGCTACGACATTACCTTCTATGGCTCGTCCTTCATTGCCGATCAGTTTGGCGCGAAGGTCCAGGAAGCCAACGAGACGGACGAAGCGGTGCTGGTGCAGCAGTTCGATCTGGACCAGCTGGAGCATGTCCGCAGCGCCTGGGGTGTATACCGCGACCGCCGCCCGAATCTGTACGGGCCCATCAAGTCGCTGGATGGTTCACTGGAGTCCTGATCGCTTATGTACAGTTTGCACAGCACGCCGCGTCACGATGGCTTTCACATGCCCGCCGAATGGGCGCCCCATGCACAGACCTGGATGGTCTGGCCGGAGCGCACCGACAATTGGCGTATGGGTGCGAAGCCGGCGCAGGCTGCCTTTGCCGAGGTGGCACGGGCTATCGCCAGTTTCGAGCCGGTTACCGTTTGTGTGTCCGCGGCGCAGTATGAAAATGCCAGTCTGCAGCTGGATCATCCCGGTATCCGCGTGATCGAAATCAGCTCGGATGACGCCTGGGTGCGTGATACCGGTCCGACCTTTGTCATTAACGGGCAGGGTGGTTTACGCGGCGTCGATTGGACGTTCAACGCCTGGGGCGGCTTTAACGGCGGGCTGTACTGGCCTTGGCAGCGCGATGATCAGGTGGCGGACAAGATCCTCGGCCTGGAGCGCTGCCCGCGTTACCGCACTGAGGGCTTTGTGCTGGAGGGCGGCGCGATTCACGTGGACGGTGAAGGAACGGTACTGACCACCGAGGAATGCCTGCTGAATTCCAACCGCAATCCCGAGCTGGCGCGTCAGGAAATTGAGCTCATGCTGGCGGATTATCTGAATATCGAAAAGGTCATCTGGTTGCCCTATGGCCTGTTCAATGACGAGACCGACGGCCACATCGACAACTTCTGCTGCTTTATACGCCCCGGCGAGGTGCTGTTGGCCTGGACTGACGATGAGGATGATCCGAACTATCAGCGCTGCCACGCGGCGCTTAAAGTGTTGCAAGCCAGCCGTGATGCGCAGGGCAGAGACCTGGTCGTGCACCGCATGCCGATTCCCGGTCCGCTATATGCGACCGCTGAGGAATGTGTCGGCGTTGATCGGGTAACGGGTACGCAGCCGCGCGATCCGTCCATTCGCCTGGCCGGATCCTACGTTAATTTTCTGATCGTGAACGATGGGATAGTGGTCCCCGGTTTCGATGAGCCCGAGGATCAGGCCGCACTGGACATTCTGCAGGAGCTGTTTCCGGAGCGGCGGGTGGTGATGGTGCCCGGGCGGGAAATTCTGCTTGGCGGTGGTAATGTGCATTGCATCACCCAGCAGCAACCGGCGCGTTAGCGCCAGTTGTTTTTCAGGGCTCGGATTTCGTGCCAGGAGCCTTGGAGCCGCTTGTATCGCTTTTTTTACTGGCGGCTTTCGCTTCCTGCTCTTCAGCTTCAGCCAGCTCATCCAGTTGACAGATAGTGCAGGCACCATCATCCGGATGGCTACTTTCAACGTAACGTACGCGCCGGCTGGCTGAGCCCCGGTCGGCGCTGACGCGATAACGTGGTCGGTCCTGTTCTGACATGACACATCCTCCAGGGGCTGTATGGTCTTGAGACAGGTTAGCGGCCAATCAATTCCCGGCCACGTTGAACTGCTGCCAATACCTGAGCCGGTGCGGTGCCGCCGATATGATCGCGGGCATTCACCGAGCCTTCCAGTGTCAACACCTCGAACACGTCCTGTTCGATCTGGTCACTGAACTGGCGCAGCTCGTCCAGACTCATCTCGGCCAGATCCTTTTTGTTGTCCACGCCGTACTTCACGGCATGCCCGACAATCTCGTGGCAATCGCGGAAGGGCAGACCGCGGCGAACCAGATAGTCAGCCAGATCGGTGGCCGTGGAGAAGCCACGTAGCGCCGCTTCGCGCATAACGTCTGCCTTGGGCTCGATCGCAGGAATCATGTCGGCGAAGGCGCGCAGGCTGTCACGCAGAGTGTCCACTGCGTCGAACAGCGGCTCCTTGTCTTCCTGATTGTCCTTGTTATATGCCAGCGGCTGACTTTTCATCAGCGTCAGCAAACTCATCAGGTGGCCGTACACCCGTCCAGTCTTGCCGCGCACCAGTTCGGGCACGTCGGGGTTCTTCTTCTGCGGCATGATCGAGGAGCCGGTGCAAAAGCGGTCCGGCAGGTCGATGAAGTTGAACTGCGAGCTGGTCCACAGCACCAGTTCCTCGGAGAAGCGCGACAGGTGCATCATCGCCACGCTCGCCGCAGCGCAGAATTCAATCGCGAAATCGCGATCAGACACGCCGTCCAGCGAATTACCGGAAACGGCGTCAAAGCCCAACAGCTCGCAGGTGACGCTGCGGTCGATCGGATAGGTGGTGCCAGCCAAAGCCGCGCTGCCCAGAGGCATGCGGTTGACGCGCTTGCGGCAATCGAGCAGGCGCTCGCTGTCGCGCACCAGCATCTCGTACCAGGCCAGCAAATGATGGCCAAAGGTGACCGGCTGGGCAGTCTGCAGATGGGTAAAGCCCGGCATGATGACCGCTGAATGCTTTTCTGCCTGATCAAGCAGGCCGGTCTGCAGACGTTTGAGTTCCCCGAGAATCGAGTCGATCTCATCGCGCAGCCAGAGACGGATGTCAGTGGCAACCTGGTCGTTGCGTGAACGGCCAGTGTGCAGTTTCTTGCCGGTGGTGCCGATACGGGCCGTCAGTCTGGCCTCGATGTTCATGTGCACGTCTTCAAGCTCGACGCTCCAGGCGAATTCACCGGCCTCGATTTCGCTGCGGATCGCCTCAAGACCCTCGATGATGGTGTCGCGCTCGGCATCGGTGAGCACGCCAACGCGGGCGAGCATGGTAGCGTGGGCAATGGAGCCCTGAATGTCGTGCTTGTAGAGGCGCTTGTCGAAATCCACCGAAGCGGTGAAACGGGCCACGAAGGCGTCGACCGGTTCGCTGAAACGGCCACCCCAGGATTGGTTGGTAGTCTGATCTTGGCTCATGTGTCGGATCGATCCGCTGACAATTTGAAGACGCATAGCATACCATCACAGGCTTGGACGATGCCGGTCGGCTGATGGTTGTTGGTTGCTAATGGAGACGCGCCAAATGAAGAATGGAATCTGGTCGTTGCTGAAAAAGCCCCACGGGGGGGATGATTTCTTCCTTCCGGACCTTTGTTCATCGATGGCGGTCTTCACCCTGGTGGTACTGGCCGAATTGGTGGTGATGCTCTGGGTGCTGGCGCAACCGGGGGTGGGCGGGTTCGACTGGTTGCAGCTGGCCATGGCGTCGCTGTTCGTGCAGTGGATCGTGCTGCTGTCCGCTGCGCTGCTGTGTCGGCTGCGGCCCTGGATGCAACGACGCCCGTTGTGGCTGGCGATTGCTGCCTGCTACGCAGTGGTGATTGGTCTGACTTTGCTGTTCACTGTGCTGGCCGAATGGGTATTGCAGCACGGCATGACCGGTGCGCCACCCCTGCGTGTCGATCTGCTGCTTCGCCACGGTCTGATTGCCCTGATCATGACCAGCCTGCTGTTGCGTTATTTCTATCTGCATCAGCAGCGGCAATTGCAGGTGCAGGCGGAATTGCAGGCGCGCCTGCAGTCCTTGCAGTCGCGCATTCGGCCGCACTTTCTGTTCAACAGCCTCAACAGCATTGTCAGCCTGATCGGTAGTCAGCCGCAGCAGGCGGAGAATGCCGTGCTGGACCTCGCTGACCTGTTCCGTGCCAACCTTTCCGAGGCCGAGGGTGTCGCCACCTGGGCGCAGGAAAAGCGTCTGTGTGAAGGGTATCTGCGCATCGAAAAGTACCGCCTGGGGCCGCGCCTGGCGGTGCATTGGCGCACCGACTCGCTGCCGCTGGACACGCCGATGCCATTACTAACACTGCAACCGTTACTGGAAAATGCCATCCTGCACGGGTTATCGCCCCGTCTGGAGGGCGGTGACATCAGTATTTATGCGGCCTATGTCAATGGTCGGGTTGAACTGGAAGTCTCCAATAGTTGTCCAGAGGTACTAGATAGCCACCAGGGGGCGCGCATGGCACTACAGAATATAAGAGCACGTCTCGCTGCACTCTTTGGTCCTCAGTCCCAAGTCGAGATCTGGCGAGACGGTCCGCGCTTCTTCAGCAAGCTGGTCTATCCTTGTATTAACCAAACGCCAACTCACCAGAGAAGTCATTAAGGCATGAAAGTACTTATCGCCGATGATGAACCCCTAGCCCGCGAGCGTCTGGCCAGATTGGTCGCTGCGCTGCCGGAGTACAGTGTGGTGCCCGAGATGGCCGCCAATGGACAGGAGGCGCTGAAGCTCATCGCAGAGCATCACCCGGATATTGCGCTGCTCGATATCCGGATGCCTGGACTGGATGGGCTGCAAACGGCGGCGAAACTGTGCGAGCTCAGCGATCCGCCAGCTGTGGTGTTCTGTACGGCCCACGGTGAGTACGCGCTGGATGCATTCGCGGTCAGTGCCGTCGGCTATCTGCTCAAACCAGTGCGCAGCGAGGATCTGGCCAATGCCCTGGCCAAGGCGCAAAAGCCCAACCGGCTGCAGCTGGCCAACCTGGGCAAGGCTGCCGTGACTGACGCGACCCATCAGGCGCGCAGTCATATCAGTGCGCGCACGCGCCGCGGTGTGGAGCTGGTGCCCATCGAAGACGTGCTGTATTTCATTGCCGATCACAAATACGTAACCCTGCGGCACCTCGAGGGCGAGGTATTGCTGGATGAGCCCTTGAAGTCCCTTGAGGACGAGTTCGGCGACTACTTTGTGCGCATCCACCGCAACGCACTGGTCGCGCGCAATCGTATCGAGCGGCTGCAGCGCAGTGCCATGGGCCACTTCCATCTTCAATTGAAAGGTTTGCCGGACGAAACCCTTACCGTGAGCCGGCGACATGTGCCGGGCGTGCGCAAATTGATGGAGCAGCTGTGACGCGGATCCCTTCTGCATGGATGCCCGTACAGCCATGGCGTATCATGCAGGCTGGCATTGAAAGAGAATCCCATGAGTCGACAACTGCGAATCGCCACCCGCAAGAGCGCACTGGCCCTGTGGCAGGCCGAATACGTCAAGGCACGTCTTGAAGCAATACATCCCGGACTGAGCGTATCGCTGGTTCCCATGGTGAGTCGCGGCGACAAACTGCTGGACTCGCCGCTGGCCAAGATTGGCGGCAAGGGCCTGTTCGTCAAGGAGCTCGAAGCGGCGCTGACTGCGAACGAAGCCGATCTTGCCGTCCATTCCATGAAAGACGTTCCTATGCAGTTCCCCCAGGGGCTGGGCCTGTACGTCATCTGTGAGCGTGAAGATCCCCGCGACGCCTTTGTTTCCAACCATCATGAGAGCGTCGACAGCCTGCCGCATGGCAGCATCGTCGGCACCTCCAGTCTGCGCCGCCAGGCACAGCTGATGGCGCGGCGTCCGGATCTGAAGGTAAATTTCCTGCGCGGTAACGTGAATACCCGTCTGGCCAAGCTGGATGCCGGTGATTATGACGCCATTATCCTTGCCGCTGCAGGTCTGATGCGGCTGGGCTTCCACGATCGCATCCGGTATGCCATGCCGCCGGAAGAGAGCCTGCCAGCAGGTGGTCAGGGCGCGGTGGGTATCGAATGCCGTACCGATGATACCGAGCTGCACGCGCTGCTGGCACCGCTCAACGACGAAGACAGCGCACTGCGGGTGCGTGCTGAGCGCGCGCTGAACAGCCGCTTGAACGGCGGCTGTCAGGTCCCGATCGCCTGTTATGCAGAGCGTCAGAACGGCGAGATCTGGTTGCGAGGCATGGTCGGTGATCCGGATGGCACGCAGCTGCTGACCGCTGAGGCTCGCGGCCCGGAGGGTACGCCGGAAGAACTGGGCATAGCCGTCGCGGAAGATCTGCTGTCCCAGGGCGCCCAGGCCATTCTTGATGCGGTCTATCTGGGGGCTGCGCCGGAGTGAGCGCAGCGGTGCTGTTGACCCGCTCGGACGCTGACAATCAGCGTCTGGCGAGCAAACTTGCACGCTTTGGTATTCCTGCGCTGAGCGTGCCTTTGCTGCGTATCGACGCGCTGGACGAGACACCGGATCAGCAGCGACTGATGCTCGACATCGACCGCTATCAGGCGGTGATGGTGGTGAGTCCGGTCGCGGCCCGTCTGGGTCTGGAACGGCTCGATGCCTGCTGGCCGCAGCTGCCGGAAGGGATCGAATGGTTCGCTGTCGGTGAGACCACTGCCAGCGTCCTGCGCGCCTATGGTATGCCGGTGCATACTCCCGAAGCAGGTCAGGACAGCGAAGCCTTGCTGCGTCTGCCCATCTGGAATGAATTGCTGGCCCGCCCGGGACTCAAAGTACTTGTCTGGCGCGGCGTCGGCGGCCGTGAACATTTGGCCGATCATGTCCGGGCAGCGGGCGGACAAGTGGATTATCTTGAATTGTATCGACGCGAGTCGCCGGACGGCTTGGCCGCGGCGCTTGCTTCTGCCGAGCAGGCTGGCGCACGAGGCATCGTGTTGACGAGCGGGCAAGGACTTGAACATTGGTACACGGCGGCGGGCGAGCATTGGCGTGAGCAGAGCACCTGGCGTTGCTGGGTGCCGAGCCAACGCGTTGCCGACCGGGCACAAACACTTGGCTGCAACGACATCATAGTATGCGACGGCGCGGACGATTCCGCAGTATTGGCGGCAGTAGCCGCTCATCCGCTGACGCGATAAGGGGAACAAGCGTGGAACCGACAGGACCTAACAAGAACGACCGGAGCGATGAAGCCGGGACAAAAAAACCACAGGTGTCGGAAACAACGATTGCCGGCAAACCCGAGCAGGCTGCAACCGGAACCAGTTCACCCCCGGTATCCGCTCCGAGCAACTCGCCAGCGTCTTCAGCGGTATCCGAACCCCCTGTCACGGCGGCCGCGAAGACAGAGTCTGTCAAAACAGACCCTGTCAAAACAGACCCTGTTAAAACAGATCCTGTTAACGCCGCACCTGCCAAGGACGATGCCTCCAAAGCGGAAAAAACCGCCGCAGCCAAACCCGCAGAGCCAAGCGTCAAGGCCAAGGACGGTGGCGCGGGTAAGCCGCCGCCGGTCAAACCCCGGGATACCTCAACGTCTGGCTCCGGTGGCGGTCGCGGTCTCTCCGCGCTGGCGTTGCTGGTCGCTTTGAGTGCGCTCGGGCTGAGTGGCTGGCAGTGGTATCAGGATCGAGCAGAGCCGGATATGTCCGCGACCCTGGACTCACGGTTCGATGAGCTCGCCGCCGATCAGGAGCAGTCGCTCCGACAGCTGCGCGAGCAAACGCAAAAGCAGTTGCAGGATGTGCCATCCAGCGCTGAGGTTGACGAAACGCGGCGTCTGGCGGCTGATCTGCAGCGCAGCCAGCAGGCCCTGTCCCAGCAGCTAGAGGAGATGCAGGGCGATGCCGACGCCAATTGGAAGCTGGATGAAGCGGAATACATGTTGCGGTTGGCATCGCTGCGGCTGCTCGCGGCGCAGGACGTCAAGTCCGCCGGTGAGCTGTTGCAGCTGGTAGACCGGATTCTCCGCGAGCAGCCTGACAGCGGCGTTTTTGCTGTGCGTGAAGAGCTCGCGCGATTCCAGGCGCAGCTGGAAAACCTGCCCGAGATTGACCGCCCAGGCATCTACCTGCGTCTGGCAGCGCTGCATGATCGCGTCAATGAGATTGTCGCGCTGCCGGTTCGGGAGTTCAGCCCTGAGGAGGCAGCCGCTGAGCAGGATTCAATCAACGGGGAGAGCCGGTTTGACCGTGTGATGGCGCGCCTTGAGCGGTATGTGCGGGTTGATTTCCAGCGCGGCAAGGTCATCACACCTCAGCTTACTGCCGCCGAGATGAACCGGGTCCGGCGCACACTTCAACTGGCTATCGAGCAAGCGCAATGGGCTGCACTTCGTGGCGAAGCCGAGATCTTCCAGTCCAGTCTTGAACAGGCCGATTCGGTGCTGGAGCGCTTCTTCGAGCTGGATAATCCGGAAGTCAGCACACTGCGAGAGCAGCTCGCAGCGGTTGCCGAACAGGATGTAGCGCTGACACCGCCGGATGTCGCGCCCGTGCAGCAAGCCCTGGCGAGTTATATGGATAGCCGCCGGAGTCAGTCCAACGGTGAGCGCGGCGGCAATGGCGGCAATGGCGAGCGTGGCGATAGCGCCGGGGAGAGCGGCAATGAGTAAGAGCTACATTGCCATTCTGGTCGTTCTGCTGGTGGCCGCCGTGCTGGGCATGGCGGTTGCCGAAGATCCCGGCTATCTGCTGATCGCCTGGCGCAACCTGTCGATTGAAACCAGTGTCTGGGTAGGTGTCGCGTTCATCGTGGGACTCTGGTTACTCGTTGCGTTGTTGCGCTCCGTATTCCGGCTGCTGAGCGCCTCTGGCAGGCGGATCAATCCCTGGTCGCGACAGAATCGGCATCGCCGAGCCGGCGTGGTGACCACCCGTGGTCTGCTTGAGTTCGCTGAGGGGCATTGGGCCAATTCACTGCGTTTGCTCAAACGTTCCGCACCCCACGCCGAGCAGCCGCTGATCAATTACCTCGCTGCCGCCCGCGCCGCCAATGAGCTGGAAGACTTTACCGAATGTGACAACCTACTGCGCGAAGCGCATGAGACAACGCCCCAGGCGGACGTCGCCATTGCCGTGACTCAAGCCCAGCTGCAAATGGCGCGCGGACAGTTGGAGCAGGCATTGGCTACCCTGACGCGCGTGCGCAAGGACCATCCGCGTCATCTCTATGCGCTCAAATTGATGAGCCAGCTGTATGCCCGGCTCGAGGACTGGGAGCGCCTGCAGCAGCTGCTACCCGAGTTGCGCAAGCACGAGGTGTTGCGTCCTGAAGAGCTGAAGCTGCTTGAATACCGCGTCTATACCGAATTGCTCACCCAGGCAGGTCTGCGTGGCATTCACTATGAGCCGGGCAAGGACAACCCGCTCAACGAAATCTGGAATCAGATGCCCAAGCCGCTGCGCCAGGATCCGAGGCTGGTGGAGGTCTACGCCTTGCAGCTGCACGCCATCGGTAACGGTGTTCAGGCGGAAGAGATTCTGCGCGCTGCGCTGAAGCACGCCTTCAGCGATCGTCTGGTACACCACTATGGTCTGGTGGCTGGGAAAGATCCGGCGCGCCAGCTGGCGACGGCTGAGCAGTGGCTGAACGAACATCCGCACGATGCCACGCTATTGCTTGCGCTGGGCCGGCTGGCGCTGCGCAATAACCTGTGGGGCAAGGCGAGAACCTACCTCGAGGCAAGTTTCGCCAGCAAGCCGGATATCCAGACCTGTGCAGAACTGGTGCGTCTACTCGAGCATATGGGCGATGACGCAGCTAGCCGGCTGGCCCAGCGCAAGGGTTTTGGTTTGATGATGCATGATTTGCCAGCGCTGCCCTTGCCGCGCCTGGGCACCAGCACTGCGGACTAGGCAGGGTGCAGACGCATGGATCAAATGTCGTTCTGCGGCGGGCAGTGCGGCGTGGCCTGATTATTCTGGTGGTGTTCCTGCTGCTGATCGGCTCGTGGGAAAGCCGCCAGCGCATTGGTTATCAGCCAGCCGAAGCAACGGTGGTGACGGAGCGCCTGGGCCCTGGTGCGTTGTTCGGCGAGGTCCGTGAACTGGGCGTGCGTTACCGCTGGCAGGCCAGTCAGTATCTGGTCTTTATTCCGGTGGGAGCACTGGATAGGCTGAGTGGGCTCAACGAGCTGGCCGAAGGGAGTCAGGTACAGGTGCTGCTCGATCCACAGGAGCCACATCAAGCCATCTTCAACCATCTGACCCAGCGCTATCCGTTGACGCTGGCGACTGCCGTTTTACTGATAGTGGCTCTGCTGGTGCTGATGGCGCTGACGTGGCTGCGGCGCAGGCGCTGCAGCTGATGTTTCAGTCCCGAGGCGCGTAGGCAAATACATCGGAGTGCATCTGCTGCTCCGGCATCCCTGCTGCTACCAGCGCGTCCAGCGTGGCATAGACCATTCCGGGCGAGCCACTGACGTAGAACTCGTAGCATTCCAGATCAGACAGATCCTCACACACTGCCTCAGGCAACAAACCCTGACGCCCGGACCATCCCGGGTCATCGCTGACGATTTTGTGCAGGTAGACATTCGGCGCGGCCTGCCAATCATTCCAGTACGGCGCCTGGTAGAAGTCGGCGCCGTTGCGCACACCCCAATACAGATGAATCGGATGTGTGAAGCCGGTGCGGATGGCGTGCTGAATCATGCTTTGCATCTGCGCCAGGCCGGTGCCGGCAGCAATCATCACCAACGGCCGGTCTGGCAGGTCTCCCAGGTGGGCGTCACCAAAGGGCATCCTGACGCGCGCCATGCGTTCGCGGCGGATATGTTCCACCAGCGTCCACGCGGAGTGTTCGCGCACCAAGATATGCAGTTCGATGACGCGCTCCTCGCCCACATCGGACGCGATCGAGAAGGCCGAGGCCTGCTCGTCCGGGCGCTCCAGCAGAAGATACTGGCCAGCGTGATAGCGTAGCGGCTTGCCCGCCGGCGGGCGCAGGCGGATCCGCCAGACGTCGGCGCCAATCAGTTCTGCATCGATCAGCTGGCACGCCAGATTGCGCAGTGGCAGCTCCCCCGGACCTAACACATTCTCCCAGTACAGCTCACAATCGTTGAGCGGTTCGGTAACGCAGGTATAGAGTTCACCGCTGTGCTGCACCGCGTCGTCACCAGTCTGGCGAACGGAGCCGCTGATCAGATTGGCTGCGCAAATATGGCAGTTTCCGTTGCGGCAACTCTGCGGGACATCGAAGCCCAAACGTTTGGCCGCATCCAGAATGCGCTCGCCGGGCATCAATTCGAGTATATGCCCGGAGGGTTGTAGCGTGACTTTCATGAATCAATTCCCAGCTCGGCCCACATTGCATCAACGCGCTGCACAACAGCCGGGTCCTGGCTGATCGCGACACCCCATTCGCGGGTCGTTTCACCGGGCCACTTGTTGGTGGCGTCAAGGCCCATCTTGCTGCCCAAACCGGATACCGGCGAGGCAAAATCAAGGTAGTCGATAGGGGTATTGTCGATCATCACGGTATCGCGCTTGGGATCCATGCGCGTGGTAATGGCCCAGATCACGTCGTTCCAGTCACGAATGTTGATGTCATCATCGGTAACGATAACGAACTTGGTATACATGAACTGGCGCAAGAAGGACCAGACGCCGAGCATGACCCGTTTTGCATGGCCCGGGTACTGCTTCTTCATCGAGACGACAGCCATTCGATACGAGCACCCTTCGGGCGGCAGATAGAAGTCGGTGATCTCGGGAAACTGCTTTTGCAGAATGGGCACGAACACTTCGTTCAGTGCCACGCCCAGAATCGCAGGCTCATCCGGCGGGCGGCCGGTATAGGTGCTGTGGTAAATGGGCTTTTCGCGGCGGGTAATACGCTCGACGGTAAATACCGGGAAGCGGTCCACCTCATTGTAGTAACCGGTGTGATCACCAAAGGGGCCTTCTTCGGCCATTTCGCCGGGATGAATTACCCCTTCCAGAACAATTTCGGCACCCGCCGGGACCTGCAGCTCAGAGCCGCGGCATTTGACCAGTTCGGTGCGCTGGCCGCGCAGCAGGCCGGCAAAGGCATATTCGGAGAGGCTGTCTGGCACAGGCGTGACGGCGCCAAGAATGGTCGCCGGATCAGCGCCCAGCGCCACGGCCACCGGGAATGGCTGGCCAGGGTGCTTATCGCACCACTCCTTGAAATCCAGCGCACCACCCCGATGGCTCAGCCAGCGCATGATGACCTTGTTGCGGCCGATGACCTGTTGGCGATAGATGCCCAGGTTCTGGCGATCCTTGTGCGGCCCCTTGGTGACCACCAAACCCCAGGTGATCAGCGGGCCCGCATCGCCGGGCCAGCAGGTCTGTACGGGTATGGTGCCCAGGTCGACATCCTCGCCTTCCAGCACTACTTCCTGACAGGGCCCGTCACGCAGGACCTTGGGCGCCATGGAGATGATCTTTCTGAATATCGGTAGCTTGGACCAGGCGTCCTTCAAACCCTTTGGCGGATCAGGCTCCTTGAGAAACGCCAGCAGCTTGCCGATTTCGCGCAGTTCGCTGACATCCTCAGCACCCATGCCCAGCGCTACACGCTTGGGGGTACCGAACAGGTTGCCGAGCACGGGCATGTCAAAACCGGTAGGGTTTTCAAACAACAGAGCGGGGCCGGCCTTGCGCAGGGTGCGGTCGCAAATCTCGGTCATCTCGAGAACGGGGGATACAGGGGTCTGGATACGCTTGAGCTCACCGCGCTCTTCCAGGCCCTTGATGAAATCACGGAGGTCGGAATATTGCATCTGAGCTTTATGCCTCAATCTGCAAGCGGCAATCTAAGGAGGTGATGTTGCTGCTCGTGGGAGGGTGCCAGGCAGCTTCAGACGGAGCCCGCAAAGGCTCCGCCTGAAGCAGTACGGCAGCTTAGTTCTTGCTGCGCTTCATCGACTGGAAGAATTCGTCGTTGGTCTTGGTGTCCTTCAGACGATCCAGCAGGAACTCGATTGCAGCGATTTCGTCCATGGAGTGAAGAATCTTGCGCAGAATCCACATCCGCTGCAGTTCGTCCTCACTGGTGAGGAGCTCTTCGCGACGGGTACCGGAACGGTTGATATTGATGGCAGGGAATACACGCTTCTCGGCAATCTTGCGATCCAGGTGGATCTCCATATTACCGGTGCCCTTGAATTCCTCGTAGATCACTTCGTCCATCTTCGAGCCGGTATCCACCAGTGCCGTGGCGATGATGGTCAGGCTGCCGCCTTCCTCGATGTTGCGCGCAGCACCGAAGAAACGCTTGGGCTTTTCGAGGGCATGGGCATCGACACCACCAGTGAGGACCTTGCCGGAGCTCGGAATCACGGTGTTATAGGCGCGCGCCAGACGGGTGATGGAGTCAAGCAGAATGATGACATCCTTCTTGTGCTCGACCAGGCGCTTGGCCTTCTCGATCACCATCTCGGCGACCTGCACGTGACGGCTGGGTGGCTCGTCGAAGGTGGAGGCAACCACTTCGCCGCGCACGGTGCGCTGCATCTCGGTCACTTCTTCCGGACGCTCGTCAATCAGCAGAACAATCAAATGACACTCAGGATTATTCCGCGCGATGTTGGAGGCGATGTTCTGCAACATCAACGTCTTACCGGCCTTCGGTGGCGCTACCAACAGGCCCCGCTGACCCTTGCCGATAGGCGCACACAGATCAATGATCCGCGCCATAAGATCTTCAGTGGAACCGTTACCGGCTTCCATCTTCAATCGGTCATCAGGGAAAAGCGGCGTGAGGTTTTCAAACAGGATCTTGTTCTTGGTATTTTCCGGCCGATCGAAGTTGATCGAATCAACCTTGAGCAGCGCGAAATACCGTTCACCATCCTTGGGGGGGCGAATTTTGCCAGCGATCGAATCACCTGTTCTCAGGTTGAAGCGGCGAATCTGGCTGGGGGAAACATATATATCGTCCGGGCCGGCGAGATAAGAAGAGTCAGCCGATCGAAGGAAGCCAAAACCGTCTTGCAGAATTTCCAGAACACCGTCGCCGTGGATATCTTCTCCACCTTTGGCGTGCTTCTTCAGGATGGCAAAAATCACATCCTGCTTCCGCGATCGGCCCATGTTTTCAAGGCCCATCTGGTCTGCAGTTTCTAACAGTTCGGTAATTGGTCTTTGTTTGAGTTCGGTCAGGTTCATAGGTTCGATGAGTATGATTCTTTCGGCAGGACGGTTAGTAATAGGCCGCCACGTGAGGATGGGGCGATGGATTTGGCTGAAGTAGGGAAGCCATTGCCGCGGGGGGCGACAGGGAGTTGGAATGCAAATCTAGCACTGCAATGCGGTTGCGTCTAGAGAAAACGCCGAGAAAAAACGCTCCCCGAACGAAAAGTCCAGGGAGTGTAAGTATTAGATGTTGCTATCAAGAAATGCCGACAACTGAGACTTGGACAGGGCGCCGACCTTGGTCGCTTCTACATTGCCATCCTTGAACAGCATCAGAGTAGGAATGCCGCGCACGCCATACTTGGGCGGAGTGTCCGTATTCTCGTCGATGTTCAGCTTGCAGATCTTCAGTTTCCCAGCATAGTCCTTGGCGATTTCGTCCAGGACCGGGGCGATCATCTTGCATGGGCCACACCATTCAGCCCAGTAGTCAACCAATACAGGGCTATCTGCCTTCAGCACTTCAGTCTCGAAGCTGCTATCGGTGACATGCACGATCGAATCACTCATGAGTCTCTCCAGGGAGTTTTGTAGTAAGCAGGCAGGAATGGCAGACATGATAGCACCACCGCGCAGCATAGCAAAAGCCGGTGGTATTCATCGCGTGACACGATCGCTGGCCGGGCATAAGCGAGGCTTGGGATGCTAGAATTCGCAGACGACAATCCGAGGTGCCGCATGGCGAACAAGCAAAGGTCCGATTTTCCGCTGGTGGCCGCGATTGATTTGGGCTCGAACAGTTTCCACATGGCACTGGCCCGGGTTGAACACGGCGAGATGCGAATCCTCGAACGCCTGGGCGAGAAAGTCCAGCTGGCTGCGGGGCTGAGCGAGGAACGCGAACTCGACGAAGACTCCATGCAGCGGGGGCTCGATTGCGTTCGACGCTTCGCCCAGATGATCAATGGTCTGCCGGTTGGCGCCGTGAGAATAGTTGGCACCAGTGCGCTACGTGACGCGCGCAACCGCAGCCAATTCATCTATCAGGTGCAGCAGCTGCTCGGACATCAGGTTGATGTGATCTCCGGACGTGAAGAGGCGCGGCTGATCTACCTCGGCGTTGCGCATACCCTGTCGGATGATGAAGGCAAACGCCTGGTAGTGGACATTGGGGGCGGCAGTACTGAGTTCATAGTAGGTGAACGTTTCGAGCCGCTACTGCGTGAAAGCTTGCCGATTGGTTGTGTCAGTTACACCCGCAAATTTTTCGCCGATGGCAATATATCCGCCAGTAACTATTCGCGCGCCTATACGCTGGCACGCCTCGATTTGATGCAGATCGAGCAAAGTATTCAACGCCTGGGGTGGCGCGAAGCAGTTGGCGCCTCGGGCACCATCCGCTCCATCGGCCAATGTCTGGAGGCCGCCGGCCAGGGGCAAGGCGAAGTCACCCGTGAAGGGTTGCAGCGCCTCAAGCGCAGACTGATCAAGGTTGGCTCGGTCGACAAGCTGTCACTGCCGGGACTGAAGACAGATCGTCGTCCTATTCTGCCCGCTGGCGTAGCCATTCTCGAGGCGATCTTCGACGCGCTGGATGTTGACCGCATGGGACACTCCGAAGGTGCGTTGCGCGAAGGGGTGCTCTATGACCTGCTGGGTCGGCACCGCCATGAAGACGTCCGCGAACGCACGCTTGGCGCGCTGGCAGAGCGTTACCATGTGGACCCTGGTCAGGCCTGCCGTGTCGAGCGCAAGTCATTGAGTCTGCACGGTAAGGTGGCTGAAGCCTGGGGCTTCGAAGACGGCAAGCATGCCGATTTGCTGGGTTGGGCGGCGCGGCTGCACGAGGTGGGCAAGGGCATCGCGCACAACCAATATCACAAGCACGGCGCCTACCTGTTGGCGCACTCTGATCTGGCTGGATTCTCTCGGCAGGAGCAGCATGCTCTGGCTCTGCTTATCCGCGCGCAGAAGCGTGGCTTGCCGGGCAAGGAACGGCTCAGCGAGTTTGGTGAGGAAAGCGTGCTGATGCTGCGGCTGTGCATGCTGCTGCGACTGGCGATTCTTTATCACCATATCCGCGGTTATCAGGAAATGCCCGCGCTCAAGGCTGAGGCAGGGGATGATTTTCTGGTGCTCGAATTTCCGTCTGGCTGGCTGGATCGCAATCCGTTGACCCAGGCTGACTTCGATCAGGAAGCGCAGTTCTGGGCCAAGGTCGGCTACACGCTGACGGTGCGCTGAGGCGAATTGCTCAATTTCTCCAGCAGTGCGCTCTGTGCACTGCGCGGGATCTGGTTACCGGTTGGGGTGCTGCGCACATAGGTGCCGTCCGGCTGCAGAATCCAGCTCTGGGTGTTATCGGTTAGAAATACCTGCAGTTCCTGCTTGGCCCGGGAGATGAGTTTCTTGCCCTCGAGCGGGAAGCAGGTCTCCACACGGTGATCCAGGTTGCGCTCCATCAGATCCGCGCTGGACAACCACACCTGTTCGACCCCTCCATTGAGGAAGTAATACACGCGGCTGTGTTCAAGGAAGCGCCCGATGATCGAGCGCACCGTGATGTTATGCGACACCCCGGGAATGCCGGGGCGCAGGCAACACATGCCGCGCACGATCAGGTCGATCTTCACGCCGGACTGCGACGCCTTGTACATCGCCTTGATGATCTTGGCATCGGTCAGCGAATTGACCTTGGCAATGACATGCGCAGGTTTGCCAGCCTGTGCCGCCAGCGTTTCGCGGTTGATCAGCTCCAGCAGACGCTTCTTGAGGGTGAAGGGCGCCTGCAGCAGTTTTTTCATGCGCAGCATCTTGCCCATGCCGATCAGCTGGTTGAACAGCTTGTGCACATCCTCGGTCATCGCCAGATCCGACGTCAGAATGCTGTAATCGGTATAAAGGCGGGCGTTACCCGCATGATAGTTACCCGTTCCCATGTGCGCATAGCGGCGCAGGATGCGATCTTCGCGGCGCAGGATGAGCATCATCTTGGCGTGCGTCTTGTAGCCGACCACACCATAAATCACCACCGCGCCGGCCTGTTGTAAGCGGCTTGCCAGCTGCAGGTTGGATTCCTCGTCAAAGCGCGCGCGCAATTCAATCACCACCGTGACCTCCTTGCCGTTGCGCGCTGCCTCGACCAGGGCGTTGACGATCTCCGAGTTGGCCCCGGTGCGGTACAGGGTCTGTTTGATCGCCAGAACGTTCGGATCCTGGGCAGCCTGGCGCAACAGATCCGTCACCGGACTGAAGGACTCATAGGGATGCAGCAGCAGGATGTCCTGCTTGCTGATCGCCTGGAACAGGTTGTCCGAGTTAGACAGAACCTTCGGCAGAGCAGAGCTGAACGGCGGAAACTGCAATTCCGGGTGGTTCTCGAGCGCCGTGACCGAAAAGAGTCGCGTGAGGTTTACCGGCCCCTGGACCTGGTATAGCTCCTGATCGCTCAGACCAAATTGCTTGAGCAGGAAGTCGGTCAGCGGTTTCGGACAATTGCTGGCGACTTCCAGGCGCACCGCATCACCGTAGCGACGCGATAACAGCTCGCCCCGTAAAGCGCGCGCCAGGTCATCCACCTCGTCGGGATCAACAATCAGATCCGCGTTACGCGTCAAACGAAACTGATAACACCCGAGCACCTTCATGCCGGGGAACAGGTCGTCGGCGTGTGCGTGAATCACCGAGGAGAGGAACACGAAGTCGTCTTCGCCACTGGATAGCTCCTGCGGCAAACGAATCAGCCGGGGCAGGGAGCGCGGGGCCGGGATGATCGCCAGGCCCGAATCGCGGCCGAAGGCGTCGGTACCCTCTAGCTGGCAGATGAAATTGAGGCTCTTGTTCACCAGCAGCGGGAAGGGGTGCGTGGGATCCAGCCCGATGGGACTGATGATAGGTGCTACTTCCTGACGAAAATAACGGCGCACCCACATGGTCTGCTTGTGGGTCCATTGATGCCTGCGCACGAAGCGGATGCCCTCAGCAGCAAGCTGAGGTAGTAGCACGTCGTTGAGGATCGAATACTGACGGCTGACCTGCTCGTGGGCCAGCTCGCTGATTCGGCTCAATACCTGCTGCGGCTGCAGGCCATCGGGACCCGTCTGTTCACGGGCGAAAGTAATCTGCTTCTTCAGCCCCGCCACGCGAATCTCAAAAAATTCATCCATATTTCCGGAGAAGATCAGCAGAAATTTCAGCCGTTCCAGCAACGGATAGGACTCATCCAGCGCCTGTTCCAGCACGCGGATATTGAACTGCAGTTGCGACAACTCGCGATGGATAAACAGCTCCGGCGCGTTGATGTCAGCGGCGAAGGGTGTCGGCACCGCCGGCTGCACGACAGGCATCAGTCGCGTCTCGCTGCTCTCGGTTTCAGCGATGATGAGACTGTCCTGCGGGGTATGATCGGACGCGGCAATCGGGTCGTCTTCGCGTACGCTGTTGGGCTGCTGCATTATTTCCTCGTTAGTTGCGCTCGCGTAACTGGCGTGCTGCGGTTTTGGCGTAATAGGTCAGGATGGCGTCGGCACCGGCGCGCTTGAAGCCAATCAGTGACTCAAGAATCACGGCTTCGCTGAGCCAGCCGTTGGCGATGGCGGCCTGATGCATGGCGTATTCGCCGCTCACTTGATACACGAAGGTAGGCGCGCCGAAGGTGTCCTTCACCCGACGAATGATGTCCAGGTAGGGCATGCCCGGCTTGATCATTACCATGTCCGCGCCTTCGGCCATATCCTGAGCAACCTCCTGAAGGGCCTCGTTGCTGTTGGCCGGATCCATCTGGTAAGTAGCCTTGTCGCTCTTGCCGAGGTTGCCTGCAGAGCCCACCGCATCGCGGAAGGGGCCATAGTAGGCACTGGCGTATTTTGCAGAATAGGCAAGGATCCGGGTGTGCACATAGCCGGCCGATTCGAGTGCCTGGCGCATGGCGCCGACGCGGCCATCCATCATGTCCGAAGGTGCGACGATGTCGGCACCGGCTTCAGCATGCGACAGCGTCTGCTTTACCAGTGCCTCGATGGTGATGTCGTTCTGTACATAGCCGTTGGCATCGATGATTCCGTCCTGACCATGGGTGGTAAAGGGGTCCAGGGCTACATCGGTGATAATGCCCAGCTGCGGAAAGCGCTCTTTGAGCGCGCGCGTCGCACGCTGCGCGAGGCCTTGGGGATTCCAGGCTTCGGCCGCATCCAGCGATTTGGACTCAACCGGGGTGACTGGGAACAGTGCAATGGCGGGGATTCCCAATTCAACAATTTCAGCGGCTTCTTCCAACAACAGATCGATGGACAGTCGCTCGATTCCGGGCATGGAGGCGACGGGCTCACGCTGCTGAGTGCCTTCAAGAACAAAGACCGGGTAGATCAGATCATCAGCGCTCAGCTGATTTTCACGTACCAGGCGGCGCGAAAAATCATCGCGGCGCAGGCGACGAGGACGGCTGAGTGGATACTGACGACTGGTATTGGCAAAACTCACGTAGACTCCCGTGGCGCAAACAAAGCGCCCATCTGGTTACATTTATACGTCCAGATTATGACGGAATTGCGACAGTAAGCGTAATGCCATTTGGTCTTGTAGATTTTCGGCTGGCTCAGGGGCCAGTTCGACACGGTTCCGGCCGAGCGCCTTTGCCCGGTACAAGGCAGCATCGGCGGCGGCAACCAGAGTATCAAAGGTGAAGCCTTGCTGGTCCGTGCAAGCGACGCCCAGGCTTGCGCTCAGCTTGACCGGGGTGCTCGCCGACTGCCAGGGCTCGCGGCACAGGCCGAGGCGGATGCGCTCTGCTACCTGTCGCGCGCTCTCAGTATCCAGCCCGGGCAATATCAGAATGAATTCTTCTCCACCGAAACGGCCGAGCAAGTCGTTCGAGCGCATTTGCTGGCGGATACGCGCAACCATATGGCAGAGCACGGCATCCCCGGTCTGGTGGCCGAACTCATCGTTGATACGCTTGAAGTGATCTGCGTCCAGCATCAGCAGGGTGACAGGATAGGATTGCTCGTTGGCCACCTGCAATACACGGGACGCCTGCTCCTGCAGGCTGCGACGGTTCAGGGTGTCCGTCAGCGCATCGCGTTGAGACAGGGTGTGCAGCGCCATCGTAGTGCGATAGTGCGTCATGAGAATGAAACCGCTAACCAGTCCTATCTGCGCGACCATGGCGCCAAGCAGGGTAACGGTTTGCATTGGCGTGCGGACTGCATTTCCGTCAATGCCCAGCTTCAAGCTGGACAGGGCGCGCAGGGTGAGGCCGACAGCGCAGAACAGGGCAACACCCCCGGTGAACCAGTAGGCGGTGCGAAGAGGGCGCTCCGCGGGAACCAGTAGCTCCCAGGCGCAGAGCATGCTCATGCCGGCGAGAATGATCGACGAGACGGCAAGGCGCGCAGCGTAGCTTTCCTGTTGAAAGCTGAAGATCGACATCAGCACGATCATCGAGACGGCCGCGCCAATGGGGCCAGCTTGCGGCTGACTCAAACCCTTGAATGCGCGAATTCCGAGCCAGGAAATACCAATGCCAAGCGCCATCAGAGCATTGGCAATGATCACCGAGAGGCTATCATTGACGACGTCGAGATTAGCGCTGAGCAGCAGACCAAGCATCAACGCGAAATTGCCCACGGCCCAGTGGCGCAGCCCTTTATCGGGACCCGCGTGCCACGCCGCTATCGACAATAGCAGCGTCATGCATAGCGTAACCAGAGACAGGGTTACGCCTAGCGTGATGAGGTCAAGTTCTGCGGGCATGTGAGACTATCGTCCTTGTCCGGCGGAGGTGGCCGGGTGCTACTTCGGATATCCAAATTAGGATCTGTTTGGAGTTACAACCATACCAGCAGACCATTGCGCGCTGGATCGGTTCCATTTGGAACTGTGGTCAAGTCGGCAGTTAATCTGGCCTGGAGGTAGTGATTTGTGCCGGTGCTCCCCGTGCCTCGCTCAAGCGGGTGAGGTGGAGCCTGGCATCAACTTCCAGTGCTGGCCTTTTGAGATACTCGGAGCATGCATAAAGTTCATCGTAATGTTTGGGTGGTGTTATTGCTGGCGTGCTGGGTGGCGGGGCTGGTGTGGGCGCTGACATGGTACGAGAGCCGCTATATAAAGCCTTTTGAGCGTCCGGCGTTGTTCGATGGTGTCTCGGTGGCGCCGCCGTTTGAGGCTGCCGCGGTACAGGTGCTGCATGTCTGGCAAGCTGGCTGTCCCTGTAATGGCGGACATCAGGCTTACGTAAACGAGATGACCGAGCGCTTTGCACAGCAGGGGGTGCTCTTTGCGCGTTCAGGACAGCGGGGTCTGGATGCCTTGCCCCAGGCGTTGCGTCAGTTGCCTTACTGGCCAATGCCGACAGCCTGGTCTGCCTGGCCGGGTGCGCCTGCTGTAGCAATCTGGGGAGCCGACGGGCGTCTCGCTTATGTCGGGCCCTATAGCGATGGCGCCAGCTGCAGTGAGGACAGCAGTTTTGTCGAGCCGGTGATCCGCGCGTTGCTGGCTGGCCGGCAGGTCGATATCACGCGGCAGGATACGGTGTCCTGCCTGTGCGACATCGAACAATCAGAGCCTGGAGAGTAGGCGATCCAGCGCGTTGGCGAAGGCTTGCTTGTCTCGATCGTTGTAGGGGGCAGGGCCGCTGCGACCGGCCAGGCCGGCGCCGCGCAGCTCATCCATCAGATTGCGAACGGCCAGCCGTTCGCCAACGCTCGACTCATCATAGATCTCGCCTCGCGGGTTGATCGCGGTCACCTTGCGCTCAACCAGACCGGCCGCCAGCGGAATGTCGGCGGTGACAACCAGATCGCCGGGTCGCGAGTGATCAATGATGTACTGGTCGGCAACATCCGGCCCGCTAGGGACTATCACCTGCCGAACACCTGGCCCAGGGGGGAGTTGTTGTGCGCTGTTCGCGACCAGCACCAGTTCGATTTGCCGGCGACGGGCAGCTTTCACCACGATATCGCGAACCGGGCGCGGGCAGGCATCGGCATCAATCCACAGCGTCATTTTGATTTCCTGTCAGTTGAGCAGCTCAGACGGAATGGCTCTCGAGTTCTTCGCTTGCTTCCAGCCATTGCTCTTCCAGTTGATTGATCTGCTGCCGGCAAGCGGCCTGTCTGCTCAGTAATGCCTTGAGCTGATCTTTCATGGCTGCGGAATAGATGTCGCTGTCCGCCAGCTCGGCCTCGATGCGGAGCAGCTCGGCCTGCGCTTCGCTCATTTGTTTCTCGAGCTTTTCCACGCTTTTTCTCAAGGGCGCCAGACGCTTGCGTTCCTCTGCTGCGAGGCGTCGCTGGGTCTTGGCATCAATCCGTTCCCCTTCGGTTTCAGCATTTGCTGGCGCGTTGGCCGCGCGAAGTTCGTCCGCCTGTTGCTGGCGGAACCGCGCCAACCAGCGGGTATAGGTATCCAGGTCCTCTTCGTAGGTCTCCAGTTTACCGTCGGCAACCAGCCAGAGTTCGTCGGTGGTATCGCGGATCAATGCGCGATCGTGGGACACCAGCAACATGGCCCCCTCGAAGGCCTGCAGAGCGACCGTCAGCGCATGACGCATTTCCATATCCAGATGGTTGGTCGGCTCGTCGAGCAGCAGCAGATTGGGCTTCTCCCAGGCGATCAGTGCGAGCGCCAGGCGGGCCTTCTCACCGCCGGAAAAGTTCAGGACAGGCTCTTCCACCCGCGCGCCATGGAAGTCGAACCCGCCAAGAAAATTGCGCAGCGACTGCTCGCGTTCCTGGGGGGCAATACGCGCCAGGTGCAGCAAGGGGCTGGCTTTGGGATCCAGACTGTCCAGTTGGTGCTGGGCAAAATAGCCGATCGCCAGATGCTCGCTGGCTTTCATCTCGCCACCCATCAACTTCAGGCTCCCAGCGAGGGTTTTGATCAAGGTGGATTTGCCGGCTCCGTTGGGCCCCAGCACACCGATACGAGCCCCGGGCACCAACTGCAATTTCACCTGACGCAGAATCGCCTGCTCGCCGTAACCCAGCACACCTTCATGCATGTCGATCAGCGGGCTAGGGTGCTTGTCGGCCTCGCGGAAGCTGAAGGAGAAGGGTGAGTCAAGGTGGGCCGGGCTCAGCGTTTCCATACGCTCCAGGGCCTTCAGTCGGCTCTGAGCCTGCTTGGCCTTGGTCGCCTGGGCGCGGAAGCGCGCAATGTACTTCTGCATGTGCTCACGTTGCGCCTGCTGCTTTTCGAATGCGGCTTGCTGCTGGGTCAGGCGCTCAGCGCGGGTCCGCTCAAACTGGGTGTAGCCGCCGCGGTACAGCGTCAGCTGCTTGGCTTCGACATGAACGATATATTCAACCACCGCATCGAGAAAATCGCGGTCGTGGGAAATCAGCAGCAGGGTGCCCTGATAGGCCTTGAGCCAGTCTTCCAGCCAGAGGATGGCATCAAGATCCAGGTGGTTGGTTGGCTCATCCAGCAACAACAAATCCGACGGGCACATCAGCGCCTGCGCCAGGTTGAGTCGCATCCGCCAGCCACCGGAGAAATCACCCACTCGCGATTCGCACTGTTCGGTGGTAAAGCCCAGGCCGGCGAGCAACACGCGGGCGCGGGCGTCGGCGCTGAAGCCATTATGCGATTCGAGTTCGGCGTACAGCGTGCCAAGGGCATGGTTGTCATGCTCGTCTTCGGCGCGACGCAGCCGCTGTTGGATCTGGCGCAGGCGCTGATCGCCATCAAGCACATAATCCACCGCCAAGCGATCCAGGTTGTCTATTTCCTGGCGCATATGGGCAATGCGCCAATCGGCAGGTATGGTGCAACTGCCGCCATCGGGCGTGAGTTCGCCCTGGAGCAAAGCAAAGAGGCTGGATTTGCCGGCGCCGTTGGTGCCGAGCAAACCAGCCTTTTGACCCGGGTGGAGGGTCAGGTCGGCGTTTTCCAGCAGGCGCAAGGCGCCACGCTGAAGAGTCAGGGATTCAATTTTGATCATGCGCGGGAGTATATCAGCGCACTGGCGGCCTGTGAGCTGCCAGCAGGGGGCGAACGTGAACGAATCAGTACCGACTCAATCAGGCGCCGGGTTACGCCGGTTCGCAGAAACACTCTATGAGCAGCCCGGCGTCGAGCGATTGCTGCTCGATCTGCAGGATAACTATGGCTGCGATGTGCTGTTACTGCTCTATGCCTGCTGGCTGGGACAGCGGCGCGAGGCGGCTTGCTTCGCACGCTGGGAGGCTGTTACCGACTGGCATTGGACCTGGCAGGCGCAAGTGGTTACGCCGCTGCGCAGTGCGCGGCGCTTTCTGAAGGGACGAGAAGATTCGGCCGAGTTGTATCAGAACGTGAAGGGCTGCGAGCTGGAAGCTGAGCGGCTACAGCTTGAGCGGCTGGAAAGGCATGATCGCGGGATTGCGATGGATATCAGGCTGGACAATTCGGTTGAAGAGCAGCTGGCAGCCTGTTGCGATGCGCAGAGCATCGATTCCAGCGCAGGGTTGCGTGAGCGGCTTGATCGGCTGGCGGCGCTGGCGACGCGAAGGTAGCGTCGCCAGCCCGTTGCTCAGGCGGTTTTGGCGGTGGTAGTTGGCTTCTGGTTGGCACTTTTGGCGCGACTTCTGCGCGGCCCGCTGCGTGGCCGGGGCGCTGGAGCCTGGTCGGGATTGTCACGCTTATCAATCGCCTGGCTGACCTGGCCGTCAATCCGCTCAAAGCCCTTGGCCAGGCGCAATGTCTGGCGGATATCAAGGCGCAGCTGTTTGACGTAGGCATCCGCTGAGTTTCGTGCGTCGCTTAGCTCGACCAGCGCCGCCTCCAGCTCATCCACCCGGGCCTGAGCCTTGCTGACCGACTTGTGCTCTTCACCGCTCTGGCGTGCGGCCAGTTTTCCCCGCGCTTCGCTCAGCTTTTCATCGAGCTTGGCTTTCTGGCGGTCGAGCTTCTCCAGTGCCTTGACGGCATCCTGTTCAGCTTGTTCGCATGCCTCGGCCAGTTGTTCATTCAACGTGCGGGTCAGCGTCTGTAGCAGGTGCAGGGGAGTTGGCACCCGTGAAGATTTCTTGCCTGGGGAAGTGGCTGTCACAATTACTCCGATTTTTCAGGGGTGCTGAGCAGATCCTGATGGCAGTTATGCAACACTTCGATGAGGCAATCCTCTAATTCGAAACGTTCATGCAGCAAGCCGCCCAGCACTTTGAGTTCCTTCTGCATAGTTTCTTCGTCGAAATCGCTGGTGTCGCCATATTGGTCATTGAATGTCAGCGCGGCCTGGGTAGTGGTCTCAATGCGTGGATACACCTGGCCAGCGAGATCCAGACTGCGGACATCCTGCAACTCCTCGGCCTCGCGGGTCAGCTGCTCATAGATCTCGAAATGACCAGCACAGACATAATCGATCAGAATGGTGCAGAAGGAGCCAAGTGCCTGCTCCGGCTGAGCAGTTGCCGGATCTCGGTTACGCAGGGCAGTGAATTCCAGAACAACCTGCTTGCGCTCGGCCAGCCAGCGATCGACCATTTGATTAACACCGCCCCAACGTTCCTGGGCTGTAGTGCAGCTGTCCAGCATTTTACACCTCTTCAGTGAGCGATCGTCATACCGGCGACCGAGATCCGGAGTGCTTGTTTCGTGTTGTGCCAACAGAATAGGCCACTCCGGTCTCCGTCATCAAGAGGTGAAGCTGCCAGAGATCCGTCGGTATGTTCTGCCGCTGCGCGCGCGTGTCAAGAAAAGTGTGCAGGCTTGCGAGGCTAATCATTTTGGCGCAGCAGTTGCAGCAGACCGAACACCACGTAGCCGATGAAGGCGATCAGCGTATATTCAGCGATGCTCAAACCGAGGAACGTCCAGGTGACCGCTGCGCAATCGGCGGTGCCGCTGAATACCAGGCGGAGCATTTCCTGAAAGGGCAGCACATCCATCATGTAGTCGAGGCTCGGCAGACAGGACGGCAATTGATCGGCCGGCTGGTGCTGTAGCCAGACCTGGCGGCCCGCGATAGCCACACCAAAGGCGCCAGTCAGGGTGATCAGCAGGCCGTATACACGCGAGGCGATGGGCCGTTTGAGCGATGCGGCGGGCGTTGGATTATGCAGCATCGCGGCAAGACTGATCAGACCGAGGACGATGAATACCACGCGTTGCACGATGCACAGCGGACAGGGCTCAAGCCCCATGACGTGCTCCATGTACAAGGCAACCGCTAGCAATACGAGACAGAGAATGAAAGACAGCAGATAAAGCGGGCGTGAGGCAGGTTGGGTCATGCTTGAATCCATCAGAGCATCGGGCGGTGGCCTACCTTAGAACAAGGTATGGGGGCTGACAAGCGAAGCACGTGCTGGCTGCACACTGCGACAGCGCCTAGCGGTCGCAGAGCGGCCCTGGTGCGGTTTATCGCGGCCGTGAGTGAGGTGGGCGGTAACCCACCTGCGCGGTGCGCGATAAGTGCCCAGGTCCCAGTTCAGGCAGTACCGGCGGCTTCCTGCTGACGACGCTGTTCATTCTGCGCATAGAGTGCGTCGAAGTTGACTGGCGACAACATCAAGGGAGGGAAGCTGCCACGGCCAACCAGGCTATCGATCGCTTCGCGGGCATAGGGGAACAGAATGTTCGGGCAGAAGGCGCCGAGGGTATGACGCATCGCTGCTTCGTCCAGGCCAGTGATGGCGAAGATGCCGGCCTGCTGGACTTCAGCAATGAAGGTGACTTCGTCTTCACCGTTGGTCACGGTAGCAGACAGGCTCAGCACCACTTCATGAATGCCTTCCTGAAGCGCGGTGTGCCGGGTGTTCAGGTCCAGATTGACCTTGGGGCTCCACTGAGTCTGGAAAACCGCCGGTGACTTAGGCGACTCAAAGGAGAGATCCTTGACGTAAATGCGCTGCAGGCTGAACTGCACGGCAGGTTGGTCGTCTGCGCCGTTGGCAGCGGGTTTGTTCTGGTTATCGTCGGCCATATTCGGTCCTTAAGTATGTTGTTTTTTAATGTTGTGATGACTGGTATAGGTTGCTGGAGCTATTTGCTCAGCAAGGAATCCAGCTTGCCGGAGCGTTCCAGTGCAAGCAGTTGGTCGCAACCGCCCACATAGGTTTTGTTGATCCAGATCTGCGGCACCGAGGTGCGCCCGCCAGCGAGGCGGGACATCTCGGCGCGGACCGCTGGCTGACCGTCAACCACGATTTCCTTGTACTCGACTTTCTTGCTGTCCAGCAACTGCTTGGCGCGGATGCAGAATGGACAGTAATTGCTGCTATAGATAGTTACTTCAGGCATGTTATTTCACCAGTGGGAGGTTGTCGGCTCGCCATCCGCTTATGCCCCCGACAAGCCTGTGCACGTTGTTGTGTCCCGCCGCCTTGAGCTGTTTGGAGTAAGCCCCGGCATGTTGACCGCTGGCGCAAACCAGGATGATTGGCTTGTCCTTGTACTTGTCCAGTTCTACCAGACGCGTCGGCAGACTGTCATGGGGAATGTTGATCGAATCGACGATATGGCCAGCCGCATAGTCTTTCTTGGGGCGGATATCGACGACCTGGGCATTCTCCCGATTAATCAGGTTGGTCGCCTGTTGCGTGGTGATGGATTTTCCAGCTTTGCGACCTTCAGTGATGATCAGCAAAGTCACTACCACCAGAAACGCGAGGGCGAGCAGATAATGGTTGCCGAGAAACTCGGTAAATTTTTGGATGAACTGCAAAAGAGCCTGCATTGGACGTGTTCCGGGTCGATAAAGTCCGCCAGTATACACAGCCAGTCTGGGTCACAGTACCTCCCCCGCGCATGACAGTCCGGTGCGGTGCAAGTAAACTGTGGCCAAGACGCCTGTCGGGTCCTGCGAGGCCGCCGGCGGGTACGCTTTCCACGAAGACAACCTGTGAGCCTACTCCGTATGACAGCTGCCCCAAAACCTCTGGTACTGATGATTCTCGATGGCTTCGGTTATAGCGAATCACCCGAATCCAACGCCATCATGGCGGCGAGAACACCGGTCTGGGATCGACTCTGGTCGACCTGCCCGCACACGCTGGTATCGGGCTCGGGCATGGATGTCGGTTTGCCGGATGGTCAGATGGGCAACTCTGAAGTCGGCCACATGAACCTGGGCGCCGGTCGCGTCGTTTATCAGGATTTTACCCGCGTCACCAAGTCCATCATGGACGGCGATTTCTATGAGAACTCCGAGCTGTGCAAGGCTGTGGACGCGGCGGTCAAGGCCGAGCGCGCAGTGCATGTCATGGGCTTGCTCTCACCGGGTGGTGTGCACAGTCACGAGCAGCAGCTGGTGGCAATGGTGGAGCTTGCTGCCCGCCGCGGCGCCGAGCAGATCTATGTGCACGCGTTTCTGGACGGCCGCGATACGCCGCCCCGGAGCGCGGCACCGTCGCTTGAGCTGCTGGAAGAAACCTATCGTCGACTGGGCAAGGGCAGAACCGCGAGCCTGATTGGCCGCTACTTTGCCATGGACCGTGACAACCGTTGGGAGCGCGTCGAGGCCGCGTACAATCTGGTCGTCGAAGGGCAGGCAAGTTTCTCCGCTGTGGTCGCGGCCGAAGGGCTCGAAGCCGCCTACGAGCGCGGCGAGAATGACGAGTTCGTCAAGGCCACCACCATTGGTACTCCGGTGCGGGTGGAAGACGGCGATGCGGTGATTTTCATGAACTTCCGTGCTGACCGTGCCCGTGAACTGACGCGCGCCTTCGTCGAACCCGGTTTCGATGGTTTTGTTCGCCAGCGTCAGCTGAAGCTCGGCGGTTTCGTCATGCTTACCCAGTACGCGGCAGACATTCCTGCTCCGTGCGCCTTCCCACCCTTCTCGCTGGACAACGTGCTGGGCGAGTATCTCGCCAAGCAGGGCAAGACCCAGCTGCGCATCGCCGAGACCGAGAAGTACGCCCACGTCACCTTCTTCTTTTCCGGTGGGCGCGAAGAGCCCTTCGAAGGTGAAGAACGCATTCTGATTCCCTCGCCCCAGGTAGCGACCTACGACCTGCAGCCGGAAATGAGCGCGCCGGAAGTAACCGATCGCATCGTCGAAGCCATCGAGCAGCAGCGCTACGACGTGATCATCGTCAACTACGCCAACGGTGACATGGTGGGGCATACCGGCATATTCGAGGCGGCGGTAGCGGCGGTCGAGTGCCTGGATGTGTGCATCGACCGTATCACCCAGGCTCTCGCCAAGGTCGGTGGCGAAGCACTGATTACGGCTGATCATGGCAATGTTGAACAGATGTCCGATGACAGCACCGGACAGGCACATACCGCGCATACCTGCGAGCCGGTACCCTTCGTCTATGTAGGTCCGCGTAACGTCAGCCTGCGTGACGGCGGCATCCTGTCCGACGTGGCGCCAACCATGCTGACTCTGCTCGGGCTCGAACAACCTGCAGAAATGACAGGTCGCTCCATTGCTAGCCTGGCGTCCTGAGGGAGCCACAGCGATGCGACTCGGCCAGCGCCGGCGGTCAGGCATGCGGATCGGCCTGCTGCTATTGTTGATGGCATTCGGCGCTGCATTGGCCGCGCCGGCTGTCGCGCAGGATTCACGCGAAGCCAAGGCGGAACTCAAGCAGACCGAGCAGGAAATTGCCAGGCTGAAGAAAATGCTGGGTGACCTCAAGCAGGATATGTCCGGACTCGAGCAGGAGCTCAAGCAAAGCGAGTCCGAGATTGGTCGCCTGCAGAAGGAAAGTGAAACACTCGAACAACAGATAGAAGAAGGCGAGTCCCGCATTGATGATCTACGGGACCAGGCTGAGTCCCTGCAGGCCGCCCTCGAGCAGCAGGAAGAGCAGATTGCCCGGCAGGCCCGTTCGGCTTATATGGCCGGTCAGCAGGACTATCTCAAGCTGGTATTGAATCAGGATGATCCTTCCCGCGTTGCGCGGATGATGCGCTATTACGAATATGTCAGTCGCGCGCGCATGGAAGAAATCACCACCTACAACCACACCCTGGCCCAGATCCAGCAGGCCAGCGCGGCGATCGTGCGTGAACAGGCGCAGCTGCATGAGCATCGCGAGCAGTTGGCGGAGCGGCAGCAGGGCGTCGAGGCGCAGCGAGAAACGCGTGCGCAGCTGCTGGCCAGTCTGAAAAGCGAAAGTCGCACCAGCGAGCAGCATTTGAAACAGCGTCAGTCCGAGCGAGCGGAACTGGCCGCACTGATCAAGAAGCTCGACGAAGCCATCACCAGCATTCCGACTCCAGCCGGCAGCCTGCCGTTTGCCAATGCCAAGGGCAAGTTGCCCTTGCCGGTCAAAGGGACCATTCAGGCCAAGTTCGGCAGTCAGCGGGGCGATGACGCGCGCTTGAAGTGGGACGGACTGGTCATCAGTGCCAAGGCTGGCACCACGGTTCATGCTATTCATGGTGGTCGAGTGGTCTTTGCCGACTGGTTGCGCGGCTCCGGTTTGTTGCTGATTCTTGATCACGGTAATGGGTATCTCAGCCTGTATGGCCACAACCAGACGCTGTTGCCCGACGTTGGCACCTGGGTGCAGCCCGGCGAGGCTATTGCCACCGTTGGCACCAGTGGCGGCCTCTCCAGCTCCTCACTGTATTTTTCCATCCGCAAACAGGGCCGTGCGCTGGACCCGTTAGCCTGGTGTATGCTGTCGAGCTAATGAAGGACGTTTCGGAAGAGCCGGGCCGATATGGCGCAGGTGTTTTCCAGCGGTCCCTCAGATCAAATAAAACCTGTGTTCGGAGAGTTAGATGATCGCTGCGCGTACCTTGTCCGCTATCTGCCTGAGCCTTGCTCTGGCTGTCGTTCCGGCTCATGCCCAGCGCCAGGACGAGGCGCCAGCTGCACCCTTGCCCCTCGACGATCTGCGCACATTCGCTGAAGTGCTCGAGCGTATCCGCGCCGCCTATGTTGAGCCGGTGGACGACGCGACGCTGCTGCAGAACGCGATACAGGGCATGCTGGAAGGCCTGGATCCACACTCTTCCTATATGGAGCCGGAGGCCTTTCGCGGCTTGCAGGACACCACCACCGGCGAGTTCGGAGGTCTCGGCATCGAGGTCGGTCAGGAAGATGGCATGATCAAGGTGATCTCGCCGATCGATGACACGCCCGCGGCCAAGGCCGGCATCCAGGCCGGCGACCTGATCGTCAAGATCGATGACCGGCTGGTGAAAGGCATGAGCCTGATGGAAGCCGTCGAGCTCATGCGCGGCGAAGCTGGAACCAAGGTGGTGCTGACGCTGGTACGGGGCGAGGGCAGGCCGTTTGATGTCGAGCTCGAGCGGGCAGTGGTCAAGGTGGCCAGCGTGCGCACCGAAGATCTCGGCAAGGGCTACACCTACCTGCGCATCACCCAGTTCCAGAACAATACCGGTGACGAAGTACGCCGCACCCTCAACACTCTGACCAAGAACGACGAGTTCAAGGGGCTGGTGCTGGATCTGCGTAACAACCCCGGCGGTGTGCTGCAAAGCGCCGTGGAAGTGGCCGACAGCTTCCTGGATAAGGGCCTGATCGTCTACACCAAGGGGCGCTTGAGTAACTCCGATATGCGGTTCAACGCGACCAGTAACAATCCAAGCAAAGACGTGCCCGTGGTGGTCCTGATCAACGGCGGCTCCGCCTCGGCTTCAGAGATCGTCGCCGGCGCGCTGCAGGACCATTCCCGCGCTGTGATCATGGGAACAGACAGTTTCGGCAAGGGCTCGGTGCAAACGGTGCTGCCGCTGAATAATGACCGCGCGCTCAAACTCACGACGGCGCTGTACTACACACCAAATGGGCGATCGATTCAGGCCCAGGGCATCGTTCCGGATATCCGCGTCGAGCGCGGACGTCTGATACGCGATGAGCAGGAAGCCGGTTACCGTGAGGCTGACCTGGAAGGCCATCTGAGTAATGAAAACGGCGACGAGCGGCCGACCATCCGAACGCCCGTTACCCAGGGCGATAATCCGGAAGAAGCCGACTATCAGCTTAGCCAGGCGCTCAACCTGCTCAAAGGTCTGAATATCACCCGCGCCAAACAATGAAACGCATTGCGTTGGGGCTGCTGGCATTGATGCTCGCAGCCTGCAGCGACCCTGCGCCTGAAACCGCCGTTAATGATGAAAGCCCCGACCCTGTCAGTGAATCAGCCGATGCGCCGCCTGCTGTCCGGCCGGCGACTCCGGATGCCGACCGTCTGCGCGTTGAGTGGATGCGTATCGAGCATGGGGGTTGGGGGCAAGCCGAGCATAAGCCAGCGCTAGCAAGCGAATCAGCTGAGGCGAGTGATAGGCCGACGCTGGGCATCATCATTGACGATCTTGGGCATAACTATTCGCGTGGTCGGCGGGTTATTGATATGCCAGCTCCCGTCACGCTGGCGATCCTGCCGCACACCGCCGTGGCGGCCCGACTGGCGAAGGAAGCCAACGCAGCCGGGCGTATTGCGATATTGCACTTGCCCATGCAGAACGGCGCCAACCTGTCGCCAGGGCCGGGTGCGCTCTTTGCTGACATGGATCGCGAGACCTTCAGCGCCACTTTGCGAGGCAATCTGGATGATTTCGGACCAATTGTCGGTGTGAATAATCATATGGGCAGTCTGCTAACGACGCTGCGACCACAGATGAACTGGCTGATGGAGGAGCTGCGCGGGCGCGACTTGTTCTTTGTAGACAGCCGGACGTCAGCGCAGACCCAGGCCGCCGTTGCCGCCCAGGAGCACGGCGTTGCGCATGTATCGCGGAACGTTTTTCTGGATAACGAGCTGACGCCTCAGGCCTTGCAGAGTGCTTTTGATCGGGCGCTGGTAGAGGCGCGAACGAATGGCGTGGCGGTACTGATCGGACATCCGCATGAGCAGACGCTGGCGTTTTTGGAGCAGGTGTTGCCGGGGTTGGAGCAGCGGGAAGGGGTGCAGGTGGTGGCAATTGGAGAGTTGGTGGGGCAGGGTAAGCGCTGAGTGGGTGTGACGGTGTGAACCCAAAACAAGGCGTCCTTCGGCCGCCGATCGCGGCGAGTCGCCCCTCCCACAAATTAATTTTGTTGTCAGGCACTACAGTTGTGCGCACCCGAGCCGAGAAGATGGCCTTGTAGCTAACCACTGCCCGACCCAAGCAAAAGATCAATCGTTTACGACGGTTAATCCTGTGGGAGGGGCGATCGGGGCGCCGAACCGTCGCCGCGATTAGCGGCCGAAGGGCGCCCCGGGGTTGGTTCTACAACCGCATCTCAATCCCACGCTCAGCCATATACGCCTTGGCTTCCGCGACGGTGTATTCCCCAAAGTGAAAAATACTCGCCGCCAGCACCGCATCGGCGCCGCCTTCCAGCACGCCATCAGCAAGATGCTGGAGGTTGCCCACGCCGCCAGAGGCAATAACCGGGATATGCAGCGCATCGCTGATGGCGCGGGTGACGCCGAGGTCGAAGCCGCTCTTCATGCCGTCCTGATCCATGCTGGTCAGCAGGATCTCGCCGGCGCCGAGTGTTTGCATCTTGCGCGCCCACTCGACGGCGTCCAGTCCGGTGGGTTTGCGGCCGCCATGGGTGAAGATTTCCCAGCGTGGCGTCTCGCCGTCAGCTGAGACGCGCTTGGCATCGATGGCGACAACGATACACTGGCTGCCGAAGCGATCAGCCGCCTCACCCACAAATTCCGGATTGAACACTGCGGCGGTATTGATCGAGACCTTGTCTGCGCCGGCATTCAACAGGTTGCGGATATCGCTGACGGTACGCACGCCGCCGCCCACGGTCAGCGGAATGAAGACTTCGCTGGCCATGCGTTCGACGGTATGTAGCGTGGTGTCGCGTTCCTGGTGGCTGGCGGTAATGTCCAGAAAGGTAATCTCATCCGCACCCTGTTCGTTATAGCGCCGGGCGATTTCCACCGGGTCGCCGGCGTCACGGATGTTCTCGAACTTCACGCCCTTGACTACCCGGCCATTTTCCACGTCCAGGCAGGGAATAATTCTTTTTGCCAGTGCCATCTTCCGATCCTCACTTAAAACAAAGCCGGCTGCCGGCGATTAGCCTTGCGCGTCGTCGCAGAGCGCCTGGGCTTCGGCGACGTTGAGCGTGCCTTCGTAGATCGCGCGCCCGGTAATGGCGCCGACGATGCCCGGTGCGCCGGCATTCAGCAGGCTCTGGATGTCGCCCAGATTGTGGATACCGCCGGAGGCGATCACCGGTATGGAGGTCGCATTGGCCAACGCCGCAGTGGCTTCAACGTTGCAGCCCTGCATCATTCCGTCCTTGGCAATATCGGTATAGACGATCGCCGATACGCCGTCGGCTTCAAAGCGCTTGGCCAGATCGATGGCCTGGATGCTGCTGACTTCTGCCCAGCCGTCGGTGGCGACAAAGCCGTCCTTGGCGTCCAGCCCGACAATCACCTTGCCGGGGAAGGCGCGGCAGGCTTCGCCGACAAACTCCGGCTGCTTGACCGCCTTGGTGCCAATGATCACGTAGTTGACGCCCGCGCGAACGTAATACTCGATGGTCTCTAGCGAGCGGATGCCACCACCAATCTGGATTGGCAGATTCGGGTAACGGCGCGCGATAGCGGTGACCACCTCGCCGTTGACTGGCTTGCCTTCAAAGGCACCGTTCAAATCGACCAGATGCAGGCGGCGACAGCCGGCCTCCACCCATTTGGCAGCCATGGCTACCGGGTCATCGGAAAATACGGTGGCGTCATCCATAAGGCCCTGGCGCAAACGTACGCACGCGCCGTCCTTGAGGTCGATAGCGGGAATGATCAACATGGAATATGTTCCTTGGTGTGCGGCATCGCGGTAGACAAAAGGCTCAAGGCTGGCAGGCGAGGTACCGAGTCGGTTTTCTCGCCTGCTGCCTCAAGCGGTATGTTCGGGATTACCAGCGTCCATCCCAGGCCAGGAAGTTCTGCAGCAATTGCAGTCCGTTGGTGTGGCTTTTCTCGGGGTGAAACTGGGTAGCAAAGACATTGTCCTGGGCCAGCGCCGCGGCTATATCAACGCCGTAGTGGCAACGGCCGGCCAGTTGCGTCTGCCGGGTCGGCACACCGTAATAGCTGTGCACGAAGTAGAAGCGCGCGTCCTGCTCGATGCGGTGCCACAGTGGGTGATCAAGCGTCTGCTTGACCTGGTTCCAGCCCATATGCGGAACCTTCAGCCGCGTGCCATCCTCTTCCTGCAACTCATTGCCGAAGAATTTGACCTTGCCGGGAAACAGCCCAAGGCCGTCCACGCCGCCATTTTCTTCGCTGTGCTCAAGCAGCATCTGCATGCCCACGCACACGCCCAGCAGCGGCTTTTGCGTCGCGACCTGACGCACCACTTCATCCAGCCCAAGCTGGCGCAGCTCGCTGACGCAGTCGCGGATCGCGCCGACGCCGGGCAATACCACCCGGTCGGCGGCAAGGATGATCTGAGGATCGCTGGTCAGTTCGACATGGCGCGCGCCTACATGCTCGAGCGCCTTGGCGACCGAGTGCAGATTGCCCATCCCGTAGTCGATAACTGCTACGTGAGTATTCGCCATGGATTACAGGCAGCCTTTGGTGGAGGGCATCATGCCGGCCATACGCGGGTCCTCTTCGATGGCCATGCGCAGCGCACGACCAAAGGCCTTGAACACGGTTTCGATCTGGTGATGCGTATTGGTGCCGCGCAGCGTGTCGATGTGCAGCGTCACTAATGCGTGATTTACGAAGCCCTGAAAGAACTCCTGGAACAGATCGACGTCGAAGCCACCGACAGTTGCACGGGTGAAGGGCACATGCATCTGCAGGCCGGGGCGTCCGGAGAAGTCGATCACCACGCGCGACAGTGCTTCATCGAGCGGAACATAGGCATGCCCGTAACGACGAACGCCTTTCTTGTCGCCAAGGGCTTTGGCGAAAGCCTTGCCCAGGGTGATGCCGACGTCTTCCACGGTGTGGTGGTCGTCAATATGCAGATCGCCGCGACAGTGTATCTTCATGTCGATCAGGCCATGCCGGGCTATTTGGTCCAGCATGTGCTCAAGGAAGGGAACGCCGATATCGAAGTCTGCCTGGCCGGTACCGTCCAGATTGATGTCGACTTTGATTTGCGTTTCCAGCGTGTCGCGCTCGACGCTTGCCTTGCGCTCAGCCATGGCAGTTCTCCAGTAATACGATCAAGGCCGAGCATTATACGTACAGCGTGGGGCGCGGGCTACATCAGGGGTCAGGAATGTGGAACAGGGTAATTCCAGCAAGGGAACAGCAATGAATGATTTTGACGTAGTGGTAGCGGGGGCCGGCGTAGTCGGTCTGGCAATAGCGCAGCATCTGGCCGCAGCGGGCCGCTCTGTAATAGTGCTGGAACAGGAAAGCTGGCCGGGGCAGCACGCCTCAAGCCGCAACAGTGAAGTCATCCACGCGGGCATTTATTATCCGCCGGGCTCGCTCAAGGCGGCGCTATGCAAACAGGGGCGCGACCTGCTGTATGCATGGAGCGAACGCCACAACGTACCGCACAGGCGTATTGGCAAGCTGCTGGTGGCCGTCGAACATGGGGAGATGGCGGCGCTACAGGCGCTGCATGATAACGCTACCGCCAATGGTGTGGAGCTGCAGTGGCTGGATGCCGAGCAGGTGCATGCGCTGGAGCCGGAGGTCAACGCCGTGGCCGGGCTGTTCTCACCGCTGACCGGGATCATCGATAGTCATGCGCTGATGCAGTCATACGAAGCGGCGCTGCAGTCCCATGGCGGAACGCTGGTCTGCAACGCGCGTATCGAAGCTGTCGAACCGACCGCGGACGGCTTGCGCGTCACAGGTCACAGCGCAGGCGAATCCTTCGAGCTGAGCACTGCCTGGCTGATCAATTGCGGTGGGCTGTTTGCGCAGCAGTTGGCGGCCAACGTCAGCGGGTATCCCCGCTCGGCTATTCCGCCCATGCATTACTGCAAGGGCAGCTACTTCGCCTATAGCGGGCCTTCACCCTTCCGGCATTTGGTTTATCCTATGCCCGAAGCCAACACCGCAGGGCTTGGCGTACACGCTACGCTGGATATGGGCGGTCAGCTGCGCTTTGGGCCGGATGTGCTGTATCAGGACGATCTGAATTATCAGGTCGACGCGTCTCTGGCGCCCCACTTTGCCAAAGCCATTCGCCGTTATTGGCCGCAGTGTGAGCCAGAGCGTCTGGTGCCCGGTTATGCGGGCATTCGTGCCAAGCTCAGCGGGCCGGGCGAAGTGGCGCGCGATTTCACTCTGCAGGACGAGCGGCTGCACGGTGTCAGCGGGCTGATCAACCTGTTCGGCATCGAGTCGCCTGGCCTGACCTCGAGCCTCGCTCTGGCCGCCGAAGTAGCCAGGCGGATGGACAGGCTCTAAGGTGATGCATTTTACGATACATACAGCGGGCCGATGGTCCGGGCATGAATAACAAGGGGTACCCATGAAAGCGCTAAAAATAGTTGGTCTGGTGGTGTTCGGCTTACTGGTGCTGGGGGTGGGGCTGCTGTTTTTCCTGACTCGCATTTTCGACCCGAATGATTACAAGGACAATATCCAGCAGGCCGCCCGGGAGCACGCCAATGTCGAGCTGACGCTGGATGGCGACATCGCCTGGTCGTTGTTTCCCTGGCTGGGCATCGAGCTTGAGCAGGTGGGTGTGGCACCGATCGAGCAGCCTGATCAGCAGCTTGCACAGGTGGGTTCCATGGGCCTTGGCGTCAAGGTGCTGCCGCTGTTGCGCAAGCAGCTGCGTATGGATGATGTCATTCTCGACAGCGTCACCCTCAACCTGGTCCGTAACCAGGAGGGCGTCGGTAACTGGGAGTCGATCGGCGCCAGCGAAGAGGAGGTTCAGGAAGAAGGCGCAACCACCGAGGCGGAGCCGGATCAGGGCGGAACGGATCTGGACATTGCCATTGAGAGCGTGCGGATCACTAATGCCAACGTGCGTTACACCGATGAGCAGGCGGGCCAGAGCCTCCAGATGGAAGACATAAACCTGACCACCGGTGCGCTGATCGAGGGCGAATCCTTTGATGTCGAATTTCTGGGTCTGTTGATTGTGGATGATCCGGCGCTGCGGGTGCGCCTGGATCTGAACAGCGTCGCGCGTTTCGACCTGGATCTGAACCGATATGAGCTGGAAGCCATCGATCTCAAGATCGATGCCAGCGGCACACCGTTCTCCGGGCGTGCGGTCAATCTGGAGCTGCAGGGCAACGCCCTGGTTGACCTCACTGCGCAGATCGCGGAACTCAACGAAATGCGTCTGACAGTGGCCGATATGCGTGCAACGGGCCAGCTCAAGGCCACCGAGCTAGATGGCGATATGAAGCTCGTCGGTAACCTGGACGCCGCCGAATTCGACGGTCGCAAGTTCATCGCCTCGCTGGGCCAGGAGTTGCCGGAAACTTCCGATCCCCGTGCGCTGGAAGCCGTCGCGCTGTCCGCCAATATCAATGGCACGGCTAACAGCCTGATGCTGAACGACCTGACATTGGTGCTGGATGGTAGCGAGCTGACCGGTAGTGCCGGGCTGGCAAACTTTGAACGTCAGGCACTGCGCTTTGATCTCACCGGCAACAGCCTGAATATCGACAAGTATCTTCCTGCTGAAGAAGAACCGACCGAAGACGCGGCGCCTAAGCCAGTATTGCCTTCGGGTGGTAGCCGCACGGGCGTCGCACCACCCGCCTGGAGTGACGAGGCCGTTTTGCCGCTGGAAACGCTGGCCAGCCTGGACGTAGATGGTCAGTTGAGCCTGCAGGAAGTCATCGTCACCGACCTGACTATCAGCCCCTTCGAGGTCAGCGTGTTGGCCAATGACGGCGTGGTTCAGCTCCGGCAGCTGAGTGGCGGTGTGTTTGGCGGCGAGTTTACCGCTGAGGGTGAGATCAACACCCGCAGCACACCTGCTACCGTCAGCATCAAACCCGTACTCACCGGTATTGATTCGTTGGCGCTGCAGGAGGCCTACGAGCAGCCGCCGCAGATACGCGGTCTGGTTGATCTGAATGCCGACCTGCAGGCTCAGGGCAACAGTCTGAATCGCTGGATGGACACGCTTGATGGCAACGCCAGCTTCACTGTCAATGACGGCGCGCTGATCGGCGTGAACCTCGAACAACAGCTGTGCAGCGCCATTGCTCTGGCCAACCGCAAGGCACTGTCCGAGGCGCGCGGCGCGCAAGACACCCCCTTCCGCCGCCTGCAGGGCAGCTTCAACATTGAAAACGGCCAGGTCCGTAACGATGATCTGGTGGTAGCGCTACCGGGCATCGCCGTCAAAGGGCGCGGTGATGTGAACCTGCCGCAGCAGACAATGGATTATCGCCTCGGTCTGCTGATTGAAGGCGACACCCGTGAAATGCCGGATCCCGCCTGCCAGGTTAACGAGCGCTATGTCGGTATCGAATGGCCAGTTCGCTGTGAAGGCTACCTGCACAACGCCGCCAGCAGCTGTGGCGTCGACGGTGATGGCGTGGCGAAGATTGCCGGGCGCCTGATTGGTGATGAAGCCAAGCGCAAGGTCGAAGAGAAACTGGAAGACAAGCTGGGCGAGCAGGCTCCGGCCGTCCGTGATGCGCTGCGGGGTCTGTTAGGCCGGTGAGTCCTGTAGCCTTTTCGCAGGCGGTGCTTGAATGGTACGACCGCCACGGCCGCAAGGATCTGCCTTGGCAGCAGGATATGACGCCCTACCGTGTGTGGGTGTCGGAGATCATGCTGCAACAGACCCAGGTGGCCACCGTCATCCCCTATTACCAGCGCTTCATGCAGGCCTTGCCCAGCGTGCAGGCGCTGGCGGAGGCGCCCGCCGACGAGGTGCTGCACCTCTGGACGGGGCTGGGTTATTACAGCCGCGCACGCAATCTGCACAAGGCGGCGCAGACCGTTGTCGAGCAATTTGATGGGGTATTTCCCGCCAGTGTTGAAGGGCTTACGCAACTGCCGGGGATAGGTCCTTCAACCGCGGGTGCCATCGCCAGTCTGAGTATGGGCCTGCGCGCGCCCATTCTCGATGGTAACGTCAAGCGCGTGCTGGCCCGGTATCACGCCGTCGAAGGCTGGCCGGGCGAGCGCGCCGTGCATGACCGGCTCTGGGGCATGGCCGAACGCTATACGCCCACTGAGCGCGTCAACCACTACACTCAGGCCATGATGGATCTGGGTGCCACGCTCTGTACGCGTAGCAAGCCAAGTTGTCTGGTGTGCCCGCTGCAAGTGGGATGCGAAGCGCGGCAGTTGGGCGAGCCGACCCGCTATCCGAATGCCAGGCCGCGCAAAGTGTTACCCGTACGCCAGTGTGTGATGCCGATGCTGGTTAATCCGGACGGCGATATCTGGCTTGAACGGCGACCTGACTCCGGCCTCTGGGGCGGCCTGTGGTGTCCGCCGCAGCTGGATGACCTGATGGGGCTGGAGCAGCTGTTCGAACGCCTGGGTTGGCATTCAGAGGCGCCACAGGTGCTGGAGCCGCTGCGGCACACCTTCAGTCACTTCCATCTGGATATCCAGCCACTGGTAGTGCGGGTCGAGCCCGGTCATGCCGTGACCGAAGCGGGGCAGGTCTGGTATAACCTGCGCCAACCCACCCGCCTTGGCCTGGCCGCGCCGGTCAAGAAGTTGCTCAAGCGGGCCGAACTGATCATCTAGCCGATTTCCCAATTCATTCTGAAGGAGTAGCTCATGTCCCGCACGGTGATGTGTCGCAAGTACAAGCAGGAGCTTCCAGGTCTCGAGCGTCCGCCCTATCCGGGCCCGAAGGGCGAAGCTATCTACAACGATGTATCGCAAAAGGCCTGGGATGAATGGCAGGCGCATCAGACGATGCTGATCAACGAACGTCGCCTGAACATGATGGATGCCGAGGATCGGCGCTTCCTGCAGGCCGAGATGGAAAAATTCCTCGCCGGTGAAGATTACGCCCAGGCCGAGGGTTACGTGCCTCCGGAGCAATGACCGTCTGGTAAGCGGCTGAAAAAATGGAATTATTTTCCTGGCCGCGCTTGACACATACCCTCTGAAACCGTTTAATAGCGCCCCGTTGCCCAGATAGCTCAGTCGGTAGAGCAGAGGATTGAAAATCCTCGTGTCGGCGGTTCGATTCCGTCTCTGGGCACCATTATTTAGACAAAAAGGCTCACCTTGTGGTGGGCCTTTTTTGTTGTCTGCTCCCATGGAAGTTCCGCTTATTTTGGTAATTCCGCTATGCGGTACGCAGAAACTGTGTTGAAGTGTCTAGTACGCGGGTTCTAGCCGGCTTCTTAAATATTTCAAAGTGTTTCTGTCACAGCGAACCACCTATTTGTGGTGTACGTTGGAATAACCACCCTTAAGCAGTAGTGGCCGGGATGACTGATAAAAACAAACTCAAACCCTGTGCTTGGCCTCGATGTGCCGGGCTGACCTTCAATCGTTATTGCGTAGAGCATCAGGACCTGGCTTTAGCCTCCTGCCGCGAACCGGAAGAGCGACGATGTTGCACTAAAGACGACGCTGAACGGAGCACCTGACCAGAACGCTTATCGCGTCGGCGCGTTCGCGTAGCTACCAGATCGCCATTGCCCCAATTGGGTGCGCTTGGCATGCTTGGATTGCCTGAAACAATCTGGTCATGCTGACCCCGATCCGGAGTGCTGGTTATCCGCGCGTATATTTACCTGTTGCTGGCAGTGATCCTGTACGCCGGTAATATTCTGGTTGGCAAGGCGGTGGCCGGCAGTCTGCCGCCGGTTACCCTGGCGCTGGGACGAGTGCTGGTGGCGCTGATCGCGGTGGTTTGCCTGTTCGGTCCGGCGGCCTACCGACAGCGCGCACTGCTCATGCAGCAGTGGCGTGGTTTGCTGGCGATCGCCGTATCCGGCGTCGCGCTGTTCAATGTCTTCGTCTATTCCGCTCTCAAGTACACCAGCGCCACCAACGTAGCGGTGCTGGAATCGGGCGTGCCGGTGATTACCGCTTTATGCATGGCCGCGTTCTTCGGTGAACGGCTGCGGCGACGGCAGTGGCTTGGTATCGTCCTGTCGGTGGCTGGTGCGGCATGGGTGGTCTCCGCCGGCAACCTGAACCAGCTGCTTGAGCAGGCGAACCGCGGCGATGTGCTGATGTTGCTGGCGGTGTGCGCTTGGGTCGGCTATTCCTTCACGATCAGACACTGGATGGTTGGCCTACCGACATACGCCACCCTGGTGCCCTTGATGGCCATCGCGGCGCTGGTCCTGGCACCGCTGGCGCTGGTTGAAAATCTGCTCCTCGTGCCACGCTGGACACTCGATTCTCAGGCTTTCATGGCGTTGCTGTACCTTGGCCTGGGCCCCTCACTCGTCGCGTTTGTCGCTTATAACAAGGCGGTGCTGCTGGTCGGTCCGTCACGCTCGGCCGTCTTGTTGAATCTGCTGCCGCTGGTCACCATGGCTGGTGGATTCTGGTGGCTGGGCGCGCCAATAACCCTGGTGCAGGTAATAGGTTCAGGGGTGGTGGTTGTCGGCGTTACGCTGGTGGTGTTCGAGCGCCGCCGGTGAGATCAGGTAAGCCTCCCCTGTTGATTCCTGGCGCAGTAAAACTGAGCAAGCCATGCTCTTTATGGAAAGACTTTTGCATGAATATTCCATACATGACCCGATGAGCGCTCTTGGTCATGCCACCGAGCTGTGCTAGTTTTGCGCGCATAACAGAATGATTGCTGATTAACTGAATGATCTGTTCGGGATATTGCCCCCCGAGCTCAATGTATACGCGTCTGCGGGCGCACGACTTGGAAGGCCCTACGTGACACCGCCAGCATTGGAAGTGCGTGACCTGCACAAGCGCTACGGCGACCTTGAAGTACTCAAGGGTGTGAACCTTACTGCCCGTGACGGCGATGTTATTTCCATTCTGGGCACCTCCGGATCAGGCAAGAGCACTCTGCTGCGCTGTATCAACCTGCTTGAGAATCCCCATCAGGGGCAGATTCTGGTGGCTGGCGAAGAGATGAAACTCAAGCCCGGTCGCGACGGCGCGCTGGTTGCCGCCGACAACAAGCAGATTAATCGCTTGCGCGCCAACATCGGTTTCGTCTTCCAGAATTTTAATCTCTGGCCGCACATGAGCATCCTCGACAACATCATCGAGGCGCCCCGGCGCGTGCTGGGTCACCGCAAGGCCGATGCGATCGCCGCCGCCGAGCTGTTTCTGGAGAAGGTCGGCATCGCTGACAAGCGCCACGCGTTCCCCGCACAACTGTCCGGTGGCCAGCAACAGCGCGCTGCGATTGCCCGTACCCTGGCCATGCAGCCGCGCGTTATTTTGTTTGATGAGCCTACTTCTGCCCTGGACCCGGAGATGGTCCAGGAGGTGCTGAGCGTGATCCGTGCGCTGGCCGATGAAGGACGTACTATGCTGCTGGTTACCCACGAGATGGGCTTTGCCCGGAATGTGTCCAGTCAGATCGTTTTTCTGCATCAGGGACAGGTCGAGGAAATCGGTACGCCCGAACAGGTATTCGACAACCCTGTTTCCGAACGTTGTAAACAGTTCATGTCCAGCCACAGGTAAGGAGTTGTATCCATGAAGAGCTACAAAAAGGTATTGCTGGCCGCTGCGGCGTCCCTGTTCATGAGTGTCCCGGCAATGGCGGAAACGTTGCGCATCGGCACCGAAGGCGCCTATCCGCCCTTCAACATGATCAATAGTGATGGTGAGGTGGTCGGCTTCGATATCGATATCGGCATGGCGCTCTGTGAAGAGATGGGCGTCGAGTGCACGGTGGTCACCTCCGATTGGGACGGTCTGATTCCAGCATTGAACACGCGCCGATTCGACTTCCTGATTGCCGGCATGTCGATCACCGACGAACGCAAGCAGGCGGTCGATTTCACTGAGCCGTACTACACCAACAAGCTGCAGTTCGTGGCGCCGAAAAAGTCTGACTTCAAGGTCGATAAAGCCAGCCTCGAAGGCAAGACCATCGGCACCCAGCGCGCCACTCTTGCGGGCCAGTGGCTGGAAGACAACCTCGGTGATGTCGTCACCATTCGCCTGTATGACACCCAGGAAAACGTCTATCTCGAGCTGAACTCGGGCCGTATCGATGGCGCCTTGGCGGATAAATTCGTTCAGCATGACTGGCTGGAATCTGAAGCGGGCCAGGCCTTCGAATTCAAGGGCGAGCCCGTATTTGATGATGACGAGATCGGCATTGCCGTGCGCAAGGGTGATCCACTGCGCGAGCGTCTGAACAAAGCGTTGGCGGCCATCATCGAAGACGGCACCTACGAAGAGATCAACGCTAAATACTTTCCCTTCAGCATTCGCTGACCCGACGGCCGGGCCCTGCGGGGCCTGGCGCGACTGATAGATGCCCATGTTTGATTTGCACGGTTTTGGTCCAGCCCTTCTCGAAGGGACCTGGATGACTATTCGTTTGTCCCTGGCGTCGGTGGCGCTGGGACTGTTGCTCGGTCTGCTTGGCGCCAGCGCCAAGATTTCAGGCAACGTACTGCTGCGCGGCGCTGGCGGCTTTTATACCTCGGTAGTGCGCGGCATCCCCGAGACGCTGTGGGTGCTGATGGCCTACTTCGGTACCGTTTCCCTGATGAACTTGCTGGGGAGCTACTTCGGCAATCCCTATCTGACATTGAGCCCGTTCCTGGCGGGCACCTTGGCGCTGGGGCTCTGTTTCGGTGCCTACGCCACAGAGGTGTTCCGCGGCGCGCTGCTGTCGATCTCCCCTGGGCAACGAGAGGCCGGGCTGGCGCTGGGCATGTCCAACCTGCGGATATTCTGGCGCATCACCCTGCCGCAACTCTGGCGAGTCGCCCTGCCGGGTCTGGGTAATCTGTATCTGATCCTGCTGAAAGATACGGCCCTGGTATCGCTGATCACTCTGGAAGAAGTGTTACGCAAGGCTCAGGTCGCGGCCAATGCGACCCGCGAGCCCTTCACCTTTTACTTCACCACCGCGCTGATCTATCTGGGTCTGACCGTCATCATCATGGCCGCATTGCACTGGTTTGAGCGCCGGGCGAACAAGGGCTACGCAAGGACCGAGTTATGACCTGGGCTGAACGCTGGACAATGATCCAACCCTGGCTGCCGCAGCTCTGGGAAGGCACGCTGGTCACGCTGGAGCTGGTCGGGCTGGCGGTACTGATCGGGTTGATACTCGCCATCCCGCTGGGGTTGGGCAGGGCATCGCGACACTGGTACATACGCGCCGTCCCGTATTCCTACATCTTCTTCTTCCGCGGCACGCCACTGATTCTGCAGCTGTTTCTGGTGTATTACGGGCTGTCGCAGTTCGCGGTGGTGCGCGACAGCATGTTCTGGCCCTACCTGCGCGAGCCCTACTGGTGCGCGCTGATCACCATGACGCTGCACACCGCCGCCTACATTGCCGAGATCCTGCGCGGCGCGATCCAGGCGGTCCCGCCCGGCGAGGTCGAAGCGGCCAGAGCGCTCGGCATGTCGCGTAGCCAGGCGCTGCAATACATCATCCTGCCGCGGGCGATCCGTATCGGTCTGCCGGCCTATGGCAACGAGGTCATCCTCATGCTCAAGGCCAGCGCGGTGGTCTACACCGTTACCCTGATGGACCTGATGGGCGTGGTGCGAACCATCAACTCGCGTACCTACCAGTTCGAGCTGTTCTTTCTGGTCGCCGGTTTGATTTATCTGACCATCACCATCCTGTTTACCCAGGTGTTCAAGCTCGTCGAGCGCTGGTTGAAGATCGAGGCCAGCCGCAAGCGCTGAGTCATGGACTACCTGCAACGCTTTCAGCAGCTGGACGCCTGGTTGAATCAACACCAGGCGCTCTGGCGGGTGCGGCCCTTCACTCATCTGCACCTGCCCTGGGAACACCAGTGGCCGGAGCTTGCAGCCTTCCTGCGCGGCCGCTCACTGGAGCAGGCCGAGCAAAGCCACAACCAGCCCCATCTGGTCAATGCACCCGCTCCCTTTGCCGATCTGGCCAAGCAATCGCTGGCGCTGAGTCAGGTTGAAGACTGGTCGCGTGAGCCGCTTAATCAACGGCCGGAGCTGCTGACCCGCCATGTGCCGGGACGCAAATGGCAGCAGATTACCCGTTTTGCCGATATTGCCGAGCAACGCCTGCCGCAGCCCGCGCAACACTGGTTGGATTGGTGTGCTGGCAAGGGCCATCTGGGCCGACTGCTGAGCTTCAGCGGCGGGCAGCCGCTTACCTGTCTGGAATACGACCCCGCATTAAATGAGCAGGGCAGGGCGCTCAGCCAGCAGTGCAGCGTCGCCGCCTCGCATGTGGATATGGATGTACTCCGCGATGAGGCCTGGCAGACTCTGCAATCGCATCACACCCCGGTTGCCCTGCACGCCTGTGGTGACCTGCACATGACCCTGCTGCGCCAGAGTGTCGCGCGCGGCTGTGAACAACTGGTGCTGTCGCCATGTTGTTACAACCGGATCGAGTCCGAGCGCTATCAGCCACTGTCCGCCGCCGGCCGAAGCGCGCAACTCATACTCAGCAAGGACGACCTCGCGCTGCCGCTGTTGGAAAGCGTCACAGCCGGCCAGCGGGTGCGGCGGCTACGTGATCAATCCATGGCCTGGCGGCTGGCCTTTGATTTATGGCAGCGCGAAGCACGCGGCGTCGATAGTTACCTTCCTACGCCTGCAAGACCACAGAGCGCGTTGAATGTAGGTATCGCAGACTTCTGCCGCTTTCTCACCGCGCATCACCAGCTTCAACTTCCCGAGCCGGCGAGCTGGAGCGCGCTGGAAAAACGCGGCTGGCAGCGACTGGCTCAGGTACGCAACCTGGAGCTGGTTGGAGCGCTGTTCCGACGCCCATTGGAAATCTGGCTGCTGCTGGACCGCGCCCTGTTTCTGCAGGAATCCGGCTACTGTGTACAACTCGGCCAGTTTTGCCCCACAAGCCTTACGCCCCGCAACCTCATGCTCGTTGGGCATAAATAAACTGAACAGCTCACCACCAGCCTGTGAACGGGTTGCACACAGAGTTATCCACAGATTTGTTCTGGGGATTGTTATCCCCGGCATCTGTGCATAATCATGTTGACGACACTTTGATAGACCGCGGCGAGCCTTGATCTGCGCGGCCTGCAGGCTTCCGATCAAAAAATAACCGGAGTGGATAGTTTCACAAAAACAAGGGGTTAACCCCGCTTTGTCAAGTGCCGCGACAGAAACCATGCACAAGTGCGATTAATGGCCGCACCGGCAAAAAAACAGTGGATAACCCACCACAGGGCTTTACAGTTCAGCACGCATCTATATAATTCACCCCGCGCCGGTATAGCTCAGCTGGTAGAGCAACTGACTTGTAATCAGTAGGTCCCGAGTTCGACTCTTGGTGCCGGCACCAGCAAAATCAACGACTTAGGCCCGCCTCAAAAGCGGGCCTTTTTCGTTTCTGGCGTTTGGGTACCACTTTGGGTACCACTTCTCTCCGCGATCATGCGTCTTCCCGCTTCTAACACCTTTCGCCAAAAAATACCGAAACTCGGTGTTTTATCGCACATTCTCCATCTCGCTTTCGTATTTCATAGGTATCGCCAATTCACGTAGGAGACGAAGGCGATGACTTTTATTTCGATTTGCAAAGGTGGACATGTATGAATATCGAGCTCATGTCGGCCGTTTTTGCCCTGGAGTGTGACCCCCGCGACAAGAACCTAATGCTTTTTTTAGCGTTTCGCAGCAATGCAGATGGGTTGGCTTGGCCCGGAGTGGCTCGTATATCGGAGGCAATTTCCCAGTCCCTGCGGTCGACACAAAGAAGACTTAAGCGTCTTGTCGCCCAAGGGTTGTTGGAAATTATCCCTCGTACGGCTGCAGGTGGCCGTCAGACATCAAATTTTTATCTTTTGCTTCCCGCGGTGTCTCAAGCCTCCGCCCCTGAGACCAGCATAGCCGGCAACGGGTCGGATTTGTCACTCTCGAGGGTGACAGCATGGGTGTCGCCCCAAGAATTAACAAAAGAAAGAAAGTCTTCAGGGGTGGCATCTGGCGGCGAAGTTGGCAAGTACCACCTGGAACAGCTGCAGGACAGGCTGAGAAAACGGGGATTCAAAGCTAAGGTAGCCACAAACGGAGATGACCAATGAGTACTAGCGAGGTGCTTAAGACCACCAATGAAATTTGCGCCATATTACGTGTCAGCCGTCAGACTCTTTGGCGACTGACGAAAGACAATCCATCCCTTCCAGGAAGAGTCAGGATCGGCCGGTTAACGCGTTGGTCTGAGAAAGAGCTGATAGGATGGCTCAACTCCAGGTGACTCGGTAAGTGATAACTCTTGAGGACATCATCCACGGAGGGAGATGCCCTCCGGCGCACGCCAGAAGATCAAGCTACCTAGCCAAGTCCCTCGGCTCATCACGTCCCCATAACGTTTGCTTCCCGATATCAAAAGTTCGAGCTGTCCAACTGCTGCTTCGTCACGTGATAGCCTGCTTCGCAGCATATCTTCGCTCGGCTCGAACTGCGGTTCCGCGTGACCACCATGACACTCGAGAGCCTCAGCCTTCACCTCGCTGTCACATTCTTGCAGCGATGCTTTAACACGCCCTGCGTACCTTTCTGAATTGCGAACCGCAATCCTGCGGCTTTCAAAATTGCGAAAGGTGATCATATGACACCCCATCCGATACAGGACGCTGTGCTGCGTGTAGACCGGCTTAGTGTGGTCTATCCAGGCGGGGTAACCGCGCTGCGCGATACGTCGGTGGCTTTCCGGCGTGGCGAATTTACGGTGCTGCTTGGTCTCTCCGGTGCAGGCAAGTCGACCCTGCTCCGCAGTCTCAATCGACTGGTTATGCCTACGGACGGCACTGTATCCAGCGAGCTCGGCGAGCTTGGTGGTGGCTCCACCCTCCGGCAGCACCGTCGGCGTACCGCCATGGTTTTCCAGCATCATCAATTGATCGAGCGTCAGAGCGCGCTGGCCAATGTGCTGACTGGCCGGTTGGCATTTCACAGTACCCTCAGGTCACTGTTTCCGCTGCCGCGCGCTGATCAGGAGATTGCGCTCAAATGCCTTGCACGGGTAGGTCTGGCAGACAAGGCACTGAGCCGGGTGGACAAACTGTCCGGCGGTCAGCAACAACGGGTGGGCATCGCTCGTGCGCTGGCCCAACAACCGGCGATCATCCTGGCCGACGAGCCGGTAGCCAGTCTTGACCCCGCCACCTCGGTTCGGGTTCTCGGCTTGCTCCGCGACATATGCAAGGAAGACGGCATCACCGCCATCGTCTCGCTGCATCAGCTCGAATATGCCCGCTGCTTTGCCGATCGGGTGGTCGGGCTAGCCGACTCTAAGATCGTTTTCGACGCAGCACCATCGGAACTCACTGATGCACAACTCGACCGCATTTATGCGGGCCGCACCACGATTCGGCCAGTAACTCCGTCGGCCGAAGTTACCGCAATGTTTGCACCCTCACTGGAGATGTCTCGATGAAACGTTTAACTACGATGTTACTCGCTTGTTTGCTGGCCGCTGTCTCAAGTCTATCCGCCATAGCGGCGGACGCTGATCCGGATGTCCTGAAGGTCGCGCTGCTTCCGGACGAGAACGCCTCCGAGCTGATCAAGCGTAACCAGCCGCTGAAGGATTATCTGGAAAAGCATCTTGAAAAAAAGGTACAGCTGATCGTAACGACCGACTATTCCTCGATGATCGAGGCGATGCGCTTTGGCCGTATCGACCTCGCGTACTTTGGTCCCCTGTCCTATGTCATGGCCAAGAGTAAAAGCGATATCGAGCCCTTTGCTGCCATGGTCATTGATGGCAAGCCCACGTATCGCTCTGTGATTATTGCCAACGTCGCCTCGGGCGTGAACGAGTATGCCGACCTCAGGGGCAAGAAGATGGCTTACGGTGACCGCGCTTCGACTTCCAGCCATCTGATTCCCAAGACCGTTCTGCTCGAGACGGCCGGCCTCTCAGGCGGGCAGGACTATGAGCAGCATTTCGTTGGTACTCATGACTCGGTTGCGGTCAACGTGGCAAACGGCAACGCCGATGCGGGCGGGCTGTCCGAGGTGATCTTCAATCACGTGGCCGAGCGTGGCCTGATTGATCCAAGCAAAGTGAAGGTACTTGGCTATAGCGGCGAGTATCCACAGTATCCCTGGGCTATGCGCTCCAACCTGAGCCCCGAGCTCAAGGGGAAGGTGCGGGATGTGTTCGTCGGTATCGACGACCCTGAAGTGCTGAGCAGTTTCAAAGCCGAAGCCTTCGCACCCATTACAGATGCTGATTACGACGTGATCCGCCAGATGGGATCGCTGCTCGGCCTCGACTTCGCCACGCTGTGAGGACCGAGATGTCTACTCACTATGATGTGCAGGCGCTACCTGCTGAGCAAAGGGAGCGAATACTGCGCGGTTTCGGCCTCAATTGGTGGCGCCAGTTGGGGCAGGTGGCAATCCTCTGCGGGGTAGTTGTGCTGGCCTGTTGGTACGTTGGGCTGCTTGACGCAACGACACTGCTGAACGGCCTTCCTTCCATCGCGACTCTGGCAGGGGAGGCCATGCCGCCGGACTTCTCGGGCTATCGCAGCTGGATCAGCCCGTTGATCGATACGTTGGCAATGAGCATCGCCGGCACGGCTATCGCGGTGGTGTTCTCGTTACTGATTGCGTTCATCGCGGCGCGCAATACGTCGCCGCATCCCCTCGTCTTCGGCATAGCAAGGGTGTTGCTGAATGCGTTGCGGTCGGTGCCGGAGCTGATCATGGGCATCATCTTCGTAGCGGCGGTGGGATTTGGTGCCTTGCCGGGCGTGCTAGCGCTGGGGCTGCATTCGATCGGTATGGTCGGCAAGTTCTTTGCCGAGGCCATCGAGCATGTCGATGAAGCGCCGGTGGAAGCCGCTCGCGCGGCGGGGGCCACATCGTTGCAGGTACTGCTGCACGCAGTACTGCCGCAGGTGACGCCGCAGTTTGCCGACGTAGCCATCTACCGCTGGGAATACAACTTCCGTGCCTCCACCGTGATGGGCATGGTGGGTGCCGGTGGTATCGGCTTCGAACTCATGGGCTCATTGCGCATCATGCAGTATCAGGAAGTAGCAGCAATTCTGCTGGTCATCCTGGCCATGGTCACTCTAGTGGACGCCTTCAGCGGCGTTCTGCGCAAACGCTTCAAATAGGACATATCATGCTGCCGAAACTAGTTATAACTCACCGCGTACACGATGAAATCCTGCAGCTGCTGGCGCCTCACTGCGAGCTGATCACCAATCAGACCGATCTTACGCTGCCGCCAGAGGAAATTCGCAAGCGCTGCCGTGATGCACAGGCGATGATGGCATTCATGCCCGACCGGGTTGATGCCGAATTCCTCCACACCTGTCCTGACTTGCGCGTGGTCGGCTGTGCGCTGAAGGGGTTCGACAACTTCGATGTGAATGCCTGTACTGCCCGCGGAGTCTGGCTGACCTTTGTGCCCGACCTGCTGACCGTCCCCACCGCTGAGCTGGCGATTGGCCTCGCGGTCGGTCTGGGGCGCCATTTGCGGGAGGCGGATGCGTTCGTGCGTTCCGGCGCTTTTCAGGGCTGGCAACCGCAGTTCTACGGCACTGGGCTCAACGGTGCGACAGTGGGTATAGTCGGCATGGGTGCCATCGGCCTGGCCATGGCGGAGCGCCTACAGGGCTGGGGAGCGACGATCCAGTATTACGAGACGAAAACTGTGGATGCAGAAGTCGAGCAACGGCTCGGCCTACGCAAAGTGGCGTATGACGAGCTCTTCGCCAGTTCGGATTTTATCTTGCTGGCGCTTCCGCTGAACCCTGAAACCGAACATGTGGTAAACGCGGAGATGCTTGGCAGCGTGCGCCCCGGCACCTTGCTGATCAATCCCTGTCGAGGGTCGGTAGTGGATGAAAGCGCGGTGCTTGATGCGCTTGAGCGAGGCCAGCTCGGCGGCTATGCGGCAGATGTATTTGAGATGGAAGATTGGGCGCGTGCAGACCGGCCTCGACGCATCGATCCTGCTCTGTTGCAGCATCCCAAGACCCTGTTCACACCACATATAGGGTCGGCGGTGCATCGCGTGCGATTGGAGATCGAACGTTGTGCTGCGCAAAATATCATCCAGGCGCTGGCAGGCGAGCTACCGGTTAACGCTGCGAATCGTTTACCTCAGGCCGAGCCTGCTCCATGTTGAATCCGGTATGGCTAAAAAGCCTGGTGGCGATCGTTCAAACCGGCAGCTTTCAAAGCGCGGCCCGGATGTTGGGACTCGCCCAGCCGACGGTGTCGCAACACTTACAGAAGCTCGAAGAGCAGGTTGGCGTTACGTTGGTACACCGCAGCCGAAGCGGCTGCCAGCCCACCACGCGCGCTTTGGCTTTCATGCGCCACGCCACTGCTCTGCTGGACATGCACGACCGAGCATTGGACGCGCTGCACGGCAGACGCCAGCGCGTTGGGGCCAGCTCCAACATCGGCACCTATCTGCTGCAGCCTTTTCTACGCAGCTATTTGGGGACGGGGGCCGAAGGGGGAGAGGTGGACTTGCGCATCGCAGCCAACCCCGACGTAGCCGACCAACTTCTGGCGGGGCAGCTGGACGCCGCGGTGATGGAATGGTGGATACCGCATCCTGACTTCGAGCAGCGCCAATGGAGGGTCGAGCCGCTGGTGTTAATCGTAGGTCCGGATGACCCGCTTGCCGGTGCTGAGTCTATCGAACGAGCCAGGTTGGTCGAGTTGCCCATGCTCGGAGGCGAACCGGGTAGCGGAACCGGTCGGCTCTTGACCGAATACTTCGGTGAGCTGGGCGTGCCCCGCAGCGGGATGCAACTAGGCAGCACCGAAGCAGTCAAGCAGGCAGTCAGGGCGGGTCTGGGCGTTTCGCTGGTATTGGCCTCGGCAGTGTGTGACGAAGTTCGGAGCGGTACCCTCGTCGCGCTGCCTATTCCGGGGCTGGAAAAGCACTTGCAGCTGATCTGGCGGAAACCACCGCGCAACTTGCCCCCGCCGGGCTTTGTTGTTCATTTGCTCGAGACGGAGGCTGCAGTTGAGGACGTTTGATTCATTGACGGGAGACGATTGGCTATTAAGTTGTTTGTCCAACAACGGCCTGCCGTAACTATCTAGTCGCCGGCCGGTCCCTTGCTGTTCGGCTGTGTTATGGCAAGCCCCACAGTGTGTCGATTACTGTTCTGGTCTTCTCGACGTGAATGTGAGCGCTTAGCGGCCCCAGCAATACTGTCTACTTTGGATGGATTCTGAGTCGGTCTCAGAAAAGTCAGCTTGTGGTTGGTTGCAACCAGGGAATTATTTTTCTTCGATTCGGTTACAGCTTCTCGATGGGCTTGGAGCACAATGAGAACAGTATAACCGGCACCCCGATGCGCATACTGGGTCTCCGCACTGCTCCACGCCGGTCCCCCCACCCACGGCGTGTGCAATCCCTCCGCTGAATCCGCAGCCTATCGAGCATCCTGTCCGTGAATGTGGGGTAGAATCGACGGCATTTACGCCATCAGGACAGGCCCCCGCGATGGGTGCCCATAGGGATTCGCAATGCCTCTCACGCTGCAACAACTGGAACGCCACCTGTTCAAGGCCGCCGATATTCTGCGCGGCAAAATGGACGCCTCGGAATTCAAGGAATACATCTTCGGGATGCTGTTTCTGAAGCGCTGTTCCGATGTGTTCGAGGAACGCTACGAGCAGGTGGTTGCTGATGAGATGAAGGCCGGCAAGAGCCAGGCCGATGCTTTCCTGACAGCGGAAAACCCACGCTGGTACAAGCGCGACGGCAGTTTCTGGGTGCCCGGCCAGTCGCGCTTCAGGCACTTGGTTAATGAAGCGCATATTAATGTCGGCGATCTGCTGAACAAGGCCTTGGGCGGAATCGAGGAAAATAATGCCGCCCTGGAAGGGGTGCTCGAGCATATCGATTTCACCCGCAAGGTTGGTCAGAGCAAGATCTCCGACCAGAAGCTGCGCCAGCTCATCACCCACTTCGGCGATGTGCGCCTGCGCAACAGTGATTTCGAATTCCCCGACCTGCTCGGTGCGGCCTACGAGTACCTGATTGCCGAGTTCGCCGACTCTGCCGGTAAAAAAGGCGGAGAGTTCTATACGCCGCGCTCGGTGGTGCGGCTGATGGTTAATCTACTCAAGCCGACCCTGGCCCACGACGTGTACGACCCGTGCTGCGGCTCGGGGGGCATGCTGATTGCCGCCAAGGAATATATCGACGAACACGGCGAAGACGGCCGCAAGGCTAACCTGTTCGGCCAGGAATTCAACGGTACTGTCTGGTCCATTGCGCAGATGAACATGCTGCTGCATGGCATCAGCAATGCCTGGCTGGAGAACGAAGATACCCTGGCCGATCCCCGGCATATCGAAGGCGGTGAGCTGCGCCGTTTCGACCGCATCCTTACTAATCCACCGTTTTCCCTCAACTGGGGGCATACCGAGAAAAGTCCCGATGGCAGCCTGGCCTGGGCTCCGTCCTTTCGTGAAGAGCGTTTCCGTTTCGGCGAGGTGCCGCTGGGCTCGAAGAAGGCTGATCTGATGTTCCTTCAGCACATGCTCGCCGTATGCCACGACGAGGGCATGGTTGCCACCGTACTGCCGCATGGTGTGCTGTTCCGTGGCGGTGAGGAAAAGGGCATCCGTGCAGGCATCATCGAGGAAGACCTGCTCGAAGCGGTCATCGGCCTGCCGGCCAACCTGTTCTATGGCACTGGCATTCCCGCCTGCATCTTGATCCTGCGCCAGCAGAAACAGGACGGTGCCAACCGCGTCAGCAGCAAGTCGGCCGCGCGCCAGGGCAAGGTGCTGTTCATCAACGCCGACCGTGAATACTTCGAGGGTCGGGCGCAGAACTTCCTGCTGCCCGAACACATCGAGAAGATCTCCACTGCATTCGACGAATTCCGCCAGATCGACGGCCTCAGCGACGTGGTGGACATCGCTACCCTGCGCGACAACGATTACAACCTGAACATCCGCCGTTATGTGGACAACGCACCGCCCCCCGAGCCCCACGATGTGCGTGCACACCTGCTCGGCGGTGTGCCCAAGGCTGAAGTGCAGGCCAAGGCCGTTCTATTCAATGCCCACGGTCTCGATCCGCAAGACCTCTTCGTGGAGCGCGATGCGCAGTATTTCGACTTCCGCAATGAGCTGACCTGCCGCGCCGACCTCAAGCCAGCCATTGAAGGCAATGCTGGTCTGCAGAGCAAGGAGGCCTCGATTCGTGACGCGTTCGAGACATGGTGGAGCGAGCACAGCCCGCGGATCACCGCCCTGGCCGGGCGGGTGGACGACAGCGCCGCGCTGGTTGATCTGCGCGCCGAGCTGCTGGCCAGCTTCAGCTCGACGCTGGAACGCATAGGTCTGCTCGATCCCTTCCAGGTGCGCGGTATCGTTGCCGGCTTCTGGTACCAGAGTAAATATGACTTCCTCGGCCTGATGGCACGCGGCAGTCGGGGCGTGATGGACGCCTGGCGCACCAGCATCGTTACCGCCATGGAAGACAAGGTCAGCAAGCACAGCCCGCTGGAACACAAACTGGTCAAGTTCCTGCTCGATGATTTCGTTGGCACGCTGGCCGAGCTGGAAGCGAAGAAAGCCGAACTGGAGAGCCAGATTAAGGCGGCCACCCCAGCCAAACGCGGAGATGGCGACGACGCCGACAGCGAGGCGGAAGTCGGCGACGACGAGGAAAACGCAGTAGACGAGGCCCAGCTCAAGGAATGGAAAGCCGAACTGGCCAAGGTGAAGAAGCAGCTCAAGACCAGCAAGGAAGATTTTGCCAGCCACCTGAACAAGGCCGTCGATGCATTGGACGAGCCCCAGGCCGCCGAGCTGTTGCTGACCATCCTACACAACGATATGCAGGCCATCGTCGAGCATTATGTTGCTGCCCAGCGCAAGCAAGTAGTCGCCTCCTTCGAGAACTGGTGGGACAAGTACCGGATGACGCTGAACGAGATTGAGCACAAACGCGATGCGGCGGCGGTGGCGTTGCAGGGGTTTTTGAAGGGTTTGGGGTATGTCTGAGGTGCGATTTCCCATAAAGCCGCTGTCTGATCTGGTGACAGCAATCAGAGACGGCACGCACGGCACGCATCGTCGAGTAACCGAAGGTGTCCCTCTTCTTAGTGCGAAGAACATCACGGCCAATGGCGAGATCGCAATTGATGAGACTGATGACCTGATTTCTGAAGCCGAATATCAGGATTTGACTCGTTCGTTTCAGCTGGAACCGAACGACCTCTTACTCACAATTGTTGGCTCACTCGGTCGAAGGGCAATCTACTCTGGTCAACGAGTCACGTTTCAGCGCAGTGTGGCCTATATCCGCCCTCAGCAGCGGAAGATCGGTAGCCGGTTTCTCTTCCACTGGATGGGGCATCCATGGTTTTCTGCAGAGCTTGCTCGCAGAAGCAATGCAACCGCCCAAGCTGGTTTGTACCTAGGTGAGCTCGCGAAGGTTTCAGTGCCAGTTCCAGATGTGCCTGAGCAGAGTAAAATCGCCCAAATCCTCGACACCCTCGACACCGCCATCCGCGAAACCGAGGCGCTGATCAGCAAGCTCAAATCCGTCAAGCAGGGCCTGCTGCACGACCTGCTGACCCGCGGCATCGACGCCAACGGCCAACTGCGCCCGCCGCAGAGCGAAGCGCCGCAGTTCTACAAGGAGTCGCCGCTGGGGTGGATTCCGAGGGAGTGGGATGCGCTGCCACTCGATACTGTTGCGGTGCGCGGCAGCGGCCACACGCCAAGTAAGAATGTCTCTTCGTACTGGAATGGCGGCATCAAATGGGTTTCCCTGGCCGACTCGCACCGTCTCGACAAGATCTATATCTACGAGACAGACAAAGAAATCAGCGAGCTTGGCATCGCCAACTCATCGGCTGTTCTTCATCCCGGGGGGACTGTCATCCTGTCCCGCGATGCAGGAATCGGGAAAAGTGCAATCCTCGGCTGTGAAATGGCAGTTAGCCAACACTTCATGGCATGGCGCTGCGGGGAAGGGTTGAACAACCTTTTCCTGTACTTCTACCTACAGCGAGAAAAGCCTAAGTTCGAAGCAATTGCGATGGGAAGCACGATCAAAACCATCGGACTGCCATTCTTCAAGGGTTATAAGATTGCAGCTCCTTCACGCCAGGAGCAAGACCGGGCGGCCTCCATTCTGATGGAAGCTGAGCTGAGTTTGGCCGCGCATGATGCAGAGCTGGAAAAGCTACGTCAGCAAAAATCCGGCTTAATGGACGACCTGCTAACCGGCCGCGTCCGCGTCACTCTGCTGTTGGAGTCTTTGCAGCAAGCCTCTACACCAATCGTCCAACAGCCTGCTGCACAAACGGAAGCCTGATATGACCCAGCGCCTGCCGCCCCGCGAAACCCTCACCGTCGAGTTCAAGAGCGACCGCAAGAAGCTGTCCGATACCGATCTGATCGAAGCGCTGATCTGTCTGGCCAATGCAGAAGGCGGCGAGCTGTGGCTGGGCGTTGAGGACGACGGCACGGCCACCGGCCTGCATGCCGAACATCGTATGCTGAGTGGGCTAGCCGGTATGGTAGCGGCGCGGACTTCGCCGTCGTTGTCGGTGCAGGCCGAGGCGGTTGAGGTGAACGGGGTGACCGTGGCGTGTATTCAGGTACCCAAAGCGCATAGCGAAGTAGCGACCACCAGTGGTGTTTACCTGCGCCGCCGCGTGAAGCACGACGGCACGCCCGAATGCGTGGCCATGCTGCCCCACGAGCGGTCCAGCCGGGCCTCCAGCTTTGGCCTGATCGACGTGTCGGCTCAGCCGGTGGCCGGCGCCACTCTGGCAGACCTTGACCCGTTGGAGCGCGAGCGCCTGCGCCAGGCTGTGCAACAGTTTGGCGGTGACCGTGTGTTGCTGGAACTCGACGACGAAGCCCTCGACGGCGCGCTGATGCTTACCGTGCGCCATCCGGATGGTTCACGTGTACCAACGCTTACCGGCCTGCTGCTGGTTGGCCGGGAAACCTCGCTACGCCAGCTAGTACCCACCCACGAATTCGCTTTCCAGGTGCTGGCCCAGCAGGCGGTGCGCTTTAACGAGTTCCGCCGCTTCCCGTTGCTCAAGGCCTTAGACTGGCTCGAAACCAACTTCCGCCCCTATAACCCGGAGGAAGAACTACAAGTCGGCCTGTTCCGCGTGCCAGTGCCCAAGGTCGATATGGGCGCTTACCGCGAAGCGGTGGCCAACGCGCTGATCCACCGTGACTATCACCGTCTCGGCGCGGTGCACGTGCGCCTTGAGGACGAGGCGCTGGTGGTTAGCAACCCCGGAGGACTGGTGGATGGCGTGACCCTGGCCAACTTGCTGGTCACCGAGCCGCGCCCGCGCAACCCTGCGCTGGCGGACGCCATGAAACGCATCGGTGTGGTCGAGCGCTCCGGGCGTGGTGTGGACAAGATCTTCCGCGGCATGCTCAAGTTTGGCCGGCCCGCACCGGATTATGGCTACACCACCGCGCAAAGTGTGGTGCTGCGCCTGCCCACCGCCGAGGCGGACATGGAGTTCCGGCGCCTGGTGGTCGAGCATGAACGGGCGACCAACGCTGAACTGCCTATCGACAGCCTGATTGCGCTGGCGGCGCTGCGCTCGACCAAGCGGGTGACTGCCGATGAGCTGGCCGGTCAGATACAGCGCGATACTGCGAGTGCCAAGCGCACCCTGGAAGCCCTGACTGAAGCCGGGCTGGTGGAAGCGCACGGCTCAACACGGGCGCGTAGTTATACGCTGTCGGCCAGTTTGTATCAGGCTTCGGGTGACAAGGCTGCTTACACCCGTCAGGCTGGCTTTACGCCGATTCAACATGAGCAGATGGTGCTGAGCTACGTGCAACAGCATGGACAGATCAAGCGAGCCGAGGTGATGGACCTGTGCCGGCTCTCACCTGATCAGGCGGCAAAATTGCTTACACGAATGAAAGATAAAGGCGCGTTGATACAGCAAGGCGAGAGACGCTGGGCGGTCTATACGCTCAGCTGAAGATTCTATGAGCCGCTATGAGCCGCTATGAGCCTGTATGAGCCCATACACGCCTGAATTGGATGTAAATCCGACCGGATTAAAGGAGTAAACCTGTGGGATGGGAATTGGAAGATGTCGAAAAGCCCTTTGTAACGCAGCTGCAAGCGCTGGGTTGGGCACATACCGAAGGGAGCCTGGACATTCCGGCCGTAACCGGTCGAAGCAGCTTTGCCGAGGTCATTCAGAGCGATGTGTTGCGCGCACAATTACGCGCTATCAATCTACGCGATGGCCAGCCCTGGCTGGATGATGAGCGCATCGCCGAAGCGCTGGCGGCTATTACCCGCTTGGGTGCAGCGAAGCTCATGGAAGCCAACCAGAAAGCCACCGAGCTATTGCTCAAAGGCATCACCGTCGATGGCCTTCCCGGTTGGGATGGCGGACGGGGGCAGACCATTCAGTTCATCGATTGGGATGCGCCAGCCAATAACCACTTCAGCGTGATCAATCAGTATCGGGTGGATTGCCCGGCCGGGTTCGACAGTGGCAAGAAATTCATCGTCCCGGATCTGGTGTTGCTGGTGAACGGTATCCCGCTGGTAGTGGTCGAGTGCAAGAGCCCGTCCATTCCCGAGCCGCTAGCCGAGGCGGTAGACCAGTTGCGTCGCTACAGCAACCAGCGCAAGGCGGCCTTTGAGGTCGAAGAAAACGAGGGTAACGAGGCGCTGTTCGCCAGCGTGCAGCTATTGATTGCCAGCAGCTACGACGAGGCCCGAGTTGGCTGTATTGGTGCCGGCTTTGCGCATTTCAACCAGTGGAAGACGGTGGTTGGCCCGGATGGCAGCGGCAGCGAGCAATCCGTCGCTGCGGCGCTGGGCATGTCAAAGCTCTCCCAGCAGGAGCGCCTGGTGGCGGGAATGTTGGCGCCTGCGCATCTACTCGATCTGATCCGCCATTTCATGCTCTACATGCAGGTAGGCGGGCAGACCATCAAGACGGTCTGCCGCTATCAGCAATACCGTGCGGTAAACCATTCGATCGCACGCCTCAAGCGCGGGCAGACCCGCGCGCAACACGGCGAGAGCGATCAGCGGGGCGGCATCGTCTGGCACACCCAAGGCTCGGGTAAGAGTCTGACCATGGTGTTTCTGGTGCGCAAGATGCGCACCGACGAGCAACTGCGGCGTTTCAAGGTAATCGTGGTCACCGACCGCAAGGACCTGCAGAACCAGTTGGCCGCCACGGCGACCTTGAGCGGCGAGCCTCCGGAAATAGCCGCCAATATCGAAGGCGTGAAGGCGTTGGCCCGCCGCAAAGGGCCGGGACTGGTGTTTGCGACCATCCAGAAGTACCGCAATCCAGAGCAGGACGAAGAGGGCACGATCGCCGAATCAACGGCAACCGCCGCTCCACCCAAGGCGGCGGAACCGCGCGTAACCTACCAGGCGAGCAAGCTCTTCGAGGTACTCAACAACGACGAGAGCATTCTGGTGATGGTGGATGAGGCGCACCGCACCCAGGCCGGCGACCTGCACGCCAATCTGCTGGCTGGCTTGCCCAATTGCGCACGTATTGGCTTTACCGGCACGCCGATCATCATGGGCGAGAAGAAGCGCACCCATGAGATCTTTGGCGCCTTTATCGACAAGTACACCATCAAGGAAGCCGAGGCCGACGGCGCGACGGTGCCGGTGCTCTATGAGGGACGGACGGCCCAAGGTGCGATAAAAGACGGCGCCAGTCTGGACGAGTTATTCGAGGATCTGTTTCGCGACCACAGCCAGGAAGAGCTGGAGCTGATCAAGACGAAGTACGCCACCAAGGGGCATATCTTCGACGCACCGGCGCTGATTGCCGAGAAGGCGCGCGATATCCTTCGCCATTACGTCACCAATATTTTGCCCAACGGGTACAAGGCGCAGGTGGTGGCTTACAGTCGGATCGCGGCGATTCGCTATTTCCACGCGCTGCAGGTTGCTCGTGACGAATTGCTGGCCGAAGCCAACGCCTTGTCAGTAACAGACAAGGGGCTCGACGACGAAGCCCTGTGCCAGCGCTTGCCGAAAGTGCAGGCGCGGGTCCAGGCCTGGCGCTACCGCGACACGCTGAGCAAGCTGGAATTTGCGCCGATCATTTCCGGGGCCAATAACGATCCATCCGAGTGGAAGGCCTGGACCGATGGCACCAAGCATGAGCAGCTGATTAAGCGCTTCAAAAAGCCCCTGTACCATGAGCAGCCGAGCAAGGCTGACCCGCTGGCCTTTCTGATCGTCAAATCCATGTTGTTGACCGGTTTCGATGCGCCCATCGAGGGGGTGATGTATCTGGACCGGCCGATCAAGGAGGCCGAATTACTGCAGGCCATCGCGCGGGTCAACCGGACGGGTTTTGGCAAGCGCTGCGGCCTGGTTGTCGATTACTACGGGGTCGCCAACCATCTGCGCGAGGCGCTGGCCGCTTATGCCGATGAGGATATCGAAGGCGCGCTGAGCAGCATCAAGGACGAGGTACCGGTGCTGCGTGATCGTCACTTACGTGTGGTGGACGTGTTGCGCCGCCAAGGTGTCGAGTCGCTGGAGGATGCCGAGGCCTGCATTGTGGCGCTCGCTTCGGAGAAAGTACGCGCTGAATTTGCAGTGAAACTCAAAGCCTTTCTCAACTCCCTGGATACCGTTCTGCCACGCCCCGAGGGGTTGCCCTTCGTAAAGGATGCCAAGCGCCTGGCCTACATTCATGCCCGTGCGCGCGGCCTCTATAAAGACCTGCCGCAACTGGGCAAGGATGTTGGGGCCAAGGTGCGCAAGCTGATCGACGATCACGTTATCTCGCTGGGCATCGACCCGAAGATCCCGCCGATCCAGCTTACTGATGCGGATTTTGAGAATCAGCTGGCACGCAACGTCAACGACCGCGCAAAAGCCTCGGAAATGGAACACGCCATTCGCTCGCATGTGCGCAAGCATGCCGATGAAGACCCAGTGCTGTTTCGCAAGTTGTCCGAACGCTTGAATGAATTGCTCAAGTCGCTGGGCGATCAGTGGGATCAACTGGTCGTGCAGATGCAGAAAATCATCGACGAACTACGTAGCGGTCAGTTGAGCGACGACGACACTCCGTTGGATTTGCCCGAGCACTACGCGCCTTTCCTACGCAGTCTCTTGGACGTGGTGTGCGCCGATGCGACCCCGCAGCCCAGTGAATTGCTGCGCTTGAAGGACGTGACAGTTGAACTGGTTGATCTGTTAGTGGATGAGTTGCAAAGCCACCGCGATATCTGGAGTCCACGCAAGCGTTCAGCCCAGGAAGAGCTGGCCGGACAGCTCTTTGATCATCTGATGCGCTTGCGGCCACCGCTGGTGGATACCGATACGGCGGGTTTGCTGGCTGACCGGTTGATCGATCAGGCAAGGGCCAGCCACGAGAGGTTGATGACGGTGTGAGCAAAATGACGCTGACAGTGGACGGTCTGCACCTGACGGTTCGGCGCAGCACTCGACGCAAGACGATGCAGATCACTGTCGAGCGCGATGGCAGCTTGATTCTGTCGACCCCGCCTGAGGTAGAGGAGGGAACGCTGCGGCAGTTTGTGCAAGAAAAGAGCTTCTGGATTTACTCGCGGCTCGCCGAGAAGGAGCGCCTGCAGCGTGCTATCCCGACCAAGGAGTATGTGGATGGCGAAGGCTTCCTCTATCTCGGCCGCAGCTACCGCCTCAAGCTAGTCGATGAACAGGATATTCCACTGAAACTGATAGCCGGTCGCTTCCGTCTGCTTCGCAGCGAAGTGGGGGCGGCGCGTGAGCATTTCATTCGCTGGTATAGCGAGCATGCGCGGAACTGGCTAGCGGTGCGCGTCAAAAATTATCAGGCGCGCATGGGCGTCGCGCCCGGCGGGGTGCGGGTGCAGGATCTGGGTTACCGTTGGGGATCATGCGGTAAAGGCGCGCAGCTGTACTTCCATTGGAAGACCATTCTGCTGCCCAAGCACATCGCCGAGTATGTGGTGGTGCATGAGATGACGCACTTGCACGAGCCGCATCACACGCCGGAGTTCTGGCGCCGATTAGAGCGCGCCATGCCCGACTATGCGCAACGCAAGTCATGGTTAGCCGAGCATGGAATTGAAGTAGAAGGCGTTTGACCTGCCCTGCCGGTTTGGCAACATTGGGCATGAGCTCCAAGATGGTTTCGTGAGGGAGCTTGAGCTTGCCAATCAAGGGAGAGCGAATAGTCGGGAAACAAAAATCGCACAACCTACCAAGGCAGAGAAAACGACGGCCTGTCCTCCGAAATTAGCCAACCACCCCTGTCTGTCCTCGGCTAGCCTGGCGAGGGTGGGGGAAGCTATCGAGCCACGACTGCGTTAGCTATCAGGTTGCCTTGCTATCTGATGCGGCTTATCTTTTCTCTGACGCTCCCTCCGAATCGGCAGCTAGCTCCGGGCCTCAGCAGGTAAGGAATTTGAAGTGAACAAAAATAACCTCATATCGGTCTTCACGAATGCATCGGTAAATAAATATTCGTGTCCTTACTGCGGTAATGGCGAACTCCGTTTAGATGGGAGTATAAATTCAAGAGAAACTATTGCCTCGCAGGCTGAGCACGATGAAGAGTACTGGGACCTAACATTTGTCCGGCTTGTTTTTAGTTGTAGTTTGAAATGCTCATCATGCGACGAACTCGTATTTGTCGTCGGGGACGGGTGGGTCGAAGAGGAGTACTACGAGCGCCCGGATGGTGAGGTGGATAGGAACTATTTAGAGTATTATCGCCCCTCGTATTTTCATCCTGCGCTACAGTTGCTTGATTTTCCTGATGCTTGTCCGGAAGAGGTCATAGCACCTTTGAGGACGGCATTTGCGCTTTATTTTTCAAGTCCAGCGGTGTGCTGCAACAGCATTAGGGCAGCAGCCGAGGAGATTTTGAGTGCACTACAGGTTCCTTTGCGACGGCAGTCGGGAAACGGCTACGTACCTTTTGCTAAGAGGATTGAAATGCTCGCGGAGGATAAGCAGAGCGTCAGGATGCTTTTTGACGCGGTCCGCTGGCTCGGGAATCACGGAAGTCATTCAGGCGCGCAGGTCCAGTCTGAATCACACCGGGTTTCGTGGA
>NZ_VTVA01000008.1 GCF_008638345.1 Pseudomonas saliphila | reverse complement strand
CCCCCTTTGACCAAGGGGGGAATCAGGCCGCATTGTCTGAATGTTGATGAGTCAATCCTGGCGGTGTGTGCCTGAGCCTGACAACCGCTGACGAGGCCGACATCGCCGCGTGCATTTATTCAAGCAAACTGCAGCGGAGATTCCTGGCAACAAGCGCTAACCCAATAACCATCGCGCAGCTGCTAGTCTCAATCGTCACATGCTCAATCAGGAGAAACGAATGAAGGCGATACAGTTGAAAGCCCCCGGTGGTCTTGACCAGTTACAGCTGGTTGAACTGGATGATCCGGGTCAACCGGGTCGGGGTGAGATTCGTGTGCGGGTCCACGCCAGTTCGTTGAACTTCCACGATTATCTGGTGGTGGCAGGCAAGATTCCCAACGATGACAAGCGCATCCCTATGGCTGACGCGGCAGGTGTAGTCGAGGCTGTTGGCGAAGAAGTGGAAGAATTCAAAGCCGGGGATAACGTGATCTCATGCTTCTTTCCCTGGTGGCAGGAAGGTGGGCCGGTCGAAGGATTTTCCAAGGGCGTGCCCGGTGATGGAATGGATGGCTACGCGCGAGAAGTGGCAGTCACGCCGGCCAACTGGTTTACGCACGCGCCGGCTGGTTACAGCCACAGCGAAGCCGCAACGCTGCCTACGGCAGGGCTGACCGCTTGGCGAGCGCTGGTGGTGGATGGCGGCATCAAGGCTGGCGATACGGTGCTGGTCATGGGTACCGGTGGCGTTTCAATCTGCGCGTTGCAGATGGCCAGAGCCATGGGTGCGCAGGTCATTGCGACGTCATCCTCCGAGGAGAAAATGCAACGGCTCAAGACCATGGGCGCCGCGCATGTGCTCAATTACAAGACCGAGAAGAACTGGGGCGAGCAGGTCAGAAAGCTGACCGGCGGACGCGGTGCGGACATCATCGTCGAGATTGGTGGCCCAGGTACGCTGCCGCAGTCCATCAAGGCCGTGCGGGTGGGTGGACACATCGCGCTAATCGGCGTGCTCACCGGTATGGCTGGTGACGTGCCTACCGCCGAACTGATGTACCGCCAGGCCCGTATCCAGGGCATTACTGTCGGCAGTCGTCGTCATCAGCTGGACATGATCCGCGCGCTCGACACCATCGATATGCGGCCGGTAATTGATCGTAGCTTTGCACTCGGCGACATCGCGGACGCGTTTCGCCATCAGGAAAGCGGCAAGCATTTCGGCAAGATCTGTCTCGAGTTCTGAGCTGCGCAGACCAGCTTACCGTCGAAAGCTGGTCCGCAAGGGCGGCGGAGTGAGACTCAGAGCGGCCAGACAATCAGCAGCAGCGGCACGCTGATCAACACCACCAGAATCTCGAGGGGCAGTCCCATCCGCCAGTAATCGCCGAATCGAAAGCCTCCGGGACCCAGAATCAACGTGTTGTTCTGGTGTCCTATCGGCGTCACAAAGGCGCAGGAGGCGCCGATCGCCACGGCCATCAACAGGCTGTCGGGGTTCACTTCCAGCTGCTGGGCGATACTCAGCGAGATCGGACACATCACGGCCGCGGTGGCGGCATTGTTCATGAAACCGGATAAGGTCATGGTAATGACCAGTATCAGCGTTAACGCCGCGACCGAGTTGCCCTGCGCCATATACTCGAGCATGGTCTTGGCCAGCAGATCAGCCGCGCCGGTCTCCGCCATGGCGCCTGCCAGCGGAAACAGGGCGCCGAGCAATACGATGATGGGCCAGTCAACGGCATCATAAATGCGCTTCAACGGAACCACTTTGGTCAGCATGTAGCCGAGCACGCCAGCGGCAAAGGCCACCTCGGCGGGCAGAATGCCGAAGGCTGCCAGGAGCACGGAGCACACCATCAGGCCAATAGCGGTGTACGCCTTGCGCGTATCAGGAATAAGGATTTCCCGCTGCGCCAGGGGAATGCAGTGGTGTTCGGTGGCGAAGGTGCGTACCGATTCAGGAACACCTTGCATCAGCAGTACGTCGCCGGCCTCCAGCATGGTCGAGCGTAGGCGACGGATCGACCGGTGACCCTTCCGCGAAATGGCCAGCAGGTTGATGCTGTACCGGCTGCGAATCTGCATGTCGGACGCGCTATGCCCGATCAAGGGTGAGCCGGGCTGGACCACCAGCTCCCGGAGCACGATTTCATCGGCATGGTGGCGTGGCTTGCTTTCCTCCTCATTCTCCTCCGGTTGGCTCGTCTCTGCGGCTGGATCGTCAGCGTTGGCCTTGCTGTGCGCAAGCACATCCGGCTCGGGCGAGGGTTTGGATTCGGCGGCTTGCGTCGCGTGCTCGTCGGACTCTTCTTCCTGTTTGTCCTTGGCCGTGGGCCCGGCTTCCTCGAGTTTGAGCCCGAGACGGGTCAGTGTAGCGCCCAGGTTCTCCGGTTCTGCTTCAATGACCAGAATGTCCCCGGCCCTCAGCATGCGCCCAGGGTAGGGCGCGGTGACGCGGTAATCGTCGCGTACCAGGCCGACGATCTGCGCGTCGAACTCATCCAGCCGGGCTTCAATATCGCGAATGGTGCGCCCGACTGCCTTGGCCTCAGCATTTATCTTCACTTCAGTGAGATAGGTGCCGGTATCGAAGCCTTGTTCGCTGGCTTGAGTGCGGGTCGGCACTAACCAGCGTGCCGCCAGCACCGAGAAAATCACGCCGCAGACGGCCACAGTGACGCCAACCGGGGCGAAATCGAACATGGCGAAGCTACTGTCGCCAGTCGACTCACGAAAGCCCGCCACAATCAGATTGGGAGGTGTGCCGATCAGGGTTGTCATGCCGCCCAGGATGGTCCCGAAGGCCAGCGGCATGAGGATTTTGCCCGGTGGAATGTTCTGCCGAGCGGCCATCTGGATGGCGATCGGCATGGTCAGCGCCATCGCGCCTACGTTATTCATGAAAGCCGAAAGCAGGGCGGCGAGCAGCACCAGCGCCGCTTGACTGACCAGTGGATTGCCCTGCTTGGGCAGAATGCGCTGCGCCATGGCCTCGACCGCACCGGTGGTCTGCAGGCCATAACTGAGTACCAGCACCGCCGCGACGGTGATCACCGCAGGATTGCCAAAGCCACTGAATGCTGCAGCGCTGGGGGTTAGCCCGCTTATAACGCAGGCCAATAACGCCGCGAGGGCGATCACGTCGTGCCGCCAGCGTCCCCAGATGAACAGGCAAATGGTTATTCCAAGGATCGCGAAAATCAGCGCCTGATCTAGGGTCACTTATGTTTCTCAGCTTTGGTTGAGGATCTCAGAACAGCCGTACCTTGAAGCGTCGGCCCTTGATTTTGCCGTCTTCCAGGCGCTCCAGTGCAGTTTTCGCCAGATCCCAGCGGATCGCTACCAGCGCCTGGTAGTCGCTGATGCTGATCTTGCCAATCGCATCGGAAGGTAACCCGGCTTCGCCGGTGAGTGCGCCCAGCAGATCGCCCGGGCGTAGCTTGTCTTTTCTGCCGCCCGCAACGGCAACGGTGCGCATGGGCGGCAACAATGGACGGTCCAGACGCTCGGGAAGCTTGTCCAACGAATGCCAGGCCAACGGTTGGCCCAGGTTGTTTTCAATGGAGCGAGCACGTCCCTGCTCGGAGGGGGCTACCAGGCTCAGGGCCAGCCCTGACTGGCCGGCACGGCCACTACGGCCGATGCGGTGCGTATGCACTGCCGGGTCCGGCGACAATTCGACATTGATGACGGCGGCCACGCCTTCGATATCAATCCCGCGGGCGGCGACGTCAGTGGCGACCAGAACGCTGCAGCTCTGATTGGCGAACAAGGCAAGTACCTGGTCGCGTTCGCGCTGTTCCATGTCGCCATGCAATGCCTGTGCGCTGACGCCATTGGAGGACAGTATCTGCTGCAATTCCTGGCATTGCTGGCGGGTGTGGCAGAAGGCAATACAGGGCTGGGGACGATCCTGCGCCAGCAAACGAAGCACCGCGTGCAACCGTTCTTGCGGTTGAACTTCATAGAAGCGCTGAGCGATCGGATTCGCCGGGTTGGCATCTTCGATGGCAACAGTTTCTGGGTCGCGCATGAAGCGGCCGGCCAGAGCTTCGATTCCGGGCGGATACGTTGCCGAGAACAGAAGTGTTTGCCGGCGCTGAGGCGTCTTGCTGATGATCTCGCTGATCGGCTCGAGAAAGCCCATGTCGAGCATGCGATCGGCTTCGTCGAGCACCAGGCAGTTGAGATCGTTCAGGGTCAGCGTACCGCGGTCCAGATGATCCTTGATGCGCCCCGGCGTGCCCACGATGACGTGCGCACCCTGTTCCAGAGAAGCAGCTTGCGGGCCAAAGGGTGTACCGCCACACAGGGTGATGATCTTGATGTTGGGCAAGCCACGCGCCAGCGTGCGCAGAGCGGTTGCGGTCTGACCTGCAAGCTCGCGGGTCGGACATAAAACCAAGGCCTGACAGCCAAAAAACGCTGGATTGAGAGGCGTTAACAAGCCGATTCCGAATGCTGCCGTCTTGCCGCTACCAGTCCGCGACCGGGCGATAAGATCCCTGCCGGATAATATGATCGGCAGAGCCTGTTGTTGGACCGGGGTCATGTGCTCGTAGCCGAGATGCTCCAGCGTAGCGAGCAGGGCAGGGGGAAGCGGCAGCGTGGAAAAGGAACTGGAGTTCACGGAACAATGACCTGCTAAAAGGGCTGGTCAGTGTAGCAGACCCCGCAAGAGCAATCCGATTGGGGTTTAGGAACCTTTGANGACCCCGCAAGAGCAATCCGATTGGGGTTTAGGAACCTTTGAATAACTACTGCGCTCGGCCATGCTGCGTTGAAATCCTCCTCAAAATGCTCATTTACTACACGTAAACTCCGCTTTTTCGTCGGTTTTCGCCTTGCTTGACCTTCGCTCGCTGCGTTCTTCAAAGGCTCCTTAGCGCCGAATCCGGGATTTTCGAAAGCCGCCGTGCGTAAGGAAGGAGCCGGTGTCGCCAATCAGCCAGAATCGGGTGGCCCGATAAAACGCCTGTACTGCTGAAACGTGATACCCGCGGGCTTTTTGATAGGCCCATTTCCAGCCGTGGTGTGAACTTTCCATAGTGTAATCGTGCTCTTTCAAGGTTGACTGTCGTTCCATTGACAGTATTGGCTATCGAAAGTTTCTATCAGTAGTGATATTGACGCAATAGCTAATGGCCTGCATTCCCAGAAAGTGTATTGCACGTCTCGATTTCAGGATTACGGTGGACGGATGACCTGTTGCGTCCAGCTTCCTTGGATCGATAAAGCGCCTTGTCGGCGCGCTCAATCAGCTGGGTATGGGTTTTAAGATCGGGCTCAATGCAGGCGACCCCGAGGCTTACCGTGAAGGCCAGCGCGGCGCCTTCGTGGACGACTTGCAGGCGTTCGATGCCCTGGCGCAGCCGCTCCGCGAACTGAGCAGCGCCGTCCAGGCTGGTATCGGGTAACAGGACCACGAACTCTTCCCCACCATAGCGACCGGCGAAATCGGTCTCGCGGGCCAGCTGATGGGTGATCCGCGCAACTTCGCGGATCACTTCATCACCAAGCTGATGGCCATAGGTGTCGTTCACCGCCTTGAAATGGTCGATATCAAACATCACCAGACTGACTGGCGACTTGTAGCGCAAATGTCGGGCGAATTCATGCTCCAGGCATTGCTCCCAATGCCGACGATTGAGCAGACCGGTCAAGCCGTCGCGCAACGCCAATTCCTGCAGCTGGTTATTGGCGGACTCGAGTTGACGTTTGTTGACCGCGACATTGGTCACGTCATAAATGATCAAACAGACATGATCGACTTCGCTGGTGGGGCTACGCAATGGCAGAATGGTCACGTTCTGGTACATCTCATCGGCCAGGCCGGTGATCGGTTGGTAGCTCTTGAATCGGAACAGATTGGGGCGCTGTTCCCAAATAGTGAATGCCCTCGTACCCAGCATCACGGCGGTTTCGACTTTGCGGGTGAACCAGTCGCGTTCGATCTCCGAAAACAGATCGAACAAGGATTGATGTAATACCGTCTCAGCACCCATCCCGGAGTGATTTTCCATGAAGCTGTTCCATACTTCGATTCGGTATTGGCGGTCCAGCACCACTACACCGACGTCGATGCTCTGGACAATGTCCAGCAGCCAGTGAAGTTCATTAATATCAAACTGAGCGGGCATGGGGAGATCCTCTGGGTCAGCCATCAATCAGCAAATCCAGCTGTTTCTGCAGACGTGGTACCGAATCCTCGGTAAACAGCAGCATCAGGTCGAAACGAATATCCTGATCTTCCAGGCCGTAACTTATTTCCACGGCGAGGGTGCGTTTCCAGCGACGCTGATTGATGCGGATAAGGTCCTCAATCGGACAATGTTGGCCAAGCACCAGTGGGTGACTCTGGGAGAGATTGATCATCAGCTGCTCGGACAGACCATTGAGACAGGCGCCGATGATAATGCTCGCCAGATCCAGCAGCATTTCCAGCTTGGCGCTCTCATCAAGGTGTGTTTTGAGGAGCGTGGCGACGGTGTCGATTTCTGCGTCATGGAAAATCAGCAGCGCCTCTCCCGCCACGCCTCCGCCAATATAGCCTTGGCATATCGCCGTCAGACTTTCCCCGTGCTGGGCTTCCGCTAGCGCCATATGCAGTTCACCCACTTCGAGTATGTTCACGTTGGGGATCGGCAGCTTGATGAAAACCCCGAGAACGCGCCCAAGGAGTTCAGCGGCGCGGCCCATCGCAACATTGGCCACTTCACGGAATGCATCCCGAAATGACACATCGGGCAAGCCGTCTGCGTACTCGGCCAAGGATTGCGAAGCCGAATTCAGTGGAATAAGGATACCCAGTGCACTGAGAGCCGCGCTCAGCTGAAGCGGGTCGGCGGGTTTCTTGATAAAGGCTTTCGCGCCCAGCGCCTTGGCCCGGCGTATTGCTTCATCCTGAACGTCACCGGAGACCACTATCACCTGGCAGGGCAGACCGTCGTCCTGAAGCTGAGCCAGTACGCCAAAGCCATCCAGTTCCGGCATTGTCAGATCCAGCAGAACGATTGCACCTTGCCCTGCACGGATCGCAGCCAACCCTTCCAGGCCATTGGTCGCCTGGGTGATCTCGAACAACGCGTCGGCTGGAAGTGCCCGGATCAATTGTTTGCGGGCCATGGCTGAATCGTCGCATACGAGCAGCGGTAGGGGCCGAATGCTCATGCTGATCCTGCGGACAGGTGGGGAAAGCAATTGTGCATTGTATCGTCCATGGGTAATGCGAGAGGTCATATTGCCATCATTGGCGTGTGCGCATACTAGCAATCAAACGAACATAACGCAGTAGTACGCTCCGTTAGTTTTATACCAGTGGACAGCTCGCGCAACTAGCGGGTCCACCTGGGCTGACCAGTGGCAGAAAACGGGATGGTTGATGTGGGCCAGTTGCCACGCCCGTTGGGGCTGGGTAGGGTAACTGGAAGGCTTGCGGTTTGCCGGTGTCGAAACGGGTCGGGCCGAGTGCGGCGCCCTGGGAATAGCGCTTGCTCGCTGTCCTCGTTGCCGAGGTTGATCCGCGATGCTCACCCGAAAAGGGGATTGCTGCGAAAATTCAGGATTACTACTGTGCCAGCTAACCTTTCCAACGGCCTGACAGGTGTCCAGAGGCAGAATAACAATGATGCGGCTTGACCTGTCCGTTACCAAGAACCCGCTCGAAGATGCGCCCGCGGCGGCTGTCGTGCCCCTGGCCTGCAGAATCATGCTCGCGGCGCTGTCTGGTGCGCTTCTGTGTATTCCCTGGCTGATACCTCATCTCTACTGGACCGCATGGTTCGGCTGGGTGCCGCTGCTTTTTGCACTGGACAGGACCCGACTGCCGACTGCCATGATGCTCGGCTGGGTGACTGGCACCCTCTGTTTCGCCGGTGCCAGTAACTGGATGGTTGAATTCGCTATCAACCTGAAGGGGCTTTCGCTCCCGCTGAGTCTGGGGCTGGCAGCCATATTCTGGTTGTATGCTGGGTTGTCAGTGGGCCTGGCCTGTCTCGTCTACCGGTGGCTTGCGCGCGCCTTCCCCGGCTTCGATGTGCTGACCTTCACGTTCAGCGTTCTCGGTGTCCTGGCATTCTACCCACTGCTGTTCGAAGCGCGCTTTGCCGAGGCGCAGACCCAGTTCCTGCCTGCTTTGCAGGGTGTGGATCTGGTCGGTGCGCAGGGGCTGGATGCAGTCATGCTCATTGTCAGTGTGTTGGTATTCCATTTATTGCGGCGGCGTCCGGTCTGGTTCTCTGGTAATCGAGCGGTCAATGTCGGCGCTGCCGGGCTTGTGGCCGTCTGGTTTGTCTACGGATTGTCCAGTTTGAACGCTTGGGATACCCGCGTTGCCGAGTGGGAAACGCGTCGAATTGGGCTGGTTCAGCCCAACGATCCGGTCACATTGGCCTTGCCCAAGCCGGCGCCTGGTTTCAGTCTTGAGTCTCCTGAAGAAATGCTGGCGACCGAGCGGCTTATCAAGGGCGGCGCCACCTGGGTGGCCTGGCCCGAGGCGCGCTACAAAGGCTATTTCGAAAAATACAGTGTTCGGTACGGTTATGCCCAGCGGCTTGAGAAGCTTGGCGTTCCGTTAATCTTTCATGACGTCGAGAATCGGTGGGTAGAGGGGGAGCATCAAAGCTTCAACTCGGTGGCATTACTGGGGCAGGACGGGAAACTGGCCGATACCTACCGTAAAGTCCAGCGCATGCCGTTCGGCGAATACTTGCCGGCTTTCTTCTCACTACCTGGCCTGAAAACCTTGAGCAATCTGTTTCTGGGAGAGTTTCTAAGGGAGCTGTCTGCCGGGAACGGTCACGCCTATTTCAATATGGACGGCATGCAGGTTATACCAAAGGTGTGTTTCGAGACGGCCTTCCCGACCTTTGTGGCTGAGTCGGTTGGCACTGAGGGTGAAGGGAAAGTGCTTTTATTCCTGTCGCAGGACAACTGGTTTGGCGAGACCACTCAGCCGTTCCAGCACCGTTCCATGTCCATAGTGCGCGGCGTGGAGAATCGGGTGCCGATGATTCATCTGATCAACAACGGACCCTCTGTTGTCGCGAGTCCCAGCGGGCGGATTATCACCGGTTCACGCGCATTCGCGCGCGCGGAAATGCTGGTCGACATGCCGTTCTCGACCGAATCGGGGGGGAGCTTCTTCAGTCGTCATCCGCAGCTCTTTGGTCGTTTTGTGTTCATTGTGCTCGGCCTGATGATGGCCGCTGCCTTGTGGCGTGATATAACGCGTCGGCGCTACACCACGAGCCCGGCACTGTAGCCCGATGACCAGGCCCACTGGAAGTTGAAGCCGCCCAGGTGGCCGGTTACATCCAGTACTTCACCGATAAAATACAATCCTGGCTGGTTCCTGGCTTCCATGGTCTTCGAGCTGATCGCGCTGGTATCCACGCCGCCGAGGGTAACCTCCGCCGTGCGGTAACCTTCGCTCGCGGAGGGCTTGAGCCGCCAGCTGTTAAGCTGTTCGCCAATCAGAACCAGCTGCTTGTCGCCGATTTCTGCCAGCGCCGTGTCCTCATGCTCGACCCACCATCTGCCTTGCAGCTCCGCGACCAGACCTTTTGCCAGATGCTGGCCAAGCAACGTGCGAAGCCGACTCTTGCCTTGAGCCTGCTTGGCCTGCAGCAGCCATTGCGGCGCATCAATGCCCGGCAGCAAATCAATCAGGATGTCATCGCCCGGATACCAATAGTTGGATATCTGCAGCACCGCCGGCCCACTGATACCGCGATGGGTGAAGAGCATGTTCTCGGTAAATGACTGGCCGTTACAGCTGATGGTTATCTCCACCGCCAGGCCGGAAAGCCGTTCACAGAGCGGCTTCATCGCGTCACTGAACATCAGCGGGACCAACCCGGCGCGGCGTTCGGTCAGGGGAAGATCGAATTGGCGGGCAATCTCATAGCCCAGCCCACTGCCGCCCAGCGTGGGGATGGAGAGCGCCCCGGTCGCCACAACCAGCGAGTCACACTCCAGGCTGCGGGTGACACCATCCTGCTGCAGACCAATGCGATAGCGGGTTTTGCCATTGCCCGGGGCGTCAATCTTGTTAACTTCGCAATGAGTACGGATCTGCGCGCCGGCCCATTCGCACTCCGCCAACAGCATAGCGACGATATCCTTCGCTGAATCGGTGCAGAACAGCTGACTGTGTTTGCGCTCTTCGTAGCTGATGCCGTGCCGCTCGACCAGCTCGATAAAATCCCACTGGGTGTAGCGTCTGAGGGCTGATTTACAGAAATGCGGATTAGCGGAAATGAAGTTGTCCGGTTCAACCAGCTGATTGGTAAAGTTGCAGCGACCGCCGCCGGACATGAGGATCTTCTTGCCGATCTTGTTGGCCCGTTCCAGCACCAGTACCCGTCGTCCGCGCTGGGCGGCGGTGAAGGCGCAGAGTAGCCCGGACGCTCCAGCGCCGAGAATGATAACGTCAAATTGCTCGCTTTTGGCCGACACGGGTAAATCCATCAGAACGGGGCGCAGCAGTGTACCAAACAGGCGGCCGGGGTAGGTGACTGCTAAGCAGCTGGCCGGGCGACCCGGACGCGGTTATTGGTATCGCGACTTTCGCGAATCAAGGCGTCGTTGCCGATGCCCGCCGAGGATTTCGCCAGACGGTCGTACAGCAGCACATTGACCGTAGCCGCGAGATTCATGCAGCCGACCGTCGGGATATAGACCACATGATCCGCGCGATCAATCAGCTCCTGGCTGAGGCTGCCGTCCTCCGGGCCGAACACATACAGCGCTCGTTCGGGGTGACTGAATGCCGGGAGCGCGACGGCGCCTTCGACCAGTTCCACGCACACCACCCGGGTGCCCGGCGGCAGGTTGTCAAGGATGTCATCTACACCGGTCAGCGGGATGTGGCGGCTGACATCCTGGGTGTCGGTATGAAAGCGTGCGGCCCGGGTATAACGCGTACCCGTGTAACGAACCGAGTCGACGCGATAACAGCCCGCAGCGCGCATCACGGCACCGACGTTGGTAGGGCTCTTGGGATTGATCAGACCAATACTGGCGGAGGATGGCATCTAAAGTCGACTATGCTTGGCAATGAAGGTTATGCCCGTTAGGGGTATAGTGCGCGCTGAATTCTATCATGGGAATACGATGAAACTTCTTGTTCGCAATCTTGCTCGCAACACCACTCAAACCGAACTGCGCACGCTCTTTGAGGCGCACGGCATCGTGACGTCCTGTGATCTGGTCATGGATCAGCAAACGGGCAAGTCCAAGGGCTTCGGCTTTGTCGAAATGCCGCACCCGTCGGATGCCAAGGCAGCTATCAAAGGGCTGAATGGTACTGAAGTAGCCGGAAACCGCATCCGCGTGAAGCTGGACGAATCAGCCAGTGCCTGATCAAACCGGTACTGATCCGCTGCACGGCGTGACGCTCAAGCAGGTCCTGACCTCGCTGGTCGACACCTATGGCTGGGAGGAGTTGGGTCGACTGATTCCAATTCGTTGCTTTCAGGTTGACCCCAGCCTGAACTCCAGCCTGAAATTTCTACGGATGACGCCATGGGCGCGCCAGAAAGTCGAGGCGTTGTATCTGGCTTCTCTGAACTGAGCTGATCCGGGCACATGACATCAGCACCCGTTATACCGGGCGGTCCGGGATAACGGGTGAATATAGTTTCATTCAATATAAAGCCGTCTAAAATGGGCGTTTGAAGCCGCTCTTCTGTTAATTGCGTCACGTTCAGGCCGCCACTGCTTAGCCCACAATACGGGCTCAATAACAAGACGGTGGGGCATTCCATTGAACACCCTTGATAACCCCTTGCAGGTTCTCGACTGCCGTTGGCTGCTCGCGCTCTATGCCGTGGTACCTGTCTCGCTCGCATTGGTGCTGCTCGACAGTCTCGCGCTGGATGGCCAGTTGATTCGGGAACATATTCCAATTGATCCAATGCATTGGCCCTTCTGGACAGTCATCTTCGGGTTGCCGCACATAGTGGCGAGCCTGTTGACCATGGCGGACGCGGAGTACCTTTCCCACTACAGGCGCAGCCTACTGCCGCCGCTCCTCGGATTTGCCGGGCTGACCAGCCTGGCAATATTCGGTCCGCAGCCGATGGGGGAGCAGGCCTTGTTTATCTTCCTCGCGTTCTACACCATCTATCATGTTCTGGCGCAGCAGCTGGGCTTGACGCTGATGATGATGGGAGTGCCGCCCTCCGGCGTGTTCAAGGCCTGGAAGTGGCTGTCGATCTTTTGCGGATTCGTCATCTACGTCACCGTTTATAGTGCCAGCGCGCTCGGCTACGAACTGTTTGCCGGCGTGAGCGCATTCGAGTTTCTGATTGGACTGGCGGGGCTGATGTGTGCGGCGGTCGTCGTACTGGCGGTCCGGCTCAGCAGAACCTCGCGTAACCGGATCGGCGTCTGGTATCTATGGGGCAACGTCGCGATGTTGACCTCAGTGCTGCTGATACATGAAATGGGCTACACGCTGTTCGTGATCCTTATTCCGCGCGTCATTCATGACATCACCGCGTTCATGATCTACATCACCCACGACACCAATCGTAATCGTGCGGTGCCGGTAAACCTGATCTATCGGCTGACGCACTTCAGTAGATTGCCGCCCATCATCGTGCTGCCGGCCGCCTCGATTGCAGTCGCCTATGTGCTGACCAGCCTGCAGGATGATTTCAAGCTGGTGTTGGTGGTCGCGCTAACGATCACTCTGCTGCACTACTACTTCGAAGGCTTTATCTGGCGGGGGGCAAACCCCCATCGCCAGCACCTCGAATTTAGACGTTGATCAGGTCAGAGCCGGACCCTGACTGGGGCGGTCCGGGGCTACGTCAGTAACCAGCGCCTGGACAAAGTAATCAGCTTCAGCCGAATAGTCCCAGCGCTCAATGAAGCACTGGTGCCGATCGGCTTCAACGTCATGCCGGATCAGGTTGACGGAATTGGGAACCTCACCGCGCGTGCGACTCGAGACGGCGGTGCCGGCCTGCACAGTCCAGGCTTTACGGCCCGATTCACCGGTATGGCCAAAAAGGGGCCATACGTACGGCAAGTGGATATGGCCGCCGAGTAGCAGGTCCATGCCCGCATCTACCCAGGCCGGAACCGCCTGTTCCCGACCAATCAGCAGATTGGCATTGTCCGATTCGGCCACTGCTCGAACCGGATGATGCTGCATGACGATCCGCAACTGCTCCGGCTCGGCCTGACGTAAACGCTCAATGACGCGTGCGGTCTGCGAAGCGGACACCTCTCCGTCTTTGTGACGGGAGGCGCGCGTGGTATTGACGCCGATGATCAGCACATCTGGATTGGAAAACTCCGGTTCCAGATGCTTTCCGAACGTTCGCCGGAAGTTGCCGTACGGATTGAAAAAGCGCGCGAACAGATTGAACAGCGGGATATCGTGATTCCCCGGAATGGCCAGCACCGGACAGGTAACCCTGTCCAGAAAGCGCTGTGCCGCGTCGAACTGACTGCGGCGTGCCCGCTGGGTAATGTCACCGCTTAGCAGCAGCACATCGGGGGCGCAGCTGTCGATGAATCGATGCAGAGCGTCCACCACCTGCGGTTGTTCGGTACCGAAATGCGGATCTGACAATTGAAGGACACGGGTCATGAATCAACCTCCACGGGAACACGCGGCACCAGTAGCGGAAGTTTGTCCTTGGCGACCCGAAACGTCAGCGGCGCGGTCATCCAGCTGACTTCCCCGTCCAGGGCTACTTTTACGCGTCGCCGACCACGGCCGGGCCGCACCACCATGCTGTCGAATGCAAAGGAGATGACATTGTCGGCTTCGCCCAGGCGGCTTACCAGCCCGCGCAACAACAGCCAATAGAGTGACAGCGTACCCACTGGTCTGGATGTCATGAGCACCAGTTGGTCGTGTTCGGGCGCTTGCGCGTCGTCGATCCCGATGTGCTCCATCTGCAAACGGTTGTTACCGACCACAATAGTCGGCGTGCGCAGTGTATGGATATTGCCTTCGTACTCAAGCTGAACATTGAGCTGCCGGTGCGCCCGGGCCAGCGTCGCCAGGGCAGACCACAGCGCGACCAGACGGCTACGCCCGTAACGGCGTTTAAACAGCTCGCGATCCTGCAGCAGTCTTGGATACAGCCCCAGACTCGCGTTGATCAGAAACAGGTGATCGTTGAGCATGCCCACGCTGACCGGGCGAACCTTTGCATCCAGCAAACAGCGCAGCGCCGCCTCAGTGTCCTGGGGAATGCCATGACAGCGGCCGAAATAATTGAACGTGCCCTGTGGCAATATCCCGAACGGAACCCCTGAGCCCAGCACCACCCCCGCAACAGCATTCAGCGTGCCGTCACCACCAATGGCGACCACGATGCCGTGCTGCTCGCGAGCCTTTTGCAAGGCTTTTTTGGCTGCTGGTTCGAGCTCGGCGCCACTGCTTATGGGTATCAGCTCGTAGCGGCGTCCAGCTGCCGAAAGCAGCGCTTCAATGGTTTCGCTAATCTGGTCGGCATTGCCTTTGCCGGAGCCGGTATTCATTACCATGAACAGCGGTTCCTGCCCTGTTAATGGCGAACAGAGCATAGGACGGACGGGTTCGGTGCGCAGGGTAGGATCAGTCATGGCGGTGATCATAGACCATATTGGCAAAACGGTAAGCGTTAGATGCTTGCCCAGCCACAGAAACGGAAAAGCCGACTGGATGTCGGCTTTTCCGGCGCTAGAAACGAAGCATCAGGGCAGGGTAAACAACACCTTGACCGCATCGGTCACAGCTGCGCTGTCGACATAGCCGATCGTGTTGGGATCCGAAGCGACCTGCGCCACGACGGCAGCATCACCCGCGAGGCTGGCTGGTGGCTGTCCCTTACCGGTGAAGATCAAGCCAGACCAGTAGGACTTGAGCTGCGATTCGTTCTTGCTGGTCACGGTGGTGTAGAAGTGTTCCTTCACCGGGTTCCAGCCTTCCTGATCGATACCGGTCAGAGACTTGTCCTTACCGAGGAAGATGTTGGCCACTTCTGCCTGTGTCGGGGCGGCGGCAGCCGCGTGGTTTGTGATAACCGCAACCTCCGCCTGGACGGAAAATGCGCCCAGGGTTAGCGCGATGATGCTGATGGAGCGTGCAAATATTTTCATGCGTTTGGCTCCTTAGAATACAAAGTCGAGACCGACACTGATGATGTCGCCGTCGAAGGTTCTGGAGGTGCCGGCCAATAGATCGGAGATGTATTCCCCGCCGGACTGGACAAACACACCCTGGCCGCCATCGGAGGTGTCAACGCGCTTGTATTCCCCTTTCAGCACTACGTTGGAGGTCAAGCTGTAATTCAAGCCATAGGTCCAGGAAACCTGGCGTCCGGAGTTTTCTTCGTCGAGCTGTGCGTAGGTCACGTGACCCAGGAAATCACCGAAACGGTGTCCACCCATGAGGTAGAAAGCGTCTTTGGTCGGCGTCGGACCTTCGACAACCAGGCGCGTTGCTTCACTGGCCGCGAGCCAGCTGCCTTGATCATATTGGTGGCCGATGGAAGTGAACTTGCCTTTTACATCATTGGCGACATCAGCCATCCCGAGGGGCGCCAGATGTGGCATGGTCATGTTCAGGCTTGCTTCGCTATAGGCGAGACGGAAGCTACCGTAACCATGGGTGTCCAGCTTGATATTTGCACCGACGACTTTCTTGTAGTCCATGTCAAACATTTGGTCATAGGCGAACTGTTCGCGATCTTCGGCCTGGCCACCAAAGGCCTGCACACTCACCGAGCCGTAGCTGACGGGCATGGAGTAGATAAAATCAACGCCTTCATAGTTGGAGATCTGCACCTGATGGTAGATCTCGTCAGGCAACCTCAACCACGGATAGGTAAAGCCCACATCCAGCGTCTCGGAATACATGTACACCGGGATGCGTAGACGGCCGGCACGGAGGGTCAAGCGGTCAGTGGCTTGAAAAGAAAGATATGCCCATTCCAGATTGGCCTTCCAGGTGTCCTGCTCAGCCTTGACCGTCACCTGTGTGGTCAGATTGAGACGATCACTCAACCCATATTGGAACTGTCCACCCAGCTTGGACAGTTCGTCACCCCGCCATGAATCGTTGGTCTGGCCATGAATACCATAACTGCGGCCTTCTTCTTCGCCACCCAGATGGGTAATGCCAAGTGTGCCGAAACCATTGAAACGGTATTCGCCCTGGCTCAAAGCGAAAGCCGGGGACGCGGCGAGGCAGGCTACGGCCAAGCCGATTGCATTTAACCTAAACATTTAGTGTGCTCCTTCAAGCAAATCAGATTTTGAATTGGGCGGTTGCCGCGCGGAGGTGATCTCCGGTGCTGACAAGTTGTTCGCCCAGTCGGGCCGTGGCATCTGCCCCTTTTGCGGTTGCTTGTGCGTCCTGCTGCAACACTTGCGTTTCTTGTTGGATGGAGCTCGATAGGCCCGTCTGCTCGTGCGTATAGCGAGCAATATCGGCATTCAGCTCGTTGATCTGATTAACCGCATTGGCAATGGTCGCCAGCAACTGTGTTGCTTCTGCGGAACGCTCAATGCTGTCCTTGGATTTCTCGCTGTTGGCGGTCATGACGTTCAGCACCGAGTTAGCGCTGTTTTGCAGCCGCTGGATAATCTGCTGGATCTCTGCGGTGGAGGCGGCGGTTTTTTGCGCCAGATTACGAACCTCGTCAGCCACGACAGCAAAGCCACGACCTTGCTCGCCTGCGCGTGCCGCTTCGATTGCCGCGTTCAATGCCAGCAGGTTGGTCTGTTCGGCGATGCTGCGGATAACGGTCAATACCGAGCCGACGGCCTGGGTTTCTTCCTCCAGCTCCGCCATGGACTGCACCGCTGTGCTGACGCTGGTGCCGAGATCGTTGATGCTTTCCGACAGGGTGTTAATACGCTCACGGGCCGTGGCGGTCTGGCGCGTGGCGGATTCCGCTTGCTCCGAAGCCTGCTGCGAGCGCCGAGCGACTTCCTGAATGTTGTCGTTCATATTCAGAATGTCGCGGGTAATCGAATCGGTATGTTGCTGCTGGGACTTGGCGTTCGCCTCGGAGCCTTGCGTGACGCGATAGAGCTCCTTGGACACCTGTCCTAGCGGACTGGCAGCGTCCACGATCTGGCGAATGGTCGACTGCAGCGTGTCGAGGAAGTCGTTGAACAGCTTGATCATGGCGCCGATCTCGTCGTTCGACTCAATGTTCACGCGGCGGGTCAGATCGCCTTCGCCGCGGGCTATCGCCTTCAATGAATCGATTACCCCATGCACATTGCTCATGATGCTGCGCGTCACCGCCCAGGCACCAAGCGCGACCAGTAGCACCAGCACCAGCGACAATACAATTCCAAAGCGAATGGTGGCGGCATTTTCTTCGCGGGTACGGGCCAGGGTTTGCAGGAAGTCGGCGTAGGCGCCAGCGCGGAAGTCAGCACCCAGCTGTTGCGCCTGCGCTAGATCATTGGCCATGCGGTCCAGATTAGGACGCAGGTCCTCAAAGGAGGCCGAGCCTTGAATCAATGACCCCGATGCCTGGGATGCGTTGGAAGCGTACCGGCTGATCGCGTCACGCCACGCATCCAGTTCCCGCTTGCGCTGAGGCTCGCCGCCGACCAGTTGGCTGAGCGTTTTCTGGTGATCCTGAATGTCTGTCAGGACTAGCTGTGCCTCTTCAAGGGTTGCCAGCTCACCTGCGGTGACGGCGCTATTGAAGATGCCCGGCAACCGTGAAAATTGAAAGAGCACAGCGTCTGAGCGTTCAAGCACCGGATAGCTGTTGGCTTCGAGCGCCACCAGTCGCGAGTCGACAGTGGTTAGTTGCACCGAGGTATAGCCGACATAGGCCACCAGGCCCAGCAGAGCAATGGCTGGCGCCAGGGCCAGTTTGTAGACGAGCGAGAGATTCTTGAGCATATGACTTCCAGTGTCCGCCGCGGAGAATATGACGAAGCATTCACAATGTTGAAACGCTATCGGTGGGAAATGGGTGATAGGGCTTTGACGACTCACCTTGCTAGGGTTATCGGCGGGAAAAGGCGGAGGTTGAGGGGTCGAAACAAATAAGTATTAAAGCGCTCGCGCTCGGCGGAGCGACGGGTATATGGCAGGGTGCGTAAGCGTCACGTCATGGAGCGTCTAGTTCCATCTCGACCAGCGGCATTGCCGGCAAACACTATGGCCGGGATGGAACCCGGCCCTCCATTGCTCCGATCCATCACCGAAGCTGGCTATCCTTACTGCCACGTCGGTTGTAACCACCGTTGCGCTGGTTTTCCTGGTCTTGTGCGGTCTGGCAGGCGATGCACAGACGCACGCCGGGCAGCGCCTTGCGTCGAGCCTCGGGGATAGGCTCGCCACACTCTTCACAATGGCTCAGGCTTTCACCGTGGGGTAGCTTGCTCCGCGCGCGCTGAACGGCCTCGTCCACGGTGTCGTCTATCTGATCCTGAACCGCGCCGTCTTGAGCCCAACCGGTAGCCATGGGGTCTCCCGCTTCGTGGTCCGCACGGCCTGATGCCGCGCGCTCTCCTCAAGTATGGGATTAATTGGCGAATAGGCAAATCCATCCGATCAGTCGCAGCATCGAAGGCTCCACACGAGTAAGGCCCGCCGGAGCGGGCCTTACACGAACCAATCGCGAATAATTTCGCAGATCTCAGCTTCGGATACAGTCCACCTCAGCGTTATACAGCTGTTCGTAGTATTGGTGCGCCATGCGATTGGAATCAAAGGCTGGGACGACATCGCGCATGCCTTGCTTGGCGATTTCCAGCCAGCCCTGCGGATCATCGTAATAGCGGTTGACTACTTCGTGCTCAAGGATGCGCATCAGATTTTGATAATCGAACTCGTCCTGCTCGTACTCGGACGTCGCCGGATCAGCAATCGGGATGATGAAGCTGTTTTCGCCGTGGCGAGCGAATTCCGGAATCCAGCCATCGTTGATGGATAGATTTACCGCGCCGTTCATAGCAGCGGTCATGCCGCTGGTTCCAGACGCCTCGCGCGGGCGTCTCGGGGTATTCAGCCAGACGTCCGCACCTTGCTTGAGCAAGCGGGACAGCTCAATTTCATAACCGGTCAATACGGCGAAGTTGGGTGCCTTGTAGGAAATCCTGACCAGCTTGTCGAACATCTCGATGGCGCCGTGATCAGTAGGGAAGGGCTTGCCCGCCCAGATCACCTGCACCGGCCTGTCGCTTCGATTGATCAACTCGGTAAAGCGGTAAATATCCCGAATGAGCAGGTCGGCGCGCTTGTATGCAGCGAAACGGCGTGCCCACACTACGGTAATAGTGTCCCGGTCAAACCGCTTGCCGGTCTGATCAGCGACCACCTTGAACAGCTCATCTTTCATCTGCTTTTTGCGCTCTACCAGCTGCGCGTCATTGCCTTCGTCCAGTGCTCCGCGAAGCGCCGGGTCCTGCCAGAAGGTCCTGTTCTGCGCGTTGGTAATCGCCTGAATCTTACAGATGCCAGGGTTAGCGCCCCACATCTGGTTGGAAACCTCGCCATGCAGGCGTGACACGGCATTTGATACCCGTGCCACCCGCAGCGCGGCGAGGGTATGGCTGAATATATTTCCATCCATACCGGTCATGTGCACCACCGTTTCGTGGGACAAGCCGTTGAAATAGCCCATATCCCGCAGAAAGCCGATTTCGTGCTCCTGATTACCAGCCAGTTCCGGCGTATGGGTTGTCAGCACCACGCGATTGCGGACCTCATCCAGATCGCCCAGCTGCTCCATCAACTGGAAAGCCATGGGCATCGCGTGGGCTTCGTTCATGTGATAAATGTCGGCTCCACCCAATGCCTCGACCAGTTTGGCGCCCCCGATACCGAGCACGATACTCTGTGCTACGCGTGCCGCGTGTTCGCCGTCGTACAAACGGTGGGTGATGGTCTGTGCAAGAAAGTCGTTTTCGGGAATGTCGGTAGTCAACAGATAGATAGGCGCGGTATTGAAGATCTCCGGCGCCAGATACAGAGCCTTCACGTAGACCGGGTGACTGTTGACTGTCACCTTTACAGTGATGCCGCTGTCACGCAGGAAAGGGTAATACTTGCGCTGTAAATGCACGCGCAATGTTTGATCCTCGTTACGCTCCTGATCGTAATAGCCGAATTTCCAGAGCATTCCGATACCGATCAGGTTCTGCTTCAGCTCATAGGCGCTGCGCATATGCGAGCCGGCCAGAAAGCCGAGGCCGCCTGAGTAGATTTTCAGCGATTGGGCGATCGCAAACTCCATGGAGAAATACGCGACCCGTTTGCCGTAACGCTGGTCGATGGGATAGGGATGACTCCATTGGTCATAGGTATTCATGGTCAGTTCAGATCTCATTGGGTATGGGCTAGCAGAGTTCGCAGTCGGATGGGGGGTTGAGTCCATTTACCCTTGCCATACTGCTTGAAGGCGGGATGGTGTTAAGTGTCAAGCAGGGACGGGGCTTCGGCAAGCGAGACACTAGACCGTTTGTCGCTCCGCGGCGTTCAATTGTCGAAACCAGGTTTCCCTGATAGCAACCGCCGCGGGTTCGGGAATCTTTTCTCCGAGTGGTCGTCAACTGCATAACACCAGCAGGAGACGAGATAATGAAAGACCCTGATGAAAAGCGAGACCCACACCGCCCTGACAATCAGGGTGCGGTGGACGAAGAGATCGATGACCTTTCCATTCCCGAGGACGAGCCCATGGGGCCGATTGGCAAGGTGCCTACAGAGGACGAAGCCATCGATCGCGCAGCAGAGGCGGGTCTGACCGAAGCGTCGCAGCCGGGGGAAGGTCCCACCATGGATGATGCCACGCCTGAAACCTTGATGCCTGATGATGGTGCGCGCTCGCCGTCTGAGGCCGGCGAAAGCGAGGAGCCGACCGATCAGGACTTTTCGGTAGTGGATGAAGACGACATCGGCGCTGGCGGGGGGTTGGATGAAGCTGAGCTCGGGCGAGCCAAGCCGTTGGACGGCAAGCCCTGGGACGGTGAAGCGGAATGATCTCGAGAGCTCGCTGATTGGTACCTTACCGGACGCGTCCGGCACACGCTGCGATCACGCGATGCCGGGTAGCTTGCCGGTTAAAGCCCATGGGTATGACACCTCTGAGGTCCGGCGCCGGTTCATCGCGCCGCAACCGGTTCAGCCGTTGCAGCCCACCGCTGGCACCTGGAATGCTCATCCAGATCGCCCCAGGCTTCTTTGATCGGCGACTCGATGCGTTGCAATAGCTCGCGAGCCTTACTCTTGTCCTCGGCGAAGCAGGAAATGCGTGCGAAGTTATTGATATTCCATTGATCGGGATACCGCTCGAGTACGTCGTCCATGCCTTTTTGCATCATCGGCCAGTTAATACCCGAATCCTGGAACAGCCGGTCATCGTACTGTGTCTGCGCTGCATGCCAGTACAGCCGCGCATACAAACCGTTACCCTCGCTGTTCTGGGTACGCTCCATGGCATCGACGGCGAACTGCTCGATGGCATCCGCGCTACCGTTCCATTTCGGGGAGTAGTAATCGACCGCCGAATAATAGATCGGATAGTAATCGGGATAGCGGGATAGGCCTTCATTGAGCATGGTCTTGAACCGCTCTTCGGGCCAGTACTGGCTCCTGGCAATAACCGCCATGGTGACGTACCACTGGGGGTCGCGCGCAGCGATTGGCTTGGACTGCTCCAGCACTACGCGGGCTTGCTCGATATATTCATTAAACGGCTGCCAGTCTTCTTCCTTGACCGAGTCTGTCGGGCCAGTGCCACGATAACTCCAGGCCTGATGAATCAGCATGCTGGCCCGTGCGAGATGCGCGGTGGGGGAGGAGGGGTACTGTTTCAGCCACTGGCCAAGATAGTCTTCAAGGTAGGCCCAATACTCAAGGTCGCGGTTGGTCGGGTCGAACATGGACCGCACCCCTGCGTCCAATGCGCTGAGTTTCCATACCCCGCTGGGTGAGCGTGCCTGGCTGCCCCTATAGTGTTCGGCCAGCGACTCAAGATGATTGAAGTTGGCGTTCTGCAGATCGCGCACCACGGTATCGAAGATTGCCCGGCGCTCACCCAGTTCGTCTGACACCGCGGACAGCGGCGCCAGCAGGCCTGCGCCGACGAAGCAAAGATAGCAGACGTGCTTCTTGATGATGTTCATGAGTCCCTCCCGTTCTGACAGGTAAGCTTCCGTACGCCGAGTGAGCGGAGTCGTCCCGACGTGATGTAAAGGCGACGCGGTATGGCGACCTCGGTCAGGACTGGCTGAACACTACCGTTGCGCGCTGGAATCGGATGCGGGTCAGGGCGATCCGCGGCTTGTTGAAATTAGTCGATTCAGGCGGGGCCAATGTGCGGTAGCGAACATGGTGCGACATTCCCGAGTGGGTACCAAGCCTGCCGGGCGGACCTGGGTCACAGACTCGGCAGGTGACCGGAGCCCCCATTGCGCTATGCGACAGCTCGCGCATTTCCCTGACGCTGGCTTGGATGCATCGGTATCGAAATGGAGTGGCGGTTCATCTGCTAGGCTGACTAAGAGCCCGTTCGTTTTCCGAAGGCGGTCAGGCCATGCGTTATCTCAGAGTAATGTTATCGAACACGCCGCTTGCCTGGTTCTGGGCGGGACTGCTGCTGCTCGGGGTCGTCATGTTTGCGGCGTCTTCCGGTCCGGGGTTGCTAGCGCAGGAGCAGGAGGGTTCGCCCAGTGCGCTGATTCTGTCTGTCGATGGTCCCATAGGGCCGGCGACCATGGATTATATTGTGCGGGGCATCGAGCAGGCAGAGGAAGAGCAGGCGCGAGTGGTGGTGATCGAAATGGACACGCCGGGTGGGCTGATGGAATCCATGCGGCTGATCATTCGCGAGATTCTGCGCTCGCCAGTGCCGATCATTACTTACGTCACTCCCGCCGGAGCACGTGCGGCCAGCGCCGGGACCTACATCCTCTATGCCAGTCATATCGCTGCGATGGCCCCGTCGACCCATCTGGGCTCGGCGACGCCGGTGCAGATGGGCGGATTGCCGGGCAGCCCTGATCCGGCAACTGAGCCAGGCGAATCAGAGGGAGAGAACGGCGCCAGCGAAAAGACCGAGCCCAGGCGCGGGGGCAGCGCCATGGAGCGCAAGTTGCTGGAAGATTCCGTGGCCTATATAAGAAGCCTTGCCGAACGTCATGATCGCAACGCCGACTGGGCCGAGCAGGCCGTACGTGAGGCGGTTAATCTGGGGGCCACCGAGGCGCTGGAGCGTGATGTTATCGAGGTGGTGGCATCGAGCCTGGATGATCTTTTAGCGCAAGTTGATGGCCGTAGCGTAAGAATGGCGGATGGCGAAAGAACGCTGGCGACCTCTGATCTAACGTTGATACGGGTTGATCCCAACTGGCGTACCCGATTGTTGACCGTGATAACCAACCCCAATATCGCCTACTTTCTGATGCTGATCGGTTTCTACGGGATTATTTTCGAGCTATCGAATCCGGGCAATCTGTATCCCGGCATCATTGGCGGTATCTGTTTGATTCTTGCGCTGTTTTCCTTTCAGGTGCTGACGGTCAATTACGCGGGGCTGGCGCTGATTCTGCTGGGGCTGGTGCTAATAGTCGCGGAGGCGTTCCTGCCCAGCTTCGGTACGCTGGGGATCGGCGGTATCGTCGCCTTTGTGATTGGCTCGATTATTCTGATGGATGGCAGTCATCAGCCAATATCCTTGCCCATGATCGGCGGGATGGCTGCGATATTCGGCGCTCTGTTGTTATGGACGGTGACGCGGGTGCTCACCTTGCGCCGGCGTCCGGCCGTCAGTGGTACCGATCGGCTGATCAACGAGCAGGGAGTGGCTCTGGATGATTTCTCACGCGTAGGGGAGCGCTACCAGGGATATATACAGGTGGGTGGCGAACGCTGGAAAGCCGTTTCGCAGTCGCCCATCCAGACCGGTCAACCTGTTTCAATCGCCCGGGTCGAAGGTCTGACCCTTCATTTGAAACCTACAGTGCAGGAGCCTGTTGCCGAGCAATAGCATTGTTTCGGCGACCGGCTTCGAGGAGCAAGCATGACATACGACCTGATTCCATACCTCGCGCCGCTGCTTATCCTGTTGATGCTGCTGGCGTCGGCCATTCGCATCCTGCCGGAATACCAGCGAGGCGTCGTATTCTTTCTGGGGCGTTTTCAGGGAGTCAAAGGGCCTGGTCTGGTAATTGTGATTCCGGGTCTACAGCAGATTGTGAGAGTCGATCTGCGGGTGGTCGCGCTGGACGTTCCCAGTCAGGATGTGATCTCCCGCGACAACGTTACCGTTCGAGTCAACGCAGTGTTGTATTACCGGGTCGTCGATCCGGAGAAAGCAATCATTCACGTGGAAAACTTTGGCGAGGCGACCAGTCAGCTGGCGCAAACTACGCTGCGCTCGGTGCTCGGCAAGCATGACCTGGATGAAATGCTCTCCGAGCGCGACAAGCTCAACGCGGACATTCAGGAAATTCTCGACAACCAGACAGAAGACTGGGGTATCAAGGTGGCCAACGTCGAGATCAAGCACGTGGATCTCAATGAATCGATGATCCGCGCGATCGCCCGACAGGCCGAAGCGGAACGCGAGCGCCGCGCCAAGGTAATCCATGCGGAAGGGGAGCTGCAGGCGTCGGAAAAACTGGTGGAGGCAGCCCGGGTAATGTCCAGCGAGCCGGGCGCCATGCAATTGCGCTATCTGCAGACTCTGGCGGATATGAGCAGCACCAATACATCCACAGTGGTCTTTCCGTTACCCATCGATCTGATCCAGAACCTGATGCGCAATAGTCAGAAATGACCTGAAGCTGAATGGACGTTGCCAGGGCGGGGTATGCAATGCGGCGCGACGCCTTAGCGCGCCAGCCACTCCTCGGCCTCAGCGGTCTGCGTCAATGCGAAGGCTTTGAGGTTGAGCCCTGGAATCAGCGCCCCTTCAACAGTGCTCATCCTGCGTACCCAGTTCTGGCCAGCGATCACCGCCACCCTGTCGAATTGGCGAATGAAACGAAACAGTTGCGGCAGTCGGGACAACTCCACGGCCATCGCGCCCAGCGTCGGAAGTTCAAACTCGCCTACCTCAACAAGCATTGCTCCCTCGGTAATGCCTTGCGCCTGGCGGACCATCTCATCTAACGCCATCTTCATGGACTCACTATCGAGCTTACCGCTGAACACGACATTCAAGCGCTTATCGTTTACGCGGGTAGTCTGGAACATCGGTATGCCTCATTTAAGGTCAAAAAACCTAACTCTAATCGTTAATCTGATCGTTTAAATGTCGTTAACCATCAGCACTTTTTTGTGGCTGACGTCTCCACATTTACAAGGAGTCTAGTCAAGCAAGGGGGCAGGTGATAAATAATTCTGAACAAGCGTTCCAGCGTGCATGTTGACGGAACCCTTCTATACTCTCATCGGTCGAACAAACCAGCGCAACAGCCCATGACATAGGGCTTGTGCCGAAAGTGACAAGAACTGGAACGCACCTTGCAAAAGAACGGAATTTAGCGGTGGTTCATCGGCAAACGTTGTGATGCATCCAGGGATCTGTCGGAAAGATTGAGTAACGAGTATCAAATCTCACTTTTCGGACGATAAGGATTAGTTATGACTGAGTTTGCGCCTATAGACGCTGGGGTGGTGTCTCGCCTGGCGTCCGATATCGAATCAAATGGATATGCAGTTGTTCAGAACTTTTTCTCCCCGGAACAGTTGGAGCTGGCGCGAGAGTATATAAGGTCGGAAACGAGCAAACACCATCAGGAGTACTTCTCCATTCATGGAGTCGAGGCAATGGAAGGCAGTCTTCTGGCAAATCTGAGCGCCTCCACGACCTTCAGGCAATTCCTCGCGGACCTGTATGAAAAGGCCACTGGCGCCCAACCGTCAAATGCCGAGCGGATCTTCCCTGTTATCCGCTGCCTGCAGGGCAAAAGCGGACTCAAGGAATCACACTTTTACCATTTCGATGCAACGGCCGTCACAGCGTTGGCCCCGGTGTTCATTCCCACCGAGGGGGAGCATTGCGGTGATCTGATCATGTTCCCCAACATGCGCCCGTTACGCTCGAGCGCGGTGGTGAACATCATGGAGAAGGCCATACTGCACAATACGCTGAGCCAGAAGCTCACGGCCATGGCGGTGAAACGTGGTGTGCTCAAACCGATCACCATCAAGCTGGTGCCAGGCAACCTGTATCTGTTCTGGGGGTATCGCAGCCTGCATTCCAATGATCAGTGCAATCCCGAGCACCTGCGGGCCACCGGTCTGTATCATTTCGGCAATCCGCACCGAGACAGTTCACTGGCGCGGATTTTTCTGGGCAAGAACAAGCGCAAGGCCAAGCTCAACCACGATGGGTTGCGGCCGCAGGCCTGAGGGGGCGCTGCTCCGGTAATCAGCTGATTGCCGGAGTCGGACGAACCAGAATCTCGTTCACGTCGACATGGGCCGGCTGCGACAGTGCATAGAGCACAGCCCGACCGATATCTTCGGGCAGCAGACTGTTGCCAGGTGGTTGGTCGAAAAAGGGCGTATCCACCATACCCGGTTCGATCAGGGTGACGCGGATGCCGCTGCCTCGGATCTCTTCGCGCAGCCCGTAGCCAATGGCGGTAACGGCCCATTTGGTGGCGCTGTACATCGAACCGGCAATGGTTGCGCGCCCGGCAGCGGAGCTGGTCAGCAAGATGTGGCCGCGGCTTTTGCGCAGTGCTGGCAAACAGCACTGTACGGTCAGCCCGACGCCATAGATGTTGGTCAGGATCATGTCCTTCCAGACCTGTGGATCGGCTTCACTGAAGCCGCCCGGCTCACCGCCGCGTCCGGCATTGGCGAACACCGCATCCAGCTGACCAAAGGTATCCAGGGTCGCCTGGACCATACGCGTTTGATCATCGAGCTGCTGGACATCGCAGGCAACGATCATCACCCGTTCCGGCCCGCCCAGTTCGGTCTGCAGAGCCTCCAGCTTGTCTTTGGAACGGGCTGCCAGGACCAGTCGGTAGCCCTTGGCTGCTGCTTCGCGCGCGGTCGCCGCGCCTATGCCGGATGAACCGCCGGTGATCAACAACACTGGATCAGTCATATCGCTTTCTCCTGTTACCCATCAGATCAAAGTCTGAGTCTAGTCAATGCTGGGAATACGGTCAGGCTGGGCGGGCTTCTTCGGCTTCCATCTCGGTGGGGGCGTGGAGCACCTTGTCGGCGTCTTCGCGCAGCTGCGCTGCAAGGTTGCAGGCGAGATCGAGCCGCCGCACTATCCAGGGCGACAGGTCATACGCAAACGGGTCTGTCTGCGGCAGCTCGGTCGGCCAGCTGGTTATTGTGGGGGCGCTGTCGGGTCGCTGCGGCTCGGTTGCGGTCAGCAGGCTTTCGATGAGAATTGACGCCTTCTGAAGCGGTTCGCGGGTAGTCTCCTGGTCGAGATGGCGCCGTCGCATGAGCATGGTCTTTACCACAGCAAGCTGAGCAAGCAGGTTGTGGCCATGAATCAGCAGGCTTTCGAGTGCTTCCAACGGGGGTCTGACCGCGCGGGGCTCCGATAGCGAACGACGCGTCGCTTGCACCAAGGCTGAGAGGCTGTCATAGGCTTCACGTCGAGCCAGACGCCATTCCAGCTCCGGCTCGTCATCGACGGCTTCCAGCTGTCCCAGATTCAGCGCACTGCGCGCGTGCCGCGCCTGGGCGGCCATGGTCCGCGCCACCAGCGCAGGTATCTGGTTGCGCTCCCAGGAAGGTAATACATAGCTGAACGCCCAGGCGATGCCGGTGCCAATCAAGGTGTCCGCCAGGCGCTCAATGATATTGAATGCTGGCGCCGTTCCGCCGCTCAGCAAATGCGCCTGGACCAGGCTTAGCACCGTGGCCGCTACGGCTGTGATCAAATAGCGTCTGATCGCAAAGGAGTGCGAAATCGCCTGAGCGAGCGGAACGATGACCAGCAGCAACAGGGCCGGTGCCTGCGTAGCCAGGATCGCTGCAGCCAATACGCAACCCAGCGCAGTGCCGGCGACCCGGCTGTTTCGTCGCTCGAGGGTGTGCGCCAGACTGCCGCGCAGTACCACCACGACGGCCAATAGAATCCAGTAATGGTGCGTGGCCCAGGGCATCGCCATTGCGATCATGTAGGCAGTCCCTACCGCCAGCGCCGCCCGAATAGCATGGCGCAGCGGGGGCGCATCCCAGTGCCAGACGTGGGTGAACGGCTTCCAGGACCAGGACGTAGGGCTGACAAACAATTGCCAGGCGGTGCGTACCACCGTCAGGTCGGGCGCAATCTCGCCGCGGGCCAGACCATTCAAACGCAGCACCTCATCGTTGATATTGCCGATACGATTGCCAATGGCCCGCGACATCGCCGTCGCTGGCGGCATGGGGCCCGGCGCCATGTCCTCCTCAAGCTCGCCACCCAGTTTGGCCAGTTGGGGTCGCTGATCAGTAAAAGGCGGCGGTTGTTGGCCTCGCAGCAGCGCATCAGCGATGGACTCGACCATCTTTGCCTGCTCCATCAACAGTGCACGAAGCTGATGGAACACCGGGGCATGGCCGGGCACCGCTCGCAGCGTATCCAGATCCAGTTCGCTGGCGAGCAAATGATCGCGAATTTCCAGCGAGCGCAGCAGCATGGCCGCGAGCTGTTGACGTCGAGGCGTGCGCGGCGATTCCAGAATGATGTCCCGCGCGGCCTGCAGCTGATCGGCCAGGGCAGCCTGTTGTTGCATCAACTGACCCGGCAGCACCGGTAGTGGATCCAGGGCGTCTGCCGGAACGAAGCGCCGGGCCTGGGTATGCATCATGGTGCTGAGTGAGAGCAGCGCCTCAGCGAGAATCTGGCTGCGGTAGCGTCCGTTCAGTGCAATGTTGGCGAGGGTTGAATAGAGGATGTACAGCGCCGAACCCATGGCGAAATAGAGGCAGGTGAAGAGCAGCCCGACCGACTGTGGATGTGCCGACACGGCCATGGAGAAGACCATCGAGAACATGATCGAAATGACTAATGGCAATCCGCGCTTGCCCCAGGCACCGGCCAGAAAGGCAAAGAAAGTCGCGGGGACCAGCAACAGACCGAGCCACAAAGGATCATCCTGCAACGCCTGCATGCTGGCAAACAGCGGCAGGCCGATTAACGCGGTCGGCAGGAGCGTCAGGAATTTGCCCCGGCGCGGCGCGGCGTGGTCGGTTGGGATACAGACAATGGCACCCACCGCGGCGACTGACCCGGCGTATGGGCTGATGAATAAAAAAGCGCTCCCGGCGACCAGCATCAGACCGAAACCGGCAGACACGCCGGTCAGCACGTAGGAGCTCAAAAGGGTGCGCAGAAGGTCTCGGAGAATCTCTCGGACGGGTGCGATGCGGGGCACTGGTTCGCCTTGTGTGATGCAGGGTGATGGTGTCCAGTGTAGACGACCAATTGTGCGCCCGGTCACATAATGCCGGCAGGGTATGAGCGCCAGGGTGCACTCACATCGCCCGCCAGCGCTTACTCCAGCTCAGTATCCTCGGACTTGTGTTGGCGTTTGGCAGTGAAATCGTTTTCGCCGAACACCTCTGCCAGTATTGTCTGCTCGATAAAGCTGCGTTCGCCCGAGCGGGCAGGGATGCGCACGATCAGATGCAGTTCACTGGCGGTGGGCAGTTGAATCGAGACGCGGGGATCCACCGTCGGTATGTCGAATCCGCGGTGTTCAGTGAGCCGTGTCATGTGCTTGCGGGCCTTGTCCAGATAGGGTTGGCAATGCTTTTCAGCCGACGCCATCAGTGCTTGCTGCGCGCCGCGCCAGTTGTCCTCCCGTTTGAAGGGCACGGTGAATACGTGAATGACGTAATCGTGGGTGTAGCTTTCGTTAATGACCGGTTCGGAAACGAACAGCGCATTGGGGATGATCGTCATACGGCCGGTGCGCTGGTGCGTGAGCCGCCCCGGTCCTACTTCAAGGATGGTGGTGGCCAACAGGTTCTGATCGATGACGTCGCCACGAAAATCCTTGACCTGAATACGGTCGCCGATCTGAAAGGAGCGCGCGCCAGATTTCAGCAATGAGCCGGTTAGACACAGGATCAACTCCTTGGTGGCGACCACGAAGGCCACGGCGATGGCGACAATGGACAGTGCCAGAGTGCGCAATTCCTCGCCCCAAATCATGACCAGGCCCATCAGCATCAACAGGATCAACCCGTTGCGCGTCTGCACTATCCATTTGCGCCGCAGCTCGGGGGCAAGTACGGCACGCCGGATGAACCGCGCCGAGACGGCGCGTAGAACCAGTATGCTGACCAGCAGGATGCCGGTGCTGATCAGCAGACTCAGGAAAGTGTCGGTAACCCGGATGCTGGACAGGTATGCGCCGATTTGTTCGATCATTCAAAGATTCTTCCGTGAGAGTAGACGTGCCGTGCAACGGGAGATTATCAGATAGCGTTCAACGATGGCCCGATCAGTTCTTCGAGCTGTTGATAGACGCCTGGGCAGGCGACCAGATAGGCATTGCCCTCGAGCAGCCCGTTGCCTCGGAAGAAATCGTTACGCATGCCGCCAGCTTCGCGCACCAGCACCAGGCCGGCCAGACAATCCCAGCTTTTCAGGCGTGTTTCGTAGTAACCAATCAAACGTCCGGCGGCTACGTAAGCGGTCATCAGCGCGCCCGAGCCGTTACGGTAGAACACGCCGCCCTGATCGAGCAGGCCGGAGAGAAAGGGCAGAAAATGCTCCTTGCCCTGCTGATAGAAGGTACCAACGCCCATCAGGCCTTCGCGCACATGGCCGGCATCGCTGACGTGCAATGGCGTGTCGTTAACATAGGCGCCGCGACCCAGGCAGCCATGGAAAACTTCATTGTGGTTGGGATCGGCAATTGCGCCCAGATAGGGCTCACCATCTATCATCAGTCCCACCGATACGCACCAGGTATGCAGGCCGTTGACAAAGCAGGCGGTGCCGTCAATCGGGTCGATCACCCACAGACAGCGGGCATCGAGCGCCGCCGAGCCGCTTTCCTCACCGAGGAAGCCATCGTCGGGAAACGCGGTTTTCAGCTCGTCGCGAATGAAGTCTTCCAGCTCGCGGTCGGCAATGCTGACCACGTTCTGCATGTCACCGTCCTTGGTATCGACAACCAGACTGGCCCGCTGGGCGTAATATTTCATCCCCTGCTGCGCGGCGTCCTGTGCCAGCCGCCGGGCGAGAGCGTAACGGCCGTCTATATCAAGGTCGCTGGTATCGGGAGTAGGCAGATTCGAATTCATTGCGGGCATTCCTGAAGCGGGCTGGGCAGCAAGAGTACTAAAAAAATCCATAAACATAACGCCGCGTCGGATAACGGGACGTTAAACAGGTGGTGTCAGGACGCGTCTGCGGCAGGAGCGTTTTTTCGGGTGCCGCGCAGGTTCATCAAAAACAGACCGAACTGCAAAATGATTAGTGCATACGCCTGAGCGTGCCAGCCCCAGGCGATCCATAGCGCATTGCTCAAGATAAAACAGAGAAAGCCCCAGTTGCGCTTTCGACGGGATTGCGAGCCGACCAGATAGGCGGCGACGAGCGTCGCGAGCATGGCCGGCCATTGCAGAGAATCGATAAAAGCATTGATATCCATGCTTGCTCTGACCGGCCGGCAAGCCAGACGTTCCGGATAGCGAAGCACGGCTCAAGCTCACTCATCGGGTTGCGGTTGGGCCTGCGCCTCGTTTTCCCGATGCTCCTCTTTCTTCGCCTCGAGCTTTTTTCTCTCGGTTCTGGGGCCGGTCAGGCTAAGCACTTTCCAGCCTTCCTCCGGCCGCAGGGCAGTGTCTGCTGTCATGACTTCTATGCGCCCCTTCGGTGAGATGGCGAACAGCGGGATGATGTCGTCATGGGCGCGCAGCAGGTCATCGAAGCCAAACTCGTCAGTGAGCAGAGTCTCCCGAATCTGCCAGTCCTTGCTCAGCAGGCTGGCGAACTTGCTGTAGCTCATGTCCTCGGTAAACAGGGTGTGACCACGCTGTTTTGAGCCCAGCTGATGTTTCTCGGCAATCTCGGATTGGGCCCCCGCCAGTAGCGTGAAGATGTTCCGATCACCAAATTCGGTGCGGTAGCGCATGCCGGCCACAACGTTCATCGCCGGATCAGGGGAGAGGGCCAGCAGTTTACCTACGCCAACCAGATCAAGGTGGTGATCGGCGTAACTTGATACCGGATTGCCGAAAAAGGTCGGCAGCCCGGCCATCCTGGCCTCGCGAATGTGTTCCCACTGCGAGCCGGTCAGTATCACGCGAAATTCCTGTTTCTGCAGTGCCGCGCCAATGGCCCGCGCAACCGGATTGGCGCCGACTATCAGAAAACCGCTCGGCGCCGGCTCGGCCACTTTCAGCAATTTGGCCAGGCCGCGGGAGGTCGCGCTCTGCAAGACCACGGTGCCGATGATGACCACAAAGGTCAGTGGTACCAGAATGGATGCGGCCTCGTGCCCGGCCTCTTCCAGCCTGATTGCAAACAGGGCTGATACCGCTGCAGCAACGATACCGCGCGGCGCGATCCACGACAGCAGCGTCTTCTCACGCCAGTTCAGGGTGGACCCTATTGATGACAGCCAGACTGATACCGGGCGCGCGATGAACTGCATGATCAGCAGCAGAATAATCGCCGCCCAGCCCAGCGACGTGATGTCATCAAGGGTCAGTCTCGCGGCGAGCAGAATGAACAGGCCCGAAATCAATACGACGCTGAGGTTTTCCTTGAAGTGCAGAATGTCATCAATATGCACGTCCTTCTTGTTGGCCAGCCACATGCCCATGAGTGTGACCGCCAGCAATCCGGATTCGTGGGCAAAGGTATCCGACACGCTGAATACGGTGGTGACCATTGCCAGTGTGGCGAGATTCTTCAGGTAATCCGGTATCCAGCCGCGTTGCAGCACCCAGCCCATGAACCAGCCGCCCAGAATACCCAGCACAGTGCCGATGACGATGGTCTGGAAAAAGGTAACGAACCCGTGCGCGAGCCCGGATGCCTGACTCTGAGCCACGATGAACTCGTACACCACCACCACCAACAGGGCGCCGATGGGGTCGATCAGAATTCCTTCCCAGCGCAGGATATTGGAGATATTTGCGTTGGGTCGCACCGTTCTCAGCATGGGCACGATCACGGTAGGGCCGGTCACCACTGTCAGCGCGCCGAACAGTACGCTCAGTTCCCAGCCAAGGCCAAACAGGAAATGCACGGCCACTGCTACGATGGCCCAAGTGACGCCTGCGCCGACCACCAATAATCGTCGGACGACCACCCGCTGCGTTCTGATTTCGCTCAGATCCAGCGTCAGGCTGCCCTCGAACAGAATCACCGCCACACAAAGGCTGATAAGCGGAAACAGCAGATCGCCCAGCAGTTCATCAGGGGAAAGCAGGGACGTGAAGGGGCCAAGCACGATACCCGCAGCGAGCAGGAACAGAATGGCCGGGAGCTTGACGCGCCAGGCGAACCACTGGCAACCGAAGGCGATCAAGGCAATGAGCGCGAATGACAGGGTCGCGTTTGTCAATGGAGATATCCTTGCTGGTGATGATCTGATGTGGCCATTCAGTAGGCCGTTGCTCTGATAGACCTGTCAGGTGGCGAAGCGACTCCGCCATTTCTCAACTCAAGTGCAGTTAATTCGGCGTGGGCCGGGCCTCGCCAGCTTCAATAGAACCAGCCGGTTCTGAACGAAGCGCCCACGACGACGAAGAGCACGCTGAGCAACGTGACCGGGATGATATGCCAGGCCATGGACACCAGTTTGGCTTCAGACAGGTTCGGGATCACCCGCAAGCGCGCATCCAGTGCGAAGCAGACAGTGGTTGCCAGCAGAAGAAGCTTCACGCCGATCAGTCGCCCAGTGACGTCGCTGGGATCCACCCAGCGGGCCGGATCGGGAACCAGTTGATAAGCCAGCATAAGCCCCGTGACCACCTGGATGATCAGCGCCGGCAAGCCGATGCGCTCATACGCCGACTCGAAGCGCAGCAGCTCGGCGGGGCTCCGCTCACGCAGCACTCTCGGCAGAATGGTAAAAGCCAGAATCAGGTGTCCACCGGTCCAGACCGTCGCGCCGAGTATGTGCAGAAGTATCAGAAGGCCGTACATGTCATCAGAACCCTGGTTGATGTCGTTTGAGGCGCACAGCCTACAACTAAACCACTCTTGAAACGCAGTGGATCCGGTTTCCGACTGGTTATTCAATCTGCTCGAGCAGGGCGGACATGATGTCATCCATGGAGACAAAGCCGAGCAACTGGTTGTCGTCCAGCACCAGAATGCGCTTGACCCGGTGCTGGGTCATCAAGCTGGCCACCTGTTTGACGGACAGGCTTTTGCCGACGGAAAGAGCCGGTTTGGCGCACACGTCATAAACGTTCAGCAGGTCGATGTCGCCGCCTTCCGCAATAACCGTTTTGAGGATGTTGGTGTAGGTAATCAGCCCCCAGGCGTCATGGGGGGTCTGTTGATCCACCACCAGGGATTTGAGGTTGTGTCGCTTCATCAGGCTTAGCGCCTCACGAAGGTTAGCGAAGGGCGATACGGTGACGACGTCAGTCACCATCACATCATTGACCAGTAACATGCCTGCTCACTCCAGATCGGATTCTTTGAGATGTTGTTCGAATTTTTCAAACTGGGATAGATCGATACCCCCGAGATGGTCCAGCGGCACCGTGAACACCAGGCCCTGAGAGTCCTCCTTGGTGGGCATCAGGATCTTCTGGATTGCCTTGAGTACTTCCAGCGACAAGCTTTTTTCCAGCACCATCAACAGTACGCTCTGGCTGCCGTCGTAGGTCAGGCCGAAAAAGGTCTTACGTGTGTTGTTGCTGATGCCCCGGGCAGACATGATGGTAATGCCACCGGCGCCCAGCTCCCGTGCGCAGTCAATGCACTGCTGCTCCAGGTCTTCGGGAGCGATGGTGATGAGTGCAGAGAATTTCATCGGTCAACCTCTTTGGCAGTATGACGGTCGGATACCCATTGGATAATGATGGCGTAGGCCATCACCGTAACGATAGGGAATATGGAGGCGAACGCAATAAGGCCGAAGCCATCTATCAGCACATTGCGTCCTTCGATATGGGTGGCCAGACCGATACCCAACGCCGTAACCAGGGGAACGGTGACCTCTGAGGTGGTGACGCCGCCCAGATCGTAGGCAAGTGCCACGATATACCGGGGCGCCAGTGCTGTCAGGATGATGACCAGCGTGTAACCGCCGATGATGTAGTAGTGCATCGAGCCGCCGACGATAATCCGGTGTACCCCTATGCTGATGCCGATGGCCACGCCAATGGCAACCAGAATCCGGATGACATTACCGTTGATCTGCCCGGATGCGGCCTCTTCGGCCTGTTTGCCGACCGCAATCAATGCCGGCTCCGCCATGGTGGTGGCAAAACCGATCATGAAGGCAAACAGGTAGACATAGGCGAAGTTATCGAGCCCGATCAGCTGTTCGGCCATGGAGGTGCCAATCGGGAACAGCCCCATCTTCAGGCCCACAACAAAAGCGTAGAGACCCAGAATTACCAGCAGAAAGCCAAACAGGATCTTTGCCGGGTTGGCCAGCGCTTTCCGTAGCACCACGTACTGAAAGAACACGATGGTCAGAATGATGGGAATGACATCGCGGAACATGGTGGCCAGATCCAGGAGCATCTTCAGCGGCCCGGAGATCGCAGCTTTGTCCGCGCCCGCCGTGGTCATTATCTCGACGCCTGGGTCGGCTCCACTGAATACGAATATGCCGTAAAGCTGCACGGTAATCATCGGCACCATCACCGCCAGCGCCACCAGGCCAAAGCCATCCATCAGTGGATTACGGCCCCGGATGGACGCCGCGAGACCAATACCCAGCGCCGCGATCAACGGGACGGTAACAATATTGGTGGTGACGCCGCCGGAATCATAGGCGAGGCCGATGATCTCCGCCGGGGCGAACCAGGTGATCACCACCACAGTGATGTACCCGCCAATCATGAACCAGTGCAGCGGGTAGCCGAATATAGTGCGAAACACGCCCAGTGCTATCACCATGCCGACTGAGACGGCGACCAGCAGCCTGAGCGTCAGCGCATCGATCCGTCCCTCGCTGATGTCCTGAGCCTGCTGCGCCACCGCAATCAATGCGGGTTCTGCGACCACGGCGGAGAACCCGATGGCAAATCCGAACGCCAGCAGAATGGGCACAGACCCTTTACGCGCAAACTGGTTGGACAGGCTTTTACCGACGGGAAATATGCTCAGCTCCAGCCCTTGCAGGAACAGCGCGACACCTACGGCCACGATACCCAAGCCTATTACCATGCTCAGGGTGTTTTCCGGAACCTGCTGCAGAATCGCCAGCTGGAAGAACACCACCACCACGATGATGGGCAGCAGGTTCTTGAAGGCATGCAAGAGTGCGTGGGAAAAGGCTTTGAGGTAGACCACGCTGTCCTTTTATTCTGTTGGCCTGAAAGCACCGATTCTGACGCAAACCAGGCGCTACCAGCAAGCCGCGTAGGGCCCCGTCGTGAATTGGATAGGCGCGCCGCCGCGGTCTGGGCGCTCGGCGGGTTGAAGCCGCTGTTTCCAAAGATCCTCGCAGCTGCCACCATGGTTCTAAACCTCTCTCGCAACCCCTCATTTCGGAGCAGTTCATGAACACATTACACATCGATATCGTCTCGGATATTGCCTGTCCCTGGTGCGCCATCGGCTACGCTCGACTGGAGCGCGCCATGGCTGCGCTCAAAGGTGAGCTGGAATTCACGGTTACCTGGCATGCCTTTGAACTGAACCCGGACGCCTCGGGCGAAGGAGAGCCGATCCTGGAGGCGCTGAGCCGAAAATATGGCCGTAGCGAAAGCGAGATGGAGGCATCCCAGGCCAATATGATCAGCATCGCCAACGAGCTTGGCCTGAATTTCGAGAAGATGCAGCAGCGCCGCACCGCCAATACCTTCGATGCGCACCGGCTGGTCAAGTGGGCCGGGGAGCAGGGGCAGCAAACGCAGATGAAGCAGGCCTTGTTCGACGCCTATTTCGGTCGCGCGGAAAACGTTTCCGATGAGCAGGTGTTGCTGCGCTGTGTTGAATCCATTGGTCTTGATGCCGATGAGGCCAAGGCCGTGCTGGCCTCGCAGCGCTATGCCGACGCGGTACGCGCTGATGAGGAGCGTTATCGGCAGGCTGGGGTCACCGGCGTGCCGGCGTTCATCATCAACGAGCAGTACATGATTGCCGGGGCGCAGGAGCCTGACGCGCTAGCCACTGCCTTCCGGGATATCGCCTCCGGCACGCCCAATGTTTGAAATACAGCCGCTGGACCCGGAGGCGTACCGCAAACAGACACGGCGCAGTACCCTGATTGTGGTGGCGATATTCGTGGTGTCCGCCTTGAGCTTGTCGTCGCTGGCGGTCGCGGTGCTCGGCGAGCCAAGTGGCAATAATTTCATCTGGAATCTGGCGGGGGTGCTCACGGGGTTACTGCTCACCAGTTTCATCGTGCGCGGGTTGTTGTGGGACAAACCGTTCATGGCGGCTGCACGCTACGGCTGGCAGCTCAAACGCAGCCTGATGAGCGTGACCAATGTCATGCACCAGGTCGAAGCCGGCGTGGCGGCCAATGATCCGGAGGCGATGAAGCTCTTGCGTTTCTACCATCAGGGTCTGACGCAAATGCATCAGCTTGACGGTAATACCAGCGCCCTGGCAGAGCTTCGCGTCGAGAGTGAAGCGCATCGCCAGCGACTGGAAGCGCAGGGACTTGCCGAGGATCAACCCCGTCTGGATCCGCACTGGCTGGAAGCCGTCAAAGGCTACGGTAAGCGCGTCAAGTAAGGAAAGCGCCCCACGAGGTGGGGCGCGTAGGGGTTTATTGCAGGAGGGTTTACTGCAGATAGTCGCGGAACTGCACAGAAATCGAACGTACTTCACTCGAAGGCCAGTTAGGCACGTTGATCAGCTGCGTAGCACCCTCGCCACCGCGCGGCGTCAGCTCTATGGCGATAATGTTATCGGGCGGAGAGGCTGCAGGCAGGTACAGATCCACGCTGGATATAAAGGGGATCGCCCCGAGCGTCGGGTCAGGTGTTCCGGGTGCACTCTGCTGGTCAGCGCCCCGATCGTGCAGGAAAAGACTGCTGAGTCGGTCCAGAAGCGGAGCGGTTTCGGCTGTTATCAGGTTTGTCCCGTTCACTGTTAATACATCATTACTGTCTCCCTGATCGCCCCATAGCTCCTTGTCTCGGCCGATATTCAGGTTCGTATGTGCTGGACTGCGCGACAGAAGAGCTCCGACTCCGCTGCCGGGTAGCGATGTATTCAAACGCACGAAATGGCTGTCCTGAAGGTATCCTTCCCGATAGAAGAAATGGTCGGCATTTTCGACATCCCGGATCAGGCCGAACTCGTAGGTGGAGCCTTTTACCACGCGTACGGGGCCCCACTCACCGGTATTGTTGATTGGTGTTTCATATACCGGCATATCCGCCAGACGGATGCCGCTCGCCGGATCGACCTCAAACACTCTGAGTGTGGTGCCCGCTGCGCCGATATTCTGCGGGAATATGTTTGCCTGCCCCGCAATCCATACTTCATCACCCTCGGCCGGCGGAACCTGATTGGTGGTCGGTTCGCGGTCGTTGAAGAAGCGGAACATACGGGTGAAGGAGTCAGCTGACGTGGCTACCTCAATGTGTCCAACCGGGGCGTCCGGCTCGGGATAGATGTTTTCCGCGCCGGTAACTTCCTCGGTTACATATTGCCCCCACAGCGCCAGGGTCGGCACCTGACCAGGCGGTGCATCCGCTGGGCGGCCGTCGATGTTTACATAGTGCGCCACCTTGGCCGCGTGCTGAGGCGATGCCAGATAGATTGCACTAACGAATGTGCCCAGCGAATGACCCATCAGATCAATCTGCTCTGCGCCGGTAGTGCGCAGTAACTCGTCGATCAGTGCATTAAGTCGGGCGTGGCGCTCGGCTGTGACTGCCGGATCAGTGATGCCGGTGGGATTGCTGGTGTCGTATTCGAATACGGCCAGATGCGAGCGGGGATACCCATTGGCCAGAAAGCGCTGCGCCTGTGATTCAAATTGGGAGGCGGAACCTGCGCCGCCGTGGATGAAGAGTACCGGCCGCAGGGAGTGGTCGACCGGCTTGCCGGCTTGCTTGTCGAGCGAGTCCTGCAGATGGGTCCAGGCCTGCAGCGCACTGCGCAATTCACGCTGTCCCGCTTGCGCGTTTTCGGCAAATACCGCCTCTGCATTGAGTGCCGACAGCAAACCCTCCGGCCCAGTCATGGCCGCCTCAAAGCCTTGGGTGTCAGCCCAGTCGATCGTCGAACCCAGGGTGTTGTTGGCTTCGATGGCGGCGATAATCTCCGGCGTGATGCCGATACCATTGGTGAGATCGCCGTCGGCATCCAGTGATTGCAGAAAGCGCGACATATTGATCACTGCGGGATCACCGATCTGTTCGGCGTCTGCCAGGATATCCTTCGGGGTCAGCACTGGCTGTCCGACGGCGGAACCAAGCTCGATACCTGCCAGTGAGAAGGTCACCGGTTCACCTTCCTGGTACGTGAAAACACCGCCTTGGGTGGTGGTGCCGTTCTGGCTGGGTGTTTCGTAGGTAATGCCTGCCACCGGGCTATCAAGAAAAACGCCCTCGGATACCTCCGCCGGGTTTGGGTCCGGGTCGGGATGCTGAGGGTTATCATTATCCGAGTCGGATCCTGAGCTGCATCCGGCCAGAGACAGGGAGAGAAGAAGTGATATCGCTGCGCCGCGGAGACCCGCGCGCTGTCCATAATCATTCATGCCGAATCCTCTTTTATTGTTGGAAAGCCATTGCTGCGTTGCCACGGCTGAAGACACATAATCAGCAATCGTTCAGAGAGTAGGACACTTTTGTGAACTGTTCCGTGAGCCGGGTCCTAATGGAGGCTCGCGAGACAGTCGGCACAGACAGCGGAATGCGATGTCGGACCGGGATACAGCCCGTCTGCCGGCGAGCGCTCGGTTGTTCGTCTCACACTAGGCTGGCCTATCCTTGATTTATCGGTAAACTCGTCTGTAATAGGCGTCTTAGAGCGGTTTCGCTTGATTGATGAAAGCATCAAGCCGGGCCTGGGACCGCTGGATAATTCAACCATCACATTGACGTCTTCTGGAGGCATTAGTGAGCCAGGTCAACAGCCCGAGATTCGATAACAGTTACCTGCGATTGCCGGATCGTTTCTATACCCGTCAGGCGCCCGAGCCCGTCAAGGCGCCGCGGATGATCCGCATTAACGAGGATCTGGCACGGCAGTTGGGTATATCGCTCGAATGGCTGAACTCGCCCGAAGCCCTGCAGGTGCTCGCTGGCAACCAGCTGGCACCGGGCTCCGAGCCGATTGCTACGGTCTATGCCGCCCACCAGTTCGGCGGCTGGAATCCGCGTCTGGGTGACGGACGCGCAGTGCTGCTAGGCGAGGTGATTGATCCCCGAGGACAACGTTTTGATATTCAGCTCAAGGGTTCCGGGCGCACGCCCTATTCGCGTGGTGGCGACGGTCGTTCACCGCTCGGCCCGGTACTGCGTGAGTACATCGTCAGCGAGGCAATGGCCGCACTGGGCGTGCCGACATCGCGTAGTCTGGCTGCGGTCACGACTGGCGAGAAGGTGCGACGCGAGCGCAGCCTGCCCGGAGCCATATTGACGCGCGTGTCGGCAAGCCACATCCGCATCGGCACCTTTCAGTATTTTGCCGCCCGCGATGATCATGAGGCGGTGCACATACTCGCTGACCATGTCATCAAACGTCATTATCCGGCGGCAGCCAACGCCGAACGGCCCTATGTGGCGCTGCTGCAGGCAGTGATCGCACGCCAGGCCAATCTGGTTGCCGAGTGGCAGCAGCTGGGGTTCATCCACGGCGTAATGAATACCGACAACATGCTGGTATCCGGCGATACCGTGGATTATGGCCCCTGTGCGTTCATGGACGCCTACCATCCGGACAAGGTGTTCAGCTCCATTGATGAGCGCGGACGCTACGCCTATTCCAATCAGCCAGGCATCGCCCAGTGGAACCTCGCCTGGCTGGCGCGCGCACTGCTGCCGCTACTCGACGAGGATGAAGACGCGGCGGTGCTGGCCGGGCAGCAGGCAATCGACGCCTATGAGAAGCAGTATCTGGATGCCTACGACGATCTGATGCGGCGCAAGCTCGGGCTGACCCGTACCAATGAGAAGAGCAAGGCACTGGTGACCGAGCTGCTGCAAACGATGCACGAAGCAAGCGCCGACTACACGTTGACGTTCCGTCGTCTGGCCGAGTTGGCCGGGCCGACGCCGGATCAGTCCAGCGTCGCGAATATCTTTGAACTGCCAGAAAGCCTTCAGCCATGGCTGAAGAAGTGGCGGGCCCAGCTTGGCCGTGAGCAAGCGCCAATAGCTGAGCGGCAACAGGAGATGCTGGCGTTGAACCCGGTGTTCATTCCACGCAATCATCTGGTCGAGGAGGTGATCCAGGCGGCGACTGACAAGGATGATTTCGAGCCGTTTCACCGGTTGGTCGAGCGCCTCGCAGCGCCTTGCAGCTATGATGAGGGGGATGCCCGCTACGCTATGCCACCGCGTGCAGAACAGGTGGTGGCACGTACCTTCTGCGGGACCTGACTCAACACAGGAAACAGTGGATGCTCAAGCCTGCAGGCGGACAACTCAAGACCAGGCTGTTCCAGATAATCTTCGAGTCGGATTCGCGTCTGGCCAAAGGCTTCGATATTGCCCTGGCGGGGCTGATATTGCTCAGCGTCGCCGTGGTGCTGCTGGACAGCGTTGCGTCCTACCACGAGCGTTTCGGTGTGCTTTTCTATCGGCTGGAATGGGCCGTGACCGTGCTTTTTACCATCGAGCTGGGACTGCGCATCTACTGCCTGGAAAAACCCTGGTTGTATCTGCGAAGTTTCTACGGCGTGATCGATCTGCTGGCGGTGCTGCCCACCTGGTTGGCGCTGATCCTCCCCGGTGCGCAGACGCTGGTGGTCATCCGTTTGCTGCGCACACTGCGTCTGTTCCGGGTTCTGGAGATGATGTCGCTGGTGGGGCAGGGGCGTTTGTTGCTCGACGCCCTGGCACGCAGCCGCGGACAGATCATGTTGTTTCTGTTCTCGGTACTGATGCTGGTTACGATATTTTCCTCGCTGTTGTATCTGATCGAACCCCCCGAAGCGGGGTTTACCAGTATTCCCAAGGCGATCTACTGGGGCGTGGTTACCCTGACGACGGTGGGATATGGCGATATCACGCCGATCACGCCCTTGGGGCAGTTCATTTCGATGATGATCATGCTGATCGGCTACTCGATCATTGCGCTGCCCATCGGCGTGTTTTCAGTCGAGGTGATCAATGCGTTGCGCCAGGAGCGCTACTCGGCGGAGGCCTGCCCTGGTTGTGGTAAAAGCGAGCATGAACGCAATGCGCGGTACTGCAAATATTGTGGCACCTGGCTGGACGAGGAAACGCAGGATCCCAATCAGTCGGCCTAACGGGCGGGGTTGGGCAACTCAACGATGCGTGCGGACACCTCAGTGCCCGTCACTGTTAGTTCGGCCACGGCGATGGGCAGCTTGAAGCGGCGGCGACCTGCGCTGCCGGGGTTGATGTACAGCACACCGGCGCGTTCGGTAATCGAGGGTTTGTGCGAATGCCCCGAGATCACCACGCGCGCACCGATGTCGATGGGATTGACGGTTAACGCTTTCAGATCATGAATGATATAGATGCCCGTTTGCTCCAGCGTAAAGAATGCTGTCTCCGGCAGCCGCTGCGCCCATTCGCCGCGGTCGTTGTTGCCGCGCACTGCGGTGACCGGTGCCAGGGTGGCGAGTCTCTCGATAATCCACTCATCCATGATGTCGCCGGCATGGACGATGTGGTCGCTGCCGGTCAGGAAAGCGATGGCCTCATCGCGCAGCAAGTCATGGGTATCAGCAATCAGACCGACTCTAAGCATAGGGCGTCCGGACCGCTGCGGCGGAGCCTGGGGTCCGCCGGCAGCTGCCTTCAGATTCAGTCTTGCAAAATCGACTCACAGCGCTTTGAAGCATCAATCAGTCGTTGGCGCGTTTCGGGGTCGATTTCCTGTTGGCTGCCCATCTCTTCCAGTTCAGCGGTGCTGAATTCGCTACTGACCTCGTCCGCTGCACACTCGCAGAATGCCTTGGCTGTGGCAGCGCTGTGCGCGGCCTGTGCGCCTTCGATGCATTCAGCAACAAAGGGCGCTTTGGCGCCTTCGGGCCATTCGGCGCTGGCGGGCAGGGCAACGGCCAACGGAAACAGCAAGGCAATCAGGTGACGGTACTTCATGCGGTACTCCTTGTGGGTGCAGTCAGGCCGAAATGCCTGGTATCTCATCTGAGGCGGACCAGCGGAGCGAGTTCCCCTTGATCCTGCATCCATACTCGCATCGAAGCTGTCATCATGATGGCTGGTTGTCAAAAGAGAGGACTATGCGCATCAACGAATCATCCGAAACCACCCGGGGCGTCGCCTTCGGGATTGCCGCCTATGCCATGTGGGGATGCTTTCCGCTGTTCTTCGCCCTGTTTGACGGCGTGCCCGCCTATGAGGTGCTGGTGCACCGGATTCTCTGGTCCTGTGTGTTTCTGATGCTGGTGATCAGCCTGTTGCGCCGCTGGCAGCCAGTGACCGCGGCCCTGGCCAATCCGAGCGGGCTCGGGCGTGTGGCACTGTGTGCTGTATTGATCGCCATCAATTGGGGCTTGTACATCTACGCCGTCGAGACGAAGCATGTATTGCAGGCCAGTCTGGGCTATTTCCTCACACCGCTGATCAACGTCGCCCTGGGTGTATTGATACTCCGTGAACGTATGGCGCGCCTGCAGGTTGTTTCGGTGCTGCTGGCGGGTGTCGGGATCATGATACAGATCGTAATGCTCGCCAGCGTGCCCTGGATCAGCCTGATTCTGGCGGTGTCCTTTGGCTGTTATGGACTGGTGCGCAAGCAGATCGTCCTGGATGGCTTGTCTGGTCTGTTCGTCGAAACGCTGATCCTGCTGCCGATCGCCTTATTGGCGTTTGGCTGGCTGAGCGCATCGGGCGCGTCCAACTTCCTGGTGGAAGGCAATACTTTGCTGTTGATCGCGTGCGGCGCAGTGACTGCGGTGCCGTTGTTGGCCTTCGCGGGTGCGGCGCGACGCTTGCGCCTGTCCACCGTGGGCTTTCTGATGTATATCAACCCGACACTGCAATTTCTCATAGCGCTGTTTGTATTCAACGAGCCGCTGAACTCGGTGCAGTTGATCAGTTTCATTACTATCTGGATCGCTCTGGCGCTCTATTCCTGGTCCGCATGGCAGGGGAGCCGGGCGGTTGAACAACGAATCTGAGGCGACATGCAAAGACCCATCACCGGTTATCATCTGGACGAAGAGAAGCACTGGGTGGCTGAGCTGGCATGCGGGCATTTTCAGCATGTCAGACACAATCCGCCCTGGCAGGAACGCTTCTGGGTGATCACCGAGATGGGCCGCAACAGTCGATTGGGTTTTCTACTCAACTGCAAGAAGTGTGATGAGGGCGCGCCGCCGGACCAGATAGCATGAAGCGGATTGCCCGGCGGGTCAGGCTGGTCGCGGTCAGAGTATTTCCCGCGCCACATCCAGCACGCGCCCGTCCACGGTGCGCTGCAGTTTGTCTTCGATCTCGCTGCAGATCGATTCGACCTTTTGCGCGGTAGTCGCCGCAACCACGAACGACCACTCGCTGGCGTCCAGCCGGTCCAGGTCCGCGCTTTCGCACACGGCGATCGACGGATTACGCCCAAACTTTTCGTGCAGACCGCCCATACGCTGGCGCTTTTCCTTGAGTGAACCGCAGCCGGGCAGCGATATCCTGAAGGTCAGTACAGCAATGTTCATGCGCGACTCCTGTTCTGGTGCAAGTCAGGGTGCGTTGCGATTGGAGCAGCGCAATCCCGTGCCTGTGGCTGAGTCCTAGAGTGTCGTCTCGGCAGAGCCCTCACGCCAGTCTTCGGCAACCTGGGTGCCGCGCGCCTCATTGACAGGCAGGACGGTAAAAATAGCCACGGTAAACAATGCCATGCAAAACAGAATGGCATCGGCCAGCCCGAACGCCCACTGCACCAGCCCCAGCCCGAGTATGCCGAACACCGCTGCGAGCTTGGACGCAGTGCCCCACAGGCCAAAGAATTCGGCGGATTTACCGAGCGGCGTTAATACGCCCACCAGCGCACGGCCGGCGGATTGCGAAGCGCCGAGACTGGTGCCGGCGAGCGCGCCGGCAAACAGGAAGACATGCTGGGGCTCCCAGTCCACCCCTAACCACGCGCGAAGCAGGCCGGTCAGGTTGGGGGTTTGCCAGATCGCCAGAATTGCCACCAGCCACAGCAACAGCGTAAGAATGTAGGTCAGGCGCGCACCCAGTCGGCTTTGCAATGCACCGAAGGCAAAGGCGCCGAGTGCGGCCGTAATCTGCACTGTAATGAACATGAACGCGCGAATTTCCTCGTTCCAACCGATCACCTGCGCGCCATAGATGAAAGAGAAGGCGATGATGATGTAGATGCCGGCCATCGAGAAGAAGATGGATATCAGCAGCGAGCGCAGATCCCGAAACTGATGTATTTCCTTGAAGGTGGTGCCCACCCGCAGCATGCCCACGCTGAACAGCGACTGGCCGGCGGGTGTCTCGCGTTTGCTGCCGCGCTCCTTGAGCCAGATGAACGTGGGAATTGCTGCGACGAGGAAGAACCCCGCGGCAAAGGGGCCCACCCAACGGATGACTTCGTAGTTCTCCGCCGACACATCGCCGAGGAAATACAGCGTAAAGGCCGTGGCCACCAGCCCGCCGATATAACCGACACCCCAGCCCAGCCCGGAGATCCAGCCCAGCGCCTGACGCGGGCCGAGATCCGGCAGAAAGCTGGCAACGAACCCTTCGCCCATGGAGTAGGCGAAGTTGGACAGGATGATCAGCAGCATGGCCGGCACTATCCAGCCGGGCTCGACAAAGTACAGCAAGGCTGTGGTGAGCACGGTCAGCAGATAACTGCCGAACAGAAAGCGTTTGCGGCTGCGCGAATAATCCATGATCGCGCCGCATACCGGATTGGCCACCACCACCATCAGATAACTGACCGCCAGTGCCAGACTCCATAGCAGATTGCCCATCCGGTAATCCGGCGCATCGCCTACGATCACCCGGGTGAAGAGATCCCCGAAAATCACCGTAATGATCAACAGCGTGTAGCCCTGATTAGCGAAATCGAACATAGCCCAGCCAAATATTTCCCGCTTGGGCGCAAGTTCGGTGCGGTTCATGAAAACTCCTGACTAACGAATCGGACAAACAGAGTCGCCACATTACCACTCACACATGACGCTGCGTATGCACATAGGCACTGGTTGCTGGCGAGAGAATGTGGATAATGCGCCTCACATTTCCATGCCTGTCCCGTTGACCGGCGCGGACTTCTGCCACGCAATACTATGCCCGGATCAACCAAGATGTCTGATTACAAAGCGCGTTTTATCTTGTTGGGATTGTTGGCTTCGGCTCCTGCATTGGCCACAGACCAGGCTGATGCACGGGGCTTCGTCGAAGGCAGCAGCCTGGATCTCTTCCTGCGTAATGGCTATATCAGCCGCGATTACAAGCAGGGCAATCAGGACAAGGCCGAATGGGGGCAGGGCGCTGTGGCCTCGTTCAGCTCGGGCTTTACCCAGGGGACCGTGGGTTTCGGCGTAGATGCCTTTGGCGCGTATGGGTTGCGTCTGGATAGCGGCAACGGCCGCGCGGGTGCGCCCGGCATCGACTTCTTCATGGTCGACGACAACGGCGATATCGAGCACGACGTTGCCCGCGCTGGCGCTGCGCTGAAGGCGCGCGTCGCCAATACGGTCATTACCTACGGCGAGCAGCGCCCGACACTGCCAGTGCTGAGCCATGACAACTCCCGGTTGCTGCCGGAGTCGTTCACCGGCACCCTGATTACCTCGCAGGAAATTGATGGGCTGGTGCTGCATGCGGGCCGCTTTACGGGGCAGTCACGCAAGAGCGATGAAGGGCGTGACAGCAGTGAGCTGAAATCGATTGATGTGCTCGGCGGCAGCTATCAATTCAATAACACTATCAGCGCTGCGCTCTATGGCTCGGACGTTGAAGATGTCCTGAAGCGTCAGTATGTAAACCTGAACTATGTGCGTCCGCTGAATGAGGGGGATTCGCTGACGCTGGACTTCGGCGGTTACCGCACCAATCAGGAGGAGCAATTCGACCCTGAGGAGCGCAAGAATCGCATCTGGAGTCTGGCGGCTACCTACGCCACCGGGCCGCATGATTTCACCCTGGCCTATCAGCGCAGCAGCGGTGACGTGGGCTACAACTACGGTTTCTATCAGAGCGAAGGCTGGGTCGGTGATGGCGGCACCAGCATCTGGCTGGCCAACTCCTACTGGTCGGACTTCAACAACGAAGACGAACGCTCCTGGCAGTTGGCCTACGGTGTGGATTTCGCTGAGTACGGTGTGCCGGGCCTGAGCTACAAGGTCGCCTACATTCGCGGCACGGATATCAAGCTGGCTGAGGCGGGCAGAGGCACCGAGCGGGAAGTCTTCAACCAGCTGCAGTATGTGGTGCAGAGCGGCGCGGCCAAAGACCTGAGCGTGCGCCTGCGCAGTTCGGCGCTGCGCGTATCCAGCAACGCCCGCGCTGCAATCAGCGAAGGTAACGAAGTCCGCGTGTTTGTTGACTTCCCGCTGAATATTCTCTGAGCGTAAGGGTCAGACGGCTCGCAATGAGCCGTCGATTTATTTGATTCTCTGGTTAGGGCCGCTCCCATACCTCGATATGGTTGCGGCGCGCGACGTTGTAACCGCGTTCGCCCGGCAGCGCCTGTTCCAGACCAAAGCGGTGCAGGTAGGCCTGCACCGCGCTTTGCTCTGAGTCGCTTGCCTGTGCCAAAACCTGGTCCGCACGCCGCAGGATATACATCGAATAGGGCGCCACGCCGGAGGTGATCGGCGCGCCCCGAAAGGTCGTCTCAACCTGTCCCACATGGCGCTGGTGGGCTTTGCTCGCCACAGGCTGGCCATCTTCTGGCTGATGCTCGGCTATCAAGGCATCCATGCACTCGTACTTGGCGGTCAGCTCCGGAAAGATCTCCTCGGCAACATGTTCGAGCAGCGGCTCCAGGGTGGTGGGAATGGCATCGGCTGCGATGAAATCAGTGCCATAACCGGGGAAGTCCGGCGTATCCAGACCGGGCGCCGTCATTCGCTCTACCCAGCGGAACACGTTGGGCGAGCGGCGCTTCATCAGGTCGGACGGCACGGGATCGCGACCCAGGTGAGCGAACATCGGACCAATAAGCCCGTAATCCGCCACGCTTGGCCGGCCGCCGAACAGGAAGGGATGCTGCGCAAAATGCGCGTCGAGAATGTCCAGCAGATTTTCAAAGGAGCGTTCAATCAGCGGTACGGTGTCGGCATTGATGCCCAGCGCGGGCAGATAGGATTGCATCCGCGCCATGATCGCTTCGGCGCGCGCGGCATCACTGCCGGTAGCGAAAGCGTGGCGCAGAAAAACGTCCTGCTGTCCGAGATAGGACCAGCGATAGTGCATGGCATGGCGCAACATCGCCTGGTACCCGTAGTACTGCAGGATGATCGACAGTACTGACTGCAGTGACCCCTCGGGGTAGGCCGGGTACGGCACGCCCTGGTGCTCGAAATGGTCGATGATGTCGAGGCTGTCTTGAATGATCTCGCCGTCCGGTGTTTCCAGCACAGGGACAATGCTGCGCTTGATGGTCGGCAGAATCCACTCGACAAAATCGGCGTGGGCGGGCGGCAACTCCAGGTAGGCGATGCCCTGCGTGCGCAGGTAGCTGCGGGCTATGCCGGTATAAAGCGAGTGGGGCAGGCCGTAAAGCACGTTGACTGAAGAGCTGACGGACATCGATATCTCCTTGTGAGGTGGGCAGGCGCTGTCAGCGATTGTGCCAGCTTTGCCGAGCGGCGCCTGCCACCCACAATGATTGGCGATTAAAGCGTGAATGCCATCACATTGTGTCCGCCAACTTCAAGCCGATGATTCCTGCCAATATGAGTGCAAGGCTGATCACTCGCCCGAGCGTTATCGGCTCAGCGAACAGGAACACACCGAGCAGCGCGGAGCCAATCACGCCGATCCCGACCCACACGGCATAGGCGGTCCCCAGGGGCAGGGTTTTCATCGCAACTGACAGCAAGCCGAAACTCACTATCATGGCGAGCAGGGTGCCGATACTCGGCCACAGCCGGGTGAAACCTTCGGTGTATTTCAACCCCACCGCCCATACGACTTCCAGCAGCCCTGCGAGAAACAGTAGAATCCAACTCATTGCGATACCAGAACAACGTGCGGGGTCGTCCCCGTTGACGAATGCTGCAACGGGGTCGTCCCCGCTGCAGACTGGACTGAAAGAATGGTATCAGATGGGCGTCAGGCGAAAACTGCTAGCTCGCGTCGTCCGCGTTGGCGGCGTCGAGTTTGTCCTGGGTGCGGGTATCAAAGTCGCTGGCGTCATGGCGCTCCGCAAGCTGCTCCTCAGGTTCACCCCAGGTGCGGTTGACCATGCGTCCGCGTTTGACCGCAGGCCGCTGGCTAATGGCTTCGGCCCAGCGCAGCACATTTTTATACGTGTCTGCCTGCAGAAACTCGGCGGCCTCGTAGACCTGATTCATCACCAGGGCGCCATACCAGGGCCAGATAGCCATATCAGCGATGCTGTATTCATCCCCGGCGATGTATTGCCGGTCGGCCAGCTGACGATCGAGCACGTCTAGCTGCCGCTTCACTTCCATGGTGTAGCGATTGATCGGGTACTCGTATTTCTCGGGTGCGTAAGCATAAAAGTGCCCGAAGCCGCCGCCCAGCAGCGGGGCGGCGCCCATCTGCCAGAAGAGCCAGGACAGGCATTCCGTCCGCCCGGCCACATCCTGTGGAATAAAAGCGCCGAATTTTTCAGCGAGATACAGCAGGATCGATCCCGATTCGAATATGCGGATCGGCGGGTTGCTGCTGTTATCCAGCATTGCCGGGATCTTGGAGTTGGGGTTGATGCTGACGAAGCCGCTGCTGAACTGGTCGCCCTCGGTGATTCTGATCAGATGGGCATCATATTCAGCACCCTGGTGTCCGGCTGCGAGCAGCTCCTCAAGCAGAATGGTTACCTTTATGCCATTGGGAGTAGCCAGCGAGTAGAGCTGTAGCGGGTGCTTGCCGACGGGCAAGGTCTTTTCATGTGTCGGCCCGGCGGATGGGCGATTGATGTTGGCAAATTTGCCGCCATTCTCGGCGTCCCATTTCCAGACTCTGGGCGGTGTGTAGATTGCGTCAGTCATGAGCGATGCCTTTTTACTGTGCCAGGTTTGACCTGGATTTGACCTGATCGGGTTGGAAGAACTTCAAGACTAGCTCAGATTGGCTGTCCCCTTCACCTGCACCAGCGCGATAAACACCACCGCTGCGTTCCATCGTTTGCAACGATGTGTCGCGCTAATGAGAGTTACTCTCAAATGAGAAAGATAATATTATGCGTTCCGATCAAGCGGTCATGTCCGACGCTTGATCTGGCTGCGGGCTGTTCAGGCTGTTCGCGACGATCACCGTGAGGTTCAAGGAGTTTTTCTTATATGGCCAAATTCAAACGACACAGGCTGGCTTGCAGTCTGGCTTTAGCCTCGATGGGTAGCTTTGTGCAGGCGCAGGAGACCATCGCGCTACAGCCAACGACCGTAGTGAGCGCGGCAGGTTACGAGCAGAACATCGCGAACGCGCCGGCCAGTATCTCTGTGATTACCCGCGAACAGCTGGAAAAGCAGTCATACACTGATGTCGATGATGCCGTGAAGAACATCCCCGGGGTCTACGTGACAGGCGGCGGCAACATGCAGGATGTCAGCATTCGCGGCATGTCCTCTTCCTACACTATGTATCTGGTCGATGGGCGGCCGATTTCGGCTGGTCGCTCGGTCAACACCAATGGCAGCGACGGTGGCAAGCAGATCGGTTTGCCCCCGCTTTCGATGATCGAACGTATTGAGGTGGTACGGGGACCAATGTCCTCGCTATACGGTTCGGAAGCCATGGGCGGCGTGATCAATATCATCACGCGCAAGGGCGGCGATACCTGGGCCGGTACGGTTTCCGGCGAATACACCCACTCGATGAACGATCTCAGTGAAGATGCCTGGCTGGGCAACTTCTACGCAAGCGGGGCGCTGATCCCCGGTCTGCTGGGTGCCAAGGTCAACGGCTCTCAGTCAGTCACCGACGAGAGCAGGTTTCAGGGGCTGGATGACAGCGCGGCGAGCACCCCCGATGGCAAGCGCCAGCAGGGCGGGATCGAGCTGTACCTGACCCCCAACGAGCAGAACCGTTTCTCGGCCAGTTACCAGGCCGCACGGCTGGACGAGACGCACCACGCGGGTGTCAGCATCGCGGCCGACGCGACAGAAAGCACGACAGAGTTCGATAAGGACGTCTATGTGCTGGCCCATGATGGACTGTACGGGAATCTCCGCACCAACACGTTCCTGCAGCATGACGTATCCGAGCGGGTGCAGGATGCGACCAAAAAAGAAGAGGTCACCACGTTCAACACCCAGGCGAACTATTTTCTGGGATCGCATGTACTCACCGTTGGCGGTCAGTACAAATACGAGGACTTCGTCGATCAAACCAACGGGCTGCTGACATCCAATGTGCCGGGCGCCGTGGAGAGTGTGGACCGCTGGCTCGCTGCGCTTTTCGTCGAGATGGAGTGGGGCGTTACCGACGACCTGGCAGTGACCACCGGTTTGCGCTACAACGATGACGAGCTCTTCGGCGGATACCTGTCGCCGCGAATTTACGCCGTCTACCAGTCGACCCCCAATCTGACACTGAAAGGTGGCGTCTCCACGGGTTACAAGCAGCCCGGGCTGGCGGAGGCTACTGAAGGCTTTGGTCGTGGTACCGGTGGCGGTGGTTCACCTGCTCCCCACCCGCGCGCATTGATCATCGGCAACCCAGAGCTGGACCCCGAAAGCAGCACCAACTATGAGGTGGGTTTCAACTATGACAATGCCGAGCTGGGCTTCAAGACCAGCCTCATGGTCTTCCATACCCAATACAAGGACAAGATTGCCGAAGACCGTTTCTGTGTAACCGACGCCGACGGCTCGGGCGATAACCGCAATAATGTCGCGGCCTGGTCTTGCGGCTTTGCTGGTACCGACTACTACTTTCTCAGCACCCGTACCAACGTCGACGAAGCTATCATGCAAGGCGTCGAGTTGACCGTTGATTACGCACTGCATCCCTCGGTATGGCTATCCAGCAGCTACACCTATACCGACTCCGAGCAGAAGACCGGCGAGTTCAAGGGTGATCCGCTGAACAAGCAGCCCAAGCATATGGCCAATGCCTTGCTTGACTGGACGGTGACGCCCAGATGGAATGCCTGGCTGCAGGGCAACTATCGCAGCGAGACGTCGGAGTACCTGAGCCGCACCAGCATGTCGGATGGCACGCCAGGCTACGGTTTCGTCGACGCCGGTGTGGTGTACAAGGCAACTGATAGGCTGGGCGTCAAGGCCGGCCTGTACAACATAGGCAACAAGGAAGTCACCAGCGAAGAGTATGGTGCCGTGTTGGACGGACGTCGTTTGGTGGTCGGTTTGACCATGGATTTCTGAACCTGACTCTGCGATGCGGCGGCCCGAATTTTTTCGGGCCTTTGGTCGTTCTCTCCTGATTTACTCTATTGCCCCGCAATACCCGCCATCAGTGTTTGCAGATCCCTCGTATCTGACCGAGCCTGTTCGACGTCCACACGCTGATTTTTCGTAAGAAAGTGAGCGCAGTGCTGGCTGCTTAACGTGCCTGCTTGGCATTTCCCGACTTGACCCTGGCTGACCCGCCAAATCTGTGAAGGCGTCCCGCTGGATGCGGTGGATTTCACGGATAATTCGTCGAACGAACATTCAGCTCAGCGTGATCCTCGGATCGAATTTCAGTGGCTGTTGGTTGTCTTCGGTGCGCAAATCAAACGAAGGTTGAACATATGAAGCCGATCTATCCGGTGCTGGCGGTTGGCGCCATCTTTCTGGGGACTGCTTACTGGATGGCGCAAACGGATGAAGCGCCGCTGGATGAGCAGGTTGCTGAACAGGCGTCCGTTTCAACGGACGCCATGTACGACGCTGCTGCCCGGTCCGCACAGCAGCGTTCCCAGGCGCAGAACCGGCAGATTGCCGATGCTACCGGCCAAACAGCCGCCGAAGACAGCGCCATGACCGATGCAGACCAGTTGCCGGAAGAGCAATTGACCGAGTTGAATCCAGACTATCCGACTATGGCGATGCGTTTGCATGAAATGTCAGCGCGTCGCGATGGGCGGGCGTTTGACTCGGCTCAGGTGCGGGACGCCCTGTCTGCATCCGCTGCCTGGAACGCTAGCGACGACGCAGGCGCAGGGCTTGATCTGAGCGACGAAGAACGCAACGACGGTCGCGAATTCATTGAGTTCAAGCGCATGAAACTGGAGACGCTGGTCGCTGGCGACACCCTCGAGCTACCGATCAGCCAGAGCGGGCAGATCTACCAGGCAGAGATTACCCAGGCGCTGGCCAACAGTGACGGCAGCGTCACCTGGCACGGCAAACTGGTTGATGAGTTGGGCGCCGTGACCGACGAATCCGGTTCGGCGTATGACGTTACCTTTACTTCCGGCCAGCGGATGGCCTCAGGCGGCATGTTTACGCCAGAAGGCCATTTCGTCATCGAAGCAGTAGGCGAACAGGGCTGGATTGCCAACGCATCCACGCTGTTCAAGTTCGATGAGAACGAACCGGATTACGTGATTCCGGACGATCTCGACACCCACTCTTCCAATAACAAGCTGGATAACCGCACCCATGATTAAACGTCTCGGGCATTACCTTAAATTTGGCGTCTCCGCTCTGGTATTCAGTAGCGCAGCCCACACCGCCCATGCTGCGCAGATTGATCTCCTCGTGCTGTATGACGATTACAGCGCATCCAGAATGCAGGGCGAACCGGCCGTCGTCATGCAGGCCTGGCAGGATCAGATCAACACCATGTACCGCAACAGCCAGGTCGATCTGCAGCTGCGTATCGTCGGGGTCGAGCGCAATGATTTCGCCTCCGGTGACATGAGTCAGGCACTCACTGATGTTGCCCGGTCATCCGCCGTCGCTCAGATCCGCGACCGCGTGGGGGCGGATTTTGTCACCCAGATCCATCAGTCCGGCAATTGTGGTGTGGGCTATCTTGCAGTTCATCCCAGCTATGCCTTCAACGTCGTGGGTGCCGGATGCGGCCCGGCAGCGCTGGCGCATGAGTTGGGCCATAACATGGGGCTGTTGCATTCGAGAGCCCAGGGCGATACTGCAGGGGTGGAGTTCCGCTACGGTCTGGGCCATGGCGTGAACGGAGCGTTTGGCACGCTGATGACCTACGAGTGGTATTACCGGGCGAGCAAGATGTCGGTCTTTTCCAATCCGCGTACACAGTGCCGGGGCTACCCCTGTGGCGTCGAGGCCGGAGCCAGGGATGAAGCAGACGCCACCAGGGCAATCAATAATGTGAAGGACAGGCTGGTTGCTTTCCGTCCGACCAAGGTGGGCGGGCCTGCGCCGGATCCTGATCCCACAGTACCCACTGACCCAAACGAGCCTACTGACCCAACGGAACCCACTGATCCAGGCGCAACCGTGCAGAACGGTAACTACCTGATCAAGGTCGCCGCCAATGGACGCTGTCTGAACGTCAACAACTCCCGCTGGGGCATGAGCGATGTCGTGCAATGGTCCTGTACTCAGGCGACCAATCAGCAGTGGACCCTGACGCAATTGGAAGGTGACTTCGTCAAACTGGCCAGCACCGGCACCCAGGGTTGTCTGAACGTTGTGGCGAGCAGCACGCGAGCAGGGGCAAATGTCATCGCGTATAGATGCTCGGTGCGGGAAAGTCAGCAATGGCAGCTCAAGCAGCTGGACGAAGGGCAGTTCCAGGTGACGGCGCGACACAGTGGTCTTTGCCTCGATGCCGGGACTAATGCCAATGGCAGCAGCCTGACTCAGACAAGCTGTAACGGATCCGCCAGCCAGCGATTCAGTTTTAGCGGGATGTAAGGTTGCGTCCAGTTGAGGATCAAGCCTCACCATTGGTGAGGCTTTTTTGTATTTGATAGAGTCACCCCGCGCGCGCAGGTGTTCAGGGTGCTCAGGGGCAGTCGGGCTGGATCAGTCCAATTGCAGCCCGCTAGGCTGTATGTGGTTTCGTTCAGGTTCAGTTAAGCACGGCCTCTTATTCTGTGAACGTCAAAACCAACCACAGGAACTGAACCATGAAAACCCTCACTACCTTGATCGTTGCCGCTTCCCTGACCCTGGGCGCAAACCTTGCGCTAGCCAAGGATATCGGGCCGGACCAAGCGCTGAAACTGCGCGATGCAGGTACTATCCAATCCTTTGAAAAGCTCAACGAGGCAGCCCTGGCCAAGCACCCTGGTGCCCAGATCGAGGATACTGAACTGGATGAAGAAAATGGCCAGTACTTCTATGATGTGGAATTGCGCGATGAACAAGGTGTGCAATGGGATCTGGAACTCGATGCCAAGACCGGCGAAGTGCTGAAGGACCATCAGGACGACTAAATGCGGCTAATCACTCTTTCCATGCTCCCCTTGGCCATGTTGCTCGCCGCCACGCCAGCGGCAAGCCGTGACCTGGATCAGGATGAAGCCCTGCAGCTACGCCGTGACGGCTTGATTCTGCCGCTGGAGAGTATTCTGCAGCGCGTTTCGGAGTCGTATCCGGGCGCGCGCCTGCTTGAAGCGGAGCTGGAAGAGGATGACGGCGTGTATATCTATGAAATCGAACTGCTCACGGTCAAGGGCGTGGCCCGTGAGTTGGAATTCAACGCCCGGGACGGTCGTGTGCTTCAGGACGAGGAAGACTGATGCGGCTGTTACTGGTCGAAGATAACGTGCCGCTGGCCGATGAGCTGCTGGCCAGTCTCAGTCGCCAGGGTTATGCCACGGACTGGCTGGCCGACGGCCGTGACGCCGATTATCAGGGCAGCAGCGAACCTTACGACCTCATCATTCTCGACCTCGGCTTGCCTGGCAAACCGGGGCTTGAGGTATTGCGCGATTGGCGTGCGCGTGGTTTGGCAACGCCGGTACTGATCCTCACCGCGCGGGGTTCCTGGGCCGAGCGAATCGAGGGCCTGAAGGCCGGCGCGGATGATTATCTGACTAAACCCTTTCATCCCGAGGAGCTGCTGTTACGCATTCAGGGACTGTTGCGGCGAGCCCATGGCCTGGCTAACCAGCCATTGTTACAGGCTGGCGGGCTGGAGCTGGATGAATCGCGGCAGCTATGCCGCAAGCAGGACCAGGAGATCGAATTGACTGCGGGTGAGTTCCGTCTGCTGCGTTACTTCATGCTGCATCCGGGGCAACTGCTGTCGAAATCGCAGTTGGCCGAGCATCTATACGATGGCGAAACCGAGCGCGACTCCAACGTCATCGAAGTTCATATCAACCGCCTGCGCGGCAAGCTTGGCCGTGAGCTGTTCGAAACCCGTCGCGGTCAGGGTTATCGGTTTGGCGGCGCCGCTTGAGGTCCATACAGCGCAGCCTGAGTCTCGGACTGGTAGCGGCTCTGGTCATTCTGAGTCTGCTTTTGCTGCAAACCAGTCTCTGGCTGTTCGAGGCCGGTTTGCGCCGCACCCTGGCAACCGATCTGCGCGACGAAACTGAAGGGTTGCTGATAGCCCTGGTGCCGGGGGGCGATGGCGTGCAGCTCGATGCGCAGCGAATCAATCCACGTTATCAGCGTGCCTTTTCCGGTCATTACTTTCGTATCGACGTGGCTGATCGCACCTGGCGTTCACGCTCGTTATGGGACGTCGATCCCGCATGGCCAAGCAGTGCGGGGCTGAGTGATGGGCTTATCGATGGCCCACAGAGTCAGCGTTTGATGGCGTATCGCGCGGAGTATCAGCGTGATGGCGAGATCATCCACATCAGCGTGGCGCAGGATTACACCCCGGTACTCGATAGCTTCGCCCAGGTGCGGCTGGGCGGCTTTGGGCTGGTCTTGTTGTTTGTACTGATTCTGGTACTGCTCCAGCGTTACGCGGTGAAGGCTGCGCTGCGGCCGCTGGAGCAGGCGCGTCAGCAGGTCGCTCAATTGCAGCAGGGCCAGCGTCAGCAGCTGGAGGTCAGGGCACCGGTTGAGCTGCAACCGCTGATTGAACAGATCAACCACTTGCTGTCGCACACTGACAATACGCTGAAGCGATCGCGTCATGCGCTGGGCAACCTCGGCCACGCACTGAAGACACCCCTTGCGGTGCTGGGCAGCCTGGTCCAGCGGGAGGAGCTGTCCGCCCATCCGGTGCTACGCAGACGTCTGAAGGAACAACTGAGCCAGATTCAACATAGGGTCAGCCGTGAACTGACCCGTGCGCGCCTGGCCGGTGACGTATTGCCTGGTGCGCATTTCGATTGCGCAGCCGAGCTGCCACCACTGCTGGATACCCTGCGTATGATCCATCAACGTGACATTGCGCTGCGCTGGACGGCGCCACCGGCGTGTCGACTGCCCTGGGACCGTGAAGACATGCTGGAGTTGCTCGGCAATCTGCTGGATAACGCCTGCAAATGGGCGCGCTCGGCAGTCACGCTGACGATCGCGGAGGAGGCTGACGGCTACCGGCTGCTGATCGAAGACGATGGCCCCGGCATCGAGTTTGCCGAGCGGGCTCGGGTACTGGAGCGCGGAACCCGACTGGATCAGCATGTCGATGGGCAGGGCTTGGGGTTGGGTATCGTGCGCGACATTCTGGCCGCCTGGCATGGCGAACTGTCACTCGGTACCAGCGCGCTGGGTGGCCTGTCAGTTCATATCCGGCTGCCGCGGAGCCAACCGGCGCTGGGATGAATCCAGCTTCAGGCATCTGGCGTACCCATAAAAAATCCCGGCACTAAGGCCGGGATTCTTGTACTACCGCAAGCGGATCAGCAGCCGTGTTTCGCTTTGAACTCGCGGCGGCGACGGTGCAGGACCGGCTCGGTGTAGCCGTTAGGCTGCTTGGTGCCCTCGATGCACAGCTCGACTGCCGCCTGGAAGGCAACGCTGTTGTCGAAATCAGGCGCCATCGCCTTGTAGGCCGGGTCGCTGTCGTTCTGACGGTCCACTACAGCAGCCATGCGCTGCATGGTTTCCAGAACCTGTTCCTCGGTGCAGATGCCGTGACGCAGCCAGTTGGCAATGTGCTGACTGGAGATACGCAGGGTAGCGCGGTCTTCCATCAGGCCGATGTCACTGATATCCGGAACCTTGGAGCAACCCACACCCTGGTCAATCCAGCGCACAACGTAGCCGAGGATGCCCTGGGCATTGTTGTCCAGTTCCTGCTGGATTTCTTCGGCAGACCAGTTGGTGTTGGTGGCCAAAGGCAGGGTCAGGATGTCATCGATCGATGCTGGCGTGCGGCTGGCCAGCTCGGCCTGACGCTCTGCGACGTTGACCTTGTGGTAATGCAAGGCGTGCAGCGTGGCCGCAGTCGGGGATGGCACCCATGCAGTGTTCGCGCCCGCCATAGGGTGGCCGATTTTCTGCTCAAGCATTGCTGCCATCAGATCAGGCATGGCCCACATGCCCTTGCCGATTTGTGCGCGGCCCTTGAGACCGGTTGCCAGACCGACGTCGACGTTGTTGTTTTCGTAGGCGCCAATCCACTTGGCCGCCTTCATTTCGCCTTTGCGCACCATCGCGCCGGCTTCCATGGAGGTATGGATCTCATCACCGGTGCGGTCGAGGAAGCCGGTGTTGATGAAGGCAACGCGCTCGCTGGCGGCCTTGATGCAGGCTTTCAGGTTCAGCGAGGTGCGACGCTCCTCGTCCATGATGCCGACTTTCAGGGTGTTGCGCTTCAGGCCGAGCAGGTCTTCGACGCGGCTGAACAGCTCGGTGGCGAAGGCGACTTCTTCAGGTCCGTGCATCTTCGGTTTGACGATGTAGACGGAGCCGGTGCGGGTGTTGCGGCGGGCAGTGTTGCCATTGAGATTATGGACGGCGATCAGGCTGGTAATCGCGGCGTCCATGATGCCCTCAGGTACTTCATTGCCGTCCTTGTCGAGGATCGCATCGTTGGTCATCAGGTGGCCAACGTTGCGCACGAACAGCAACGACCGCCCGTGCAGGCTCAGGCTGGAGCCATCTGCGCCGGTATATTCGCGATCCGGATTCATGGTGCGGGTGAAGGAGCTGCCGCCCTTGGACACGTGCTCGGCCAGGTCGCCCTTCATCAGGCCCAGCCAGTTACGGTAGACCAGAGTCTTGTCTTCGGCATCGACGGCGGCGATGGAGTCTTCGCAGTCCATGATGGTCGTCAGCGCGGCTTCCATCAGTATGTCTTTGACACCCGCCGGATCAGTCTGGCCAACATTGCTGGTGGGGTCGATCTGGATCTCGAAATGCAGGCCGTTGTGCTTGCACAACACCCCTTTGGGGGATTCAGGCGCACCCTGGAAGCCGACAAACTGTGCGGCATCCTTTAGGCCGGTCTGACTGCCATCTTTGAGTTTTACCGCCAATTGACCGTCGGTGACGACATACTCGACGGAATCGACGTGTGAACCTTTGGCCAGCGGGGCTGCCTCATCGAGGAATGCGCGCGCGAAGGCAATGACCTTGTTACCTCGGATCTCGTTGTAGCCCGGACCTTTGGTGGCGCCATCTTCTTCGGAGATTGCATCGGTACCGTACAGCGCATCGTACAGCGAGCCCCAGCGGGCGTTTGCCGCATTCAGCGCAAAACGTGCATTGGTGACCGGTACGACCAGCTGCGGGCCGGCCAGACGAGCAATTTCCTCGTCAACGTTTTCGGTCGTGGCGCTGAAGTCTTCAGGCTCTGGCAATAGATAACCGATTTCCTGCAGGAACGCCTTGTAGGCGACCGGATCGTGCGCCTGACCGGCGCGCTGGTTGTGCCAGGCATCGATCTGGGTCTGGAAATCATCGCGTTTGGCGAGTAGGGCCTTGTTGATCGGCGCCAGGTCTGTAATCAGCTTCTCGAAACCGGACCAGAAGACGTCGGCATCGACACCGGTGCCCGGGATGGCCTGCTGATTGACGAAGTCGTGGAGTATTTTAGCAACCTGTAAGTTGCCGACTTGGACGCGTTCAGTCATGGAAAACCCTCACTCTGCAGACAACCTGCGCAAACACGCAGGACGTGGAATTTGGAGAGGCAGCATGTTACACGATGACAGGTTGCAAATCATGCCCGGCACGTGGAATTCTAACGTGCTGCCCAAAGGGCTCTGTGTTCGAACTTAGGCGTATCATGACGGAATGTTAATGGATCATGCTTTTCTCGATTTGCTGATCGAAGGCCTGCCGGAGCTTGAGCCGGGCAGGCCATCGGATGCGGCTGCGCTTAAGTATGCTGGTTACTATGGCATCGATTTCAGTCGGCATGTCGAACAGCACCTCGGCAAGGTGCACGCTGACGGGTTTGATCTGGCAGTTCAGATGTGGCGACCGCCGCAGGCGAAAGGCACGCTGGTCATCCTGCATGGGTATTACGACCACATGGGCCTGTACCGGCATCTGATTCGGTGGGCGCTGGGGCACAAGTTGGCCGTGCTCGCCTTCGATTTGCCGGGACACGGCCTGTCCAGCGGTGACAGAGCGAGCATTGATTGCTTTCTGCGTTACCAGAAGGCGCTGGATGGGGTGCTGCAGCGCGCTGCGGAGTGGAACTTGCCGGGGCCCTGGCATTTTCTCGGGCAGAGCACCGGTGGTGCGATACTGATAGACCGCTTGCTGCACGGTGAGATGCCGACCGAGACGGGCGAAAGTATCCTGATGGCCCCGTTGGTTCGCCCGCGCCAATGGGGGATGTCGCAGATGAGCCTCAAGTTGCTTGGCGGTTTTATCCAGCAGCTAGGCAGGCGTTTTACCGACAATTCCAATGATCCGGATTTTCTCGCATTCATCCGCGAGCGCGATCCGCTTCAGGCGCAAATACTGCCGGTTGCCTGGGTTCAGGCGCTGGAGAAATGGATTCCGCGCATTGAGTCAGCTACACCTTCCTCGCACCGTCCGCTGATTATTCAGGGTCAGGCAGATGGCACTGTGGATTGGCAGCACAATATCAAGGTTCTGCAGGAAAAGTTCGATGCCCCTGACCTGCTCTACCTGCCCAAGGCCCGGCATCACCTTGCCAATGAAGGCAAGGCGCTGCGCAAGGAATATCTGGACTGGCTGAGCGACCGACTGGGCTACTGATACAGTCCCTGTGCTGGTCTGAGCCCGATAGCGTCGGCGCTCAGGGATTCAGCGCGTCGCGTACGGCCAGTTCCACCGCACTATAAAACAGCTTGCCATGCTCCGACTCGCTCCACTTGATCAATCCCGCCAGTTCTTCGTCGCTCAGGTCGCGATAGACGTGCGCCAAGGTCGACGGAAGATTGGGCTGCATCTGGTTGCGAAGGTCGCCGCGACGGCTGGTGACCACCGATTCCGGGATCTGCATCAGACCACCGAGAAAGCTGTTAGCGCTGGCAGCTGCCAGACTGGCGAGTGATAGCGAGACTTCAACGCCAATGTCCAGCGCTGGCAATAGTTCGCTCAGTCGTTCGACCTGCGCGCGTCGCTCGGGGCTCAACTGGAGTGCCGGCAAGCCGCGTTGCATGGCAACGATCGAGGCGGGTGAGGTGGCGCGTGTTTCGGCATTGACGACTGCCCGGCCCAGCACGCTGTCATAAAAGGCCAGCGCCTGACTCTGATCCTCGTCCTGAAGGGTCAGTGCCAAGCGTGCCAGGGCGCGATCGTGCATGCCCTTGGGGGCAAAACGCAGATTGCTGTGGGTAACCAGGGTTTCATATACGCTCGCCGGAAGCTGCTGGGCGTAACGCTGCTGCGCCGCCTTGAGAGCAAACTGGAAGTGCTCCTGGTGCTGATTCATGCCCGAGGCCTGATACAGCGCTGCGGTCGAGCCCGGGGCAGCGTTGGCGGGCAGGGTATGAAGCAACAGGCTAGCCAGAACGGTCAGAATCAGGGTGTGCAGAGCAGTCAGGCGCATTGATGTCTCAATAGTGGGGATGGCGAAGTAGTGTCCGCTGGAGTCGCGAGCTTGTCGAGCTCCAGTGTTGGTTGACCTGGTAGCGATCGTTACGAAATATAAACAGAGTCTGGTGATCGGGCTACAATGACGTCGATCCTGTTCCGGATCGATTCTGTCCAGCCGACCGGCTGACTCCAAGGTTCTTATTGAGTAAACCATCGATGTCCGAGTTCCCCGTGGCGGTATCCAGCTGCTTTGAGCAGGTGGCCGACGATCTGGCGGCCAAAGGCTGGTCGGTTCAGTCGGCGGTGTTCCCCGCCGAGCTGGTCGCAGCGCTGGGGCAGGCCTGTCGTCAGATGTGGGAAAACGATGCACTGACCCCGGCGGCTATCGGTCAGGGATCGGATCTGGCGGTGGTGCCGGAAATCCGCGGCGATTACACCCGTTGGCTGGATGACTGCTCACCCCAGGCATGCCAGGACGCGTATTTGCAGTGTCTTGAGCAGTTGCGCGTAACGCTCAATCGCGCTCTGTTTCTCGGGCTCGACAGCTTTGAAACGCATTTCGCCTTGTATCCCCCCGGTGCCGGTTACAGCAAGCACCTGGATCGTTTCAAGAACAACCCCCTGCGCATGGTGTCAGTGGTGGCTTATCTCAACCAGCACTGGCAGCCAGGCGATGGTGGCGAGTTGCGTATGCATCTCAAGGACGGCGTGGTCGACATAGCGCCGATCGGCGGTACGCTGGTGGTGTTCATGAGCGACCGCATACTGCATGAGGTGCTTGAGGCGCATAAGGAACGCGCCAGCCTGGTTGGCTGGTTTCGCCGCCGCCCGCTTAATCCATTGCTGCGCTAGCATTTGATGATGGAAAGCCTGATGGACAAGATACTCGTCAGCAGTTGCCTGCTCGGTCAACCGGTTCGCTACGATGGCGGCGCTGGCGGGCCGTTCACCCTGCTGCAACGCTGGCAGGCTGAGGGGCGAGTAATGGCTGTGTGCCCGGAAGTGGTCGGCGGATTACCGACGCCGCGTCCGCCTGCGGAAATACCCGGCGGACAGGGTGCAGCCGTGCTCGCAGGCGAGCTGAAGGTGCGGACCGTGACCGGGCATGACGTGACCCCCGAATTTCTGCGCGGTGCGCAACGGGCGTTACAGCTGGTGGAACAACACGGCATTCGATTCGCCGTTCTCAAGGCGCGCAGTCCCTCCTGCGGTAACCATGAAAACTACGACGGTACATTCACCGGACGCAAGGTAGCGGGTGAAGGGGTGACAGCGGCGGCATTGAGGCAGGCGGGGGTGCGGGTGTTCAACGAGGACGAGCTGGAGCAACTGGCAGCGCTGCTGGATGTAGCAGCCAACTGAACAGGCGGCAGGATTGCCCCGCCGCCCAATTCAATCCGATCGCTCAGAACAAGACGCGGCTGCGAATGGTGCCCTTGACCTGCAGGATCTTCTCCAGAGCCAGGTCGGAATAGGCAGCATCGACGTCGATCACCACATATCCCACTTTCTCGTTGGTCTGCAGGAACTGACCGCAGATGTTGATGCCATTCTCGGCGAACACCCGGTTGATCTCGCTCATTACGCCGGGCACGTTCTGGTGGATATGCAACAAACGGTGCTTGCCAGGATGCGACGGCAGGGCGACTTCCGGAAAGTTGACCGAGGTGATGGAGGTGCCGTTGTCGCTATAACGCACCAGCTTCTCCGCCACTTCCAGACCAATATTGGCCTGCGCTTCCATGGTGGAGCCGCCGACGTGTGGCGTCAGCAGGCAATTGTCGAATTCGCGTAGCGGCGAGATGAACTCGTCGTTGTTGGAGCGGGGCTCGACCGGGAAGACGTCGATGGCGGCGCCGTTGAGATGCTTGTCAGCCAGCGCAGCCGCCAGGGCCTCAATGTCGACTACGGTGCCGCGCGCGGCGTTGATCAGGATCCCGCCTTTCTTCATTGCGCGGATTTCCTTCTCACCGATCATCCACTTGGTCGCGGCAGTTTCCGGAACATGCAGGGTCACGATGTCTGCTTCGCCGAGCAATTCGGTCAACGAGCCAACCTGATTGGCGTTGCCCAGCGGCAGCTTGGTGACCACATCATAGAAAATCACCTGCATGCCCAGCCCTTCGGCGAGGACGGACAGCTGCGTACCAATGGAGCCGTAGCCGATGATGCCCAGCTTCTTGCCACGGATTTCGAAGGAGTTGGTCGCGCTTTTCAGCCAGCCGCCGCGGTGGGCAACTGCGTTCTTCTCAGGCACGCCGCGCAGCAACAGGATGGCTTCGGCCAGTACCAGTTCGGCCACCGAACGGGTGTTGGAGTAGGGCGCATTGAATACGGCGATGCCGCGCTCACGGGCGGCGTCAAGGTCAACCTGGTTGGTGCCAATGCAGAAACACCCAACGGCGATCAGTTTGTTGGCATGACGGAACACATCTTCGGTCAACTGGCTGCGTGAGCGGATGCCGACAAAGTGCGCGTCAGCAATCGCTTCCTTGAGCTGCTCATCAGGCAGCGAGCCAGCGTGATAATCGATGTTGGTGTAACCGGCTGCCTTTAGCGTGTCGACGGCAGTCTGGTGCACACCCTCGAGGAGCAGAAACTTGATCTTGCTTTTGTCCAGCGAGGTGATGGCCATGGTGTAAATGTTTCCCGTAGTACTGATGAAATGAGCCGGGAGCGCTTTGCGGCTTGGTGGCCGACAGAAGTGTCCTGTGTTGGAAGCCGCGTATGCTAGCATAATCTCCTTTTTTTGATGCCGGTCGCTGCGTGAAATCTATTCCTGCGCAGCATGAATTTCGTTTGAGAGCAGCCATGACCCCTGAAGCCGTGATCGATACCCTGAAGACCCTGGTTGAGCCTGACAAGGTGCGTGTTGATGCCGAAACCTTGAATAACTGGGGCAAGGACTGGACCAAGCATTTCGAGCCAGCGCCGTTGGCCGTAGTGTTTCCCCGGACCGTTGAACAGGTGCAGGCGCTGGTGCGTTTCGCCAACGAGCAGAAGCTGGCGCTGGTGCCCTCGGGCGGTCGCACCGGGTTATCGGCCGCGGCTGTGGCGGCCAATGGTGAGATCGTGGTGTCCTTCGATTACATGAACCAGATCCTCGCTTTCAACGAGTTCGACCGCTCGGTGGTCTGCCAGCCGGGCGTGGTCACCGCGCAGCTTCAGCAGTTCGCGGAAGATAAAGGCTTGTACTACCCGGTGGATTTCGCCTCGGCCGGCTCCAGCCAGATCGGCGGCAATATCGGTACCAATGCCGGCGGCATCAAGGTGATTCGTTATGGCATGACCCGCAACTGGGTCGCCGGGCTGAAAGTCGTGACCGGCACCGGCGAGCTGCTTGAGTTGAACAAGGACCTGATCAAGAACGCCACCGGGTACGACCTGCGGCAGTTGTTTATCGGTGCCGAGGGCACACTGGGCTTTGTGGTCGAGGCGACCATGCGTCTGGAGCGTGCGCCACGCAATCTGACGGCGATGGTACTGGGCACAGCGGATTTCGATTCGATCATGCCAGTCCTGCATGCCTTTCAGGGCAAGCTCGATCTGACGGCATTCGAGTTTTTCTCCGACAAGGCGATGGCCAAGGTCCTGGCGCGCGGTGATGTGCCGGCGCCCTTCGATACCCAGTGCCCCTTCTATGCGCTACTCGAGTTCGAGGCGATCAGCGAAGAGATCGCCACCCAGGCACTGGAAACCTTCGAGCATTGCGTCGAGCAGGGCTGGGTGCTGGATGGCGTGATGAGCCAGAGCGAGCAACAACTGCAGAACCTGTGGAAGCTCCGCGAGTTTATCTCCGAAACCATTGCCCACTGGACACCTTACAAGAACGACATTTCGGTCACTGTCGGCCAGGTGCCGGCGTTCCTGCACGATATCGACAACATCGTCGGTGAGCATTATCCGGACTTCGAAATCGTCTGGTTCGGCCATATTGGTGACGGTAATCTGCACTTGAATATCCTCAAACCCGAGAGCCTGTCCAAGGACGACTTCTTTGCCCGCTGTGCGACGGTCAATAAATGGGTGTTCGAGATCGTGCAGAAATATAACGGCTCGATCTCCGCCGAGCACGGTGTTGGCATGACCAAACGCGATTATCTGACCTATAGTCGCAGTGAAGCGGAAATCGCGGTCATGAAGTCGATCAAGGCAGTGTTCGACCCGAATGGCATCATGAACCCGGGCAAGATCTTCGCTGTTTGAGCCAGTTTCAGTCCAGGCTTGTTAGCAGCAGGCCCTTATAATGCAGGAATCATCCCATGCCATATCAGCACGCTTATCTTGACGGGACGCCCCTTGATCTTCCGGTAGGCAAGGTGGTTTGCGTCGGTCGCAACTATGCCGAGCATGCCCGCGAACTGAACAACCCGGTTCCAACCGAGCCTCTGCTGTTCATCAAGCCGGCTACCGCCGTGGTGCCCTTGACTGATGACGTAGTGCTGTCGCCTCGGCGCGGTCCTGTGCATTACGAAACCGAGATAGCCCTGCTGATCGGCGAAACGCTGAGTGGCGATGTCAGCGAAGATCAGGCTGCGGCGGCCATCTGCGGTATTGGTCTGGCACTGGATCTCACCCTGCGTGAATTGCAGGACCAGCTCAAGGCCAAGTCACATCCCTGGGAACGGGCCAAGGCATTCGACGGAGCGTGCCCCTTATCGAGCTTTGTTGCGCCTGCGGGTCTGATGTTTACCGACATTCCGCTGCAGCTGAAGATCAACGGCGAGGTACGTCAGCAGGGCAACAGCGCTGAGATGATCACGCCAATTCTCACCCTGTTGCGGCAGATCGCCGAGGTATTCACCCTGCAGCCCGGCGACGTGGTGATCACCGGTACGCCCGCAGGTGTGGGCGTGTTAAACCCGGGGGATCAGCTGGAGCTGTCGATTCCGGGTGTGCTTGAGCAATCGACGCGGGTAGTCGGATAGCCTTTCGCGGTTTTCAGCTCAGTCTTTCTTGAGGGTTTTTACGCCGTCACTGGTGCCCAGCAACAGGATGTCCGCAGGGCGCGCGGCGAACAAACCACTGCATACCACGCCGACAATAGCGTTGAGCTTTTCTTCGAGCCCGCGCGGATCAACGATCTGCATGTTGTGCACGTCGAGTATCACGTTGCCGTTATCGGTCACCACCCCTTCGCGGTAGACAGGGTCGCCGCCGAGTCTGACGATTTCCCGGGCAACATGACTGCGGGCCATGGGGATGACTTCAACCGGTAATGGAAATGCTCCCAGCGTGGTGACCAGCTTGCTGTCATCCGCTATGCAGACGAAGGTGCGTGCCACCGCAGCGACGATTTTCTCGCGGGTCAGTGCTGCGCCGCCGCCCTTGATCAGTTCCAGATGTTTGTTGGCTTCGTCAGCGCCGTCGACGTAGTAATCGAGGCTGGCGACGCTATTGAGGTCGTAAACCGGAATGCCGTGGCTTTTCAGGCGCTCGGCAGTGGCCTCGGAGCTGGCCACGGCGCCATCGAAGTAGGCCTTGTGTTTGGCCAGCGCATCGATGAAGTGGTTGGCGGTGGAGCCGGTGCCGACGCCGATGACGCTCTTGTCTTCCAGGTTGGGTCGCAGCAAATCCACCGCCGCTTGGGCAACCGCTTGTTTGAGTTCGTCCTGGGTCATGCCGCGTTCTCCGAAATTCAGCGAATAGACCGCCGATTATACGGACTCTTGGTGGACGCCGTGTAGGGGCGCGGCAGCGCATTTGCATTAAGCGGGCGGGGTGTGCCGCCGTACACCGCTTGCGACCAGAGCGCGTCAGACCCTAAACTGCCCGATTCCATTCAACTCAACAAGCTGAAGGTCAATGCTCGAATCCTACGTCAAGAAAATCCTCTGCTCGCGCGTGTATGACGTGGCGGTCGAGACACCTATTCACGCCGCGCCCTTTCTCTCCGAGCGGCTGGGCAACACGGTGTTGCTTAAGCGCGAGGATTTGCAGCCGGTTTTTTCCTTCAAGATTCGCGGCGCCTACAACAAGCTGGCGCAATTGACCGATGAGCAGCGTGCCTGCGGCGTGGTTACCGCTTCCGCCGGCAATCACGCGCAGGGTCTGGCGCTTGCTGCGCGCCACATGGGCGTGAAGGCGACCATCGTAATGCCGCGCACCACACCTGAAATCAAAGTGAAGGCCGTGCGCGCCCGCGGTGCAAAGGTTGTGCTGCATGGCGATGCCTTCGATGAGGCGCTGGCCTATTCGCAGAAGCTGGTCGACGAAAAAGGCCTGGTGTATATCCATCCTTACGACGACCCTGACACCATCGCCGGTCAAGGCACCGTCGCCATGGAGATTCTGCGTCAGCACCATGGCGCCCTGGATGCCATCTTCGTTCCTGTTGGCGGCGGTGGGCTGATCGCCGGGATCGCCGCCTACGTGAAGTATCTGCGGCCGGACATCAAGGTGATTGGCGTGGAGCCGGACGAGTCGAATTGTCTGCAGGCTGCACTGGCGGCCGGTAAACGGGTGACCTTGAGTCAGGTCGGCCTGTTTGCAGATGGTGTGGCGGTAGCGCAGGTCGGCAAGCATACCTTTGAAGTGTGCCGGCATTACGTAGACGAGGTCATCACGGTCTCGACTGACGAGATGTGTGCAGCGATCAAGGACATCTACGACGACACGCGCTCGATCTGCGAACCCGCTGGCTGTCTGGGCGTCGCCGGCATCAAGAAATATGTCGAACGCGAAGGCTGTACCGGCAAGGTGATGATCGCCATCGATTCGGGTGCCAACGTCAACTTCGACCGGCTGCGCCACGTCGCCGAGCGCGCCGAGATCGGTGAGAAGCGTGAGGCGCTGCTGGCGGTGACCATCCCCGAGAAGCCGGGTAGCTTCAAGGCGTTCTGTCAGGCGATCGGCAAGCGTGCGATCACCGAGTTCAACTACCGTTTCCACACCAATGCCGAAGCGCACATCTTTGTCGGGGTGCAGACGCATCCTGAGCATGATCCGCGTGAAGCGCTGGTGGCGCGCCTGCAGGAGGATTTTCCGGTACTCGATCTGACCGACAACGAGCTGGCCAAGCTGCACATCCGGCATATGGTCGGCGGCCATGCGGACAAGGTCACCGATGAAGTGGTTTACCGTTTCGAGTTTCCTGAGCGCCCCGGGGCCTTGTTCAACTTTCTCAACAAGCTGGGCGGGCGCTGGAATATCTCGATGTTCCACTACCGCAACCACGGTGCTGCCTACGGCCGAGTAGTGGTGGGCTTGCAGGTGCCGGAGGCTGATCGGGCCAAGGTGCCTGAGGCGCTGGAGTCGATTGGCTACGCCTACTGGGACGAGACCGATAATCCGGCATACGCCCTATATCTGGGATAATGTGCGAGGGGTCGGCGTAGCGCAGGCGCGTTAGGCCCCCAGGGCGGCACTGCGTGCCGCGCCCACCAATATCTCCCACTGCTCCGCAGTCACCGGCATCACGGACAGGCGACTCGCCTTTTTCAGCAAAGCCAGCCCCTCAAGTCCTGGCAGAGTCCTGATCGTCTCCAGGCTCAATAGCTGATCAAATGCTTCCCGGAAACACACATCGACCGCTTTCCAGGGCAGTTTCTCGGCTGTCGCTTTGGGGTCGTGGTAGGGGCTGCTGGGGTCGAGGGCTGCGCGGTCCGGGTAGGGCTCGCTGACAATCTCGCCGACACCCGCCAGTCCAGGCGGCTTGCAGCTCGAATGGTAGAACAGGAACAGGTCGCCGGCGTGCATCTGCTCGATGTTGTTGCGTGCCTGGTAATTGCGCACCCCGTCCCAGGGCGCGCGCTTGGCGGCCTTCAGGTCTCCGATCGAAAATACATCCGGCTCCGATTTCATCAGCCAATAATGCATATTTTTTTGACGCCAATTTGACATGAGGGGAAAAACATCTTAAAAAAGCTGCTGCGTGGGCGTCTGAAGCTCACCGCAGCGACGCGATTACACGCTGCGCGTCAAGGATAACAATAACAGGGAGAGTGCTATGCGTCGCAAGCCAGACTGGTTGTGGGTAATCGTCATCATGTTCGGCCTGGGCGTCGTGACTACCGGTTATACGCAGAGCTTCATCGAGCATTCGCCCGCGCCGGAAGTCATTCGGATGGTGCCCTGAATAACAGGGTTTTCCGGTCGCTGACGATCCCGTCGAGCGGAATGTCCCAGGACGCCACGGGCAGCGCGTCCACCTTCTGGCAATCATGGGCCAGTCCGAGTAATCGCGCGCCGGTCCAGACGGGCCGCCACCGGCGATAAGCAAAGGTGCGGTCGTAAAAGCCGCCGCCCATGCCCAATCGATTGCCCTGTTCATCAAATCCCACCAGTGGCATCAACACCAGATCCAGCCGCCAGGGACGAGCCTGAAGTCCGCGCTTGATCACCGGCTCAAGAATGCCAAAGCGGTTTTTCACCCAGCGCTGGTCCCCGGTTATCTTCTGAAAATGCATCCGGTCCATTGGCCAGCCCGTGATGACGGGCAGGTAGCATTGCTTGCCCAGGCGCCGGGCATGCGCCATCAGCAGCGCAGGATCAATTTCCCCGTCATTGGCGAGATAAAAGGCGATGTGCTGGCTGCGAATAAACAGCGGATGTTGAGCCAGCTGACGAAAAAGCCGTTGGCTGGCCTGGTGTTGCTGTGCGGGGGAGAGGTCGCGCCGGGTCTGGCGCAGACGGCGCCGCAGTGAGCTGCGTGATTCGCCGTTCATGAAATAGGTCCCCAGAGTGCCGCTGCCGGGTTAGCCCTTGAACCCGACAGTTCAAGGTGGTGGACACGGCGCAGTCGCAGGCTTTCCGTCATGCGGACATGCACACTGACTGCAACGCGTGGCCTCCTTTTACAGAGGTATCGGCTCAGGGACATCTCCGGCTGGCAAACACCCCAGGGATGTCTCGGACTATACACAAGTAGCTCCGGAATTTCATACCGTTGATCAGTTCTGGTGACGGGCGAGGGCCTGATCCAGACGGGCAACGAGGTCGGTGATCTGGCGCTGCTGATCTTCGAAGGCGGCGTTCTTGTGGGTCGTGCCGGTGAGCATTTCGTGGCTGATGTTCAGTGCAGCCATGACCGCAATCCGGTCCACGCCGATGACCTTGCCGCTATTGCGGATGTCGCGCATTTTCTTGTCCAGATGACGCGCCGCCAGTTCCAGGTTGTTGCGCTCCTCGGGTGGGCAACTTATACGGTATTCCTTGTCGAGGATGTGCAGAATGACGGTTAGGGGTTCGCTCATGAATCATGCTCCAGGGATTTGAGACGCAATATCATGGCTTCGACCTTCTGACGGGCCAGATCGTTCTTCTCGATCAGCTGCATCCTTTCATCGCGCCAGTTGCGCTCCTGTGAAAGCAGGTGCTGGTTCTGCTGCTGGAGCCGTTCGCAGATCGCGATCAACTGTGCAACTTTCTCTGTCAGGGTATCGATATCGGGTTCGTCCATTTGCGCCATTCTGCCATCCCGGTTTCGCCAACTATAGAAGGGGCCCGCAGGCGGGTCAAACTGATCGCCGTTACGGTATCAGGGTGCGTGAGAGCCGTTTGCTGCTGCGCTGCGGCCACTGCCATGTCACCAGACTGGACCCCTAACCTCTTGCGCAGTAGATTACCCTAAGTCAGGTCGGCAGATGACTAATATCCGCTGTCGTTCCGCAAATCTTCCAGTCTTTGTTTCCCGTGAGGCCCCTTCATTATGGCTTTGATGCCAGACGTATTCGATTATGACCGCTACAGCCAATTATTCAGTGAGCTTGGCGCTGCAGGTAACCCTTCCGAGCTGCATGGCCATCTGATCGGCCGCCTGTCCGCAGGCAGTCGGCCTGATCACGGCGCCTGGTTGAGTGTCGCCACCGAGGTCATTGACGGGACTTCCGCACCGGGCGAGGCGGGCAAGGTTCTGTTGCTGCAGTTGCACGACGCCAGTCTGGCCCAGCTGTCTGGCAGTGGATTCGAGCTGACCTTGCTGATTCCGGACGACAGCGCGACCATTGATCACCGCACCCGCGCCCTCGGCCAGTGGTGTGAAGGTTTTCTCGGCGGTTTTGGTCTGGTCGAGCGTGAGCAGGAGTTGAGCGAGGAGGTCGACAGTGTCCTCAAGGATTTCGCCGCCATAGCACAGGTGCAGACCGACCTGGAGGAATCCGAAGCCAACGAAGTGGACTTCATGGAAGTCATGGAATACGTGCGCATGGCGGTACTGATGGTGTTCAGCGAATGCCAGCCTGCAGAAGCCCAGGATCAGCCGCCCGCATCCCTGCATTGAGAGGTACCTATGCGAATCAGCAAGTCCGAGTATGCCCGCCGCCGCAAGGCCTTGATGGACCAGATGGAGCCCAACAGCATTGCTGTGCTGCCGGCCGCCCAGGTGTACATCCGTAACCGTGACGTCGAGCACAATTATCGCCAGGACAGTGATTTTCAATACCTCACTGGATTTCCAGAGCCCGAAGCCGTGGCGGTGCTTATACCCGGACGCGAGCACGGTGAATACGTGCTGTTCTGCCGCGAGAAGGACAAGGATCGCGAACTCTGGGACGGCTACCGCGCTGGTCAGGAAGGCGCTATCAGCGAATACGGCGCGGACGATGCGTTCCCCATCAGTGACGTCGACGACATATTGCCGGGGCTGATCGAAGGCCGTGAGCGCGTCTACTACGCCATGGGTGCCAATCAGGAATTCGACCTGCGGCTGACCAACTGGATCAAGACCATTCGCAGCAAGGCGCGGTTGGGCGCCCAGCCGCCGAACGAATTCATGGCGCTTGATCACCTGCTGCATGACATGCGCCTGTACAAGAGCGCGGCCGAGATCAAGGTCATGCAGGCAGCGGCCGAGATCTCTGCCCAGGCACATATGCGTGCGATGCGCAGCTGTAAACCCGGCCAGTACGAGTATCAGCTGGAGGCGGAACTGCAGCATAGCTTCATGCGCAACGGCAGCCGGTCGCCGGCCTATGCATCGATCGTGGCGGCGGGGCGTAACGCCTGCATTCTGCATTACACCGAAAATACCAGCCAGATCCGCGATGGCGATCTGGTGCTTATCGATGCGGGCTGCGAACTCGACTGCTACGCCAGCGACATTACACGGACCTTTCCCGCCAATGGCCGGTTCTCCACCGAACAGCGCGCCATCTACGACATTGTGCTGGCAGCTCAAGCGGCGGCGATCGATGTGATTGCACCCGGTCGGCACTGGAACGAGTCCCACGAAGCCACGGTTCGGGTGATTACCGAAGGGCTGCGCGAGCTGGGCCTGCTGCAGGGCGATGTGGAAGAACTGATCACCAGCGAAGCCTACCGTCCGTTCTATATGCACCGTGCCGGGCATTGGCTGGGCATGGATGTGCATGACGTCGGCGACTATCGCGTTGGCGGTGAGTGGCGCGTGCTGGAACCCGGCATGGTTATGACGGTCGAGCCGGGCATCTATATCGCGCCGGACAATACCAATGTGGCGAAGAAGTGGCGCGGTATTGGCGTGCGGATCGAGGACGATGTGGTGGTGACCCGCAGCGGTTGCGATGTGCTCTCCGCCAGCGTGCCGAAGGATGCCGATGCCATTGAGGCGTTGATGGCCGGAGCGCGCGAACCCAGCGGAGCGGCCGCGTGAGCACGACTATCAGTATTGTCGGCGGCGGCATGGTCGGCGCCAGCCTGGCGCTGGCGCTGCAGGACTGCGCGCGTAAGGCGGGCTGGAAGATTCGCCTGATCGAGGCGTATCCGCCGAACCGCGAAGGCGTCAAGCAACCCAGCTATGACGCCCGATCCACCGCCTTGTCCCAGGGCAGTCGGAAGATTTATGAGCGATTGGGCATCTGGTCGAGCCTGTCGCAGCGGGTTGAGCCAATCAAGCAGATCCATGTCTCGGACCGCGGCAATCCGGGTTCGGCGCGCATCAATGCCGCGCAGGAGCGGGTCCCCGCCCTGGGATATGTGGTGGAAAACGCCTGGCTCGGCGAAGTGTTGATCGGTGCTCTGGATCATGACGTGGTCGAGTGGATCGCTCCGGGCCGGGTCACCCGGGCGATTCCTCAAGCGGATGGCTACGAGATAGAGGTCGACTCGCCGACCGGTGAGCAAAAGTTGCACACCGACCTGCTGGTCATCGCCGATGGCGGGCGTTCGAGTCTGCTGGCCCAGCTCGGCGTGCACCGCGACGTTTCGCCCTATGGTCAGGTGGCGCTGATAGCTAATATCACCAGCGCCGAGGGCCATGCTCAAGTGGCCTATGAGCGCTTCACCGATTCCGGGCCGCTGGCGTTGTTGCCAATGTCTGGAAACCGCAGCGCGCTGGTCTGGACACTACCGAATGATCAGTCGGCTGAAGTTGCCTCGCTGCCGGATGATGCCTTTCTGCAGCGCCTGCAGGGCGCGTTCGGCTATCACATGGGGGCACTGATGAAAGTCGGCGAGCGCAATTGCTACCCGCTGAGCCTGATCAAGGCCGAGGAGCAGGTCCGCTCGCATCTGGTGATTCTCGGCAATGCTGCACACAGCTTGCATCCGATTGCCGGTCAGGGTTTCAATCTGTCGCTGCGCGATACCCTGGCATTGGCCAATACGCTGATTCAGGCACAGCAGGCGCATAGATCACCTGGCGACCTTGGCGTGCTGATGGGGTATGTGGACCGCCAGCGCAGCGACCAGCTAATGACCGTTGCCTTCAGTGATCGCCTGACCCGCCTGTTCAGCAACCGGCAGCCGCTGCTTGCCGCCGGGCGCAATCTTGGGCTGCTCGGGCTCGACATTCTACCGCCAGCCAAGCGCCTGTTTGCCCGTCAGGCAATGGGTCTCTGATTCAAGCTATGACTCAGTTTTACATACCGGGAGGCGCACATGGCGCAGTTTGATCTGATTATAGTGGGTGCCGGCATGGTGGGCGCCACGCTTGCCCGCGCCATGCTCGACACCGGGCTCAAGATCGCCCTGGTTGATGCCATGCCACTGGACGAGCCGGTTCCCTTTCAGCGTACGGCGTCGGGATACGATCCGCGGGTGAGCACGTTGAGTGCCGCCTCCGAGCATATCCTTGCCAATCTTGGTGTCTGGCAGCGTATACCGGCCGCCGCGTGCTGTGCCTATCAGCATATGCACGTGTGGGACGCCGAGGGCACCGGCCAGGTCAGTTTTGATGCCGCCTCGCTGAGCGAGGTGCGGCTCGGGCATATCGTCGAGAATTACCGGATTCAACAGGCACTGCTGGACAGTCTTGCCGGCACCGCAGTCACCCTGTTTGGCAGTCAGAGCGTTGAAGGGCTGGTGCGCGAGGAAGACGGCTGGCGCGTCATGCTGGCTGGCGGCGAGCGCCTGTGCGCGCCGCTGATCGTGGCGGCCGACGGCGCGCGGTCCCAGGTGCGCGAGCTGTACGGGTTCGACATGCGTGAATGGGATTATCTGCACGATGCGATAGTCACCACCGTGCGTACCGAGAAGCCCCACGACGACACCGCCTGGCAACGCTTCCTGCCTTCCGGGCCGCTGGCGTTGCTGCCCTTGCCGGACCGTGATGGCGCGCATTATTGCTCGATTGTCTGGTCGCTCAAGCCTGAGCTGGCCGCCGATATCATGGCGCTGGATGACGAGGCCTTCAGGCTTGAGCTGGCTGCAGCCTTCGAAGGCCGGCTTGGCGAGATTCTGGCAGCTGATCCAAGACGTCGAATCCCGCTGCGCCAGCGCCACGCCAAACGCTATGCGGTGCCCGGCCTGGTGCTGATCGGTGATGCTGCCCACAGCATCCATCCGCTGGCGGGGCAGGGCGTAAACCTTGGTCTGCTCGATGTTGCCGAACTCTACGACGTCATTGTCGCAGCACTGGAAAGAGGGGAGGACATTGCCTCTTTGCATGTATTGCAACGCTACGAGCGTCGGCGTATGGGGGCCAATCTGGGGATGATGGCTGCGATGGAAGGATTCGAGCGGCTGTTTGATGCCGATGCTTTGCCATTACGCTGGATTCGCAATACCGGCATGCGTTTGCTGGATGGCCAGGACGTACTCAAGGGCGGAATCATTCGCCGCGCCATGGGCTTGACCGGAGCATTGCCTGAACTGGCGCGCGATCCACAGCTGCGTGCAGAGAAGCCTTGAGTTGGTGATTGCGGCCGGTAACGGAAATCATTATCATCTAGCCTCTGATTCCTAACGAGAGGCTCTCTCATGTCCGCCAAGCGTTCCATCGTTGCCGCAAGTCTCGCGCTGACCGCCTTCACTGGCCTGGCTCAAGCCAAAGAACTGGTGGTTTACTCGTCCCGTCAGGAGCATCTGATCCAGCCGGCATTCGAGCTATACACCAAGAACACCGGCGTGGATATCAAGTTCATCACTGATCGCGAAGGCCCATTGATGGCGCGTCTGCGTGCCGAAGGTGCCAACACGCCGGCGGACATATTCATGACCGTGGACGCGGGCAACCTGTGGCAGGCCGAGCAGCAGGAGCTGTTCCAGCCGATGGAGTCCAAGGTGATCGAAGAGAATATTCCGGCTCAATACCGCGCTGAAAGCGGTCAGTGGACGGGCCTGTCCCTGCGCGCCCGTACCATTGCCTACTCGACTGAGCGGGTTGATCCGAAGGAGCTGAGCACCTACGAAGCACTGGCTGATGACAGCTGGAAAGGCCGCATGTGCCTGCGCACCTCCAAGAAGGTCTACAACCAGTCTCTTGTTGCCACCATGCTGGAATCAATCGGTGCCGAGAAGACCAGCGACGTCATCAAGGGCTGGGTGGCGAACCTGGCCGCTCCGGTGTTCTCCGATGACACGGCTCTGCTCAAGGCGATTGACGCCGGGCAGTGTGACGTCGGGATCGTCAACACCTACTACTTCGGCCGTCTGAGCAAGGAAGAGCCCGGCGTTAAAGTCGCGCTGTTCTGGCCAAACCAGGACGACCGCGGCGTTCACGTTAATATTTCCGGCGCTGGTGTCACCAAACACGCTGATCAGCCAGAAGAAGCGGTCAAGCTGATCGAGTGGTTGACCACCGAAGAAGCGCAGCGCGTATTCGTTGATATCAACATGGAATTCCCTGCCAACGATTCGATCGAGCCGTCCAAGGAAGTGGCAGCCTGGGGTGATTTCAAGGCGGACACCATCAACGTTGAGGTGGCAGGCCGTCGTCAGCCCGAAGCCATCATGCTGATGGACCGTCTGGGCTGGAATTGATCCAGGCAGGACCTTAAGCCAGGTTTTCCCGATATACTGCACGCCCGGTCACTGACCGGGCGTTTTTTTTCGCACATCTCCTGGAGTGGCTGTGCCCCATCGTTCGATTCCCCGTATGCCCCGTTGGCGGCTGATTGCCTATGTGTCCGCCGCCCTGGTGATGATGCCCTTGTTGGTCCTGCTGCTTAGCTGGCAGTCGATTGATACGTCGATCTGGGGGCATCTGTTGCAGACCCAGATGGTGCGCCTGATCAGCAATACCCTGGTGTTGGTGCTGGGCGTCGGCGTAGGGGTGATCGTATTGGGGGTGAGCCTGGCCTGGCTGACCAGCCTCTGCGAGTTTCCCGGACGGCGGTTTTTCGATTGGGCGCTGATGCTCCCGTTTGCCATTCCGGCCTATGTGCTGGCCTTTGTCAGCGTAGGGCTGTTCGACTTTTCCGGTCCGTTCCAGAGCCTGCTGCGCGACTGGTTCGGCAACGACTTCCGGCTGTTCTTTTCCATCCGCTCAACTTCCGGTGTCGTGCTGGTACTGACGCTGGTGTTCTATCCATATGTTTACATGCTCGCGCGCGGAGCCTTTCTTGCGCAGGGCAAGGGGCTGATGGAGGCGTCGAGGGTGCTCGGTCACACGCCCTGGCAGGGATTCTGGCGGGTCGCCATTCCCATGGCGCGCCCCGCGATCGGTGCTGGCGCGGCGTTGGCCATCATGGAAACCCTGGCCGACTTCGGCGCCGTGTCGGTATTCAACTATGACACCTTCACCACCGCCATCTACAAGACCTGGTACGGCTTCTTCAGTCTCCAGTCTGCTACCCAGCTGGCGAGCCTGCTGCTGCTTTTTGTGTTCATGGCGTTGTTCCTCGAGCGGCGGGCTCAGGGCAGCCGGCGTTTTCCTGGAGTCGATCGACCCAGGCAGGGCGCGCTGTACCACCTGAAGGGCTATCGAGGCTGGCTGGCGACCGGATTTTGTTTGACGGTCCTCGCGTTGGCCTTTTTCATTCCCGTTGCCCAGTTGATTTATTGGTTGGTACACAGCGGTATCCATGACCTGGATAGCCGCTACTGGGGCATCATCCGTAACACTCTGATGCTTGGGGCAATGGCAGCAGCGATAACCGTGACCTTCGCCACGCTGATTGCATTGGCCAGGCGGTTGCAACCCATACGGCGGGTGCGAAGCGCGGTGGCGATGGCGAACCTGGGGTATGCCCTGCCAGGCTCGGTACTGGCTGTGGGCATCATGTTTGCCTTCAGCTTTCTGGATAACACGGTGGTGATTCCGCTGAGCGCGGCGTTGGGCGTCGAGAATCCCTCACCGTTGCTCCTGGGCAGTGTATTCGCCTTGCTGCTGGCCTACCTGATTCGCTTCATGGCCGTTGCGCACGGCCCGATCGATACCTCGTTGGCGCGGATTCGTCCCTCATTGCCGGAGGCTGCGCAAAGCCTGGGCCAGACGGGTTGGGGCGTATTCTGGCGAGTGTATCTGCCGCTGTTGCTGCCCGGCGCGCTCAGTGCGGCGCTGCTGGTATTTGTTGACGTGCTCAAGGAAATGCCCGCTACGCTACTGATGCGGCCCTTTGGCTGGGATACCCTGGCGGTTCGGATTTACGGTCTCACCACCGAGGGCGATTGGCAGCGTGCCTCGCTTCCGGCATTGACGCTGGTACTCGCTGGATTGCTCCCCGTGATCGTTCTGATCCGTCGCACTGGCCGGCGTTAGATCGGTCCCCAGCCGTTCCAACGCGCGGCTGCCTCAGGCTGCTTTGCCGGCTGCCGAGTGCTCGGTCGATCGGCGGTGCCGCGCAAGGGCTGCACAGGATGGCGGTTTGTGGCTACAATCGCCCCCACTGAATCACCCTTGATTTAAGGAAGACTGAATGGGCTCGCGCACTCCCCTGTATGATCAGCATGTCGCCGCTGGCGCCAAGATGGTCGACTTTGGTGGCTGGGACATGCCTTTGCACTACGGCTCCCAGATCGAAGAACATCATCAGGTCCGCCAGGATGTGGGTATGTTCGATGTCTCGCACATGACCGTTGTGGACGTCACCGGCACTGAGGCGAAGGGCTACCTTCAGTATCTCCTGGCCAATGATGTAAGCCGCCTGACGCTTGCCGGCAAGGCACTCTACACTGCCATGCTGAACGAGCAGGGCGGCGTCATTGATGACCTGATTGTCTATCTGATGCAGGGTGGCTACCGTCTGGTGGTCAACGCTGCGACGCGTGAGAAAGACCTTGCCTGGATGCACGCCCAGGCAGAGGAATTCGCTGTTACCCTGACCGAGCGTTCAGATCTGGCGATGCTTGCTGTCCAGGGTCCACGGGCCCGTGAAGTGGCCGCCAGTGTCGTCAGCGACACTCGCGGCGCGCTGATCAATGACATCAAACCCTTCCAGGGACTGGCCGACGGCGACTGGTTTATCGCCCGCACCGGTTATACCGGTGAAGACGGCCTCGAGATCATTCTCCCCGCCGACCAGATTGCCGATCTGTGGGATGCCCTGCTGGCCGCCGGCTGCAAGCCCTGTGGCCTGGGCGCGCGGGACACGCTGCGTCTGGAGGCCGGTCTGAACCTGTACGGCTCCGATATGGACGAGTCGGTATCGCCGCTGGCCGCCAACATGGCCTGGACCATTGCCTGGGAGCCCGGCGAGCGCGAATTTATTGGCCGTGAAGCACTCGAAGCCCAGCGCGACGCCGGTGATCAACCCAAGCTGGTAGGCCTGGTGCTGTCTGAGCGCGCGGTGCTGCGCGGTCATCAGAAGGTGATTGTCGAGGGTATTGGCGAGGGCGAGATCACCAGTGGCAGTTTTTCCCCTACGCTGGGTGTGTCGATTGCTCTGGCTCGGGTGCCGCGCGCCACCGGCGATCATGCAAAGGTCGAGATCCGCGGCAAGCAGCTCCCCGTACGGGTGATCAAGCCTGGCTTCGTACGTAACGGCAAGCCACTATTCGATTAAGTTTCACTTTTCCTGAGGACAGCCCCATGAGCAATATCCCCGCCGATTTACGTTACGCCGCAAGCCACGAATGGTCCCGTTTGGAAGCCGACGGCACCATTACCGTGGGCATTACCGATCATGCTCAGGACTTGCTGGGTGATGTGGTCTTTGTCGAATTACCCGAAGTGGGTCGCACTGTGACCGCCGGCGAAGAATGCGCCGTGGTGGAGTCGGTAAAAGCCGCTTCAGACATCTATGCACCGGTTAGTGGTGAAGTGATTGCTTTCAATGAAGCCCTGGGCGATACGCCGGAGCTGGTCAATAGTGAACCCTACGCCGGCGCCTGGTTCTTCAAGATCAAGCCGACTGACAGCAGTGAGCTGGACAAGCTGATGGACGCCGAGGCCTACGGCGCGTCAATCTGAGATATTGATGCAGCCGGCACCGCCCCGGAGCTAGCCAGCCGTCTCAGACTGCATGCTGGCTAGCTCTGTCAGTGCCATTGGCGCAGAGTCAATCGCGCAGCTGCCGGCTCCCTTGGCTGCCCTTCTGCGCGTTTTCCTGTGCGTGGTCCCCATTTCCTATGCACGACCGTTTCCTATTTTCAACAGGTAACCCCATGAGCAATGCACCAAGCCTTACCGATCTGGAACAGACCGACGACTTCATCCGCCGTCATATTGGCCCCGATGCGGCCGAACAACAGGCGATGCTGGAGGCGCTGGAGGTCGGGTCGCTGGACGAACTGATCGGTCAGACGGTACCAGGCAGCATTCTGCGTACGGACCCGCTGGACATGGCCGGCCCGCGTAGCGAGGCTGAGGTGCTGAGTTATCTCAAGGGGATTGCCAGCCGTAATCAGGTGTTTACCTCGTGCATCGGTATGGGCTATCACGGGACCCTGTTGCCGAATGTCATCCTGCGCAATGTGCTGGAAAATCCCGGCTGGTATACCGCCTATACCCCCTATCAGCCCGAAATTGCCCAGGGGCGTCTTGAAGCCCTGTTGAATTTTCAGCAACTGACCATCGATCTGACCGGCATGGAGCTGGCCAGTGCCTCGCTGCTGGATGAAGCGACCGCCGCCGCTGAAGCCATGGCCCTGGCCAAGCGCGTCGCCAAGAACAAGAGCAACCTGTTCTTTGTCGATCACGACTGTCACCCCCAGGTTATTTCCGTGGTCCGCACCCGTGCCGAGGCGTTTGGCTTCGAGCTGGCGGTCGACGATGTTGCCAATTTCGGACAGTACGAGGTATTCGGTGCGCTGTTCCAGTACCCCAATACCTGGGGCGAAATCAATGATCTCAAGCCACTGATCGACGCCGCACATGCGCAAAAGGCGCTGGCCTGTGTATCAGCTGACCTGCTGAGTCTGGTACTGCTGACGCCTCCCGGTGAGCTCGGCGCTGATGTGGTGTTCGGTTCTGCCCAGCGTTTCGGCGTACCCATGGGCTATGGCGGGCCGCACGCTGCCTTCTTCGCTACCCGTGATGCGTTCAAACGCGCCATGCCGGGCCGGATCATTGGCGTCTCGGTGGATACGCGTGGCAACCGCGCGTTGCGCATGGCACTGCAAACCCGCGAGCAGCATATCCGCCGCGAGAAGGCCAATTCCAATATCTGTACCGCCCAGGTTCTGCTGGCCAATATCGCCAGCTTCTACGCGGTTTACCATGGCCCTGAGGGTCTGAAGACCATTGCCCAGCGGGTCCAGCGGCTGACCGCTATTCTGGCTACGGGTCTGGAAGCCAAGGGTATCCAGCGCGCCAACACGCACTTCTTCGACACCTTGACCCTCAAGGTACCCGGCAAGGCCCGTGAGATCGTCCAACGTGCACGCCAGGCACGTATCAACCTGCGGATGATCGATGCCGATTCGCTGGGCGTCAGCCTGGATGAGTCCAGCACGCGTCTGACGGTCGAGCAGTTGCTCGCGGTGTTCGTGAATGACGGCGAGGCTGTCGATGTGGCTGCGCTCGATAACCAGGTCATGGGTAGCGAGATGGGTATTCCGGTTGGCCTGCGCCGACAGTCGGCATTCCTCACCCACCCGGTGTTCAACAGCTATCACTCCGAGACGGAGATGCTGCGTTACATCAAGTCGCTGGAGAACAGGGATCTGGCATTGAATCATTCGATGATTCCGCTGGGCTCCTGCACCATGAAGCTCAACGCCACCGCCGAGATGATCCCGATTACCTGGCCTGAGTTCGGCCAGCTGCACCCGTTCGCACCGCTGGCGCAGGCCCAAGGCTATCGGATCATGCTCGACGAGTTGCAGGACATGCTGAAAGCGATTACCGGGTTTGATGCCATCAGCATGCAACCGAATTCCGGCGCCCAGGGCGAATACGCGGGGCTGCTGGCAATACGCAAATTCCACGAAGGCAACGGTGATGAACACCGCAATATCTGCCTGATTCCGACCTCTGCCCATGGCACCAACCCGGCCTCGGCGATGATGGCGAGCATGCGCGTGGTACTGGTCGCCTGCGATGATCAGGGCAATGTCGATATCGAGGATCTGCGGCAGAAGGCGGTGGATAACGCCGAGAACCTATCCTGTCTGATGATCACCTATCCCTCGACCCACGGGGTGTACGAGGAGGGTATCGGTGAGATTTGTCGGATCATTCACGAGCATGGCGGCCAGGTGTATATGGACGGCGCCAACCTCAATGCGCAGGTCGGCCTGACCCGCCCGGCGGATATCGGGGCAGACGTGTCGCACATGAACCTGCACAAGACATTCTGCATTCCGCACGGCGGCGGCGGGCCCGGCATGGGCCCGATTGGTGTCAAGGCGCACCTCGCGCCCTATGTAGCCAATCACCCTGTGGTGCCACTGGAAGGACCTGATCCGAGTAACGGCGCTGTCAGCGCGGCGCCCTGGGGCAGTGCGAGCATCCTGCCGATCAGCTGGACCTATATCGCGTTGATGGGCGCGCAGGGCCTGCGCAGCGCTACCCAGATGGCGATCCTCAATGCCAACTACCTGGCCAGGCGTCTCGGGGAAGCCTATCCGGTGCTCTACAGCGGCCGTAATGGGCGCGTTGCCCACGAGTGCATCATCGACATCCGCCCGCTCAAGGCTGCCTCCGGTATCACCGAGGAGGACGTTGCCAAGCGCTTGATGGATTTTGGTTTCCATGCGCCGACCATGTCCTTCCCGGTGGCGGGCACGCTGATGATCGAGCCGACCGAAAGCGAATCCAAGGCCGAACTCGACCGGTTTGTCGATGCCATGCTGACCATTCGCAGTGAAATCAGCCGCGTCGAGAAGGGCGAATGGAGCGCCGAGGACAATCCGCTGCACAACGCGCCGCATACACTGGCCGATATCACCGGCAAGTGGGAGCGTAGCTATTCCGTCGAGCAGGCCGTATTCCCACGTCCCTGGGTGGCAGCCAACAAGTTCTGGCCCAGCGTTAACCGCATCGACAATGTATACGGTGATCGCAACCTGTTCTGCGCTTGCCCGCCAATCGAAGCCTATCAGGACTGATCAGGGACGATCGCAAGCGCTCTGTCCGCGTCCGGGCCGAGCGCTTGCCTGCTGCTGCTCTCATGCCGGTGATGCGTTCGACGCATCGGATGCGACCCTCGGTGGGCATGATATTGTTGTTCTTCTGTCGTTCCATGCATGATTCGAGCTCGCCGATATGACCGAAACGCCGCCTGAGATTACCCCGACCGAGTTTGATGGCATCTATACCGCTCTGGCCGAAGGCAAGCGGAAGAAGCTGCGCAAACTGCTGCGCGATATCCATCCGGCCAAAATCGCCAGTTTGCTCGAGGTGCTGCCCCCGGTCGATCGCCGGGCGGTATGGCAGCAGGTATCCGACGAGAATGAAGCAGCCATCCTCAGCCATCTGGGCCCGCAGCATGCGCTGGAGTTGCAGCGCGAGCCGCATTTCGACGAGCTGGAACAGGTGCTGCAGCAGGACAAGGTCGAGTCCACCCAGATAGGCCGCGTGCGTGAAGCCCTGGAGGCCGGCAAGTTCAAGCGTGTCGGCAGGGTCTTTCGCGATATGCATCCGGCCAAGGCTGCGGGTCTGTTGGAAGCGCTGCCGCCACCGGAGCGTAGCGCCGTCTGGGACATGCTGGACAGCGAGCGTGCCGGCAAGATTCTGGTTCAGCTGCATGAGGAAGTGCGCGCCAAGCTGGCTCTTGAAATGGGCGAGGATGAGCTGATCGCAGCGGTCCGCAAGCTTGATCTGGACGATCTGGTCGACCTGATCCAGGCGTTGCCCCATGGGCGTGGCCGCCGCCTGCTGCTGTCGATGGACGAGCGCAAGCGCAAACAGCTGGTGTCGATGTTGTCCTACCCGGAGGAGTCGGCCGGTGGTTTGATGAACATTGACCATATCTCCGTACGCGCCGATGTGCAGGTCAGCTCGATCCAGCGTTATCTGCGTCTGCTTGAGGATCTGCCCGACCATACCGACAAGCTGATGGTGGTCGACCGCCATAACCATTATCTCGGCGTGCTGCGCCTGAGCCGCCTGGTGACCAGCGCGCCGGAAGCCAAGGTGCGCGACGTCATGGACGAAGACTTCGAAGCGCTGAATGTGCAGATGTCGAGTCAGGATGTGGCGCGGCGATTCGAGGATCTGGACATGCTCTCGGTGGCGGTGGTGGACGAGCAGGGCAGCCTGCTCGGGCGCATCACGGTGGATGACGTGATGGACATCATCCGTGAGCATTCCGAACGTGCGCTGATGAACATGGCCGGTCTGAACGACGAGACCGATATGTTTGCGCCAGTGCTGACCAGTACCCGTCGGCGATCGGTGTGGTTGGCAATCAATCTGGCAACCGCTTTTCTCGCGGCCTGGGTCATCGGTCAGTTTCAGGCGACGCTTGAACAGATCGTTGCCCTGGCGGTGTTGATGCCGATTGTTGCCAGCATGGGCGGGATTGCCGGGAGTCAGACGCTGACGCTGGTGATTCGCGGTCTGGCGCTGGGGCAGGTCGAGGGCGGTAACGCCAAGGTACTGCTCGGCAAGGAGATGGGCATCGGCCTGTTGAACGGCCTGATATGGGCGATAGTGGTCGCAGGGTTAGCCTATTTATGGTTTGGCAGCGTGCAAATCGGCGGCATCATCGGCGCCGCGGTTCTGCTTAACCTGCTCTGCGCGGCGCTGGCTGGGCTCGCGATTCCGTTGATACTGCAACGTTTCGGCATCGATCCGGCGCTCGCCGGCAGCGTTATCCTCACTACCGTGACCGACGTCGTCGGCTTCTTTGCCTTTCTCGGCCTGGCGACACTGCTGCTGTTGTAATCGACCGATTCCCGACGGATCAATCTGCGTAATATCTGAGGACGTCCATACTGGTTGTTGCGGTCTGCTCGCTGGCGGGCCGACTGATCAACTTTCAGGGGGCAGGTATGACCATCAAAGTAGGCATCAACGGCTTCGGCCGTATCGGCAAGTTGGCGGTGCGCGTCGCCTGGGACTGGCCGGATGTGGAGTTTGTGCAGATCAATGATCCCTCCGGTGATGCGGCGACCCACGCTCATTTGCTCAATTTCGACTCCATTCACGGGCGCTGGCAGTATGAAGCGAGTGCCGAAGCCGCCGGGCTGGTGATCGGCGGCAAGACTGTGCGGCTGGCCGCCAATCGCGCAATCGCCGATACCGACTGGTCGGATTGCGATCTGGTCATCGAGTCCAGCGGCGTCAACAAGAAGATGTCGGCTCTGCAGGGCTACCTGGATCAGGGCGTCAAGCGTGTGGTGGTCAGCGCGCCGGTGAAGGATGAGGGCGCACTGAACATCGTGATGGGCGTCAATGAGCATCTGTATGATCGCGAGCGGTATCGCGTGGTCAGTGCAGCCTCGTGCACCACCAATTGCCTGGCACCGGTGGTCAAGGTACTGCAGGAGCAACTCGGCATTCGCCACGGCTCGATCACCACCATTCACGGGCCGACCAACAGTCAGGGCATCCTTGATAAACCGCACAAGGATATACGCCGGGCCCGCGCCGCCGGTCTGAGTTTGATCCCCACCAGCACCGGTTCGGCTGCAGCCATCGCCGAAATCTTTCCCGAGCTCAAGGGCAAACTCAATGGCCAGGCGGTACGGGTGCCCATCGCCAACGCCTCGCTGACCGATTGTGTGTTCGAGATGGAAGGGCCGACCACCGCCGAGCAGGTCAATGCCTGGTTCAAGGCCGCTGCCGAGGGCGAGTTGAAGGGGATCATGGGCTATGAGGAGCGACCATTGGTATCCATCGATTATCGAACCGACCCGCGCTCCTCGATCATCGACGCATTATCGACCATGGTAATCAACGGTACCCAGGTCAAGGTCTACGCCTGGTATGACAACGAGTGGGGCTATGCCAACCGCACCATGGAACTGGCACGCCTGGTTGGCAGCGCAGATTAGTCCCTGGTTGGCTCGCTGTCGGGGCGGGCAGGATGTTCAACCTGCAGGCTGGTTCGCTGTCGCACCTCTGGAGTGTTGCAGCCGATAGGCGCTGGCCAGACCAATCAGCGCCACCAGCATGCCGGCCAGCCCAATCATGGGCAGTGAGAAGCTCTGGGTAACCTGCGCGCCAAGCGCTGCACCAGCGCCCTGACCGAGGAACATCATCGAGCCATTGAGCGCCATCACGACCTGCCGCGCCTGAGGCGCCGCGTCCATCAGTTGCGCCTGGACAAGTGGGCTTATGGTGAACAGTGCAGCGGAACCCAGCAGCACCGCCGACCCCAGTCCCAGCCAGCTGTACAGACCGAGCCCGTTCAGCCAGAGCATGGAGCACAGATAGAGCAGCTGGGTCAGAGCGATGATCATGAAGATGCATTTCAGTAATCGCCCGGCATGCTCGGCTGAGGCAAACTTGCCAGCGATGACGATGCCGAATATCGCGCCAACGCCCACCAGCATTTGCGAGAGGGCTACCTTGCTGGTGCTGCCTATGATGGTCTCCATTACCGGGGCAATATAGGGAATGACGCAGAAGGTGGCGCTGAAGGCAGTCAGCGTCATCAGTAGCAGTCGCCGCACCGGTGGCTGCCAGCCCTTTAACAGGAGCGCCCAGCCGGTGTGATCCTGACTGACGACGCGGGGCAGGGTGAACCGAATGGCCAGGGCCGAGCTGAAGCACAGCACGGACGCGAGCAGGAAGGTTGAGCGCCAGCCAAAGTAACCGCCGATGAGACTGCCGGCTGGCATGCCAAACAGAAAGGCGATGACCATGCCGCCCATTACCGTCGCCAGCGCCGAGGCACGTTTTTCCGGCGGGAACAGACTGGCGACCACGGCGGGAACCACTGGAATCACCAGGGTGGCCGCGAGCCCGGCGACGATCCGCAGACCGATCAACTGGCCGAAGGTGCCGGCCAGCGAGGCCACCAGATTGATACAGCCCAGTACGGTCAGCGCCATCCAGAGCAGGCGTCGGCGTTCCAGGCGGCCGGTGCGCAGTGCAATAAAGGGGGCGGTGACGGCATAGGTCAGCGCGTAGGCTGCAGCGAGGTAGCCACCGGTGGTCGCACTGATGCCAAAGTCGGCGGCCAGCTCTATCAGCAGGCCGGCAAACACGAAGGTCTGGGTGCCAATCGCGCAGGTGGCTGTGGTGAGTGCGAGAAGATTGCGGTTCAATACAGTTGCCTCAGCAGGGGAAGCCGACATCAATCCAGCGCTGAGGATACCTCAGGGCTCCAGTGTCAGGCTCGTGTAGCAGGGTATTCAGGGCGTCTATGCGCGCATCATGCCCAAACGCTCCGGAGCTGTGGACCATTAGACGAATGGTGAGGTAAGTTGGAACTTTATTGGCAGCGCTACTTCGAAATGTTTCATTGCCGGTCCGGCACGCACTTGTTCAAGGAGACACCCATGACCTGCTCATCGCCATCCATGGCTGTTACCGGCAGGCGGATCCCTGCGCTATGGGCGAGCCTGCTATTGCTCTTCGTTTCTCTGCAGGTCGTTGCGCCGGCATACGCCGAGGAAGCGGGGATGCACGGTAAGGTCGCTATTATTACCGGTTCCAGTCATGGCCTCGGCCGCGAACTGGCCCTGCTGGGGGCGAAGGAAGGCATGCGTCTGGTGCTGGTGGATATGCGCCCGGCACCCTCCGAACAACTGGCCGAGCAGATCCGCACCCAGGGTGGTCAAGCAGTGGTCGTGGAGGCCGACCTGGCCGACCCGGAGCAGCGGCCGCAGGTGATCGAAGCGGCCATGAAGCATTACGGACAGATCGACTACCTGTTCAATAACGCCGGCTATTCCTATCTGGCGACACTCGAACAGATGGATATCGGTCAGGCCAAACATATGTTCGAGGTCAACTACTGGGCCTATGCTGATCTTACGCAGCGGGTGATACCCATTATGCGCGAACAGGGCGGCGGCACTATTCTCAATGTCTCGTCGATCCTGGGTATGCGTGCCGGTCCCTCCGGACTTGGACATTACTCAGGCAGCAAACATGCCCTTCATGGGCTGTTCCAGAGCGTCGCTGTGGAGCTTGAGGAAGACAATATCAAGGTCTTTGTCGCAGCGCCGGGCGGCATGCGCACTCATATAGGAAAGCATTCAGTCGGTCCCCTGGTCTCCGAAGAAGATCGCGCCGCCGACTGGGAAGATCCGGCCATCCCTGCCCGGGACATCTTCGAAATGATCAAGGGTGACGAGGTTATCTTCAATCCAGGCTATATAGGTCGCTAGTCAACCAGTCTGGCTGGCCCAGCCGTGGCACTAACCACGGGTTAGGCAGTCTGAGGGAGACCAAGACCAATAGAACAGGGGAAACACATGTCCAATGAAGGTTACCACGAGCCCATAGCTGAGCTGACTGACAAGACTCGCGATATGCATCGTGCGATTGTATCGCTCATGGAAGAGCTTGAAGCCGTTGACTGGTACAACCAGCGCATGGACGCCTGCAAGGATCCGGAGCTGCGTGGCTTGCTGGAGCACAACCGTGACGAAGAGAAAGAACACGCGGCGATGGTGCTCGAATGGATCCGCCGCCGTGACCCTGTCTTCGATGAACAGCTGCGCAAGTATCTGTTCAAGGATGACGCCTCACTCGAGCACGATTGAGCAGGCGCCGGCGCGGTCCTTCAGAGGTCGGTCAATTCAACCATCAAGTCGTCTGCAAGATTTTCCAGATCGTTACGTAACGCGACCAGATCCGTCTGCGGGTATACGCCCAATCGCGCTTCGGCCTTGAACAGCACGTCTGCACTCATGGGTGCAGGCGCGCACTCGGTAAGCAGCTCTTCGACATTGACGCCATGCCGCGCCAGTACACCCGACACCTCGTGCACAATACCTGGCCGATCATTGCCCACCAGATTCAGGCGGAGCAGGTGCTGTTCGGGTTGTTCCGCCTGACCGCTGATCGCTACCTGGACGTTGATACCCAGGCTGGTCAGACCTTCCAGATCCACCCGCAGGGGTTCGACCTTGTCTTCAGCGATGTCCACCAGCAGTATCCCGGCAAACTGACCGGCCATGCGCGACATGCGGCTCTCCAGCCAATTGCCGCCGTGCTGGCTGATGGTCTGGGCAACGCTTTCCACCAAGCCGGGCTTGTCGGCGGATATGACTGTCAGTACGAGCGGCGTGTTCATGGTAGAGCTCCTGTTGAGTGCGTCTTGTTGGGTGCGGCTGGGTGCTGATCATTATGACGGCAAGCCGATCCGGGCTCTGGTCATCATAATCGGACCGAGCGAGATATTCGAGGCGCTGGGTGGCTGGTCGTTCCGTGCGATCAGTCGGATCGCCGGCAACAGCCTCGCACACATCTCCAGACAATTGCAGGCCAAGCATCTGTATAATGCCGCCCCGACAGAATGTTCTGCCGATCCATCATCCAGGAGTCCGCAATGAATCTCCCCAGTCTGCGTCTGAAATCCAACAGTGATCGCCGTATAAAAGGCGGACACCTCTGGGTGTTCAGTAATGAGGTAGATACAGTCCAGACTCCGTTGACGGTGCTCGAGTCGGGACAGGAAGTGCGCATTGAAACCAGTACGGGCAAGTTTCTCGGCCTGGCCACGGTCAGCCCTAATAATCTGATCTGTGCCCGGCTGCATAGCCGTGACGCTGGCACGCCACTGGACAAGTCACTGTTGGTGCATCGATTCAAGATCGCGTTGAGCCTGCGTGAGAGACTGTTCGATAAGCCCTTCTACCGCGTGGTATATGGCGACTCTGACCTGTTGCCCGGCCTGGTTGTCGATCGCTTCGCTGATTACCTCGTCGTGCAGATTGCCACCCCGGGCATGGAGCGGGCGCGCGAAGCTATCATCGAGGCGCTGGTCCAGGTCTTCAAGCCGGCCGGCATTCTGTTCAAGAACGACGGCGCGGCGCGTGCTGCTGAGGATCTGCCGTCCGTGGTGGAGGCGGTACATGGCGAGGTACCGGAACGGGTCGCGCTGGAGGAGAACGGTGTGCATTTCGAAGCGCCAGTCTGGACCGGTCAGAAAACCGGCTGGTTCTACGATCACCGCATGAACCGCGCCCGTCTGCAGCCTTATGTTGCCGGTAAGCGCGTGCTGGATCTGTACAGCTATATCGGCGGCTGGGGCGTGCAGGCAGCAGCCTTCGGTGCCAGCGAAGTGATGTGTGTGGACAGTTCGGCGCCGGCGCTGGATCTGGTCGAGCACAATGCATCGCTCAATGGTGTGGCGGACAAGATGTCAATCGTTGAAGGTGATGTGCTGGAGGCCCTGCGCGAGTTGAAATCCAGCGGCGAGAAGTTCGACGTGGTCATTGCTGATCCGCCTGCCTTCATCAAGAAGCGCAAGGACATCCGCAATGGCGAAGCGGCTTACCGCCGGCTGAACGAGCAAGCGATGCGCCTGCTCAACAAGGACGGCATTCTGGTCTCAGCCTCCTGCTCCATGCACCTCGCCGAAGACCGCCTGCGTGACACGCTGCTTGCTGGCAGCCGCCACCTGGACCGGAATCTGGTTATCACTGAGCGCGGCTTCCAGGGCCCGGATCACCCGCTACACCCGGCCATTCCCGAAACCGGCTATATCAAAGCCTTCTTCTGCCGAGTGCTACCGGTCTGAACTAGTGCTTTGGGGCCCGCGGCCAGATCGCCGTGACGGTTCGGCGCCCCAGTCACGCCACAAAAGGTGATGGTGATCTCAGATCTATTTTGTGGGAGGGGCGACCCGCCGCGATTGGCGTCCGCAGGACGCCCAGGGTTTCCGAGGATGACGGAAACCCTCAATCCCGCAGACTGATTATCTCCCAGCCCTTGTCCTTCGCATGCGCACGCAGCTTCTCGTCGGGATCAACCGCCACGGGACGATCGACCATGCTCAGCAACGGCAGATCGTTGTATGAGTCACTGTAAAAGCACGCTCCATCCAGGCTTTGATCGTTCTCCATCAGCCAGCGCTCCAGGCGCGTGACCTTGCCTTCCCTGAAGCAGGGAATGTCGGTGGTCCTGCCGGTATAACGGCCGTCGGCGCGCTCGCATTCAGTGGCCAACAAAATTTCAATGCCCAGCCTGGCTGCGATCGGGCCGGTCACGAAGCGGTTGGTGGCCGTGATGATCATCAGCGTATCCCCCGCTTTGCGGTGCTCCTCGATCAACTCGATGGCCTTCGGCAGCATGATCGGATCGATCATGTCCCTCATGAATTGCTGATGCCAGGCGTCCAGATGCTCCTCGGGGTGTTCGCCGAGCATCTGCAGGCAGAAGTTAAGGTACACCTCGATATCCAGTCGCCCGGCCAGGTAATCGTTGAAGAACTGATCATTGCGCTCCTGGTAGGTGGCAGCGTCTACGATGTTCTGATCGACGACGAACTCGCCCCAGGCGTGATCGCTGTCGCCGCCGAGCAGTGTGTTGTCGAGGTCAAAAATGGCCAGTGGCACGGTGCACTCCTGTAAGGTTGGGATCAAGGCCACAAGGATAATCCAGGCGCACGCCAAATGCTTGAGCTGCAGGCTATTTATGCAATTGCTGCGCTGCGCGTCTTTGTGGAACAATGCGGTGACACCCGAGTAAGGATAAAGGCTGTGATCGACCCCGATGGTTTCCGTCCAAATGTAGGCATTATCCTGACCAATGGGTTGGGGCAGGTGCTATGGGCGCGGCGAATCGGTCAGGATGCCTGGCAGTTTCCCCAGGGCGGTATTCAACGCAACGAGAGTCCTGAACAAGCCCTTTATCGTGAATTGCACGAGGAAGTCGGGCTGATGCCCGAGGACGTCGAGATTCTTGCCTGCACTCGTGGTTGGCTGCGCTATCGTCTGCCGCAGCGGCTCATTCGCAGTCATTCACAACCCATCTGTGTAGGTCAGAAGCAAAAGTGGTTTTTGTTGCGGCTCAAGACTGACGAGGCGCGAGTCTGCATGACCAAAACCCCCAAACCCGAATTCGACGGCTGGCGTTGGGTCAGCTACTGGTATCCGCTGGGGCAGGTCGTACCCTTCAAACGGGACGTGTACCGCCGCGCGATGAAAGAGCTGGCGCCGCGATTACCCATTGGCGAGTTATACGAATGTTAAGCATGCTGACCACGCTGCGGCGAATCGTTCAGGAGGTCAACTCGGCAAAGGATTTGGCCACTGCCCTGAACATTATCGTCGAGCAGGTCCGCGAAACCATGGGCACGGAAGTGTGCTCGGTTTACCTTTTTGAGCCAGGTGCCGGACGTTACGTTCTGATGGCAACCAAGGGCCTCAATCCGGACGCGGTGGGCCGGGTCAGCCTGGCCAGCAACGAAGGTCTGGTTGGTTATGTCGGTAATCGGGAAGAGCCGGTTAACCTCGAAGACGCTGCCGCCCACCCCAAGTACCGCTATTTTGCCGAGACTGGCGAAGAGCGTTTCGCCTCCTTTCTGGGTGTTCCCATACTCCATCACCGTCGGGTGATGGGTGTGTTGGTGGTTCAGCAGAAAGAGCGCCGCCAGTTTGATGAGGGCGAAGAATCTTTCCTGGTGACCATGAGCGCCCAGCTCGCCGGGGTCATCGCGCATGCGGAGGCGACCGGTTCGATCCGTGGCCTCGGCTGGGGTGGCGAAGCCGTTCAGGACACCCGTTTTGTTGCGGTGCCCGGCGCGCCGGGTGTCGCCATCGGCCAGGCGGTCGTGGTGTTGCCGCCTGCTGATCTGGCGTCAGTTCCGGACAAGCCGGTCGTCGACCTGGAGGCAGAGCTGGCGCTGCTGCAACGCGCCCTCGAGGCAGTGCGCAACGACATGCAGACATTGTCTCGTCGGCTTTCCTCGCAGCTGCGGCCCGAAGAGCTGGCACTGTTCGATGTGTACCAGATGATGCTCGACGACTCTGCGCTGGGTAACGAGATAACCACCGGGATCCGCAACGGCCAATGGGCCCAGGGCGCGCTGCGCGATGTGGTCAATGCCCACGTCAATCGGTTCGAGATGATGGACGACCCCTACCTGCGTGAGCGCGCCTCGGACGTCAAGGATCTGGGACGGCGGATTCTGGCGTATCTGCAGGAAGCCGGTAAGCGGGAGCTGGTGTTCCCCGACAACACCATTCTGGTCAGCGAAGAACTATCTCCGGTAATGCTGGGTGAAGTGCCAAAGGACAAGCTGGTCGGGCTGGTCTCTGTGCTGGGTTCGGGCAGCTCCCACGTGGCGATTCTGGCGCGTGCGATGGGCATTCCCACGGTAATGGGCGCGGTGGATCTGCCGTACACCCGTGTTGATGGTATGGAGCTGATCGTTGACGGTAACCACGGCGAAGTCTATTCCAACCCGTCCGCCGAACTGCGCCGCCATTACTATGAGCTGGTTCGCGAGGAGCGCGAGCTGATCCAGGGGCTGGAGAAGCTCAATGAGGTGCCCTGCATAACCCTGGATGGGCATCGCATGCCCTTGTGGGTGAATACCGGTTTGCTGGCGGACGTGGCCAGGTCGCTGGATCGTGGCGCCGAAGGGGTAGGGCTGTATCGCACCGAAGTGCCCTTCATGATCCAGGACCGCTTTCCCAGCGAAAAGGAACAGCAGGCAACCTATAGGGCGCAACTGGAGGCCTTTCACCCGCTGCCGGTCACCATGCGCAGTCTTGATATCGGCGGCGACAAGGCGCTGACGTATTTTCCAATCAAGGAAGACAACCCCTTCCTTGGCTGGCGCGGCATCCGCGTGACGCTCGATCATCCGGAGATCTTTCTGGTTCAGACCCGCGCCATGCTCAAGGCCAGCGAAGGGCTGGATAACCTGCGCATCATGTTGCCGATGATCAGCAGTGTGTATGAGGTAGAAGAGGCGCTGCACCTGATTCACCGGGCCTACAGCGAAGTGTGCGATGAAGGCGTGAAGGTGCACATGCCCCCGGTCGGCGTCATGATTGAGGTGCCGGCAGCGGTGTATCAGGCACGCGAACTGGTGCAGATGGTCGACTTCCTGTCGGTCGGCACCAACGATCTGACGCAGTATCTGCTGGCGGTGGACCGCAACAATCCACGGGTAGCCGACCTGTACCATTCTCTGCACCCGGCGGTGCTGCAGGCATTAGTCAAGATAGCGGACGCCTGCCGCGTCGCGGGCAAGCCCATGAGCGTATGCGGCGAGATGGCGGGTGATCCTGCGGCGGCGGTATTGTTGATGGCAATGGGCTGCGATGTGCTGTCGATGAACGCCACCAATCTGCCCAAGGTCAAATGGCTGCTGCGCCAGATCACTCTCAGCGATGCCAAGGCTTTGCTCGATGAGGTCATTGAGCTGGATAACCCCTATCTGGTCCAGAGCACCCTGCATCTGGCGCTACGCAATATGGGCCTTGGCAAGGTGCTGACTCAGGCGCGGTGATCCGGTCGGTCCGCGCCGAATTCCCAGGTCGACTCCCCGAGCGGAGTACCCATGCTGCCGAAGCGTTTCTCCCTGAATTCGATTCTGCCGCCCGGCGCAATGCGCAGTACGGTGCTGGCGCGGGTGCCATAGGTATCACCGACAATGAACGCGGCGGACAATGCACGCTCCCAGTCCGGATCGATACCGGTGTGCGGTAACAACTCATCCGGGTAGCGCTGACTATCAGCGAGCAGTTCGAGCAGCTGTTCGGTATCAGCATCAGGGCCGGCCTTGCTGAGCCTGTCTCGCAGTGTCTCCAGTTTTGGCCAATGACTGTCGAGCGAATCGTTGGACAGGCCGTAGACCCCAGGCGGCAATGCAACGGGTCGGCCTTCGAGACTGTTGAAATGCCAGAGCTGGTGACGGTCGCCCAGCAGCAGGTTGAAGCCGGCGTAGTCGCCCAACTGCTGCTTCAGCTGTTCAAGAAAAACGTCGGGTGGCTGATCGCCCGCAAGGTAGCCGGTCACCAGGTCGCCGCGGGAGCGGGGACCCTGACGCGCACCAGGTGAGCGGATGTTGGTGAGGGCCGCAAAGCGCTCCGCCCGGGTAACTCCCATCCAGGTTCCGCCGGCTTCAAGATCCTTGCCGGCGAGCAGCTCAGGCTGGCCCTCTTCAGTCCAGAAGGTGGCGGCGCGGGTAGGGCGGGCATGAAATTCATCACGATTGGCAAGCATTACTAACGGCTGTCCGGCAGTCCGCCAGGCAAAAGCAATCAGGCACATAGATCATCTCCAATGGTCCGGGCAGTGTAGCCCGGTCAATGCGGGGAGGGGAAACGCGGCTGTTTTCAAGTACACTAACCGGCTTGTGAGCGGTGCCCGGCGGCGCGGCTTTTGCAGAGATCAGGAGCGGGAACAAAAACTGTGGAATTTCTGATTTATCTCATACTGGGCGGCTTTGCCGGCACCCTGGCAGGTCTGTTTGGTGTCGGTGGCGGCATGATCATCGTCCCGGTGCTGGTCTACAGTTTTGCCGTACAGGGCTTCTCTCCGGACGTACTTACCCATATGGCGGTAGGTACCTCGCTGGCGACCATCGCGTTCACCTCCATCAATGCCATCCGCGCACACCACCTCAAGGGTGCGGTGCGCTGGTCTCTGTTCGCCTGGATGGCGCTGGGCATCGTGTTCGGAACCATCCTCGGCGCCTTCACTGCGGCGCTGCTTGACGGCCCCTTGTTGCAGAAGATCATTGGTGTGTTTGCGATCACTATCGCCATTCAGATGCTATTTGATATCAAGCCCAAGGCCGGTATGGACGTGCCGGGCAAACCCGGTCTGACCGCCGCGGGTGGTGTGATCGGCTGGGCGTCAGCGATCTTCGGTATTGGTGGTGGTTCGCTGACCGTGCCTTTCCTCGTCTGGCGCAGCGTGCCCATGCAGCAGGCGGTGGCGACATCCTCCGCCTGCGGTCTGCCGATCGCTGTGGCGGGTGCGATCAGCTTCATCTGGACCGGCTGGAGCGCCGAGCCGTTGCCGGAGTGGTCGGTCGGCTATGTCTACCTACCCGCTATGGTAGGTATTGCCGCAACCAGCATGCTGTTCGCCGGTTTCGGTGCCCGTCTTGCCCATAAGCTGTCCCAGCGGTTGCTGAAGCGCCTGTTCGCGCTGCTGCTGGTGTGTGTCGGCATTAATTTCTTACTTTAGGATGGTTCCATGCTGACTTACCCCCAGATTGATCCGGTCGCCCTGTCGATCGGCCCGTTACAGATCCACTGGTACGGCCTGATGTACCTCGTCGGTATCGGTGGAGCCTGGTGGCTGGCCGGTCGCCGGCTCGACACCTTCGCGCCCGACTGGTCCCGTGAGAAGCTCTCTGACCTGGTGTTCTGGGTTGCCTTGGGCGTGATCGCCGGTGGCCGGGTGGGTTATATCCTGTTCTACGATTTGGCCTCCTATATTCAGGACCCGACGCTGATTGTGCAGATCTGGAAGGGCGGCATGTCTTTCCACGGTGGCCTGATCGGTGTGTTGCTGGCGGTCTGGTGGTTCGGCCGCCGCAACAACAAGCGTTTTTTCGATCTTATGGATTTTATCGCGCCGCTGGTGCCGATCGGGTTGGGAGCAGGGCGGATCGGCAACTTCATCAATGCCGAGCTCTGGGGCAAGGCCACTGACGTGCCCTGGGCGATGGTGTTTCCCACCGACCCGCTGCAACTGGCGCGGCATCCGTCGCAGCTCTATCAGTTCGCGCTGGAGGGGGTGGCCCTGTTCGCCATCCTCTGGATCTATTCCCGCAAGCCGCGCCCGACCATGGCGGTGAGTGGACTCTTCGGCATCTGCTATGGCGTGTTCCGCTTGGTCGTGGAATTCTTCCGCGAACCGGACGCGCACCTTGGCTACCTTGCCTTCGGCTGGCTGACCATGGGTCAGCTGTTATGTATTCCAATGATTCTGATCGGCGCAGCGATGATGTGGTGGGCCTACAGCAAAGGGGACGTGAAGCATGAAACAGTATCTTGACCTGATGCGCCTGGTCCGCGAACACGGGACCTTCAAGAGCGACCGTACCGGGACTGGCACCTACAGTGTGTTCGGTCATCAGATGCGCTTTGATCTGGCTGAGGGCTTCCCGCTGGTCACGACCAAGAAGTGCCATCTGAAGTCGATCATCCATGAACTGCTGTGGTTCTTGCAGGGCGACACCAATATTGCCTACCTGAAGCGCAATGGTGTTTCGATCTGGGATGACTGGGCCGATGAGAACGGCGATCTTGGGCCCGTCTATGGTTACCAGTGGCGTTCCTGGCCCTCGCCGAACGGCGGCTCGATCGACCAGATCAGCAAGCTACTGGAGATGATCCGCAGCAACCCCGATTCGCGGCGCCTGATTGTCTCGGCCTGGAACCCCGCGCTGGTCGACGATATGGCGCTGCCGCCGTGTCATGCGCTATTCCAGTTTTACGTGGCTGACGGCAAGCTGAGCTGCCAGTTGTATCAGCGCTCGGCGGATATCTTCCTTGGCGTGCCCTTCAATATCGCCAGCTACGCACTGCTGACCTTGATGGTGGCCCAGGTGTGCCAGCTCGAGCCGGGGGAGTTCATCTGGACCGGCGGCGATTGCCACCTCTATGCCAACCACATCGAGCAGACCGACCTGCAGTTGACCCGCGATCCCTTCCCGCTACCGCGGATGGTGCTCAATCCCGAGGTCACCGATCTGTTCGCTTTCACGTTTGAAGACTTCAGTCTGCAGAACTACGAGGCGCACCCACATATCAAGGCGCCGGTGGCGGTATGACGAGTGTTGTGCGCATTGCCATGATCGCCGCCATGGGGCTGAACCGGGTGATCGGGCGCGACAATCAGTTGCCCTGGCATTTGCCCGAAGACCTCAAATACTTCCGCAGCATGACCTGGGGCAAGCCGATCGTCATGGGTCGTAAGACCTTCGAGTCGCTCGGTCGCCCATTGCCGGGCCGCACCAATATCGTGGTGACAGCCCAGTCGGATCTTGAGCTGCCGGGCGCCAAGGTAGTGGGTTCGCTGGAGGAGGCTCTGTCTGCGGCCAGCAACCAGGCCGAACTGGATGGTGTCGATGAAATCATGATCATTGGCGGCGCCAAACTTTATGAACAGATGCTTGGCCAGACAGACCGCATTTACCTCACGCTGGTTGAGGCTGAGCCTGATGGGGATGCCTGGTTCCCGGAATTGCCCGACGGGCAGTGGAAACTGGTCGAGGAGAGAGTGGTGGCGGCGGGGGAAGATTACCCGGCGCACCGTTATCAGGTGCTGGATCGGGTTTAGAATTTCAGAAAACTCGGGGCGGGTAACCGCCCCAAGATCTCTAAGAGGCTCTATCCAAGAGCCTTAAATGTCATCGAGCATCGCTTTATTTCGCACCGCACCCTTGTCCGCACTGGTAGCCAGCAGCGCGTAGGCTTTCAGCGCTGTAGTCACCTTGCGTGGGCGGATCTCCACAGGCTTCCAACCCTTCTGGTCCTGCTCAATCCGACGCTGCGCCAGTTCGTCATCGCTCACCAGCAGGTTAATGCTGCGGTTCGGGATGTCGATTAGGATCTTGTCGCCATTGCGTACCAGACCGATAGCGCCGCCGGCAGCGGCTTCCGGCGAGGCGTGGCCGATGGACAGGCCTGAGGTGCCGCCGGAGAAGCGTCCGTCGGTCAGCAGCGCACAGTCAGCGCCCAATCCCTTGGATTTCAGATAGCTGGTCGGATAGAGCATTTCCTGCATGCCCGGGCCGCCCTTCGGGCCTTCGTAGCGGATGATGACCACGTCGCGCGGCTTCACTTCATCGGCAAGAATGCCTTTGACTGCCGAGTCCTGGCTTTCGTAGATCCGCGCGGACCCTTCGAAGACATGGATGGACTCATCGACGCCAGCGGTCTTGACCACACAGCCATCCATTGCGATGTTGCCATAGAGCACAGCCAGGCCGCCCTCGCTTGAATAGGCATGCTCGACGCTACGGATGCAGCCGTTGGCACGGTCGTCATCCAGCGAATCCCAACGGGTCGACTGGCTGAAGGCGGTCTGCGTGGGGATACCTGCCGGGCCGGCGCGGAAGAAGGTGAGGACGTCTTCATCATCGGTCTGGGTGATGTCCCACTTGGCAATGGCTTCTTCCAGGCTTGGGCTGTGCACCGTGGCAGCGTCGGTGTGCAGCAGGCCGCCGCGTGCCAGGGAGCCGAGAATGCTGAAGATGCCGCCAGCGCGGTGCACGTCTTCCATATGGTATTTCTGGATATTGGGCGCCACCTTGCACAACTGCGGCACGCGGCGAGACAGGTCGTCGATCGCGCGCAGGTCGAAATCGATCTCGCCTTCCTGGGCGGCGGCGAGGAGGTGCAGAATGGTGTTGGTGGAACCGCCCATGGCGATATCCAGCGTCATCGCATTCTCGAACGCCCGCACGTTGGCGATGTTGCGCGGCAGAACGCTTTCATCGCCTTCGCCATAGTAGCGCTGGCACAGATCAACGATGGTGCGGCCAGCACGCAGGAACAGCTGTTCCCGGTCGCTATGGGTGGCCAGCATGGAGCCATTGCCCGGCAGCGCCAGGCCCAGAGCTTCGGTCAGGCAGTTCATGGAGTTGGCAGTGAACATGCCGGAGCAGGAGCCGCAGGTAGGGCAGGCACTGCGCTCGTATTCGGCAACTTTTTCGTCGCTGGCGCTCTCGTCCGCAGCGATGACCATGGCATCAACCAGGTCCAGGCCGTGGCTGGCAAGCTTGGTCTTGCCAGCTTCCATCGGGCCGCCGGAGACGAAGACGACCGGTATATTCAGGCGCAGCGCGGCCATCAGCATGCCGGGGGTGATCTTGTCGCAGTTGGAGATGCAAACGATGGCATCAGCGCAGTGCGCATTGACCATGTACTCCACTGAATCGGCGATGATCTCGCGCGATGGCAGCGAATAGAGCATGCCGTCATGGCCCATGGCGATGCCGTCGTCGACGGCGATGGTATTGAATTCCTTGGCCACGCCACCAGCCCGCTCGATTTCCCGTGCCACCAGTTGCCCCATATCCTTCAGGTGCACGTGCCCTGGCACGAACTGGGTAAAGGAGTTGGCGACGGCAATGATCGGTTTCTTGAAATCTTCGTCCTTCATCCCCGTGGCGCGCCATAGCGCGCGGGCACCGGCCATGTTGCGGCCGAAGGTGGACGTTTTCGAGCGGTAATCAGGCATGACGGTTATCTCGTTGTGCGTTGCGTTGCGATGGGCAAGCATATCAAATCAGCCGCGTGCAGGCAGCAGCGGCGCATGAGAGGTACAGGGTAAAGGGGTGGCGCGGCAATTGCCGCGCGGGTCCCGAAGCGCTTAGAGCGCCTTTTCGAATACCTTGGAATTACGCTGGTAGTTGTACAGTGAGGCGCGCTTGGCTGGCAGGCGTTCCACACTGCTGGGAATAAAGCCGCGCTCGCGGAACCAGTGGGCGGTGCGGGTAGTGAGCACAAACAGCGTATCCAGCTTCAGTGCGCGTGCCTGGGCCTCGATGTGCTCCAGCAACTCGTCACCGCGGCCGCCGTGACGGTAATTCGGGTCGATCGCGACACAGGCAAGCTCCGCCGCACTGGAGTCTTCGAGCGGATACAGTGCCGCGCAGCCGATGATCATGCCGTCGCGTTCAATGAGGGTGAACTGGCTTATCTCGGTCTCTAGTATCTCCCGCGAACGCCGCACCAGAATCCCGGCTTCCTCGAGCGGGCGAAGCAATTCCAACAACCCGGCCACGTCATCGACAGTTGCGGTGCGAACCTGCTCGAAGTTTTCCTGGGTGACCAGGGTGCCGCCGCCATCGCGGGTGAACAGCTCCGTGAGCAGCGCACCATCGTCGGCATAGCTAATGATATGGCTACGCCGCAGGCCGTTGTTGCACGCCTTGCACGCCGCTTTCAGCAGGGCGCCTGGCAAGCTGTTGCCAAGCCGATTCAATATCGGCACGGCACGGGTCGGTTTCAGTTCGCGCAGCAGCGAGCCATCAGCATCCAAGATGCCGGCGTCCGGGCCGAACAGGATCAGCTTGTCCGCTTCAAGTGCGCTGGCCGCGCTGGTGGCGACGTCTTCGCAGGCCAGATTGAACACCTCACCGGTTGGCGAATAGCCAATAGGTGAGAGCAGCACGATGGAGTTTTCGTCCAGGTGCGCGCTGATCGCCTTGCGGTCGATGCGCCGCACTTCACCGGTGTGATGGAAATCGATGCCGTCGACCACACCAATCGGCTTGGCGGTGACGAAGTTACCGCTGACGACGCGTCGTCTGGAGCCCTGTCCAGACGCGGTGCAGAGCCTGGCTTCGATCGCGATCCGCAAGCTGCCCACCGCATCCATGACGCAGGCGAGGGTGTCGCTGTCGGTGACGCGCAGATCCCGATAATAGTGCGAGTCGATACCGCGCGCAGTCTGCCGTTCTTCAATCTGCGGTCTCGAGCCATGCACCAGCACCAGCCGTACACCCAGGCTGTTGAGCAGCATGATGTCATGCATGATGTTGGTGACGTTCGGATGCGCGAGCGCCTCCCCTGGGAGCAGCACGACGAAGACGCGGTCCCGGTGGGTATTGATATATGGCGTCGAATGGCGAAACCAATTGACGTAATCGTGCATGCGGCTCATCCGTGCAAAAGCAGCAGTTTAGGGACATTCGGCGATGCGCTTCAAGCGCTGTGTGCGGCCTCGTCGCGCAAGGCTATGCCAACGGCCTGTAACAAAGGCAAGATAGTCTCCATAGAGCCATTGAAGAGAGGTTAATGTGAGCCCGAATCCCGACCCGATTGTTGTCCATTCGGCTGAAGAAGCCGTCGAACGCCTGGCGGCCCTGTATGAACAGGCCACCTCCGCCTTGAGTCAGGCACTCAAGCATTACCTGAAAGATCGCAAGCTGCCGAGCGAGGCCCAGAGCCGGCTGTTTCGTTATCCCGAACTGCGTCTGACCTATGATGCCCAGGGCGAAGCGGCCACCAGCGTGCGTGCTTACGCAAAGGTGCAGGTGCCGGGTACCTACAGCGTGACAGTCACCCATCCGCGCGCCTTCAGAAAATATCTGCTTGAACAGTTGGGCCCCTTGATGCGCGATTACACCGTTAAGGTCGAGGTGGGCGTCAGCGATCAGAACATTCCTTACCCCTACGTGGTGGATCAGGGTAATGAGCTTGCCGGCTCAGGCGTGACCGCCCGCGAGCTGGCGCGCTATTTTCCCAGTACTGATCTCTCAGCCGTCAGTGACAGCAATGCCGATGGTCTGCACGACTGGGAAAATACCGACCAACTGCCGTTGTCGCTGTTCGACGCCTCGCGGGTGGATTTTTCCCTGCGGCGACTGGTGCATTACACCGGCAGCGACTGGCAGCACGTGCAGCCCTGGATTCTGCTGACCAACTACCATCGGTATGTCGACCAGTTCATTCGCTATGGTCTGGACATGCTCGCCAGCGATTCACGCTTTGTGCGCATGGTCATGCCTGGCAACGTGGTTATTGAGCGGGGGATGGACGAAGGCGAAGTGACGGCGTTGGTGGAAGGTGTTGTATGGCACCGCTATCAGATGCCGGCCTACCATCTGATCGCCGATGACGGCCACGGCATTACCCTGGTCAATATCGGCGTGGGCCCGTCCAACGCCAAGAACATTACCGACCACCTGGCCGTGCTGCGCCCGCATTGCTGGCTGATGATCGGCCATTGCGGCGGACTGCGACAGTCACAGAATATTGGCGATTATGTGCTGGCCCACGCCTACATGCGCCGTGATGGCATCCTTGATCGGGTATTGCCGCCGCACATTCCGCTGCCGGCGCTGGCCGAGATTCAGATGGCCCTGCAGGAAGCCGCCGCGCAGGTGACAGGTGAGCGGGGGGATGACCTCAAGCGCCGACTGCGCACCGGTACGGTGTTGACCTATGACGACCGTAACTGGGAGCTGCGCTGGGCTCAGGAGCGGCCGCTGATCAACCAGGCGCGCGCCATCGCGGTGGATATGGAAAGCGGCACCATCGCCGCCCAGGGTTACCGTTTGCGGGTTCCCTACGGCACCCTGCTGTGTGTGTCCGACAAACCCCTGCATAGTGAGATCAAACTGCCCGGCGCAGCGGGAGCCTTCTATGAACGGGCAGTGACTCAACACCTGCATATCGGCATCGCGGCGCTGGACCTGCTGCGCGGTCAGCTCAACTCGCTGCATTCGCGCAAACTGCGCAGCTTTGATGAGCCACCGTTCAGGTAGGGGTCTTCCTCACCAATGCCGCCGCCTGGTTTGAACCCCAGGGCGTCTTGCAGACGCCATCGCGGCGGGTCGGCCCGCCCACAGTTGGTAAGGGCAGCACGATAGTATTCTGTGGGAGGCGTGACTCACGGCGATCTGGCCGCCAGGCCAGTTGTTGCACTGCCTAAACCAGAAGCAAGGGCGTCTTGCAGACGCCGTCGGGCCGGGGGCGACCCTCCCACAATTGACATTGCGTCAGTACATGACCTCACGCACTCATACAAAACCGCTCAATCAACTGCTTCAATATCTTTACGGTCGGGTCGATGCGATCCATTGCCAGAAATTCGTCGGGCTGGTGGGCCTGGTCGATGTCGCCGGGGCCGAGGATGATTGTTTGCATGCCTATCTGGTTGAGATAGGGGCCTTCGGTGGCAAAAGCCACGCTGCCGGCGCTGTAACCAGTGAGCTGTTCACAGGCTTGAACCAGCGGCGCATTGGCGGGGGTATCCATCGGCGGAACGCCGGGGAACAGCGGAAAATAGTCGATCTTGATTTGCTGTTCGGCGGCAATGACCTTCAAGCGGGCGTCGATCTCGGCGCGCAGTGCATCAGGATCCATGCCGGGCAGCGGACGGATATCGAATTCCAGGGCACAGGTGCCGCAGATCCGGTTCGGATTATCGCCGCCGTGAATGCATCCGAGATTCATCGTCGGCACTGGCACACTGAACAATGGATTCTGCCAGCGTCGCTGCCAGTCGGTCCTCAGGGTAATGAGTTCGCCGATCACACTGTGCATGGCCTCCAACGCATTGCGGCCCAGTGATGGATCGGATGAGTGGCCGGCCTGGCCGGTAATCTCCACCCGTTCCATCAGAATGCCCTTGTGCACCCGAATGGGCTTCAAGCCTGTTGGCTCGCCGATGACCGCATGGCGAGCGTGATGCAGATCGCTGGCAACCAGCGCCCGTGCGCCGGTCATGGCGCTTTCTTCATCGGCGGTGGCTAGCACGATCAGCGGGCGACGAAACGGCCGGCCCAGATAATCCTTCACCGCTTCGATGATCAGCGGGAAAAAACCCTTCATATCGCAGCTGCCCAACCCGTACCAGCGGCCATCCGCTTCGGTCAGGGCGAAGGGGTCCATGTTCCAGCGTTCGGGGTTACATGGCACGGTGTCGGTATGCCCGGCCAGCACCAGGCCGCCAGGCCCGCTGCCGAGAATAGCCACCAGATTGGCCTTGCCCGGCTGGCCTTCGATAGGCTGGATATCACAGACAAAGCCCAGCTCCTCGAGCCAGGCTGCCAGGAGGTTGATTACCTCCATGTTGGATTGGTCAAGCTCCGGCTGGGTGCAGCTTATGGACGGGGCTTTGAGCAGCGCTTCGAATTGCGACTTGAGAGAGGGTAAACCCATGCGTGGCTCCTGGGGTATGTGGCCGTTCCGTCGAGAGCCGTGACGAAACGACAACAGACCCTGGCGACGTAAGCTGAATGATCAGGTTACGTCACTGGGAGCAGGGAGTCAGCCGAAGATGGCCGTAAGAATGAAGAAGAACAGGATCGACAATGCCGCGCCTGCTGGCAGGGTGACCAGCCAGGAGCTGAAGATGCGGCCGATCACATGCAGGTTGAGGGCACCGATACCGCGTGCCAGGCCAACCCCGAGCACCGCACCGACCAGCGTGTGCGTGGTGGAGACCGGAAGGCCGATGGATGACGCGCCGACCACCGTCGCGGCGGTAGCCAATTCCGCAGCGAAGCCGCGGCTCGGCGTCAACTCGGTGATGTGCCGACCAATGGTCGCGATCACGCGATAACCGTAGGTAGCCAGGCCAACCACGATACCGGCGCCGCCCAGAAGCAGGATCCAGCCGGGCACCAGAGTGGTTTCGCCCATCTGTCCGCCACTCTGCAACACGCCGACGATCGCTGCTAGCGGGCCTACCGCGTTGGCCACATCGTTCGAGCCGTGAGCAAACGCCATGGAGCAGGCGGTGAAGATCATCAATACGGCAAAGACTTTCTCGACGCTGGCGAAATAGAACGTCTTGTCGGCTTCCGGGTCGACCTTGATGCGAGACAGCAGTATCAAGCCCAGCCCAGTGACCATCAGTCCAATAAGCGTGGCCAGGCCAAGCGCTTGCCAGCCGGATATATCCAGCCCCACGTGCTTGAGGCCCTTGGTCACAGTCATCAAGGTGACCAGAAAACCCACCGCAAACATGTAGAAGGGCACGTAGCGCTTGGCGTTATCGAAGGGCGTTTCAGTATTCAGGATTAGCTTGTGCACGCTGAGGAAGATAGTGAAAGCGACCACACCCGAGAGGACGGGGGAAATGACCCAGCTGGAAACGATGGGGATCACACCGGCCCAGTTCACCGCGTCAAACGAGACACCGACGGCACCGAAGCCAATCACCGCGCCAATAATCGAGTGGGTGGTCGAGACCGGCCAGCCGCGGGTGGAGGCAATGAATAGCCACGAGCCTGCGGCCAGTAGCGATGCCAGCATGCCGAACACCATTTGTTCAGGGCTGATCATGCTCGAATCGAGAATGCCGTTTCTTACCGTTTGGGTAACTTCACCACCCGCCAGATAAGCGCCGAGAAACTCGAATACGATGGCGATCATTATCGCCTGCTTGATCGTCAGCGCCCGGGAGCCGACCGAAGTGCCCATGGCATTGGCGACGTCGTTGGCGCCTATGCCCCATGCCATGAAGAAACCGAAAAGGCAGGCGAGGATCAACAGCACGGTGCCGTATTCTGCGATGAGGGTCATAATCGAAATGCTCTATTGGTGTGCTTGTAAGGGCTGGCCTAAAGGAATGCAGTCGTCTCATTCACGTGAAACGACAACAGCTTTAGCGGGCCATCAATAATTCGAGGCGATTTCCAACGCGTTGCGCCCGGTCTGCTACGTCACCAATCCATTCGATGATTTTGTACAGAAACATGACGTCTACTGGCGGAAGGTCCTTTTCCAATAGATATAAATCTGCGCGCAACTTGATCTGCATGTTGTCGGTGTCATGCTCAATGCCGTCGAGTTCGTCAATGAGCTTTTCGACCAGCGTGACTTCGCGACCGGAGAACCCGGTTTCAAGCAGTTCGTCCAGCTCGTTCATCGCGCGCAGAGCCTGCGCTGCAGCGTCGACTGAGCGACTGACAAAAGCTTTGAAACTGGGCTGCAATGGCCCTGGAATAGTCATCTTGCGGCCAAGCATGAGCCCCGCGATATCCTTGGCGCGATTGGCTACTTTGTCCTGTACACTCAGCAGTTCCAGCAGGTCCGAGCGTGGCACAGGCAGAAACAGGCTCTTGGGCAGGTGCACCCGCACGTCCTTTTTCAGCTTGTCAGCGGCGCGCTCCAGCTCCGCGATTTCCTGCTGAAGACGTTCTGCTTCGGTCCAGTCATCGGCGATAACGGCATCGATAAAGTCGTTCAGCTTCGCGGCGCACTCATGAGCCTTGGCAATATGCATTTGCATGGGGCCGATAGGCGAGCGACCGAACAGGCTGAGAAATGGATTGGTGGGCATGAAGGCTCCAAGGCTGTTTAAGGCCGCAAATTATAGATGTTGATCTCCGCCACGTCACCCAACCGGTATCAACGTCGCGTCCGGCGAAACTATACAGAGAATTACCATGGTTAAAGAAACAGAAATCAAACTCCGAGTGACGCCCGAAACCCTGGCGGCATTACGTGAACACCCGTTATTTGCCGAGAGGCTATCCGGCGAATGGCATTCCGGGCCGCTGTATAACCAATATTACGACACCGCTACACGGGATCTCTCCGCAGCGAAGGTTGCTTTGCGGCTGCGGCGCGATGGTGACCAGTATATACAGACGTTGAAAAGTCGCGGCCAGAGCGTTGCCGGCCTGTCCGAACGCAACGAGTGGGACTGGCCACTGAGCCAGGATCACCTGGATCTCGCCCTGCTGGATGACAGCTGCTGGCCCGAGGCGCTGGCGGATCTGGATCTGAAACAGCTCCAGCCATTGTTCACCACCGACTTTCAACGCACCCGGGCGATGATCACATGGGAACGCGACGGTGAGCCGGTCGAAGTAGAAGTGGCGCTTGATGAAGGCAAGGTGATTGCCGGTGAGCGTGAGGAGCCGATCTGCGAGCTCGAACTGGAGGTGCGTCAGGGGCCAGCCGTCGCCGTACTGGAGCTGGCCGCAACCCTCGCCGCTGACCTGCCGCTGATGCCCTGTGACATAAGCAAGGCCGAACGCGGTTACCGGCTGTTCGATCCGGCCAGCTATGCGCTCAAACCCGCCTTTGCCCAGTGGCATGCCGAGTCCACCGTGGATGAGGTTATCGCTGGCGCTGGCTGGCAGTTGCTGGGGCACACCCAGCGTCTTGCCGAGCAGTATCGCCATACCGGGCAGTGGAAACTGTTCCGCGACCTGACCACGCATCTCACTATGCTGCGGGCGTATTTCGGCGTCTTCGATCTGGCGCTGCCGCGCTCCGCCGGGCAGTCCTTTGTGCAGCCGCTTGATCAGCTGATTAGCGCGTTTCGTCCGCTGGCGCTGGCCGGCTGGGCCGATGATGAGGCCGGACAGGCTGCGCGCGATCAGGCGTCGGTGCTGTTCAATGAAGTCGTGCAGGATCGCGCCTGGGGCGAGTTGTTTATCTCGCTGGCATTGTGGCTGCATCAATCCGGCTGGAAGCAGGCGCGCCCACCACGCGGCGACAAGATTGGCGCACTGGCAGTGCCGCGCTGGTTGTTAGCCGCGGTCGCCAAGGAAATCCAGAGTCTTATCGTGCCGCATCACAACGAACCGGACGCCTCCGTCAGCGAGTGGATGGATCAGCAGCCGCGGCTGGCTCGTCTGTATTTTCTGCTGTCCGGCTTCCGTCAGCTGCTGGAAGTGCCAGAGGCTGATCGGTTGTACGGCGAACTGAACAAGCTGCAGGCCCTGCTTGAGCAGTATCCGCTGGTCGAGGCAGAGCAGCGACCGGCCTTGCTGGCTGCGCTGCGCAAACAAGGCCAGCGGCTGCGCAGGCTGGACGCCTGGAGAGAGCTGAATAACTGAGACGCCAAGCGAGACAAGGAGTAAGGGATGCTGCATCTGAAGGAACTCGCAATAGCCGAAAGTGACCGCTTACTGGATCTGACCGACCTGCTCAAGGCCTTGGTGGGGCAGGGCCGTCTGGATCTGGACACTGCCGAGCAAGTCAGCACGCTGCGGCGCTCGGCTGTTGGCGAGACGCAATCGCTGCATCCGCTTGAGTTTATTGCCGCGCAGCATCTCGACGATCTCGCCAACCCGGGCAAGAAGCTTGATCTGGAAAGTCTCAGTCGTTGGCTCGCCGTCGAGGCGGGCCAGCCGTTCTACCGTATCGATCCGCTGAAGATCAATGTCGCCGAGGTGACGCCGCTGATGTCCTTTGCCTTCGCGCAGCGGCACCGGATCCTTGCGGTTGAGGTCAATGAGCGCCAGGTCACCATTGCCAGCGCTCAGCCACTGGTGAGCAGCTGGGAAGCCAATCTTACCCACGTACTCAAGCGCGAAATCCTGCGCGTCGTCGCCAATCCGGCGGACATCCAGCGGTACTCGCTGGAGTTCTACCGTCTGGCCCGCTCAGTCAGCGGCGCCAACAACAGTGAGCAGAAAAACACCAGTATCGGCAACTTCGAGCAGCTGCTGAATCTCGGCAATATGAGTCAGGAGCCCGATGCCAACGACGCCCACGTCGTCAATATCGTCGACTGGCTGTTTCAATACGCCTTCGAGCAGCGTGCCAGTGACATTCATATCGAGCCGCGCCGTGAGACTGGCAGCGTCAGGTTGCGCATCGACGGTGTGCTGCACACGGTGTACAGCTTTCCGCTGCAGGTAGCCGTGGCGGTGGTCAGCCGGCTGAAAACCCTGGGCCGGATGAACGTGGCTGAAAAGCGCAAGCCGCAGGATGGCCGGGTAAAAACCAAATCGCCGCAGGGCAATGAAGTCGAACTGCGGTTATCGACTTTGCCGACGGCTTTTGGCGAAAAGATGGTCATGCGGATCTTCGACCCGGATGTATTGCTACGCAGTTTCGACCAGCTGGGGTTTTCCGCTGAAGATCGGCGGCGCTGGCAGGACATGGTCGGCCAGCCCAATGGTATCGTGCTGGTAACCGGCCCCACGGGCTCGGGCAAGACCACCACCCTGTACACCACACTGAAGAAGCTGGCGACCCCCGAGGTTAACGTCTGCACCGTGGAAGACCCGATCGAGATGGTTGAGGAAAGCTTCAATCAGATGCAGGTGCAGCACAATATCGATCTCAATTTCGCCAGCGCGGTCCGTGCCCTGATGCGCCAGGATCCGGACATCATCATGATTGGCGAAATACGCGATCTGGAAACAGCGGAAATGGCGATCCAGGCTGCGCTGACCGGACACTTGGTATTGTCCACCTTGCATACCAACGATGCGCCCAGCTCGGTCAGCCGCCTGATTGAACTGGGGGTACCGGCCTATCTGATCAAGGCCACGGTGCTCGGCGTCATGGCCCAGCGGCTGGTGCGCACCCTGTGTCCGCACTGCAAGGTCCCGACGCAGGTAGATGCGGCCGCCTGGCGCGAGTTGACCCGTCCGTGGAATGCGCCGTTGCCGGCGCATGCGCACCGCCCGGTCGGCTGCCCGGAATGCCGGGAGACCGGGTATCGGGGGCGAGCCGGCGTGTATGAGCTGATGCCCCTGGGCGAGAGCCTCAAGCCGTTGGTGCAATCGGATATCGACCTCAACGCGCTGCGCCGCCAGGCCTACAAGGAAGGCATGCACAGCCTGCGTCTGTCCGGCGCGCAGAAGGTTGGTGCCGGGCTGACTACCATTGAGGAAGTCCTGCGCGTTACGCCGACCAGCCAGCAGAGCTAACTGGCCATAGCCGCGCCGCGGTCCGCGTTGGCTTGCGGCCGACCCTCAACAGTCCCTAGAATGCCGGCGTTTGCCGCTAACGAGTCCGTATTCATGAACTACCGTCACAGTTACCACGCCGGCAATCACGCTGACGTCTTCAAGCACGCCATTCTGTTGCGCATGGCTACACTGATGCAGCGCAAGGATACCCCGTATTGCTATCTGGACAGCCACGCCGGCACGGCAATGTATGACCTGGAAGGCGAGGCGGCCGGCAAAACCGGCGAGTACCGCGACGGAATCGCTCGCCTCTGGAAGCGGGACGATCTGCCGGACATGTTTGCCCAGCTCCGGGACGCGGTGGCCACGCATAATCCGGACGCTGCACTGCGCTATTACCCTGGCTCGCCACAGCTGATCGCCGATTCGCTACGCGAGCAGGACCGCATGATTCTCAGCGAACTGCATCCGGACGACGCGGCTATCCTGCGCTCCCACTTCAACCATGACCCACGCATTGCGGTGCACCAGCGTGACGGCTATGAGTTGGCCAAGGCATTCCTGCCAGTGGCGGAAAAACGCGCGTTATGGTTGCTGGATCCGCCATTCGAAAAGGAGAACGAGCTGGCGCGCTGCCTGGCCTCGATGCAGATCGCGATTCAGCGTATGCGCCAAACCGTTATCGCCCTCTGGTATCCGATCAAGGATCAACGCCTGCTGCGCGATTTTTATCGGCAGATAAGCGATGCCGGCTTGCCCAAGGTGCTGCGGGTTGAGCTGAATGTGAGACCAGTGGACAACCAGCTTGGCCTGAACGGCTCGGGCCTGATGCTGGTGAATCCGCCCTGGCCGCTATGGGAAGAACTTGAAACCGCCTTGCCATGGCTGGCAGGCGTGTTGGCGCAGTCCGGCGAGGGTGAGTGCCGGATGGACTGGCTGGCCGGAGGGCCATAAGACCCGAGGGCCGGCACCGGTTTAACGAGCGCAGGCCCCGAAGAGGTCAGCCTTCCAGCTTGAAGGTCAAGCCGGCATGTTCGGTCAGCCGCTTAATGAGGCGGTCGCCCATTGCCGGTGCTGTGGTCCAGATACCGCCGGCGGTATCAGTCGCATCGCGTACCAGGCATATGGCACTTTCGGCAATCATGCGTGACGTCGAGCCATAGCCTGGATCGCGCTTGCCGGAGACGCTGGCCTTGATGGTCTTGCCGTCATCCGATTCGCCGATGAACAGGATGTCGTAGTAGCCGTTCTCGCGCTCCTCTGCCGTCGGCCCTTCGCCGGGTTTTGGTGCCTTGTCGCTGGACAGCGAGCGGTCCGCTGCTACCGCCTCAGCCATGGCCTTGCCCTGCTCGCCGGGGCCGGTCAGCAGCATTTCGTCATAGACGAAGTTTTCACCATAAGCATGGCCGAGCAGCGCATTCGAACGGTGCACGTTGCGGGTATTGATTGCCGCCATGATGAAGGGGGCGGCCCAGCTGTTCAGGTTCTCGTCATATTCCGGCTTGCTTGCTGGCGGCTGTTCGGGCCCGCTGAAACCCGGCGCTAGCGCAAAATGATTGCTGAGCAACTGGTAAATTTCCGGGTTGGCCTTGGCCGCCGACATCGTCGCTTGCAGGCTGGCCGCTGTGCCGCCGGAGAAGGTCCCTTTCATTTTTCTGACCCGACCCTTGACCCGTGATACTGGCGAGCCGAGCTGCTGCTTTGCGGCCTGCTGCAGAAAGTACACGCCCAGATCAAAAGGAATCGAGTCGAAGCCACAGGAGAATACGATGCGCGCTCCGCTGGCCTTGGCCGCATCGGCATGGGCGTCGATCATCTGGCGCATCCAGGCGGGCTCACCGCAAAGATCCACATAATCGGTGCCGGTTTCGGCACAGGCCGCTACCAACTCAGAACCGTATAGCTGATAGGGTCCAACGGTGGTCAGTACAACCCGGGTACGCTCAGCCATGGCATAGAGACTGGCCGGATCGCTGGCGTCGGCGACCATCAGAGGCGTATTGGCGGGGGCCCCGATCTGGTCGCGCACGGCAGCCAATTTCTCCATGTTCCGGCCTGCCATTGCCCAGCGTAGCGCGGTGTCGCCGGCGTATTCCTGCGCCAGATACTCTGCAACCAGACGGCCTGTATAGCCCGTTGCCCCATAAACCACTATGTCGAATTCCGGTGTTTTTCGCATTTCACGCTACCCTGTCAGCTACGGTTGAAATCGGCAATTGTCTGCCGTGTCCGGACTGAGTCTGGCACAGCCATATCTTTCGTGACGCATAAGCGCAATAGAGTAGTGTTCGCAGCGAAACAAGTGCAACATCCGTGTCTGAAAGGGCTCAAGCGCAACTCATTTTTGCAATCGGGGGAACATTGCCGAGCCGAGAGTGGTCAAGAACTCTGTGAAACATCACTTAGCTGATTCGATTTAGGAGCATGCAAAATGGTATCTGCGAATTTGGATAAGGCCGCTGAGTCGGTGAAAAAAGCTGTAAACAGCGAAGAAAGTTCGAGGGAAATCGATTCCGGTAAGGACGCGGTCAAAGCCGCTTTCGAGAAACTGATGGAGGCCAAATCGCACTTCCTGCACGCTGCGGAAACGTCTGGCCTGGATCTTAAACACGGGGCATCGGAGCAATTTATGAAAGGTAGAGGCGAAGCAAAAGCACAGCTTCAACAGTACACGGGTCAGGCCACCAGCTTCATTCGCGAGAAGCCCCTCACCTCGCTCGGCATCGCTTTCGCGGCCGGTTTCGTTGTCTCCAAACTTCTCACTTCATCAAAATGAGCGAGATCCCGGATGAGTCCAGGCCGGGCGTTGGTGATACAGCAACAGGTGAGGCTGATCTGCAGACGGAACTGAAAGCGTTGGCTGAATGGGCCAAGCATGCTGCCCTGACCGGAAAGGATCTGGGTAAGCTGGCTTTTACGGAAATTCGCCTGACCATGACCGAAAGCGGACGTATCGCCGTTCTTGGTCTGGCCATGTTGCCTCTCGCCATGCTGGCCTGGATAGGATTATCGGTCCTGCTCGGTTGGTGGGCCTATGTGCCCAGTCAGTCGGTAACATTGGGGTTGGTGGCGTTCCTGGCAGTTCAGATCATTCCGATGCTGATTATGCTGATGATGATCAAGAGCTCCAGCAAGAACCTCGGTTTATCCACGACCAAGCAGCATATTCAAGCGTTCAGAGAAGGAATCAAAGATGGCGCGCAAAGACCTGATCAATAAGGTCAAGCAGATCGACGATCAGCTCAAGCTCGAAAGGGGACTGCTCAAGCTCGAAGGGAAGCAGCGAATGGCGTTTCTCAAGCGCCAATCGCCGCTCTGGATTCTCGGCGGCGGGTTGGCGATCGGGCTGCTAGCGGGTCTTTCCGGAGGCACCGGTCGCAAGAGTCTGCTGGCGTTCAGTATTGAGGGCCTGAGATTGTGGCGCATTGCAACGCTGTGGATGCCGTCCTCCTCCGCGGCGCTGGAAGGCGATGCATGACAGATGAGAACGGCAGGGAGCCGTTCGCTGACCACCGCGCACCAGCCCCCATAGACCCAGAAGCGCGAATTGATCCCATAGCACTGCCCCAAACCGAGTCCGGAGCGGCTTCGCCGACCTTCTGGTTGCTGGGGCTTGCGGCTGTGTACACGCTGTATTTCGCCAAGACGCTATTGATGCCCATTGTCGTGGCGATGTTGTTTTCGCTATTGCTCGGACCATTGGTCACCGGCCTGAAACGCATCTATGTGCCGCGGACCCTGTCTGCGGTGGTCATCATGGCCGTGCTGCTGGGCCCCTTCACCTTGCTGGTCATGCAGCTGACCGAGCCGGCTCAGAAATGGGCGAAGCAGTTGCCCGAACTGTCCGAGAAGCTAACGGATCGGCTTGACGAGTTTACCGACGGTCTGCGCTCTGAACGCAGGCCCGAGCAGGCTTCCTCTTCGCCTCCACCCCCGCCGGCCAAAACGGAAGAAAAGGAAGACAGAGGTCTAAGATTGTTTGGCTGGTTCCGAGGCGACAGGGAGGAAGAACCTGAGCCGGAGATTCCACCGGTAGTGGTTGACGAGCCGGCGAGGGAGGAAGACCAGGTCAGTGCCCGAATACGACAGGGCGGAATGGAGGCCGTGATTTCCGTTCTGAGCGCCACCCCGTTGGTCCTCGCCCAGCTGGTAACCAGCGTTATCCTGATCCTGTTTCTGTTGATCTTCGGGCCCAACCTGTTTGCCGCCTTCGTCGACGTATTTCCCCACGCACGGGACAAGCGCCTGACCATCATGCTGGTCCGTGAAATCCAGCGTGAGCTCTCGCGTTACATTCTCACCGTGAGCATTATCAACACGGGACTGGGCCTGGTAACCGGCGCAGCGCTGTGGATATACGGTGTCGAAGACGCGATGCTCTGGGGGGCGCTGGTGGCACTGGCAAACTTCGCGCCCTACGTGGGGCCGATCCTGGCCATGATCATTCTGGCGATAGCCGGGCTGGTGCAGTATGGGCCGGAGCTCGCCGCGTTGATGCCAGTGCTGATCTTCTTCTGCATCAACCTGGTCGAGGCGCAGTTTGTTACGCCCATCATGCTGGGTCGCAATATGCGACTCAACCCGCTGGTGGTGATGGTCTGGCTGATACTCTGGGGCTGGATGTGGGGCGCCGTCGGCGTTCTGCTGGCGGTGCCGCTGCTGGTGTGTCTGAAGCTTGCCTCGGCGCGCATGAACATCCTGCCGGATTGGGTGCGGGTCATCGAGACCCGGGCCTGACGCCCAACCTCAGGCTGGCTCTGGTGCGCGACTGACCAGGGCCAGGGCCGAGATGATCAGCAGCCCGCCCAGCAGCATGCGTACTGTCGGCTCCTCACCGAACAGATACCAGGCGAACAGAATGCCGTAGACCGGCTCCAGGGCGAAGAACAGTGATGCGACGCGCGCCTTGAGCACCGTCAGGCTGGCGACGAACAACCCATGAGCCAGACCCGTGCAGAGCAAGCCAAGCAGTGCCAGCCACAACCAGTCCAGCGCTTGCACCTCCAACAAGGCGCCACCGCTGAACGGCAGCAGGCAGGCGAAAATCACAATGTTCTGCCAGAAGGCTACCTGCACTGCGTGCAGATGCCCGCTGGTAAGCCGATTGCCGACCGATACGGCTGCGAAACAGAAACCGGACAGGATCGCCCACAACAAACCGGTGGTGGCGCCGTGGCTCAGATCAAACGCCGGGGCGACCAGTATCAGACCGAGGCAGATCAATCCCACCTTGAGCAGATCTCGGACTGAGGGTTGCTCACGCCAGAAAATCAGCTCCAGAACGACCACAAAGGCCGGAAAGCTCGCGAATCCGAGGGTGGCGATGCCTACCCCCGCGATTTTCACTGCGTGAAAGAAGGTCAGCCAGTGCACGCCCAGAAACAGGCCGCACATGGCCAGCTGCAGGAATTTTTCGCGCGTGACGCCCCGCAGGATGGGCCGACTGACCAGGCGGCTGAACAGAAAGAGTGCGGCTACTGCAAAGAGCGCGCGGCCGAACACGATCACCACCGGCCCGGCCTGGATCAGCTTGCCGAAGATCCCGGTCAAACCGAACATCAGTGCGGCGACATGCATGCTCAGCAGGGCGCGGCTATGAGTCATCTGCATCATGGTGAGCGGAATGCGCAAAGGGTGGCGGGACTACTCATCGTGCTGCCCTGGAAACCGATAGCTTTCCTTGGCGTCGGATTCGCGAATGATGCGGCCGGCGCGCAGATCCCGGTACACCGAGGCGCGCATGATCATCATCGAAGTAACCGGTGCAGTTAACAGCAGGAAGGCCGCGATCAGTAGCTCGTGCAACACCAGACGCGATTCCAGGTTACTGAAATAAAGCATCGAGGCGAATAAAACACATCCGGTGCCGAGGGTGATGGTAATGGCCGGACCGTGGATACGCTGATAGAAACTGGGCAACCGCAGCAGGCCCAGCGCACCGATCAGGATGATCAGGCTGCCCAGCAGCAATAACAGTACGAAGGGTACCGCCAGCCAGAGCGGCAGATCGATATTCACCACGCTCATTCAATGATCTCCCCGCGGGTGAGGAATTTGGTCAGCGCAATGGAGGACACGAAACCGGTCAGGGCAATCAGCAAGGCCATCTCGAAGTACACGTCGTTGGCGAAGCGAATGCCCATCACCAGCGCCAGAATCATGCCGCACATCCACAGCGTATCCAACGCCAGCACCCGGTCCTGGGCGCTGGGCCCAAGCAACAGGCGAATGGCGCAGAACAGCATGGCCAGCATGGTGCAGCCCTGGGCAAACAGGATGGTCAGGGTGATCAGTGTGGTCATGGGTTGCCCTGTTCGAAAATCTCAATAAGGGGTTGCTCGTAACGCGTCTTGATCATGTCGATCCACCAGTTCGCGTCATGCAGGTCGAACACATGCAGCGCCAGGTCGTTGCTGTCCGGCATGAGCTCCACCCAGACGGTCCCCGGGGTTGAATTGATGATGCACGACAGAACCGCCAGGCCATAGGGATCCCGCAGGTCCAGCGGAATCCGGATGAACTGCGAATTCAAGCGGTCATGCCGGGTGAACAGGATGATGCGGCTGACGTTGAAACTCGAGCGGATGATCTCCTTGAGCGACCAGCCCGCCAGACGCAGCGCCACCATGGGTTTGCGCATGGCGACCGTGAATGGCCGCAGCGGGCGGGCAAGGATCGGCGCGGCGATTGCGAGTATTGCGCCGATCAACAGCTGGCCGGGCGAAAAGCTCTGGTTAAGCAGCAGCCACATGATCAGCAATGACGCTGAAAGAAGCGGTGATGGTAGCCAGCGACTCATTCGCTGCCCTCCGGGTTGACGACGCCGGGCACCGTCGGCGTGGACAGCACCCGCTGGGTGTAGTCGGCCGGGTGATGCAAGCCGATGGAAACACGGTCCAGATAGCTGCGCAGCGGTCCGGCCTGCACCGTGGCGACGACGCATAGAAACAGCAGTCCGGCGACCGCGCCTGCCTCGGTCAGTTGCAGGCGCGGCGGGGTGGATTCGGTGGCCCAGAAGGTACGCACACCGTAGCGCATCAGCGAGATAACGGCTGCCAGCCCTGAAACAATGATCAACGCCATCAACAGCCAGGCCGCCAGCGTCCCCACATCAGCCGTCACGGCGGATAGGCCGTAGGGATTGAGCATGGCATGGAACAGACTGAACTTGGCGATAAAGCCGGACAGCGGCGGCAGCCCGGCGATGATCAGCGCGCAGGCAAAAAAGGCCAGGCCGAGGAATGCCATGGCAGCGGGAATCGGAACGCCCGCCGAGTCGTCCTGTTCGGGCGCATCGCCAATCGCGAAGGCTTCCATGGTCAACGCCAGCATGGCGGCGCTGGGCTTGCGGATCCGTTCGATGAGTTCGATCAGCATCACCAGCGCGGCGACAGCCAGCGTTGAACTGAGCAGGTAGAACAGCGCAGCGCTGATCACGTTGGGCTGCCCGTAGCCGATGGCAGCCAGCAGGGTCCCCGATGAGATGATCGCGCTGTAGCCAGCCATGCGACCGAGCTCCTGGCTTGCCAGTAGTCCGATGCTGCCGAATGCGATGGTTACCACGCCAATGGTCAGTAACGCATTGCCGCCCAGTGCACTGGCTACCCCGGCATGGTCTGCGAATACCAGCAGCCACAACCTGAGCAGTATATAGACGCCGACCTTGGTCATCAGTACCAGCATTGCAGCGACCGGTGGGGACGCCGCGGAGTAGGTGGTCGGCAGCCAGAATCCCAGGGGCCAGACCGCACTCTTGGTCAGAAAGGCCACCGCCAGAATCGCCGCGCCGGTTTCCAGCAGCAGGCGATCGGTTGCGTTCAGCCCGGTCAGGCGCGTGGCCAGATCTGCCATGTTCAGGGTGCCGGCAGCGGCATAGATCAGCGCCACGCCGATCAGAAAGAAGAACGAGGACACCAGGTTGATGACGATGTACTGCATGCCCGCCCGCACCCGTGCCGCGTTGAAGCCGTGCAGTACCAGGCCATAGGACGCTGCAAGCATGATCTCGAAGAATACGAACAGGTTGAACAGATCGCCCGTGAGAAAGGCGCCATTGATGCCCATCAGCAAAAACTGGAACAGCGAATGAAAATGCACCCCGGTGCGGCTCCAGCGCGCATAGGCGTAGAGCAGTGCGGCCAGTGCAATGACCGCGCTGAGCAGCAGCATCATGGCTGCGAGTCTATCGGCCATCAGCGCGATGCCAAAGGGCGTCGCCCAGTTTGCCGCAAGATACACGCCGATATCCCGCGGCCAGTGGCCCGTGTCCGTCAGATAGACCAGCGCCCCCGCATTGACCAGCAGCGCCAGGCAGCTCAGCAGATTGATAGTGAACTTGAGTTGATGGCGGCGCTGGTTGATAAACACCAGCAGTGCGGCGCTCAGCAGCGGCAGCAGGATAGGGGTTATCAGTAACTGATCGAGCCAATGGTTGCTCATAGCTCCGGTTCCCTGCCTTCCACGTGGTCGGTGCCGGTCATCCCACGTGACGCCAGCAGTACGACCAGATACAGGGCCGTGGTGGCAAAGCCGATGACGATGGCCGTCAGGACCAGGGCCTGCGGCACCGGGTCGGCATACAGGGCCGGATCAATCGGGCCCTTCTCCAGCGTGAGCGGCGGCAGATTGATCGACAGCCGTCCCATGATGAAGATGAACAGATTGACGGCGTAGCTCAGCAGCAGCAGCCCGGTGATCACCTGGAACGTCCGTGGCCGCAGAACCAGCCAGACGCCTGAACCGAACAGCACGCCAATCGCGATGGCGATGACTATTTCCATTAGTGGATCTCCTTGCCAGGCGCTGCCTGTACCGGGGCGCCGGTGGGAACGCGGTGGCTGCGCACCGACTGGTGGGCGAGGGCGATCAGTATCAGCATGGTGCTGCCAAAGACCACGAAAAATACGCCCAGATCGAAGAGAAACGCAGTCGGTACGTGCACGTCGCCGAACACCGGCAGGTCAACATGGGCCGTATGGCTGGTCAGGAAAGGGAAGCCAAGCAGCCACGCCCCAATTCCTGTCGCCGCCGTCAGCACCAGACCAGCGGAAATCCAGCGGTGTGGCTGCAGACGCAGATTGGCTTCCACCCAGGCGGTGCCAGCCAGCATGTATTGGACGATGAAGGCCACGGACAAAATCAGGCCTGCAACGAAGCCGCCGCCCGGCAGGTTATGCCCGCGCATGAAAAAGTAGGCGGCCACCACGCCAAAGATCGGCAGCAGCAGACGCAGATACACGCTGGGTACCATCAGGTAGCCACTGTTGGCCTGTTGTGCCGGCGTCTGTCGGGTAGCAGGATCGATACTGTTCACCTGCTGGGCAGGCAGCGGAATACTCTCCGGAGCAGGGCGGAATCGGCGCAGCAACGCATACACGGTGAGCGCCACGATACTGAGTACGGCCAGCTCACCGAAGGTGTCGAAGCCGCGAAAATCCACCAGTAACACATTCACCACATTGCTGCCGCCGCCTTCGCTGAGGGCGCGCTCCAGGAAGAAATCACCGATCTTGCTGCCAGGCGGATGCAGCATGACCAGGTAGCTGAGCGCCGCCATACCGGTTCCGGCGACGACAGCGACAATGAAATCCCGGGTCCGTCTGGTCCGTGCCAGGCGGTTGACCTTGGCCTCGGTTTCGCGATTCAGAATGCGCGGCGGCAGCCACCGCAAGCCGAGCAGTATCAGTACTGTGGTGACGGTTTCGACCATCAACTGCGTTAACGCCAGATCCGGCGCAGACAGCCAGAGAAAAGTCATGCTCACCACAATACCGGTGCCGCCCACCAGCATCAGCGCCGCCAGACGATGGTATTTGGCTTGCCAGGCCGCGGCCAGCGCACAGGCACAGCCGACGACCCACATCGCAGCAAAGGGTATATTCACCGCTTGAGGTGCGACTAGATCCCAGCCATGCGGCAGAATCCAGCTGACGGCGAGCGCGGCGCACATGCCGGCCAACATCATCAGCAGGATCTGGGGCTGCAGGCGGCGCGTACCGAGCAGTTTCTCCAGCCGCGCTGACAGGGTCATCAATTCAAGCATGGTGCTTTCATAGACCTGTTTGCCATTGAACCGGTGAAACAAGGGGATTCTGTTGCGCTGAGTCAAACCGAAGCGAGTGCGCAGCAGGAAATACAGCGCAACGCCACCGATCAGTGCAATAAAACTCATCAGCAAGGGCGTGTTCAGGCCATGCCAGACGGCCAGGCTGTAGGTGGGCGTCTGGGCACCCAGCACCGCTTCGACAGCGTTGTGCAGCAACGGGCCGATGGTCAGCGCGGGAATGATGCCCACGACCAGACAACAGAGCACCAGGAACTCCACCGGAAAACGCATCCAGCGCGGCGGCTCGTGGGGTGTGCTGGGTAGATCGGTGGCGGTCGGGCCGAAGAATACGTAGATGAAACGCAGCGAGTAGGTCACGCCAAAGATCCCCATGGCGATGGCAACAAGCGACATCCACCAGTTACTGTCCGAGCCTACCTGCAGGGCTTCGGCGAAAAACATTTCCTTGGAGATAAAGCCATTCAGCAGTGGCACGCCGGCCATGGCTGCGCTGGCGACGATGGCCAGGGTGGCGGTGTAGGGCATGGGACGGTACAGCCCGCGCAACTTGCGCATGTCCCGGGTGCCGCATTCGTGGTCAATGATGCCGACCGCCATGAACAGTGAGGCCTTGAAGGTGGCGTGGTTGACGGTATGGAAAATCGCCGCGACCATCGCCAGCGGCGTTCCGATGCCCAGCAGGGCAGTGATAAGACCCAGGTGACTGATGGTCGAATAGGCCAGCAATCCCTTCAAGTCATGCTGGAATATGGCGATAAACGCGCCGATGAGCATAGTGCAGATGCCGGCACCGCCGATGATCCAGGCCCATTCGGGTGTGCCCGCCAGCACCGGCCAGAGCCGCATCAGCAGGAATATCCCGGCTTTGACCATGGTCGCCGAATGCAGGAATGCCGATACCGGAGTGGGCGCCGCCATGGCATGTGGCAGCCAGAAGTGAAAGGGGAACTGCGCGCTCTTGGTTAGCGCGCCCAGCGCGATCAGGACAAGCGCGGTCAGATACAGCGGATGGTTGCGGATGATGTTGCCCGAATTCAGCACCACATCGAGGTTGTAGCTGCCGACGATATGCCCCACTACCAACACCCCAGCGAGCAGGCACAGACCGCCTGTCGCCGTAACCGTGAAGGCCATCCGGGCACCGCGCCGGGCATCCGCGCGGTGGTGCCAGTAACCAATCAGCAGGAAAGACACCAGGCTGGTCAGCTCCCAGAACATGACCAGCTGGATCAGGTTGCCCGACAACACAATGCCAAGCATGGCGCCCATGAACGCGAGCAGAAAGGCGAAAAAGCGTGGGACCGGGTCCTTGGGCGACATGTAATAGCGGGCATAGAGCACTACCAGCAGGAATATGCCCAGAATCAGCACGCTGAATAGCCAGGCCAGACCGTCCATGCGCAGAATGAAATTGAGATCCTGACCGGGTAGCCACTCAGCGGTAAAGCGTATTACCTCACCGTCACTGATGCTCGGCAGCATCGACAGCGTGATAGCCAGGCCGATAACCCCGACCAGGCCAGCCAGCCACGCTTCACTGTTGCGTGCGTTGGCCGGGAGAAACGCCGCCACGGCACTGCCTATAAAGGGTGCGAGAATAAGGATCAGTAACAGCATGGCTTCTCAGAGCAAGATGGGTCAGCGCCGTCTGTGGCAGTCGGCGAGATGCGGGACGCTGCAATATCAGGATTGCGCTCTGGGTATCCGGACCTGCATTGCCTTCGCCGGGAAGTTGGGCGCCAATCAGGCGATCAAAATTACCACTTAGCCCAGAAATAGCGCAAGTTACTGATCTTCCTCAGAATCCCTTTGATGCTGAAACGGTCAGTCAGAAGCCGACTGAGGCGGCATGCACACGCCGATCCCACCGATACCGCAGTAGCCGCCCGGATTCTTTTCAAGATATTGCTGATGGTAGCTCTCGGCATAGTAGAAGCTTTGCGCCGGGACAATTTCGGTCGTGATGCCCGAACGTCCTGCGGCCGTCAGTGCCTGGGAGAACCGTTCCAGGCTGGCTTCTGCCACTTTGCGCTGCGCCTCGTCAGTGACATAGATCCCAGAGCGGTATTGAGTGCCGGCGTCGTTCCCCTGACGCATGCCCTGGGTCGGGTCATGGCCCTCCCAGAACACCTTGAGCAGGTCTTCAAGCGCCACCCGCTGCGGATCAAATACCACCAGGACCACCTCGTTGTGGCCGGTCATGCCGGAACAGACTTCCTCGTAGGTCGGGTTGGGCGTCAGCCCACCGGCATAACCGGCTGCGGTGGTGTACACGCCGTCAATCTGCCAGAACAACCGCTCGACGCCCCAGAAGCACCCCATGCCGAAGATGATCTGCTGCATGCCATCAGGGAAGGGTGGCTTGATCGGCGTGCCGAGAACACTGTGGGTTTCGCTGGTCGGGATCGGCATGTCACGACCGGGCAGCGCTTCCTCGGCAGTGGGTAGGCGCATCTTATGTTCGGAAATGCTGCGGAAGAACATCGGCAGGCTCCTGCTGAGGGAAAGTAGATTGATTACGTATGATCAGGCCAGGATCTGGCAGTGTCCAGCCCAAAGGGCCGGACGGGCTTCAGCCCAGCACCTGGGCCAGCAGCTCGGGCGCAACGTCACCCATGGCGACGAAATGCCCATTCAGCCAGGATTCCCGGGTCGGATAGGCAAAGCGCTCACCGTCCAGCCCGATCACTCGCCCGCCCGCGCCTTCAACAACGGCCTGGGCGGCGGCGGTGTCCCATTGGCTAGTGGGCGCCAGCCGCGGATACAGATCAGCTTGACCTTCGGCAACCAGGCAGAATTTCAATGAGCTGCCAACACTGACCTGCTCGATCTGCTGCAGCGTCCTGATCCGCGACAGCATGGCTTCCTGCGCGGGGCTGGTATGGCGACGGCTGGCGACCACTACCAAAGGTGTGGCGGCGGCGCGGCACTGTATCGGTTCAGCGGCCTCGTTACCCTGCTGGCGCCAGGCGCCCAGTCCCTGGCCACCCCAGTACAGCGTGTTGCGGGCTGGAACGCCCACGACGCCGAGCACTACCTGACCATTTTCGATCAACGCAATGTTGACGGTGAATTCGTCCGTGCCAGCGATGAATTCCTTGGTGCCGTCCAGTGGGTCGACCAGCCAGAAGCGTGCCCAATTCAGACGGTCGGCCAAAGGCGCATCGGCATCCTCTTCGGACAACACAGGGATATCGGGTGTCAGCGCATGCAGACCGGCGACTATCAAGTGGTGTGCTGCCAAATCGGCGGCGGTAACCGGCGAATCGTCCGACTTGTCGGTAACTTCAGGATTCTGCCGCCACCATTCGAGCGTGCGATCACCGGCCCGGCGGGTCAATTGGCAGAGTGCGTCAAAGCTTACCGGTAGGCTCATCGTGTCAACTCGCCGCGCTGCTCAAGCAGGTCGCGCACCAGATACAGTCCGGCCAGCGCGCGGCCCTCACTGAAGTTCTCCATCGTGGTCAGTTCGGACAGCGCGTACAGATCCACCCAATCCACGCGGATGGGCTCGGGCTCGTCGCCCGGCAAACGTTTTTCATAGAGGTCGCGTGCCAGTACCACGGAAATCTGCTGGCTCATGTAGCCCGGGGATAACGATAGCTGGGTGAGCAGCTCCAGCCGGTTGGCGCCAAAGCCCGCTTCTTCCATCAATTCGCGGTTGGCCGCTTCCAGAACGTCTTCGCCGGGCTCGACCAGCCCTTTGGGCACTGATAGCTGATAGCTGTCCATGCCGCCGCAGTACTCCTCGATCAACAATGCAGTTCGATCGTCCTTCAGGGCAACGATCATCACCGCGCCGTAACCCTGACCCTTGTTGATCAGGCGTTCATAGGTGCGTTCCACACCATTGCTGAAGCGTAGCTGGACCTGCTCCACGGTAAACAGCCGGCTCTTGGCAACTATGCGGGCGTCAAGTGTCTCGGGCTTCTGCGGCATGGGGGCTCCGTGGTGGACTGATCAAGGCTTGGGTATCATAGCGGCACATGCCGCAAAGCCCAACCGCCGATGCTTAACTGGAACGAGATCGATACCGTCCTGCTGGATATGGACGGAACCCTGCTGGACCTGCACTTTGACAACCACTTCTGGGTGGAATATCTGCCGCGTCGCTACGCTGAACACCATGGTCAGTCAGTGGAGTGGGGCAAGGCCGAGATCCATCCGCTGATGGCCGAGAAACAGGGCCAGCTCGACTGGTACTGTCTGGACTTCTGGACGCGCGAGCTCGGCGTGCCGATCGTTGAGCTCAAACGCGAGATCGCCCACCTCATCAGCCTGCGCACGGATGCCGAAGTGTTCCTCAAGGCTCTGCAGAAGAGTGGTCGACAGGTGGTGCTCATCACCAATGCGCACCGCGATTCGCTGTCGCTGAAAATGGAGCGGGTCGAGCTGATGACCTACTTCCAGCGGCTGATCAGCTCACATGATTTTGGTTTTCCCAAGGAGGCGCAGTCCTTCTGGCACGCGTTGCAGGTTGAAGTACCCTTTGATGCCCAGCGCACCCTGTTTATCGACGACAGCCTGAATATTCTGCGTTCGGCCCGTGATTACGGCGTGGCCCACTTGCTGGCAGTCCGTCAACCGGATAGCCGCGGCGCCCTGCGCGATACCGAGGAGTTTGATGCGGTCGAGGATTACGCGGTACTAACCGACGCGCTGGGAGGTCCGAGGAAGTAGGGGAACAGGTCTTTTCCGCATGGGTCCAACCCTCAACTGGCTTAAGTGAGGTTCCCATGCGCAATGATACCGGCGGTACATCACCTCCGAGTCGTTCGCTGTTATATGCGCTGCCCATCGGGATCGGCGTGATGGCAGCGGTGGATGAAATCATCTTTCACCAAATCCTGCAGTGGCACCACTTCTATGATCTGGCCACGCCGACGATAGGCATTATCTCCGACGGCTTGCTGCACTCCGCCGAACTGCTCGCCACCGTCGCGGGGCTGTTTCTGGTGGTCGGGCTGGCGCGGCGGGGTGCACTGTTCAAGCGCTGGGCCTGGGCCGGTGTGTTTTTGGGCGCTGGCGGCTTTCAGGTCTTCGACGGCATCGTCAGCCACAAGCTGCTGCGTATTCACCAAATACGCTACAACGTCGACCCGCTGATGTATGACATCGTCTGGAATGCCATTGGCCTGGTACTCATCGCCATAGGGTTCTGGTTGTATCGGCAGGCCAGCCGTAGCCAGATGAGTGCTGCCCACAGCGCAGGACCCTGAGCATGTTTGCCTGGCTGGCGCTGGGACTGATTATTGCGCTCGGCGCTGCCTACGTGGGCGCCGCCATGGTGCAGTGGCGGGCGGGACGCGCGTGGAGTCTCTGGCGTGTGGCGAGCTGGTTGTGCGGGTGTCTGTTGTTGATTCAGGCGCTGGCGCCGGGGACCATGTTGTTGGCGCATCACGACTTTCGCTGGCACATGGCGCAGCATCTGGTTATTGGCATGCTGGCGCCGCTGGCACTGGTCCTGGCAGCACCGATCACATTGCTACTGCGCTCGCTGCCGGTCAATGCAGCACGCTGGCTCACGGCGTTGCTACGTAGCGCCTACGTCAGGTTCATCTCACATCCATGGGTTGCGCTGGTACTGAATGTGGGGGCGATGTGGCTGCTGTATCTGACGCCCCTGTACCTCGCATCGCTGCAATCACCCTGGCTACACGCGCTGGTGCATATCCATTTTTTGCTGGCAGGCTACCTGTTTTGCTGGTCGGTCCTCGCCGGGCCAGATCAGGCTGTCCACAGCGCAAGCTTCAGGCGTCGGGCGAGCGCGTTGTTTCTGTCGATTGCGGCGCATTCGGTGCTGGCTAAAGTGATGTACGGGTACGGCTGGCCACGCAACGTGCCGCACGACCCTGAACAGATCAGGGCGGCGGCGCAGCTTATGTATTACGGGGGCGATTTTGCCGAACTGTTGCTGGCTATCGCCTTGTTCGCGATGGCCTTCAGCAGACACGGCGCAGAGCAGACGGAGGCGCGGGCGAAGGCATAGTCCGCGCCGATTAGCCCTTACCTTTAGTCCGGGTCTGGTTGGGACGGCCGTTCTTCTCGATGTACTCGATGATCAAGCCGGCGACGTCCTTGCCAGTGGTGGCTTCGATGCCTTCCAGCCCCGGAGAGGAATTGACTTCCATGACCACCGGACCATGATTGGAACGCAGAATATCCACGCCGGCGACATTCAGACCCATGACTCGCGCTGCGCGGAGGGCGGTCATGCGCTCTTCGGGGGTGATCTTGATCAGGCTCGCGCTGCCGCCACGGTGCAGATTGGAGCGAAACTCGCCCGGCTTGGCCTGGCGTTTCATCGAGGCGATGACCTTGTCGCCCACGATCAGGCAGCGAATGTCCGCACCACCAGCCTCACGAATGTATTCCTGCACCATGATATTGGCCTTGAGGCCCATGAAGGCTTCAAGTACCGACTCGGCGGCCTGCTCGGTCTCGCACATGACCACGCCAATGCCCTGGGTGCCTTCCAGCAGCTTGATCACCAGTGGGGCGCCGCCGACCATGCTGATCAGGTCGGGAATGTCATCCGGTGAGTGCGCAAAACCGGTCACCGGCAAGCCCACGCCCTTGCGCGCAAGCAGCTGCAAGGAGCGCAGCTTGTCCCGCGAGCGGGTGATGGCGACGGATTCGTTGAGAGGGAACACGCCCATCATCTCGAACTGCCGCAGCACAGCCGCCCCGTAGAAGGTAACGGAGGCACCAATCCGCGGGATGATTGCGTCAAAGCCTTCCAGCTCCTCACCCTTGTAGTGGATGGAAGGCTTGTGGCTGGTGATATTCATATACGCGCGCAGCGTATCGATAACCCTGACCTCATGGCCTCGCTCGCGACCGGCCTCTACCAGGCGGCGGGTGGAATACAGGTTCGCGTTGCGCGACAGGACCGCAATTTTCATGGTTATTCGTTCAGCCTTCAATGTTGTTGGATGTCTGGGGCTTGTCCTGTACGAAACGTACCCCTGGGTTGATGACCAGTTGCCCATCGAGCATTGCCCGGCAACCGATCAGCACCCGATAACGCATTTCCTTGCGGCAGGTCAGAGTGAATTCGACTGACCAGGTCCTATCGCCAAGTACCATCGGCGTACGGATCACACAACGCTCCTGCATATGACCGTTGGAGCTCTTGATTCGTTTGGTATCGATCAGCTGCGCTTCACAGGGGTGCTTGTGTGGCTTGTGCAAGCTGCCGGCGTGGGCGTTGAAACGTACCCAGGCCTGGCCGTCGCGCTCGAAATGTTCTATATCACTGGCGTGCAAGGCAGATGTCTTGGCGCCGCTGTCGACCTTGGCAATCAACTGGTTGATACCCAGCTCCGGCAGGCCGATCCATTCACGTAGACCTATCACGGTGAGGTGATCAAAGGTTTTCAATCTTGCTACCCGATTCGTGGCCTGTATTGGGCGCATCATGGGGCAACTCAGGGATTACCACAAGACTGTTAAACTGGCCGTATTGACATTTATTGCACGCACTAAATCGAGGTCTGAGTGAATGCAGGACACTGACAAGATTCGTCTGGATAAATGGCTGTGGGCCGCACGGTTCTTCAAGACGCGCGCACTGGCCAAAGCGGCCATTGAAGGCGGCAAAGTGCAGTGCCAGGGTGAGCGCTGCAAACCGAGCAAGGAGCCGCGGATAGGTGATGTGTATCAGATACGCCAGGGGTTCGATACGCGCTCAGTGGTGGTTCGCCAGCTAAGCGGTCAGCGGCGCGGGGCTCCTGAAGCTCAACTTTTATATGAAGAGACGCCTGAAAGTGTCGACAAACGCGAAGCCGACGCGGCGCGGCGCAAGGCCATGGGTGCCGGTGGCATGATCAGCGAGCATAGGCCGACCAAGAAGCAGCGACGCCAGATCCATAACTTTCGCGACGAGCGCAATGCATCCGCCGACGACTGATTGGTATACTTGCCGGTTTTGAGAAGGCAGAAAATCATGCAGCTTCAGGATGTTTCCCAGCGTTTTCTGTTTGAGCAGGCCGACGTGCGCGGCGAGCTGGTGTCGCTCGACCAGAGCTATCGCGAAATTCTCGCTAAACATCCCTATCCCGAATCGATCAAATCACTGCTTGGCGAGTTGCTGGCGGCGGCCGTGCTGCTATCCAGTACCTTGAAGTTTGAGGGGCTGCTGGTGCTTCAGGCACGTTCCTCCGGACCGCTTTCCACGCTCATGGTCGAATGCTCAAGCAACCAGGAAGTACGGGGTATAGCCCGGTATGCCGACTCGCTCGAGGGCGAGGATCTGGCAACTCTGATGCCGGACGGCATTCTCGCGATCACCATTGACCCGGATAACGGCCAGCGCTATCAGGGCGTGGTGTCGCTGCAAGGCACGACGCTGGCGGATGCCCTGAATGGCTACTTCGAGAATTCCGAGCAGTTGGCCACCCGGTTTCGTCTGCTCGCCGATGGGCGCATAGCTCGCGGGTTCATGCTGCAGGCGTTACCCGCTGATCGGCAGAAGGATGTGGACGAGCGTCGGGAAACCTGGGCCCGACTGAATATGCTGGCCGATACCCTCAAGCCTGAAGAATTGCTGGCGCTGGACAATCAAACACTGCTGCATCGTTTGTATCATCAAGAGGAAGTGCGTCTTTTTGACGCACGCCCAGTCATTTTCAAATGCAGTTGCTCCGCGGAACGATCCGGCAAAGCGATTGTCAGTTTGGGGCGTGAGGACGCATTGGTATTGCTCGAAGAGCGGGGAGGAGAGGTCACTGTGGACTGCCAGTTCTGCAATACACAGCACCGCTACGACCGCCAGAGCCTCGAGGCGCTATTCGAGGCGGCTGAAGAGCATGCGAAAGGTCTTCATTGATGCAAGATGGTTCCCGGTGATGTTAAGCGCATCGCGTTATCGATGATGTCTATGCGTTGCCGGAAGCCAATGTGCGCGCGAATGCCTTTTTTTTGGCATAATGGCGCGCCTGCGCGGTGGGCCAGCGCAAAAACCACTGGGAAACACTGAAAGCCGGCGTGCCTGGGTCAAGCGAAATTGAACAGGTTTCAATGCAGTTTGACCGAGCATAGTCACTTCAGCGGTTCCCTAGCATTTATTAACCAGATATCCCCCACGTGCTGAGACCGGTCCTATCGGTCTTCATGGAGATTTCGGTCAAAGCCGAAGAGGACGACGTTAGATGACGCAAGCTACCAACACTGTTTATACCGACCTGAGCATCGCCCACCTGATTGAGCTGGCGATCCAGCGCAACGAGGGGCATCTGGCTGACAACGGCTCGTTGGTAGTCGAGACCGGCGCTCGCACCGGGCGCTCGCCAATGGACCGCTTTATCGTAGACGAGCCGAGCACCAGCAGCGCTATCGCCTGGGGGCCGATCAACCGTCCGTTCCCGGCTGACAAGTTTGCTCCGCTGTGGGACCGCGTTGCAGCCTATCTGGCGGAGCGCAGCAGTTTCGTTTCGCACGTGCACGTTGGTTCTGACCCCGAGCATTATCTGCCGGTCCTCATGACCACCGAAACCGCCTGGCATAACGTGTTTGGTCGTACGCTGTTCATCAATGCGCCGCGCCACAACCCGTCGAACAAGCCCGAGTGGCAGATCATGAACGCCCCGCATTTTGCCTGTGATCCCGAGCGTGACGGCACCAACAGCGATGGTTGCGTCATCATCAACTTTGCCGAGCGCAAGGTATTGCTGGCGGGTATGCAGTACGCCGGTGAGATGAAGAAGGCCATGTTCTCTGTACAGAACTTCCTGTTACCCGCCAAGGACGTGCTGCCGATGCATTGCGCGGCCAACGTTGGTGACGAGGGTGATACCACGTTGTTCTTCGGTCTATCCGGCACCGGCAAGACCACCTTGTCAGCAGATGAGTCGCGTAATCTGATCGGCGATGATGAACACGGCTGGGCCGAAGGCAGCGTGTTCAATATCGAAGGCGGCTGCTACGCCAAGTGCATCGACCTGTCGCAGAAAAACGAGCCGGTCATCTGGAATGCCATCAAGTTCGGCTCCATCGTCGAGAACGTGGTTATCGATCCGAAAACCCGTGTCGCCGATTACACCGACGTCAGCCTGACGCAGAACACCCGCGCTGCGTACCCGCTGGAGCACGTTGAAAAGCGTGTCCTGGAGAACCGTGCCGGCGAACCGAACGCGATCATCTTCCTGACCTGTGATCTGACGGGTGTATTGCCACCGGTTTCGATCCTCAACAACGAACAGGCGGCCTATCACTTCCTGTCCGGTTACACCGCGCTGGTTGGTTCGACGGAAATGGGTTCGGGTAGCGGCATCAAGTCCACCTTCTCCACCTGCTTCGGCGCGCCGTTCTTTCCGCGTCCTGCCGGTGAGTATGCGGAGTTGTTGATCAAGCGCATCAACGCCTTCGGTAGCAAGGTCTATCTGGTCAACACCGGCTGGACTGGCGGCTCCTATGGTGAAGGTAAGCGCTTCAGCATTCCGACCACCCGGGCGATTATTGCCGCAGTGCAGTCCGGCGCTTTGATCGGTACCGAGACCGAGCATCTGCCGGTAATCAATCTCGACGTGCCGAAGGCTGTACCAGGCGTCGATAGCCAGCTTCTCAATCCACGTAATACCTGGACAGATCCGACCAAGTACGATGCCGCCGCGCAGGAGCTGGCGAAGCTGTTTGTTGAGAACTTCAAGAAATTCGAGGTTCCGCAGGAGATCGTTCAGGCGGGTCCGCAGCTGTAATCCAGGCTTGACAAAGCTGTAAACAGAACCCGCCGTTGGCGGGTTTTGTGTTTAAACAGACTCAATGGCGACAAGCGGTTAAAAGCTTTCAATAAAGGGTTGACACCCCCGCGCTGAACGGTAAAATGGCGCGCCTCAGCAGGGGATATGTGACGCAAGTCATTGCTTCTACTGAGGGTTTAAAGAGGTACGGTTGTATAGGTAATTCCGCGATAGCTCAGTTGGTAGAGCAAATGACTGTTAATCATTGGGTCCCAGGTTCGAGTCCTGGTCGCGGAGCCACCTAAGAATAATCGGGGTATAGCGCAGCCTGGTAGCGCGCCTGCTTTGGGAGCAGGATGTCGGGAGTTCGAATCCCCCTACCCCGACCATTTTTTGAGAATGGGTCGTTAGCTCAGTTGGTAGAGCAGTTGGCTTTTAACCAATTGGTCGTAGGTTCGAATCCTACACGACCCACCACTCAGATCTTCGCAGTATCCAGTATCGTCCTGATACGCTTTTGTCTCCGTAGTCATCCCCATTGTTTTATCCGTTTCGCTTCCGCAAATCTCCAGTCCATTGTCTGTGCCATGCCGATCGCTTTCTGCTGACCGTGCTTGCCGGATGGTTTTCGCTGTGTCTATCGTAAACATCGTCCAAGCCTGACCGGAACCCCCCATGACTAATACGCTGTCACCTACCCGCGCTTCCGAGCTGACCCGCATGACGCTGGGGCATGTGCAGCGGGAATATCCCCATTCGGAAAGTGTGCGGTTGAATTCAGACGCCGACCTGGCCGCGCCGCGCTGCAACCACCCGGTGTTCTTTGGTAGTTATGACTGGCACTCCTGCGTCCACAGTTACTGGTTACTGGCCCGCTTGCTGGCGTGCTTCCCTGGTGGTGATGCGGCGGATGACGTAGTGGCGCTGTTTGATCAGCAGCTGACTGCCGCAAAGGTCGAGCGCGAGCTCGAGTGGTTCCGCGCACCGGGCAGAGGTGGCTTTGAGAGGCCCTATGGCTGGGCCTGGCTGCTTCGGCTACAGGGAGCATTGCATGAGCTGGATCACCCGCGTGCGGCGCTGTGGGGGCGCAATCTGCAGCCATTGGCGGATTTTATTGCAGGGCAGTTCGTCGAGTATCTTCCCAAGCTGGGTTTCTCGGTACGTGCCGGCGCACATAGCAATACTGCCTTCGCCATGCTGTTCGCCCATGACTACGCGGTGGAGACAGGCCACGCCGCGCTGCGTGAGATGGTAGCGCAGCGGGCCGAAGCCTTTTATCTGTCTGATGCGGGCTATCACGGCTGGGAGCCGGGGGGCGAAGATTTCCTCTCGCCGGGCTGGCAGCAGGCATTGCTCTTGCAACGCGTTCTCGGGCGCGGCGACTTCCTGGAATGGTTTGCGGATTTTCTGCCAGAGTTGGCGGAGGGCAGGCCGGCGAGTCTGTTCATGCCGGTGGAGCCCGCTGACCGTACCGACGGGCGCCTGGCGCATCTGGACGGGCTGAATCTTAGCCGCGCCTGGTGCCTGCGAGAGCTGAGTTTGAGTCTGGATGAGTTCGATTCGAGACGAGCAGTGCTGCAGTCAACCGCGCAGCGGCATCTGCAAGCGGGCAGCGCCCACCTGCGTGATGACTACATGGGCGAGCACTGGCTCGCCAGTTTCCTGTTACTGGCGCTGGGTTATTAGGCCTCAGTGCAACTTCAGGCGCGGTTCGGTGCTGCGCCCGATGCGGTCGCTCAGCATCAGCATCATGGTTCTGGGCAGGCCGTAGAGCGCCATTTGATGCATGCGGTACAGCGAGACATAGAACATCCGCGCCAGTTTGCCCTCGAGCATCACGCTACCGGTCAGGTTGCCCATCAGATTGCCCACAGCGCTGAAGGTGGACAGCGAGATGAGCGAGCCGTAGTCGCGGTAGGTGTATTCTTCCAGTGGCTTGCCATCGAGCAGCCGCTTGAGATTCTTCGCCAGCAATGTGGCTTGCTGGTGCGCTGCCTGCGCGCGCGGCGGCACGAACTTGCCTTCCTCGCGGGTTGGGCAGGAAGCGCAATCGCCAAACGCGAAAATCCGCGGGTCATCCGGAATCTGCAGGGTGCGGTTCACCACTAGCTGATTGATGCGATTGGTTTCCAGGCCCAGTTCAGTGAGAAACCCAGGGCCGCGGATACCGGCAGCCCAGACCTTCAGTGAAGCCGGAATGGTTTCGCCATTGGCCAGCAGCAAGCCGTCAGCCTTGACCTCTTTCACTGGTGAGCCGGTATGCAGTTTCACGCCGAGATCTTTCAGTGTCTGGGTGACCGGTGTGCTGATCCGCTCCGGTAGGGCGGGCAGCACGCGAGGCCCGGCTTCGACCAGATTGATGTTCAGATCCTCCGGTCGTATGCGGTTCAGGCCATAAGCCTGCAGCATTTGCGCGGCATGATGCAGTTCTGCAGCCAGCTCGACCCCGGTCGCACCCGCCCCAATGATCGCCACGTTGATCTGTGCTGACGGTGCATCGCTGTGGCTGGCCTGCGCCTTCATGTACTGATTGAGCAGCAGGCGGTGGAAGCGTTCGGCCTGCACCCGCGTATCCAGGAACAGGCAATGCTCTGCCGCGCCCAGGGTGTTGAAATCGTTGGTGGTACTGCCGACGGAAATCACCAGGTAGTCGTAGCCGAGGCGACGTTCCGGGATGAGTTCATCGCCGTGCTCATCCTTGAGCGAAGCCAGGATGACTTCGCGTCGCTCGCGATCCAGTCCACTCATGCAGCCAAGCTGGAACTCGAAATGATTCCACTTGGCCTGGGCGACGTAATTGAGCTCGTCTTCGGTAGAGTTCAGCGAGCCGGCAGCCACTTCATGCAACAGCGGCTTCCAGATATGGGTCATGTTGGCATCAGCGAGCGTGATGTGGGCGCGCTTTCGCTTGCCCAGCGTACGGCCGAGACGGGTTGCCAGTTCAAGCCCCCCGGCACCGCCGCCAATGATCAGTATTCGGGGTGGGGCACTATGCAGTTCTGATTGCGACATGGACGAGACTCTTGTAACTGGGACCTGTTGATGTTTCATCGCGAGCCGCGTTGCCGTGTCAAATGACGCCAGGCAAGGCGCGGGACGCAGGTAATGGTTGTTCCCTTACCAAGTCGCGCAACGTCGCATGGCGTCATTTGCCACGCAACCCGGAGGGACGGGGCCCGTTTGCCGCAGCACTGCGTTGCTCGTCGCTCATTTGGACCAACCAAACTTCACTCCCCGCGCCTCGCTCTGCACCAAACGGGCCGCCGTCGCGGCCGCGATGAAACGTCAACAGGCCCCGAGAAATCGATCGTCAGTCGTTATGCCCCTCATATGTGGGCAAGTGTGGCCAGGAAGCGCGCGAGCAGGCCGAGACCGATCACCGAGCCGACTATCACGGCGAGCAGCAACCAGACTTTGAAAGGCTTGCGTTTAACCTGGTGAATCGGGGAGGCAAGGTATTCATCGACCCGTTTCTGGTCTTCAGGAAATAAGCGGCTTGGCATGGCATGACCTTTTTGTGGTGTACGCAATTCGATGTTGCGCGCTCAGGCTTGACTGACTATGCCTGCATTCTATTATGCGGGTGCAAAGAATGCATCTCGCAGAGTTTGATCCTGCTCCAGTTTCCATTTCGCGTCGGTTTCGTTGGCTCGCGCCGAATCTTTGCTGCCAGGGGCAATACACCTGGGATAGCCCAGGCCCGTCACGTTGAAGCAGTCCGTACCCAGAGGTTTCTATGCTCGCAGCCAGTCTGCTTACCGGTTTTCAGTCCATTGCCAGCCTGCTGCTTTATGGCGGGGTGCTGCTCTGGGCGCTGGCGCGTGCGCCCTGGGTTGAGCTGGCCGCCGACGCGCGGCGGCAGCACCTGCTGTATGGCAGCATCTTTCTGCTGTCTGTGCTGTGGCTGATGCGCCGGGAGTTCGACAGTGGCCTGACCTTTCATTTCATCGGCATGACCGCCGTTACGCTGCTGCTGGACTGGCCGCTGGCAATTATCGCCGGCACGCTGGCCCAGGTCGCCATGGTGGTGCTCGGTATGGACGATGCGGCAGCCTTCGGCGCCAACGGCCTGGTGCGTATTATCGGCCCGGTCGCGGTGACGATACTCATCAGTCAGGCGCTCGAGCGTACCAAACCCACCAACCTGTTTGTGTATATCTTCGTCAGCGGTTTCTTCGCCGCCAGCTTCGCTGCAGTGGCTGCGGTATTGCTGGGGATGGGTATGTTGAGCTGGTCGGGTGCGCTGACGCCGCCGGACACCTTGCTGGAGTTTTTTGGCTACATGCTGCTGGTGATGTTTCCTGAGGCGTTCATCAACGGCATGATCATTTCGGGACTTGTGGTGTTCTGTCCCGAATGGGTCGAAACCCTGAATTCGGACCGTTATTTCCAGGAGCCCCACGACAAACCTTGAGCCGGATCAATGGTTGAGTGCGGCGGTTGTGGTGCAATCAAGCGCTATTAAAGACTGTTTCGAGAGGGCTGCGCATGTCTGTTTACACACTGGCAAAAACCATCATGCAAGACGCGAGTGAGCAGGCCAGAACGGCCGGTTACAGTGACCAGGGCCTGGCCCGGGCGCTGATGAGCGAGCTCATCGCAGTGTATAAGCGCGAACGCAGCGACCAGGATATCGCGCATGAACTCAACTTCCTCGCCGAGAACCTCGACGAGGATGCCGAATACGCCTTTATGCGTCCTTAACGCAGCAGCACTTCAATAGTGCCATCGGCACTGACGGTCACGTCCGCCTGGCCACTCTCGACCGAGGGCGCTGACATTTCCTTATCAGCTGCCATCGCCATTGTCCGGTTGCGATACAGAGCCGGTGGCTGCGATATCTGCGAGTTCAGGTTCAGGTGTACCACCTTGTAACCGCTGCCACCCAGGCCGCGGGTTGCCAGATCGGCTCGCGCCTTGAATGCCTCGATGGCTTCCTGCATTAATTCGTCTTCGGTAGCGCGGCGGGTCACGGGTGACAGGCTGAATTGCATGCTGCCCAGGTTCAGATCGCCCATCAGCTTGCCGGTCAGCTCTGTCAATACGGCGAAATCGCTACCCTCCAGTATTATCTCGCCGCGCTCACGCCAGGCGACGATGTTTTCTCCTTCCTTGTCATAGACCGGCTGACTGCTGCGATTGCCGCTGGAAACCTTCACTCCCTTTGCCTGTCTGGCCGTTTCCAGGCCGCGGTTCAGGCGTGTAGTAATGTTTTCAGCGAGTATCGACGGTTCTTCATCCTGATCCTCGGCGAAGAAGGTGACGCGCAGGGTGTCGTGACTGACCGACTGCTGCACTTCGGCACGCAGGGCGACCTGGTTATAGCGTTGTTCATACTGGTCGGCCAGAACCGACGCGGATGCGCAGGACAGACCTAACAGAACGGCGGCGAAAAGGGAGCGATGCATGAAGTTCTCCTTGAAGGTGCGGTGAAGCATTGCTCAACGAAGCGGGTTCGCTGAGTAAACGAAAAGGGTATCCTGCCGATGTTATAGCTATATAGATACAAACTTGGAGCACTACACGCCATGCAGCGGTTTTTTGTCAGCCCTAACACCCTTGCGCTGTCTCCGACGCGCCAGAACCTCTGGCGGCTGATTCTCATACGCTTGTTGGTCTGGGTCGCTCAGTCGCTGTCTGTTGCAGGAGCCTACCTGAGCGGCTGGTTCCCGCTGCCCTGGTTACCCCTGCTGATGACACTGGGCATTTCTGCACTGGTATCGGTGATTACCCTCTTGCGTCTCAGCCGCGGCTGGCCGGTGACAGAGCCTGAGTACGGTCTGCAGCTGCTGTTTGACATGGTGGTGCACAGTGTTCTGCTGTATTACTCAGGTGGTCCGACGAATCCCTTTGTGTCCTATTATCTGGTGCCGCTGACCATCGCCGCAGCGACCCTGCCATGGATTTACGCATTGGTATTGGCCTGCGTGGCGATCAGCGCCTACAGCGTGTTGCTGGTGTGGTACAAGCCGCTGGATGCGTTCGAGCTGCCAGTGGTCAGCTACATGATCAATCTGCATGTGATTGGCATGTGGCTGAATTTCGCCATGAGCGCAGCCTTGATCAGTTTTTTCGTCGTGCGAATGGCGGCCGCGCTGCGCCATCACGCCGATCGGTTGGCCGAGCGCCGCGAACAGGGGCTGCGCGATGCGCAGCTGCTTGGCATTGCCAGCGTGGCGGCGGGGGCCGCGCATGAACTGTCGACGCCGCTGTCGACCATGAGCGTACTGCTCAAGGACATGCGCTCCGACTACAGCGCGGACGCGCAGATGCAGGAGGATCTGGTGTTACTGCAGCAACAGGTCGCCCAGTGCAAAGAAAGCCTGCAACATATGGTGCGCACTGCCGAAGACGATAGGCTCAAGCCCCGCCGGCGCGAGCGCGCCGACACCTGGCTGACCACCGTGCTGGCGCGCTGGCATTTGATGCGCCCTGAGGCGAGCTGGCAGTGGGGGACGCTGGCCGAAGGCGAGGTACCCTGGATCCAGACCGGTCCGGAGCTGGGGCAGGCGTTACTTAATCTTTTGAATAACGCAGCCGATGCCTGCCCGGATAACATAGAGGTCGCAATTGCCTGGGACGCGGATTGGGTAAGATTGCGCATTCGCGACCATGGTCCTGGCGTGCCGCTGCATATCGCAGATCAGTTGGGCACCGCCTTCCTGACGACCAAGGGCAAGAAAGGCTTCGGTCTGGGACTGTTTCTCAGTCAGGCAGCGGTCGAACGACTGGGTGGTAGCGTTAGGCTTTATAATCAGGACGGAGGAGGGACCCTCACTGAGGTGACTCTGCCAACCGCAACAGAGGTGGATCTATGACTGATGAGAGTACTGAAGAGCAGCCGCTACTGTTGCTCGTGGATGATGACCCGACGTTCACCCGGGTATTGGCCCGAGCGCTGACCCGTCGCGGGCTGCGCGTCGAGACGGCAGGCGGTGCAGAGGAGGCCATGCAACTGGCCAGGCAGGAACGCCCTGATTTCGCGGTGCTGGATCTGAAGATGGAGGGGGAGTCCGGACTGGTGCTGATGCCGCGTCTGCTGGAGCTCTATCCTGATCTGAAGGTGGTGATTCTTACTGGTTACTCGAGCATCGCCACGGCGGTGGAAGCGATCAAACGTGGTGCCTGCAACTATCTGTGCAAGCCAGCGGATGCTGACGATGTGTTGACTGCTCTGCTGTCTGATAAGGCCGACCCGGACACCCTGGTCCCTGACCATCCGATGTCCGTCGATCGCCTGCAGTGGGAGCATATCCAGCGCGTGCTGGCAGAACATGAAGGCAATATCTCCGCAACCGCCAGAGCCCTGGGCATGCATCGGCGCACCTTGCAGCGCAAGTTACAAAAACGCCCGGTACGTCGTTGACGTCCGGGCGCTTGGCGATTGGTTGATGCACGCATCAACCAATGAAGATACCGTCAGCTGTTCTGACGGATCCCGCAGATAATCCACGGCTGGTTCTCACCGGCCGCGCGCTCCAGACGCCAGCTCTCATCGAACCAGGTGCCGTCATCTTCTGGTGCGTCGCGATCCAGGCCGGTGAAACCAACCGTAGCGATCGCGCGACCATCGATCTCATCCACGCCTTCCAGCCGAACCTGCAACTGCTCGACGAAGCCATTGGCGGTCGGAGGATTGTCGCTGCGGGTGGCCTGCAGTTCCTGTAGCAACTGCGGATCGACATATTCAGCCATACCTTCCACATCGTTGTCGCGCCAATGCCGCTGCAAGGTGAAGAAGTGTTCTTCTGCGCCGCGCAGGAAGCGTTCGCTATCAAACCAGGCAGGGGTATTCACCGGTGCTGCGCTGGCGACTACTGATCCGGATGCCATGGGTGTGGGCCGGGTTGGCTCCATGGGCGCTTGACGGAACTGACCGCCGCCGGCCGGTTGGGGCTGCGGCTGGCTGGCGTGCCGGCGCGTGAATAGCTTGAACAGCATGAAGGCGATCAGGCCGAAGATGAGCATGTCCAGTAGCTGAATACCCTGGAAGCCATCACCGAACAGCATTGAGGCGAGCAAACCGCCAGCAGCGATACCGGCCAACGGACCCAGCCAGCGACCGGCACCGGAGGTTGCGCCAGGCTGTTGCTGGTTGCGCGGAGCTGCCTGCTGGTCCTGGGACTGCTGGCGTTGAGCCGGTTGGCTCTTGTGTGCAGGAGCGGAACCAAACGCCTTGCCGCCGCCGAACCGGCGTGCTTCGGCATCCGGAACAGCCAATCCGACCATTAGAAAGACAGTGAAAAAGGGTATCAACCAGCGCATGTGCGTTACTCCAATTTGATCAGCCGAAATAGTGCCAAACACTATTGGTCACTGACCAGCTTTAATGTGTATCGTTGTGTCAATCCCACATTTTACGGGAGCCTCTGGAAAGTCTGGCGAGCGACTTTCAGGCACGTCGCAGCCAGCGCACAAGCGGGTCGGACATGCAGGGTCGTATCCTTCGTCCGGATGCCACCGGTGCAATGGCTTTCCAGAGACTTCAGGCGAGGACAGCATGTTTACAAAAATGCATTCGGACAACGTTCAGGCACTCCATGTCTTCACTGATCAGGCGACCGGACTTGAGGCCGTAATTGCTATTCACAACACCAGGCTGGGGCCGGCGCTGGGTGGTTGTCGTTACCAGCCCTATGCTGATTTTGATGCTGCGGTCGCGGATGCGATGCGGCTGGCCCGGGGTATGAGTTACAAGGCCGCGCTGGCCGGGCTGGAGCAGGGTGGTGGCAAGGCGGTCATTATCCGCAAGCCGCATGTCGAGAACCGTGCGGCGCTGTTCGAAGCCTTTGGCCGCTGTATCGAATCCCTGCGCGGTGGCTATATCACGGCGGTAGACAGCGGCACCAGCAGCCAGGATATGGACTGCATCGCCCGTGAGACGCGTTTTGTTACCAGCACGACGCAAGCGGGTGATCCCTCACCGCATACTGCCTTGGGCGTGCTCGCCGGCATCCGTTCGGCCGCGCGCGAGCGTTTGGGGCAGTCGTCGCTGAGTGGGGTACGGGTCATGGTGCAGGGCTTGGGCAATGTGGGTTATGCGCTGGCCGAGCTCCTGGTGGCTGATGGGGCCGAGGTGTTGGCTGCGGATATCGATCCCGGCAAGGTACGGCTGGCGGTGGACGAACTCGGTGTGCAGCCGGTTGCCCTGGACGCTGTGTATGAATCCCCCTGCGATGTGTTCGCGCCCTGCGGGCTGGGCGGCGTGCTCAATGCCGACTCCATCCGGCAAATGCGCTGCGCCGCAGTGGCAGGTTCAGCCAATAACCAGTTGATCGACGCCGATGCAGCGGACCTGCTGGACGCCCGCGGCATGCTCTACGCGCCGGATTATGTGATCAACGCCGGGGGGTTGCTCTACGTAGCGCTGACCTACAAGGGGGAGTCGCGAGCCAGTATCGCTGGACGCATTGATAGCATCGGGCAGCGGTTGGACAGCATATTCGCGCAAAGCGAGGCCGAGGGACGCTCGCCGGCGACCATCGCGGATCGCCAGGCAGAAGCGATTCTCTATCCCACAGCCTAGGGTCTGTTCCCGTTTCATCGCGAGCCGCGTTGCTGTGTCAAATGGCGCCAGGCCGGGCGGCGTTCCGCAAGGCGCGGGACGCAGGTAATGGTTGTTCCCTTGCCAAGTCCCGCAACGCCGCATGGCGTCATTTGCCACGCAACCTAGGCGGCCCCACCCGAAGGGACGGGGCCCGTTTAGCACAGCACTGCGTTACTCGTCGCTTATTTGGAACCACCAAATTACACTCCTCGCGCCTTGTTCTGCACTAAGCGGGCCTCCGTCGCGGCCGCGATGAAACGGGAACAGACCCTAGCGAAACGGCGAGCGCCTAGGCTTTGTCCAGGCTGAAGCGCTTGCGTAACTGAGCGTCGAGTATTGATGTGGGCAGCCAGCGTTTCATGCTGACCATCTTCCGGCTATTGGTGCCGATCAGCGCCTCCTCCGGGCGTAGTGGATTCTTGATGTAGCCCATCAGCTCCAGCGCGAAATCGCGCGCTGGGGTGGACTCGCCTCTTTGCGAGGCCATCGCCCGGGCCTGGACGCCTTTCTCCCAGGGTTTGAACCAGGAGTTGTCATCGATGGTGATAGCGGCGGTTGCGTTATTGCCGAAGTCTGAGGCGATTGCACCGGGCTTGACTGTCAGCACCTGGATGCCGAACGGTGTGAGTTCGAGGCGCAGCGCATCGGACAGCGCATGCAGCGCGGCCTTCGAGGCGCAGTAGACGCCGGAAAACGGTGTAGTGGTTACGCCGGATACGCTACCAATATTTACGATTAACCCCTCGCTGGCCCGTAACAGATCCGCCGTGGCACGTACCAGCTGCAATGGCGCAAACACATTGGTATCGAACTGCTTGAGCAGAGTGTCGCGGTCTGCGTCGAGCACCGGGCCCATTGCACCGTAACCGGCATTATTGACCAGTACGTCCAGCCGTCCGGCTTCGCTGCGCAGGCGTTCGGCGCAGGCGGCCAGTTGCTCGGGGTTGTTGACATCCAGCTCTACCGCCACGGCGCCACGCTCGACCAGTGGGGCAAGGCTCTCGGGTTTGCGCGCGGTGGCCCACACCTGATACCCCTCGTCGATCATTACCTGTGCCAGGGCCTGGCCGATGCCGGATGAGCAACCGGTTATCAATGCTACGGGTGTGTTCATGCTGCGATCCTGATTATTGTCAGTTATTGAAATTCGGCGCGAACATGGTCTGGCCGATAGTCCAGATCCGGCGCACGGTAGCCGGTGCGCAAGCGTGGAACCTGATAACAGCCAGTCCAGTTTCCATCGGGCGGGATTAGCTGATCTACCCGGTACGTGGAGGCTGCGGTACTGGTGTCCACTAGGTTGCTGTTGTAGCCGGGCTGTGCCGCGAGCAGACGCCAGCTGATGTGGGTAACCGGATTCGCGCTGTTGTTGGTGATATCAACGCGCAGGGGTTTACCGAAATCGCAGGCTTCAGGCGCGTAAGCGATGCTGATATCCAGCTGATCCACGCGTCGGCTGTCGAGCCATTGCATGGTTGCAACGATAGCGCCGAGCAGCAGGGCCAAAGCAGCGATGACCAGGCTCGCTGGGACCATGGGGCGCGGGAAGCGCAATAGCAGTATCAACCAGGCCAGTAGCAGGACAATGCCCAATGCCATGAACAGCTCCTTGTGCAGGGTGGTTGGATGGTTGCGTGTGTGAACGACTCTAACAGACCTACAGCTCAGTTGATGACCAGCCGAATAATTCACAACTGTTATTAAGGCACGCCTGGGCCAGCGTTTCGGTTGTCTCACCGCGCAGTTCGGCCAGCTGGCGGCATATTTCTGGGAGAAACTCCGGGCTGTTGCGCTGATACGCCTGGAAGCTGGGCGCCATATCCGGCGAGTCCGTTTCCAGTACCAGGCTAGAGCGCGGCAGTTCCGCTAGCGTCCGACGCAGTCGCTTGGCTTGTGGCCAGGTCGCCGCGCCGCCGAGCCCGAGCTTGAATCCCAGCTTGATATATTCCCGCGCCTCCTCGCGGCTGCCGCTGAAGGCATGCACTATGCCTGTTCGGTGCAAGCCAAAGCGTTTGAGCGTTGCAATCATGGGGGCATGGGCGCGGCGCACATGCAGCAATACGGGCAGGTTGAAGTCGCTGGCCAGCTGTAACTGCGCCTCGAGCAATGTCTGTTGCCGCTCACGGTTCAGTTCGGGCAGAAAATAATCGAGTCCGATCTCGCCTACCGCGCAGCACTGCGGATGATCAACAAGGGTGGCCAGACGTTGCTGGAGCCTATCGATATGCTCGTCCCGGTGCGCATCAAGGAATATCGGATGCAGCCCGAAGGCTCCAAACAGCGCCTGATCTGACAGCACCAGTTGCCACAGCCGATCCCAGTTCGAGGCCGTGATGCCCATGATCAGTATCCGCTCGACGCCAAAGGATTTCGCATTACTAATCACTTTATCGCGATCGGCGTCAAAATCCGGACAATCTAGGTGGGTGTGGGTATCGATATAGCGCATAATTGACACATTCAAAGGGTAGCTTGCCAAATAGCATGGCACACTTTGCGGTATCCGATTCGCTGTAAATGGGGTTGGAATACAACGCCCACTTTCAGTGCAGAGTTGCGGTATTGGCACATTCTGGTGCGTTGCGAAGTGCGATGTATTGAGTGGTTAACTAAAAAATACAGTAAAATCAGGCGTATATGGCGCTGGTTCGCTTCTTGCTTGGGTGATTCTGTCCTGGCCGGGGTGTCCTCCCCATGTGTCGTCCAGGAATGGATGCCGCTCATGTTTGATTTTTGGATCCATACTTTGGCGGGCAATCAGTAGCCAGCCCGAGTCAGTTTTCTGTCAATAGCAGATCGCAAGCGGAGTGTGATTGGCATGAACAACACAGTACATAGGATGCATTCGGGGATCGGCATGTCGGTCGTGTTGATGTGCCTGATGGCGATAGCTTTCGGTATGCAGGCGAGCAGTGAGCTTCCTGTGCAGGCAGACCCCAGCTCGACGTCCGGTCTGCGCTTTTGTTATGAAGCGGTTCAGAAGGGCGCCAGCCAGGTGCAGCAACAGAGTGCTCCGTCCGGGCGTTCAGGGCGGTCACGCCGGTGCGGAGAATTGGCGCAGTTCAGTGCGTTTGACGCTAAGGCGCCACCCATGGTCAGCACCCAAGCGCCACGCAATCTAACCGGTGATTGCCTGGCCGGCCGTAGACCGACCGTGAGGGGGAGTATTCATCAATCGGCATTCTCTCGCAGTGACTGCGAGAACGCCTTGAACGGTACTTTGGCGCAACCAGTCGAACGGTTCTGGTTCTGATTGGTTGATCATCCGTCAGGCCAGCGGCCCGTTTCGCAGGGCCGCGAAGCGCCGGGGCTAGTGGGCTTCCCGGGTGGCGCGGAAGCGGATATCCGGCCAACGTTCCTCGGTCAGCTTGAGGTTGACCCGCGTTGGCGCCAGGTAGGTAAGATGACCGCCACCGTCTATGGCAAGGTTCTCCATCGCTTTGTTCTCAAATTCCTCAAGTTTCTTCTTGTTGTCCGATTCGATCCAACGCGCTGACCAGACGTTGATCGGCTCGTAGATGCATTCGACCTTGTATTCTTCCTTGAGACGGCTGGCGACCACGTCGAACTGCAGCACCCCCACCGCGCCGAGGATGATGTCGTTACTGCGCTCGGGAAAGAACACCTGCGTGGCACCTTCTTCGGCAAGCTCCTGGAGACCCTGACGCAACTGCTTGGATTTGAGCGGATCTTTCAGGCGTACGCGGCGGAACAGTTCCGGTGCAAAGTGCGGGATGCCCGTGAAGCCAATCTTCTCGCCCTGGGTAAAGGTGTCACCGATCTGGATGGTGCCGTGATTATGCAGACCGATAATGTCGCCAGCCCAGGCTTCCTCCAGGTGTTCGCGCTCGGCAGCAAAGAAGGTCAGGGCATCGGGCATGCGCATATCCTTGCCGGTGCGCACATGGTGCATCTTCATGCCTTTGTCGTAGCGGCCGGAACAGATACGCATGAAGGCGATGCGGTCCCGATGCTTGGGATCCATATTTGCCTGAATCTTGAACACGAAGCCGGTGAAGGTATCTTCGATCGGCTCGACGGTGCGCTCCAGAGCGGGGCGCGGCAGGGGAGATGGCGCCCAACGGACGATGGCGTCCAGCACCTGCTCAACACCAAAGTTACCCAGGGCGGTCCCGAAGAACACGGGGGTCATTTCGCCGCGCAGAAACGCATCCTGGTCGAATGCGTGGCAGGCACCCTGTACCAGCTCCAGCTCATCGACGAAACGGTCATACAGATCGCCCAGATGCAGGCGGGCTTCATCGGAGTCCAGCTTGTGGATGATGCGCTGCTCGGTCCGTTCATGACCATGTCCCGACTCGTAGACGATGATGTGGTCTTCGGACAGGTTGTACACGCCCTTGAAATCGCGATAGCAGCCAATCGGCCAGGTGATGGGGGCGGCCTTGATGTTCAGCACTGCTTCAATTTCATCAAGCAGCTCGATCGGGTCGCGAATGTCGCGGTCCATCTTGTTGATGAAGCTGACGATAGGCGTGTCGCGCAGGCGACACACATCCATCAGCGCAATCGTGCGCGGCTCGACACCCTTACCGCCGTCCAACACCATCAAGGCCGAGTCCACTGCTGTGAGGGTACGGTAGGTATCCTCGGAGAAATCCTCGTGACCGGGGGTGTCCAGCAGATTGATCATGCAATCGCGATAGGGGAACTGCATTACCGAGGTCGTGACGGAAATACCCCGTTGTTTCTCCATGGCCATCCAGTCGGAGGTGGCGTGGCGATCGGATTTTCGCGCTTTCACTGTGCCGGCCACACTGATCGCCTGGCCCATCAGCAGCAGACGCTCGGTAATGGTGGTCTTACCCGCATCCGGGTGCGAAATGATCGCGAAGGTACGGCGTTTACCGACCTCGCGCTGTATAGCGGTGTTTGTCATCTGTTAGATCTTCTGGTGTGCGGGCGACAGGGCCAACCGGGCGGCAATCGACACGTTGGGGTTGGATACGCGCAGGGGAATAACCTGGCCGGCATTTTCGTCGATTTCGCGTCGTGACTCAATGCATGGCTGCATACAGTGCAATACGGCGTTAAAAGACCCGTTGGTTTTGTAGGAACGTCGACCTCGGCGCGACGGCGTCTGCAGGACGCCTTGGGTTTTTGGTTATGAGGAATAAAACAACTGGCCTGGCGGCCACATCGCCGTAGCGGTTCGGCGTTCCGATCATGCCTCCCACGACGGAATGCGGTGGTTGGGTGCAAAATCGTAGGAACGTCGACCTCGGCGCGACGGCGGCCGCAGGACGCCCCAGGGTTTTGTTAGAGCTCTACTTCACTGGTAGCTGGCGGCGCCAGCACCAGCTGGTCAAGCATCACATGCGTGCCGAAGTGAAAGCCCTGCGCATAATCCACACCAATCGATGAGACTGCGGCGAGGATAGCGGCATCCGCTACGTATTCGGCAATGATCTTCTTGTCGAGGAAGTGGCCCATCTCGGTGATGGAGCGAACCAGGGCAAAGTCCACCGGATCGTCGGCGATATTGACCACAAACGAGCCGTCAATCTTGATGAAGTCGACGGGCAGGCGCTTCAGGTAGGAAAACGACGATTGGCCGACGCCGAAGTCGTCCAGGGAGAACCGGCAACCGATGCCGCGCATTTCGGTGATGAAATCCGATGCATCGTCCAGGTTGGCAATAGCCGTCGTTTCGGTAATCTCGAAAATCAGTTTGTCGCGCGGGACCGGATAGCGGATCAGAGCGTCGAACAGGAAGTCGGTGAACGTTTCGTCGTTCAGCGAGTGCCCGGACAGATTGATGGAAAACCCCCCAATGTATTCAAGGCCCGGGAGGTGTGCGGTCATCCAGCCAAATACGGCTTCGATTACCCAGCGGTCGACGGCCGCCATCCGATTGAATTCCTCGGCAGCCCTGATGAATTCGCCCGGTGGTAAATGGGCGCCATTGTCATCCACGACGGTCAGCAGAATCTCATAATGCGGCAGCATGGTGCCGTGGATCGGATTGATCGCCTGGCAGCGGATTTTCAATGAGTTCTCGTCGAGCGCGCGGTTGATGCGGGTAACCCAGCTCATGACCTCGTCGCGCTCTTCGAGTCGAGCGTCGCCAGGATGGACGACCTGGATCTTGCGGCGCCCCGCCTTCTTGCTGATCTCCGACGCGACTTCCACGGTGCGGAGCAATTCCATAACCCGGTCGTTGGTATGGTCAAAACCGAGCACAGCCATTGCGGTATTGATTACAAAGCTGTGTCCGCCTTCCTCGAAACGTGTGCCTTCTATTTCAGCCTTGATCGATGAGGCGAGCTGAAAACCTTCCACTGCGGCATCCAGCGGAATCACCACGCCGAACTCAGCGGCGCCAATGCGGCCAACGATAGCCTTGTCCCCCGCGAGGTTCTGCAGGCTCCGGGAAAGCTCCTGCAGAAGCCGGTCGCCGGCCTCGTAGCCGCAGGTGTTGTTGATCAGCTTGAATTGCAGAATATCAATGAAAATCAGCGTGTAGCGGCATCTGTGCTGTTTGGCGTTGGCAACACTCTGTGCAATGCACTGGGAGAACTCTCTGCGGGTGCAGAGGCCGGTGAGCTGATCGTGGGACGCCTCGAACGCCAGTTTCTCGTAGATCTTCTGCACCAGCGTGTCGAGACCCTGCTCCACAGCAGGCCGAGCGGCGTGCTCAAGTGCAGCAAGCGAGCGTTGACGCAGCTTCTCGGCCATTTCCTGCAGCGTGAGTTCAGAGACCTTCTTACCCTGTTGATTAGCCAGAATGAACTGGCTGAAATCATCCGCTACCCAGGCAAGCTGATACAACACAGTGGCTTGCGGCGGTGCCAGCGCCTCAAGCCACTGGCCCTTGCGCAGACCCTTGGCGCGCTTGATCCAGCGCAAGGCAGTGGGGTCGCTTGCGGGCGGCTCCTCGGCTGGCTCCGTTGTACTGTGATAAACCGAGGAGGTAAATGTCTCGCCATTGAGCAGTCTTTCGATACGCTCGAGCACCTGTTCATGCCGGCCCTCGGCATCGTGGACTTTGGCCAGACCCTTGCCGATCAGTCTGAGCAAGGCGTCGATGCGGATCAGGTTGGCGGACGACTCCTGGCTATCAGAAAGCGTGCGGGCGACCAGCTGATCCACGATGGCCAGGGTCAGATCCCAGGAGCGGCTATCGTCGCCTTGCCGGAACAGGCACAGCATCATCAGGCCTTTCCAACCGTGTTCAAGCAGTTCCAGCACAGGGGTCGGGACGGGTCGTGACGCCAGCCGGCGAACCAGCTCGCGATCGATCAGCTGATGGGCTTTGCGAATCCGTTGTTGGCCTTCGGCGGCCTCGGCAATGCGCCGCAGGTTGCGCTCAACCTGCCGCTTTTCCTTGGCGACCAGCTGATCGAGGATCAGCAGCGAGCGGCTGAAGCCTTCGTCGTCACTGCTCTCGAGAATGGTGGTGATGGCATTGATGACTGCCGTCTTGTTGTACGCGGCATGCGTGCTGCTCTGATCCGACAATAGCGCAATATGATTGACTGCCTGGCGCGCCGGATGAAAGTCAGCGGTGAACAGGCTCTGGTCCTTGAGCATGACGCGTAGCACGGGCACTTCCAGCTTGCGTACTTCGTCGCGCAGATCCTCTGCCACCTGGTCGCTCTGTACGATGTTATCGAACAGATTTTCAATCATATCCGCCGAGTCTTCTTCAAACTCCGAGAGCTGCAGGCCGGAGCCACTGGCCTCAATCAGCTGCTTGAGCGCGCCGGGTTGCCCCAGGTCTGCGTGGTGTACGAGCAGTTGTTGCTGCATCTGCTGCAACGCCGACAGCGTCGCTCCGCTGGGCTGTGGCGGTTCGGTAGACTCTTCGGCCATCGGCAGTCGACTGGCAGTGCCATTGTTCAGGCGTTTGTGAGCGGCCCACAGACGCGTGGCGGTATTGAATGCGCTAGGTGAGGACTTTGTTTGATCGGCGGTCGCGCCCGCTGGGTCCGTCTGGCCTGCTGGCTGAGACAGGGCGCTCGGGGCAGGGGAGCCGGTCGATACTTCGACTGGCAGTGCCTCGGGAGCACTGTGCTGATCGCTGGCCTTGCGCTCGCGTATTGCCTGTTCGGTCAGATATTGCTCGACATCGATGTCAGGCAGCACGCCAGCCTCGATGAACAGCTTGTTAAGACCGCGATATAGCGGTGCAAGATTGCTCAGGAGCACATCGTAGAAGACCTTGAAGGCAACTACCTGCACCTTTCCGGTCAGGCGCCAATCGCGCGTGACGTCGGCAAATCCGTAACACAGGGCGCTGGGCGCGTAGGGGTTGTAGCAGTGAGCGGAATCCGGGGAGCCGAATGCTGCGTCCAGCCGCAGCTGAAGCTCCAGCAACTGCTCCCGGAGAATGATCTCGGCCTTGGAAATGGCCTTGCGGATGACCAGCCAATCCTCGAAATCATTCTTCTCCACCAGCGACAACCCGGCGCGCTCGTTGCGAGGCTTGCGAGCCTGCCAGGCCTCGATGAAGCGTCCGTCGGCCACTTCCGCGGCGTCAGTGCTTATCTTGCCCGAGAGATCGGGAACCAGATGGGCCTGCTGCGTCCGGATAATGCCCAAGGTGTCGAAGAAGGGTTGTTGAGCGGTCTGGCTGCGCTGGCGGTCGGCTTCGGTAATCAGCGCGTCTTTTACCTGGCTTATGTAGTCAGGCAGACAGCGGGTAAAAAACTCGGCGATGTGGTGGTTGGTGATCTTGATGAGCCGGGCCTTGCTAAGTGGGTCAAGTGGCCGCTGAGTCGGCGCATCAATTTTCATCGACGGCCCTGACTGCTCGACAGCGAACAACCGTGCTGCGCGCTGGATATTGAGTACGAAGCGAGGGTCCTGTTTCACCAGCTGCAAGCCAATGCCCTGACGGCTCACATGGGCGACGCTGACCTCAACGGAAATACTCTTGCCCTCAAGCTGGTAGACAACCGTGGCCTGCTTCTCGACCTTGAGCAAATTGCGGAGTCGGCCCAACTGACCGGCGCCAGTCAGTATGACCAGCATGCCGCCCTGGCTAAAATCGCTGATCACACACTCAAACTCGCCCTGATTGCCTAGCACTAGCGTGCCGGCAATCGAAGCTGATTGACGGGTGAATTTACGTTTTTCCGCCGTCACAATATCCCCGGTTGACTGGCCTGATCCTGCACGACCCATTTTAGAGCATTGGGACCTGATGCACAGGTACGATAATTCAGTTGGCCGTGCCAAGCCAGCGGTGCGCGGATTTCCTGCGAAACACACCACGATGCCGCGCTGTCCGCCAGAGCCATGGGCCTACGCTGAACAGCAACCGAATGACCGGTGGGTGGCGCGCTTGGCAGGCTGCGGCTTGCGACCAGATTGTCCGCCAGGAGGTTTTTCCGAACGGGTATTGACCCCGTGTTCGCAAGGTTCTATGGTTCGCGGCGAACGTTGACGCTGGCACGATCCATACGGCTCAAGTACTGACGACGAGACAGCAAGACCGCGGTTTTGCGGGCTTATTGCTTTCGGCGCACGCCTTGGGAAGTAGGCGAACCAAAGTGGGGATACTGATCAGACGTTCGCACCCCCGGGTTGTGTGTTGAGTATGCGTTCAGAGTCGCTTCCGTCGGAAGGCGCCGCTCTCCTGCGGGAGAGAGTCAGGCCGCCTGTCTGCCCTGCATCTGATCATCCATGTCCTCACCCGCCCCGAAACTGAATTTCGTAGCTTTGGAGCCATGCCATGTCCATTAAACTTGAAGATTATTTCGACCAGGAAACCTTCGACCGCATCAAAAAGTGCGCCGATCAGCATGAAACGCCCTTCCTGGTGGTTGACTTGAAAACCATTGATCGTGCCTATGATGAGCTGGTCGAAGGTTTTCCCTACGGCAATATCTACTACGCGGTGAAGGCCAATCCGTCGAACGAAGTGCTGACCCTGCTGAAGAACAAGGGCTCGAACTTCGATATCGCCTCTATTTACGAACTGGAAAAGGTCATGGCGCTGGGCGTCAAACCAGAACAGATCAGCTTCGGCAATACCATCAAGAAATCCCGTCATATTCGCGCCTTTTACGAAAAGGGCGTGCGCCTCTACGCCACCGATTCAGAGGCTGACCTGCGCAATATTGCCAAGGCCGCGCCGGGCTCCAAAGTCTATGTTCGAATTCTCACAGAGGGCTCCACCACTGCCGACTGGCCGCTCTCACGCAAGTTTGGTTGTCAGACCGACATGGCCATGGACCTGCTGGTGCTGGCCCGTGAACTGGGTCTGGAACCCTATGGTATTTCCTTCCATGTTGGCTCTCAGCAGCGCGATATTGGCGCCTGGGATGCCGCTATTGGCAAGGTGAAGGTGATCTTCGAGCGTCTGAAGGAAGAGGACGGCATTGTCCTGAAGATGATCAACATGGGCGGCGGCTTCCCGGCCAATTATCTCACCAAGACCAACACCCTCAAGGTGTATGCCGAAGAAATCACGCGGTTCCTGCACGAGGATTTCGGTGACGAATTGCCGGAGATCATTCTGGAGCCAGGCCGCTCCTTGATCGCCAACGCCGGCATCCTGGTCAGCGAAGTGGTGCTGGTGTCGCGCAAATCGCACACCGCGCTGGAGCGTTGGGTATACACCGACGTCGGCAAATTCTCGGGCCTGATCGAGACCATGGACGAATCGATCAAATTTCCGATCTGGACCGGCAAAACGGGTGAGCTGGAAGAAGCGGTTATCGCCGGACCTACCTGCGACAGCGCTGACATCATGTACGAGAACTACAAGTACGGCCTGCCGCTGAACCTCGCCATCGGCGACCGGATGTACTGGCTCTCCACCGGTGCTTACACCACCAGCTACAGCGCCATCGAGTTCAACGGCTTCCCGCCGCTGGAAGCGTTTTACGTCTGATTTTCGGGCCCGTCATCGCCACATGTAGCGGCGATGGCGGAAGCGCCGATCCCCGGGAGGTTCGAGCACCAGCTCGTACTAAAGCCCGCCTGCCCCTCGGAGCTGCTCCATTTCCACTCCATCGAGACCGATCGCGGCCTGTGCTCTGCGGTTCCTAGATGGAAACCGCTGCGAACCTAGCAGTCAACTTCATAGAATTAGGAAAGCTCTGCTCCTTAGAAGCAGAGCTCCTCCCTCAACTAAACTTCTGAATATTCGCCATCAACTCACGCAACGCCTCGATATTATCCTTCGGATGCACCGCATTCTCGAAGCTGCACAGCTGCTCGAAATTCGCCGCTACATCTTCCGGGCTATATCCTTCGTCGGGGTTAAAGCCGATACCCAGTGAACGCTCCCAGCGCACCTTGCCCATCCAGCCACCGCCCACCTCAAACAGGCTGGATGTTTCCTGACACTGCTCGGAACACAGGTACACCACCAGCGGGCTGACCAGCTCCGGCTTGAGCTTTTCGAACGCCCCAGGCGGGAACAGACCTTCGGTCATGCGCGTACCGCCAGTCGGGGCGATGGCGTTGACGAAGATGTTGTTCTTGCGGCCTTCGATGGCCAGGGTGCGGGTCAGACCGTAGAGGCCCAGTTTGGCCATACCGTAGTTGGCTTGTCCAAAGTTGCCGTAGATGCCGGACGTGGACGCAGTGAAGATGATCCGCCCGAAGTTGCTGTCCTTCATATACGGCCAAGCTGCGTGAGTGACCTTGTACGCGCCTTCAACGTGAACCCTGTAGACCAGATCCCAGTCAGCGTCGGTCATCTTGGCAAAGCTCTTGTCACGCAGGATGCCGGCGTTATTGACCACCACGTCGACACGGCCAAAGGTATCCATCGCGCACTGGACGATCTTGTCGCCGTCGATCACGTTGTCCGGGTTGGCTACCGCAGTGCCGCCGGCGGCCTTGATCTCTTCAACGACCTTCAACGCTGCCTCGCTGTTCGCGCCTTCACCCTGAGTGCTGCCACCCAGATCATTAACCACGACTTTGGCGCCATGCTTGGCGAACAACAGCGCGTGCGCACGACCAATACCGCCGCCGGCGCCGGTTACGATGACGACCTTGTCGTCAAAACGGATATCGCTCATGAAATGCTCCTATGTATACGGGCGTTGAAAAAAGGACTGCCAGTGTTAAACACTTGTTTCAATTCGCCAAGGGGCAGGGGTAACGTGAATAGCCCGGCATAAGCTGCTGAATATCGCTTCCAGGCTGCGCACTGACCGATCCCGCGCGATGCGCCTCCGCAACGCGCGAGTCAAAACGGAAGTACGTCGCAGAATCTGCGCTGCGCAAAAACTTAACATTGAAATCCGATCCAATGTTACTGCCGCCTATGCAGCGTGCCAGAGCAGCTGCGTGTATGCGCATCAATAGCTAACGGCCCGGGATTACAAAATGAAAAGACTTGTTCTATCAGCGCTCGGTGCTTGCGCTTTGGCCCTGGCGGGCATCGCCGCATGGGTCCATGCAGGGCCGCCTCTCCACGTGTCCGCCGCGTATCTCGCGGTTGAGCACAAACTGGCCGATCTCGAATCGCGCACAGTGGATATCCCCGGCTTCCGCATTGCTTACCTCGAAGGCGGCACGGGAGAGCCCCTGCTTCTGCTTCACGGTATGGGTGCCAATAAGGACGAGTGGAACAGGGTTGCCTACCACCTGACGTCCCAGTACCGGGTTATCGCCCTAGACCTCCCGGGGTTTGGCGACAGCGATAAACCGGCTGACGGCCGTTACTACACGCCCGATCAAGTTCGCTATCTGACCGACATCATCGAGGCGCTGGGCTTGGATAAGGTGCATCTCGGTGGTAACTCCATGGGTGGCCGCATTGCTACCGCCTACGCCGCGCGGTATCCCGACACAGTCAAGAGTCTATGGCTGCTGGCACCGTCGGGCGTAATGAGCGCCAAGCCAAGCGAAGTGATAAAACGTCTACAGCGCGGCGAGCAGCTGCCACTGGTCGTGAGTAATCGCGAAGACCTGGACCAATCACTCGAGCTGACCACCGAGCGAGCGCCTTACTACCCCGATCCCGTCAAGGATGCCTTTGCTCAAAGCGCCACTGAGAACTACAGGCTTCACAGCCGGATCATGGCAGAACTCAATCAAGAGGCGGCATCACAGCCTCTCGAACGCATCGCTGCGGGCTTGTCCGTCCCCACGCGTATCGTATGGGGCAAACAGGACAAGCTATTCCATCACTCCTCGGCTGAGGTTCTACGCGAACTTATCGACGGTAGTTCGGTCTTCCTGCTCCCCGACACAGGCCATTTGCCGATGATGGAAGCACCAGCCGAAGTGGCTGAAGACTACCGGAAGTTTCGGTCCAATTTGCCGTAGCGTAGTCACCATTGGTAGCTATAGACCAATAGCTAATCCCCTGAGCGTAGCTACTGAGGTATATGTTGGCCTTTACTATAAATCCAATAAAAATAACAAGGATCGGCCAAGTGAAGAACACAAGGAAGTATTGCCTGGTGGGTAGTCTGTTCTGCGGGATGCTGATCGCCCCGGCTTTGAATGCTGCAGAGCCTATACTGCTTGGGCTTAACACGCCCCGCTCTGGCGAGTACAAGCAGGAGGGTCTGATGCAGACCCGGGGTGCGCTCATGGCAGTGGATGAGATCAATCAGGCGGGAGGCGTCCTTCGACGTCCCCTGGCTTTATTGGAGCGCGATACAGCATCCAAGCCAGATCGAGCGGTCAACAATGTAAATGAACTGGCAGCCGAAGGCGCTCAAATGCTCTTCGGTGGCGCATCCAGTGCAGTAGCCGTCGCAGCCGGGAAACGCGCTCGCGATCTCGGCTTGTTGTATTTCGGCACCCTTACTTATTCGAACGACACGACGGGCAAGGATGCTCACCGGCACATGTTTCGCGAGAGTTACAACGCCTGGATGGCGTCCCGCGTACTGGGGCAGCAGTTGAACGAGCAGATGCCGGATAGTCGCTACTTCTACGTCACCGCCGACTACACCTGGGGCCATACTACTGAGAAATCCATGCGTCACTTCACCGGCACAGATGACGTTAGCGAACATGGTCGAACGCTGATTCCCTTCCCCAGCTCAATGCAGAAAGATCTCCGGGTGGCCATGCAGGCAGCGGTAGATGCCAAGCCGGACGTCCTGGTGCTGGTGCTGTTTGGCAATCAGATGGTGAAGGGCATGCGCATGGCTCACCAAATGGGCCTGACCACGTCGACGCAGGTAGTGGTGCCCAATCTGACCTTGAGCATGGTCGAACAGGCTGGGCCAGCGTTGATGGAAGGTGTGCTGGGCGCCTCCGCATGGACCTGGAATGTGCCTTATGTGTACAACCACCCCCGCGGGCAGGCTTTTGTTGAGCGCTTTGTCGAACTCTACCAGACCTATCCCTCCACCTCCGCCGCCTCGGCCTACAGCATCGTTTATCAGTGGGCAGATGCGGTAAAACGTACCGGCAGCCTGGATACCGAGCGACTGATCAGCGCGCTGGAAGGGCATGAATATCAGCTGCTAAAGGACGCTCAGACCTGGCGCGCTTTTGACCACCAGAATGTGCAGACGGTTTATGCGGTACGCATCAAGCCCCGCGCCGAGGTCATGCTTGACCCTCTGCGCAAGGATTATTTTGAATTGCTGGCGGATATGCCGGGTGAGCAGGCTGCGATGAGCAAAGAGCAGTGGATTACCGAGCGGCGTGCGCATAACCAGCCTGAGCAGTTGCGGTAAAGCAGCGCACGGTTTCCACGAACGCATGCTGCGTTCCCAACTGAGAATGGCCGCGCTGCCGGGCGCCGCTATTCTTCCCTGGGGGCGTATTTGTCTTTCATCAGATAAGCATAGGCAGTATTGAAGGCAACCTCCTGGTAGACCTTCAGGTCAGTTTCGCCATAGTCAATCTGTATCGGGTTGCGCTTCAATGATTCCTTGATATCGGTCGTGGACATGATTATCACGTCCAGATCGCTGATCAATTCGATGGCCGCTTCCAGCTTGAAACCGACCGCGCCGCCAGCAAATTTGCCCTTCATCGGTCGCTGCCGGATCACCACCCGGTCCACTTGGTAATCCTGCATCAACTTGGCGAAGGTCTGCTGAAAATAACGCAGCTCGCGTGTGCTGTTGATGTCTGTCAACGTCAGCCGCCGGGAGCGAAAACCAGGCAGCTCAAAGATTTCATCTGTCAGCGATAACAGACATACATTCACATCATTACTGTTGATTTCAACACCACACACTTTCATAGAGCACCCGGTTTGGCTAGACCGGCGCATTGTAGCGCAAAATTCCTGAGCATCAGGGGGATTGCAGCCAAATCGCCTCCGGACGTCAATTTTCGGTGCTGGAAACCTTGCTGCGGTTCTTGAGTGCTGGTTCTCTACTGTCTAAGATGGTCGGCTTTATTCCAGCTCAGGATCACCGCATGAACGATACGAAATCGCCACCTCCTTTACCGGATAGACTGTCGAGCAATCCCCGTAGCCCATATTATGTAGAAGAAATTTTCGAACATGATGTTGGCATTCGCTTGAACGGAAAAGAGCGTACCAACGTCGAGGAGTATTGCATCAGCGAAGGCTGGATAAAAACGCCTTCCCCTAAAGGGTTGGACCGCCGCGGACAGCCACTGCTGATCACGCTCAAGGGCACGGTTGAAGCCTTTTACAGCTAAACCAAAACCTCCAGTTACTATCTGTAAGACGTTTGGCTTATCTGAAAACCAGGAATTTAATTTTGACCAACAATGATATTTTACGCCGCTTACGCTATGCATTTGATTTAAAAGATAGTGCTGTGATCGACATAGTCGCCTTGGCCGATGTTGACGTGACCGAGGAGCAGGTGGCTGCCTGGTTAAAAAGAGAGGACGACGAAGGCTTTCTGAAGATGAGCGACAGGGAAATGGTGGCTTTCCTGAATGGGCTTATTAACTTCAAGCGAGGCAAGCGCGATGGAGCGCAACCACCGCTAGAAGAGCGTGTTAATAATAATATGGTATTGCAAAAACTGCGGATCGCTCTCAATTTGCAGGCTGAAGGCGTTTTACACATGTTGGAGTTAGCTGACTTCCGTTTGAGCAAACATGAGTTAAGTGCTTTTTTCCGCAAGCCCGGCAATAAGAACTATCGAGAGTGCAAGGATCAGGTCCTTCGCAAGTTTCTGCTAGGCATTCAACTTCAATTCAGACCTGGTGAGATCGATCCAGAGCTAGAATAGGACCGTCCAGCTCGACACCAATAAACCATCCATGGGAAGTGGCGTCAGGTCTTACCTTTTGAAACTGCCGCGACGACAAGCGTTAGCTGCCCAGGGAAGCCATGGACATCGAGTATAGAATCAACGCCCCCGTCACCACTGATCAATTCATAGATCTGCTGGTACGCTCCACGCTGGGAGAGCGGCGGCCTGTACAGGATCGTCAATGCATGGAAGGCATGATCTCAAACAGCAACCTGACCGTTACCGCTTGGGAGGGCGAAACGCTTGTCGGCATTGCTCGGTCTGTGACTGATTTCCACTATGCCTACTATCTGTCGGACCTTGCCGTGTGTAGGTCTCGTCAGGACCGGGGCATTGGCCGGCAGCTGCAAATTATCACGCAAAATCAGCTTGGCCCTCGGTGTAAGCTCATTCTTATCGCGGCTCCTTCTGCAAACAGCTATTACGAATACATCGGCTTTACCAATAATCCGCGCTGCTGGGTGCTTGAACGCGCTACACGGATCCGCGGTTAGGCAGTGAAGAAGCTGTTATTTAGCCTGGTTAGTACTGCAATTTCATTAGCAGAACCTGTGCGTTACGTTTTCTCGAGGTAGAGCGCATGATCACTGGTATCAACCACATCACCTTTTCGGTTCGGGACCTGAGCTCGTCGATTGAGTTCTACCGTGATCTATTGGGAATGAAGCTACACGTTTTCTGGGATGCTGGCGCTTATCTGACAGCGGGGGATACGTGGCTATGTTTGAGTCTGGGGCAGCCGGTGCCCGGCAAGGACGACTCACATGTCGCTTTCAGCGTCGGCGAAGAGGAGTTTGTGGTGCTGCAAGCTCTAAGCCAGGCCGGTGTTGAAGAATGGAAGCAGAATACCAGTGAGGGCGATTCTATCTATTTCCTCGACCCGGACGGGCATCGACTTGAGCTCCATTGCGGAACGTTGGCAAGCCGGCTGGCTGAGCTGGCGAGCTCGCCCTATAAGGGGCTGGTGTGGTGCTAAAGCCCTCCGCGCCATGACTACAAAAGCCAATGAGCTGGTCGGCGCGGCTATTCGCTTCTAAACTTGTCCCTAATTTTCTACCGTGCTTACTAACAGAATAACGGGAGAGCGGCCGTGAAAAAATTATTGCAGGTGGATTTCGATTTCGAAGGCCCGTTTGGTGATGAAATGGCAAGCAAGATGGCAGGCTTAGCTGAGTCAATCAATAATGAGCCGGGCCTTATTTGGAAAATCTGGACTGAAAGTGAAAAGAATAAATTAGGCGGAGGTATTTATCTATTTGAAGATGAGGTGACGGCTGATGCTTATTTGAAAATGCATTCGGCGCGCTTGCAAGAGATGGGAGTAAAGGACATTAGAGTACAGATCTTCGATGTAAACATTCCTCTAACGGCTATCAATAAAGGCCCTGTCGCCTAGTCAAGAATCGTAGTCATAAAAACGTTGATGGGATCGAGTCAGCAGTTCCTCCAGGCACCGCCCGATAGGTGGGCCAAGAGCAGGACAGGAGGTTCACTCTGAGCCAACCCTGAAACGGCTCTTTCTCGTGAGCGCGTTCGTGTCCATCTCTGCTGGATCCTTTTCGAGGCGACTTATGAAAAAGTGTATTGCAATAATGCTGGCTGGCTTATCTTTTATCGTTACGGCAGAGGATAAGCCTGCTGACTGCGGTAATGCTTTGACGACACTTGAGATTAATCAATGTGCAGCCATCGAATTAGAGCTGGCTCAGAGTGAACTAGCCAAATATCTCGAAGTGAGTTTTGAACACAATGCTAATGATCCTGAGTTGATCGAGTCCATTAAGGTTGCCCAACAAGATTGGCTGGAGTATATGTCATCTCATTGTGATTCTGTTTATACGAAATGGCGTGAAGGCACTATTCGAGATGTAATGGCTATTTCATGTAAAACGCAGCTGACGGAGCAGAGAACGCATGAGGTTTGGGCGAATTTCCTAACCTATATGGACAGTACGCCTCCAGTTCTGCCAGAGCCCAAAAAGTAGTCAATCAACGACACACGCATTCGTTAGGCTCGGCTGAAGGTTCTTTTTAACGAGGTCCGGCAGTGGAAACCTTGGTGGGGACAGGGTCAGGCGTCTCGCGCGCTGCCGTTACGCGCCAGACTGCGTTGCCAACGTCATCGGCCACCAGCAGACCTCCACGTCCATCCAGTAGCACTCCCACAGGCCGCCCGCGAGCGTTGCCGTCCGCATCCAGGAAGCCCGACAACACGACCTGCATTGGGCCGGTTGGGCGCCCGTCGGCGAAGGGTACAAAAACCACTTCATAGCCATTCAACGGCCGTCGGTTCCAGGAACCATGCAGGCCGACAAATGCGCCCGCACCAAACCCGGCCACGCCGCTGTTGTTGAATGCCAGCCCCAACGGCGCCACATGCGCCCCGAGTGCGAAATCAGGCGAGACGGCGCGAGCCACCAGCTCTGGTTGTTGGGGGCTTACGCGCTCATCGACGTGCTGGCCGAAATAGCTGTATGGCCAACCGTAGAAAGCGCCCCGGCGCACTGAGGTCAGGTAATCGGGCACCAGATCGCTGCCGAGTTCGTCGCGTTCGTTAACCACTGCCCACAGCGCACCGGTGTGCGGCTCCCAGTCCAGGCCCACCGGATTGCGTAGGCCTGAAGCGAATACCCGCGTCGCGCCGGTGGCAACATCGACCTCAAGTATCGCGGCGCGCATGTGCTCGACAGCCATGCCGTTTTCTCCGATGTTGCTGTTGGATCCGACGCCCACATATAGGTGGGCGCCATCGGCACTGGCGAGCAGGCTCTTGGTCCAGTGATGGTTCAGCTCGTCGCCCTTGCCGGGCAGGTCAATAACCTTGGCAGGCGTAGCGGTTATGGTTGTCTCGCCGCTCTGATAAGCCACTTTCACTAATGCATCGGCATTAGCCACGTACAACGTGTCCCCGACCAATGCCATGCCGAAGGGCGAATGCAGGCCCTGGAGAAATACACTGCGGAAGTCGGCCTTGCCGTCGCCATCGGTATCGCGCAACAGGGTGATGCGGTTGGCGCTCGGTACCGCGGCTCCGGCGCGTTTCATGACCCGTTTCATCATCCATCCCTTGATGCCGCCAATTCCGCTTTTCCCCGGTGGCGCGTTGGTCTCGGCGACCAGTACGTCGCCGTTCGGCAGCACGTAGAGCCAGCGCGGGTGGTCAAGACCCTGGGCAAAGGCCGTCACCTCCAGGTCTGCGGCTGGGGTCGGAGTAGCGCCCTCGGACCACCCGACCGCTGGGGCGATCTCGACGATGGGAATCAGGGTGGGGTTGGGCTGCGGCAACTGCGGATTAGTGCCGGCCCCGTCTTGCGGCGACAACCGCGCATGTCCTCCGCAGGCTGACAAGAGGCCAAGCAGAGAAAGCAGTACCAATGTGAATGCGGTTGTTCTCACGGTGACGCCCCCATTCAGTGGTGATCCAGTGGTCATCGCTCTCGGCCTCAACGAGATTGAGGGGCGAAGTTGTAACCAACCCTCGCTGAATGAAATATAGCAACGCTATGGGACGTTCGCAGACGCCTGGGCAATGGAGCGCCATTAAAATCATGGAGCAGCCTGGTTCGCAAGCCAACGACGATTGCGGAGGCGTAGAACCTCAATGAGTCTCTGCCCCATAAGGCTCGAACCCCGCGCCTGAGTTGATTGGGTTCAGATGAACATAAGGTCCGATCACGCAGTCTGAGAAGGGCCACTGACCGAACCGTCCATAATACTGCGTTACGGTATTACCAAGCGCAGTAAGGTCGCCTGCGGGCTTGAACGGCCATTTCGTAGTCCCTGGCTACCTAGAGTTTTTGTGAAATGGGGGGGTGGGGGGGTACGTTGCCAGCAAGAGGTACACACAGTTGATTTACTACATCGCAAAAGTCGCGGTAACCGCTGTGCTTGTGGTGCTGATTTCGGAAATATCCAAGCGCAGTTCATTTGTCGGGGCTGTTCTGGCATCAGTGCCTTTGACTTCCGTCCTGGCAATGCTCTGGCTTTACATTGACACGGGGGACGCTGGCAGGGTCACCGAGCTTGCAAGCAGCATATTTTGGCTGGTTCTGCCATCGCTGGCACTGTTTGTTGCGCTGCCGATTTTCCTGGCCCATGGGGTCAATTTCTACCTCAGCCTTGGGGTATCAATCGGTATCACCGCAATATGCTATTTGTTGATGGTAGTGGTTCTCCGTCACTATGGAATAGAGCTTTGAAGGTCTTTTTTTAATCGGCAACATGAACATCCTTTAGAGTTTGCCCACGTGCATTTGCCCGGAGAACAAAAATGAATGCGGATGGGACAGGATCACAACTAATACCCGCGCGGGCGCGCGAGCCAATCCCATTGACCGCACGCGAGTTGGATCAACAGTTCCCCGGTATTCTGGATGCGGTTTCACTTTTGGCAGGTGGTGCGAATGTCATCCTGCAATTGGCGCGCCCTGGGGTGGGCTATGGCGTGCTGGAAAGCCGCGTAGAAAGCGGGCAGATCTTTCGCCGTCCGCTCAAGCGCACGCGTACTACATTGACTTATCTCATCGTAGCGCTGGCCGGTACGGACGAGGAAAAACAGGCCTACCGGCAGGCCATTAATACAGTGCATGCGCAGGTTTATTCCACACCGCAATCACCCGTGCAGTACAACGGCTTTGATCATGACTTGCAGTTATGGGTGGCGGCTTGCCTTTACTGGGGGTTTGCTGACACCTGGCGTCTGTTGCGCGGGGAGCCCGATCCGGTATCGGCTGGCATCTTCTATCAGCGTGCCGCTGCATTGGGTACCACGCTCCAGGTTTCGCCGGAGCGGTGGCCGTCCGATCTCACGGCTTTTCAGACCTATTGGCAGCTAGAGCTGGCGCGCATCCACATCGACCCGCCGGTGCGTGCCTATCTAACCGACATCGCAGAGTTGAAGTTCCTTCCAGCTGTATTCAGTCTAAGTTTGGGGCCGTTAAATCGTTTCCTTACTGCCGGCTTTCTTCCGCCTAAGGTGCGTGAGGAAATGCATTTTACTTGGGGAGCAAAGCAGCAAAAAAGATTTGATCTGCTCATCTCGGCTGTCGCATTCGTAAACCGTTGCCTGCCGAGGGTTATTCGGCAACTGCCTTTCCTCGTTGTGCTGTGGGACTTTCGCAGACGCCTGCGCAACGGAGCGCCGTTGCTATGACGGAGGAGTCAGCAACGGATGCTGTTTTGGGGGCGCCCATCGCTCTGCATTACGTTCGTCATCCGCGCGGGTAAGCAGGCTGGAACTCTCGGAACCTGACGCTAGACTCCAAATAATGAGACTGCTCACGTGGATGATTGTCGTCCGTGCGATGCTTCCAGCATGGCGCTATAAGCGCCCATGAGGCTGTTTGCGGACGATTTGGTGGCGCAGTCTTCACGCTTACTAGCGCGGCTGCGAGGTGTGATGCGATATGAGTACCCCAGCGAAGAATACAATTTGCCTCTGGTTCAACCGCGATGCCGAAGACGCGGCACGGTTTTACGCCAATACCTTTCCTGACTCTTCCGTAGAAGCTGTTCACCGTGCACCGGGCGACTTTCCGTCGGGTAAGGAAGGTGACGTTTTGACCGTTGAATTCAGCGTCATGGGCATTCCGTGCCTTGGGCTCAACGGCGGGCCTGCGTTCACGCACAGCGAAGCATTCTCGTTTCAGGTTGCGACGAGCGATCAAGCCGAGACAGATCAGTATTGGAACGCAATCGTCGATAATGGCGGTCAGGAGAGTGACTGCGGTTGGTGTAAAGACAAATGGGGGATTTCCTGGCAGATCACTCCGGTCGCCTTGATGCAAGCGATCACCCATTCAGATCAGGCGGCAGCCAAGCGTGCATTCGATGCAATGATGACGATGCAAAAGATTGATATAGCTAGGATCGAACAAGCATGCCGTGGCTGAGGCGCATGTTCAGAGGAGAATGCCATGACAGAGTCGGCAACACCCAGAATCGTTGGCAGTGATGAGTGGGAGCGGGCCCGTGCTGAACTGCTGGACCGCGAGAAGGCGCACACGCGCGCCGGCGACGGACTGGCAGCCGCTCGACGGCGCCTGCCGATGATGCGAATGGAGCCGGTAGAGGTCGTGGGGCCGGACGGCTCCATCTCCCTGCACGATGTCTTCGCCGGCCGGCGCATGTTGCTCGTGTACCACTTCATGTGGAACGAGGGTGCGCCTCACGATAAGCAGTGTGAAGGATGCACGCACAGCCAAGCCGCGATGAACGCCGCCGTCCGCGCCTATCTGGCCGAGCGCGACGTGCACTACGTCGTCTTCAGCAGCGGTCCCTGGAACGAGATTGTCGCTTACCGGGATTTCATGGGATGGACGACGCCGTGGTACTCGACCGCCGATTCGGCAGATGTGCTGGCGACCCGAAATGGGGGTGACCTTCGCTGCTACCTGCGCACAGACGATGAGGTGTTCAAAACCTATGAAACGAAGTGGCGGGGCATTGAGGCCATGCTGCCCACTCTGCAGTTGCTCGACCTTACTCCGTACGGCAGACAGGAAGCGTGGGAGGACTCGCCCGCCGGCTGGCCACAAGACGACGAGGCTGGATCGTGGTGGCGGCGTGATGGCCGCCCCGTTGCGCAATGGACGCGCACCGACGCCACAGTAGAATAGGGTTACACATCGCTGCGGCGTCGGGCCCCTATGGAGAGTACATGTCAGACATCAAGTTCACGAAGGATGAAAAGGCAGTCATCATTCATAAGATACAGCGTTACTTCACGGAAGAGCTTAGGCAGGAAATTGGACAATTTGACGCTGAGTTCTTGCTCGACTTCTTCTCCGGTGAGGTCGGATCATATTTTTATAATCGTGGGCTATCCGACGCTCAGACCATTCTGTCCAGTAAGCTCGAAGACTTGTCCGATGCGATCTATGAGCTTGAGCGCCCAACGGAGTTTCGGAAATAAGCCTAGCAATGCTGCTTGAGCGGGTGGAGGAGAGGAGAAGGGCCGACAGGGCCCGCCACACGCGAGTGAAATACATTGGCGGACCGGATGGTCACGCTGTGACTTGAGACCTGTTAAAGGGCATGGCCGCCTAAAGTGTAAGGTTAATCCGCCGATACTACGGATGCTGGTATTAAACGGACTTAGCCCGCGTGGGCTCCAGCTTTCCCGAGTGCACCATCGCTGGAGTTGACCATGTTCAATCTGTTCCGAAATCTAGGCTTTCGCTGGAAACTGACACTGCCGCTGGGTTTGCTGGTGGCGCTATTCTGCGCGCTGGGTGGCGTTTCGTTCATCGCTGTGCAAGATCTCACCGCTCGCCTGCAACTATTTTCCTCTGACCTGCTGCCGCAGGCGACCAACCTGCTTGAAGCCGACCGTGACCTGTATCAGGCGCTGGTGGCCGAGCGCACGCTGGTGCAGCTTGCAGGGAATGGCAGTCAGCCGGGGCTGGAAGCCGAGCATCGAGACAATATGCAGCAGGCCTTCGACCGCGTGAACGTCTTCGCCAGCAAGACCGACTCGACGCACGGCAAGGCGCTGGCGGACAGGTTTGCCCAAGCTTTCGACGCCTGGAAGCGTGGTAGTGAAGAGGTGGCCATCCTGGCGCGCAGCACATCCTTCGCAGATAACCAGCGGGCTCATGAGCTGAGCTTTGGTATCTCATACGAGCGCTTCAGCGCGGCGCGCGAGTTGATCGATCAGATGACCCAGCAGGTCGACAGCCAGTCGGCGGCTGAAGTCGTAGCAGCCGAAGCAGCCGTTGCGCGTGATACCGGGATCTTCACTACGGTTGCGCTGGTCGGGTTGCTGATCTGCGCGCTGCTGATCGCCTTCCTGCCGGGTCTTATTCTCAAGCCATTGCTGGCCATCCTCGGGCGCATTCGCGATATCGCTGATGGCGAAGGCGATTTGACCAAGCGTGTCGACGTCACCTCCACGGACGAGATTGGCCAGCTCGGGCAGAGCGTTAACATGTTCCTCGAACAGCTGCAGACGCTGATCCAGCAGGTGGCCGATTCGACCATGCAGGTCGCATCAGCCTCGCAGCAAATGAGCACCATAGCCGTGACCCAGCAGCAGCTGGTGAACGAACAATACATGGCGATTGATCAGGTCAGCACCGCAGCCACGGAAATGAGTGCGGCCATTCACGAAGTCTCAGGCAACGCCCACAATACAGCCGAAGCCGCCCGTCAGGCGGACAAGCAGGGGCATGCCGCATCGGAACTGGTCGGGAACACCATGGGGGCGCTGCGCAGACTGGCCGGAGATGTGACCGAGGCCGCAGGCGTGATCAACCGGCTTGAGCAGGATAGCGAGCGGATCGGCGGCGTGCTGAGCGTAATCCAGGCAATTGCTGAACAGACCAATCTGCTGGCGCTGAATGCCGCGATTGAGGCGGCCCGTGCAGGCGAGCAAGGTCGTGGATTTGCGGTGGTGGCCGATGAGGTGCGCGCACTCGCCGGTCGCACGCAAGCCTCCACGCAGGACATCCAGAAAATGATAGAAAGCCTGCAGGCTGGCAGTGCCCAGGCAGTCAGCGTGATGCAGCGCAGTGCAGCAGTGGCAGCCGAGAGTGTGGAGCAGGCGGCAGGTACCGAGCGCGCGCTGGGCGACACGGCTCAGGCGGTGTTACAGATTAACGACATGGCTACGCAGATCGCCGCGGCCTGTGAAGAGCAGAGCCAGACCACCGAAGAAATCGCCCGCAACATTAGCGGCATCCGCGATCTATCGAATCAGGCTGCACATAGCTCAGAAGAGAGCCGCGGCGCGAGCGAGTCTCTGGCGCGCCTGGCAGAGGGGCTGCAACAACAGGTAGGGCGGTTCAGAACCTGATCGCACCCGTGGGATGAGCTGCACATTTTTCGAACCGGGTGGGTATAGATCCCGCTGCTATAATCGATTAACCAGTCCAGTCAGCCAGGGGGTGAGAAGATTATGATGGAAGCAGATGGTAGCCCTAAGGCCGATTCAAACCGTAGAACAAGCCCTGCGGCCTTCTTCCGTGGATTCCTACGCGAGCCGAGTCAGGTAGGCTCGGTTATCCCCAGTTCGCGATTTTTGGAGCAACGGATCGTCGATGCGTCGGGCCTTTCTACGGCCAAGCGGGTGGTTGAGCTAGGGCCGGGTACCGGCGGCACCACGCGGACGTTTCTCCGGCACCTTGGTCAGGATGCGCAGCTGCTTTCAATCGAATTAAGTCCTTACTTCCACGAACTGCTTGGCGAGATCGCCGACCCGCGCTTCACCAATCACTTGGGCAGAGCTGAGGATCTCGCTGCGATCCTGGCGTTGCACGATATGGAGCAACCGGATGTGATTATCTCCGGCATCCCCTTCTCGAAAATGCCGAAAGCTGTGGCTACCCGCGTGGCGCAGGCGGTGAAGGCGAGCCTGGCTGAGAATGGGCGTTTCATTGCCTATCAGTTTTGCCGGGATGTAGCCTGGATTACCGACCCGATCATGGGGGCGCCATCCAGTTGTAAGCTGGAACTGCGTAATTTCCCGCCGATGCGGGTTTATAGCTGGTTCAAGACTGCGGATGGTTGAGCCGAAGGCCAGAGCAGCTCCGGATTGGAGCGTATTCTGGGTGCGGTGGAGGCTCAGAGCCTTTGTTCCAGATAATCAATCAACTCGGCGACACAGTGCATGCGGGCATAATCCTGGTCCGGAATATTCACGCCCAACCGTTTGTGCACCGCTGCCGCCAGGTTCAGCGCATCCATGGAATCCAGGTCGTATTCGTCCTGTAGATTGGCGCTGTCGTCGAAGGATGTCAGGTCTATATCCGGTGCAATACCGGACAGTTCTTCCAGTACCACCTTGCGCAGTTCATCTCGATTCACAGTGCCTCCGGTTGCTGTAGCAGTTGTTCAATCTCATTGAGGAAGAGGCCGCCGAGGTGTCCATCACAGACGCGGTGATCTGCCGCCAGAGTGATATCCACCGCCAGTCGCACGGCGACGCCGTCATCCACCGCCAGCGGTTGCCGGCGTGGGCGGCCAATACCGATCATGGCGACCTGCGGCGGGTAGATGACGCCATACACGGTGTCCACGCCGCGATCCCCAAGGGCGGTGACGGTGGCGGTGCCGCCGACCATCTCGGAGACGCGCAGACCGCCGCCGCGGGCGCGGCGCACCAGATCGCGAAGCTGGTGCATCAGTTCCGGCAGGGTCAAGGTATCGGCGTCCAGAATGGCCGGGGCCACCAGGCCGCCGCCTCGCAGGCGCACGGCCATGCCGAGGTTGACCTGGGACGCGGCGGTGAAGCCGTCTTCAGCATAGTGGCCGTTGAGTTCGGAATAGCGGGCCAGAGCCATTGCGCTGGCCTTCATGAACAGCGCCGATAGCAGCAGCCGGTTCTCCGGCGGCTGGTGTTCGTTGTAGTCGGTGAGCCATTGCTCGGCGGCATGCAGGTCCACGGTGTTGGCCAGGTAGTAATGGGGTATCTCGCGCTTGGAGCGGCTCATGGCGGCGGCGATGGCACCGCGCATCTTTCCGTAGTCAAAGCCTGCTTCCGGGCGGGATACCGGTCTGGTGGGCTGGGCGCCTTGCAGATCGCGGAGGACGACGGCGCCGCCCGGGCCAGTGCCATGCAGCTCCGCCAGTGCAATGCCGGCCTCCCGCGCTTTGCGGCGCGCGGCGGGGGAGGCCGTCACCCGGCCTCCTGCTTCGGACGTGATGGCGGCCGGCGGCGAGGGCGAAGCCGGTTGCGCGCGCGGTATTTGCGGTTGGTCAGGTTGGCCTTTGGGTGTGGTACTGGCGGCCTGCGCCACGATAGGTTCCTTTGCCAGGGTGGTTTCAGGCGTGGCTCCCGGTTCGGTTTTGGTTTCAGTCGGCGGCGTCGGTTCCTCTTTCCCTGCGCCTTCGTGCTCCTGCTTGCCGACATTGCTGCCATCGCCGATCCGGGCCAGTGGCGTGCCGACATCCACGCTTGTACCTTCTTCCACGTACAGCTCCTCGAGCACGCCGTCCTCGAACACCTCGACGTCGAGTACCGCTTTGGAGGTTTCCACTGCAGCGATGACCTGGCTTTTCTTCACCCGATCACCGGGTTTTACCTTCCATTCGACCAGCTTGGCGCTGTCCATGTCGTCGCCCATCGAGGGCATGATGAAATCGCTCACGGTGCTTCTCCGAGCGTCCGCTTCGCGGCGGCGACAATGTCCTCCACGCTGGGCAGGGCGGCCTGCTCCATGTGTTTTGCGTAGGGCACCGGCACCTCGGCGCTGCACACTCGGGCCGGCGGTGCGTCCAGTTCCCAGAATGCCTGCTCGGTAAGGATCGCCACCAGCTCGCCGGCCAGGCTGCCGGTTTTCCAGCCTTCGTCGACGATGACCGCGCGCCGGGTGCGGCTCACCGATTCGAGCAAGGTGTCAGTGTCCAACGGCCGCAGCACGCGCAGATCAATGACTTCTGCTTGGATGCCCTCGGCGGCCAACTGCTCGGCGGCCTTCAGCGTTTTGTACAGGCAGCCGCCGTAGGTGATCAGGCTGATGTCCGTTCCGGGCCGGCGAATAGCGGCTTTATCGATATTCACGCCCTGCGCTTGCGGGGTCAGTTCGGCCTTGTGGTTGTAGAGCATGACATGCTCAAAGATCAACACCGGGTTAGGGTCCTGCAATGTCGCCCAGAGCATGTAGCGGGCATCTTCCACGGTGGCTGGTGCCAGCACGCGCAGGCCGGGCACGTGGGCATACCAGTTCTCCAGGCTGTGAGAGTGTTGTGCCCCCACCTGGCGACCGGCTCCGGTGGCCATGCGAATCACCACCGGCACATTGAACTGGCCGCCGGACATGTGCAGTAAAGCGGAGGCGTTATTCACGATCTGGTCGATGGCCAGCAGGCTGAAGTTTACCGTCATGATTTCGATCACCGGTCGCATGCCGCCCAATGCGGCGCCCAGACCGGCCCCGGTGAAGCCGTTCTCCGCCAGCGGGGTATCGATGATGCGTTCGGCACCGAATTGCCCGAACAGGTCACGGGTGACAGCATAACAGCCACCGTAACGGCCGATGTCCTCGCCCATCAGGAAAACCCGATCATCATGTTCCAGAGCTTCCTCGAGCCCGCGATGAAAGGCTTCGCGCAGGGTGGTTTCCGTAGCCTCGGTCTCCGGCGCCGGGGGCGGTGCCAGTGGCTCGGGTAGCGGCTGGATGAGATGTTCAAATAGCGTGTCTGGAGTCTCCCACTCCGCCGCGTCGGCGAACTGAACAGCGTGCTCGATTTCCTCGGCGATCTCCGCCTCCATGGCCTTGCGCTGCTCTGCGTCGATCAGCTTGGCCTGGGCCATCCAGTCGGCCAGTCGGTCGATGGGATCTTTCTTCTTCCATTCATCCACCTCAGCCTGATCCCGATACAGCTGGGGATCGAACATGGAGTGCGCGCGGAAACGATAGGTCTCGCATTCAATCAGGTGCGGACCCTTGCCTGCACGGGCGGCTGCCATGGCCTTGCGCGCTGCCGCTTCCACCTGGACCACACTCATGCCGTCAACCCGTTCGGCGGGCACGCCAATGGCTTCGGCCTTGCGGAAAATCTCCGGTTGAGCGTGTTCCACCGCGATGGGTGTGCCCATCGCGTAGTAATTGTTCTCGCAGACAAACACCACCGGCAGTTGCCAGAGAGCAGCCAGGTTCAGGGATTCGTAAAAGACACCTTCCGAGGCGGCGCCGTCGCCGAAGAAACACACCGTGGCCCGGTTGCTGCCGCGCATCTTTTCCGCCAGCGCCAGGCCAACGGCAAGGGGGATGCCGCCGCCGACGATGGCATTGCCGCCATAGAAGCGGTTGTCGGCATCGAACAGATGCATGGAGCCGCCCCGGCCCATGGCGCAGCCGGAGACCTTGCCGTACATCTCTGCCATCACCTGCTGCATGGTCAGCCCCTTGAGCAGGGCATGACCATGTTCGCGGTAGGCAGCCACCACCGCTTCGTCGTCGGCGATATTGAACATGGCGCCAGCGGCTACCGCTTCCTGGCCGATGCAGACATGCAGAAAGCCGCGAATCTTCTCCTGCGTATACAGCTCCACGCAGCGCTCCTCGGAGCGACGCACGCGCAGCATGTCGCGCAACAGTGCCAGCGCATGCTCCCTGGTCAGCCGAGGTTTGCCCGCAGCGTTTGCCTCGTTCATGGTCTGCTCCTGGTGTCGGTGCTGATCATTCGCCGGTACCTTCCAGCGTGGAGGTGTCGCCTTCGGGCAGCCCCAGTTCCCGTGCGCGCAACAGGCGGCGCATGATCTTGCCGCTGCGGGTGCGCGGCAGCTCATCGCGGAAGGCGATATCGCGTGGCGCCACCGCTGGGCCCAGGCGTTTGCGAGCCAGCGCCATGAGCTCTTTGCGCAGCGCCTCGTCCGGGTGGTATCCCGGCTTGAGTGAGACGAAGGCCTTCACCGATTCACCGGCCACTTCGTCGGGCACCCCGATCACGCCGACCTCGGCCACCGCTGGGTGCTCGAGCAGCACGCTTTCTACCTCGAAGGGTCCTATAAGATGCCCGGAAGACTTGATCACGTCATCGTTGCGGCCGATAAACCAGAAGTAGCCATCGGCATCCCGGCGCGCCAGGTCCCCGGTCAGATACCAGTCGCCAACAAAGCAGCTGCGGTACTTTTCCTCCTGATGCAGGTAGCCGCGGAACATGGACGGCCAGCCTTTTTTCAGCACCAGTTCGCCGGTTTCGTTGGGCTCATCAATCAGTTCGATTCCGTCTTCGGTCCGGCGCGCCACGGCGGCCTCGACACCGGGAATGGGCTTGCCCATGGAGCCGGGGCGGACCTCCAGAGCGGCGTAGTTGCTGATCATGATGCCGCCGGTCTCGCTCTGCCACCAGTTGTCATGGAAGGGCCGGCCCAGCACTTTTTGCCCCCAGATGACCGCTTCGGGATTGAGCGGCTCGCCGACGCTGGCCATGAAACGCAGCGAGGACAGGTCATGGGCTCGGGGCAGTTCCGGCCCCAGCTTGATCAGCATGCGGATCGCCGTGGGTGCGGTGTACCAGAGCGCCACTTTCTGGTTCTGGATGATCCGGTACCAGCGCTCGGCGTCGAATTCTGCCTCGTCCACCACCATGGTCACGCCGTTGGTCAGCGGGGCGATGATGCCGTAAGACGTGCCGGTGACCCAGCCGGGGTCTGCCGTACACCAATAGATTTCCCCCGGATGCATATCCAGTACATAGCGGCCGGTCATGTGATGGGTGACCACGGCGGCATGCACATGTAAAACGCCCTTGGGCTTGCCGGTGGTACCGCTGGTGAAATGCATCAAGGCGGGCGCCTCTGGATCCATGGCGCGGGTGGCATAGTCGCCGCTGGCAGCGTCCATCAATGCCGCCGCATCCAGCGTGCCCTCGGGCGCTTCGTCGAGTTCATCGATCAGCAGCACATGGCGCACCGAGGGTTTGTCGACCACCCAGTCGGCGACCTTCTTCTGGTACAGCCGTTTGCTGGTGACCAGCACCGCCGGCTCGCCGATCTCCACCCGCTGGCGGACCGGCTCGGGGCCGAAGGCGGGAAACAGCGGCGTGAATACGCAACCATGTTTGAGGGTGCCGAGTACCGCCGCGTAGAGGTCGGGAATGCGGTGGGACAGACCATAGACCCGCTCGCCGGGCTTAACGCCCAGATCCTGCAGCACATTGGCAAAGCGATTGGCGCGCTGGTTCAGTGCTCGGTAGCTGATATCCACCGGAGTCTCGCTGTCTCGCGCCAGAAAGCGAATAGCGGTGCGCTCTGCCGCGTCCGTGTGCATGTGCTTGTCGAGGGCCTCGAAGGCGATATTGAGCTGGCCATTGCCCATCCATGCCAGCTCCCGGCGCGCCCGATCCCAGGAGAAATCGCGGCAGAACTGTTCGTAGTCCGGAAGATTAGCCGACATTGTTTGCGTCCCCTGTGGTTTCCCTTCGCCGCCTGGATTGACCTGTCAGGACAATGCCTCTGGCCAATCCCGTCAGCCGCGTCGCTGACGGGTAATGAGTTCTTTCAGCATAGATCAAGGAAGGAGGTGGAGCTGAGCCGTCCGGACGGTAGGAAAGTAGTCGAGGCTCAATCAGGGGCAGGTGGTCATTGGAGTCAGATGAAGATACTTGTCCACTGCGTCAGGGGGCAGTGTAGTGAGCTTTGAGGGCGGAGCATGGGCACCCGACGATCAGTCGGCTGCCCACTAGCTTCTTTTTGATACTTACTTGGACTCGTGCTCATAGTAGGAGTTGAAGACCGCGTGGTTGTCGCGGGTTTCAGGCAAGGTATACACAACGCCATTGGTGCCGGTAAACGCTGGAATCACGACGCTGTCGAAGAAACCCGGTGGGACATTGATGCACCCGTAGGAAATCCGTTTGTCGTCAATACGCGGTGAGGCCAAGCGTTCGGCGCGACGCTCCCTGACGTTGCCAGTGACGACTCGGTGCAGCGAGATTGCTGCATCGTAGTCTATCCAGAGAATATCTTTACCCGCGAGGTTGCGCCCCAGCGATGCCACAAACCGACCGGCTGGTGTGGTGCGCTCCTCTGGCAACATGCTTGACAGCCTGCGCTCGCCGATACCGGGCACCGTGTCATCCCCTACAGCCAGACCTAGCAGCGCCGACGCAGCGCCACTTAGTTGTCCTTTGGCGTCGAACATCAACACCTTGGCTTGTGCCTTGTCCACAATCATGAAGGGCATGCCTTGATTATCGCCGGAATCAACCACCCAGTTCGCTGCTTTACGTGCGGGCTCGGAGACCTTTTCGTCCTTGAAATCGGCCTGTTTGCGCGTTGGCGTTGGCGTTGGCGCTTTGCCTGCTGCCGTCGGGCCTCCTTGCTGCCAAACGACAGGTTGGCCCAGCGAACTTGTTTGCCAGTCGTCTGCCCAGGCCGGGTGGTAGATGGCGACTCCCGCCATTACCACCAGCCCCATGCAGACTTTCTTCGCACGACCGTCACGGCCGTGCGCGGCAACCGCCTTGCTGATCCCCTCCCTGTTCATGAACCGGCTCAGTTGCGATCCTGCCGTGGTGCAAAGACCGGTGGCACATAGATCGGCTTAGGCTGTTCTTCCACTATAACGACCGGGTCAGCTGGCAGCTCGGTCAACTGTGCTACCTGCAAGTTTATCCCTGGAGCTTCAGTAACGTGGTTCACGCCAGGGCCCGGAGGTGCTGGTGGGGAGCCGACTGGCTGGTTGATGACACCAGCGATGGTCTCCTTTGATGGAGCCTCGGTGGTCAAACTTGGATCTACCGGATCTACCGGATCTACCGGATCTACAGGGTCAACTGGGTCTACCGGCGGATCGACGGGATCGACCGGAGGAACTACTTGAGTGATCAGTAGTTGACCGTCGACATAGTTGATATCGTAGTTGTCCGGATCAAAGGTGCCTGGAACCGCGTCACTCGGGGTGATGGCATAGGGGCTATCATCAACCGTGGCCGTCGCTACCGTCCCGTCGCTGTTCAGGGTGACACCACCAATGGTCTCGTTCCTCACCAGGCCTACCGAGGTAAAGGCGGAGGTGCCGAGAACCAGAGTCTCACCGAAGACCTTGGTGGCGTTATCGGCCGTTATGGTCAAGGTTCTCGGGGTAATATCCGCCCGGGTGACATAGCTGCCTAATGCCGTGCCGAAAGGGGCAAATAGATCAAAGACCGCATCGGAAAACGTACTTTCGTAGGTGATCAGCTTTTCAATGCCAACATCCTTGGTATCGAATTGCGCGTTAGTGACGGCGCCCAGGGTGACGGGCGGCGGCGTATTGGTGATATCAACTTCAAGCCCACTGACTGTTGCATCGCGCAGACCGTCATAAACCTTGTTGTCGCCCTGCCCGAATACCCAGGCTTTGGCGTCCAAAACTCCGCCGCCGGTCAGGTTGAGACCGTAGGCAATAATTTCAGCATCGGTCGTAGCGTAGCTTACCGGGTTGAAGCGAATGCTTAGATCGCCTGTGCCAATGGTGATGCAATTGCTGCCGCAGGTGATCAGCACGGTGCCGGCGTCAACGCCAGGCCCAGTTCCGTCGTTGTCGGCGCGCAAAATGACATCGCCAGTGGTGACCGTCATGGCTGCGTTCAGGTTAACGTTCTGGCCAGCAACGGCAGTGAGGTCACCAGTGGTGATGGTCGTGGCCGCATTCAGGGTGACGTCGTTGCCGGCGATAAAGCTCAGACTGCCCGTGGTGGTGGTGATGTCAGCGTTGACATTGATGTCGCGCCCGGCGTTTGCCATCAGGCTACCGTCGGTTCCGGTGATATCGGCACCCAGGCTTACGTTAATGTCACGATCGGCATTAAGGGTCAGAGTCGTCGGTGCTAGCCAGGTCACAGCGCTCATGATTGTGATGTCGCCGTTGCCGCTACCGCTGGCACCGGTGTTCTCGGTTGTCACGGTGATATCGCTGCCGCCAAGAGCCGTGACCAGGTCATTCACATTGATATTGGATGCGTTGACGCCGGAATCGGGGGCGAACACATTGTTAGTTTCAGTAGCACCCGAAGTGGCTGCGCTGGAAATAGTGATATCCGCCGGATCAAGCAGCCACATGCCGAACTGACCATTCTCTGCGCTGGTATTGACCTTGATGCCTGACACATCCAGCCAACCGCCGGAGGTTTCGATCAGGCCACCGTTGCCTGACTCGGCGCCGCCGCGGGCGGTGATGGTGCCGTAGGCGCGGGTTGATTCATTGCCCCAGATCACCACGGTACCGCCATCGCCGGTAGTGATGGCGTCAGCGTTGATGCTGGAGTCCGCGCTCATATAGGCTGCTTTGGCATTTTCCACGGCCGGATCCTTGCCCTGGTAGCCACCGCCGAGCAGCACGGTACCGCCGCCAGCGTCACCGGATGCATTTATTTTCGCGTCAACCAAACCGACATGACGAGCTGTCGCCGTAATGTTACCGCCGGTTTCTCCTGCGCCGTTACCAGACACATCTAGAATGCCGCCCAGATTGACGGTGCCGCTGTGCATATCGCCAAGCAGGGTAATGGTGCCATTGCGGTTTTCGATGCTTTGGGCACGGACCACGCCGGTGTTATTCACAGAGGATTGGAACAGATCGCCCGCCGAACGGGCTGTCATCAATACCTTGCCGCCATCGGCCTGGATCATCCCGCCATTCTGAACCAGCGCTTCTACTGAGCCCTGGTCAATGGCGACATTGAGCAAGCCGTCGCCGGCCACGTCGAGGGTGATGGCGTCGCCTGCCGCCAATGCTACGGTACCCAGATTGGCCTGAATAACGCCCTGGTTGCTGACGTTAGCGCCGAGCAGCGCAACATAGCCGCCGTCGGCATTGATCGTGCCCTGGTTGACGACGCTGCCGTCACTGGTGCCGGTGAAGACGTAGTCGCCTGCCATGAAATCGCTGTCGGAAATATTCAGCGTCGAGGCGACCAGGCCGCCGACATTCACTGCAGCACTTTGACCAAAGAGCACGCCATTGGGGTTGATCAGAAATACCTTACCGTTGGCATCCAGCTTGCCCAGGATGCTTGAAGGGTCGGAACCCAACACCCGGTTGAGCGCAACGGCGCTGCTGTTAGGCTGGACGAACTTCACTGCCTCGCCCTGGCCGATACTGAAGCCCTGCCAGTTGATGCTGACATTTTGCGACGTTTGATTAATGGTCATGTTGCCTGCACCGCTTTCGATGCTGGCAGCGCCCGCGGCAACTGAACCATCAACCGGCAGGGCATAGACATTGAACCCGGCAGCCAGCATGACTGAAGCGGCAAGCGATTTGAGAGCAAAGCCGACAGTTCGGCTCATGCTGATGCGACGTGCGCCAGCATTCTTCTTGCCGCCGGCCTTGGCGTGTTCCGAGGCGGCGACATAGGTGCCGGTCTTGGCGTTCCAGATCGACTGGTAAATAGCATTCATGGTGTATTCCTACCCTGTTGCAGGCATTTTTTAGGGGCGTAGTCACGCCCATGTTCTGTGTGCTGAGCGAGGACTGAGATCAAAAGTATTTGACCAGTTGCACCCATACGCGGCCGTCCGAATCCGGCGCAGCGGTTGCTTTCTCATTACCCAGCTTTTGCGCGTAGGAGGCCTTCACTGAGAAGTTGTTGGTGTCGATCCAGTTGACGCCCACACCGGCCCCGGTAAGGGTGCGGCTGTTATCCGAACCATCCCAGGAATCCTTGTTCACGGTGACCGTACCGCCATCGACAAAGCCAATCAGATGCACCTGGCCAAGCTGTTCGCTACTCAGCTGCGCAAGCAGGTACCGGGCTTCCAGCGTTGCCAGATAGCCTTCATCACCAAAGGCTTCGCCCTGTGGGTAGGCGCGCACGCCGTACATGCCGCCAAGGGACATCTGTTCAGAGCTGTCGAGGTTCTTCGAAGCGATCTGCCCGCTGATCGCGCCATATAGCGAGACGCGGTCAGTAATGTTCTGCAGACGCATGATCTGCATCCCCAGCTTGTCGTAGTGACCATTGGTGCGGGCTGTACGGGCATCGGCAGCACGGGTTTCTGGCGTCTCGATATCAAGCACGCCGGTCGACCAGGTCAGCGAGGCTCCTGTCACGCCGCCACGACCGAAGTTGTCGCGATGGTCGCCACGCAGGCTGGTCATCAGCACATGAATGTTCTTGTCGGTAACCAGAGATGGCGAAACCGCATCGATACGGTCTTCGAAGGTCTTGTAGTCATAGCCAACCTGCGCATAGAGGTTGCTGCGACGTGTGCGAAGCAGTGGATAGCTGGCAAACACGCTAGCAATATCCGCCGTGCCGTTGGCATCCAGAGCACTGAATTGTTTGCCCAGCTCATATTCCATCCGGCTGTAAGCCACGCCAGCGGTCGCCCGGCCAAACTGCATCTGGTAGGCCGCGCGGCCATAGTTCAGGCCGTCGAAGCCGTGAAGCACGCGCAGCGTAGCCACGTCGCCCAGACCTGCCAGGTTGTTGGCGTTCAGCGTTGCGCCCAGACGATACTCGCCGGTGTAATAGTTGCCTGCGTTGTCGGCGTCGATGCTGCCAGTCAACGTTTGCCCTGGGGTGACGTCAACTATCAAGTCGGCGGCGCCGACGGATGCACCGGGAACCAGCGTCGATCTGACGTTCACGCCAGGGGTGTCCGACAGCCGCAGCAGGCGGTTTTCCAACTCTGACGATTCAATTACTTCGCCGCTTTCAAGGCCACTTAGGGAGCTATGCGCCTGTCGGTCCGAAAGATTGCTCTGGTTGCGCAAGCTGATCTCGCCATAGCGGCCTTCCACTACCGCGATAGTTACTGCGCCTTCCTCGATTTTCTGAGCAGGCAGATAGGCCTGGGCAACGAAGTAGCCTTTGTCATGATAGAAAGCAGCAATGCGCGAGGCCATCTGCTGCAACTCACCGAGAGTCAGCTCCCGGCCTGCGGTAAATCCGGTTACGCCGAGCAGTTCAGCTTCGGAGTACAGGGTCTGGCCCGTCAGATGCAATGAGTTGACCTGAATTGTTTCCGAGTCCTCTGCCGGAGCAGCAGGCGCCTGGGTTTGCTCAACCTGAATTTCAGGCGCAGTTTGCTGCAGGGTAGGCGATGGTGGAATTTGTTGTAGCTGGGTACCGCCGTCGGGGAACGATGCGGCGAACACACTGGAGCTCAACGTCAGCAGCGCAAACGAGATACATTTTTTTTGCAAGATAGTCCCTTCAACATGCCCAGACGACTTCAAGCGACCCGGGGAGTAATCCGCACGAGCACGCTTCGCGCTGTAAAACGCGGAAGTTGTAGAGGTATGGAATATTTGAGGAGGTGAAACTGCCCGAATGGGCTTAGCGTTCTTGGCCGGACTTTGCTGTGAGTCCGCAACTTGCGATCTGGTTAAACCAGATACGCCTTGATTGGTATCGTCAATATAACGGCGTGATATTGGGTAGTAGCGTAAGTTTATGCAATTTCGATACCACCTTTGATCGAGCAATGCCGGGCCAGGCTAACGACCCATCTTTACGCAGCGCCATGACATAGGTATCGGCAGCTTGCTTTAAAACTTGAGCGTCCAATGAAGAAATAAGGTACGCAGGAGGCAATCGGGAAATGGGCCGATAAAGCCAGGTGAACAATTCCAGTCCCCGCCCCGCGCCAGAGGGGCAGGGATTTTGAAGGCATATCAGAGCCGTGCCTCAAGGATCAAATTGAAAGGCGTCTCGGCAGCGCGTCTGAAGTGGCTGAATCCTGCTGTGCGAAATACATCGGCGAGCCGTGCTTCACCTGCTTGCGCCCCGAGCACCAGCGTTCCGCCTTCTGATATCGCATGGGCGCAGCAGATGGTGGTGGATGCTGAGTAGTACATTCTGCCCACGGTAGACAGATTGTTCTCAACCCTGTCCTGAGCGAAAGGCTCTACCAGCATGACCGTGCCGCCGGGGGCCAATACCTTGGCGGCATAGCGGGCGGCTGCCACGGGGTCTCCCATATCGTGCAGGCAATCGAAAAAGCAGATCAGACCGTATTGCCTGTCGGGATAGTTATCGGCCCGGGCGACCTCAAAACTGGCGCGCTGCGCAACGCCTGCGTCGGTAGCGTTTTGCCTGGCTTCGGTGATTGAGGGCTCGTGGACGTCGAATCCGAAAAAGCGGGATTGCGGGAACGCCTGTGCCATGAGCACTGTGGAGTGCCCGTGGCCGCAGCCAATATCCGCCACGTTGATGCCAGCATCCAGTTTCTCTACTACACCCTGCAGCGCGGGTAGCCACTCGGGTACTAGGTTGCTGCGATACCCATTGCGGTAAAACGCTGCGACGCCACATTGCAGACGGCTGTCATGATCGCCCCAGGCTACGCCTGCACCGGTACGAAAAGCCTGGAGGGTTTTCTCCTCATCGAACCACATGGATGCAGGTACCTGCCAGGCAGGGGGGATGAACACCGGACTGGTGTCATCTGCCAGCACCATTGCCTGTTCCGGAGACAGTTCGTAGCAGCTGCTGGTCGCGTGGTAGTCCACGTAACCGCCCGCTGCCTGGGCATTCAGCCACTCGCTTAGATAGCGTTCGTTGCAGCCGGTCCGTTGTGCAAGTTCATGGGCGGTAACAGGGCCAGCGCCGGCCATGGCTTTGTAGAGTCCCAGTTTATTGCCTAGGCTGACCATGATTCCGCCGTATGCTGCCGACAGGTCATCAACGGTACGAGTGACAAAGGCCTCAAGTTTGGTTTCATCGATAGTGGTAGCGCTCATGGTTTTGCTTCCTTGACTGTCATTCGAGGAGTTCGAACGTTAGGAGAATGATTGCAGTGGGAGCCGGCTCGAATAAGGGTGTAAATCGCCCGGAACCGGTTGCTTCATGCCAAATCATGACTCATGCGCCATGAGAGATATGCGCCATGACCCAGCCCGATCCCAGCCCGTCCTGCCGCCTGACTTCTTGCGCCACGCCTCGCGCGGTTCACGTCAGCCTGCTGGCTTTTCCGGACGCAGTCGTTTCTACGCTGGCGGGCATCTACGATGTGATGAACTCGGTGGCACTGTTGGGCCTGGCGCCAGAGGGCGCATGCGCGGGCTTCGATATCGATATTGTGGGTGAGGCGGTCGGCCTGGTGGATCTGGCAAGTGGCGTGCCCATCAGTGTGCAACGTGCGATCGACACCGTTGAGGTGACAGATATCGTGATCGTGCCTTCGGTGTTACTGCAGCCGGGCGGCTGGAAGAAGGGCCGCTATCCTGAGCTCGTGAATTGGCTGAAAAAGATGCATGCGCGCGGCGCGATACTGTGCTCGGCCTGTTCCGGAGTGTTTCTGTTAGGCGAGACAGGCGTGTTTGATGGCAAGGATGCCGCCGTGCACTTCGACTACGCGCAAGCGCTGCAGGCTGCATACCCCACGATCACGGTTCATCCGGAGAGAGTGCTGGTGATTTCCGGCGTGCGCGAGGAGCTGCTTAGCTCTGGCGCTTCGATGAGCTGGCACGATCTGGTGCTTTACCTGATCGCTCGTTATACCGGAGTCACCGCAGCCCATCAGATCGCAAGGCAGTTCGCGCTGCAGTGGCACCAGGACGGCCTGACGCCCTATATGGTGTTTGAGGGCAGGACGGATCATGGCGATGCCGAGATTCAGTCAGCGCAGCAGTGGTTGAGCGCACATTTTGCAGTGGCGCACCCGGTGGAGGAAGTGATCAGGCACTCCCGGTTGGCCGAACGTACCTTCAAGCGTCGCTTTCTCAAAGCCACCGGACTGACACCGATGGTGTATGTCCAGCGCCTGCGCATTGAGGATGCCAAGCGCCGGCTGGAACGCACCGATGCGTCTATCGAGGAGATCAGCTGGCGGGTCGGCTATGAAGATGGCGCTTTTTTCCGGCGTCTATTCAAACGCATCACCGGCCTCGCTCCAGGCGCTTATCGCAAGCGCTTCCGTATGCCGGACTTTGCGATGCCTGTTTCCAAGGCTCCGCAAGAGAGCTGAGGCGCATTGGAGGAGCGAATTGGGGGCAGATGAGATTGACGACAAGGTCACGATTGCGGTGGTTGTCGCGACAGGGCGCGGATCTCACTTCGCAGGGCGCTTATCTCATCCCGAAGCGCGGTAAGTTGTTTGGCCCCAGCCACTTCGGCGTCGTTACTCTCAGCGTCGCGACCGACAAAGAAGGTAGCGAGCGTCGCTGTCACATAGCCAAAAATCCCAAAGGCATACAGCGCCAGAAAACCGCAGAGTACACGCCCCTCAACTGTTTGCGGCCAGTACTCCGAGCCCAACGTTGCCATGATCATGGCAGTCCACCACAGCGCCTCGCCGTAACTGTCGAGGCCGCCGGTTACCTGGTTCTCAAATGCGTACATTCCGGCTGCGCCAGCGAAGGTGACCAGCACCGTCAGGGCGATCACATATCCGAAACCTCGTCGGCTCAGGCTCGCACCCAGCGCCTTCATTCCACGGTTCAGCGAACTTACCACCCGCACCAGTCGCAACCCGCGCCCCGCTCTGGCCACGCGGAGCAACCGAAATAAGCGGACAATGCGGAAGATCCTCAGCGCGGGGAGGAGCAGGGCAATGGCGGTCAGCCAGTTACGCTTCAGGTAACTGATCTTGTTTGGGGCCAGGATTAACTTCACGGCAAAGTCGATGATGAAGACGACCCAGATAGCGGTGCCCAAATAGTAAAACAGCGGGCTCTCCCCCCGCACCAGCTCCACTATCAGTAGCACCAGCCATGCGAATGCCAGAACCAGCATCGGCGTTTCCAGCCAGCCCTCAAGACGCTGAAGCAGCTCGTATCGCTCCCGTTTCAGGTCCTCTGCTTCCGCGGAGTTTGCATCAGGGTTTTCGTTCTTGCCTTCCTTGCTCATCGGATGTTCTCGCGCTGTTGGGCGGGTACTCCTCACTGGACTACACCACTCTGGAAAAATTCGGGTATGAAAAAGCGCGATACCGGCTGCTGTACCTCTGAGCAAGGGGGAGGGTTACGAAATAAAGCCGATACCGGCTAAGAGTCTGAGTGGCGAGCTGCGCTGCGCAAGGACAAGCGGCATTGCCGCCCGTCCTTGCGCAACGTTCAGTCAGTGGCTATTCATCCACTGCGAAGGCATCCACCGGCTTGTCGAAGGAGATAAACAGCACACAATCTTCCTGCGATTGGCAGGTTGCTGTGTGGGGGAGCTCGGGTGGACCATAGGCATAGATGCCCTGCTCCATTACCACCGATTCCTGATTATCGTAATCCACCCTCATTTTACCGGACAGCAACACCATGCGTTCTGCGGAGGTGTGCCAGTGATGCGGTGCAGTGGTGTCGCTACGCAGGCGGAAGAGAACATCGGTATTGTCCTTCTTGGGGTCGCCTTGCAGTACGGCCAGGCCACAGGAGTCCGGCATAAAGGTGGGACAGGGGCCCCACTCGATGTTGTCACTTGCATAGTTCCGGATGAATGCTTGCTCATCGTCGGCAATCGCCCCGCTGGCCACCAGGAACAGCGCACTAATGATGCCTATTCGCACCGAGAGGCAGGTCATTGCAGTTTCGGTCATTCGCCGTGATGTCATGATTATTCCTCCTCTTTGTTAGTCGACACCGGTGGCGGTCAAATAATTTCGGACAAGGCGATAAAGTTATTGGGAACAGGGCCATCAAGGCCTTGCTCCGTATTAACGAAAGTCATCCGTCAGGTCGCCGTCGCGCAATACCTTCATCTCGTTTTCTTCGTAACTGAAGCCCTTTGCCAGGCGCGTTTTCAGGGTCAGGTCCGTGCGTGAGTCGGCGTGCTTGAGCGCTTCGTCCAGGCTGATTGCGCCGCTTTGTACCAGCTGATACAGGTGCTGGTCGAAGGTCTGCAGTCCCTGTTCGGGACTGCGGCTCATGGCGGCTCTGATTTCCTCTAGCTCGTCACGGGCAATCAGGTCCACGATATAGGGCGTGCGCAGCAGTACCTCCACGGCAGCCACCCGCTTTTTCTGAATCCCCGGTACCAGGCGCTGCCCGATAACTGCCGCCAGGTTCATGGACAGGTCGCCCAACACCTGCTTGCGCGCCTCCTTGGGAAACATGTTGGCGATCCGTTCCACCGCCTGAAAGCTGTTGGTGGCATGCAGTGTGGCCAGCACCAGATGGCCGGTGTCGCTGTAGTGCAAGGCGTGCTGCATGGTTTCCAGGTCGCGGATTTCACCGATCATGATCACATCCGGGGATTCGCGCAGTACGTTGCGCAGGGCTTCGGAAAAACTCAGGGTATCGAGGCCCACTTCGCGCTGGTCGATGATTGCCTGCTGGTGGCGATGCAGAAATTCGATGGGATCTTCGATGCAGACGATGTGGCCAGGGCGGTTGGCTGCACGGTAGTCGAGCATCGACGCCAGGGTGGTGGACTTGCCCGAGCCGGCCGCGCCGATCACCAGGATCAGACCGCGATCAAGCATGACCAGCTTCTCCAGCTGGGCCGGTAACCCCAGGTCGGCGATGCGCGGAATGGTATGGCTGATATGCCGCACCACCATCGCCACTTCGCCGCGCTGATAATAGACGTTGACGCGAAACCGACCGGCATTCGGGACACCCACAGCGAGGTTCATTTCCAGCGTGCGTTCGAATTCGGCGGTCTGTTTCTGGCTCATCAACTGGTAGGCCAGCAGCTTGACCGAGCCGGCTTCCAGCGGATGTTCTTCCAGGCGGTGATAGTTGCCCTCCTGCTTGAGAGTGACCGGGGCGCCAACGCTGAAGAACATGTCCGAGCCGTTGCGCTCGGAGAGGGCGTGAAGATAGTGAAAGACATCCATAGCGATAAAATATCCCGACCAGATTGGCGAACAGCATAGCTCAGCTCGTTAGTCTGGAGTGTATGACTCGTTTCGAGACAGGGTCAGGCAGGGAAGAGGAGTTGGTGAATTTCTGGTGAGAATGTATAGAAGCAGGAAACATCGAGCTGAAGGGGAAGTGGGCAGAATGGCTGAGTAAATCAACCATTCTGCCCGTGCGGGTTCAGATCAGCTCAATCGCCACCGCAGTCGCTTCGCCGCCACCGATGCACAGCGAGGCAACGCCGCGCTTGCCGCCGGTTTTTTGCAGAGCGTTGATCAGGGTGACGATCAGCCGCGAGCCGGTGGAGCCAACCGGGTGGCCCTGGGCGCAGGCGCCGCCGTAGATATTGACCTTGGCGTGATCAAGATCGTGCTCACGCATCGCCAGCATGGTGACCATGGCGAAGGCTTCGTTGATCTCGAACAGGTCAACGTCATCCTTGGTCCAGCCGGTCTTGTTGAACAAGTTGCTCATGGCGCCAATCGGGGCCAGGGTGAACTCGCTCGGATCCTGGCTCTGGGTCGCATGGCCGACGACGCGGGCCAGCGGCTTCAGACCACGACGTTCGGCTTCGGCGGCGGTCATCATGACCAGCGCGCTGGCGCCATCGGAGATGGAGCTGGCGTTGGCGGCAGTAACGGTACCGTCCTTGCTGAACGCGGGGCGCAGGCTCGGAATCTTCTCGATATTGGCGTTGTGCGGCTGCTCGTCGTCCTTGACGACCACATCACCCTTGCGGGTCTTGACGGTTACCGGGACGATTTCACTGTCCAGCGAGCCATTATCAATGGCCGCCTTGGCGCGTCTCAGCGATTCAATCGCATACGCGTCCATATCTTCACGGGTCAGGCCGTTGCTGTCAGCGGTTTCCTGAGCGAAGGAGCCCATCAGTCGACCGGTGCGAGCGTCTTCCAGGCCATCGAGGAACATGTGGTCCTTGATTTCGCCATGGCCCATGCGCAGACCGCTGCGGGCCTTTTCGATGATGTAAGGTGCGTTGGACATGCTCTCCATGCCGCCTACGACCATGACCTCGTTGGTGCCGGCCTTGAGCGCGTCATGCGCGAGCATCACGGCCTTCATACCGGAGCCGCAGAGCTTGTTGATCGTGGTGCAGCCGGTGGAGGCGGGCAGGCCGGCATTCAGACTTGCCTGGCGGGCCGGGCCCTGTTTAAGGCCGGCGGGCAGGACGCAACCCATGATGACTTCATGCACATCGGCAGCCTGGATGCCTGCTCGCGAGACGGCTTCGCGGATGGCGAGCGCACCGAGTTCAACGGCCGGGACGCTGGACAAACTGCCCTGAAAACCGCCCATGGGTGTACGGACGCCACTGACAATAACAATGCTGTTATCAGACATGCTCTACTCCTGGTATGTGACTGAGTCGGTTATTCAGCCGGATTAAGGGCGCAGATTATACCCGGTTTTCGCAGGTTCATACTTTGGAACGATAGGTAAGCCGCGCCGCCGTTGGCTATAGTCCGATCACTGGTAAGCTACGGCATTGCCGAAAACCAACAATTCCAAAAGAAAAAGCAGGTCACTCCCATGTTGAATACGCGCATTCTCAAGCCAACCGATAACGCCCATTCCACGCCTCTGCTGATCAAGAATCTGCTGCTGTCTGGCCGCCGCTATGAGCGTAGCCAGGAAATTGTCTATCGGGATATTAGTCGGTACGACTACGTGACCTTCAACGAGCGCATCTGCCGCCTGGCCAATGCCTTGACCGCTGCCGGCGTCAGGCCGGGCGATACAGTGGCGATGATGGATTGGGACAGTCACCGTTATCTGGAATGCATGTTCGCCGTACCGATGATTGGTGCGGTACTGCACACCGTCAATATCCGTCTTTCACCCGAGCAGATTCTCTACACCATGAACCATGCCGAAGACATCTTCGTGCTGGTGAACAGTGAGTTTCTGCCGATCTATCAGGGCATCGAAAGCGGGCTTACCACGGTACAGAAGACCATCCTGGTGACCGAAGGCGACGTCAAGACGGCCGAATTGAAGGGCCTGGTCGGTGAGTATGAGGAACTGCTGGCCGCCCAGGAGCCGAGTTATGAATTCGCCGATTTCGATGAGAACTCGGTCGCGACCACCTTTTACACCACCGGTACCACGGGCAACCCCAAGGGCGTGTACTTCACGCACCGTCAGCTTGTGCTACACACTCTGACCCAGGCCGGCACCATGGGCGGGCTGGACAGTGTACGGCTGTTTGGCAACCGCGATGTGTACATGCCGATTACCCCCATGTTCCACGTACACGCCTGGGGCCTTCCCTATACCGCGACCATGCTTGGCGTGAAGCAGGTCTATCCGGGCCGCTACGAGCCGGACATGCTGTGTCAGTTGATCACAAACGAGAAAGTCACCTTTTCCCATTGCGTGCCGACCATTCTGCAGATGGTGCTGAACGCCGAGTCGGCAAAGGGCATGCGCTTTGACGGCATGAAGGTCATCATCGGCGGCAGTGCGTTGAACCATGGTCTGTATAAGGCGGCCACCGCAACTGGCATGACCTTGTCGGCAGCCTACGGCATGTCGGAAACCTGTCCGTTGATCTCCGCCGGCTATATCAATCTCGAGCTGGAAGCCGGCACCCAGGAAGAGCAGGAAACCTTCCGTTGCAAGGCGGGCGTGCCGGTGCCGCTGGTGGATGCGCGGCTTATGGATGAACAGGGCAACTTCCTGCCGGCCGATGGCAAGACGCAAGGCGAACTGGTCCTGCGCGCGCCCTGGCTGACCCAGGGTTACTTCCGTGAGCCGGAGAAGAGCGCCGAGCTATGGCAGCACGGTTGGATGCATACCGGTGACGTGGCGACCATCGACGAGATGGGCTTTATTGATATCCGTGATCGCATAAAGGATGTGATCAAGACCGGTGGCGAGTGGATCTCCTCCCTCGAGCTCGAAGACCTGATCAGTCTGAGTCCTGCCGTGAAGGAAGTCGCCGTGGTTGGGGTGCCTGATCCGCAATGGGACGAGCGGCCCTTTGCGCTCATCGTTCCCACGGACGGCCATGAAATGAACGCCCGGGTGTTGCGCGATCACCTGAAGAGTTTTGTTGATGAAGGGCGCATCAATAAGTGGGCAGTACCCTCACAGATCGCGACTGTTACTGAAATACCCAAAACCAGCGTTGGTAAGCTCGACAAAAAACGGATTCGCGTCGAGATCGGGCAGTGGCAGGAGAGTCAGGCACCGTTCCTATCCACTATTTGATGGCTTCGGGCGGGCGGCGCGCCTGGCGCCGTCTCGCCCGGACCGGTTCTGCGTCGTATTCAACCGCCAGCCGGTCTGGCGTCTAGTGCGTTGAGACAGATTCTGTATTTGTACTAGAATCACACTTTGGATGGATCCCAGATGCCTGCGGCTTGGCTATAGTGCGCCGCCTGTATCCGTTTCGTGCTGCGCGCTAGTTGCGTGCGGTGGTGCCATCGTCAACACGTCAGACAGTCCTGACCCGCTAGCAGAGAATTCAAGAATGAAACCTACGCTTTTCAAAACCGCCGTTCTGGCTGTTGCCATTGCGACGGGCAGTGCCCACGCCGCCACCGAGCAACAAGTCGCCGAACTGGGCAAGAGTCTGACCCCGATCGGGGCAGAGAAGGCCGGTAATGCGGCCGGCACCATTCCGGAATGGGATAGTGGTCTGGCAACCGATGCAGGTGAGCTCAAGGACGGTTTTCTGACCAACCCTTACGCCGGCGAGCAGCCGCAGTTCGTGATTACCGCAGACAACTACGAACAGTATGCCGAGCAGTTGGCACCTGGCCAGATCGCCATGTTCAAGCGCTATCCGGAAAGCTACCGCATGCCGGTTTACGAGACCAAGCGTAGCGTCAGTATGCCGGACGAGATCTATGAGGCCGCCAAGCACAACGCCGCCCAGTCCGAATTGGTCAAGGACGGCAATGCGGTCACCGGCTACAAACTGGCGCATGCTTTCCCGATTCCGTCCAATGGCCTGGAAGTCATCTGGAACCACATCACCCGCCTACGCGGTAGTTCCTTTGAGCGTGTGGTTACCCAGGCGACCCCCCAGGTCAACGGTGATTTTGGTATCGTCCGCTTTGTTGAGCAATACGCTCTGCCAGAAGCGTTGAGCGATTATGACGCCGAGAGCATGGGCAACATCCTTTATTACTTCAAACAGCAAGTCACCGATCCGAGCCGTTTGGCCGGTAACGTATTGTTGGTGCACGAGACCGTCGATCAGGTCGAGACCCCGCGTATGGCGTGGATCTACAACGCTGGCCAGCGCCGTGTGCGTCGTGCTCCGCAGGTGTCCTATGACGGTCCAGGTACGGCTGCCGACGGTATGCGCACCTCGGACAATCTGGATATGTTCAACGGCGCCCCTGATCGTTATAACTGGGAATTGGTCGGCAAGCGCGAGCTGTTCATTCCCTACAACAGCTACAACCTGGGCTCCCCCGAGCACGAGTACAGCGACATCATCCAGGCCGGCCACATCAATCAGGATCTGACCCGCTACGAGTTGCATCGGGTGTGGGAAGTGGTTGCGACGGTGAAGTCCGATCAACGCCATATCTATGCCAAGCGCCACTTCTTCATCGACGAGGATTCCTGGCAGGCTGCGCATATCGACCACTACGACTCCCGCGATACCCTGTGGCGTGTAGCGGAAGCCCATGCCCTGCATCGCTACAAGGATCAGGTACCTGGCTACGCTCTTGAGTCGCTGTATGACCTGGTAGCCGGTCGCTATCTGGTAATGGGCATGAACAACGAAGAGAGCCAGGATTACGATTACAGCTATCGTGCCAGCTCACGGGAGTTCACCCCGACAGCGCTGCGCCAGTCCGGCGTACGCTGATCTGCTCTGACCTGGCGGCCCCCTGAGGCCGCCAGGTTTTCTTTTGCGCCGGTTCCCGGTAGCGCTACAAACCGCATGACCCAAAGCCCGTGCAACCGATACACTCGTTGCCATGGTTTCAACGATTCCCCTGCATCCCGGCAAGATCTATCGGCCCCCGTTACCGGCCGACCATCTGCCCCGCCCAGAGCTTATTGCGCTACTTGATCAGGCCGCTTCTCGCCGGCTGGTGATGATTTGTGCGCCTGCCGGATTCGGCAAGAGCACGGTGGCGATCGAGTACTCTGAGCACCTGTCGGCGTCACGCCGTTCTGTCTGGATTTCCCTTGATCATCATGACGCTCGACCAGGACAACTGCTGCGCAGTCTGATCGCGGGCCTGCGTACCCTCTATCCTGAACTGGGCGAGTCGGAGCTGGCATTGCTGCAGCAGAGCCACAGCGAGCAACCACTGGCACTGGAGCAACTGACCCTGTCGGTGCTGGACAGTCTCAATCAACGTCATCTGCCTGAGCAATCGGTCGTGCTGGTGCTGGACGATTACCACCTGGCCCAGAACCCGCAGTGTGATCGGCTCTGTGCCTTGCTGCTGGAGCGCTTGCCGAGTTCGTTTCAGTTGCTGCTGACCAGTCGGCAACGGCCCGGTTGGCACCTGGCAAGATTACGGGTTGCCGGCCAGCTGCTCGAGATAGGCGAGGTGCAGCTGCGCCTGAGCGCCGAGGCCTCGACTGCTTTTCTGAGCCGTGCCGGCATGGCCACCGACGATCTCGAATGGTCGCGGCAGATGGTCGAGCGAAACGAGGGCTGGATCGCCGGCCTGCGTCTGGCGACGGTCGCGGCGGAACAGGCGATTACTGCCGGCTATGCGCGCAATCTTCCGGTGACGCCCGGGCCGCTGATTGGCGAATACCTGCTTGAAGAAGTCCTTCAGGCGCTACCCGAACAGGTGCGTCAGTTCCTGTTTGCCATCGCCTGGCTGGATTGTTTTGCGGCGCCGCTATGTGATCGGGTTCGTGACCGCGACGACAGTCGGGAGATCATCGACTTCTTGTTGCAGCACAAGGTATTTCTGGTGCCATTGGATCACCTGGGTGACTGGTACCGATTCCATCATCTGTTTTCTGATTTCCTGCTGGAGCAGGTCGCCAGAACCAGTCCACAGCAACGCCAGGTGGTGCATGCGCGTGCGTGCGACTGGTTCAAGGAGGAGGGTCGGATCAGTGAGGCCGTCGAGCATGCATTGGCAGCTGAGCTACCGGAGCAGGCCGCCGGTCTGGTTCAGTCACTGCCCCTCGAGCAACTGCTGGCCGCTCAACCAGTGGCCAAGCTCCTGCGTTGGAAAGCCGAGCTCCCGGCGGTGCTGCAGGGCAGTTCGGCGCAGCTGGTACTGGTGCACGCATGGACTCTGGCGCTCGCCTGCCAGCTGGAGGACGCCGAGGACATGCTGAGCCGGCTGCAGCGTTTTATGCCTCAGCCAAGCGCCATCAGGCAGTCCACGCTGATCGGGCAGGCGCTGGTTTTGCGCAGCTTTCTGGCCCGAGCGGCGGGGCGGCTGAATGAGGCGATCGATCTGGCCACTCAGGGCCTGGCCTGTCTTGCTGCGAAGGAGGCTGGCAGCCGACTTATGGCCATGCTGACCCTGGCCGAAAGCGAATTGAGCCGGCAGCAATTGGAGGCTGCGCGGGGCTGGGCCCAGAGCGCAATTGAGTTAGCCCAACGAATCGGCGATCCGCTGTTCGAGGCGCAGGTAGCGTTGTTGCGTGCCCGCCTGTTGCAGGCGCGTGGCAAAGTCGAGCGCGCGCGGCAATTGGTAGCGGCGCAGCGCGCTGACCTTGAAAAACAGCCGATGCTGTCAGCGGGGTCGCCCATCCACGCGCGGTTGGTGCTCTACGAAGCGTATTTGCTCAGCCTGCAGGGCCAGCGCGTTGCGGCCGACACATTGCTGCGCCAGGGTATTGATGAGGCGCGACGTCATCGGGATGTTCACGTTCTAATCGGATTCTGTCAGCAGGCCGTGCATCAGGCCCAGCTCGATGGGGCGGTGACGGCGGCGTTCGGGACGTTGGCCGAGGCCGAGCGGCTGATGTACCAGTGGGACATTCCGCCGGTGTATTACCTGGGCTGGATTACGGCGATAAAAAGCGATCTGTGGATCAGCTCGGGGCGATACGAACTGGCTGAACAGTGGCTGCCGCGTTTGTATCAGACCTATTGCGCGGACGTCCCGGCTGCTCCGCCGCCGATTTATCATGCATTGCCTGTAGTGATCGGCCTGGTGCATGCGCGCCTGCTGTGGGTACAGCAGCAACGCGCGCCCTGCGAATCACAACTGCACAGCTTATTGGTTACTCGCCAGGGGTCCGGCGAGCGCTTGCAGGAGCTGAGCATTCTGGTCTATCTGGTCTGGGTGCAGTTCGAGGGTGGCCGCACCGCTGAAGCCGAGCACACCCTGCGCCAGGCACTTGTGCTTGCCGAGGACGACCAGCTTATCGGTCCCTTTTTCCCATTGGTGCGGGGCGCTCCGGCGGGGTTGAGCGACGCATTGAGTCGAGCACCCGCGTCTACCTTGCGCGACGAGTTGCTTGCCTTGCTGCCGGCCAACAATATCACTGCTGATGCATCGAGCCCGGCCAGGATTCAAGAGGCGCTCAGCGTCCGTGAGCTGGAAGTGCTTCGCTGCATAGCGCTGGGGTATTCCAACCAGCAAATCAGTGAAGCCCTGTTCATTTCTCTGCACACAGTCAAAAGCCATGCGCGACGTATCAACAGCAAGCTCGGCGTGGCGCGGCGGACCCAGGCGGTCGCGCAGGCCAAAACGATGGGGCTGTTGGCGTAGAGGTTGAGAGCAGGGCGGACAGTCTGTTGATCTCACTGTCTGATTAAAAAGGCATTTGATGTATCCTTTTTATTCCATTTGCCATCGCGGAGCCGCGAGCCATGCCAAGCCTGAATCGCCAGATCATCATTGCTGCCTGCCTCGGGTTGCTCATTGGCTGGCTGCTCAGCGGCGTGCCGGTGGAGGCAGAGCTCAGGCAAGGGGTGATCTATGCGAGCACCTTGGCCGGCAGCATCTTTGTCGGCTTGCTGAAGATGGTGCTGGTGCCGCTGATTTTCACCTCGATTGTGGTGGGGGTCGCCAGTCTGCGGGCACATCATCAGGTGCACCGCGTCTGGGTCACCACTCTGGTCTATTTTGTGTCGACGCTGGCGCTGGCGATGCTGGTGGCATTGGTCGCGGCGAATATATTCAAGCCGGGCGCCGGGTTATCACTATCGCTGTTTACCGAGGCGATGGAGACGTTCGAGGCGCGACAGCTGACCATCGCCGAATTCTTTCTGCATTTCTTCAGCAACCTGTTCCAGAATCCGTTTACCGCCTTCGCCAACGGCAGCATTCTCGCGGTGGTGGTGTTTGCGCTGTTTCTGGGTATTGCGCTGGTGTCCGGTGGCGAGCGCTACGCGAACATCCTGCAGGTAATGGAAGAGTTTCTCGATCTGATGCTGCGTATCGTCGGCTGGATCATGCGCCTGGCGCCGATCGGCATCATGGCACTGCTGATCCGCCTGGTGGCCGAGCAGGATGCCTCGTTGCTGGTCACCATGCTCGGCTTCATCGTACTGGTGTTTGCGACGACGATTTTTCACGGCGCAGTGGTCCTGCCGACGATTCTCTATGCCGTCGCACGCAAATCGCCCCTGTGGCTGTGGCGCGGTGCCCGTGAAGCGCTGATCACGGCATTCGCCACCAGCTCCAGCGCCGCTGCGCTGCCTATCTCGATGCGCTGCGCCGAACAAAACCTGGGCGTACGGCAAAGCGTCGCTGGCTTCGTGCTGCCACTGGGCGCGACGATGAACATGGACGGCACTGCCCTCTATGAGGCTGCTGCCGCGCTGTTCGTGGCCAATCTGGTGGGCATCGAACTTAGCTTCGCGCAACAGATGGTGGTGTTCTTCACCGCCATGATCGCCTCCACCGGCGCCCCGGGTATTCCCAGCGCAGGGATGGTGACGATGGTTATGGTGCTGCAGGCAGTCGGCTTGCCCGCCGAAGCGATCGCCATCCTGCTGCCGATTGATCGTCTGCTGGATACTGTGCGCACCGCTGTGAACGTCGAGGGCGATATTGTGGGGAGTGTGGTCGTGCAGGCAGTGACGGATCGGGCTGAAGTTCGAGTTAGTGGTTGAGTTTTAAAAGGAAAAGGCTGAATCCCCCCTAACCCGAATGGC
>NZ_VTVA01000007.1 GCF_008638345.1 Pseudomonas saliphila | reverse complement strand
AGGCGCATTATAGGCCTCTGAGTTTTGCCGTCAAGCAGTCTGGGGTAACTTTTACGCGGAAAGCTGATAAAGCCCGTTCGCATGCTGCGAACAGGCTTATACGCGACTCAAACGGAAAGGAATTTGCTGATGTAAGCCTTGTCGATTTGCTCGCCTGCGGCTTCGTGCACGATTTTGCCTTTATCGATCACCAGCATCCGGTCGGCGACAGCGGTGGCGAAACTCAATACCTGTTCCGAGACGACGATGCTGATTTTGCGCAGCTGCTTGATCTCATTTAGCGTCACGGCCAGTTGCTTGATGATCGACGGCTGAATCCCCTCTGTTGGCTCATCCAGCAACAGCACCTTGGGGTCAGCCGCCAGCGCGCGTCCAATGGCCAGCTGTTGTTGCTGGCCGCCGGAAAGATTTCCCGCCTTGCGATGGCGCATGTCAAACAACACCGGGAACAGCTCGTAAATATCATTGGGCACCTTCTTCCGTCCGGATGCTTCCAGACCGGCCTTGAGGTTCTCCTCCACGGTCAACGTCGGAAACACCATCCTGCCCTGGGGTACATAAGCGATGCCCTTCGCCACACGCTGATAGGATTCGGCCCGGGTCAGATCATCACCCTGGAACCGGATCTCGCCCGCGGTACTTGGCAGCATGCCGATCAGCGATTTGAACAACGTAGTCTTGCCCATACCGTTGCGGCCCATGATCGCCACGGTTTCGTTCGCGCCCACCACCAATGAAATGCCATGGATCACTTCGCTCATGCCGTAACTGACGCGCAGCTCGTTGACGTTCAACATAATCAGACTCCCTTTAATGGCCCAGGTAGACTTCGATGACCTTCTCGTTTCGTTGCACGTCATCCATCTTGCCTTCAGCCAGCAATTTACCCTGGTGCAACACGGTCACCCGGTGCGCAATATCCTTGACGAAGTCCATGTCATGCTCGATGACGATAACCGAGCGGTTCTGGCTGATCCGCCGGAGCAGATCCGCCGTGGCTTCCCGTTCAGAGACACTCATACCTGCCACTGGCTCGTCGAGCATCAGCAGTTCGGGGTCCTGGATCAGCAGCATGCCTATCTCCAGCCACTGCTTTTGCCCGTGGCTGAGCAGTCCGGCGCTGGTATCAAGCCGGTCGACCAGGAAGATGTCATCAGCAACAGCCTCTACCCGTTCGCGCACCTGCTCGGTGACTTTGAAAAACAGGCTGCCAAATACCGTTCGCCCTGTTGGGTAAGACAACTGCAGGTTCTCGCGCACCGTCAGGTTTTCGTAGATCGATGGGGTCTGAAATTTACGTCCCACCCCCGCCTTGACGATATTGTTCTCCGCGAGCTTGGTCAGCTCGATGTCCTTGAACTTGATCGAACCCGACGTCGCACGCGTCTTGCCGCAGATCAGATCCAGCAGTGTGGTTTTGCCGGCGCCATTGGGGCCAATTACCACGCGCACTTCGTTTCGTTCTATATAGAGGTTCAATCCATCGACTGCCTTGAAACCATCAAACGAAACGGTCAGGTCCTCGATAGCCAATAGAATGGGCGCGCTCATGACGTCACCTCCTGAGGTTTGGATCTCTGCACCGGCTCGATCGGCTGCTCGCGCTTGACTGGCGCAGACTTGCGTCGCGATGCGAGGAACCTATCGATATGCGGCTGCACGAAATCGTCATACAGACCGGCCAGACCCCGCGGAAACAGCAACACCACGCCAATGAACAGCGCGCCCATAAAGATGATCCACAACTGGGGGAAGCTCTCCGACAGCAGGGTTTTGGCCAGGTTAACCAGCAAGGCACCGTACACCGCGCCGATCAGCGACAGCCGCCCGCCCACTGCGCAGAAAATCACCATTTCAATGGAGACCACCGTGCCCACGAATGAGGGCGACATGAAGCCGACCTGCAACGCGAACATGGCGCCGCCAATAGCCGAAAAGATGCCAGCCAGTGCGAAGACAAAGATCTTGATATTGGCGACGTCATAGCCAGAAAACCGCACCCGGTCTTCCTGATCGCGCATGGCGATGAGCAACTTCCCGTAGCGACTGCTGAGCACGAACTGACCGATCAACAGGCAGAGGATCAGCAGCACGCAGCACAGGAAATAGAGTATGTACTTGGCGCTGTCCGGGCGGATGTCCCAGCCCATCAGCGTACGCAGATCGGTGATGCCGTTGATACCACCCGTGAAACCCTGTTGGCCGATGATCAGAATGGTCGCGATCGAGGCAATCGCCTGGGTGATGATCGCGAAGTACACCCCACCGACACGCCGTTTGAACATCGCCACGCCAATGACAAAGGCGAACAACGCAGGCACGGTCAGGATCAACAGAATCGTCAGCGTCAGACTATGGAAAGGCATCCACAGCGCCGGCAATTCGGTGATCTGGTTCCAGTCCATGAAATCCGGAATGCCCGGCGTACTTTGAATGGCGGTGTTCTCCGGACTCGAAGCCTCGAGTTTGAGAAACATCGCCATACAGTAGCCGCCCAGACCGAAGAAGATTCCCTGCCCCAGGCTGAGCACCCCGCCGTAACCCCAGCACAACACCAGCCCGACCGCGACAAAGGCATAGGTCAGGTACTTCCCGATCAGATTCAGGCGAAAGATATCCAGCGTCAACGGCAGCACTACCAGCAACAGAACCGCCAGCGCGGCCAGTTGCAATAGACGCTGGCGTCCCCCGAATGCGCTTATCCAGTTTTGCATCACGTTACCCTCCAGCCGGCGCGCCAATCAGCGGCGCACCTTGCTTGCAAAAAGTCCCTGGGGACGGAACATCAGGATCCCGACGACCACCAGCAAGGTAATTACCTTGGCCATGGAGCCGCTGAGGAAGAATTCGAGGATCGACTGCGACTGGGCGATACCGAAGGCCGATACCACCGTACCGAGCAGGCTCGCTGCACCCCCGAATACCACCACCAGAAAGGTGTCCACGATATAGAGCGAACCCGTGGTCGGGCCGGTAGACGCAATAGTGGTAAATGCCGCACCCGCCACACCGGCGATGCCGCAACCCAGTGCGAAGGTAAAGCGATCGACGCGCTTGGTGTTGATGCCCGCCGCGTTTGCCATCAGTCGGTTCTGGGTGGTCGCGCGCAATTTGATGCCCCAGCGCGAGCGGTACATCATGCTCACCACGCCCACGGTCATGATCAGAGTCACAGCCATGACAAACAGTCCGTTGAGCGGAATGTCGATCATGTCATTTACCGCCCATGAACCCATCAGCCAGTCCGGCATACCGACGCTTACTTCCCGCGGACCAAAGGTTGAGCGATAGATCTGTTGAAGAATCAGACCCAGCCCCCAGGTCGCCAACAGGGTATCGAGTGGTCGATGATATAAACGGCTGATCATCACTCTTTCAACGATATAGCCGAGCAGGAAGGCTCCGGCGAAGGCCGCAACAATAGCGAAGGGGAAATAGACCTGCTGCAACCAAGGCGACGTCGACGCCAGCTCGGAAATCAGCCAGGTAATGTAGGCACCCAGAGTCAGAAACTCCCCGTGGGCCATATTGATAACGCCCATCTGCCCGAAGATGATGGCCAATCCCAGGGCCATCAACAGAAAGACGCAGAATAGACTCAGGCCACTGAATCCCTGCATGACAAAAATGGCCGTGAGCTCTTGCCCTGAATAACCGCCCATGATCGCTCTCCTGGTTTACCGAGGATGCGGTCGCAACCGACCGCATCTGCTACGTGGCTTATTGATAGCCTTCCGGGAAGGGGTTGGGTTCGATCAGCTCTGATTCGTACACAACTTCAGCCTGACCATCAGCCTTCCACTGGCCCATGCGCAATTTGCTCCACAGGTGGTGGTTTTCATGGACCTTCACGTAACCTTCAGGGGCCGTTTCCAACTCGATATCGGCGGAAGCCGCGGCCACAGCATCAACGTCGAAGCTGCCCGCTTTCTCGACAGCCGCTTTCCACAACCAGGGTCCCAGATAGGCTGCCTGAGTCACGTCACCGATCACGCTGTCTTCACCCCAGCGCGCCTTGAACGCCTTGACGAATGCCTGGTTGTTGTCGTTTTCCAATGACTGGAAGTACTTCATTGAGGAGTAATAACCGGCGATGTTCTCACCACCAATGCCCAGCACTTCGTCTTCAGTGACCGAAATCGTAACGATGGTCTGGCGTTCTGGTGTGATGCCGGCGGCCTTGAGCTGCTTCCACCAGGCCACGTTGGAGCCGCCAACGATGCTGGCGTAGACCACGTCAGGCTTTTTCAGACGGATCTTGTTGATCAGTGAACCGAAGTTGGTGTTGCCCAGCGGGTAATACTCTTCGCCGATGACTTCACCACCGAGCACGTTCTCGATGTGCTTGCGGGCGATCTTGTTCGAGGTGCGCGGCCAGATGTAATCCGAGCCGACGAGGTAGTAGGTCTTGGCGTCCTTTTCCTTGGCGATCCAGTCCAGTCCGGCGAGGTTCTGCTGAGTCGCTTCCTGCCCGGTGTAGATCACGTTCTTGGATTGCTCGAGACCTTCATAGAAGGTCGGGTAATAGAGCAGCCCGTTCTCCTTCTCGAAGACCGGCAGCACCGCTTTACGTGATGCCGAGGTCCAGCAACCGAACACCGCTGCGACCTTATCCTGGGTGAGGAGCTTGCGGGACTTCTCCGCGAAGGTCGGCCAATCGCTCGCGCCGTCCTCCTGGATCACCTCGATCTTCCGTCCCAGCACACCGCCCATGGCGTTGATCTGTTCGATGGCGAGCTTCTCGGCTTCCACCGAACCGGTTTCACTGATGGCCATGGTGCCGGTGATGGAATGCAGAATGCCGACCTTGACGGTGTCATCATTTACAGCCAGGCCGGTCGTACTGACCTTCTCGGTCGGATGATCTGCCGCGCCAGCGGCACCGGCAAAGCCCAGGCCAGTGCCCAGAGCCACTGCCAGCAAATGGCGCTTCCAGGCCGGCGTCTTGCGAGTAGAGTCATGCATGAGGTGCTTCTCCTTGAAATGGATGTCACTGGCGAGCACGTCCAGCCCCCGCTGTACTCACCTGTCCAATCCCCTGAGCAACCGCTGTGCCATCTCCTCCGACTCAGCCGAATTTTTTGCTTTCACACTATGTAAACATTTGAAAATCAAAGACTTTATACTTTCCGACTGATTAGACCGCGCCCCGCGGCCGCTAAGCAGCGCGTGCGCCGAAACAGCGCACCCTGACATTGTCATGCCATTGTCATGGTGCAGCGCTGGACAATGTCAGGTCAGGGCCGTCCGGTACCTTGCTAATAGCTGACTATCAACCCCTAAATTGTTGTTTTTAAATAACTTTTACATGACATGACAAAGCTGGCATGGCTTCTGCTGTAAGCGTCATACCGGACCGATTAAGCGGACCGACACGCAACGTCAAACAGAGGATGTCCCCGTCATGGCTGAAACACTGATCAAGATCGACCTGAGCAAAAGCCCCAAGGAACACGACACCATTCATAACCGCTGGCACCCGGACGTGCCCATGGTGGCGACCGTCAAGCCCGGGGCAGATTTCATTATTGAATGCATGGACTGGACCGGCGGGCAGATCGCTAATAATGACAGCGCCGAGGATGTCCGCGATGTCGACCTGACCAAGGTGCATTACCTGAGCGGCCCGGTAGCGGTCGAGGGCGCCGAGCCAGGCGATTTGTTGGTGGTCGACATTCTGGACATCGGCGCCTTCGCCGATCAGATGTGGGGCTTCAACGGCGTGTTTGCCAAGCAGAACGGTGGCGGTTTCCTTACCGAGCATTATCCCGAGGCACGCAAAACTATCTGGGACTTCAACGGCATCTATACCAAGTCCCGCCATATTCCGGGGGTCGAATTCATTGGTTTGATGCATCCGGGTCTGATCGGCTGTTTGCCTTCCCAGGCGCTGCTGGATGAATGGAATACGCGGGAGCAGGCATTGATCGATACCGATCCGGAGCGCGTGCCCGGCCTGGCCAATCCGCCCTATGCACCCACTGCCCACGTCGGCCGCGCCTCCGGCGATGTCGCCAGCAAGATCGCCGCGGAAGGCGCGCGCACCGTCCCACCGCGCGAACACGGCGGCAACTGCGATATCAAGGATCTGACCAAGGGCTCGCGGGTATTCTTCCCGGTCTACGTAAAGGGCGGCGGCTTGTCGATGGGCGATCTGCACTTCTCCCAGGGTGACGGCGAGATCACTTTCTGCGGCGCCATCGAGATGGCTGGCTGGATCCATATCAGAGTCAATCTGATCAAGGACGGCGTGAAAAAATATGCAGTGAAAAATCCGATATTCCAGCCAAGCGACCTTTCCCCCAGCTACAAGAAGCACCTTATCTTTGAAGGCATCTCGGTCGATGAAAATGGCAAGCAGCATTATCTGGATGCCCATGTTGCCTACCGCCAGGCCTGTCTGAACGCCATCGAGTACCTGAAAAAATTCGGCTACAGCGGCGCCCAGGCCTATTCAATCCTCGGCACCGCCCCGGTGCAGGGCCATATCAGCGGCATCGTCGATGTGCCCAACGTCTGCGCAACGGTTTGGATTCCGACCGAAATATTCGACTTCGATATCCAGCCCAACGCTGATGGACCAATCATTGCGGTCAGCGGTGACGAAGTGCCCACGGCCTTCTGGAACAAATAAAAGTGCCGCAGCCGGGCTGCTCCGCCACGGAGCATCCCCTCGGCCCCCTGTGCACTATCAGGAAGCATCCACATGCCTATCTATGATTTCGACTGCCCCGCGTGCGGCGTCTTCGAAACCCTATTGCCCAGCGCCGAGCGCAACACACCGCGCAACTGTCCCGACTGCGGACACGCCATGCAGCGACTGGTGTGTGCGCCGCGCTTGCAGATTCTCAACACCCAACAACGCACCGCTCACGAGACCAACGAGCGCAGCGCCCACGCTCCAAAGGTCAGCCACGGGCACAGTTGTTGCAGTTCTGGTTCCTGTAGCCATACGCCGCGTGCCGATGGACAACCGCCGGCACTCAAGCAACAGACCGGCCCCCGCCGTCCCTGGATGATCAGCCACTAACAGCTGCGCAGCCGGACCGGGGGCTTGCGCCCCAGCCACCGGAGCCTGCACAGCATGATGATTTCCACCCCGGAACGGGTAACCCAACAGATGAAGCGTGAACTGGTGGTCATCCTGGAAATGGCCAAGCTGATGGAAAAACCCCTGGACGCGCCACGCACCATCCAGGGACTGCTCCGGCTGCTGTCGCAGCTTTACGGTCTGAATTGTGGTCGGGTGAGCCTGCCGGATGCGCCTACCAGCACCCTTCAGGTTCGCTACTCCTATGGCCTGTCGGTGGATGACCTAAAAGCCGGGCGCTTTAACCTCAACTTCAACGAGGGGGTAACCGGCTACGTCATGCGCACGGGGTCGATCGGACTGGTACCGGATGTGGATAAGGAGCCGCTATTTATCCGCCGCATCACCGAGCTGTCCCATCATCGGGGCGGGCGCATGGCTTTTATCGCCATCCCCATTCTCGAGACCGGAACACCGATTGGCGTCTTGTCCGTCCAGCGCGAAGGGCTACATGAACGCCCCTTCGATAACGACATCAGCCTGCTTCGGGTAGCCGCGGCGATGATCGGCCAGTTGCTGCGCATTCACAGTTTCGTCGTCGAACAGACCGCCCATCTGGTCAAGGAAAACCAGCACCTGCGCCACAGCATCGCTGTCGAGGGCATGCTCAAGCAAAGCCTTGCGCATGGCATCCTCGGCACCGGTCAGTCACTGATGGACGCCGTGCGGTCGGCCATTCAGGTGGCGCGCAGCGATGCTCCGGTGATGCTGTTGGGCGAGTCGGGTACCGGCAAGGAAAAGTTCGCACGCATGATTCACCAGCAAAGCGACCGCCGGGAACAGCCATTCATTTGTATCAACTGCGCAGCGATTCCAGCGGAGCTGCTGGAGTCCGAGCTGTTTGGTCACGTTAAAGGCGCCTTCACCGGGGCCTCGCAGAACAAGCTGGGCAAGATCATTCAGGCCGACCACGGCACGCTGTTCCTCGACGAGATCGGCGACATGCCGCTCGCGCTGCAATCCAAACTGCTGCGCGTACTGCAGGAAAAGAAGGTCGACCCGATCGGCAGCATGCAATCGGTCTCGGTGGACTTTCGGGTGATCACCGCCACCCACGTGAATCTGCAGGAGTCGGTGAACCAGGGCAACTTCCGCCTGGATCTTTTCTACCGGTTGCACGTGGTGCCGGTGCACCTCCCACCCTTGCGCGATCGCCAGGACGATATCAGGCAATTGGCGCTGCACTTTCTCAACGAACTCAATCATCACTACGAGCGCAACTGGAGCCTGGCGGCAGATGCCTTTGCCGTGCTGGAACAGTTTGATTGGCCGGGCAACATTCGCCAGCTGCAGAACGTGCTTGAGCGCACCGCGTTGACCAATGATCAGGATTTGATCAATGGCGATCAGCTGCGCCTAAGCCTGGCCTCGGAAAGCGCCATCACCATTCCGCAGAAAGCCAAAGCCCTACCGCACGGGTCAGAAACAGCGCCCGCAACGAGTGCTGCCAATAACGGCCGGCTTAATTACAGCCGCTCCTATAACTGGGTCCAGCAGGATGAGGCGGAGGTGATCCGCAACATGCTCGCGCTGACCAACAACAACCAATCCGAAGCTGCACGGCGACTGAATATAAGCCTCAGGCAGCTTCGCTACCGGGTCAGCAAGCTGGGCATCGAACGCCCAAACATCTGACCCATTTGATACGGAGAAGGACCAATGCGACACGGTGATATTTCGAGCAGCCCCGACACGCTGGGCGTAGCAGTCGTCAACTACAAGATGCCCCGCCTGCACACCAAGGACGAGGTACTGGAAAACGCCCGCAAGATAGCGGACATGATCATCGGCATGAAGCGGGGCCTGCCAGGCATGGATCTGGTGGTCTTTCCGGAATACAGCACCATGGGCATCATGTACGACAACGAGGAAATGATGGCCACCGCCGCCACCATCCCGGGGGATGAAACCCGTATCTTCAGTGAGGCCTGCAAGCTGGCCCGCACCTGGGGCATCTTCTCGCTCACCGGTGAACAGCATGAGGAGCATCCGCACAAGGCGCCCTATAACACCCTGGTGCTGATCAACGATCAGGGCGAGATCGTGCAGAAGTACCGCAAGTGCATTCCCTGGTGTCCGATCGAAGGCTGGTATCCCGGCGATCGCACCTATGTCACCGAAGGCCCCAAGGGCATGAAGATCAGCCTGATCATTTGCGACGACGGTAATTACCCGGAAATCTGGCGCGACTGTGCAATGAAGGGTGCCGAACTGATCGTCCGCTGCCAGGGCTACATGTACCCGGCCAAGGAACAGCAGGTGATGATGTCGAAAAGCATGGCCTGGGCCAACAATTGCTATGTTGCCGTGGCCAACGCCGCCGGCTTCGATGGCGTGTACTCCTACTTCGGTCATTCGGCGATCATCGGCTTTGACGGCCGCACCTTGGGCGAGTGCGGTGAAGAAGAAATGGGCATCCAGTACGCCCAGCTGTCGGTCTCGCAGATTCGCGATGCACGGGCCAACGATCAATCCCAGAATCACCTGTTCAAGCTGCTGCACCGGGGCTACACCGGCGTGTACAACTCCGGCGACGGTGATCGCGGCGTGGCGGATTGCCCGTTCGACTTCTACCGCACCTGGGTGCTGGATGCGGAAAAGGCGCGCGACGATGTGGAGAAAATGACTCGTGGCACCATCGGCGTCGCGGACTGCCCGGTCGGAGAGCTGCCGCACCCCGGACGTGACCGGGAAGCCGGTGCCTGAAGCTGGATAGCGGTCCCGCAAGACGCCTACAAGGACTGGAAAAATGCCCTTTATCAATGACGTACTGGAGCAAAACCAGCACACCAGCGGCATCCCGCCGCTCACCTGCACCTCGCGCTTTCGCTTCGATCCACAGCAGGTCATGGCACTGCTACGTTCACGGATCGTCGGGCAGGACGCAGCCCTCGATGCTATCGAAGCCAGCCTGATGGTGATCAAGGCTGAACTCGGCGAGCCGCGCAAACCGCTCGCGGTCATCCTGCTCATGGGCCCCACGGGCGTGGGCAAAACCGAAACCGTGCGGCTGCTCGCCGAAGCGATACATGGCAAAGCTGATGCGTTGTGCCGGATCGACATGAATACCCTGGCCCAGGAGCACTACGCCGCCTCCCTTACCGGCGCCCCGCCCGGCTACGTTGGCAGCAAGGAAGGCACCACCTTGTTCGACAAAGCGGCTATCGAAGGCAGTTACAGCATGCCGGGGATCGTGCTGTTCGATGAACTGGAAAAAGCCAGCGAGCCGGTCGTTCGCGCCCTGATGAATATCTTTGATAATGGTCAGCTGCGTCTCAGCTCCGGTACCGCCACCCTGGATTTTCGCAACAGCCTGATTTTCATGACCAGCAACGTCGGTGCTCAAGCGCTATGGGCCTACCAACAGCGCCAGCAGCAGGGATGGCGCAAGCTGTTACCCAACCAGTGGCAACTACGCCACGAAACGAGACTGATCGACCAGGCGCTGGAAACACACTTTTCACCCGAGTTTCTCAACCGCATAGACCACAGGGTGGGCTTTCAGCGCCTCGGCGGTGAGCAGGTCGAACAGCTGGTAAGTCTGGCGCTGACCCGATTGAATCAACGCCTGGCCCGGCGCCACCTGCAGCTGGTGCTTACCCCGGAACTTCACACCTGGCTTGGCGAACAGGGCTTCGATCGACGCTACGGCGCACGCTCGATGGCACGGGTATTTCGTCATCATCTGGAGCCGGCAGTGGCACGCCTGCTGCTGGATCACTCTGATTGGAAAGCCGGCTGCGTTATGCAAGCGGCGCTGGAGCGGGATGGGGTACAGATAACCATTGTGCATTCGACGAATACCTCGCGTGACGTTAGAAGAAGCTGATCACGCCGTGATCCGCAGGCACTGAATTTCAGGCACAAAAAAACCCGCCGAAGCGGGTTTTTCTTCTACCTACTGAACTAGATGCAGTCTTCGACTGACTTCAGTGGGTAATGAGCCGGGTATGGCAGGGTAGCCACGCCCGAATCGATCGCAGCCTGGGCAACAGCAGCAGGCACTTCTTCGATCAGCCGGACATCCATCGGCTTAGGAATGATGTAGTCCCGGCCGAACTCCAGATTGATTCCGCCGTACGCCGCAGAGACGTACTCCGGTACCGGCTCCTTGGCCAGTTTGCGGATAGCGTGTACGGCAGCAATCTTCATTTCTTCATTGATGCGCGTAGCCCGAACGTCAAGTGCACCACGGAAGATGAAGGGGAAGCCCAACACGTTGTTGACCTGGTTCGGGTAGTCGGAACGACCGGTAGCCATGATCACGTCAGGACGCGAGGCATGGGCCAGCTCCGGGTTGATTTCCGGATCAGGGTTCGAACACGCGAACACGATCGGGTTTTCAGCCATCAATTTCAGCTCGGCCGGTTGCAGCAGGTTCGGACCGGACAGACCAACAAATACGTCGGCACCTTTCATGGCGTCGGACAGAGTGCGCTTGTCGGTTTCAGTGGCAAAAATCGCCTTGTATTCGTTCAGATCGTCACGACCGGCGTGAATGACGCCCTTACGGTCGAGCATGTAGATGTTTTCAACGCTGGAGCCCAGGCTCACCAGCAGCTTCATGCAGGCGATAGCTGCGGCGCCAGCACCCAGGCAAACGATCTTGGCATCTTCGATTTTCTTGTCAGCCAGCTCCAGCGCATTGATCATGGCTGCAGCAGTAACAATAGCGGTACCGTGCTGGTCATCATGGAACACCGGGATATCGCACTGTTCAATCAGAGCGCGCTCGATTTCAAAGCACTCAGGTGCCTTGATGTCTTCCAGGTTGATGCCACCAAAGGTGCAGGAGATACGCTTGACGGTGTCGATGAACGCCTGCGGGCTTTCGGATTCAACTTCGATATCAAACACGTCGATGCCGGCGAAACGCTTGAACAACACACCCTTGCCTTCCATTACTGGCTTGCTGGCCAGCGGGCCGAGGTTACCCAGGCCCAGAATAGCGGTGCCGTCGGAAATCACTGCAACCAGGTTACCCTTGCCAGTGTATTTGTAGGCGTTCAGTGGATCCTTGGCGATCTCGCGGACGGGCTCGGCAACGCCAGGGCTGTAGGCCAGCGCCAGGTCCCGGGCCGTGGCAGTCGGCTTGGTCAGCTCAACGCTCAGCTTACCCGGACGCGGGTGGGCATGGTACTCGAGTGCATCGGTTCTCAAATCAGACATGTTCAAATTTTCCGGTCAGGTTGCTCATGCGGACGGCCGAGAATACAGAAAAGCTACTATACGAACAAGATCATTCACGAGATCAATGTCAAGGACATATTGTTATATCCATGTGTCGTGACGCACCTCAAAGAACCTCAAGCATCAATGCATGACCGAGGGGCAGCATGAACGGCTTGTGGCCCGGCTTGAGCGCGCCCCGCTTGCGGTCGACTACCCAGCCACGCGCTTCCACCTCGCTGCCGGTTAGCGTCTCGATCGGCAGGCTCCCGACATACTGGCTGTCATTGATGGCGATGCGCATTACTACCGGGCCATCAAGCTCGAGCCAATAGAATTTCCCGGCCTTGCTGACCGATTCCACACGCCCGCGAATAATCTGGAAGCCGCCGGAGGCCACTTCCCCCGCCGCAATGACCGGCGATCGCTGCCAAACACCCTCCGAGCCCTGACGCGCTTCGCGCTCAGCCAGTCGATGGCAGTCAACCAGGTTCACATTCGGCGGCACTGCCAGCGCGTAGCCCAAGCCTTCGCGCAGAAGCAGCGCCTCGATATTGTCTCCCTCAGCGGTAAACAGGTGGCCGAGTGTGCGCCCGTAGTGATCCTTGCCATCAAGGCCAACCGCTAAGTGCAGACCCTTGGCCTCAGTCAACTGCTGCAGGCGCCGGCGGGCTGCCTGCGCGAAGGGCTCGGAGATCTGTCCGCGTCTGCCGATTTCAGGCGTATTGATGCCTATCAGCCGCAGCCGCCTGCCATCCTGCAATTGCAGCGTATCGCCATCGATGACATGGCCAATGGCGACGGGTTCGCTGCGACCAGCAAGGCTGCACACATCGGCATAGACCGGCGGAGCTAACAGCCAGGCAATAAAAAAGGCGCCCCTGAGGAGCGCCTTTCTGGTGTCTAGCATCGCCAACATGTGGCAGCCGAACCTTACTTCTTGGTGCTGAGAGCGCCGAAACGCTGGTTGTAGCGTTCGATACGACCACCGGTATCCAGCATTTTCTGCTTGCCGGTATAGAAAGGGTGGCACTCGGAGCACACGTCAAGGTGGATAGTTTCGCGCAGCGTGGAACGGGTCTTGATCACGTTACCGCAGCTGCAGGTAGCTTCGAGATCTTGGTACACAGGATGCAGATCAGCTTTCATGGTAATTCCTCGGTTTTATGTGCCGCCACCGGACCAACATGATCAGGCACCGCACTGGGTAATCGCACCGTTACCATACACTGGTACCGGAAAATAGGTCGGCGATGATAACAGAAACGGACACAGACGCAAGCATCCCCAGGCGGCGCCAGGGTGCTACCATCAGCGACGAATTATTCAGGGAGTGTTCCGTGTCCGGCCCGATTTTGCAGGTTGCCCTGCCTTCGCCCTTACGTCGTTTATTCGATTATCGTGCACCAGCGAATGTGCCATTGGAAGCACTGCGGCCGGGGCTGCGCGTTCGGGTACCCTTCGGCAACAGGCAGTTGGTCGGCATCATCGCCGGCATCAGCGATAGCTCCGAGGTGCCGGTCAGCAAGCTCAAACGCGCCATCGAGCTGCTGGACCGTGAACCGCTGCTGCCTGAAACGCTGTGGACACTGTGCACCTGGACCGCCAGCTACTACCAACACGGATTGGGCGATACCTTGAGCAGCGCCCTGCCGATACTGCTGCGCCAGGGCGAGCCAGCGCTGGCGCGTCAGGATCTGATCTGGCAGTTGCTGCCCGGCGCCTATCCGGAACATCCGGCAGTCAGCCGCGCCGCCACACAGAAACATGCCGTGCAGACCCTTCAGCAACACCCGCATGGTTTGTCCCATGCCCTGCTGAGCCAATGGGGGCTGACGCGCGCCACACTCGAAGCACTTGAGAAGAAGGGACTCGTACAGCGGACCAGTCAGTCGCAGCACCATGCGCATGAACCGCTTCCTTTATTGCGTGAAGCGCCCCTCACCGCCAACGCCGAACAGGCTGCCGTACTGGCCGAGATCTTACCCGCTCCGCAGAACTCCGAAACGGAGTCAACAGGCGCGCCCCCTGCGTTCGGCTTTCAGGCCTGGCTGCTGGAGGGCGTCACCGGCAGCGGCAAGACCGAAATCTACCTGCAGGCGATCGAACATTGCCTGCGCCAGGGACGCCAGGCCCTGGTGCTGATACCGGAAATCGGCCTGACACCGCAGACCCTTGAGCGCTTTCGCCGCCGCTTCAATGTACCGGTGGTGATACTGCACTCCGGCCTGAATGACCGGGAGCGCCTCGATGCCTGGATTGCTGCACGCGATGGCGAAGCCGGCGTGGTCATTGGCACCCGCTCGGCGGTCTTTACCCCGCTGGCGCGCCCCGGCCTGATCATCATCGATGAAGAACACGACCTATCCTATAAACAGCAGGAAGGCCTTCGCTATAACGCACGGGATCTGGCGGTATACCGGGCGCGTCTGGAAGGCGTCGGCATTCTGCTTGGCTCGGCCACCCCTTCACTGGAAAGCCTGCACAACGTCCAGCGTGGCCGCTATCAACTATTGCGCCTGACCCAGCGCGCCGGGAATGCCCAGCCGCCTACCTTTCAGTGTCTGGACATCCGCAGCCGCCCGCTGGATGCTGGACTGTCCCGTCCACTGGTGCAGCTGATGGGCGAGCACCTGCGTCAGGGCAATCAGGTACTGGTATTCATCAACCGTCGCGGTTTCGCGCCGACGCTGATGTGCCACGACTGCGGGTGGATTGCCGAATGCAATCGCTGCGATGCCCGTATGACGGTGCACCAATCGCCTAATCATCTGCATTGCCATCACTGCAGCAGCCAACGCCCGATCGATCGCGTCTGCCCTAAATGCACCGGTGAAGATCTGCGCCCACTGGGCGCTGGCACCGAACGCACCGAAGAATACCTGACCAGCTGCCTGCCGGATTTCCCGGTGCTGCGCATCGACCGCGATACCATGTCCCGCAAACAGGCCATGCAGTCGATGCTCAATACCATTCACAGCGGCGATCCCTGTGTATTGGTCGGCACGCAGATGCTTGCCAAGGGGCATCACTTCCCGGACGTGACCCTGGTGGCAATCCTGGATGCCGACGGCGGGCTGTTCTCCGCTGATTTCCGCGGCCCGGAGCGCATGGCGCAGATGATCACCCAGGTGGCTGGCCGCGCCGGCCGCGCTGAAAAGCCCGGTCAGGTACTGATCCAGACGCATATGGCCGAGCATCCGCTGCTGATCGATCTCACCGAACACGGCTACGCCGCAATCGCCGAACGCGAGCTCGCCGCCCGCCAGGCTTCGTTATTGCCTCCGTACAGCTTCCTGTCACTGCTGCGCGCCGAAGCCAATTCGGCCGCACTGGCCAACCAGTTTCTGGAAGAAGCCTGCGAGCTGGCAGAACAGATATGCGAGGCCGCCAATTGGAGCGGCATCGACCTGCTCGGCCCGGTGCCCTCCCCGATGGAGCGGCGCGCCGGGCGCTTCCGTGCGCAACTGCTGATCCAGGCCGACCAACGCTCGACCATGCACCAGCTGCTGTATAACTGGCTGCCGCAACTGGAACAGCATCCGCTGGCACGCAAGGTCCGCTGGTCCATCGATGTCGATCCGTTGGACATGTTTTAGGCAGGAGCACATGGCATGCTCTCCAGCGTTTTAATCTCGCAGCCACACCTCTGTCCGATCGAGCCAGCCATCTGCCAGGTGGAGCAAGTGTTGAAAACAGGGATGTTTTCACCACTCCCCCAGGGATGGGTTTACGGCGTCTTGCGCAATCCTGGCAGATGGCTGGCGTGTGGCTCCGATCTCGTAACCCCAACGACGTCAAAATCGAATCCCCCCTAGCNTCTCGTAACCCCAACGACGTCAAAATCGAATCCCCCCTAGCCCCCCCTTTTTCAAAGTGGGGAACGTGTCCGTGCATTGTCCGGCCTAGCTCGCACGCTGGCGGGGGATTGGGGACAACACCGGCTTTGGCACCGCCCGACCGACAATGCGATTTGGCAAGCCGCTCTATAAAACGGATAATGCCGGGTTTTCCACAGGCATTCGCCGGATACCCCGATTACCCATGAAAAACCTGATCAGCCAGCTGCTCGCCAGCGCCGTTAGCAGCCTGCAAAGCCAGGGCATATTGCCCACCGACCTTACGCCCAACATTCAGGTCGAGACCGCACGCGACAAGGCCCACGGGGATTTTGCCAGTAACCTGGCGATGATGCTGGCCAAGCCCGCCGGCATGAAGCCTCGTGATCTGGCCGAGAAGCTGATTGCCGCCCTGCCCGCACACGATGCAGTTGCCAGCGTCAGCATTGCCGGGCCGGGCTTTATCAATTTCTTCCAGGATTCAGCCTGGCTCGCCCGCCAACTGGAAACGGCGCTGGCCGATTCCCGGCTGGGTGTGGCGCAGGCAGATCCCGCGCAGCGCGTGGTGGTCGATTACTCGTCGCCGAATCTGGCCAAGGAAATGCACGTCGGCCATCTGCGCTCCACCATTATTGGTGACGCCGTGGCACGCATACTGGAATTTCTCGGGCATCAGGTGATTCGACAGAATCACGTGGGCGACTGGGGTACCCAGTTCGGCATGCTGCTGGCGTATCTGGAAGAAAACCCGGCTGACGCCGAAACCGAGCTGGGCGATCTGGAAAACTTCTATCGGCAGGCCAAGCGCCGCTTCGATGAAAGTGAAGTATTCGCCAACCGGGCGCGCGAACGCGTGGTGCAGCTGCAGGCAGGCGATCCGGACTGCCTGGCGCTCTGGCAGCGCTTCAACTCCATCTCGCTGGGTCACTGTCAGGCCGTCTATGATCGTCTGGGCGTCAGCTTGAGCGAGCAGGACGTGCGTGGCGAAAGCACCTATAACGACAAGCTCGCCGACGTGGTTGAGAGCCTTACCGCCAAAGGCCTGCTCACCGAAAGCGAAGGTGCCCGCTGCGTCTTTCTCGATGAGTTCAAGAACAGCGAAGGCAAGACCTTACCGGTCATCGTGCAGAAGGCCGGCGGCGGTTATCTGTACGCCACCACCGATCTGGCCGCAATGCGCTATCGCCACGAACAGCTGCATGCTGACCGCGTACTCTACTTCGTCGACCAGCGTCAGGCCCTGCACTTTCAGCAGGTGTTTGCCGTCGCGCGCAAGGCCGGCTTTGTACCCGCCGACATGCAGCTCGAGCATATGGGCTTCGGTACCATGAATGGCGCCGACGGGCGGCCATTCAAGACCCGCGATGGCGGCACGGTCAAGCTGATCGATCTGCTCGACGAAGCGGAATTGCGAGCCCATCGGCTGGTAAAGGACAAGAACCCTGAACTGGGCGAGGACGAGCTGAGCCAGATCGCCCAGGCAGTGGGTATCGGCGCGGTCAAGTATGCTGATCTGTCAAAACACCGCAGCAGCGATTACAGCTTCAACTTCGAACAGATGCTCAGCTTCGATGGCAACACCGCACCCTACCTGATGTACGCCTATACCCGCGTTGCCAGCGTGTTCCGCAAGCTGGGCCGCGGCATGGATCAATTGGACCAGCTCGGCCCGCTGGCTCTGGAGGAGGAAGCCGAGAACGAACTGGCGGCCCATCTGGCCCAGTTCGGCAATACGCTGAACTATGTCGCCCGGGAAGGCACGCCCCACGTACTCTGCCACTATCTATATGAACTGGCCGGACGCTTCTCCAGCTTCTACGAACGCTGTCCGATCCTTGCCGCCGAACAGGCCAGCCAACGCGACAGTCGCCTGCGCCTCGCCGCCCTGACTGGACGAACACTGCAGCAAGGCCTTACTCTGCTGGGCATTCAAACTCTGGAGCGCATGTAAGCAGTATGGCCAAAGGACGCAAAGCCCCAGTACGTGGCGCCAGCCGCGCCAAAGCTGCCGCCGGGCGAGGGATACCGCCCTGGTTGTGGCTCGTCAGTGGCCTGGTTATAGGCATATTCGTGGCATTCCTGTTTCAGCTGGAACCCGGCCGTGAGAGCGTCAAGCGCGACACCTCGCCGCCCAAGCAGGTACAACAGAAAAAGCCGACCAAGCCCGCTGAACCGCAAGCACGTTATGACTTCTATACCCTGCTGCCCGAGTCCGAGGAGCTGGTTCCCGAGTCGTCGGTGCCCAAGCAGGCACCACCAGCGCCGCCGAAAAAGGAAGATGCCAAGCCGCAGGACACCACCCGGTTCTTCCTGCAGGCCGGTTCCTTCCGCAAGCGTGGCGATGCTGATCGGGTGCGGGCGCAGATTCTGATGCTCGGGCTGGACGTTAAACTGGAGGATGCCAAGCTGGGTGACGGCGAAACCTGGTACCGCGTTCAGGTAGGTCCCTTCCAGGATCGCAGCAGCGTCACCCAGGCGCAGAAAACCCTCGCCGGCAACGGCTACGACAATTTGTTGCTGCAACAGCGCAGCGGGACACGCTGAACTGCAATTGCAGCTTGAAATCTCAGCTCAAGGCCCCAGATAGGTTTCATTAGCGGTGATGCAATCATGCCTCACCGATCTTTTGACAGCCAATCAGGAGCTGCGTGTGACTACTATCGTTTCAGTCCGCCGCCACGGCAAAGTGGTAATCGGCGGCGACGGCCAGGTATCCCTTGGCAATACCGTCATGAAAGGCAATGCACGTAAGGTGCGCCGGCTCTATAAGGATCAGGTCATTGCCGGATTCGCTGGCGGTACCGCAGACGCCTTCACTCTATTCGAACGCTTCGAAGCTCAATTGGAAAAGCATCAGGGCAACCTGGTTCGCGCCGCGGTTGAATTGGCCAAGGACTGGCGTATGGACCGTGCCCTGCGCCGCCTCGAAGCCCTGCTGGCGGTTGCCAACAAGGACGCCTCGCTGATCATTACCGGCAACGGCGATGTGATTGAACCAGAGGAAGGCGGCTTGATCGCCATCGGCTCAGGGGGTCCATTCGCCCAGTCCGCGGCCCTTGCGTTACTGCGCAACACCGATCAATCAGCTCGTCAGATTGTGGAATCGAGCCTGAACATAGCCGGCCAGATCTGCATCTACACCAATCATAACCAGACCATCGAGGAGCTGGACGCCAATACCTGAGGCGTTCAGAATCAGCATGTCCATGACCCCCCGCGAAATTGTCCATGAGCTCGACCGACACATCATCGGTCAGCAGGACGCCAAGCGCGCAGTGGCAATTGCCCTGCGCAACCGCTGGCGCCGTCAGCAGCTGCCCGACGCGCTGCGCAATGAAGTCACCCCCAAGAATATCCTGATGATCGGGCCGACCGGCGTCGGCAAGACCGAGATCGCCCGGCGTCTGGCCAAGCTGGCTCAGGCCCCCTTCATCAAGGTCGAAGCGACCAAGTTTACCGAGGTCGGGTACGTTGGCCGCGATGTCGAGTCGATTATCCGCGACCTGGTCGATGCCGCGATCAAGATGCTGCGCGAACAGGAAATGAGCAAGATGGGCCACCGCGCCGAAGATGCCGCCGAGGAACGCATCCTCGATGCATTGCTGCCGCCGCCGCGTCAGGGCGTCAGCGACGAACCGGCTCGGGAAGATTCCAGCACCCGCCAGCTGTTTCGCAAGCGTCTGCGTGAAGGCCAGCTGGATGACAAGGAAATCGATGTCGAGGTGGCCGAAACGCCGGTTGGTGTCGACATCATGGCGCCGCCCGGCATGGAAGAAATGACCAGCCAGCTGCAGAACATGTTCTCCAACTTCGGCAAGGGCAAGCGCAAGACCCGCACCCTGAAGGTCAAGGAGGCGATGAAGTTGATCCGGGACGAGGAAGCGGCCCGTATGGTCAACGAGGACGAACTGAAAACCCGCGCCATCCATGCGGTGGAGCAGAACGGTATTGTCTTCCTCGACGAGATCGACAAGGTCAGCAAGCGCGCCGACAGCGGTAGCGGTGCAGATGTGTCCCGCGAAGGGGTGCAGCGCGACCTGTTGCCGCTGATCGAAGGCAGCACAGTGAACACCAAGTTCGGCATGGTCAAGACTGACCATATCCTGTTCATCGCCTCCGGTGCCTTCCACCTGACCAAGCCGTCGGATCTGATTCCGGAACTGCAGGGTCGCCTGCCGATTCGCGTTGAGCTGCAGTCGCTGTCACCGGATGACTTCAAGCGTATCCTCACCGAGCCTGATGCCTCCCTGACCGAACAGTACCGCGCATTGATGCAAACTGAAGGATTGGGCATCGAGTTTTCCGATGATGCTATTGTCCGCCTCGCCGAGATTGCCTGGCAGGTGAACGAGAAGACTGAAAACATCGGCGCACGTCGTTTGCACACTGTGCTCGAGCGTTTGCTGGAGGAGATTTCCTTCAGCGCCGGCGACCTCGCCTCCTCCCAGGACGGCAAAGCGATAGTAATCGATGCAGCCTATGTCGATGAGCACCTCGGTGAACTGGCAGTCAATGAAGACCTGTCGCGGTATATTCTCTAACTGTTGAGCGAAGCCGGAAGCGAATGGCTGAAGCCTGAGTGTGTAAACACCCTATACATGACTCAGGCTGAAGCTCCCACATCCGGACTCCGAGCCCTGGTCCCGACCGAGAGCCTACGATGCAAACCGCTATCCCCACCGATATCAAGCTGAAAAAGGCATCCAGAACCTTGATGCTTAGCTACGCCGACGGTCAAAGCTACGCGCTTTCCGCAGAGTACCTGCGGGTCTATTCGCCATCCGCCGAAGTACGGGGACACGGCAATCCCGTGCTGCAGACCGGCAAGAAGCATGTCGGCTTCAAGGGCATCGAGCAGGTCGGCAACTATGCGGTGAGACTGGACTTCGATGACGGCCACGAGACCGGACTGTATAGCTGGGAATATCTCTATGAGCTTGCGACCCAGCAGGACCGGATGTGGCAGGCCTACCTCGATCAACTCGACAAAGCCGGCGCCAGCCGCGATCCAAACGAATCGGTAGTGCGTTTCGTCCCCTAGTCGAGTCTGTCGGCATAGTTTCGGACGCACCACTCACTCTTCCCCCAGCCGGTGGAACTTCACATCGCCGGCACCAGTCTCTTGTCCTTGCTGCATACCGTTGCAATCATGCGTTCGATCGCCGGGATTGCTGCCTGCGCGCTGCGCTTGAAGTCCAACGCATCAATGCCCCCGCTCATTCGACGGGATCAGGACAAGGAAAGCTGGATGCCAGATATTTTACCGGAGGACCTGCAGCGATCTCTGTCCGAGACACTCAGGGCGTTATCAGGCTCAGCGGTGTCACAACGATGCCATCACGCTCAGCACTCGCTGGCGTTACTGGCTGGTCTGATCGATGCGTTAGCCGGTAAGCCAACCGGAGCCCCCATCCCGCTGGATCGACGCTTTGCCCATCCCGCCTGGCAAAATCCATTACGTCGCAGGTTGGTCGCTGCCTGGGCCGCCTGGATGACCAGCACCCACGACTGGCTGGATGGGCTGGATATCCCGGCGATCGACAAAGCGCGACTGAAGCTGGCCCTACGGCAAATACAGGATGCCCTCGCGCCCTCCAACAGCCCCTTCAATCCCGCGCTGGCAGAGCAATTAAGGCGTACCCACGGGCGCTGCCTGCGCAAGGGCATGACTCATCTGGCTGAAGACATCGCCGCCCGGCGGCCCTTGCCAGCCGGGCACGACGAAGTCAGCTTTCTGGTCGGGCGCGATCTGGCAACCACCGCAGGGCAGGTCGTCCATCACACGCCCCTATTGGAGTTGATCCAGTATCGGCCCCTCACCAGCACGGTGCATGCCACCCCGCTGCTGGTTATTCCCCCGCCACTGAATCGTTACTACCTGCTGGACATGCAACCGGACACCAGCCTGATCCGCTACGCTCTCGCGCAGGGCCTGCAGGTCTTCATGATCAGCTGGCGCAATCCCAACGCAAGCCACGCCGCCTGGGGGCTGGCCCACTATGTAAAAGCCGCTGCCGGCGCACTGGATGTCATTTGCGCCATATCCGGCAATCGGCAGGCCAGTCTGCTCGGGGTCTGCAGTGGCGGGGTCATCGGGCTGGGACTGCAAGGCTGGCTGCAGGGTCAGGGCATAGTGGACCGGGTAAAAGCAGCGAGTTATTTCGGTACGCCGGTGCAGGCTCGCCAGCACAGCGAGCTGAGCCTGCTGGCCAGTCCCGTCATGCGCCAGCGCCTGCGCAATCTCGCCTGGCGACAGGGATGCCTAGATCACCGACAGCTGGCTGCGGGTTTTGCCTGGCTGCGCCCCGGGCAACTGGTGTGGCCGCATTTTCAGCGATACCTGCTTGCCCAGCCGGGACAACCGGATCCGCTGACTTTCTGGAGTCGGGACAGCACACGGCTACCCGCCCAGATGGTTCACGACCTGCTCGATCTGCTCGAACGGGATGCCTTGAACACACCTGGGGCACTGGTGCTGGATGGTATTTCCATCGAGCTGGGCAAACTGCGAACCCCATCCTGGCATCTCGGGGCCAAGCGTGATCACATCGTGCCCTGGCATAACGCCTATCCCGGCAACAGTCTGGGCGGCGATAAAACCTTCACGCTCAGCCATGGTGGGCACATCCAGAGCCTGGTCAACCCGCCGGACCACCCAAGCGCCTGGTATCAAAGTGCGACGGCCGAAACCGCTATGACAATCGAGCAATGGCAGGTCGCCGGCGAACGACACGCCGGCAGCTGGTGGCCAGCTTGGTGTAACTGGCTCAAGCGCCACAGCGGTGACTTGCGCAGCGCGCCAGCTATGCTGGGTAACGCGCGCCATCCCGCGCAATATCCGGCACCAGGCCGTTACGTGCATCAGCTATAGGAAAGTGATGGCCATACTACGGGGACCACATGAAAACGCGTGATCGCATCCTTCTGTGTACGCTTGAGCTGTTCAATGAACATGGTGAACCGAACGTCACCACGCTGGATATCGCCAACGAGCTGGATATCAGTCCAGGCAACCTCTATTACCATTTCCGCGGCAAGGAAGCGTTGCTGGCATGCCTGGTCGAGCAGTTTCTCGACCATACCCGCAATTTGCTGGAAATGCGCGGCGACCCGCAGCAGCTGGAGCCAGAGGACTATTGGCTGTTTATGCACTTGTTGTTCGAAGCCATTACCGAGTTTCGCTTTCTGTTTCAGGATCTATCGAACCTGACAGGACGCTATGACTTCATCCGACGCGCCATGCAGCACTGGTTAGCGGCTTTGCGCGAGAGTCTGAACGCCATGCTGATGGCGCTGCGGGAGCAGGGACACCTGGTCGCCAACGATGCCGATATCGAACGCCTGCTGGACGCACTCTGTCAGACATTCGTATTCTGGCTGGATTTCCAACGCGTGACGCGGCGGGACGACATGGGACCTTCGCAAGCCGTCCAGCAGGTGCTGGGGCTGATGCTGCCCTACCTGGATGAGCCCAGTCAGGCCTGGATGCGCAACCTGATCGACCGCTATAGCTGAGCGACCTAAAACGTAAAAAAACCCGATCGGCAGCAACCGATCGGGTTTCGTTCTTGCTGGATACTACAACGGGTCAGACGGAGCAGAATTACGCGCCCGCGTCACCCGGCTGGGACTTCTTGTCCGAGCCCTGGTCCGAAGCCGGCGTGGAAGCCGCCTTGGCTTTGGTGGCCGTCTTGGGCTTGGCAGGTCGCGGTTTATTACTCGCCGCGGACGTGTCATTCGGCTTGTTGCCCACCTCAGACGTCGCCTTGGCTGGCTCTGAGGGCGCTACCTTGGCGGCAGCCGCCTCCGGTTCGGTCTCGAGCTTATCGGTCGTTTCATGGACCGCAGCGGCTGTCGGTGAGACCGGAGCCGGTGCGGGAGTGACGCTGGCGGCGCGGTGCGCCCCCAACTCACTGACCAGTCTGGACAATTCCTCGATCTTGTCATCCAGGGCCTGTAGCTCGCTGCGAGTAGGCATACCCATGCGAGATAGAGCGCTCCCGAGTCGCTTGTCAAAGGCCGCTTCCAGTTCGGTCCAGCGCCCGCTAGCTCTGCTCCAGGGCTTATCGCCCCCAGACTCGGAGTCGTCGGTAGCGCTGTCCTTGGCCCTGCCAGCGCGCGCCTTGAACTCCTCAACCTTTTTTTCAATATTGGCCTTGGCGCTCTGTTCGGCTTCCTCACCATCCTTGATCAGGGTCTCGAACAGCTTGACCCCTTCCTTACCCACCTTGGCATAGGCACCGAGGCCTGCCAGCCAGATCTGGCGAGAATAGTTTTCCAGCTCGCTGGCCCATTTTTCCTTGTCGTGCTTTTTATCGCCCGTCATGGAAGCACCTCCTCTGAAAAGCTTACTTGGCCTGCATGGATTTCAGCGAAGCGCTCAGCATGTCGAGTTTGTTCGACAGCTGTTCGATATCCGACTTGCTCGGGATACCCATGCGCTCCAGTGCAGAGGCTACACGCTCGTCGAACATTTCCTCGACCTTGTGCAGGCTTCCGCCGTTACGATCCTGTAACCGGTCTTTCAGGCTGGCGACCTTGCTGCCGGCCTGGTCGATGCGCTCGGAAATGAATTCCTTGCCAGTCTGCTCCAGCTGCTCACCTTCACTGACCAGGGTCTTGAAATACTCGGCGCTGTCCTTACCGGCCTTGGCATAAACGCCGAGCCCGGCAAGCCAGATCTGATGCGCGTACTTGCGAACGTCCGCGGCAAACGCCAGTGCATTTTCTTCTGCTTCGATAGTATTGAGCTTGACCATGATGATAACTCCTGACTGTTGGATGAGTCTTAAGCCAGCCGATTAGCGGCTTCTGATGGTCAAGCTACGCGGCAAAATTAGAAAAAACATACTAATCAGGCGAGATATTTATCCAGCGCCTTTTCGATCTCGCTTTTCACCATTCCGGACATGGGCGTGAACATCATGCCTAGCTTGACCACCACCCTGACGTTATCCTCGGCCACGTGAATGGTGCCGTCTGCGCCGCTGCGCTTGAAGGTCAGCTGATCACCGTCCCACTCACATTTGGCATCCAGCTTCTGCGCCAGCTTGTCAGCCATTTTCTGTGCCCGTTCCCTGGCGGTTTCCTTGCCCAGAGCATGTTCTCGCGTGATATCTACAGTTGCCATGCGATGTCTCTCGTCTGCTATTGATCCAGACGGCATGATGCCGTATTGCCCGCTTCTCGTCATCCACGGCTGCGACAGCCTGTCCGCTGGAAAACCAGCCCAGGCCCCTCGATTTGCGGTTAGAATGGCGGTTGATTTGCCAAGGCGCCGACGCTATGACTGACAAGCACACCTCAGACAACACTACTCATTTCGGCTTCAAGAGCGTGCCGGAATCGGAGAAAGCCGCGAAGGTCGCGGATGTATTCCATTCCGTTGCAGCCAGATACGACTTGATGAACGACCTGATGTCAGGCGGTGTACATCGCCTGTGGAAACGCTTCACCATCGAGCTTTCAGGCGTTCGCCGCGGCAACCGCGTGCTCGATATCGCCGGTGGTACCGGTGACCTGGCGCGCAAGTTTTCGTCGCTGGTCGGCCCCGAGGGTGAGGTGGTATTGGCGGACATCAACGCCTCGATGCTGAAGGTCGGTCGTGATCGGCTGCTCGACTGCGGCGTATCCGGCAATGTCCGTTTCGTGCAGGCCGATGCCGAAGCCCTGCCCTTTCCGGACAATCATTTCGACTGCATCACCATCGCTTTCGGTCTGCGCAATGTCACCCACAAGGATACGGCGATCGCCTCGATGCTGCGGGTGCTCAAGCCGGGCGGCAGGTTGCTGGTGCTGGAGTTCTCCAAGCCGCGCAACCAGCTGTTCTCACGGGTCTACGACCAGTACTCGTTCAAGCTCCTGCCGCTGATGGGCAAGCTGATCACCAACGATTCGGAAAGCTACCGTTACCTGGCCGAATCGATTCGCATGCATCCTGATCAGGAAACCCTCAAGGCCATGATGGAAGAGGCCGGTTTCGCCCGCGTCACCTATCACAACATGACCGGCGGGATTGTGGCGCTGCATAGAGGAATCAAACCCTGATGCTGACCCAGGCCATGCTCGCCGGAATCGAGTACAGCCTGGCGCAGGCGCTCGCTCGTGATCCGTTGACTGCCAAACGCCTGGGCGCGCTGGCGAACAAAGTTATCCTGGTTCGCGGCAGCGCCCCGGACTGGCAGGTGTTTGTGTTTCCAAACGAGGGCGAGATCCGCCTGATGGCGAATGCAGAAGTCGACCCCGACTGCACCCTCTCGGCGCCCAGCAGCCTGCTCGCGCGCCTGGCTTTCAGTGCGCAGCGCCAGAGTCTGCTTCAGGATCCGCAGGTGGTCCTCAGTGGCGACAGTCAGGTGCTGGTCAGCTTGCAGAACATCTTTGGCGACCTCCAGATTGAGGGCGAGGCCGAACTGGCGCGCTGGCTTGGCCCGGTGCCTGGCCATGCGATCGCCAATCTGCTGCGCAGTGGCCGTGACTGGGGCGCGCAGACGCATCAAAGCCTGAACGACAGTCTGGGCCGCTATCTGACAGAAGAGTCCCGTCAACTGGTAGGTAAAGCCGAGGCCAACATAGCCGCGCAAGACTTGCATGAGCTGCGATTGCGCCTGGACCGGCTCGAAGCCCGCCTGCAACGCCTAGAGAATCCGCCGCAGGACACCCCCGACGCATGAACCTGACCGCGTTTGTACGCCTGTTTCGCATACTGCATATCTTCACGCGCTACCGTCTCGATCAGCTCCTTCTGCAACTGCCCCTGCCGTGGTTCGTGCGTTTGCTGCTGAAGATTGGTCCCTGGCGCTTACATCGCGCGCCAAAGCTGAGCCGTGGCGCGCGCTTGCGCCGTGCCTGTGAAGACCTGGGGCCGGTGTTTATCAAGTTCGGCCAGATTCTGTCTACTCGCCGCGATCTGCTGGCGGATGACGTAGCACTCGAGCTCGCCAGGCTGCAGGACAAGGTTCCGCCCTTTCCCTCCGACCAGGCCCGCCAACGCATCGAGGAACAGCTGGGGCAGACCATTGATGAGGTATTCGCCAGCTTTACCGACCAGCCGCTGGCCTCGGCATCGGTGGCACAGGTGCATTCGGCGCGCCTGCACGATGGCACCGAGGTCGTGGTAAAGGTCACCCGTCCGGGCGTCGGCGCGACTATCCATCAGGACATTCAGTGGTTGTTCCTCGCCGCGCGCACGCTGGAACGCTTCTCCAGCGAGGGTCGGCGGCTGCGACCGGTGGAAGTCGTCAACGATTATGAAAAAACCATATTCGACGAACTCGATCTGTACCGCGAGGCGGCCAACGCATCACAGTTGCGGCGCAATTTCGAAGGCTCCACCCTGCTGTATATACCGCAGATCTATTGGAAGTGGTGCCGCCACAAGGTCATGGTGATGGAGCGCATCAGCGGGGTGCCCGTTACCGATATGGAGGCGCTGCTTGATCAGCGCACCGACATGAAGAAGCTCGCCGAGACGGGCGTGGAAATCTTCTTCACCCAGGTGTTCCGCGATAGCTTCTTTCACGCCGATATGCATCCGGGCAATATCTTTGTGTCGCGCAGCCATCCGTGGCAGCCGCAGTACATCGCCATCGATTTCGGTATCGTCGGCAGTCTCAATCCGGAGGATCAGGATTACCTCGCGCGCAACCTGCTGGCGTTCTTCAAGCGTGACTACCGCCGCGTGGCGCAGTTGCACATCGACTCCGGCTGGGTCCCGGCCGGTACGCGCGTCAATGAATTCGAAGCGGCCATCCGCAGTGTCTGTGAACCGATCTTCGCTCGGCCGCTGAAGGATATTTCCTTCGGGCAACTGTTGTTGCGCCTGTTTCAGGTTGCACGACGCTTCAACATGGAGATTCAGCCGCAGCTGGTGTTGTTGCAGAAGACCCTGCTCAACATTGAGGGCCTGGGTCGTCAGCTGTATCCCGATCTGGATCTGTGGAGCACCGCCCAGCCCTATCTGGAACGCTGGATGCGTGAGCGGATGCTGCCGCAGCACCAGGTCCGTGTTCTACACCAGCAACTCGAACAGATCCCTCCGCTGCTGACCTCCACCCGCCACGCCATGGAGCGCCTGGCGCAACAGGAACCGGCGCCTGCGGCGCGCACGCGCGATTCAAGCCGCGCGTTGCGGCTGATCGGCGTGGTACTGGTGGTGTTGGGCGCCAGTGGCCTGGGCACCGATGTCAACCTCTGGAGCCAGGCGCAACCTCTGCACTGGCTGCTGGTAGCGACCGGTGGCTGGCTGGTGATGCGCAAGCACTAACCGCCGAAACTGGCATCCGCCCCCTCAACACTGGCACACTTGATCGTATGACAGATACTCCTTTGAACACTGCCTGGCTCGACGAAATCAAATGGGATGCGAGCGGGCTTATTCCCGCTATCGCTCAGGATATTCATAGCCATCGCGTGCTAATGGTCGCCTGGATGAATCGTGAGTCGTTACAGCTCACCGTGCAGGAGAAGCGAGCGGTATACTGGTCCCGTTCGCGCCGCAAACTCTGGCGCAAGGGCGAAGAATCCGGCCACATCCAGGTGCTGCACGAGTTGCGCCTGGATTGCGACAGCGATGTAATCGTGATGATGGTCGAGCAACTCGGCGATATTGCCTGCCATACTGGCCGACAGAGCTGTTTTTACCGGGTATTCAAAGACGGGAAATGGCAAATAGTCGATCCGGTCATCAAGGATCCTGATCACATTTATGAGCATAAGCATGAGTGACACTCTGTGCCGGTTGGCCGAAGTACTGGAACAACGCAAGCAGGCCGGAGCAGACGCATCCTATGTCGCCAGCCTGCACGCCAAGGGACTGAACAAGATCCTGGAAAAAGTCGGTGAGGAATGTACCGAGACGCTGCTGGCCGCCAAGGATTGCCAACACAGCGATGACAAGTCGGAGCTGATCTATGAAACGGCCGACCTGTGGTTCCATACTCTGGTCATGCTCAGTCATCTGGGCCTTGGTCCAGAGGATGTACTGAAAGAACTTGAACGACGTTTTGACCTATCCGGCCTGGCCGAGAAAGCGTCGCGTCAACACAACTGAGGGCGTTGCCCTGGAGGCTTGCAATGGGTTTTGGCGGCATTAGTGTTTGGCAATTACTGATCGTATTACTGATCGTGGTTCTGCTGTTCGGCACCAAACGGCTGAAGAGCATCGGCGGCGATCTGGGCGAGGCCATTAAAGGCTTCCGTAAATCGGTCAACGATGAAGACGAAAAACCTTCGGTGCAGAACAAGACCGGGGATACCCTGGACGTTCACGCTGAGAAAAAGTCGGAAACTCACCCCAGGGACTGATCGTCCATGTTTGATATCGGCTTCATTGAAATGCTGGTGGTGGCCATCGTTGCCCTGTTGGTACTGGGTCCCGAGCGGCTGCCCGTTGCCGTGCGCACTGCCGGGTTAGCTATCGGTCGCATCAAGCGTGGCTTCGCTGATGTGCGCTCTCAGGTTGAGCGCGAGATTGGCGCGGACGAGATTCGCCGGCAGCTGCACAACGAGCGGATAATGTCTGACCTGGCAAAAAGCGACAAACAGGGCAAGCAGGATGACAAACCGGGCAAACCGGATCCAGGCGCCCCGGTTGCCGATCCAAAGGTCACCGGCTCGGACGTCAAGCCTGGCAGTAACGCAAGCGTAACATCCACCGAGCAGACTGCTCCGGCAGCCGACGCAGTGGCTTCCACCGACGCCCCGGCGCCGCCAGTCACCGATATCACCGACGACTCTCCGACACGCCCCGATGAGCGATAAGCGTACCCCGGCCAAAATGGCCGAAGACATGCCCCTGGTGGCACACCTGACCGAGCTCCGCTCCCGATTGCTGCGTATCGTGGTTATCTGGATGCTGGTTTTTGCCTGTCTGTTCTACTTCGCCAACGATCTGTATACGTTCATAGCCGAACCGTTACGGGTGTTTCTGCCGGAAGGCACCAGCATGATTGCCACCGATGTGGCATCGCCCTTCCTGACGCCCTTCAAACTGGCGCTGGTCAGCGCACTGTTCCTGGCCATGCCCTTCGTGCTGCATCAGATCTGGGGCTTCATTGCGCCGGGGCTGTACCGCCATGAAAAGCGTCTGGCGATACCCTTGCTAGCGTCGAGCATCATTCTGTTCTATTCAGGCATGGCCTTTGCCTACTACGTAGTGTTCCCGTTGGTGTTCGGCTTCTTTACCAGTACCGCGCCGGCGGGCGTGGCGGTGATGACCGATATCAACAAGTATCTGGATTTCGTCCTGACGCTGTTCATGGCCTTCGGGCTGTCCTTCGAAATTCCCGTAGCGACGGTTCTGCTGGTACTGACCGGCGCCGTGGACGTGGCGAAGCTGCGCGAGATCCGTCCTTACGTAGTGGTAGGCTGCTTTGTCATCGGCATGGTACTGACGCCTCCGGACGTCATTTCCCAGGCCTTGCTGGCCGGCCCCATGTGGCTACTGTACGAGGTCGGGATTCTGTTCAGCCTGCTGCTCAAACGTAAGACGGATGCCGAGCAGGACGCGCAAGACAATCCACCGGCATGAACCTGCTCTTGCTCGACGAGCAGGATTTCACTGATGCCTCTCGAGTGCAGCTGAGCGGCCGCCGTTTACGGCATATGCTGGAGATCCAGCAGCTGAGCATCGGCGACACGCTGCGGGTAGGCCTGATCGGCGGCCTGATGGGCCAGGCTCGTGTGCTCTCGCTCAGCGCGGAGCAGGCCGAACTCAGCGTCATCCTGGACGCCTCTGCGCCGCCCAAACTGCCGCTTACCCTGCTACTGGCGATGCCGCGGCCCAAGATGTTCCGTCGTATTCTGCAACACTGCGCCACCCTCGGCGTGCCGCGCATCATTCTGCTCAACAGCTATCGCGTCGAAAAAAGCTTCTGGCAGACGCCTTTCCTTGAACCCGCCGCCATGCGCGATAATCTGCTATTGGGGTTGGAGCAGGCCCGCGATACGGTATTGCCTGAGGTCATCATCGAGAAGCGCTTCAAACCCTTCGTCGAAGACCGACTCCCCGAGCTGATTACTGGGACCCAGGCGCTCGTGGCCCATCCCGGTGACTACCCAGCCTGTCCCCGCGCCCTGACCACCCCGGCAACACTGGCTATCGGTCCGGAAGGCGGCTGGATACCCTATGAAGTGGACAAGCTGATCGAAGCCGGCTTTGCGCCGGTGCAACTGGGTGAGCGGATTCTGCGGGTCGAAACGGCTGTGACCGCCTTGATATCGCGCCTGTATTGATCAGCCTCTGATTTCCACAGCAGGCGCAATAATCTGCTGCGCCTCGTCCTGCCAACCCTCTCCGGTTTCCACCTTCACATCCCGCGCAGTTACCGGCTCTCCGCATTCGGAGCAGACGGTAACGGGCCGCATAACCTTACCGCAGCCCTTGTGCACATGCCTGACCGGAGCGCCGCGCTCGTCCGCCATATGCTTATCGCCCCAACTGACCAACGCCAGTATGGCTGCGTGTAACTCGAGCCCTTTTTCAGTCAACCGGTACTCTTCACGTAACGGGCGTTGCTGATAAGGCACTTTGATTAATACGCCGTGTTCCACCAGTTTCTTCAAGCGCTCGGCCAGAACGTGGCGGGTTATTCCGAGTCGTTTCTCGAACGCATCGAAGCGCCGCACACCAAGAAAACAATCGCGCAGAATCAACAGCGTCCAGCGATCCCCCACCACAGCCAGCGTACGGGCTATGGAACAGGGCTGTTGCCCGAGTTCTTCCCAGCGCATGGTCACACCTCCTGAAAGCAATGCTGACAGCCTAACTTGACAAGTTCCAAAAAGAAACTGACTATCAACGAGTTCCAAAAAAGAACCCAATCTCACAGGAGCCACCTATGTCCAGACCACCCGTTGCCGTTATCATCGGCGCCGGCGATGCCACTGGCGGTGCGATCGCCCGGCGCTTCGCTCGCGAAGGTTTCACGCTGTGCGTAACCCGCCGTCAGGCAGACAAGCTGGCGCCTCTGGTTGCTGATATCGAGGCGGCCGGCGGCAAGGCTTACCCTTTCGGCTGTGATGCGCGCAGCGAAGAGGATATGGTCGCACTCTTCGATGAGATAGAACGCGACCTGGGCGAGATTGAGGTGGTGGTGTTCAATATCGGCGCGAACGTACGCTTCTCCATTACCGAAACCACCACCCGGGTATATCGCAAGGTCTGGGAAATGGCCGCGTTCTCGGGCTTTCTCACCGGGCGGGAAGCGGCCAGAGTCATGCTGCCGCGTCAGCGGGGCACCGTGATCTTTACTGGCGCCACCGCATCACTGCGCGGCAGCAGCGGCTTCAGCGCCTTTGCCGGCGCCAAGTTCGCGCTACGCGCCCTCGCCCAGAGCATGGCCCGCGAGCTGGGGCCCCAGGGCATCCATGTCGCCCACCCGATCATCGACGGCGCCATCTACACTGCATTTATCCGGGACACCTTTCCTGAACGCTACGCACTGAAGGACCAGGCTGGCATTCTCCATCCTGAGCACATCGCCGAGCAGTATTGGCAGTTGCACTGTCAGCCGCGCGACTGCTGGACCCATGAGCTGGATCTGCGGCCGTGGATGGAAACCTTCTGACAATCTCTGGACCAGGAACAGACACATGAGCAAAACAATCGAGTTCTATTTTGATGTCGGCAGCCCAGCCAGTTACCTGGCGTGGACGCAGATAGAGGCCATAGCGCAACGGCATAATGCCGAACTGGAAATGAAGCCTATGCTGCTCGGCGCAGTATTCCAGGCCACCGGCAACAGTTCGCCGGCAACCGTCCCGGCCAAGGGCGCTTACACCCGTGAGGATTTCCAGCGATTCGCCACGCGCTATGGCGTGACCCTCAAGCACAACCCCTTTTTTCCGATCAATACGCTGCAGCTGATGCGTGGCGCCGCCGCCTATCAGGGCACCGAACACTTTGAGCACTATCTGTCTGCGGTATTCACCGCCATGTGGGTGGAGGAACGGGACATGGGCAAACCGGAGGTCGTTGCCGAGGTACTTGAGCGTAACGGCTTCGACCCGGCCCAAGTGATGGGACTGATGGGCGACCCGGCGGTAAAGGACCGGTTGCGCCAGACCACCGACGAAGCCATCGCCAGGGGCGTATTCGGCGCACCCAGTATTTTCGTGGACGATGAACTCTTCTTCGGGCAAGATCGCCTGGAGTTTGTCGAGCAAGCGCTAGTTCAAGGGGGCTAGGCTCACACCTCTAACAGAAAGGTGACCGGGCCATCGTTCACCAGATGCACCTGCATGTCAGCACCGAAACGCCCGCTGCTGACCTGCGGGTGCCGCTCGCGGGCTTGACCGAGCAGGTATTCGAATAACTCGGCGGCCCGCGCCGGCGGCGCGGCGGTGGAGAATCCCGGTCGCAGGCCCTTGCCTGTATCAGCCGCCAGGGTGAACTGCGATACCAGCAACAGCCCGCCCTCCACGTCCTGCAGCGAGGCGTTCATGCGCCCCTCGGCATCGCTGAACACCCGATAACGCAATATCCGCTGCAACAGTCTGTCGGCGCTGACCTGATCATCCTCCGGCTCGATGCCAACCAGTACCAGCAAGCCGCGATCAATGGCACCGACCGTTTTCCCGTCAACCTCTACCCGGGCCTGAGTGACCCGCTGCAACAAGCCTTTCACCGCTATTCCGCCTGGGGAGGCAGGTGCAACAGACGCTGCGCTATGGACTGCGTGGCGCGTACCAGTGCATCCGCCGTACCGGCTTCGGACGCCGCATGCCCGGCGTCACGGATGATCTGTAGCTCACTCGCCGGCCAGTGCCGATGCAAGGCAAAGGCGTTATCCAGCGGACACACCATGTCATAGCGGCCATGAATCAGGATGCCCGGGATATGGCCGATGGACGGCATGTTGTTCAACAGCTGATCCGGCTGCAGAAAGGCGTGATTAACAAAGAAATGGCACTCAATCCTGGCCATTGCGTAGGCGCGACGTGAGTCATTGAAGCGGTCAATAACCTGCGCACTGGGACGCAGCGTGGCGCAGCGCCCTTCCCAGCTCGACCAACTCCTGGCCGCGTGCATCCGGCAGATCTCATCGTCGCCAATCAGCCTTCGATAGTAGGCAGAGACCATGTCACCGCGCTCGACTTCAGGAATCAGCGAAGCATAGTCCTCCCAATAGTCCGGGAAGATGTGGCTCGCCCCTTCCTGATAGAACCAGCGTATGTCCTGATCCCGGCACAAGAATATCCCGCGCAGAATCATCGCGCTGACCCGATCAGGATGCGCCTGGGCATAGGCCAGCGCGAGCGTCGAACCCCAGGAGCCACCGAACAGCACCCACTTGTCGATTTTCAGGTGCTCCCGCAGCGCTTCCATGTCACTTACCAGATGCGCAGTGGTGTTGTTCTCGAGGCTGGCATGGGGCGTCGAACGACCCGCTCCGCGCTGGTCGAAGGTGATAATGCGATAGATCGACGGATCGAAGAAACGCCGACTCAGTGCGTCACACCCTGCCCCCGGTCCGCCATGCAGGAAGACAACCGGCAAACCATCGGGCTCGCCACTTTCATCGACGTACAAAACATGTGGCGCTTCGACGGCCAGTTCATGGCGAGCGTAGGGTTTGATCTCCGGATACAACAGCTGCATGGTCGGGCTCCTGGATGTACATCTCAACCGATACTGTTTTTTCCAACATTACTCACCAGCGCGATGGCTGTCATCTACAGCCGCGAACTACCCGAAGGGACGCACGCCGATCAGCGATTGATGCAGCCAGAGGGCAAAAATAACCCAAAGCACCAGCCCGACGACCACTGCCATGACGTCGCGGCTCGCCTTGCCGGCAGGGCGCACTACGCCGGCAGCACGATCACGGCGTCGCAGGACAATAAACAGGGCCACGGCCCAGGCCAGGAAGCCGCCAAACAGCAACACGTCGGGCAGGGTACCGTTGGCTATCAAATGCGCGATGGCCCAGAATTTCACGCCCAGCAGCATCGGGTGCCCAACCCGCGCCTTCATCTTCGTGCCGGGCAGATAGGTGGCGACCAGCAGCACAAATGCCGGAATCGTCAGCAGGGCCGCCAGATGTCGTGTCCAGACCGGCGACACCCATAACCAGACAGGGTCAAGCCGAGCCTGGCCGTAGCCCCAGACGATCAGTACCAGACCGATCAGCGCAACTAATGAATAAATACCTTTCCAGGCATTCTCACCGAGCCGCTGCTTCTGCGCCGCGCGCCAGTTCGGCGCGAACAAGCCGGTTGAGTGAATACCCAGAAAAATGACCAAACCTGCCACCAGAGCTAACATTTTCTATCCTTGCGTTGTTTTGATTGGGTTCAACATGCAGCGTCAGACGACCGGATTGTTGATTACCGCACTGATGATGAAGTGTAGATCCTGAACGGCTGATCCTGACAATTTTATAAGCCCGGCGCCGAAGGGCACTGGGATCTTGTGGATGTCTGATTGTCCGGTCATCGGCGAATCAATGTCACTGCATCCGCGCAGTCAGGGATTCTCCCTCAGGGGTGAGCAGCATCAAGGCGCCTTGTTCATTGAACTTGAACTGCTGCACACGCTGCAGCATATCGAGAAAGCGTTGCTCTTGCTCCATCAATGCCGGTGCGCAGGCTTTCTTGGTGGTGATGACATTGCCCACATTCAGCGATTCTCCGGTCAGCTCATATTCGGCCGAGTAATTATTACAGGAGGCCTGACCAGCGACACGATCGTTGCTGGAAAACACCACCTCCACTCTCGAGCCGTCAATAATCCCGCCCCCGTTGATATCCTCGACGATCCAGTCAACGCCCTGCAGCAGCCGTGCCGGGGATCCACCGCAACCCTCCAGCTCCTCGCCATCGACCACCAGGGTGATTTCCCGCGGGTAGGCCATCCCGGTCATGCTGTCGTAGCAGATATTTCTGCTGGCAGTCAGGCGCACCCTATGCTCACTGGCTTCTTCGGTGATTTCTACGGATACATCCTCGCTATTGTCATCGCTGATCTGGTAAGGCGCGGTAAATTCCAGATCCTGGTCGGGACGCTGCAGGGTCAGTTCGCCGTTTTCCAGGCGAACATGCCAGGACGGTTCGTTACCAAAGGCCAGGAACGGCTTGGGCAACGCGCCTGGTGGTACGCATTCCGGGTAGGCTTTTCCCTTAAGCGTCAGTAAGGCGCTGTCTCCGCGGCTCCAGAACCGCGTAGACGGATCACCCTCCGCCTCGAAGCGGGCGCCAGCGTGCGTCTCCACCGGGAGCAATACGTATTCGTCGTCTGCCACCTCAAGAATCAGGTCGTCTCCCTCGTAACCCACGCTAATCTGCGCCTGGCCACAAGACATGATGCTGGAGAAGGCCGCCTCACGATGTGGAAGCAGCACCAGTTCACCGAGATTGATTTCCTCCGCCTTCGGCCCAATCGCTACAGGCTCGGCCAGCCAGGTAGCCCGCTCACCTTCCATGATCACCGCGCGCAGTTGATAGGCATCGGCGCGCTGTAATTCCTTGGGATCGACCTCCAGGATAAAGTGCACGGGTACGTTGCGTCCGATCAGATCGATGCGTTGGCGGGCCAGCACGCTTGTCGGCTCCGTCTCGCCCGAGGCAGCGTAACGCAGCTCGATGACGGCCTGACTTTCCGGTTGCAGAGCGGTACGCGCCTGATAGGTCAGATCGCCGGTGATGCGCATCACTTGCTTCTGCTCGTCGCCATCGGCGGACACTTCCTCGACGGGGGCCTCCACCGGTGCAGCCGGTTCATCACCGCATCCGGTCAACATGGAAAGTGACACACTCACGAGCATGGCAGGCAGCAAATACCGCATTGATCGACTCCTCTGATGACATCCTGTCAGATTGCCACATCCCTCAGTACGTTCACAGCAAAGCCATCAATCTCGCGCAATTGGAAGGGGTTATCTCGCTCAGAAGCTGGAACCAGGCTCCTTCAGGAAGGCGATTTCCGCCTCCGTCGATACGCGACCCAGCGCCGCGTTGCGATGAGGGTATCGACCGAAGCGCTCGAGAATGTCCTTGTGGCGCCGCTCGAATCTAAAACTGTATTCCAGCCCCTTGGCAGAAAACAGCCGCATCGCCTGTTCGTGAATCAGCAGGGATTCGCTGTGCATGAAGGGCATGTACATAAAGCTGCGCTCATCGAGGCTAAGATCCCGGTCAGCCTTTGCAGCAATGGCTTCCTGTGCCAGCACCAGCGCCATGCCATCCCAGGCAAATGCCTGTGGACGGTCGCGGTAGATATTTCGTGAGAACTGATCCAGTACGATGATCTCTGCCAGCCGGCCTGCGTGGCTCGCTCGCCAACGGAAGAGTTCACCGCGAGTAGCTTGAGCATGCAGTGGCTCGAAGCGTTGAGCAATCAGCCGATCAAGCGGCGGATCCTTCTTCCACCACATCGCAGGTTTGAGTTCCTCGAACCAGAATGTCAACACGCTCGCGTACATAAGCTGTCCAACCCGGGCTGATGCCAGCAAGATGTCGGTCCTGCCAGCATCAGGTCGAAAAGGTCTCGTCTAGATCACGCCGCAGGCAATCCGCTCGCCACCACCGCCAAGCGGCTTGGGATCGTCGGAATGGTTGTCACCGCCAGCATGGATCATCAGTGCGCGGCCTTTGATCTCTTCAAGTTTCTTGATACGCGGCGCCAGCACAGGATAATCGGCGTTGCCGTCCTCATCCACATAGAGTGCCGGCAGGTCGCCCAAGTGGCCTTCGCCGTAGGGCCCGTGATGCTCGCCTGTTTTCTCGGGATCGAAATGACCACCGGCAGCCTTGGCTGCCACTTTTTCGCCATTGTCTGTGCCCGGCTCGCAACTGCCGTTTTCATGGACATGGAAGCCATGGATCCCGGCCGGCAGGTCACTCAGCTTGGGGGTAAAGACCAGGCCGTGTTCGGTTTCACTGATGGTCACCTCACCTATAGACTTGCCCACCCCATCGCCGCTTACCTGGTTCATGGTGACGTCGGTGGAGGCAGCGTGCGCAGCTCCGGCGGATAGCATCGCGCCGAGTGCCAGCCAATGAATTGTTTTCATGATATCTCCTGTGAGTGCTTGCTCGAGTTCAGGGTTCGTTTATGCATCGTTTCGGTGGCGCCGTCTCAGCAGTTCATCACGCCTGCTCTGCAGTAAAACCGCGACACACAGCCGCCAGCTTGTTGCCGTCCGGATCGCGAACATAGGCCGCAAAAAAGTCATCCGCATAATGCGCACGCAGGCCCGGCACTCCCTCACTGCTGCCGCCATGCTCCAGCGCTGCCTGGTGAAAGCCGCGTACCGCATCCCAGCTCATTGCCTTCAGCGCCACCATGGTGCCGTTGCCTACCGAAGCCGGACGGCCGTCAAAGGGTTTGCACAGCCACAACGCCAGCTCCGTCGCGCCATCCTGTTCATAGACACCCCAGCCGGCGATGTCTTCCCAGTCAGGGTCGTTCTGCGGACCGCAGCGGGCGATGCCGAGCGGCGCAAGCGCATGGTCGTAAAACGGCTTCGAGCGCTCCAGATCACTGCTCCCGAGCATGATGTAGGTAAACATGCGCTGCTCCTGTTATCGCTTGCCTGACCAACACAGCCTAGCTCAGATTCACTAGCTGGCACGCAGCCCGGCAATAACCAGGATCGATGCGCGGGCCACCAGCAGAACGCAACAGGGCTGCCCGAAGGCAGCCCTGTATTCAGTCAATCCTTGTCGCGGGTAACCATGCCGTAAATCACCAACAGGACAATCGCACCAATGACTGCGCCAATGAAACCGGCACCCTCACCCGCCTCGTAGAATCCCAGCGCTTGTCCGCCGTAGGTGGCCAGTAGCGAGCCGCCGATACCGAGCAGTATGGTCATGATCCAACCCATGCTGTCGTTACCCGGTTTGAGAAAACGGGCAATCAGCCCCACGATTAGGCCAATGATGATCGTACCGATAATACCCATTAACGCTCCTCCTCTGGTCTCAAACGCAAACATTGCGTAACGCTTGAGACCGACAAGGTGCCACTCCGTTCGGTTGAACACTACAACTGACAGCGACCCGCCCCGGCATTGGCAACGACGTGGCTCTTGACCTGATTGGTCGGCAGCAGATCATAGCGGTAGGGTGGCGTGTAGCTGACCGCAGCGCCAGGGTTCGGACCGGCAATACTGCAATCGGAACCGCCCTGCCAGATCACATTGTTGAACTGATTGTTGCGTGCGTCCCAGAAGCCGATCTGGCTGCTGTAACAGGAGACAATCGGGTTCCTGGCGTTCTCGAACACGTTGTTGTCGATGCGCACCCGGTTACCCATTCGGGTATTGATGCCAGTATCCAGAATCCGGCTGTAATAGTTGTTGTAGATATGCGTCTGGCCGAAACGCAACAAGGGCGCGCGGGAATAGACATTGTCGAAGTGATTGAAGGCGAAGGTAACACGGCGGTCGTCTTCGCTGCTGTCGCTGTGCCCCCAGAGCGAGGTCTTCCAGCTGTCACGAAAGATGTTGTACGACAGGGTGACGCGGCTGACGTCCAGCTTGCCGTCAATCAGACTGTCATAGTAATCCTTCTCCACATCGAGGCTGTTGTAGAAGGTATTGTGGTCAATCCACACGTTGCGCACCGGCCGGGTGCCGTCCAGCTCGATACCGTCACCGCTGCCATCGCGTACGTGATGAATGCTCAGGTTGCGCACAATGACGTTGCTTGAGCCGCGAATTAGCAGCCCTCGTCCATCCAGTACTCCGCGATTGCCGACGCCTATGATCGACAGGTTGCCGGTGTCCTTGATATCGAACCGGTTAACCCCCGAGTTGCCCGGATTGATGGTGCCGTTAACGCGGATTACCGTACGGTGCGACCTGTTGCTCTTCCATGCATTGGTGTGATTGTCGATTGCCGCGGACAGCTCACGCCCGGTGCTGACCGTGACTTGCTGCCCACCGGCGCCACCGGTGGTGCCGTTACCCTGCGCGGCGAAGCCCGGTGGGCTTTCCAGGCAGGCCGTGGCGCCGGGCGTATCGCCGCCACCGGTGTCGCCAACCGCACGGAACTCCCACTGCTGGTTCACGCCGCCGGTATCCGTCCACTGGCGGACATCGCCCCCACTGCGCGTACTCCACTGCCATACATCCAGCGCCAGGCCGCTGTGCCGCGAAAGGATCTTGTGGTGACGATCACCCGCCTCCTTGATCTGCCACTGCTGGTTGTAGCCTTCCCAGAAAGCCCATTGGCGTATATCACCGCCAGGTTCGGTGCTGAACTCGTACACATCCAGCGATTTGCCGCTGTGCACCGGACGAATCGAGTAGTACCCGTTGCCCAGATTATCAACGTCGAATTGCTGGCTGGAGGCGCCGTTCAGGTTGCTCTGTATGACGTTGGCTCCGTCGGTTTTGCTGTTGCCCTCGACTGCAAGCGCCAGACCACTGTGGCGCGAGACGATGGTATAGCGACCATCTTCGACCTCCGCCTGCGCAGCGGCCGAGATCAGCAGACTGAGCAAAAACAGGCCCGGTCGCTGCAATCGATGAGTGTTAAAGGGGTGCATGACAGTTCTCCAATCAGATGGGTTCGTTGCACTACTGCCCGGTCAACGGTATGCGCAGGTTCTGCAGCGTGTTATTTGAGGACGGCGGTGTTCATCGGCAGGGTGCAGTAACCCTAGTCGGCCCCTGCAGAAAGTCATAACGCCGAAACGTCAGAACGCGGTGCAGTTCGCATACCCAAGCGGGTGGCGCTCGCCCTCGCGCGATCAGGCTCACTCATGCGGGTTAAGTGATTGATCTATATACACATTCAAAGCCATCTCAGGCTGCTATCCGAATGCCTTGCAATACCGGACGACCAGACACAAAAAACCCGCCGGAGTGGCGGGTTTTTTGATCAGCTTAAGGGATTAACCCTTGCTGGCGCGCTTACGCAGGTTCTCGTCAAGAATCTTCTTACGCAGACGGATCGACTTCGGTGTTACCTCGACCAGCTCGTCATCATCGATGAACTCAAGAGCCTGTTCCAGGGTGAACCTGATCGGCGGAACCAGAGCAATGGTCTCGTCCTTGCCCGAAGCACGCATGTTGTCGAGCTTCTTGCCCTTGGTAGGGTTGATCGCCATATCGTTATCACGGCTGTGGATGCCGGCCAACTGACCTTCATAGATCTCGTCGCCCGGAGCCAGGAACAGCTTGCCGCGGCTCTGCAGGGTTTCCAGCGAGTAAGTTAGTGCCTTACCTGTCGCCATGGAGACCAACACACCGCTCTGACGCTGGCCTACTTCGCCACTCTTGATCGGACCGTAATGGCTGAAGGTCGAGGTCAGAATGCCGCTGCCCGAGGTCATGGTCAGAAACGCGTTACGGAAACCGATCAGGCCCCGTGCAGGGATGGTGTATTCGAGACGAATACGGCCCTTGCCATCCGGAACCATGTTGCTCAGGTCGCCTTTGCGCACGCCCATCTGTTCCATCACCGGACCCTGGTGGATCTCCTCGATATCGATGGTAACGTTCTCGAAGGGCTCCTGCTTCTGGCCGTCGACTTCCTTGATAACAACTTCCGGACGGCCTACTGCCAGCTCGAAGCCTTCACGACGCATGGTTTCGATCAAGACCGACAAATGCAGCTCGCCACGACCGGAAACCTTGAACTTGTCAGCATCTGCGCCCTGGTCAACGCGCAACGCGACGTTGTGCAGCAGTTCCTTTTCCAGACGCTCCTTGATGTTACGGCTGGTGACGTACTTGCCTTCCTTACCGCAGAACGGCGAGTCGTTAACCTGGAACGTCATGGAAACGGTCGGCTCGTCGACTGACAGGGTCGGCAACGCTTCGACATTGTTCTGGTCGCACAGCGTATCGGAGATGTAGAGCTCGTCCATGCCGCTGACGCAGACGATGTCGCCAGCCTGGGCTTCTTCGACTTCAACGCGCTGCAGACCGGAGTGGCCCATGATCTTCAGAATCCGACCCTGACGCTTCTTGCCATCAGCACCGATAGCCGTTACAGGCGTATTGGTCTTGACCTTGCCGCGAGCGATACGGCCAACGCCGATAATCCCCAGGAAGCTGTTGTAGTCCAGCTGGGAAATCTGCATCTGGAACGGACCTTCTGGGTCAACGTTCGGCGCCGGCACGTGTTCGATGATGGACTGGAACAGACAATCCATGTTGTCGTCCATCTTCTCGTGATCCAGACCGGCAATCCCGTTCAGGGCGCTGGCGTACACGATCGGAAAGTCCAGCTGGTCATCGGTCGCACCGAGGTTGTCAAACAGATCGAAGATCTGGTCGACGACCCAATCCGGACGTGCACCAGGACGGTCAACCTTGTTGATGACGACGATCGGACGCAGACCTGCCTTGAACGCCTTCTGGGTAACGAAACGCGTTTGCGGCATGGGACCGTCCTGCGCGTCAACGACCAGCAGAACGGAGTCAACCATGCTCATCACGCGCTCTACTTCACCACCGAAGTCAGCGTGACCGGGGGTGTCGACGATGTTGATGTCGTAGCCGTTCCATTTCAGTGCGGTGTTTTTCGCAAGGATGGTAATGCCGCGCTCTTTTTCCTGGTCGTTGCTGTCCATCACGCGCTCGCTCTCGAGCTCCTTACGGTCCAGGGTGCCGGACAGACGCAGCAGCTTATCGACCAATGTGGTCTTGCCGTGGTCGACGTGGGCAATGATGGCAATGTTACGGAGATTCTCGATCACAATGGACGTCCTGGGAAATGCGCGGCAGTGGGCCGGCTTATAAAAATGAGGGGGGCATTATACAGAGACAGCCGTGACAGTGTATGTTTTTTGTACGAAATACCGTCACAGGCTATTTTGAAATTTCTGTGGAGCTTCACTCAGACCTTGGGCAATCGTAACACACGTACGTTGCCATGCCCCGCATCGAGCAAATACTGGGCGTGTAACTGACTCATAATGCCTTTATCGCAGTAGAGCAAATAGGCGCGAGAGGGATCCAGTTCGGCGAAGCGGCTATTCAGCGCATAAAAGGGGATGGGCACTACCTCGACGTCTGCCACCTGCAAGGGACTGAGTTCCTGTTCGTCCGGCGCGCGGATATCCAGTACCACCTGGCCCGGCAGCGCCTGGCTTACCAGCTCCACGGCATCGCCGCCCTCCAGGTCCAGCTCAAGCTCGCTGCAATCGGTATAGCGAGCGTTCTGCACTGCCTCGTCGAGGATGGTGAAATCGAACGAGGCTTCAGCCTCGGCGACTATTGCCGGCGTGGTGCGGATGGCGGGATTGACCGAAATCACTCCGCAATACTCCGGCATACTGCTGGAGAAGGCTTCGGTACCGATACGTCGCGCCGTATCGATGATGTCCATCTTGCTGCTGGTGATCAGCGGACGCAGCACCAGCAGATCACTGACCTGATCGATCACCGCCAGGTTGGGCAGGGTCTGGCTGGCCACCTGGGAAATCGCCTCGCCGGTGACCAGTGCATTCAGATCCAGCCGCCAGGCGATGCGGTTTGCCGCGCGGAGCATCATGCGCTTGAGCACCACGCCCATCTGGCTGTTCTCCACATTCTGCAGCAGCTCGCCTACGACGCCCTCGAACGGCACACTGATAAACCGCAGGCGATGGCTGGCGGCATAACGTTCCCACAGATAGTGGGCCACCTGCCGCACGCCCAACTCGTGGGCGCGACCGCCAAGGTTGAAAAACACGAAATGCGGCAGCAGGCCACGCTGCAGCATCTGGTAGCTGGCGACAGTAGAATCAAAACCGCCGGAGAGCAGGCTGAGCACCGGTTCCAGGGTTCCCAGCGGAAAGCCGCCCATTCCCTCATGGCGCGCCTGAATCAGCCAGACCCGGTTGTCACGGATCTCAAGCTTTACCGCGACCTCGGGCGTCTTGAGCGATACGCCCGTTGCACCACAGCGTCGCATCAGCTGTTCGCCGATCAGCCGCGCGGCATCCTGGGAGCTGAACGGATGCCGCCCGACGCGTTTGCAACGCACCGCGAAGGAGCGTCCGCGAACCTGCTCACCAAAACTGGCAACACACAGCTCAGCCAACTCATCGAGCGTCCCCAACGGATAGTCATGCACCTCAAGCAGGTGAGCGATACCCGGCGTATTGCACAGACGTTCGATGCATTGCCGTTGTATTGCCGGATCCTCGCCGAGGATCACCTCAAGGCTGTCCCAGGAGCCGGTCACCCGTGCGTCCCCATCCAACGCCGCGAGCAACACGCGGACGTTGCTCTTGAGCTGGTGCACGAAGCGCTTGCGCACCTGACGGGTCTTGATGGTGATTTCCGGAAAGAACTTGATGATCAGTTTCATGGGCAGGACAACCAGGCAAAGCGCAGCATTATACGCGCATACCGGATCCGATGGGGTCCCGACCACCAGCTGCGCTATACTGCGCACCACATTTGTGCACTAACATGTGTTGCTGCACTCTAACCGGGCAACCGAACGGCACCCTTTTGCACCACAGCCCGGGTTATTGCTCTATCTAGCCCATTTCGGCATGCACTTTGAAATGGCATAACTTTTGCTGTCTTGTACCTCAGCGGGTGCGGGACACTCATTCCGCTCGAATTGAAGATCCGGGCCAGACGCCCGGACAAATGTTTCTTTGGAGGAAACCATGTCGAAAGCGATTCAACTGATCCAGGAATTTGACGTGAAGTGGGTCGATCTGCGCTTCACCGATACAAAGGGCAAGCAGCACCACGTAACCATGCCAGCCCGCGATGTAAAAGATGACTTCTTTGAAGAAGGCAAAATGTTCGACGGCTCCTCCATTGCAGGCTGGAAGGGAATCGAAGCTTCCGACATGATCCTGATGCCTGATGACGACACCTCGGTGCTCGACCCCTTTACTGAAGAGCCGACCCTGATCATCGTCTGCGACATCATTGAGCCTTCTACCATGCAGGGCTATGAGCGCGATCCGCGCAGCATTGCCCGGCGTGCCGAGGAATACCTGAAGTCCACCGGCATCGGCGACACTGTTTTCATCGGCCCCGAACCCGAGTTCTTCGTGTTTGACGAAGTGAAGTTCAAGTCCGACATTTCTGGCTCCATGTTCAAGATTTATTCCGAGCAGGCAAGCTGGAACACCGATGCTGACATCGAAACCGGTAACAAGGGCCACCGCCCCGCCGCCAAGGGCGGTTACTTCCCGGTTCCGCCGGTTGATCACGATCACGAGATCCGTACTGCCATGTGTAATGCCATGGAAGAAATGGGCCTGGTCATCGAAGTCCACCACCACGAAGTCGCCACCGCCGGCCAGAACGAAATCGGCGTGCAGTTCAATACGCTGGTAAAGAAGGCAGACGAAGTACAGACCCTGAAATACTGCGTGCATAACGTGGCAGACGCCTTTGGCAAGACCGCTACCTTTATGCCCAAGCCGCTGTATGGCGACAATGGCTCCGGCATGCACGTACACATCTCGATCTCCAAGGATGGCAAGAACACCTTCGCTGGCGAAGGCTACTCCGGCCTGTCTGATACTGCCCTGTTCTTCATCGGCGGCATCATCAAGCACGGTAAGGCTCTGAACGCCTTCACCAACCCCTCCACCAACTCCTACAAGCGTCTGGTTCCGGGCTTCGAGGCTCCGGTCATGCTGGCCTATTCGGCGCGCAACCGCTCGGCATCGATTCGCATTCCTTACGTGTCCAGCCCGAAGGCGCGCCGTATCGAAGCGCGCTTCCCCGATCCGGCGGCCAACCCTTACCTGGCCTTTGCCGCCCTGCTGATGGCTGGCCTGGACGGTGTTCAGAACAAGACTCACCCTGGCGACGCCGCCGACAAGAACCTGTATGACCTGCCGCCGGAAGAAGCGCAGCAGATCCCGCAGGTCTGCGGCAGCCTCAAGGAAGCACTCGAAGCGCTTAGCGGCGATCGCGAGTTCTTGACCAAGGGTGGCGTATTCACCGATGAGCTGATCGACGCTTTCATCGAGCTGAAAGCCGCAGAAGAACTGAAAGTTCGCACCTTCGTTCACCCGCTTGAGTACGACCTGTACTACAGCGTCTGATCGATTGGCGGTATGAAGAAGGGCGTCCGTTGGGACGCCCTTTTTTTTCGTCTGTCCGCAACTGAGACATAGCACCTTGCCAGCCCGGGCGCGGAGTGCAACTCTTAGTGTCTGAACAAACCCTAGGTACGCCCAAGGGCAATCCACAGGAGTGAAGCAGCATGTTTCGCATATCCATTCTGGCCAGCTTAACGCTGCTAGCGCTGTACGCGGGCAGCCTCTCGGCCCAGGTCTATTCCTGGACTGACGAAAACGGCAATCGCGTTTTTTCCGATCAGCCCCACCCGGATGCCGACAGCATCGATCTGGGCCCGATCAATACCATCGAGCCACCACCGCCATCCGCAATGGAATGGCAGAACGACCGTGACCGATCTTCCGCGTCCGGACAGCAAAAACAAACAGGCTACAAACGCCTGGCCATCACCTCCCCAGGCAATGATGAGGCGGTACGCGCCAACGACGGCTCGCTCAGTCTCACCGTGGAAACGGACCCGCCGTTGAGCGGTAATCATCTGCTACGCGCCGAAGTGGATGGCAAACCTGCCGGAGAGCCCGTTCCAGGCAACGGCAATGTCAGCCATCAGTTGCAGATTCAAGAGCTGGATCGGGGCAGTCACGCTATCACCGCTGTCGTGGTCAACGCCCGAGGTGACGTGATACAGCGCAGCAAGCCATTGCAGATACATATCCAGCGCACCTCACTGAATCAGCCGGGACGTAACTCCGCCAACCAGGCGCCCCGCGCTCCCGCAGCACCTCGCGCACCCAACGTACCCGCCCCCGGCGGCAACTGAACCCTCCGCACTACCAGTGTGCACCTGTTTGGTGCACACTTTCCCAAGGGTGCCCAGCGCCACGACATGATCGACTCGCTTGCGTCGATAAAGCACCCCGGGGTGCAGGGTTCTGGTGCGCGCTCGCCCGTTCAGACGAGATCACACCCACCCCGCAGCTCCATAAGTGTGCCCGCTTCAGCGGTGTGGTCTGAAATGTGGCCCGCAGCCCATCTTTGCTGCCCTCTTTTGTCGGGAACGCCCCTAGGTGGTTCGCTTCTTGCATTTATCTGGTCAAACCATGGGGACTGTTATGCTGCCAGACCGAATTCAGATTCTTGATAACCTCACCACTGCGGTCATATTGCTCGATGATCAACTGTGTCTTGGTTATCTGAACCCCGCAGCAGAAATGCTGCTAGAAGTGAGCGGTCAGCGGCTTCAGCAACAACCCATCGGGGACTTCTTCCATGACCGGGCCACGGCACTGGCGTCGCTGCATGATGCCCTGGATCAGATGCACGCCTTCACCAAACGGGAAGCCCACCTAAGCCTCAACAATGGCAACAGTCTGGTAGTGGACTACTCCGTGACGCCCCTTGCCGCGGCGGGTCACAACTGGATTCTGATGGAAGTGCATCCCCGGGACCGCTTACTGCGGATCACCAAGGAAGAAGCGCAGCTCGCCAAGCAGGAAGTCACCAAGGTGCTGGTGCGCGGACTTGCGCATGAGATCAAGAATCCGCTGGGGGGCATTCGTGGCGCAGCGCAGCTACTCGCCCGCGAGTTGCCCGACCAGTCACTGCGTGACTACACCGACGTCATCATCGAAGAAGCCGATCGCCTACGCAATCTGGTCGACCGCATGCTTGGCCCCTACCGACCACCGAATCTGCAGCCGCTGAACATCCACGAGATCACCGAGCGGGTTGCCCATCTGATACAAGCCGAAACCCATGGACGAATTGACCTGCAGCGAGACTACGATCCGAGCATTCCAGACCTCATGGGCGACCGCGAGCAGCTTATCCAGGCAGTGTTGAACATCGTACGCAACGCCATGCAGGCAATCACCGAGAATGGTCAGGCCGAACCGGGCCGCATCATCCTGCAGACCCGTGCGCTGCGACAGTTCACCATCGGCCACAAACGCCACCGGCTGGTCTGTCACCTGCGCGTAATCGATAACGGGCCGGGCATCCCCCCGGCACTGCTCGACAGTATTTTCTATCCCATGGTCAGCGGCCGCGCTGATGGCACAGGACTGGGCCTCTCCATCACGCAAAATATCATCAGCCAGCATCAGGGTCTGATCGAATGCGAGAGCTCACCCGGCCGTACCCAGTTCAACCTGTTTCTTCCGCTAGAACAACACCCCGGAGACTAATGCATGAGCCGAGCCGAAAACGTCTGGATTGTTGATGATGACCGCTCTATACGCTGGGTTCTGGACAAGGCCTTGCAGCAGGAAGGTATGGAGCCGGTGTGCTTCGACAGCGCTGACAGCGCCCTGGCTCGGCTGTCGCGCCAGCACCCGGACGTATTGATCAGCGATATTCGCATGCCCGGGACCAGCGGCCTGGATTTGCTGGCGCAAATACGCGACCAGCATCCCAAGGTGCCGGTGATTATCATGACCGCGCATTCCGATCTCGACAGTGCCGTGGCCTCTTACCAGGGCGGCGCATTCGAATATCTGCCCAAGCCCTTCGATGTCGACGAGGCCGTGGCTTTGGTACGCCGCGCCCTGGCGCATAGCCGCGAACAGCAAAGCGCTGCGCAGGACACCACGCAGATGCGCACCCCCGAAATCATTGGCGAAGCGCCAGCGATGCAGGAGGTATTTCGCGCCATAGGCCGTTTGTCGCACTCCAACATCACCGTGTTGATCAATGGCGAATCCGGTACCGGCAAGGAGCTGGTGGCCCATGCACTGCATCGGCACAGCCCACGGGCGCGCAACCCGTTCATCGCGCTGAACATGGCGGCAATTCCCAAGGATCTGATGGAGTCGGAGCTGTTCGGTCACGAGAAAGGTGCCTTTACCGGCGCCGCTGTGCAACGTCGTGGGCGCTTCGAGCAAGCGGATGGCGGCACGCTGTTTCTCGACGAAATCGGCGACATGCCAGCGGAAACCCAGACCCGGTTGTTGCGGGTACTGGCGGATGGCGAGTTCTACAGGGTCGGCGGTCACACGCCGATCAAGGTCGACGTGCGCATCATCGCCGCCACACACCAGAATCTGGAAGGTCTGGTGCAGACCGGGAACTTCCGCGAGGATCTATTCCACCGCCTGAACGTTATCCGCATCCATATTCCCAAGCTCGCCGAGCGCAGTCAGGACATTCCCACGCTAGCGCAGCACTTTCTGGCCCGCGCCGCGCAGGAACTGTCCGTGGAACCCAAGGTACTCACGGCCCAGACCCAGGAATACCTCAGCACCCTGCCCTGGCCGGGCAACGTCAGGCAGCTGGAAAACACCTGCCGCTGGATCACGGTCATGGCATCCAGCCGGGAAGTCCTGATCGAAGATCTGCCGCCGGAGATGCTTGCTCAGACCCACAACACGGCGGCCGACGATCATTGGGAGCACAACCTGCGCAACTGGGCCGATCAGGAACTGGCCCGGGGCGTGACCAACCTGCTGGACGCCGCGGTGCCGGCGTTCGAGCGGGTGATGATCGAAACCGCCCTGAAACACACCGCGGGTCGACGGCGTGACGCCGCGCAACTGCTCGGTTGGGGCCGCAATACGCTGACCCGCAAGATCAAGGAGCTGGGCATGAACAGCGAAGGGGCGGAGGACGAGGAGATGGAATAGCCACAGGCTGGAGGTTGGAAGCCAGCCAGATGGTCAATCTCGCTAGCTGCCAGCTTGCCGCTGCAGGGGGGTGACGCCTACACTGCGCTCCACTCCTCTGACTCGATACGCCAGCATGTTTCATATCGCCTTGCTTGAACCTGAAATCCCGCCCAATACCGGCAACATCATCCGCCTGTGCGCCAATACGGGCTGCACCCTGCATCTGATCGAGCCTCTAGGATTCGAGCTGGACGACAAGCGGCTGCGACGTGCAGGGCTCGACTATCACGAGTTTTCCGAGCTGAAGACCTACTCCGACCTTGCCAGCTGTCTCGCCCAGGTTCAGCCGCAGCGCGTGTTTGCCCTGAGCACAAAGGGCACGCGCAACTATGCCGATGTGCAGTTCAAACAAGGGGATATGTTTCTATTCGGTCCGGAGAGCCGCGGGCTGCCCGCCGCGTTCCGCGAGAGTCTGCCGGCAGATCAGGTGCTACGCATACCGATGCTGCCGGATAGTCGTAGCCTGAACCTGTCCAACAGTGCGGCGGTGCTGGTATTCGAGGCCTGGCGCCAGCAAGGTTTTGCTGGCGCCCTGACGTGAACAGGTTCACGCCGGCCGCTTAAAACGACTAGCGAACCTGCATGACCACCTTGCCCACCGCTCTGCGCGAGCTGAGCAATTCCAGCGCCTGTTCGAAGTCGCCCAACGGGAAACGCTCCGACACCAGCGGCTTCAACTTGCCTTCAGAATGCCAGGCGAACAGTTGCCGGAAGTTATCCAGGTTAGCCTGTGGCTCACGCGCGGCGAATGAACCCCAGAATACCCCGACGATTGACGAGCCCTTGAGCAGCGCCAGGTTGACCGGGAAATCGGGGATACGTCCACTGGCGAAACCGACGACCAGCAGACGGCCCTTCCAGTTGATCGAGCGCACCGCTTCATCAAACAGATCGCCGCCGACCGGATCGTAGATCACGTCCGCACCCTTGCCACCGGTAAGCTCCTTGACCGCGTCCTTGAGGCTGACTTCGCTGTAGTTGACCAAGTCGTCTGCGCCGGCATTGCGCGCAACTTCCAGCTTCTCCGCAGAGGAGGCCGCCGCAATGACCCGCGCGCCCATCGCCTTGCCTATCTCGACGGCGGCCAGCCCGACACCACCGGATGCGCCCAGCACCAGCAGCGTCTCGCCTGGTTTCAGCTCGCCACGCTGCCTCAGGGCATGCATGGAGGTGCCATAGGTCATGCTGAAGCCGGCTGCCGTGGTAAAGTCCATATCGTCGGGCATCGGCAGCACCTTGGTCGCATCGGCCGCGACCTTTTCGGCAAAGCTGCCGTACCCCGTCAGGCCCATCACGCGATCGCCGGGCTTGAGATGCTTCACATTGGCGCCCACGCTGGCCACCACCCCTGCGGCTTCGCCGCCGGGTGAGAACGGAAACGGCGGCTTGATCTGATACTTGCCCTGGATGATCAGCGTATCGGGGAAATTGACTCCTGCAGCGTGAATATCGATGACGACCTGATTATCGCCGGCGACCGGATCGGTGGTCTCTTCAAGAACCAGGCTGCTGGCCGGTCCGAACTCTTTGCATAATACGGCTTTCATGACATCTCCCCTGTGCGGTTTTTCAACAGTCTAGCGGCTTCGACGGCACCCTGGTCAATTACCATGTCTGTGGTTGATCAGCATGCATAAGACCGGCGGGCATAATGGTTTGGCGCTGCTGCCACGCTCGGATATGCTGTATCAAACCCAGCGGAGTAGTTGAAGTGAAAGGATTGCAGAAGGCATTGCTGGCATTGGCACTGACATGTAGCGTGGCGCTACCGGCCCAGGCGGCGACTGAAACGCCTGCCGCCTCCCCCTATGTGGATTTGAAGCCCTCGTTCATAGGCACCATCGGCCCCGGCCCCCGCCTGCAATACCTGAAGGTCGACGTGGCGCTACGTGCCAGCGACAACGCGGCGGTGTCACGTATCGAATATCACGACCCACTGATACGCAACACCCTGGTCACGCTCTTTGCCCGCCAGACCCCGGACGCGCTGGCCGGACTGGAAGGCAAGGAGCAGCTGCGCAGCGAAGCACTGCAAGCGGTCCAGCAGGTGCTGGAAGAAGAGGAAGGCCAGCCGCTGGTCACGGATCTGCTGTTCAATAATCTCATTACGCAGTGAGCTGGAAGTGCCGCATCTAATATCGCGCGTCAGTCGCCCACCGGCTGTCAGGGTGGCGCAAGACGCGGTGAACCCATCCATGGGGGCTTGACGAAAACATCCCTGTTTTCGACACTTGCGCCACCCTGACAGCCGGCGAGCTTGATCGAGCATCGGCGTGATGCAGAGAAATAAACCCGTTTGGGTTGTGCCTTCCGGAAACTAAAATGTTCATACGAAGCCAGGCGACAGGGCTGAGCCGACCCTGCGATCACAGGGATGTCATCGACGAGCTTACAGGGATGTACTTGCAGCGTGTCGGCGCGGCCCTGTCCCTCGCGGCAGCTGACCTCGGACTGTCACCAGAACCGGACTCGTCTACTTAGGGGCAGCGCGAGCCCGCCATTTCAGGACAGGCTCCGCCATTGAGAAGGCTGGCTAGCCGACGTTACTGGCTCAGGTAGGTCCTAACGAAAGTGTCAAAATCCACATCATCCGCCGCTTCCATTGCGGCCTGCTCGGTCAGGGATGCCTCCGCCTGACGGCGAAACGCATCCATGCTCTCGGCATCCAGCGGCCGCGCCATGAAATACTCGCGGTGCGCTTCCGATTGCGCCAGAGCGAAACGGAAGAAGCTGTTGCCGTGGCGCTCTATTTCTGTGAGCACCCGTGCAGACGGCGTCAGGTCCGGGTTGTGCAGCTTGTCACGCTGCTGCTTCAGGCTGTCACTGAAATCGGCGGTCGCATTCGTCTGATCGAGCAGCTGTGCGCAGGCAGCGATGTCATCGAGCAGGCTCAACCCCCAATCCTTGAGGGCAATATCCGTTCCGTTCTGATGGAGGCTCAAGCCTGGCTCCCGACCGCGCTTGACCGCCAGGTCAAAGTTCACGCCCGTTTCCTCACATTCGTCAGGCTCGAATTCCGGGCTGTCCTCCAGCGCGCAATACAACAGGAAGCTGTCAAGAAACCGCGCGGTGGCAGGCTCGACACCGAGCGGGGCAAAGGGGTCGATATCCATACAGCGCACTTCGATATATTCCACTCCGCGTGACGCCAGCGCGTGCACGGGCTTTTCCCCGCTGCGCGTGACCCGCTTGGGCCGGATCGGGCTGTAGAACTCGTTCTCGATTTGCAACAGATTGGTATTGAGCTGCTGCCAGTTGCCCTGCGCATCGTGGGTGCCCATTTCGGCGTACGGCGCGTAGGGCATGCTGATGGCTTGCTGCATGCTCTGAATGTACTGATCGAGCCCGTTATAGCAGATGTTCAGGCCGGACTGGGCATTGTTGTTATAGCCCAGATCGCTCATCCGCAGGCTGGTCGCGTACGGCAGGTACAGACTCTTCTCCCCCAGCCGCTGCAGCTTGTGATCGCGCCCCTGCAGGAAGCTCGCGCATACCGCCGGCGACGCACCAAAGAGATACATCAGCAACCAGGCATAGCGGCGGAAATTGCGAATCGTCGCCATATACCGCGCAGACTGATAGTCCTGCGCCGAGCGCTGGTCACCATCGTGCTGCTGCAACAACTGCCACACCTTGTCTGGCAGGGAGAAGTTGTAATGGATGCCGGCAATGCACTGCATGGCCTTGCCATAACGGATCGCCAGGCCGCGGCGGTAAACGTGTTTGAGCATGCCGATATTGGAGGTGCCATACCAGCCAATCGGAATGTCCTGATCGCGCTCCGGCAGCAGACAGGGCATGGACTGGATCCATAACCGCTCGTCCCCTAGCTGGCTGTAGGTGAAACGGTGAATCCGGTCCAGATTGTCAAACAAGCCTTCAATGCTGGTACACACGGGCGTGATCAGTTCTACCAGCGCTTCGGAGTAGTCCGTAGTGATCGTCGGGTGCGTCAGCGCCGAGCCGAGCGCCGTGGGATGCTGCGTCTGCGCCAGCACACCCCCTTCAGTGATGCGCAGGCTTTCTTTCTCGATACCATGCTTGAAGCCGAGCAATTGCTCACGGCGGGCCGACTGACCAAGAAATTCGAGATACTGGCTGAGCGTTGGTGACAAGGTTGTCACTCCTTGAGCGTAGAATTCGGTGACACAGTGCGCACCGGACGTTTATCAGTATAGAAGCGTTCAGATGCGCGCAAAGGTACCAAGACACTTGGCGACCAATGCGCCGTCCTGCCAGATTTCACCATCGACAATGATGGTGCGCGTGCCGGCATGCACCACTTTACCGGTGCATTCCAGCTCGCCAGCGACCACCGCGCGGGTGTAATTGATCTTGGCTTCGATGGTTGCGGTGCTCTCATGTGACTCCAGCACGCTGAATGCCGCTGCGCCCATAGCGGAATCCAGTAGGCTGAAAATCACGCCGCCATGTACCCGGTTGGTCGAGTTGAAATGGTGTTCCAGCACGGGCAAACGCAACACACAAATGCCTCGCTCGATCGAATGAAACTGGACTCCGAGCGATTGGGTGAACGCGCTCATGCGGCTCTCCATGATCTCGACCATCTTTGGATGTTCAGTCATATCAGTGCTTCTTCAAGTTTTTGGCATTGGCGAACAGGTTGGCAAACGTACCAGTCGCAGCGGGCTGAGCGCCAGTATTTGATGCGCCCTGCTTGGCTGTACCCCGCGAAGCAGAGCGTCCAGCGCGACGGTCGCCATTGCGTGGCCCAGCCGACGCGACATCGCCCGGTCCCGCAGCGCTGGGCTCGGCGTCCATACGCATACTAAGGCTGATACGCTGGCGTGGCACGTCGACCTCAAGTACTTTCACTTTGACGATATCGCCGGCCTTGACCACGTCACGCGGGTCCTTGACGAACTGGTTCGAGAGCATGGAAATATGCACCAGTCCGTCCTGATGCACGCCGATATCCACGAACGCGCCGAAATTGGCTACGTTGCTGACAACCCCTTCGAGCACCATGCCAGGCGTGAGGTCGCCGATCTTCTCAACGCCTTCCTGGAAGGCAGCGGCCTTGAATTCCGGACGTGGATCGCGGCCCGGCTTATCCAGCTCCATGAGGATGTCGTTGATGGTCGGAATACCGAAGTGCTCGTCGGTAAATTTGGCCGGTTCGAGCTTGCGTAGAAAGCCAGAGTCGCCGATCAAGCCGCGAATATCCCGGCCGGTTTCTCCGGCGATGCGCTCGACCAGTGGATACGCCTCGGGATGCACTGCAGAAGCATCCAGCGGATTGCTGCCACCCATGACGCGCAGAAAGCCGGCCGCCTGCTCAAAGGTCTTGGCGCCGAGGCGAGCAACCTTGAGCAGCTCGCGGCGACTGCCGAAGGCACCGTTGGCGTCGCGATAGTCCACAATGTTTTGCGCGATGGTCGGGTTCAGGCCCGATACGCGGGTAAGCAAGGGCATGGACGCCGTGTTCAGATCCACGCCAACGGCGTTTACGCAGTCTTCGACCACCGCGTTCAGGCTGCGCGCCAGCTTCAGCTGGGACACATCATGCTGGTACTGGCCAACCCCGATCGATTTGGGCTCAATCTTTACCAGTTCCGCCAGCGGGTCCTGCAGACGTCGGGCGATGGACACGGCGCCACGGTAGGTAACGTCCAGGTCAGGGAATTCCTTGGCGGCCAGTTCCGAGGCGGAATATACCGACGCGCCCGCTTCAGACACGGTGATTTTCTGCATTTTCAATTCAGGGCACAGCTTGAGCAGGTCACCGGCCAGCTTGTCGCTCTCTCGCGAGGCAGTGCCATTGCCGATGGCGATCAGATTCACGCCATGTGTCTTACACAGCGCAACCAATACAGCCAAGGACTGATCCCACTGGTTGCGGGGCGCATGGGGAAAGATGGTCGCCGTATCGACCAACTTACCGGTGGCCTCGACAACGGCGAGTTTGACGCCGGTGCGCAGGCCCGGATCCATCGCCAGGGTGACCTTGGGGCCGGCCGGGGCGGCCAGCAGCAGGTCTTTCAGATTGTTGGCAAACACGCGGATCGCTTCATCTTCTGCTGCTTCGCGCAGGTTACCCAGCAGCTCGGTCTCCACATGACCGGACAGCTTCACACGCCAGGTCCAGCGGACCACCTCAGCCAGCCATGTATCAGCCGGGCGGCCCCGATCAGTGATCCCGAACGCGTCGGCAATCATGCCTTCGCAGGGATGCGTGGCACTGGCCGGTGCATCCGGGTCGCCCAGCTGCAGGGAGATGCTCAATATGCCTTCGTTGCGCCCACGCAGAATGGCCAGTGCGCGATGAGAAGGCACGTTGCGATACGCTTCGTCATACTCGAAATAATCGCGGAACTTGGCACCCTCCTGCTCTTTCCCGGCAACCAACCGCGACGTCAGGCGACCGTCCTGGCGCACGGCCTGACGCAGACGCTCCAACAAGGCGGCGTCTTCGCTGAAGCGTTCCATAAGGATGTATTTAGCGCCATCGAGGGCGGCCTTGATGTCGGCAACACCCTTGTCTGCGTCGACGTACGCCGTCGCCAGCTGGGCGGGATCGTGCGTGGGATCGTCAAACAACTGGTCCGCCAAGGGCAAAAGCCCGGCTTCGATGGCGATCTGGCCCTTAGTGCGGCGCTTGACCTTATACGGTAGGTAAAGGTCTTCGAGGCGGGTCTTAGTATCGGCTTCGCGGATGTTCTGTTCCAGTTCCGCCGTCAGCTTGCCCTGTTCGGTAATGCTGGCGAGGATGCTCAGGCGCCGATCGTCCAGCTCACGAAGATAGCGCAGCCGCTCCTCCAGGAACCGTAGCTGGGTATCGTCAAGACTGCCGGTGACTTCTTTCCGATAGCGTGCGATAAACGGAACGCTTGCGCCTTCATCCAGAAGGGTTACGGTAGCGACCACCTGTTCGGGGCGAACTGCCAGCTCGCTGGCAATTCGTGAAGCAATACTTTCCATCGGCACGGGCACCCAGTTTTTTCAACGAGCCGCGAAGTATAACCGAGTCTCACGCCAAACGAGGAAACCCGCCGCTGCAACCACGGCCATCAAGGGCTAAGGTGTAGGAATAATTGCTGGCGCACGGTTTTGCGAACGCCACGCGATACATCCCTATAATACGTGCAGCTGGGAAATTATTTGTAACAAGGGTCAATGAGTAAACAGGGCGGCTTACGCCACAATGACGGCACATTCAACGGGTAGAGACGGCATGAATAGCGAAGGCGAAAAAATCCTGATTGTCGATGATGACGTACGGCTGCGGCGACTACTGGAGCGTTTTCTGACGGAGCAGGATTACCGCGTCCGCGCCGTCGAGAATACCGAACAGATGGACCGCTTGCTGGCCCGCGAGCTGTATTCGCTAATCGTTCTGGATCTGATGCTGCCCGGCGAGGATGGCATGACCGCGTGCAAACGGTTGCGCGATCAGGGCAACCGCACGCCAATCATCATGCTGACCGCCAAGGGTGACGAGACCAGCCGCATCGAAGGTCTGGAAATGGGCGCGGATGACTACCTGCCCAAGCCGTTCAATCCCAGGGAACTGGTCGCGCGCATCAAAGCCGTGTTGCGCCGTCAATCACCTCAGGTGCCAGGCGCCCCCAGCGCGGACGACAACGAAGTCACCTTCGGCGAGTTCGTTCTCAGCCTGGCGACCCGCGAGCTCAAGCGCGGTGACGAAGTCCATATGCTTACCACCGGGGAGTTCGCCGTACTCAAGGCATTGGTTCAACACCCGCGCGAACCCTTGACCCGCGACAAGCTGATGCAGCTGGCACGTGGCCGCGAATGGGACGCCCTGGAACGCTCGATCGACGTGCAGATTTCCCGCTTGCGCCGCATGCTTGAACCCGACCCGTCCAAGCCACGCTATATTCAGACGGTGTGGGGCGTGGGCTACGTATTCGTACCGGACGGCAAGTGAAGGGAGGACCCGGCTGGCATCCATTACTGCCGCGTAGTTTTTTTGCCCGAACGCTGTTGTTGGTGCTGGTGGTCACGCTGTTCTCCAAACTGCTGACCATCGTCTATCTGATGAGCAACGAAGACCTGCTGGTCGACCGCCAATACAGCCATGGCACCGCGATGCTGGTGCATGCCTATTGGGCCGCCAACCCGGAAGCGCGCGCTGATCTCGAGCGCATGACGGGCATGGGATTGGTGACGGAGGACAAAGTCCCGCCGGGTGAAATCCACTGGCCCTACTCCGGCATCTTCACCAACCAGGTGCGGGACGAACTTGGCGACCGCACTTTGGTGAGAGTTCGCACCCACGAAGAGCCGGCCATCTGGATTCATCAGGCCAACTACGGCGACTACTGGCTCAAAGTCCCGCTCTACGCCCATCCGCTACGGGGCCAACGCATCTGGTGGGTAGTGACCTGGCTGCTGTCGATCGGCGTATTGTCCACTGCCACTGCCTGGATCTTTGTTCGCCAGCTGAACAGACCCCTGAAAGTACTGGAGCTGGCCGCACGCCGAGTCGGACGCGGTCAGCGGATCCGTCTGCTGGATACCGGAGGACCGGCGGAAATCGCCGAGGTGTATCGCGCTTTCAACCAGATGGCCCACGACGTGGAACAGGCCAACCGTGACCGCACACTGCTGCTGGCTGGCGTATCGCATGATCTACGCACCCCGCTGACGCGCATGCGTTTGTCTACCGAGATGCTGTCGTCGAGCGATCCTGAACTCACGGAGGGCATGATCAGAGACATCGAAGACATGGACGCGATACTGGATCAGTTCATGGCCTTCATCCGCGATGGTAATGCGGAAAAAGTAGAGCCGGCGGATATCAATGAATTGATTCGCGAAGTGGTCGCGCCGCTCAATACCGGCGAGGAAAGAGTTCGCCTATGCCTTGAGCCCGTGCCCGCCACGCCGCTGCGACGGCTATCCATGAAGCGCGCCATAACCAATCTGATCGAAAATGCACTCAAGCATGGTGGCGCCGGCGTCGAAGTCTGCACCTATGAAACCCGCACCGGGACCCAGCGTTATCTGGTCATCGCCGTGCTGGACAGAGGGCCCGGCATCGAGCCAGCTGAATCGGAATCGCTATTTACGCCCTTCACCCGCGGAGACCGAGCGCGGTCCACCAAGGGAACCGGGCTAGGCCTGGCCATCGTCAAGCGCATCGCGGACACGCATGGCGCAACGGTACAGCTACTCAATCGCGGCGGCGGTGGCACCGAAGCCCGGTTCAGTCTTCCCGTTGCGGATTGATAAGTGAAATCTTTCGAGATTCAGGCGCGCAGCAATCCGGTATCGGCCAGCGCCTGTTCAACGGCCAGAAGATCCGGGATCAGCATGGTATTAGTATCTTCACCAACGCTCACCTCTTGCAGCACGAAATCACTGCCCTCGCCTCTGGTTTCTATCTCGCCGCGAATAACTTTGCGTGAACGGGGAATGGCCCAGATGCGCATGCCGATGAACTGCAGACCGGACCGGCCACCCAGCGCGTTAAGCACCAGCGTGCGTGGCTGTGCGGCGCTATCAGTTGACGACGCCTGCCCGAGCAGACGTTCCGGATCGATCAAGGGCACCAGCTGGTCGCGCCATGTCGTCCAGCCGAGAAACCATTCAGGCCCCTGCGTAGCCGGTTGGCTCAGGCGATAACCGACTAGCTCCGCCACTGCGACGTTGGGCAATAACAGCGGCTTCGTAGCCAGCGGTACGACCAGCCCATTCAAGCTTTCCAATGCGTCTGACGTTGCCATGTTGTCCTCTCGATTGTTCCGTGATCCCGGGCCTGTCGACCTTTGACCGCGATCCTGTTGCCCGCCCAGTCACAGCAGACGGGGTATGGCAGGTGATTAGGGTTCAGCTCCTGCTGCGACACCTTCTTGCGGATGCTCGCCGTATCATGGCGCGATGGCAGCCTGACCGCGCTAGAGTGCCACGAGTAACTCCTGATCGATCCAATTCCGCATTGCCATGGCCAACTCTTCGGGTGAGCCCTGTCGGCTACTGAACCCCGCCAGTTGAACGGCCAGGGGCATGGTGGCGCAGGCCGCGCTCTCCGCACTCTGAGTCCAGACCGGCATGCCTTTTTCGTGCATCCGACCGCACGCGGCTACGCCGTCTTCACCCATGCCGCTAAAGATGATCGCGCCACAATCCGGACTGAATGTTTTGACGAGCTCATCCAGTAACACCTCTATCGCTGGCTGGTAGGCGCCCGGCCAGGGCTGATCAGACAACCGCACCTCACCGCCGGGACCAAACTCGATCGCACGTCTGATAGGCGCGACCATCACCTCGCCTTCGTGCAGGCGCGAACCTTCCTCACAATTAAAGAAACGCCAGTCGTTATGACGACCCAATATTTGCGGCAGTTTGTACTCGAAGCCCTGATCAATGTGTTGTGCGTAAATGAACGCCACCGGCAGATCGGCCGGCAAGGCATCCAGGAAACTTTTTACCGCTGCGGGGCCACCCAGCGACGCCGCCAACAACCAGACACAACGGGCAGCAGGCAAACCAGATGGGCTTGGGGTAGCGACCGACATACTCGGCGCCTGACCCGCCGGAGGATTACCCAATAAGGGCTGCAACTTGTTATACAGCCTGCGTTTCCAGCGTGGGTAGTCTTCGCTGTGCCGGTCGGGCACTTCCCCCGTTCCCAACAAAACCGGGACCGGACTATGCTCGAGCAGCCACTCAGCCAGTACCGATTCTTCGGACAGTTCAAGCAACCAGGCATCAGTACTCACCGCCGCCAATTGGGCACAATCCAGCCGCTCAGGCTCGTTGGCGAAGACTACCCGGTAGCCGAACTCGCCCAGCACCTCAGCCAGCAGCTTTCGCTTGGCTGGCTGACTGGCGAGCAAGGCAATGGCCGGCGCAGGTACCGGTGTCTCATTCACGAATGGTAACCAGCTTGCCTATTGCCTCAAGCAGCTCGGTTTCCTGGTAGGGCTTGCCGAGGTAATTATTGACGCCGATAGACCGCGCCCGCTCACGGTGTTTTTCACCGGTCCGGGAAGTGATCATGATAATTGGCAGATCCTGCAGCCGCTCATCGTGACGCACCAGTGTGGCCACTTCGAAGCCATCCATACGCGGCATCTCGATGTCCAGCAGCATGATGTCCGGCTGGATATCCTGCAGCATGGCAATCGCTTCTACCCCGTCCTTGGCCGTAACCACCTCCATACCGTGACGTTCAAGCAAGCGCGTCGTGACCTTGCGAACGGTAATCGAATCATCCACCACCATGACCAGCGTCGAACGCTCATCCACCGGCGCAGCGAGGGCCTGAGCACGCTCTGCGGCCAAGCGTTGCTGGGAATGCAAGGCCTGCTGGGCGCGAATGACTGCTAACAGATCGAGGATCACCACGACCCGTCCATCACCGAGGATGGTGGCACCCGAGATACCCGGCACCACGGCAAACTGCTTGCCAAGACTCTTCACCACGATTTCCCGCGAGCCAGCCAGCGCGTCCACCTGAACGGCCATGCTGTGCTCGGCACCGCGTACCAGAATCACCGGCAGCGGCAGTGAATGACCGGTCAGCCGGGGCTGCTGGCCGGTGACCAATAATTCACCGAGGTAACGCAGGTCATAGGGCTTGCCAGCGTATTCGAAGGGCGGCGCATCCGGAGCGTAATAGGCCTCCAGCTCGTAACCCGAAACACGGACAATACCTTCAATGGTATTCAGCGGAATGGCAAACAGGTCATCACCTGAATACACCATCAGTGCGCGGTTCACAGAAACCGTGAATGGCAGGCGGATGGTAAATGCCGTGCCCTGGCCCGGCTCGTTGACCAGCGACATGCTGCCACCGAGCTGCTTGACCTCAGCATTGACGACATCCATCCCGACGCCGCGACCCGATATCTGGGTAATCTTGTCCGCGGTGGAGAAGCCTGCCTCGAGAATCAGCTGCAGGATTTCGTCATCCGAGAGCTCGACATCGGAGTCCAGCAGGCCTCGCTCGATCGCCTTGCGGCGTACCGCATCGAGGTTGATGCCGCGACCGTCATCGGCCAGTTGCAACACAATTTCACTGCCTTCACGGCGCAAATCCAGGGTAATGCGACCTTCTTCCGGCTTGCCGGCAGCGTCCCGACCCGCTGGCATCTCGATCCCGTGATCTACCGCATTGCGCAGCATATGTTCCAGGGGGCCGATCATGCGCTCCAGCACGCTGCGGTCCATTTCCCCTTCAGCGTTACCGACCACCAGTTCCACCTGTTTACCCAATTCGCCAGCGACCTGTCTGACGACCCTGCGCATCCGCGGCAGCAGCCGATCGAACGGCACCATGCGGGTACGCATCAACCCTTCCTGCAATTCGGTATTCACCCGCGCCTGCTGAATCAACAGGGTTTCCGCATCGCGGCTCTTGGACGCGAGGGTTTCCTTCAGGTCGAGCAAGTCCGATGCCGATTCGAACAGCGAACGTGACAACTGCTGCAGCTGGGAATAACGGTCCATTTCCAGCGGATCGAATTCCTCATAGGCTTGTTCGATCTCTTCCTGATGTCGCGAAAGAATCTGTGCCTGGGTTTCCATATCCAACCGGCGCAACTGGTCGCGCACCCGATCGATAGTACTTTCCACATCCAGCAGCGTATGGCTCAGATCAGTAACCTGCTGCTCGATTCGGCCACGGAAGATAGAGGTCTCACCTGCCAGGTTCACCAGATCCTCGAGCAGTCCGGCAGGCACCTTGACGGTTTCCTGCGCGCCGTTGCGGCTGCTCGTGCGGCGCTCGTCTCCGGCTTCCATCGCCTGCTGTAGGATCGCCTTGACGTCCGCCAAAGTTTTTCCGGAATCGATGACGCGCGGCGTTTCCGTGGTCTTGCTGGAGGAGGTCACGCTGCCGGGTTGGCTGTGCGCAGTCAAAGACCAGTCGATCGCCGACAATTCCTGACCCGAGGCAAGCATTTCGATAGCGCCCTGCAGCTCGTTCAGCGAACGTCCCAACAGTTCCAGTTGGTCGGGTTCGCTTTCGTGTAGCGCGGTTTCCAGCAATTTCGCCTGTTCGGCCAGATCATGCTGGTTGGCGAGTCGGGCACTGCCTTTCAGCGTCTGCACGCGATGCAACAGATCGTGAGCCGCGCTGGGGTCCTCATCCTTGCGCTGTAACAAGGCCGCACAGGGCTCGAGCAACTCACGCGCTTCCTCGAGGAACATCGCGAGCATGCCCTGCATGGGCTGGGAGAATGCCGATGGCGACACAGCGGCGGGCAAGCCCGACGCCTGCACATTGAATTCGGACTGTGCCGCGGTATCGCGAGACGGCAATTCGACCGGTTGATCCGGATGCGCGCGGTAGGTGCGTATGGCACCAATCAAACCCGATCCATCACTGATCGGGCGCCCAGCCACAACGCCTTCGACCATATCCGCGAGACTGTCGTGGCAGGCATGCAGCAATGCGGCAAGATGCTCACTGGGTTGGTAGCGGAATTCACAAATCCCTTCGTAGAGGAACTCCAGTTCATGCGCGAGATCGCCGACCGGACGTATCTCGGCCATACGTGCGCCGCCTTTCAGGGTATGCAGGTCACGTTGCAGGGCTTCAACCGCGATGTTATTGCCCGTATCGTCAAGCCAGGTACGCAGGCTCTCGCCTGAACTTTCGACGATCTCCTGCGCCTCTTCCAGAAAGATATCGACCAGTTCGTGATCCGTGACCGCTTCGCGTGGATGCCACATACCCGGCGGCGTTTCGTCAGGCAGTTCCTGGGAAACCATTTCCGACAGTGGGTCGGCCGCCGGGGTGGTGTCTGCTTCAATCGGCGAGGCGATGGCTGCCGGCGAGCGCTCATCCACAAACAGTGCTTGCAGCGCGTTCAACTCGCTCTCGGCAGGTACCACGAATTGATGGGACGCCACCTGATCCATCATTACAATCAAGCGGTCATGCGCGGCCTCGAGCGCCAGTGCGACCCCATCATCGAGCTGCAAGCGGCCATCGAGAATAGCTTCATGCACTTCTTCCAGCCGCTGGCACAAGGTTTCCAGTGCATTCAGTTCGACATCGCCGGCGACCTCGCCCAGCTCTCTCAGGCTGCGAACCAGACCGTATCCGTCGATCTCCCCTTCGCCACGACGCCAGGCCTGCAGTGCTTCCGCTGCGTCCAGCAACAGCTCAATGCCCTCGGTGAGGAAAATCGATAGCAGCCCCGCTTCGTTGTCACGGCTGTCTTCGGCATCCGAGCGACGGCTTTCGAGCTGACTGAGCCCTTCGGCGTGCAACGCTCGAACCCGTTCCAGGAAGCTCTCGGACCCTTCGATAGCGCGCTCCGGATCCGACGGCAGCTGCTTCAAACCGGTCTCGATCATATCGACGGCTTCACCCAACAGCGCTGCCACGGCAGCATCCGCGTGGATCAGATTGCCTTTGAAGTCCTTCGCCAGTTTTTCCAGCGGGGTAACGAGCCTGGCGATCGGCTGGATGCCGGCCATGTGCGCACTACCCTTCAGGGTATGCAACGCACGCTGCAAGGCATCGCTAATCGGCTGCGGCACGGACTCGTCACAGAGTGCGATGAACCGGCGCAGTTCCTCTATGTGAACTCGGGTTTCGTTATTGAAAATCTCCAGCAACAACGGATCCATACCGGACGTGGTGTCGGCTAACGCTTCGGCTTCAGTTGCTTCGGCTGCTGGCAGCGCATCGGCATCAATGGGAGAGTTCTGGGCAGTCGGGTCAAACGCCGTCTGCAGCGTCTCAGCCTGGTCAACCGCTTCCAGAGGATGAGCCTGTTCGTCATCCGCCATGCCTTCGTCTGCCGGCGACGGAACATCGACGTCGTCAGCAGCGATCAGCGGCTCGGAGCCTAGCTGTTCACTGACCCACTCCTCTTCCAGGTGTTCAACCTCGCCGGAATCGGAAATCCCCTCAAGGGTGTGTTCATGCTGGTCCGGCTCAAGCTCTGACTGCTCGCTTTCTGACAACGCGTCATCAACATCAGCCGTGTCTTCGGCGCGCTCGATGTCGTTCAGCTCTGTTGTTGCGTTTACCAGCGGCGCTGGCTCAAGCTCATCCTCGGGCAGTGCAAGGCCTTTGGCTAGCGCGTCGGCCTGCGCCGTCAACCTGATGACTTCAGGCAGCTGCTGCTGGGTATTGGCAGCAAAGTCATCCACCAGACGCGGCATGAATTCGCGGACGGCATTGATGACAGCGAACACCGACGGCGTCAGTTCGACGCTATGCTCTATCACCTTGTTGAGCATGTTTTCTACCGACCAGGACAACTCCGCCAGCACCCCGGCCCGCACCATCCGACCGCTGCCCTTGAGGGTGTGGAAGGAGCGCCGCACTTCGGCACGCGCCTTGTGATTCTCCGGCTCGGCCTCCCAGATCGGAGTGAACTCGGCCAGGGCCTCCAACACTTCACCGGCTTCTTCGATGAAAATCTCGACCAGCTCGGTATCCAGCTCTTCAACGTCCTCAGGCGCTTCAACCAGTGCTTCAACCGCGGGGGTCTGCGCAGGCGTCTCTTGGGTCGGCTGCATCTCGGCTTCGGCCTTGCGCCGGCCAATGCTTGCTGGATCGTAGTGCAGAACTGCCAGTCGTTCTTCGGCTACCGCGAGGATACTGTCGCCGCGGTCGCTATCGTCTTCTGCCAATCGCTCAAGGTAATAATCAATACTGGTGATCACGTCGGCCAAGGCATCGAGCGCCTCCCACTCGGGAATGGCCTGCGTGGCGATGAGCTGCTCGGTGACATACAAGCGGCAGGCACCCAGCGTATTGGCGGCGCGCTGCAATCCCAGCATCTCCATGCCGCCACGCACGCTATTCAGACATTCGTCAACCGGCTGGAGCTGATCATGATTCCATTGATGGGCGATAAAAGCGTTGATCGCATCGCGGGTGTGCTCCAGTGCGTTACGTGCTTCCTGAACCACCTGCTGATGCACCTGGGTCATATCCTGGTTCACCGGCGCGCGGCTGGAATCCGATTCGCCTTCTGTTTCAGCGGGTTCTTCGCGCTCCTGCCCTGATACACCCTGCAGGCTGGCTTCAACGAATAACAGTCCGCCAGCGATGTCCATCAAGGCAGCATCATTGGCCTCGGCTTCGCCGGTTGCGAGCTGTTCCAGCCGCACAATCTGTTCCTGCAACACACGACGGGGCTGACCCAGACCCAGCATCGCCAGCGTATCGGCAATCTGCTTCAGGGTCGGCAGCAAGGCCTTGAGATTGGCCAGTTCGGAACGATCGCTGCGTACGAACAGGTCCAGACGCTCCTTGACCTGCAGCAGCTCTTCGCCCAGCGCCACCACCACTGACTGCATCGCACTGCGATCAGGGCCCACCAATCGGCTGCCCGATGACTGCGCATCACGTTCGGCCTGGGTCCACAGGGTCCGCAGCTGGTAACGGTCCTTGAGCGCATCCAGCCTTGGGCTGCTGCCCAGGCTCTTGGCGACATAGAACAACAGATTGCGCTGCAGTTCCGGAGGAGGGGTCTCGCCGCGCGCGGCAATGCCTTTCTCCACCAGCTTGCGAAGCTCACGATCACCCTCACGCAACAGATTGCGAATCGCGGTACCGGTCTCGATGGTGCCCAGCTCAAGGCCTTCGGCCACACCTGCGAAAATGGTCCACAGGTCGCCAAAGGGAGCGCCCTTGAAAAGCGATTCCAGGCGCGCAAAGACTCTGCCCAGCTGATGGCTATTGGCGGCTACGTTCTGTTCCCGAATAATCCCGGCCTGAGCGGTCTGCATAGCCTGACGCAGTCTGCGCAGGCGCATCACGATCAGCTCATCGGCAAACTCGGGGGACGGCGACATGTCGATACCGCCCTGCTCCCCCAGATCCGGACTGAAGAGCGCGTTTTCGGATAACAGCTTTTCGCCGCGGGCCGAGCGCATATCGTTAAGCAGCGGCAACAGCACCAATGGCAAGTCCCGACGCCCACTCTGCACCCGGTCAAGGTATGCGGGCATCTGCAGAATCGATTGCATCAGGACTTCCAGCGCCTCCCCTTCACGGTTTGCAGTGCCGTGCATCAAGGATTGCGCCAGCTGCTCCATTTCTTCAGCCAGCAACGCAGCGCCATAAAACTCCACCATCTGCAACGTGCCGTGAACCTGATGAATATAGGTCAGGCAAAAACGCAGACGTGTTGAGTCCTCGGGGTTTTCTACAAAAGCTTCCAGAGCCTGTCGCGCCTGGCCCAATGTCTCGGAAATTTCGCCTTTGACCCAGTCGAGGGCGACATAATCATGCCGATCACCCATATTCACTCCAGACTTCCGTTGCTTTCCCGTCGCACATAGGCCTGCACCCGATCATCGGGTACGCGCTCGAGCAAGGGATTTTTCCAGTCCACAATCTCACCTAAACCGATGACCAACATGCCGCCCGGCGCCAATCGGCTGGCCAGCAGGTTGAGCAAGTCGCGACGACGCCAACGACGGAAATAGATGAGAAGGTTCTGGCAGAAAATGATATCCAGATCCCGTATCGGGGCCTGGGCCAGTTCGAGAATATTCAGGCGGGTAAAGCAAACCCTGTCGCGCAGCGCCGGCATGACTTCATGCCGTCCGTCCCTGAGAGCGCTAAACCAGGTAGATCGTTCTGTCTGCGTCAGACCTCCCAACCGGGAAGTGGAATACTGGGCGCCACGCCCCTGTGCGAGCGCCTTGGGGCTGATGTCACTCGCCCAGATACCAAAGCCATCCTCGCTCAGGCCAGCGGAACGCAGGCACTGGGCGGTGGTGATGGCAAGTGAATAGGCTTCTTCACCGCTAGCGCAACCAACACTCCAGAGATGCAATGGTCGCTGCACGGGGACACTGGCCAAGCGTTGATGCAGATGCCGTGCTACGCAGTCGAATGACGGTCTGTGGCGCATGAAGCTGGTTTCGCGAACCGTCACGTTGTCCAGCAACGCCGACCATTCAATAGCGCCTATTGGTCCTTGAGTGACATGCTCGTAGTAGGTCTGATAGTCGGTCATGTGTTTCTCGCGCATCCGTGCACACAAACTGGTCTGCAAAAACAATCTGCGCTGATCGCCCACACAGACACCAGTACGCGATTCAAGCAAGGCCTGCCACTGACGGAACTGTGTATCGTCCATGTCCGGCAAATGCTGCAATGACCAGTTCGACGCTTTCACCGTGAGCCCCTCGCGTTAGCCGGATACCGGGGGCCGGAGCCCCCGCGTACCGGTCAGCCTTTCTGTGGCAGAGTGAAACCGTCGACGGACTGACGCATGCTTTCGGCCAGCTTGGCCAGCTCGCCAATGCTCCGTGCGGTAGTGGTCGTACCGGCGGATGTCTGCGAGGTGATCTCCTGAATCACGTTCATGGTATTGGAGATGTGGCCGGCGGACGAAGCCTGCTGGCGGGCAGCGTTGGAGATGTTCTGAATCAGCGCAGCAAGACTGGTAGATACCTTCTCGATTTCCTCGAGGGCAACTCCCGCGTCCTGCGCCAGTCGTGCTCCGTGGACAACCTCCGCAGTTGTCTGCTCCATGGAGATGACCGCTTCGTTGGTATCGGTCTGAATCGTCTTCACCAGGGCTTCAATCTGCTTGGTGGCACCGGATGACCGTTCAGCCAGGCGCTGGACCTCATCGGCGACCACCGCGAAGCCTCGACCTGCATCACCCGCCATGGAGGCCTGAATCGCGGCGTTCAAGGCCAGAATGTTGGTCTGATCGGCGATGTCGTTGATCAGGCTTACGATATCGCCAATCTCCTGGGACGACTCACCCAGACGCTTGATGCGCTTGGAGGTGTCCTGGATCTGCTCACGGATGGTATCCATGCCAACAATGGTGCTCTGCACCACTTCGTTGCCTTTGTTGGCAATGGCTACCGAGCGCTCGGCTACAGCAGAGGATTCCGCTGCGTTGGCTGATACTTGGTCGATGGATACGGCCATTTCGTTCACGGCCGCCGAGGCGCCAGCAATTTCCTGGGCCTGATGCTCGGACGCTTCGGCCAGATGCATCGCCGTGCCCTGGGTGCTCTGCGCGGCTGTCGCAACCTGCAAGGCGGTATGGTTGATGGTCTCAACCAATGCTCGCAGCTGATCGATCGAGAAGTTGATCGAGTCGGCGATGGCGCCGGTGAAATCTTCGGTTACCGTGGCTTCTGCAGTCAGATCACCGTCGGCAAGGTCGGCAATTTCATCGAGCAGACGCAGAATGGCCGCCTGGTTGCGCTCGTTCTTCTCTGCGGTTTCCGCCAGACGCGCACGTGTTTCGCGGGTCATCTGGATACCGATCAGGAAAATACAACCGAGTGCGATAAGGGCAAGCGCGTAGCCCACCAGGGTGTTCGTCCAACGCGCGTCGCTACGCTCTTCAAAGCCGCCAGACAAAGCCGAGGCGTCCTCCAGCAGCAGCTGGGAGTCGGTAAAGATGTCGTTGGCGGCCATGCGTACCTGGTACAGTTCCGGCGAGGTCAACAGGATCTCGTCGACCGAATCCGATACATAGCTGAACATGTCCGCAACATCGTTCAGGCGCATGATGGCGTCTTCATCAGTAACCTGCGTAATGCCCAGGTCCTCATCGCCCTGCAACATGCCATTCAGCACACGTCCGAACAGGCTCGCATCCCGACCAAAGCTGTCAGCGGCCAGTACCGAATCGGCATCGCCGGACAACACCCGGTTTACCGAACCAAGAATACGTTCAGCGAGCAGCGACTGACGCTGGGCAAGCGACACCTGGCTGGGGCTCGCGCCTGCAGTGATCAGCACGTCTACGATGTCTTCGTATTCGACCTGCAGCTGCGGCACGGTATCGGCCAGGGTGACGGCCACTTCATGCAGCGAGAGCACTGTAGCTTCACTGGCCAGAATCGCATCGGCGTTCTGGCGGACACGATCCCAGTTGTCCTGCACCCGAGTTACCTCTTCCTGCAACGCGGCGGGAGCAGCAGGCAGACCGGTTTCTTCGCGGCCTTTGGACAGGTAATCCCAGCGCTCCTGGAAGTCATCGCGAGCGGCGGCCAGCAGACCGAACGCTTCAGGCGTACCGGTAGCCGCTTCGGTTGCAGACTTGGAAATCTGCTGGGACAACACCCTCAGTTCACCGGAGTGACCGATATATTCAGTGTCGTATGCACTCTGAATATTCAGGTAAAGGAAGTTGACGAATAGCAGCAGCAACGAAACGACCAGAACGGCAAACAAGCCGGTGATAGTTCGGTTGCCACGCATGGCGGACAATTTGTTTGTATCGAGCTTTTTCATCATTTGGCCCCTACCTGGCCCACGGCATTTTCATGTGAAGCTTGAACTCTTGCGTACCGGCGAACACCGGCCGCCCCAAGTCAGATCGCTACGTCGAGGAACGTCTGATCGCGCGCCAATGCACGGAAATTGAATACCAGCGAAACCTGTTCACGAACATAGGCGCCGGCCACATAAGGCTTGAATGCCTCGGCGGTATCCAGTGCCTCTGAAGTAAAGGTGCTGACCGGGAAGTGCTGCATCCCGAGAACCTCGTCCACCAGTAACCCTACGAACACGTCGTCCCGATCCAGCACCAGCACCCGACGCTGTTTACGCGGAACGCTGATCGATGAGCCAAAGAAGCGACTGAGATCGATGATCGGTAATAGCCGGCCCCGGACGTTAGCCACGCCACGCACCCAGGATTTCACTCTGGGTAATGCGGTATACCGCGGTTCGTGGAGTATTTCTGCGACTTCGCCCATAGCCGCGACCATCGACTGGCCCGCTAGTCGGAAACCGACTCCGCTCCAGGTTTCGCTGACCACTTCCTGGGCAGGCAAACCCGCAGCGTGTTGCCGGCACTGCGCAACGAGCTGCTGGAGGACATCGAAAGGGTGAGTAGAATCTGCCATGCCATCCCTGTTCTGGTTGCAAACGCGGCATCAGACGAGCGTGCGCTCGGCTTTTAGTTGCCCAATACTGACTTGAGAGTATCGATCAGAGTAGCTTCGTCGACGGGCTTGGTCAGGTAATCCTTTGCACCCTGACGCTTGCCCCACACTCTGTCGGTTTCCTGATCCTTGGTCGTGACGATAATGACCGGAATGTGTGCGGTCTCGGCATCCTTGGTCAGTTGCCTGGTAGCTTGAAAGCCATTCAGGCCAGGCATCACGATATCCATCAACACCGCGTCAGGCTTCTCCTGGCGGGCAAGTGCCACACCATCGGCGCCGTTTTCGGCCTTGAGTACTTCGAAGCCATTTTTCTCAAGCATGCCAGTAAGCTTGTATAGCTCAGTTGGCGAATCATCTACTACTAGAATTCGAGCCATTGGACTCCCCCGGAGAATCTAACAGGCGCGCAGGGATTACGCCCCGGCAGCACCAGCGACTTTGTTTTGAGTTTGCGGAACATGGGCGCGGATCGCGCCGAGAAGCTCTTCCTTGCTGAAGGGCTTGGTAAGATATTGATCAGAACCCACGATACGACCCTTCGCCTTATCGAACAGGCCATCCTTGCTGGACAGCATGATCACGGGGGTTGCACGGAAGGCGCTATTGTTCTTGATCAGTGCGCAAGTTTGATAGCCGTCGAGACGCGGCATCATGATGTCGACAAAAATGATATCGGGGTGATTGTCAGCAATCTTGGCCAGGGCGTCAAAGCCGTCCACTGCGGTGATGACAGTGCATCCGACTTTTTTCAGCAGGGTTTCTGCCGTCCGTCGAATGGTCTTGCTGTCATCGATGACCATGACCTTCAGGCTCTCGAAATTTTCTTCCATTAGACCAGCCCTTTTTATATATGGGTCGTTTTGAGCGGCATGGTGCCAACCCCCCTCGACCAGCCATTCCCTTAGAGCGTACTTTTAGCACAGTTTATTTGACCAATCCATAAAGCTTGATCATATCTGGAACATTCTGCGAGTTTAATCAACCTTTTGCCAGACGGCCCCAAGAGGTAGACTCAGACCCTTCCAGCACATCAACAGCGGTGGCACCGAATGCGTACACGTCTTGGCATTGTCATGGATCCGATCAGCGCGATCCACTACAAGAAGGACAGCTCCCTGGCCATGCTACTGGCTGCCCAGGCGCGGGGCTGGGAGTTGTTTTATCTCGAGCCTCAGGATCTCTTCATGCAGGACGGCAAGGCAATGGGCTGCATGCGCGCCCTCACCGTTCACGCCGATTCCCAGACGTGGTACGCATTGGGTGAGGAACGTCACGCCAGCCTGACAGAGCTGGATGTCATACTGATGCGCAAGGATCCGCCGTTCGACAATGAATTTCTCTATGCCACGCACATCCTCGAAGCAGCCGAAAATGAGGGCGTACTGGTTGTAAACCGGCCTGCCAGCCTGCGCGACTTCAACGAGAAACTGTTTGCCACTCAGTTTCCCCAGTGCGCGCCGCCAAACGTCGTCACACGTCGAGCAGACATACTGCGCGCTTTCGCCCACACGCACCGTGATGTGATTCTCAAACCACTGGACGGCATGGGCGGCACCATGATCTTCCGCATACGCGAAGATGATCCGAATCTCAGCGTCATCATCGAAGTCCTGACCAATCATGGTCAGCAGCAAATCATGGCCCAGCAATACCTTCCGGAAATCAAGGATGGTGACAAGCGCATCCTGATGATCGACGGCGAACCAGTACCCTATTGCCTGGCACGCATCCCGAAAAAGGGTGAGACCCGGGGCAATCTGGCTGCCGGCGGCACAGGCGAAGCACGCCCACTCACCGAGCGGGACCGCTGGATCGCGGCTCAGGTCGGACCGGTATTGCGTGAACGCGGCTTGCTGTTTGCCGGACTGGACGTCATCGGCGACTACCTTACCGAGGTCAACGTCACCAGTCCGACCTGCATTCGTGAAATCGACGCGGCGTACGACACCGATATCGGCGGCGACCTGATGGACACAATTGCCCGCCTGCTCGAAGCGCGACCGGGCGCATAGACTTTTTCACCGATCGGCGGCAGACTGCGCAACATTATGGATAGCACGGTTTGCCGCCTTCAGGCCCAGCAAACCCTCGCACTCATCAGTCTACGGAAAGCATGAAGAACGCAGCTACCGCCAGCCCCCCTGTCACAGAGCAGGCCATCACCCCGCGTGATCGCCTGGGCTTCACGCTGTTCCTGGCGGCCGTCCTGCATGCGCTGGTAATCCTCGGCATCACTTTCGATCTGCCGACTCCCAGCGAGCTGTCCAAATCCCTGGAGATTACCCTCGCCACCCAGCAGTCCGATCAGGCACCAGAAGAGGCCGACTATCTGGCGCAGATGAATCAGGAAGGCAGCGGTACTCTGGACGAAAAGGCCGCACCCAGCACCGTCGAGGAAGCCCCTTTCCAGGACACCGAGATTAATGAGGTCAGCCCTGCGCAGGAAGTCAGCGCGCCCCCGCCGGAGCCGGAGAAACCGCAACAGACGGTAACCACCACCGCTCCCAGCCCCGACCGGGTCAGCAAAGCACCGCAAAAGCCCGAGCCCGTGGAGTCACCCCAACCAACCCAACGCTTTGACATGTCGCGCTTGTCCCAGGAAATCGCCAGCCTGGAGGCCCAACTTGCCGAAGAACGCCAGCAGTATGCCAAGCGCCCACGCATACACCGCCTGAACGCCGCGTCGACCATGCAGGACAAGGGCGCCTATTATAAGGAAGCCTGGCGCCGTAAGGTCGAGCGCATCGGCAACCAGAACTACCCCGCCGAAGCCCGGGATCAGCGAATCTATGGCAGCTTGCGCATGCAGGTGCAGATCAACCGTGACGGCACCCTGCGCGACGTCAAGATCCTGGAAAGCTCCGGACAGCGGCTGCTGGACAACGCCGCATTGCGCATCGTCCGCCTCGCCGCGCCCTTCGCGCCCTTTACCGGCGACCTGATGGATGTCGACGTACTGGAGCTGGTTCGGACCTGGCGATTCGAACCCGGTGATCGGGTTTCCAGCTTCTGAAGCCTATCGGCTAACCTCTCTGCCGGCCGATGCCCGCAGCTAGGCGCATAATCAACGTCCGTTGCCGCTTCGCGCTTGCAGCTGTCAGTGCTACCCCCAATACTATGGGCATGACTGATATCACCCCGAACTACCTGACTCATCATTTCCTGATCGCCATGCCGCACATGGCCGATCCGCGTTTCATGCACAGTCTTATCTACCTCTGTGATCACAGCGAGGAAGGTGCCATGGGCCTGGTGGTCAACCAGCCCAGCGGCCTGAGCATGAACGACATTCTCGAGCAGACTTCCCCTGAGCTGGATGTGCCCTCCGATATCGCCGATATCCCCGTGTACAGCGGCGGACCTATCCAGACCGAGCGCGGCTTCGTGCTGCATCGCGGGCCACGGCGCTGGGAAGCCACCCTCGATCTAGGCTCGATTCAGCTGACCACCTCCCGCGACATCCTGTTTGACATGGTCAACGGCCAGGGTCCGGACGAATCGCTGGTGGCGCTGGGTTATGCCGGCTGGGAGCCAGGCCAGCTCGATCAGGAGCTTGCTGAGAATGCCTGGTTGAGCTGCCCGGCGGATCTTCACATCCTGTTCGACCTGCCGGCCGAGCAACGGCTTGGCGCCGCAGCGCGGACCCTGGGTATCGACCTCAGCCTGCTGACCAGTCAGGCAGGACACGCCTGATGACGCCAGCGTTACGCGTTCTAGGTTTTGATTTCGGCACCAAACAGATCGGCGTTGCGGTTGGCCAGAGCTTGACCGGCAGTGCCGAGCCACTGATTGTGCTGCGCGCCCGCGACGGCATTCCTGACTGGAACCAGATCGCCCGGCTGATCGACGAATGGAAACCCGACGCACTGGTCGTGGGCCTGCCGATCAACATGGACGGCACCCCCAGCGACATGAGCGTCCGCGCCGAGAAATTTGCCCGGCGCCTCGAAGGCCGCTTCCGCGTCACCACCCATTGTGTCGACGAGCGCTTATCCACTTTCGAAGCCAAGCAACAGCTGCGTGATGAACGCCGCAGCCCGAGCAGCTATAAAGACAACCCGGTCGACAGTCTCGCCGCAGCACTGCTGCTCGAGACCTGGCTGGGAACCCTGTCCAAGGAGAGACAATGACCGCCCTACCCGAGGTTGGCCCGCTGCTGGACCGCATGGCCGAGGAACTGACTGATTATCTGCAGCATCACCAGCGCAGTGATCCGGCCTTCGTCGGCATCCATACCGGCGGCGTGTGGATCGCCGAGCAGCTGCATAGCCGCTGCTTCCCCGATGCCCCCATGGGGACGCTGGACATCGCTTTTTACCGCGACGACTTCGAGCGCCACGGCTTGCCACAACGAGTGCGCCCCTCGGAGCTTCCGTTCAATATCGATGACCGTCATCTGGTGCTGGTCGACGACGTCCTGATGACCGGCCGCACCATTCGCGGCGCGCTGAACGAACTGTTTGATTACGGTCGCCCCGCCTCGGTTACCCTCGTCACACTACTGGATATCGAAGCCCGCCAGCTGCCCATCCGCGCGGACATCCTGGGAGCCAGCCTGGTGCTGCCTCCGGGACGCCGGGTGAAGTTGACCGGCCCTGCCCCATTGAAGTTGACCCTGAACCCCGCAGACTGAGAGCCCTATGAGCGTGAATTCCAGCCAACTCCAATTGAACCAGCAGGGCCAGCTTCGACATTTCCTGAGCGTGGAAGGCCTCTCCAGAGAACTGCTCACCGAGCTACTCGACACCGCCGACTCCTTTCTCGAAGTCGGCGAGCGTGCAGTGAAGAAGGTGCCGCTGCTGCGTGGCAAGACGGTGTGTAACGTGTTCTTCGAAAACTCCACCCGCACCCGCACCACCTTCGAACTGGCGGCCAAGCGCCTCTCGGCCGACGTGCTCAACCTGAACATTTCCACCTCTTCGACCAGCAAGGGTGAAACGCTGTACGACACCCTGCGCAACCTCGAGGCGATGGCGGCCGACATGTTCGTGGTGCGCCACGGGGACTCGGGCGCCGCGCATTTCATCGCCCAGAAAGTGTGTCCTGACGTGGCCATCATCAACGCCGGGGACGGCAATCACGCGCACCCGACCCAGGCCATGCTCGACATGCTGACCATCCGCCGGCACAAGGGCGGATTCGAGAATCTCTCTGTCGCCATCGTCGGCGACATCCTGCATTCACGCGTCGCGCGCTCGAACATGCAGGCGCTGCATACGCTGGGCTGTCCCGACATTCGGGTGATAGCGCCACGCACGCTGCTGCCCGCCGGCATCGAGCAATACGGGGTGCGCGTGTTCAATGACCTGCGCATCGGCCTGCGTGACGTGGACGTGGTCATCATGCTGCGCCTGCAGAAGGAACGCATGCAGAGCGGCCTACTGCCCAGCGAGGGGGAGTTTTACCGCCTCTATGGTCTGACCAGCGAAACCCTGGCGCTGGCCAAGCCCGACGCTCTGGTCATGCATCCCGGCCCTATCAACCGTGGCGTGGAGATCGAATCGGCCGTCGCCGACGGCCCGCAATCGGTCATCCTCAATCAGGTCACCTATGGTATCGCCGTGCGGATGGCGGTGATGTCCATGGCCATGGCCGGTCAGAACACCCAGCGTCAGCTCAACCAGGAAGGCCAGTAAACCATGCGACTGACTATCGAAGGTGCGCGCGTCATCGACCCCGCCAGCCAATTTGACCAGATAACCGACCTGCACATAGCCGGCGGCCGGATCGAAGCCATCGGGCCGGCGCCGGAAGGCTTCAAGGCGGAGGTGATAGACGCCCGCGGACTGATTGCCAGCCCGGGCCTGGTGGACCTGAACGTCAGCCTGCGTGAGCCGGGCTTTTCGCAGAAGGGCACCATTGCCAGCGAAACCCGCGCGGCCGCCGCCGGCGGTGTCACCAGCCTGTGCTGCCTGCCGGACAGTAACCCGGTGCTGGACGAGCCGGCCGTTGCCGAGCTGATACTCGATCGCAGCGAGCGCGCCGGTCAGGTGCGCGTATTCCCCATCGCCGCCCTGACCAAGGGCCTAGATGGTGAGCATCTCAGCGAACTGGTGTCGCTGCGCGACGCCGGCTGCGTCGCCTTCACCCAGGGCCTGGCGCCGATGAAAAGCAACCGTATCCTGCGCCGCGCGCTGGAATACGCAGCCGGGTTCGACCTGCCGGTGATTTTCACCCCGCAGGATCCGGCGCTGGCCGAAGGCGGGCTCGCCCATGAAGGCCCGACAGCATCGCGTCTCGGGCTGACCGGCATCCCCGAGTCCGCGGAAACCGTCGCGTTAGCGCGCGATCTGCTGCTGATCGAACAGACCGGCGTACGCGCCCATTTCAGCGGCCTGAGCAGCGCCCGCGCCATGGATATGCTGGCCGATGCCCAGGCGCGTGGCCTGCCGGTGACCGCCGATCTGGCGATGTACCAACTGATGTTGTGCGACGAGGATCTGGAAGGGTTCTCCAGCCTAATGCACGTCCAGCCACCGCTGCGCAGCCGCAAAGATCAGCATGCGTTGCGTCAGGCGGTACAAAGCGGTGTGGTCCAGGCCATCTCCTCGCACCACCGGCCCCATGAGCCTGAAGCCAAGCGTGTGCCCTTCGCTGCATCCGCACCCGGCATCAGCAGCGTCGAGGTATTGCTACCGCTGGCGCTCAGCCTGGTGGCGGATGGTTTGCTGGAGCTGCCGGCACTGCTCGCGCGCCTGACCTGTGGCCCGGCCCGGGCATTACATCTGCCAGCGGGGCAGTTGAGCCTTGGCGAACGGGCGGACATCACCCTGTTCGATCCGGCTGCCTCCAGCCAGATCGGTCAGAACTGGCTGTCGCGGGGAGCCAACTGCCCGTTCCTCGGCCTGGGTGTGCCGGGCGCAGTGACGCACACCATCAGCGCGGGCCGCTTGGTCTATCAGGCGTAATAAGGTAAATGGGGGAAGCCCGCTCCGGATCCGGAGCGGGTTCAATCAAGGTTCAGCTTAGCGCCGGCGAAACTCGTCCGCATCGGGCTCAAGCGACAGGCCCGTGTTGATATCGCCCATCAGATGCTTGCCGTCGGTCTCCGAGCCCAGCTTGATTAACAGACGCAGGTCGTTGGCCGAGTCGGCATGCGCGAGCGCATCTTCGTAGGTGATCTCGCCCTGGCTATAGAGTCTGTATAGCGCCTGATCGAAGGTCTGCATACCCAGCTCGTTGGACCGCGCCATCAACGGTTTGAGCTCATGCACTTCGCCCTTGCGGATCATGTCCGCGGCCAGCGGTGTATTGAGCAATACCTCAATGGCAGCGCGCCGTCCCTTGCCGTCCGGCGTCGGAATCAATTGCTGCGCCACAATCGCCTTGAGGTTCAGCGACAGATCCATCCACACCTGCTGGTGCATGTCGGTCGGGAAGAAGTGGATGATACGGTCCAGCGCCTGGTTCGCATTGTTGGCGTGCAGCGTGGCGAGACACAGGTGACCGGTTTCAGCAAAGGCCACGGCGTGGTCCATGGTTTCCTTGGTCCGCACCTCACCAATCAGAATCACGTCCGGCGCCTGACGCAGCGTGTTCTTCAGCGCGGTCTCGAAGGAATCAGTATCGATCCCGACTTCACGCTGGGTAACGATGCAATTCTGGTGCTGATGGATGAATTCGATCGGGTCCTCGATCGAGATGATATGGCCGCTGGAGTTCTTGTTGCGATAACCGATCATCGAGGCCAGCGAAGTGGACTTACCGGTACCCGTGGCACCGACAAAGATCACCAGGCCACGCTTGGTCATCGCCAACTTCTTGAGGATCTCGGGTAGCCGCAGATCTTCCATGGTCGGGATGTTCACTTCGATGCGTCGCAGCACCATGCCGACCAGATTGCGCTGATAAAAAGCGCTGACCCGGAAGCGTCCGATGCCCCGGGCGCTGATGGCGAAGTTGCACTCGCGGGACTCGGCGAAATCACGCCGCTGGGCTTCAGTCATCACCCCGAGCACGGTTTCCCGGGTCTGCTCGGGCGAGAGCGGCGTCTTGGTCACGGGCATGATTTTCCCGTTTACCTTCATGCTGGGCGCTACGCCCGCGGTGATAAACAGGTCGGAAGCGCCCTTCTCGACCATCAGCCGCAACAATTTTTCGAATTCCATTACTATCCCTCGATCGCCGTCCGGGCCGGTATGAGCATATCGGCCTGCATTGGCAATTAGTTAGATGCCATCAGCCACTTTGGCTTTCTCGCGCGCCGCGTCACGGGTGACAAGTCCCTTGGCTACCAGGCCTTTCAGACACATATCCAGGGTCTGCATGCCGATGTTCCCACCGGTCTGGATGGCGGAATACATCTGCGCCACCTTGTCTTCACGAATCAGGTTACGAATCGCCGGGGTGCCCATCATGATCTCGTGGGCCGCAATCCGGCCGCCGCCGATCTTCTTCAGCAGCGTCTGGGAGACGACAGCCTGCAGCGATTCCGACAGCATCGAGCGCACCATGGATTTTTCCTCCGCCGGGAACACGTCTACTACCCGGTCGATGGTCTTGGCCGCCGAGGTGGTGTGCAGCGTACCGAACACCAGGTGCCCGGTTTCCGCCGCCGTCAACGCCAGGCGAATGGTTTCCAGGTCGCGCATCTCGCCCACCAGGATAATGTCCGGATCTTCCCGTAGCGCCGAGCGCAGTGCTTCGGAGAAGCCCAGCGTATCGCGGTGCACTTCGCGTTGGTTGATCAGGCACTTCTTCGACTCGTGAACGAATTCGATCGGGTCTTCGATGGTCAGAATGTGCTGATACTTGGTGCCGTTCAGATAATCGAGCATCGCCGCCAGGGTGGTCGACTTGCCCGAGCCCGTTGGGCCGGTCACCAGCACCAGTCCACGCGGCACATCGGAAATTTTCTTGAACACGTCGCCCATGCCAAGGTCTTCCATTGTCAGTACCTTGGAGGGAATGGTCCGGAAGACCGCCCCGGCGCCACGGTTCTGATTGAAAGCGTTAACCCGGAAGCGGGCGACGCCGGGTACTTCGAAGGAGAAGTCAGTCTCGAGGAATTCTTCGAAATCCTTGCGCTGCTTGTCGTTCATTATGTCGTAGATCAGCGCGTGCACCTGCTTGTGCTCCATCGCCGGCACGTTGATCCGTCGCACGTCACCATCCACTCGAATCATGGGCGGCAGTCCGGCCGAAAGATGCAAGTCCGACGCGCCCTGTTTGGCGCTGAAGGCTAACAGCTCAGTTATATCCATAGGGTTCCCCATAGCGTCCTGCTTGCATGTAGAATGCCGGCAGATCAAATCCGATTGGCAAGGTATCCAGAGACAGTAATGTCCACGATAGCAGACAATATTGCAAACGTTCGTGACCGCATTTTCCGCGCCGCAGAGAGCGCCGAGCGCGACCCGCAAGGGGTGACGCTGATGGCGGTGACCAAGACCCGACCCGCGACCGCAATACGTGATGCCTGGGCACACGGCATACGCGATTTTGGCGAGAACTACTTGCAGGAAGCGCTGGACAAGATCGCCACACTGCAGGATCTGCCGCTGACCTGGCATTTCATTGGTCCCATTCAGTCAAACAAGACCCGCGCCATCGCCGAACATTTCGATTGGGTGCACAGTGTGGATCGGCTGAAAATCGCCCAGCGGCTCTCAGATCAGCGCCCCGAACATCTGCCGCCGCTGAATATCTGCCTGCAGGTCAATATCAGCGGTGAAGACAGCAAATCCGGCGTCATGCCCGAGGACCTGCCCGCGCTGGCGGCGGCGGTATCCAGCCTGCCCCGGCTGCAGCTGCGCGGCCTGATGGCGATCCCCGCGCCAGCGGATGACAGCGCGGCGCGGCGCATCCCCTTACAACAGTTGCGCCAGGCCATGCAGGCGCTGCCGCAAACGCTTGATACCTTGTCCATGGGCATGACCGATGACCTGACCGAAGCCGTGCAGGAAGGCTCGACCATCGTCCGCGTCGGTACCGCGCTGTTCGGCCCCCGGGACTATTCACACTCTCTTTCGGATCAAGGATAAATCATGACCGCTCCGACTATCGGCTTCATCGGCGCCGGCAATATGGCCACCAGCCTCATCGGCGGCATGCTGCAGCAGGGCATGCAACCCGAGTGCATCCTGGCCAGCGATCACAGCGCCGAGCAGGCTGACAAATTGGCCGCTGAGCTGAACATCCGCACCACCACGGACAACGCAAGCCTGGCCGCCGAATGTGACGTACTGGTGCTGGCGGTAAAGCCCCAGGTCATGCAGGCGGTCTGTCGCGCCCTGCCCGTTGAGCGCAAGGCCGGTCAGTTGATCATCTCCATTGCCGCCGGCATCAGCAGTCACAGCCTCAGCCAGTGGCTCGGCGAGCAGACGGCGATCGTCCGCTGCATGCCCAACACGCCGTCGCTGCGCCGACAGGGTGTCAGCGGCCTGTTTGCCAATGCCGCCGTGTCGCCCGAGCAGAAACGCCAGGCCGAAGACATTCTCAACGCGGTCGGCATCAGCCTGTGGCTGGATGACGAAGCGCAGATCGACGCGGTGACTGCCGTGTCCGGCAGCGGTCCGGCCTATTTTTTCTACATGATGGAGGCCATGATTGCCGCCGGTGAGCAGCTTGGCTTACCGCGCGCCACCGCTGAACGCCTGACCCTGTATACCGCGCTGGGCGCAGCGGACATGGCGGTGCACAGCGATGTCGATGCCGCGGAGTTGCGCCGCCGCGTCAGCTCCCCGGGCGGGACCACCGAACGTGCGATCAACAGCTTTACCCAAGAAGACCTGCCGGGGATCGTCGCGCGGGCAATGCAGGCCGCCGCTGCGCGTGCCGCCGAAATGTCCAAGGAACTTGCCTGAGGAACCACAATGAATAATGTCAATATGGCAGCGATCTACCTGGTGCAGACGCTGGGCAGCCTGTATCTGCTGGTAGTGCTGCTCCGCTTTATCCTGCAGCTGGTGCGGGCTGACTTTTACAATCCGCTGTCACAGTTTATCGTGCGCGTCACCCAGCCGTTGCTCAAGCCGCTGCGCAAGGTGGTTCCGGGCCTCGGCGGGCTGGATCTGGCCGCACTGGTGCTGGCGCTGCTGATCCAGCTGGTACTGGTGGCCATTATCATCAAACTGATGGGCTATGCGTTACCCAATATCGCGCAACTGCTGATCTGGTCGGTGATAGGGGTGACAGCCCTGTTCCTGAAGATCTTCTTCTTTGCGCTGATTATCAGCGTCATCCTGTCCTGGGTCGCGCCGCAGAGCAACAACCCGGCAGCCATGCTGGTGCAACAGCTCTGCGAACCGGTGCTGGCCCCGATCCGCGGCATACTTCCCTCGATGGGCGGGCTGGATCTGTCGCCGATTTTTGCCTTCATAGCCCTGCGCCTGATCGACATGCTGGTGATCGCCAATGTGGCCGCCGCCACCGGCATGCCCCGCGGTCTGACCCTGGCGCTCTGAGCGCCGGGAACAGCCAACGGAGCGAGCCTATGGCGTTCTACTCCTGGCGCGACGACAGTCTGATTCTGGACTGTCATCTGCAGCCTGGCGCCAGGGGCGTTGGCTTTGCCGGCCTGCACGGTGACCGTCTGAAGATCCGAATCAACGCACCGCCCGTGGACGGCAAGGCCAACGAAATGCTGCTCAAGTTTCTGGCCAACGCCTTCGCCGTGCCCAAACAACGCGTGACCTTGCTCAGTGGCCAGCAGAGCCGGCAGAAGCGCGTAGCAATAAAAGCGCCTGCGGTCCTGCCGGCCGAACTGGAGATCAGTCGCTGCTGATATTGCACCCACCCGTTGCGCTCTTTAGACTGGCGCCTCGTTAGCTGGATGCGCGTGCTGTATCTACCCTCTTCTACGCCCCAGTTTTTTAAGGAACACACTCTCGATGTCCGGATTCCCTGCTGATTCAGTCGGTCTGGTTGCTCCCCAGCACCAGTCCTTCTCAGAGCCGCTGCGGCTGGCCTGCGGCAAGACTCTGAACCAGTTTGACCTGGTATACGAAACCTACGGCACTCTGAATGCCAGTCGCAGCAATGCGGTGCTGGTATGCCATGCGCTGTCCGGTCACCACCATGCCGCCGGTTATCACAACGCAGATGACCGCAAACCTGGCTGGTGGGATGCCTGCATCGGCCCGGGCAAGCCCATCGATACCAACCGTTTCTTTGTGGTCAGCCCGAATAATCTTGGCGGCTGCCACGGCTCCACCGGTCCCGGCAGCATTAACCCGCGCACCGGCAAAAGCTATGGTGCCACTTTTCCGGTGCTGTCCGTCGAGGACTGGGTGCATAGTCAGGCGCGCCTGGCCGACACCCTGGGCATTGATTGCTGGGCCGCCGTGGTCGGCGGTAGCCTGGGTGGCATGCAGGCTATCCAGTGGGCGATCAGCTATCCCGAACGCGTGCGCCATTGTGTGGCAATCGCTGCGGCGCCGAAATTGTCGGCGCAGAACATCGCCTTCAACGAAGTGGCGCGCCAGGCGATCATCACCGATCCGGATTTCCACAATGGCGATTACGCCGCCTTTGGCGTCATCCCCAAGCGGGGGCTGATGCTGGCGCGCATGGTCGGCCACATCACCTATCTGTCGGATGACTCGATGGGTGAGAAATTCGGTCGCGAACTACGTACCGATCGCCTCAACTACGATTTCACCAGCGTGGAATTTCAGGTTGAAAGCTATCTGCGCTATCAGGGCCAGGAGTTTTCCGCCCGCTTCGACGCCAACACCTACCTGTTGATGACCAAGGCGCTGGATTATTTCGATCCCGCCGAAGCGCATGGCGGCGACTTGACCAAGGCCCTGGAGCACGTCAGGGCACGCTTTCTGGTGATTTCTTTCACTACTGACTGGCGCTTCTCTCCGGCCCGCTCCCGCGAGCTGGTCAACGCGCTGATGGCCGCCAACAAACCCGTGAGTTATCTGGAGATTGAGGCAGCCCAGGGCCACGACGCCTTTTTGCTGCCGATCCCCCGCTATGCCGACGCCCTGAGTGGTTATATGAACCGTATTGAGGTGGATGCATGACCCTGCGCGCTGACCTGCAGATCATCGAACAATGGATTAAGCCCGACAGCCACGTGCTTGACCTCGGCTGCGGCGATGGCGAGCTGTTGAGCTATCTGCGCGACCACCGGGGCGTGCACGGTTACGGCCTGGAGATCGACCCCGAGAAGATCAGCGCCTGTGTGCGCAAGGGCGTCAACGTGATCGAGCAGGATCTGGATAAGAAACTCGACAACTTCGAGGACAAGAGCTTTGACACGGTGGTCATGACCCAGTCATTGCAGGCCATGCACTACCCTGATCGCGTCCTCGAGGACATGCTGCGCATCGGCAAGGAAGGCATTCTGACCTTCCCCAACTTCGCGCACTGGCGCTGCCGTTTGTACCTCGGATTGCGCGGCGAGATGCCGGTGTCCGAATTCATGCCCTACACTTGGTACAACACCCCGAACATCCACTTCTGCACGTTCCGGGATTTCGAAGATTTGTGCCGCGAGCGCTCTATTCAGATCCTCGACCGCCTGGTCGTCGACCAGTCGCATCAGGCCGGAAGACTGAGCGCGCTATGGCCGAACTTGTTGGGTGAGATCGCAATCTACCGTGTTACACGCTGATCAAGGAGTACCGTCATGTTACGCAAGCTGCTATGCACCATCCTGTTTCTAGCCACCCCTCTCGCCATGGCCCAAGTGCAAAGCCCGGCTGAGCCTGAACGCTTCGGTGATCTGCTGGTGTACCGCACTGTATTCAACAGCAGTTACCTGCCGCCCGAAGTCGCCTCCAACGTCGGGCTGGAGCGAGGCCCCACCCACGGGGTGATTAACATCGCCGTTCAGCGCCAGACCCCGGAAGGCCGGGTGCCGGTCGATGCGATTGTCGAAGGCAACGTACGCAACGTGCTGGAGCAGCGTCAGAAGCTTGATTTCATCCGCGTCCAGGAAGAGGAATCCATCTACTTTGTTGCCAACTACACCGCTGCCCAGCGCGGGGTGCTGCGGTTCGAAGTGACGGTGCAAGCTGAAGAAGGCGCGCCTGAGCACACCATGAACTTCATGCAGGAATTTCACCCGGATGAATAGGGTGCTGCCATTTCGCCAACTGGTATTGGCCAGCGGTAACCGCGGCAAACTGGCCGAGCTGCAAACGATGCTTGGCGATGCGGTGGAAGTGCTGCCGCAGAGCCAGTTTGTCAGCGAGGAAGTAGAAGAAACCGGGCTCACCTTCATCGAAAACGCCATCCTCAAGGCGCGGCACGCTGCACGCGCGTCCGGCCTGCCGGCCCTGGCGGATGATTCGGGATTGGCGGTCGATGCCCTGGGTGGCGCGCCGGGTATCTATTCCGCCCGTTACGCAGACGGCGGCGGCGATGCGGCGAACAATGCCAAGCTGCTAGAGGCCCTTGCCGGGGTGCCGGACGCGCAACGCGGTGCGCGCTTCATTTCCGTGGTGGCGTTAATGACGCATGCCGAGGATCCGACCCCAGTCATCTGTGAGGGCGTCTGGCATGGCCGCATACTGACCGAGGCGCGCGGCAGCAACGGATTTGGCTATGACCCCCTGTTCTGGGTCCCGGAAACCGAATGCGCCAGCGCCGAACTCAATGCGGCTGACAAGAACCGCCTGAGTCACCGGGGCCGGGCCATGGCGCAACTGCGCTCGCGCCTCGGTCTGTCGTGAGCATTGCCCCCTCCGCGCCGGCGTCAGCTGGCGTGGGCCACTCCCTGCAACTGCCGCCGCTGGCCGCTTACGTCCACATTCCCTGGTGCGTGCGCAAATGCCCGTACTGTGATTTCAATTCACATACCAGCGACAGCGCGCTGCCTGAAGACGACTATATCGATGCACTGATTGCCGATCTCGAACAGGATTTGCCTGCCACCTACGGCCGCGAACTCACCTCGATCTTCTTTGGCGGCGGCACGCCAAGCCTGTTCTCGGCTGCTAGCCTCGGTCGGCTGCTGGAGGCGATGGCCACTCGGCTGAATTTCGCTGCGGATATCGAAATCACCCTGGAAGCCAACCCTGGCACCTTCGAACAGAACAAGTTCGCCGACTATCGCAGCACGGGCATCAACCGCCTGTCGATCGGCATCCAGAGCTTCAACCCGGCGCACCTCAAGGCACTGGGGCGCATTCACGACGACCGCGAAGCGCTGAGCGCGGTGGCCATGGCTCGCCGCGCCGGCTTCGACAATCTCAATCTGGACCTGATGCACGGCCTGCCGGGGCAAACGCTGGCAGACGCGCGGGCCGATATCGAGCAGGCGATCGCGCTGGAACCTGAACACCTGTCCTGGTATCAACTGACGCTGGAACCCAACACGGTGTTCTACTCGCGGCCGCCGACCTTGCCGGTCGAAGATGTGCTCTGGGATATCCAGGAAGCAGGCCAGGCGCGCCTGGCCGAAGCCGGATTCATCCAGTACGAGGTCTCCGCCTACGCCCGGGGTCAGCAGGCCAGGCACAATCTCAACTATTGGCAGTATGGCGACTTTATCGGTATCGGCGCTGGCGCCCACGGCAAGCTCAGCCACCCGGACGGGCGCATCGAACGCTACTGGAAAACCCGCACGCCGAAGGACTACCTGGAGCCGGCCCGCCCCTTCTGCTCCGGACGCAAGGAATTGGGTGCAGCGGAACGGCCCTTCGATTTTCTGATGAATGCCCTGCGACTGGTCGAAGGTGTACCGACCGAGTACTACCTGGCGCGAACGGGCCAGCCGCTGGATGCCATTGCTGGGCAATTGCAGCTCGCCAAGGACAAGGGCCTGCTTGAGGTGTGGGACCACCGCCTGCGCCCAACCGAGCGCGGACGGCTGTTTCTTAACGATTTGCTTGAGATGTTTCTTGAGGCGTAGCTCGATGGGGATGAGCCGCTACCCTGCGTCGCCGGCAAGCGTGGTACGAGCTGGTGCTCGAACCTCCCGGGAAAGCCTACGCGGCTGACGTGAGTTCGAACTCCACGCTATACAAGAGCACCCGCTATGGAGGGCCAGGTTCCATCCTGGCCGATCTCCGAGCCGCACACACCTTTGGTCGAGATGGAACTCGACGCTCCCGGGAAACCCTACGCGACTGACGTGAGTTCGCATTCCACGCTCTACAAGAGCACCCGCTATGGAGGGCCAGGTTTCATCCTGGCCGATCTCCGAGCCGCGGACACCTATGGTCGAGATGGAACTCGACCTTCCATTGGCCTGGGTCTCGTCTGCGGCAGCGTGCATGTCAGCGATTGATTCGCTTACTTCCGAGCGCGCGCCGCGGCCAGGAACCCTGCCATTTCTTCTTTCTTGTCCGCCTCGATCTGCTGGACATGCGGATTCTGACTCAGCTGGGTCAGCAGCGCTTTTGCCTCAGGAAGGTCTGCAAGCAGGTCCAGACCGAACAGCTTTTTCGCTACAGCGGAGGCCAGATCGATGCTGAACAGGAACATGATGTCGGCGATGGTCATCTCCTCACCCGCGACATAGGGCGAGAACTTGCCGTGGCGCTTCAGCGCTGCCACGCCGGCGAGCAGGTCCGCCCTGGCCTTGTCCTTGACCAGCTGATCTACCTTGCCGCCGAAGAACACTTCCGGGTAGCAGGAGCGCGCCGGCAGCTCGATATACAGCTCGATTTCCTTGGTCAGTGCACGCACCTCGGCGCGGCGGAACGGATCCTGCGGCAGCAGCGGTTTGCCATCTTGGGTTTCCTCTAGGTATTCGAGGATGACATTGGTCTCGTTGATGAAGCCTTGCTCAGTCTGCAGGCAGGGCACCTTGCCCCGCGGGCTGATCGCCAGAAAGGATTCGTCCTGGCTGGGGTGCACGTTGTTAATCTTGAACTCTATGCCCTTTTCCATCAGGGCTAGTTTGACCATGTTGAAATAGTTGCTGACATTGAAACCGTGAAGCGTGAGCATTTTGCGTCTCCTTATGGGTTTGGAATGCGGCTGATACAGTTGTAACGATGCGAACGTCCGAGGTACATCGACATAAATTCAGTGAATGATTGCTACACCATGGCACCCGGTAGAACAGGCGAAAACCCGCGCAGAACAAACGCTAGCCTCGCATCGCCGAAAGAGCCACCAACTCGCACCGGTTTAGGGCTAGACTGGCGATATCCAAGCGGCTCCAACCCACCAGAAAGGTAATGCCCATGCTGACACCGGAAGAAATTGAAGACATCAACCTGCTCGGCCAATTCAACCTGGCCAACACCCTGGAGGGGCTCAAGATTCACGCCCACGACGCGCCAGAGCAGACCGTAGCCGCCGCCAAACGGCTGCACGAGAAAGGATTGGTAACACAAATTGATGGGGGATATCTGACTAGCCTGGGTATCGAGGCTGCCGAGCACTGTCAGGCACTGCTGACCATTCTTCGCTGAACGATACCGGTTTGGTCTTCCCGCAGGTCATTGAGGGGCAGGAAACACCTCAGGTGACGCTGCGGGGATGACAATCGACACGCATCTACGTGCGTCATCAATCAATATCCAGCTCAACCTCATCGCCTAGCAGATCACCCAGAACCCGGCCGAGCACCTCGCCCAGTGTCTCGTCATCATTGTCGTAGACCCAGCCCTGCTCTGCATCAAAACCGAAATGCAAAGTCGCACCTGGAGCAGCGAGCCACAGTTCCCGCGAGGCTGGCTGACGGCCTATTACCACGCGCGTACCATCGCCCATATGCAGGATGAGCGATCCTTCGACCTGCTCCATCTCCAGATCCAGGCCGCAGGCATCGACGGCGTGCTCGATCTTGTCCTGGACGTGATCGACCTGCGAATTGAAGTCGGCTTCAGTGAGTTCGTTCATGTTTGTCCTCTAATACAACGCAACGTCAGCAGACCCCAACCAGACCCGGCCGGGTGCGTCGAACCTGACGGCTGGGTATACTGCCGGATATTCTCTGTTTATCAACAAGGTTTTTTCCATGAAGCGATCCATCGCCCTGATCTTCGGAATATTGGTCCTGGCCGGCTGCGGCCAGAAAGGCCCATTGTTTCTGCCCCAGCAAACGCCCAGCGAGACAGTCGAGCCGGCCCGCGACGAGCTGAACCAGCAACCCACCGAAGAGCAGTGAATCGCCCAATGACAGCCTTTGAATACCAGAACGGCGCGCTACACGCCGAGTCCGTCGCCCTGTCCGCGGTTGCCGCACAGTATGGCACCCCCTGTTTCGTCTACTCGCGCCAGGCAATCGAACAGGCCTACCGCGCCTGGGACGACGCCCTTGCGGGCGTGCCCCACCTGGTCTGCTTTGCAGTAAAGGCCAACTCCAATCTGGCAGTGCTGAATGTCCTGGCACGCCTCGGCGCCGGTTTTGACATCGTTTCCGGCGGTGAGCTGGAGCGGGTGCTGGCCGCAGGCGGCGATCCGTCCCGGGTGGTGTTTTCCGGTCTGGGCAAGACGGCCGACGAAATGCGCCGCGCGCTGGAGCTAGGCATCCATTGTTTCAATGTGGAATCCGAACCCGAGCTTGAACGCCTGCAACAGGTCGCCGCAGAACTGGGCGTGCAAGCGCCGGTATCGCTGCGCGTGAACCCGGATGTGGATGCCGGCACCCACCCCTATATTTCCACGGGTTTGAAAGAGAACAAGTTCGGTATCGATATTGCTAACGCCCCGGCCGTCTACCGGCGCGCCGCCGAGCTGCCGAATATCGATGTGCGCGGCGTGGATTGCCACATCGGCTCCCAGCTGACCGATGACACGCCATTCCTTGATGCACTGCAGCGCCTGCTCGGGCTGATCGACGCGCTGGCCGCAGACGGCATCCAGATCCGCCATCTGGACCTCGGTGGCGGGCTCGGCGTCACCTATCGCGATGAGCAGCCGCCCGCACCGGGTAGCTACCTCGCCAAGGTGCTCGAGCAGCTGGCCGGTCGCGACCTGGAACTGATGTTCGAGCCGGGGCGTTCGATCGTTGCCAACGCCGGCGTGCTGCTCACTGCGGTGAACATGCTCAAGCCAACCCAACACAAGAACTTCGCGATTATCGACGCGGCGATGAACGACCTGATCCGCCCTGCCCTGTACAGCGCCTGGATGGGCATCGACGCCGTCCAGCCGCGCAGCGATGTGCCAGCATCCACCTGGGATATTGTCGGACCAGTCTGTGAAACCGGGGATTTCCTCGGCAAGGACAGAGAGCTGGCCCTCGCCGCCGGCGATCTGCTGGTAGTGCGCTCCGCCGGGGCCTACGGCTTCGTCATGAGCTCGAACTACAACACGCGCCCGCGTGCGGCCGAAGTCATGGTCGACGGCACCAGCACACATCTCATTCGCCGGCGCGAGACAGTCAGCGAGCTGTTCGCTGGCGAGTCACTGCTGCCTGAGGCCTGACATGCTGCTGCGATTCACCAAGATGCACGGGTTGGGTAACGACTTCATGGTCATCGACCTGATTACCCAGCACGTTCAACTCTCACCCCGCCTGATTCGCCTGTGGAGCGACCGTAATACCGGCGTGGGCTTCGATCAGCTGCTGGTGGTCGAGCCGCCACGCAGCCCGGAGGCGGACTTCCGCTACCGGATCTTCAATGCCGATGGCAGCGAGGTCGAGCAATGTGGCAACGGGGCGCGTTGCTTCGCACGCTTCGTGCAGGACAAGCGTCTCACAGCCAAATCCGAGATCCATGTGGAGACCAGCGGCGGGCCTATCGTGCTCAATGTCGGTGACGACGGCCGGGTGACTGTGAATATGGGTGCGCCGCGCTTTACCCCGGCGGCCATTCCCTTCGAAGCCGACGCCGAGGCGGTGCTCTATCCGTTGGAAGTTGAGGGCGAACAGCTGGAGGTGGCCGCGGTATCCATGGGCAACCCGCACTGTGTCACGCTGGTTAACGATGTGGACACATTCGCCGTCGAACGGCTTGGCCCTGCGATTGAGCGCCACCCGCGGTTCCCACGTCGGGTCAATGCCGGCTTCATGCAGATCCTTGATCGGCACAATGCGCGTCTGCGGGTCTATGAGCGCGGCGCCGGCGAAACCCGCGCCTGCGGTACCGGCGCTTGCGCTGCCGCCGTGGCGGGGATCCGCATGGGGCTGCTCGACTCGCCGGTGGATATTGTTCTGCCCGGCGGCACACTGCACATCAGCTGGGACGGGGACGGCCGCCCCGTCATGATGACCGGACCAGCGAGCCGGGTTTATGAGGGACAGGTACGCGTATGACCGATAAGACCGAACCACAAGAGACCCCGGTGGATGCCGCACAGGTAGTCGAGTATCTGCGCCAGCATCCGGCTTTTTTTGCCGAGTATGACGAGCTACTGCCCGACCTCATCATCCCGCACCAGCGTGGCCAGTCAGTCTCGCTGGTAGAGCGTCAGGTCAAGCTGTTGCGTGAGCGCAATATCGAAGTGCGGCATCGCCTCAATCATCTGATGGAAGTGGCCCGGGAGAACGACCGGCTGTTCGAGAAAAGCCGCCGTCTGGTGCTGGGGTTGCTCGAAGCCCAGAGCCTGGATCAGGTGATTGCCAGTATTGAAGACAGTCTGCGCAACGATTTTCAGGTGCCCTTCGTCAGCCTGATCCTGTTCAGCGAAGCCAACCGCTTTACCAATGCTCGCTGCGTTACGCACAGCGAAGCGCGGGAAGCCATCGGTCACCTGCTGGACAGCAACAAGACCCTGAGCGGCGTGCTGCGCCCCGATGAGTTGGGATTCCTGTTTGGTGAATCCGGCCAGGAGGTCGCCTCCACGGCCCTCGCGCCGATCCAGCATCACGGGCTGCATGGCGTGCTAGCGCTCGGCAGCCGCGACGCGCAGCAATACAAGAGCGCAACGGGTACGCTGTTTCTGGGGTATGTGGCCGACGCCCTGGCGCGCGTATTGCTGCGCCAGCGCCCGATGATCGATGAACCCAAGGGTTAACGTCTGTTGCAAACCGACCTGGAGCAGTTTCTCGAGCATCTGCGCAGCGAGCGCCAGCTGTCCCCGCGCACCTTGGAGGCTTACCGGCATGACCTGACGGGTCTTCGCGACTACCTGCACGAGCAGGGCGTGAGCGACTGGTCCATGGTTGATACCGAGTATCTGCGCCGTTTTGTGGCCCGGCGACACGAACAGGGGTTGTCTGGTCGCAGCCTGCAACGGGCACTCAGCTCGGTGCGCAGCCTGTACCGCTATCTCATCCGCGAACGCCGCTGTCGGCACAACCCGGCGCTGGACCTGCGCGCACCCAAGTCACCGCGCAAACTGCCCCGGGCGCTGGACGCCGACCTGACCGCGCGGCTGCTCAATGAGAGCGATGACGACGATTGGCTGGCCATCCGTGATCACGCCATGCTCGAGCTGTTCTATTCCTCCGGACTGCGCCTCGCCGAACTGGCCGGGCTCGACGTGCACGAACTGGATCTGACCGCCGGCGAAGTCAGGGTGCTCGGCAAGGGCAACAAGACCCGTATTGTGCCGGTCGGCCGTCACGCCCGCGAAGCCTTGCAGCGCTGGCTGAAGGTGCGGCTGTTGGTCGACAGTCCTGACCAACCGCTGTTCGTCGGCAAGCAGGGGCGCCGCCTGACGACCAGAGCGATCCAGCTGAGGGTGCGGCAGCGTGGTGTGCAGCAGATTGGTCAACATCTGCATCCGCATATGCTGCGGCACTCCTTCGCCAGTCATATTCTGGAGTCCTCCGGCGACCTGCGCGCCGTGCAGGAGCTGCTTGGCCATGCCGACATCAGCACCACCCAGATCTATACGCATCTGGATTTCCAGCATCTGGCACAGGTGTATGATCAGAGTCATCCCCGCGCCAGAAAGTCCGCAGACAAGCCTGGCGCACCCAAGAACCGAGACGAATCATGATCCGCTTGCTGACATTCGATCTGGATAACACGCTTTGGGAAACTGAGTCAGTGGTCGCCGCCGCCGAACTGACCCTGCTCGACTGGCTGAAGGGTAACGCCCCGCTGTTTGCCGACCGGCTGGACGCCGAGGCGCGCCGTCATTTGCGCAAGGAAGTGCTGGCAGCCGACCCGGAGCTGAGCCACCGGGTCACTGCGCTGCGTATCGCCATTCTGGAGCTGGGTCTGCGCAAGGCCGGCTATACCGAGGAACAGGTGAAGGATCTGGCGCAGCGGGGTTTTGATGTGTTTCTCGAGGCGCGCCATGCGGTGACCTTCTTCCCGCATGTGGAAAATCTGCTGCGACAACTGGCCCCGCATTATCAGCTGGCAACCATTTCCAACGGCAATGCCGATGTGCGCCGCCTGGGGCTGGAGAAGTATTTCAGCATTATCGTGTCGGCCGATGACATCGGCCGCAGCAAGCCGGATCCGGCACCGTTCCTCGCCGCATTGGAACGCGCAAGCGCAGAACCGGAGGAAACCCTGCATATCGGCGACCATCCGGTTGACGACATGCAGGGCGCCCAGGCCGTGGGGCTGCACACGCTCTGGTTCAATCGCCTCGGCCTGCCCTGGCCGGATCAGCCGAGGCCGCACGGCGAAGTGCGCTGTCTGAGCGAGATACCAGAGTGGCTACAGCGCTACGACCTGGACGTGGCATCCATTCGAACAGAGCGATAGGCTAGATCGGTCTACTCCCGTATTTGCTGTCCGGCTTTTTCGGCGGGTCGCTAACCACATTGGAATCAATCTCCTGGACGCGCCCGCCGCGCGCCATGAATTCGGCAATCTGCTGCTCAAGCCGCTCCCGCTCACGCGCTTTGGCCTCGACAGACAACCCATCCAGCGGATCCTCCGCAGCAGCCTTCTTGCGAGGCTTTACCACCGGCTCGTCGACCTCATCTTCGGATGTGTCATCCACATTGGGGTCGTTCAGTCCGTCCAATTCCTGGTCCTGATCTTGATCTTCGATGTCGTCGTCACTCATACCTTGGTCTCGCGCAGAAAAAAACAGGCTATTTATAGCGCAACCAGAGAATTTGGCCAGCACCAAATACAGATTTTTACCAGCTTGCCTCCCGGTGTTGAAGCCTGGCGTAGAGCCTCTGTGCTTTCACCGTGATTTGTGCACCGGGCGGGCGGCGTGAAGCGACCCCTCGGCTCACATTTCCCGTGAGCTGCTGATGCGGTCCGCCATCTGACGCAGCACCCCTTGCTCAGCTTTCATGACTTCCTCCATCAACTCCTGTGCTTCTGGAATCGCCGCCTTGTTGGCCATGGCCTCGTAGGTATTGATGATCTGGTTATGCACGTCGACGACCTCGCTGGCGATCTCCTCGAAGGTCATGGTGCCGAACGGCAGTTTGCGCCGATCATTCGGCGGCAGCGTTTCGGTAAGGTGTTCATACAACCAGGTATTCAGCGCCTTGGGATCAGCCTGACGCTTGAAGCCTTCTACTTCCGTGGCAAGCGTGCGTTCATGCTCAGCCACATACTTCATCAGCCATCTGGCGCATTCGTCCTGTTGCTCGTCGAGCGCGTCCTCCAGGCACGTGGCCATGTGATTGTGGAACTTGGTAGTCCATTCCAGTAGATACTGGAAAGTCTCCGCCTGCATAGTGTTCTCCTGTCCGATGGTTTAGGCCTGTTGACGTTTTATCACTGCCGCGACGAAACGTTAACAGACCCTAGGATGTGACCGCACTCCCACTGGCAAGTTTACCCGCGCAAACATCAGGCTGAGCCCTGCAGCGTCGCCAGCACGCGCCGGCTGCCGGCCTGTTCGCGGTGCTCACCCAGGTAGATCCCCTGCCAGGTACCGGTGGCGAGCCGCCCCTTGCTGACCGGGACGCTCAGCTGCACGCCGAGCAGGCTGGCTTTGACATGTGCGGTCATGTCATCCGGCCCTTCGTAGGTGTGTTTGAAATAGGCTGTGTCGTCCGGTACCAGCCGACGGAGAAAGGCTTCGAGATCGCCGCGTACCAGCGGATCGGCATTTTCGTTGATGCTGAGCGAGGCGGAGGTGTGCAGCAACCACAGGTGAAGCAGGCCCATGTTCACCTCCGCCAGTTCGGGCAATGCGGACAGGATCTCCTCATCCACCAGGTGAAAGCCGCGGGGACGGGGTTTGAGGGTGATATTTCGTTGCAACCACATCGCAATGTTCTCCTCTGGTATCCAGACGCAAACAGGGCGCCAAATGGCGCCCTGTCTGGGTGACGTTACCGTGTCAAAGCATGGGCAATCTCAAGATGCTCAGGCCTTGCTGTTGGTAAATTCCGGGTAGGCTTCCATGCCGCACTCGGACATATCGACGCCTTCATACTCCTCTTCCTCACTGATGCGCACACCAATGATTGCCTTGATGATATACCAGACCAGCAGACTGGCGAGGAACACCCAGAAGAAGATCCCGACCACGCCCGCCAACTGGCCGCCGAAGGTCGCCTCGGCGTTGGTCAGCGGCACCGCCATCACGCCCCAGATACCTGCAGTACCGTGGGCAGAGATGGCGCCGGCCGGATCGTCCTGCTTCAGCTTGTCCAGTCCCAGTACGCTGAACACCACCAGCACACCGCCGACCGCACCGATCATCATCGCCGAGAGCGCGCTGGGTGACAGCGGATCAGCGGTGATGGAGACCAGGCCTGCCAGTGCCCCGTTGAGGATCATGGTCAGGTCAGTCTTGCCGAACAGGATGCGGGACACAATCATCGCCGCGATCAGGCCGCCCGCCGCAGACAGGTTGGTGTTGACCAGTACCTGGGCCACGTTGTTGGCCGAATCGATGTCGGAGATTTTCAGTTCCGAGCCGCCGTTAAAGCCGAACCAGCCCATCCACAGGATGAAGATACCCAGTGTTGCCAGCGCCAGGTTACAACCCGGAATGGCGTTGATCTGACCGTTGGGTCCGTACTTGCCCCGGCGTGGGCCGAGCACCAGGACACCCGCCAGAGCCGCTGCAGCACCGGCCATGTGCACAATGCCGGAGCCGGCGTAATCCGAGTAGCCGATATCCGACAACCAGCCGCCGCCCCAGCTCCAGGCGCCCTGGATAGGATAGATAAAGCCGGTCATGATCACCGCGAACAACAGGAAGGACCAGAGCTTCATACGCTCGGCCACCGCACCCGACACAATCGACATACAGGCGCCAGCGAAGACGATCTGGAAGAAGAAGTCGGCGCGGGAAGAGTAATAGGGCGCATCGTCCCCACCCGCCAGCACCGCCTCGACGGTATTTTCGCTACCGATCAGAAAGCCCAGGCTTGGAAAGATCGGGCTGTCGGAGGAGTACATGATGTAGTAGCCAACCAGCAGATACATCACCGACGCGATAGCGAACAGTGCAATGTTCTTGGCCAGAATTTCGGTGGTGCTCTTGGCGCGGACCAGGCCGGCCTCGAGCATGGCGAAACCGGCGGCCATCCACATCACCAGAATGCCGCACAGCAGAAAATAGAACGTATCCAACGCATACGTCACTTGCGAGATATCCATAATAAGCCCCCCAAATAGGCTTGGTTACTGCGTCAATTAAACGATCCCTAGATTGCGTCCGTATCGGTTTCCCCGGTGCGGATGCGGATCGCCTGCTCCAGATTGACTACGAAGATCTTTCCGTCACCGATCTTCCCGGTGTTTGCTGCCTTGGTAATCGCCTCGATAACCCGGTCGAGCATGTCATCTCCGATTGCCACATCGATCTTCACCTTGGGCAGGAAATCCACTACGTATTCCGCGCCACGATAAAGCTCGGTATGCCCCTTCTGTCGGCCAAAACCCTTGACCTCGGTTACCGTGATGCCCTGAACCCCGATCTCGGATAAGGCTTCACGCACGTCATCCAGCTTGAATGGCTTGATAACAGCCGTTACTAATTTCATATCGATACTCCCGTGTATATGGACTGCCCTGGGGGACAGGGACAAGTCTATGCCGAGTTAGAGGCTTTGAGAAACGGGACGACGCATGGAGGCTGTCGCAGTTATCGATCCTTGCGGCGAAACTGGTCTGGCAACGGTCCCTATGCTCAATGCAACTGCTTCGTCTCCGTGCTCCCTTCGGTAAAGCCAAGCTCGCTTCCAGGAAGGAACCCAAATTGGTTCGCCTACCAGCTGCAGCTGCAGAATGCATTGCAGAAACCCTGCCACATTCAATATCTCTTTTATAATCATGGTGTTATGCGCTATTTGACATGCCTGTAAGCGAACCGGCTGCGCTCCGAACGCCCCACTCTGGTGCACGCAGCAATCCACAATGCGCCATGGATGAACACAGACGCAGCCCCACGAAGCACCGCTGGGGCCTGTGCTAAACTGCGTTTTTTTCGCTCACAGGTAGTACGATTTCTCAAAACGTAGCGTGATCGCGCGCAACGCTTTTCAGAAACCCGTAATCTGCCGGGGCCCCGCGAGAGTGATCTGCCATGTTGCATAAAGTCTTGATTGGAGCGGTCAGCAGCCAGGCCGCACGCTTGCTGATCAACGAGAAAGGGCTGCCGGGCCCGGATATAGAGCTGCATCTCAAGGCTCTGGTGCAAAGCGCACTGTCCAGGCTCGACGTGGTCAGCCGGGAAGAGTTCGAAACGCAGCGGGTAGTACTGGAACGTACCCGCGCACGGCTCGAAGCCCTGGAGAAACGCGTGGAAGCCATCGAGCAAGGCACGCACACACCGTCCACCTGATCCGCAGGTGGGCCTGATCAAGGAGTGATCATGTCCCTGGCGATTGTCCACAGCCGCGCCAAGCTGGGCGTGCAGGCCCCTGCCGTCACCGTCGAAGTGCACCTGGCCAATGGCATGCCCAGCCTGACACTGGTCGGACTGCCCGAAACCGCCGTGCGCGAGAGCAAGGACCGTGTGCGCAGCGCCCTGCAGAATGCCCGCCTGGAATTCCCCAGTCTGAAACGCATCACCATCAATCTGGCGCCCGCCGACCTGCCCAAGGAAGGCGGGCGTTTCGATCTGGCGATTGCCCTGGGCCTGTTATCCGCCAGCGGACAGATCCCCGCCGACGCACTGGACCAATGTGAATGCCTGGGCGAGCTGGCGCTGTCCGGCGAATTACGCCCGGTCCAGGGCGTGTTACCGGCAGCGCTCGCCTGTCGCGACCAGGGCCGCACCCTGCTGCTGCCACGCGCCAATGCCATGGAAGCGGCGCTCGTGCGAGGATTGAACATAGTCGCAGCCGACCATCTCCTGGAACTCTGCGAGCACCTGCGCGGCGAAAGGGCACTCGAACCGGTAATGGCCAACCCTGCGCCTGCGATGCCGCGCTACAACGCTGATCTTGACGAAGTGCAGGGTCAGGCACAGGCCAAACGCGCGCTGATCGTCGCGGCCAGTGGTGGTCACAATCTGCTTTTATTCGGTCCTCCCGGCACCGGCAAGACACTGCTGGCGAGCCGGTTACCCGGCATTCTGCCGCCGCTGGTCGAGAGCGAAGCGCTGGAAGTCGCGGCCATTCAGTCGGTGTGTGGCCAGGGCCCGTTACAAAGCTGGCCAATCCGGCCCTTTCGCGCGCCCCATCATGGTGCATCCGCCGCGGCGCTGGTCGGCGGCGGCAGTCAGCCGCGACCAGGCGAGATCAGTCAGGCGCACCGTGGCGTGCTGTTTCTCGATGAATTGCCGGAGTTTGATCGCAAGGTGCTGGAGATGCTGCGTGAGCCCATGGAGTCGGGCGAGATCCACATTGCGCGGGCGCGGGAACAACTCAGCTTTCCCGCACGTTTTCAGTTGATTGCCGCCATGAATCCCTGCCCCTGCGGTTATCAGGGCGATCCATCCGGGCGCTGTCGCTGCTCGGCCGAGCAAGTGGAACGCTATCGCAGCAAACTGTCCGGCCCGCTGCTGGACCGGATCGACCTGCACGTGGCGATGCACAACGAAGCCTTCAGCCTCGCCAGCAAGGAGCCGGGCAAACCCAACAGCGCCGAGGCGGCAGCCCAGGTCACCGCCGCGCGACAACGCCAGCAACAGCGTCAGGGCCGATTGAATGCACACCTGGATCTGGCGGGATTACGCGATCATTGCCCGCTGCAGGAGGCGGATGCGCGCTGGATGGAACGCGCGATCGAGCAGCTTGGCCTGTCGCACCGTGCCAGCCACCGGGCACTGAAAGTGGCGCGTACCCTCGCCGACCTGGAAAACAAACAGGACATCGGCCGCCCACATCTGGCCGAGGCGCTGCAATATCGGCAGCTGGATAGAAGGCCCAGCTAGGTCCGTTGCCGATTCAACGGCTGCAGAGGATTTCGTCCTCGCGACCCATTCGATAGGCATCGAGGAAATAACACAGCTCATCAAAGGGCAGCGCCGGGCTGATGAAATAACCCTGCACCTGATCACAGCCCATCGCCGTCAGCGCATCCAGCTGGCTGCGCTCTTCAACGCCTTCGGCCACAACTGCCAGACCCAGGCTGTGGCCCATATCGACCACTGCGTTGACCAGTTTACGGTCGCCCTCGATCTCGCTGATCTTGTTGACGAAACTGCGATCGATTTTGAGCAGGCTGATGGGCAGGCTGTGCAGATGCACGAAGGAGGAATAGCCGGTACCGAAATCATCCAGTGAAAAACGTACACCCAGCTCGGTAATGCCTAGCATGGCCTCCAGCACCTGCTCGGAGCGCTGCATGATGGCGGTTTCAGTCAATTCGAATTCGAGACGGTGCGGGTCGATTCCGGTTTTCTTCAACACCCGCCGGACATTGCCCAGCAGCTGACTGTCCTGGAACTGCCGAAAGGATACATTCACCGCAATATGGATGCTGTCGAAGCCGCGACGGCTCAGCTGGTTCAGGTCGTGACAGGCGCGGGCCATGACCCAGTAACCCATGGGAACGATCAGGCCGGTTTCTTCTGCCAGGGGAATGAATTCATTCGGCCCGAGCAGACCACGATCTGGATGACGCCAACGTATTAGCCCCTCCAGGCCGACAATCTGACCACTCCGCAGGTCTACCCGTGGCTGGTAATGCAGCTCGAACTGGTTGCGGCGCAACGCCAGTCGCAACGCGGCTTCGAACTCGATGAGGCTGCTCGCGTGCAGGTTGACCCGGTCATCATAAAAGTGAAAGTTACACCCGCGCTGCCCCTTCGCTTGCTGCATCGCCATGTGCGCGTGCAACAGCAGGTTGTCCACCGTGAGACCACATTCCGGGTAGCTGGCAATGCCGATGCTGCAGCCCAGCAACAGGCTTTCCCCATCGATATTGAAAGGCTCAGCAAGCTCGTTGGTGACTTTCTGGGCGATCAGCAGAATATTGCTCGGATGGCTGTAATCCTCGACCACTATGCCGAATTCATCGCTGCCCAGGCGGCCGACGGTGTCGGTACTGCGCAATATGCGACGCAGACGCTCAGCCACTTCGCAGATGATGCGATCGCCCGCTGCGTGGCCCAGGGTATCGTTGACGTGGCGGAAGTTATCGATATCGATGACCAGGACAGCAAGCGGTTGCTCGTTGCGCGCAGCCCGGTGCAGCGCCTGTCGAAGGCGATCGTTGAGCATCTGGCGATTGCAGCTGCCGGTCAGCGGATCGTAACTGGCTGCTCGATCAAGCGCGTTGCGCAGACCATGCCGCTCGATGGCATAACCCAGACAACGCATCAGTTCGCTGGCACCGGCCTGATCCCAGATACTGTCATCAACGCCTTGGGGCAATGGGATCGACTGGGGTGAGTCGCACAGCTCGATCAGCGGAACGCTGCAGCCCTCGGGTGGGCTGAGCAGATCACTGCGCGCTAGCACTGCCGATACAGACCCCGCAGCTATCAGCGCGTAGGCTCGATCCCAGTCATGACAGCGTAGCAACTCGAAGGCGCCGGTATTCACATCCGAAAGCCTGTGGCAAAGCTGCTCGAACGCTTTGTCGTCCTTGTCCAGCACCACTATTAGCTGGTTACTGCAATTGGCGAGCAAGCGATCCTCCCTGGATCCCGGATTTCTACAGGTAATTCAAAGGCTTCAAGCAGTGCTAAGCCAATCATGTCAACTCGGCATCATTAGAAACCGATGTCTGCAAGACTATCTGCCCCCCACAGCGCTGTCGAGCCCCGCATGGGCTGATAGAATGCTCACCCGATGCAGGACCAATGCAGGAGAAGATTACTGGTGGCAACCCTTAACCCGCGTCAAGACGAAGCAGTCCGTTATATCAGCGGGCCGATGCTGGTGCTCGCTGGTGCCGGGAGCGGCAAGACCAGTGTGATCACGCGCAAGATCGCCTACCTGGTCAAGGAGTGCGGCATACAGGCGAAGAACATCATTGCGGTGACCTTCACCAACAAGGCCGCACGCGAGATGAAGGAACGGGTCGGCCAACTGATACAAGGCAAGGAAGCCCGCGGGCTGACGGTATCGACCTTCCACAATCTGGGTCTGAATATCATCCGCAAGGAACACAAGCGGCTGGGCTACAAGCCGGGTTTTTCCATCTTCGACCAAAAAGACGCCGAGGCATTGATCACCGATCTGATGCACCGCGACTATGGCGCTGACGAGGGCATTGAAGGCATCCAGTCGTTGATATCTTCCTGGAAGAACGATCTGATCACGCCCGAAGAAGCCCTGGCCAAGGCCAAAAGCCCGCAGGAACAGACCGCCGCCAGCGTCTACACGCATTACAACCGCACCCTCAAAGCCTATAACGCGGTCGACTTCGATGACCTGATTCTGATTCCCGTGATGCTGTTCCGGGACCATCCCGACGTGCTGGAAAAATGGCAGTTTCGCATTCGCTACATGCTGGTCGACGAGTATCAGGACACCAACGCCACGCAGTATCTGTTGGTCAAGATGCTGGTCGGCCGGGAGGCCCGTTTCACCGTGGTCGGTGATGACGACCAGTCAATCTACGCCTGGCGCGGCGCACGCCCGGAAAACCTGGCTCAGCTCAAGGAAGATTTCCCGGGGCTCAAGGTGGTCATGCTCGAGCAGAATTACCGCTCGACCAGCCGCATTCTGCGCGCCGCCAATACGCTGATCGCCAATAATCCCCACGTGTTTCAGAAGCAACTATGGAGCGAACTGGGTTATGGCGATCCGATCCGCGTGATCCGTTGCCGTAACGAGGAAGCCGAGGCCGAGCGCGTCGCCACCGACATCCAGTCGCAGAACCTGAAGCACAGACGCGCCTGGAAGGAATTTGCCATTCTGTATCGGGGTAACCATCAGTCGCGGTTGATCGAGCTCAAGCTGCAGCACCATCAGATCCCTTATCACCTCTCCGGCGGCACCAGCTTCTTCGCGCGGCAGGAGGTCAAGGACCTGATGGCTTACTTCCGTCTGCTGGTGAATCTGGACGACGACAATGCTCTGCTTCGGGTCGTTAACGTACCGCGCCGCGAAATTGGCCCCGCGACCCTGGAAAAGCTGGGTAACTACGCCAACCAGCGCGAAATCAGTCTGTTCAAGGCCTGTGACGAGATCGGCCTCGCCGAACACCTCGACCCACGCTATCAGGAGCGCCTGCAGCGCTTCAGCCGCTGGTTGGATGGAGTGCGCGAGCAGTGCACCCAGGGCAATCCGATCGAAGCGCTACATCGCATGATTATCGATCTGGACTACGAGCAGTGGATCCGGCAGAACTGCTCCAGCGACGAGATCGCCGCCAAGCGCATGGGCAACGTGTGGTTTCTGCTCGATGCCCTGAAAAGCACCATCGAGCGCGACGAAAGCGGGGAGACCAGCTTCGAGGACGCCATCGCCAAGCTGGTGCTGCGCGACATGCTGGAACGCCACGAAGAAGAGGAAGACACCGATCGCGTGCAGTTGATGACACTGCATGCCTCCAAGGGCCTGGAGTATCCCCACGTCTATATCCTGGGCATGGAAGAAGAAATCCTCCCGCATCGCTCGAGCATCGAAGCCGACAGCGTCGAGGAAGAACGCCGGCTGGCCTACGTCGGCATCACCCGCGCCCGACAGAACCTGACCTTCAGCTTTGCTGCCCGTCGCCGCCAGTTCGGCGAAGTTATCGACTGTCTACCAAGCCGCTTCCTGGATGAACTACCCAGTGAGGATCTGGAGTGGGAAGGCACCGAAGATGTACCGGTGGAGCAGAAACAGGCTCGCGGCAATACCGCACTCTCGGATATTCGCAGCCTGCTCGGGCGCTGACGCGCGCGAACGTCGGCGCAAACAGTGAGCGCAGGCAGGAAGCAGACACAAAAAAGCCACCCCCAGGGGTGGCTTTTTTAAGCGGTGCAACTCAGTTGAGTGACAGAACCCACTCGGCCAGAGTCGTAGCCTCTTCTTCAGTCACGGCGTTTGGCGGCATGGGAATCGCGCCCCACTTACCACTGGAACCGTTAGTGATGCTGGCAACCAAGACGGCAACGGCATCATCCTGACCGGCGTACTTGGCGGCCACTTCTTTCAGAGCAGGCCCTACCAGCTGATTGTCCACGCTATGACACGCGCCGCACGGCTTGGACTTGAACAACGCCTCGCCCTCGCCACCACCGGCGGCAGCAGTATCGGCAGAAGCAGTTGCGGTATCATCGGTCGCAGCAGGTGCAGCTGCAGGCGCCGCGGCGGCCTGTGCACACTCATCACCCTCTACGCAGACCTCACCGTAGGGCTTGATACGGTCAGCAATGGATTCATCATCCATTGCAGCAAAAGCATTACCGGCGGTCAGAGCAAGCATCGCCGCGGAAGCCGCCAGGAGTTTTTTCAGAGTCGTCACTTTATACATCCTCATCATGACCAAAGGTATCAGCCCAAGTACCATGCCCGGACAATGTGCGCGAGTATACCGGTAAACCCCCGACCGTTAAAATAGTCGCCGCACAATAGAGACAATGCGTCGCGGTAAAGCAAAAGAGCTTGCTGCCGGGCATGGACGCCGACCGCATCAATGCGTATTATTGCCCCCCTGCAACGCACCCGTAGCTCAGCTGGATAGAGTACTGCCCTCCGAAGGCAATACTCAGTCTCTTGTGCCACGATGCGGCTAAAGGTCAAAATGGCCACGCTTTACCAATATGCACCCGTAGCTCAGCTGGATAGAGTACCGCCCTCCGAAGGCGNCGTAGCTCAGCTGGATAGAGTACTGCCCTCCGAAGGCAATACTCAGTCTCTTGTGCCACGATGCGGCTAAAGGTCAAAATGGCCACGCTTTACCAATATGCACCCGTAGCTCAGCTGGATAGAGTACCGCCCTCCGAAGGCGGGGGTCACTGGTTCGAATCCAGTCGGGTGCGCCATTTTTGTTCTAATTCAATAAGTTGCGATACACTCGCTCAACAGCTCTCGTTGACTCCCCTTCGGTATTGCACATTCTCCGTTTGTACTGGTTCTAAGTCGCTGCGCTTGGATGACAACTGCCCACAACCTGCATATCTTCTCGAATTTCTCTCTGTGTCCAAAATGTGCCCATTCTGCGCCCACTCCTTTAAATGCGCAGCGGCCGTTGCCGACATTTTGAGTATTGCCCGCTGTGCCTGAAAATCCTTAAAGACAAGCGCAGAGAGAAGAAACAGCCGACTCGTGCGATCTGTTTCGTTCTGGATCTGTAGTTCTAGTGGCGAAGGGTTAAAGCCCTCACCGAAGGAAACATGCAGTTTATCTCGGCTTATGCAGGCGCAGGCGTATCTGGCCCGGTAGACAGTGCGAAGAATGATGGTCAAATCTAGTGGAATCTAGTGAAATTCGCTATACAGCAGTATAGATCCCTAGAGAATGCCATCCTGGGCATGAGATCGAGATGAGTTGCCAACCTGGCCGCAGCACACCTCACGGACGTCGCGAGTGTGGCCTTATCCAAGTATTGATAACGCCATCGTAACCATCGAGTAGGGTCTCGAACTGCTCGCTTTTGTAATACACGGCCACATCCGCATCCAGGCTCATGACCCATGCACAGATGTTCGGACCGGCGGCGGTCGCTACCTCTGCGCCGAGATGCTTCGCTAGCTGGATGGCACCACAGGACCCGGCATGGAGCGTTCGAGCGAAGGCCGGGCGCACGCCAGTCTGGACGACGGGATGCCTATTTCAGCTCGTTTAGGTAAGATCCGAGCATCTGATCGTTGTCGTTTTCCTCGTGAAAAGAACTCGGAGACATGCTTCAATATGAGCGCGCGAAGCTAACCGTCCTGGTTAGGCAGATGTCCACGCTCAACAGGAAATAGCGCTCCCAGGCGTTGCTTGCCAAGCCCTCAATGAGAGCTGTCTTGGGCTCGTAAGCGCCAGACTCGACTTTCAAAAATCCTTTCCCAGCAGCTGACTGACTGAAATACCGGAAACGCTCAATAGAATTTTCAGCGGCTCATATACTTTTTCGGTAACACCAAACCGGTTAGAGATATAGTCGGGAAGCTGGCCCGAACGACGCCGGGCAACCTCCATCATCTACCGGAATGCTAGGCGCGTAGCGAGCGTCAGCCTCGACTTCTCTTCGCCGCTCAGCTTTATCGTGAACCCGCATCAGAACCGACCTTTGCACACTCGATGCTAACCACGCTTGGACCGCATTCATGCGCCCAAGCCCTTTTGCCGATCGCATTTCGGAAAACACAGCGTCACCTGACTGCAACTGATCGAGCAATTCGAACTGATGTGGGGCGGGATGTTGTGCGGCCAATCAGGTCCAGTCCGAACGCTTCTTGCTCATTCGCCTTCGACCGCCTCGAACCATCACTAATAGCGCTGTGCGTCTGTGATTGGGCACTTCATCGTACTTACTTGAGCTGAGACCGACGACCTCCGGATTCGTCGATCTTGACGCCCAGCCTTCCACGGGCTCTCTTGAGTTTATGCAAGCCCGTCGGGCGTTTGTTACAAACGAGACAGCGCCGCTTGCTTACCCCTGATGCTTGCTTCGAGCCACACCTTAACTAAATGGTTTTTGGGACATTCAAAACGCAATGCCGGATACCTAAGACGATGTAATCTCGCAAGCCTTCGCCTCCTGCTTCACGGCCTGCGGCACTTATAAATTGACACTTTTTGCGTTTGTGTCTAATTTCGTCGAACCACACACCTAAAAGCTGCCAACTTCGGAGGATAATCAATGCGTACATGGCTAATCACGGGCGCAAATAGAGGCATTGGCTGGCACATAGCCAATGCCGCCATCTCGGCCGGTGACAATGTAGTAGTAACCGGAAGGACACTTGCGAAGATCAGCGAAGCGTTTCGCGGCTACGACGTAAATAAAGTCCTAACGCTTGCACTTGATGTCACAGCAATAGATCAGATCCAGAAGACAGTGGAATCTACTGTCGCCACTTTCGGTAAAATCGATATTTTGGTAAACAACGCAGGCTATGGCCAGTTGGGCCCGTTTGAAGACAATAGCATTGCCGATGTTGAGCATCAGTTCGCCACCAACGTGTTTGGCTTGTTCAACATGTGCAGAATGGTGTTACCTGTGATGCGTAAAGAACGCTCTGGGCATATTTTCAATATTGCATCAATCGCTGGCCTTGTCGGAATGCCGGGTGCTAGCGTGTATAGTGCCTCCAAATTTGCCGTCGCTGGTTTTTCAGAATCCTTGGCACAGGAAGTTGCGGGCTTTGGCATTAAGGTTACTTCGGTCGCACCCGGGGCCTTCCGCACGGACTTTCTGGACGACAGTTCAGCTCACTTTGGCAGCGAACCCCTTCCCGAATATAAGGCATTCTCTGATAAAGTTCGCTCATCATCTGCTAACAACAACCATAAACAACCCGGAGCACCAGAGAAGCTTGGCCAGGCTTTAATCGAGTTAGCGTTGAATCCGGATGCTCCGCTCCACTTTATAGTGGGTTCCGATGCCGTCGGGCTGGCTGAAACCCGATTAGCCTCGAGAAAACAGGAAATGCAGCGCTGGCAAAACTTAGCTGTTTCTACTGACGCCTGACATCTCAGCATGGATGGGCCGGTTAGCCCCGGCCAATCAGTTGCAGGAACTCCTGACGAGTGTTACCTGATTCACGGAAAGCACCCAGCATAACCGAGCTGAACATAGTAGAATTTTGTTTTTCAACTCCGCGCATCATCATGCACATATGCTTCGCTTCGATCACTACGGCCACCCCTTCAGCCTGAGTCACCTGCTGCAATGCCTCCGCGATCTGACGAGTCAGGTTTTCCTGTATCTGCAGGCGTCGAGCAAACATGTCTACAATGCGCGCCACCTTAGAAAGACCAATAACCTTACCGGTTGGAATATAGGCAACATGGGCCTTGCCGACAAACGGCAACATATGATGCTCGCAAAGAGAGTAGAGCTCGATATCCTTGACGATCACCATCTCGTCGCCCTTGGCATCGAACAGCGCGTTGTTGACGATTTCTTCAAGCGATTGCTCATAGCCCTTGCACAGAAACTGTATGGCTTTGGCTGCTCTTAGCGGGGTCCCCGCCAACCCGTCGCGCTGGGGATCCTCCCCGAGGCCGCGCAAGATTGCCTCATACTGAAGGGCAATATTCTCTGTACTCATTGTGTTTCCTCAAGCAAATTTGAGCATGCCGCCGCCGTTCAGATCCTGGCAAGTACCGGTTATATAGGGATTGCCCATCACATAGCGCACAGCTTGATAAACCACGTCGGGGCCTGGCTCGACGCCAAGAGCCGAACGGGACAGGATATGTTTCTTGAACTCTTCGCTATCACCGTCGTTAAACATGATCAGCGCAGGTGCGATACTGTTGACCTTAATCTTCGGCGCGAAACGAGCTGCAAAGGACCGTGTCATGTTTTCCAGGCCGGCTTTGGTGGCGAGGTAGGCGACATGATCAGCGCTGCCGCCGAGCGCATCATGATCGGTAATATGGATGATGTCAGCCGGGCCCGAATCGAACCAGTCCGCAGCCGCCATATTGATCAAGTAGGGAGCCTGCATATGGACCATGCACATCTGCTGAAACTGCTCGGGCGTCAGCCCCCCGTCTTCCAGCCACAACGAGGCGTTGTGGATGATGGCCCTTAAACGCAGCCGCTTCGCCGCGACTGTCGCTATGAACTCTGCAATGCCCGCGACGGTAGAAAAATCAGCCAAGATCACGTCAATGCCCTGCAACGGAGTGGTTTGCCACTCCGTTCTCAGCCGGCGACAGCTGATTATCACCTGAAAGCCATCCTCAACCAGGCGGCGAGCGCAATGCAAACCTACGCGCTGACCGCCGCCAGTGATCAGAACGGCTGGCCGGGACTCCATGGGCGCTTCTACAGGCATATCAGCGCAACCGCTACTGTTCTTCGTCCAGGTAGTACCCCACGGCAACGATATAGCTGTCCGTCGCCTCAAACAGGGTCACTTTCGGTTCGTTCTTGCGGGTTACCGGATTGGGCCACAGATAGGGAATACGACCACTCCCGCTCTGCGCAGCGGCCTCCAAGATTTGGCCGCCAATTGGATGTCGGTCGGCGGAGTGCAACTTGCGAAAATCACTGCCGACCAGGCGCAGATTATAACCATGGGCAATGAAGCGCTGGGTTTCGCGATCAACAACAAAGGCGTAGAGATCATCCCGAAGGTACTCAGCGTCCAGCTTGTTGATTCGTTCGAAGGTCTGCTGCGGACTGTCCTTTACTGCCTCCACGACATGATTAAGCAGCGCTTTCGCCTCTCCTTCACTTGAACGGGGCATGTAATAGCCAACCGAAAAGACCTTGCCATCAACGCGTTGGAAAAAGACCCGCTTGCGCTCTTCGCGGCCGTCCTGCCAGTTCTGCCAACGATAGTCGGCATGATGTATTGTGTCGCTTGGCGGCAGGGCCAGCGCTTCCTTGAAGCCCTTGTTCAAGTCGTCGTTCAGCGCCTGGCTGACGTCTCGCCCAATCAGATTGGCCGAGGGCCCACCACTGGCGAGCATGATGCCTTCGGTATCGATGACATAGACATAGAGCTCGTCATCAACGAACTGTCCTTGCCGACTGAACGCAGCGATGGCCTTTTCGCCATTCTCCTGATAGTGGTCGACGGCTTTGCGCAAAAGCGACTTTGCGCGATCCGCCTCTTCGGCGTAGCGATCTTCCGGGATGCCCTGACCAAACACATTGGCAACCAGGAAGATCGTGGCAACCAGAGCGACATTTCGACAGATCAGTAACATGGCCTATCTCCTACTTGTTGTTTTGGACGGCAATATTTGAAGACCCAGGCCTCGTCAAAGATTCCTGCTGATAATCTCCTTCATGATTTCCGAGGTTCCACCGTAGATCCGCGCAACGCGAGCATCAACCCAGGCACGCCCTATCTTGTACTCGCTCATAAAACCGTAGCCACCGTGAAGCTGCAGCAACTCGTCGAGCATCTTTCCCTGCATTTCCGAACCGAGCAATTTTGCCATCGCCGCCACATCGGCGGTCAGCTCGCCAGCCATAACCTTTTCCAGACAATCATCCACGAACACCCGCAACATGGTCGCCTGGGCTTTCACTTCAGCCAGCTTGAACCGAGTGTTCTGGAAATCAAAAACGGTGTTGCCAAAGACCTTGCGCTCACGCGTATAGGTAATTGTTTCTTCGAGCAGGGTTTCAATCGACTGTGCCGCGCGCAGCGCGATGATCAATCTTTCCCAGGCAAGCTGATGGGTGAGGTACTTGAATCCCCGATTTTCTTCGCCCAGCCGGTTGCTCACCGGTACACGCACGTCGTCGAAAAACAGCTCGGCAGTGTCCTGGCCTTTCAGACCGATCTTGTCGAGCAACCGGCCCTTGGAGAATCCGGCCCGGTCAGTTTCCACACACACCAGCGTAAGATCCTTGCCAGCAGGGTCCAGCTTGGTAGCCGTCACCACCAGATCCGCGTTGCCGCCGTTGGTGATAAAGGTTTTCTGACCAGACACTACGTATTCATCGCCATCCTGGCGCAGTACGGTGCGCATGGAACGCAGGTCGCTGCCGATTCCCGGCTCGCTCATCGCAATCACGCCAATCATCTCGCCGCTGACCATTTTGGGCAGCCATTTGTGTTTTTGCTCTTCGGAACCGTAGGCAACCAGATAGGGTGCGACGATTTCCGAATGGGTGGTGAAACCCACGGCGGTGGCGTTGGCGCGTGCGAGTTCCTCGATCATCACCGCCGAGTGTCCAAAATCCCCACCCGCACCGCCGTATTTCTCAGGCACGGTTGAACACAGCAAGCCCATTTCGCCGGCTTTCAGCCACACTTCCTTGGGAACGATGCCGACCTTTTCCCATTCATGCAGATTTGGAACGATTTCCCTCTCGACAAAGCGACGGGCCTGGTCCCTGAACATGTTGTGGTCTTCACGAAAAACGCTACGCATCGTGATGGTCTCCTTTGAGCAGGCTCATTATTTGTCTTTGAAATTCGGTTCGCGCTTCTCTACAAACGCACTGACCGCTTCGCGGTGATCTTCAGTGTGGTGAGCCAGAGACTGATAGGCGGCCGACAGCTCGAGCAGTGAGTCCAGACGCATGTGCTGCCCTTCGCGCAGCAGCCGCTTGCACAGACGCAGGGCGTGCCCCGGGTTCCGGGCGATGCGCTCGGCCAACGCCAACGCTTCCGACTCTAGCGCCTCTGGCGTGCAAATCTGCTCAACCAGGCCCCATTCAAGTGCCTTGGCCGCATCGATGGTGTCGCCCGTGAACGCCATCAGGCTGGCCTTGGGGATACCAATGATGCGTGGCAGCAACCAGGCGCCGCCGTCACCCGGCACAATCCCTAGTTTCACAAAGCTTTCGGCGAACAGGGCTTTGTTGCTGGCGATACGGATATCACACATGCACGCCAGATCGAGCCCTGCCCCAATAGCGGGTCCGTTTACCGCAGCGATAATCGGAATGTCCAGTTCGTAGAGCGCCAGCGGAATCTGCTGGATGCCGTTGCGGTAGGTATCGCGCAGGTCATACGGCGAGCCGGCAAAAATGCCCTCGCGATTCTGCATGTCCTTGATGTTGCCACCCGCACAAAAGGCCTTTCCGTTACCGGTCAGGACCATGACTCTGACGCTCTGGTCGCGTCGCAGATCGCGGCAGAGGTCGACAAACTCTTGCATCTGGGACGGTTCGGACAAGGCGTTGCGTGTTTCAGGACTATTCATCCTGACTACCGCTACTCCGCCGTTGCGTTGTACCTGTAGAAACTCGCTCATAGAGGTGATCCTTGTGTCGGGACGATCAGCTGTTGTTGCTGCGCATGAGTAATAGCGGGCCAGAAGTTCTGGGCGCCGGCGGCGCACACATGCGCACCGAGCAGCTTGCTCCAGAACGTCGATGATCCGTATTCACCCCGCCATGCCCACAGGCGACGGGTCAGCAGGTGCAGCGTGTATTCCTGAGTAAAGCCGATAGCGCCGTGCACTGAGTGACCAATCCCCGCCCCGAGACTCGCCGCCTCGGCGGTGCTTATCTTGCCCGCAGCGATACTGAAGGCAGCCAGGTGGTCGTTGGATTCAACGAAGGCGGCTTCGGCTGCGATGTTCGCTGCGGCCGTCTGCTCCGCCAGTACAGCCAGCTGCTGCTGGATCGCCTGGAATGCCGCAATGGGCCGCCCGAATTGCTTGCGATCCGCCGCGTAACCGGAGGTGAGTTCCATCAATGCGGTCAGCGCGCCAGCCATCTGAGCGGAGCGCAACATGGCGCCACCGGTAAGCAAGACCGACTCGCTGAGCCCGGCGGGCAAAGGTGCCGATGCCATGACGTTCGCTGCGGTGAACTGCAGCGTATCGCGAGGCTCACCGGCAATATTGGTTCCCTGCACGATGTTTTCCGCTGCGGCCGGCTCCAGTAGCAAAACAGCGCTTTCGGCTCCCGCCCCTACCACCGCAACTACCAGTTCGGCGTGCCGTCCCCATGGAACCTGACGCAGCTCGCCGGAAATCCTGTCACCGTTCCACTGCAAGGCAGAGTCGGTAGCGATCGTCAGCACACCGCTGCGGGCGCCGATACCGGCCTTCTCCAGCAACCAGTTGCCCAGCAACATTTCAACCAGCGGAACGGGCGCTGCGAACCGGCCTGCGGCGCGGGCGATAACAAACAGCTCGGACCAACTGGCCTCTGCGCCACCGGCAGCTTCCGGCGCGCCTGCCAACAGGATGCCGTTGTCCTCCAGCGCGCTCCAGAGATCGGCAGACCAGGCACCCGACTCAGCCGCGCGGATGTATTCGGGCGTGGCAATGTCACCCAGCAAGCGTTCTATCGTCGATTCATAAAGTTCTCGCATTATCTGAGCCCCAATCCACGTGCAATGATTCCGCGAAGGATCTCGCGAGTGCCTCCGCGCAATGAGAAAGACGGCGCCATCTGGGTCAGGTAGGCAAGCACCTGGGCGTGATCGGACCCACCGCCCACCTGGGGTTGCTCTTCAACCAGCACCTGTACTATTTCCGGGAGGTCCTGTTCAAAAACATTACCCAAATCTTTAACACAGGAGGCAGCCCAGGCCGGGTTCTCACCGTCGCTCAACTGCCTGGTTACCGCTAGCGACATGTTACGCAGCGTCAGCAATCGGGCGGTGATACGGCCTATTTCCCGAGCCTGCAGCGCGTCGGGCTCGGGGCCAATAGCCTTGATGGCCGTGTGCAGCAGCGCAATGCTGCTGAGGAAACGCTCCGGGCCACTGCGCTCGAATGCCAGCTCGGCAGTCACCTGTCCCCAGCCGTTGCCCTCTTCACCTACCAGCGCGTCCGCATCCAGGCGTACGTTATCCAGAAACACTTCATTGAAATGCTCGCCGCCCGCCAGGTCGGCAATTGGCCGAATCGTGACGCCGGGCAGACTCAGATCGATGATGAACTGCGACATGCCGCCGTGGCGGCCGCTTTCTTCCTTGTTACCGGTGCGCAGCAACGCAATCATGTAATGCGAATGCTGGGCATTGGTGGTCCATACTTTCTGACCATTGACCAGCCAGCCATTGTCGACGCGCTGGGCGTTGGACTTGATGGACGCCAGATCGGAGCCGGAGTTCGGCTCGCTCATCCCGATACAGAAATAGCTTTCGCCGCGGCAGATCGGCGGCAGGTATTTTTCCTTCTGAGCTTCGGTGCCAAAGCGCAGGATCAGCGGCGCGCTTTGCCGATCAGCGATCCAGTGGGCCGATACCGGCGCACCCGCAGCAAGCAACTCTTCAATAATCACATAGCGTGCAAAGGGCGATGCCTCTGCCCCGCCGTAGCGTTTTGGCAGCGCCATACCCAGCCAGCCTTTCTGCCCGAGCAGGCGACTGAACTCGGCGTCGAATCCCATCCATGAATAGGCTCGTTTGACCGCCGGATAATCCTGCAGGGTCTGTTCGATAAACGCCCTGACGTCAGCACGCAGCGCTTCAGCTTCTGACGGTATGGTGCTGTAGTTAAATTGGGAAATACTCATCAACAAGACACCCTCAACTGCTCGAAGCAATGCAGAAAGCAGGTTTGTTGGTTGGCCCTCGCCTCACCACCGGCGGCGGCCGATGGCAAGGAGAGGCGTTAGTCCAAGCGTCAGATAGCCGTTTTGGCGTCTGCACTTGCAAACATCGCGGCGATGTCGCCCGAGGTGATGGGCTTGCCATCTTTACGCGTGACTTCGGCACCGCCAAGACCCAGAGCAGGCTCGGTGCTGACATGCGTCGCCTGGGCGCGCAATGCGCCGACGGTGCAGTTCTCACGACCAAAGATAGAGATCGGATCGTAGGAGAACTCACGCATGGCGTTGAGATGCGTCACCTTGTTGATCTGCGTGTCGGTCAGGTTTTTCAGATGCGCCCAGGTCGTTTCCGGAGAATGCGGCCAGGTGCAATCGGAATGCGGATAGTCGCTTTCCCAGGTAACCATGTCTTCGTTCATGAACTTGAGATTCTGCAATCCGAAGTTGTCTTCGATAAAGCAGGTAACGAAGTGCTTGAAGAAGATGTCACTCGGCATTTTTCCGCCGAAGTCCGCATTGGTCCAGGCTTTGTGATGACGGTGGGTGAAATCAGCCCGCTCGAGGAGATAAGGCACCCAGCCGATGCTGCCCTCTGAAAGCGCCATGCGCAGGGTCGGAAACTTTTTCCACATGGGAGCCCAGATCCAGTCGGCCGCCGCGTTGGCGATCGAAATCGGCATGGTAGTAATCCAGGCGTCAATAGGCGACAGGTCCGAGGCGTGTTCAGCTTTGCCGCCGGAACCGATATGGCAGCAGATCACCACGTTGTTATCGGCGCAAGCTTTCCACATCGGGTCCCAGTATTCGTCGTGAATAGACGGATAACCCAGGCGGGCGGGATTGTCAGAAAATGACAGCGCGTGCACACCCTGGGCAGACAGACGCTTGATCTCGGCGACGGCGGCTTTCATGTCCCAGTAAGGGACCAGCATCAGGGGAATGAATCGACCCGGCATGGCGTTACACCAGTCGTACAGGTGCCAGTCGTTGTAGGCCTGGATCGCCGCCAGGGCGATTTCCCGGTTGGCATGGGTCTGGAAACGCTGACCGGCAAAGCCAGGGAAGGTCGGGAAGCACAGTGAGCCCAGCACGCCGTTGGCGTTCATGTCATCGACACGCGCTTTCACATCCCAGGTACCACGACGCATCTGGTCGTAACCCAGCGGTTCCATCCCGTACTCTTCCTTTGGACGCCCCACTACAGAGTTGAGACCCATGTAGCCGGTAGCTTCTTCTTCGAATACCCATACATCACGCTCGCCACGCTTTTCGACGTGCGGCTCGCGACCTTTAAATTTTTCAGGCATGTGGTGTTTGAAGGCGTCCGGCGGCTCGATCGCATGGTCGTCCACACTGACGAGGATGAGGTCTTCGAGATTCATGGTGTATTCCCCTTCGCTGTTCGCGGATTGTGTTTGTTCTATGATGTTAGTTCAGATCAGAATGGATTTAAACACATTTTTGATTTGTGTCTATATCTTTTTGGGTAATCACGGAGGATCTTGCCTGAGCTACCCCCCTCGATTCGCTGGAGACAAGGAAACAAGCAGGCCTCCGGCCGGTTTTCAGCGAGGCCTGCTTGATACTGGTGCGGCTAATTCAGTCCCAAAGGACGTGCAATTTATGCGGTCCGCGCAGCTGCGCGCCGGTAATTTCCGGGGCCGGCTTGGAAGGATCGAGACGGATATTTGGAAACATGTCCAACACTGCGTTCAGGGCGCAGTTGATTTCAGTCTTGGCGACGAACTGGCCAATGCACATGTGCGGGCCGAAACCAAAACCGAAGGACGGACGCTGCCGACGGTCAATATCAAAGGTATTGGCGTTGTCAAAGAACTCCTCGTCCCGGTTGGCTGAGCTGACGATGCACGACACCATCGCCCCCTTGGGAATCTTAACGCCGCGAATTTCGGTTTCCTCAGCTGTCTGGCGCACCTTGAACGTCGCAACCGGTTCGAAACGAATGGATTCGTCGATCGCTTTGTTCACCAGGCTGCGGTCGTTGCGCACGCGCTCCAGCAGTTCCGGGCTTTCCAGCAGCAGCGTCATCAGCGTGCCGAATGTCCGGGTGGTAGTTTCTCCCGCCGCAGGCAGCAGCGAGCGTACGAAGGTGGTGATTTCATGGTCATCAAGCGAGCGACCTTCATATTCGGCACGGATCAGGCGGCTGATAAGATCATCGCCTTCCCCACCCTCGGCGCGGCGCTCGGCAACGACGATCTTGATCGCATCATAGAGCGCAACCACCGCTTCCATGGCGGCTTTCCTGGCCGCCTGGGCCTTGGCCGGATCGACCTGCGGACCGGCGAGAATGGCCAGTGCCCAGGCAGCGTACTGCTTGATTTTTTCAGGCTGGTCGTTGGGAAAGCCGATCAGCGAATAGATCACCCGGATCGGAAAATACAGGGCAAAATCCATCAGATCCGCACCCTTCTGCGGCGCCATCGGAGTCAGAAATTCCTCACGAATGACCTTGTCGATGCGATCTTCCTTCCAGCGGTTGACCGTGTCCGGCATGAATACCGGCTGCAGGAGGTTGCGCATGTTCTTGTGCTGATCACCGTCCATTGCGGTCAGGATCAATCCATCAAAGAAAGCGCCCAGCCCTTCTGCAATGAACCCGCTGGTAAATTGGGTAGCGTCACGCATGACGTGCATGACGTCGTCGTATTTGAACAGAGTGAAACAGGGCCGATCAGGGTCTACACCCGCTATCGACGGAACCCCAAGGCGCTCCATGAAGTTCCCTTCCAGCACCGGGCTATTCTTGCGCATCTCGGCATAGGCCGCATGCAGGTCAATATCGGTGCCCTGATAATTGCTCGCCACATCGGCGAACACCTGTTCAAGGTTGCTTTTGTTCTGTTCAGACATGACGCTATCCTCTTGTTGTTCCTGGCATCGCTTTTCAGCTTATGCCTGAACGAGCAGAATTTGAACTATTTTAGGTATATTGCTCAATAACCGTTTTTCAACGGGCCAACCATTCATCGATAACTGCCAGCCCTTGGGGCTCGCTCATATCCACGTCAGGGGCAAAGCGCGCCACGACTTGACCGTCGCGGTTCACCAGAAACTTCTCGAAGTTCCACAGCACCTCTGGTGCCGCGTTCGGCTCAATGCCATATCCCGCCAGCTTCGAGCGCATGGGGCCATCACCTATTGCTTCCGGCGCGGCAGCGGTCAGCGCTTTGTAAAGCGGATGTTGCTGTTCGCCCTGCACGCTGATTTTCGAGAACAAGGGGAACGTGACGTCATAGGTGCTGCTGCAAAAACTGGCAATTTCTTCATCAGTGCCGGGCTCCTGCGCTTTGAAATCGTTGGCGGGAAAACCCAACACCACCAATCCCGCGTCCTGCTTCTCACGGTATAGTTTTTCAAGCGCTGAATACTGTGGTGTGAGCCCGCAACGGGACGCCACGTTGACAATCAGTACCACTTTGCCTTCGAACTCGCCGAGCGTAGTGCTGGTGCCATCCATTTTTTTCAGAGAGATCTGTTGCAGTTCAGTGTTCATAATCAATCCTCATAGGCTTGTTGGACATAGGTCATGCGGCCGCCGGCCAGCATTAGCGCGCAATACATGTTGAGTTCGGTAACTTCAGCCAGGCTGAAGAATTCCGCCAGGGCTGCATAGTGCTGGTCACCCAACTCCATGTAGTCACCGGCAAAAAGCTCAGCGTAGCGCAGGGCTGCCTGCTCGGGCGGGGAAAAACGGTCACTGTCTGTTGCCAGGCAGGCGATATCATCCTCGCTCACTTCATCCGATTTTCTCGCCAGTTGACAAGCTTTGCAGGTAGTAATGCTGGCGATCTTCAGGCGAACCAGCTCTTTGAGCCGCTCACCCAGCAAACTCTGTGTGTGAAACTGCTCGAGCAACGAAAGCCAAGCTTGCGCTATCGCTGGACGGTGCGCCCAGACCTGGACAGGCACACTCGAACTGAGCATCCCTGAACCCAGACCTCGGGCCAGGGCAGTCGCCAGACTCTCGGGCAAAGCCGAAAGCGGAACCGGTGTAATCCTCGACATACAAGACCACCCTGCACCGACCTGAATCGGCGCTGTCAGGTTAGGGAAGGCGCTCGATCAGGGTCGCGGTGCCCATGCCACCGGCGCAGCAGATCGCTTGCAGGGCATAACGACCGTTCCGACGTTCGAGCTCGTTGAGCATAGACGTCATGATACGCGCACCACTGGCGCCCAGCGGATGCCCCAGCGCTACGGCGCCGCCGTTGACGTTCAAGCGGTCCGCCGGAGCACCCGTTTCCTTGAGCCAAGCAATCGGCACCGAAGCAAACGCCTCATTGATTTCGAACAGGTCGATGTCCGCAAGCTGCAGGCCTGACTTGGCCAGAATTTTGTAAGTAGCTGAAATCGGACCTGTCAGCATCAGTGTCGGGTCAGCGCCCACTGTTGTGATCGATTTGATCCGTGCCCGTGCCTTCAATCCCAGTCTTGAGGCTGTTTCGGCCGACATCAACATCAGCGCAGCGGCGCCATCGGAAATCTGCGACGAGTTTCCAGCTGTTGCCCGCCCGTTTTCCGGACGGAAGCTGGTTTTCAGCGTGGCCAGCTTTTCCAGGGATGTATCGCGACGAATGGTTTCGTCGGCGGCGAACAGGCCGGTGAACCCCTCGTAACCCTTTTCGCAGTACTCGCCCACCGGCACCGGCACGATCTCCCGATCGAAGTGCCCCGCATCGACGGCAGCCGCAGCACGGCGATGGCTTTCCAGGGCGAAGGCATCCAGTTCTTCGCGGCTGATCTGCCACTTTTCAGCGACGCGCTCTGCCGCTTCACCCTGCGAGGTCAGCTCGTACTGCTCCGTGGCTTTCCAGCCGAAGGCTTCGCCGTGAAGGTCCCGATTGCTGCCCATGGGCACCCGGCTCATGTTCTCCGCGCCGCCTGCTACCACGATATCCGCTGCACCGGCAGCAATAGCGCCCATGGCCGCGTGCACCGCTGCCTCGCCTGAACCACATTTGCGATCCAGCGTCAGTCCCGGCACCGAAGCCGGCCAGCCCGCACCCAGCAGAGCAGTACGCGCTATGTTGGCCGACTGTTCACCGATCTGCGTCACGCAACCGAAGATCACGTCATCGATTTGCTCGGCGGACAGACCCGTCCGCTGAAGCAATTCATTGATGACCAGCGATCCAAGGTGATCGGCCCGTACCCCGGCCAGGCTGCCGCGAAAGCGGCCAACCGGGGTTCGTACTGCTTCTACAATGACGATGTCATTCATAACGCGCTGGCCTTGAGCCCGGAAGCCGAAACCCGATTGCCGTCTTCGTATTTGTATACGCCGTGGCCGGTCTTGCGACCGAGGCGCCCTGCTCCAACCATCTTGATGATCAGCGGACAGGGGCGGAACTTCTCGCCGAGGGTTTGGTGCAGATAGCGCAGCACGGAAAGGCGCGTGTCCCAGCCGGTGAGATCGCCGAGTTCCAGTGGGCCCATCGGATGATTGAAACCCATGCGTAACGCCGTATCGATATCCTCAGCGGTAGCCGTGCCTTCCTGGAGCATGTACATCGCCTCGTTGCCCAGCAGCGCGGACATCCGGCTGGTGGTCAGGCCGGGCGATTCGTTGACGGTGATCGAGGTCTTGCCGATGGCATCACAAAGATCCTTGGTTCTGGCGACTGTTTCATCGCTGGTGGCCAGGCCGCGGACCAGTTCGACCAGTTTCATCTTGTGCACAGGATTGAAGAAATGCATGCCAATGAAACGTTCAGGTGCCAGAATCGAGGCAGCGATCTCGGTCACACTCAATGCCGAGGTGTTGCTGGCAATGATCGCGTTATCAGCCATGACTGCCGCAGCCTGGGTAACGACCGCCTTTTTCACCGCCAACTGCTCGGAAACGGTTTCGACCAGCACCTGGGCGCCGGTAGCGGCTTCAGTCAGATTCTCGTTAGTCGATAGCCGCGCAAACGCGGCCTGCGCGGCCTCTTCGGTGACCTTGCCCAGGCGCACGCCATCGCCCAGTATTTTCTCGATGCTACTATAGGCTCGCTTGAGTGACTCGGCGTTGGTATCAACCAATACGGTCTCAAAGCCCGAGCTCGCGAAAGCGTGAGCGATGCCAGTGCCCATCAGGCCAGCACCGACAACCACAACCTTGTTACTTTTATCAGCACTCATTCGAAGAGCCTCTTTAAACGTTTTTTTCACTTACCACGTTGCGCAGGGTGCCAATGCCTTCAACCGAGGCTTCAACAACGTCCCCTGCATTCAGGAAGCGGCCTGTCCCCAATCCGACACCTGCGGGTGACCCGGTAAACAGGATATCTCCGCAGGCAAAGCTCGACCGGGCCTGGACGAAAGCGATCAACTGCCCTACATCCCAGGTCATATCCGCCGTGGTGCCGTCCTGACGGACTTCGCCATTGACCGCCAGCGTCAGACGCAGTTTGGGTGAACCCTGGGGAAATTCGTCCTTGGTGACGATCCAGGGCCCGACGCCAGTGGTGCGATCCTGACTCTTGGCAGCAAACAGATCCATGCCAATGCCCTTGGGACCACTGCGCTGAAGATCGCGCGAGCTGACGTCATTGCCCACGGTATAACCGAGTACGCATGCGAGCGGGTTCTGCAGGTCGATCTGACTGCTGCCAATCACCGCAACCAACTCGACTTCGTGATCCAGCTCCTCGGTAAGCGGAGGAAAACGGATCGGGTCGTGGGCGCCGATCAAGGCGCCGTAAGCCTTGAGGAAAGCCACCGGCTGGGCAGGCGCCTCAAGGCCGAAGTCATCCTGCAAGTGCTTCAGGTAATTGGCACCCGCCACCACGACCCGGTTGACCGGATCGATTGGCGGCAAGAGCACAATATCGGCCATTGCCACTGGTGCGGAAGCCAGCGACAGCGCGCTGATTCCCGCACCGGCGGCGACCCGAGGAGCCCACTCCTGAAAGTCGCCCTGGATTGCGTTGACCTCATTGTGCTCCAGATCCACAACCGCCCAGAAAGGCTTACCGCCCTTGAGAGAACAGCGCGCCAGTTTCATCAGGCACCTACCTTACCGGCAGTCTTGGCAGGATCACCCACCTTGCCTACCTTGGCGGGATCTAGGTGCAGCAGTTCGCAAGCATTCTTCCAGCGAATCCGGTCCATATCTTCCTGGGACAGCTTCAGGTCGGAGGTCAGATCGTGGCGCACCGCGTCACTGCCGCCGAAGTTCGAGCCATACAGAACGCGATCAGCACCGATCACCTCAACCATCGCCTGACGCATCGGTACTTCATGCAGCTCAACGTCAAAATAGAAGTTGCGCAGATATTCCAGGAAAGGCTTCTTGTTGTGGGATACATCAAGATTCGGGTTGGTCTGAGCCATGCGACCAAGCTGGTAAGGCACGTAGCCGCCGCCATGGGTGATGTAGACCTTCAGGTTCGGGAAGCGATCAAACACACCACCGTTGATCATGTACCAGAAACACTTGGTTTCATCGTAGTTCATGCCGACGATTGCGGTGGTTTCGTAGCGGTCGGTATTGGCCTCTTTGCCCCAGGTCACTGACTGGTTGTAGCCGTGCACGAACATGGGCACATCCAGGTCACACAGCGCTTCCCAGACAGGATCCATTTCCGGCGAATCGAACTCCAGACCGCCAAAGTTCGAACCGCCCGCTACAAGACCTTTGGCGCCAAGCTCGGTCACCGCGCGGCGAATTTCTTTCGCTGCCTCGACAGGCACGTTCAACGGTGCATGTGCCCAGAACATCAGGCGTTCCGGTGCGCCGGAGCAATATTTGGCCAGCGAATCGTTTACCGTGCGGGCAAAGGGAACGCCGAATTCGGCTTCCGCCCAATACATGTAGCAGTGGCTTGGCACGGAAATGACCTGGGCATTCTGACCAGCCGCATCCATCCCGGCGAGGCGATGCTTGGGGTCGGCCCATTTAGCCATGTATTCAGCAACCTGCAGCGTCTCACCGCGGGCGTGGGCTTCACGCAGAGCAACCTTGCGCTCTGGCGCACCCAGGGACAGGATCCACTCACCAACGCGCAGTTTTATGTCGCCATCGGGCTGTGACTCAAAGGCCGGACCCCAGTGAGGATGCTGGTCATAGTATTCCGGATGTGGCGCATGTGCATGAAGATCGATAAGCATGATGTAGACCTCGGTTTTGTTCTAATTTGGTAGAAAGCCAGGCACTTGTGGCCAAAGCGAGCCGCGCCCCTATGCAGCAGCATAATACAAAATGATCATATATCGCAAAACTGTTCAAGTTTTTTGTGGCTTTCGCGCGACCTCTGGCCCGTATTGCACCGCCCTGGTGCGACGGTTAATGGGGAGAACAGATATCTATCTTGTTGAAAAACAAGAAATGTTCAGAGCGTAAGATGCCTGGATTCCTACAGGACGCGGTTTCAGCAATAACCGTAAATGAGACAAACGTGACGATAACGACTAAATAATAGCCACAGAAAAGGAAGACGCAGCGCTGCCGCGACGATCAGCCGAGAAGGAGGGGAAGTAGGGAAGACGGACCGACAGCTTATGGAAAACGCCTATAAGGGAGGCAGGCACCTCCCCCGGTTGATATCAGCGCCGTGTCCGTGAGGTAGAACCCATGGTAAGGGAAGCAACCAGACGCCTGACACGCGCAGGAAGCAAACGTCTACCGGAATTTTCCGGCACCAGGATTTCACTCAACACATACCGAATGATCATTTCGCAGATAAGCTCTCGATCCAGCTTGACCCCGAGCTTTGCATCCCAGTCGTCGAACACAATATCCAGCGTATCCTGGAAACGCAGTATTGAATCGTGAAATATTCGCCGGAAAAACCCAAGGGCATACTCAGGCGCCACCAGCAGCAGACGCTGAGCCCGGCTTTGCTCAAGGTAATTGTCGATAAAGGTGATCAGAGCATTGAGTCGTGCTTCGGGGTCTTCAACCGTACCGATGGTGTTCATCAGTACCTGATGAAAGTGATCGCGCTTGTGCCGCGAAAAGGTATCCAGCAAATCTTCCTGGGAGGAAAAATAGCGATAGAAGGTACCCCGTGACACGCCCGCCGATTTGCAGACATCAAGAATGGAGATCCTGTCCGCTCCTGATTGCAAAACCACCTCTTCAGTGGATTGCAGAATGCTGTTGATGGTTTCTTCTGATCGCTTGTTGGGTTTGACCGCTCGGGTCTTGCCTGAACTGGAAGCCAGCCTTGACGAGGCCTTCTTCGCCTTGGGGCGTTCCTGGCCCGTATCCCCATCACCTTTAGGTGCGGCGCCTTTCTGAACTCCATCAATAGACACTGTATCGTCAAGCTCCTCAATGAGCATACTGCACCCCCCCGGTCAATTTCCTGTAAACGCCATCCTAGCAGGTTAAATAGCCACATTCAGCATTTTCTGTTCAACTCTTGATAGAGACAACGGAAAAAATAAGATATAGAATGCCATTCTCTATCAAAAATAAAGCGGTCAGGCTCCCGTCTGGAGCCGCATTGGAAGGAGATGCGTATGAGCGGTACTGGCAATCCCGAAACCTGGTTCGTGGGAGAACAAGACACGGCTATCGCAGCTTTGGATCGCGCTGTAGCGAGCCATCCAGACCGAGTGCTGCTCGACTTCAGCGGAGAATTATACACTTTTCGAGAAGTTGACTTACTTTCTACCAAGCTAGCCCACTCCCTGGCTTCGCTGGGAGTAACGCGCGGCGCTACAGTCGTTACCATGCTGGACAACAACATTGATGCCGTCGTGTGCTGGCTCGCGATCAACAAGCTCCGCGCCGTAAGCGTGCCCATCAATACCGCACTACGCGGCGAGTTCCTGCGGCACCAGATTGCGGATGCCGACACCCAGTTACTCATATGTGAAGCCGGCTACATGGACCGCGTTGCGGCCATCAGCGGCCAGCTATCGGTATTGAAGCGCGTCCTGCACCGCGGATCGCTGGAAGCGACAGTCGATTGCACAGTGCCTGTTGCGCCCCTGGATGAACACCGCGGTACGAACACGACCGCGATAGAAGACAAGCCCGCCCCCTCCGATCTTGCCTGCCTGATCTACACATCCGGCACTACCGGACCTTCCAAGGGCTGTATGGTCAGTTACAACTTCATGTGCAACCTGGCGCGCCTGCAATTGCGTTCGGGACCAGCCAATGAAAATGATGTGACAATCACGCCCCTGCCCCTGTTCCATATGAATGCCCTGTGCGTGACCATCATCGCAAGCATTCTGGTGGGCGCACGTGCAGCGATACTGCCCCGCTTCTCGGTTTCCAATTTCTGGCCGGAAGTGGAACGCAGTGGTGCAACCATCGCGTCTATCCTCGGCGGCATGGGCGGCCTGCTCGCCCAGGCACCGGATAACGAATCCATGAAACGCTGCTTCGGGCAGATCCATACCGCGCGGGGCAACCCTTACACCGAGGAAACCAAGGAAATCTGGCGCACCCGGTTCGGCACTCCGCTGGTGGGCGGCAATGGTTACGGCCTGACCGAAGCCTGCGTGATCACTTCATTGGCGGCTGGCGAATACGCCAAACCTGGGTCATCGGGAAAACGTATTCCTGATTTTGACGTGCGCATCATGGATGACAATGATCAGGAGCTGCCGACCAACGTAGCTGGCGAGATCGTGGTCCGTCCTCTGCGTCCCGACATCATGTTCCAGGGTTACTGGCAGCGGCCTGAAGCGACCCTCAAGCTGATGAACAACATGTGGTTTCACACCGGTGACATCGGCAAATTCGATGAGGACGGCTTCTTCTTTTTTGTGGACCGCAAGAAAGATTACCTGCGCCGTCGGGGCGAGAATATTTCAAGCTTCGAGATGGAATCGGCCTTTGCCGTCCACCCGGCCATATCCGAAGTAGCGGTTCATGCAGTGCTCTCCGACAAGGGCGAAGATGACGTCAAAGTGACAGCCATTCTGCATGAAGGCGCGTCACTGACCGAGGAAGAGCTGTTCCACTGGGCAACCGATGCCGTTCCCTACTACGCACTGCCTCGCTATATCGAGTTCCGCGATACGCTTCCCAAAAACCCCCAGGGTCGCGTGCTCAAGTACGAGCTAAGAGATGAAGGCAAAACAGCCAACACCTGGGATCTGGAAGACACCGATATCAGCGTCAAGAAGCGCTGATCGGGCCTCCGCCATCAATCACCGCGTACTTGCAGACGGTTGATGGCGCCTGAGGAGTCGGCGTTGGCTGCCAGTCTTGAGTATCGAGCTGGCGTTCGACAGTCCCAGGGAGAAACAGTCTCGGATCGCAGCGTCTTCGCGGCAGCTTGGATCGGGTTTGCCTTTGCCTGGGACGATCAAGCACCAGCTTGATCCTGCGGAGGTGGCCTGAGAAGGCGGCGTTAGCTGACAGTTTTTAGTATCGAACTAGTGCTCGACAGTCCCAGGAAGTGCCCATCTCAGACCCTTACAGCAAAAAGCCCGCCAGCAAGTGCTGGCGGGCCTGTCAGCTCGGCTGATTTCCGTGCTGGAGCGCCTTTAATTATTCCTTTACCGGAATATCGGCAGGTCTGGAGTTGTAGCCGGGTAAATGCAGTCCGCCGTCCACGTGAATCGTCTCGCCGGTGACAAAGCGGGACATTTCCGAGCCAAGGAAGGCCACAACCGGACCGATATCCGCTTCAGGTTCGCCGCAGCGGCCCAGCGGGCGCATCGATGCGGAGCGTTCGGCGAAACCGGGATTTTCTGCTGCAAGCTTGTGAAAGGTTGCGCCCATGGCGGTGGGGGCGATGGCATTTACCCTGATATTGAAGCGACCCCACTCGGCGGCAGCACTGCGGGTAAGCCCGAGAATCGCGGATTTGGCGGTGTTGTAGTCGGCATGCAGCCAGGCACCGATCTCGGTATCGATCGAATAAAAATTGATCACCGAGCCACCACCGCGTTTACGCATGTGTGGCATTGCGGCACGCATCGCCCACCAGGCTGCCCAGACAGTGGTATCGAGGGTCTGCTGCAGCATCTCGTCAGTCTTGTCTTCCATCAAGACGTTAGGTGTCGGGGCGAAGGCATTGTTGACCAGAATGTCGAGGCCACCGAACTCATCCACTGCGGCCTGAACAGCGGCAGCGATATTTTCCTTGCTCGACACGTCCGTCTTGAAGAAGATAGCCTGACCGCCCTGCGCACGTATGTCGGCAGCAACGGCTTCGCCCATTGTTTCGTTCAGCTCTGCTACCACCACCGCAGCGGCCTGTTTGGCGAAATATCGGGCCACGCCTTCACCAATACCGCCACCAGCACCTGTTATCAGCCCGACTTTGTTTTCAAGCAGTCTCATATCTGCAGCCTTTTTAATAGACACTTTTTTTGTTAATGTTCATATTGTAGACGCTTTCCCCACCTAAATCCATCCTGCTTGCTTAAGGCTATCCATATGCTTTTCCGACGACGAGTAGAGATTCATACCCAGAAAGACGGGGAAATTCGCGCAGCGCTGGAGGATGACTTCCATCATTTCAGGGTCAGCATCCGCCATCACCAGGGTATCGTCACGGCTATTCGCGGCTACGCCGTGCGCTTTCCCTATACCGCCTGCCCCGGCGCTGCCAAGCCCCTGGAGGACCTGGTCGGCATGCAGTTGTCAGCGGTTGCCCACAGTGTAACCAGGGCCACGGATGGCAGGCATCAGTGCACGCACATGCTTGACCTTGCAGGCCTGGCTATTGCCGCTGCGGCGAGGCAGAACGAGCATCGTGTCTACGACGTAGAAATCCCGACACGGGTTAACGGATGCACATCGCCAGTCCTTTTCCGCGATGGCCAGCCGTGTCTGCAGTGGCAGATCAAAGGCACCCTCATAGAACAGCCGGCGCCCTATAGCGGTGTCGATTTGAATCAGGGCATGGCGGGCTGGGCGATCAAGACCCTGGATCCAGAGGACGCGGAAGCCGCACTGCTGTTACGGCGATGCACGACGATTTCCCGTGGGCGTGAATATGATCTGGACGTGATGCAACATGCGAGGGAGACCAGCCTGTGCTATGCCCAGCAGCCGGTTCGAGCCGCGCACGCCCTGCGCATGAAGGGCTCGACGCTAGATTTTACTGATCGCCCCCGCGCCCTGTGCGCCAGCGATCAGGACTGGTTTGCGGGCAAGGAGCCGAATCTCCCGGTTCAGCAGCTTTAAACAGGGCAGTCAGGGACATTGCCGCTCAAACTCAACCGTCAGACAGAACAAAGCCCGCCTTTTTCAAGGCGGGCTTCATCCTCCGCATGGCCGGGTGTGACCGCACCCAACCAAACTCTTACAGGAACACGGCCAGATTGGCGGTTCCCAAAACGGACTGATCCAGCAAAGCTTCACGTTTAGCCAGTTTGAAACTGCCATCCGTCTCCCGGCGAATTACGTCCCTGCGCTCGCAACTGATCACATCGACATGGGACTCGCTGAAGCGGCTGCGAGTCATCAGCAAATAGCTGACTACCTCGAACTCATCGCTTTTGGCCGTTTCCCGAACCATTACGTTGGTTACCAGTCGACGAGTACGCGACGGCGGATCTTCCGCCCAGGCGCTTTTGCCCGACAGGCGCAGGATCCGACCCATTACCGAGCGATAATCGTCATGAAAGTGCATGACGGTGCGAACAAAGCTTTTCGCATGATCAACGCCCAGCCGGGTGTGACGCAACGGTGCGGTATAGACCAGATCCGTCGCCAGCCGCTCGCCCCACTCGTTCAGGCGAAGCTGATCGAGCAGCGCCGCTTCTTCATATAGAAAGGTAAGAATGGCGTTGTATTCCGCCGATCCGACCGGAACAGCCTGACCCTGGGGGGCTTCGGCGCTTTTTTCTTGAACCTGCTGCATGAGAAACTCCTGTTCTTATAATCTGGAGAATGGTTTATTCAGCGCTCATCAGCTCGTTCCAGTAGAGCCACCAGTGCCATTGAGTATCGTCCTTGGTAAACCCTTCATTGACGATTCCCGGTCCGGGCCAGCCTTCAGGCTTGCCTGTTTCATACACGGCCTGATACTTCAAGGTCATGTGCTTGCCCATGGCGCCCTTGGCTGACAGCGTCATGTGCGGCCAGGTATCCGAATCGTCCTGCTCGACCATGCCGGAGGTGCCGAACAGCTGAATGGTCTGTTTTAGCATCTTCTCGCGCAGCTCTTCCGGCGCGTCCTTTTCAGCGAAGATCCAGTTGCAGAACTCCAGCTTGTTCGGGCCACGGGGGATGTATGTGTGCAACGTCATCGAGCCAACAACCGAACCATCTGGTTGCGGGATATAGACGAAACCAAACAGGATATTCGGGAACATTCCGCCAACCTGCGGGGGCATCGTGGTCAGAACTTTGAGCTGATCCTCCGACAGGTTGCGTGCCAACTGCTCGACCATGTCCTTGGTCATGCCGGCTGGCGGTAATGCATTGAGCTTTTCCTGAATGCTCAAATCGTCAGGCTCCAGACCCGTCAGGCGACGGATCTTGCGCGCCAGGTCAATACAGCGCAGCGCGTGGCCGTGGGGAGAACTTATCTCGACGCCGTACATTTCGGGGGTCAGATCCGGCTCATCGCTCTCTTCCGCAGCGGCGTCGCCCTTCTTGGCGTAGTTACCTACCTCACCAAGCCAGCGGTGCAGCGTCAGCGTGTGGAAACCATCTGCAGCTGACTGTTCACCCGCGGTCTTCCAGTTGGCATTGACTATGAAACGCTGCGGTGGCCCAAGCACTTCCATGCCTTTGTCGCTGCGCAGGAAGAGAATGTCGTAGTACCACTTGGCATCGCCGAGAAACTCGTCGAACGAAGGACCGTCGATATTCCAGGTCGCGAAGATCAAGCCGCCATAGAGGACCGAGCGGGCTTTTTTCAGGCCTAGCTCGGATTCTGGAAGAATGTTGCCGTGCATGCACTCACGCTTCACAGGGGAGCCGATAAAGTCGCCGTTCGGGCGGAAAGCCCAGCCGTGATAGATGCACTTGTGGATCTGGGCATTACCACAGTCGGTCAGCGCCACGCGCATGCCCCGGTGCGGACAGACATTAAGGGATACGTGAATGTCATCGTTTTTGTCGCGTGTAACAATGACAGAGTCGCCCCCTATATCGCGAACCATGAAATCGTTGACATTGGGAATCTCGGATTCGTGACCTAGCAATACCCAGGTCTTCCCGAAGATCTTTTCCATTTCCATCTGATAGATTTCCGGGTCCGATAGCACGCGCATCTGCACTTCACGAGTGTCAGGATAAATCAGGTCGGAAATCTTGGTGCCATCAGAAAGCACCTGGCTGGTTTTAGTAAGCATGTTCGCCTCCAGTTTTATTAGGGGTCTTATCAGGCCGCGCTAAACGTCAATTTATTGAATCTCTGATAAAGTTTCGCTTCATTGCCAAGCAAATCACATTGAAACGAATTTGTGAACAGATTTTATTGATCTGTACCATTTCAACTGTAGTCTTAGCCAGAATTCTGCTGTTCTTTTAGAAGGGATTACCCTTCTCTCCCACCTGAGTCCGCAGCATGCCGATTCCGTCGATTTCGAGCTCAACCACATCGCCAGGCTTCAGATAACGTAACTGCTCCAGACCACAGCCATTCCCCACCGTGCCTGACCCCAGAAACTCCCCGCTGTGCAGCGTCTCGGACTGAGAAACATGCGCTATCACATCTTCGAACTGCCAGCGCATGTCGCGGGTGTTACCCCGGCCCCACTCCTCCCCGTTTACCCGGGCGATCATATTCAGATCATAGGGATCTTCAAGCTCATCAGCCGTAACCAGACAGGGGCCCATAATATTGGCGGTATCGAAATCCTTTCCCTTCGCCGGCCCCAGCATGCCGCTCATTTCTTTGGCCTGAGCATCGCGCGCACTGATGTCGTTGAAAATCGTGTAGCCGAAGATATGTTGTCTGGCGTTTTCGCGCGTGATGTCTTTGCCGCGCTTGCCGATGTAGCAGCCAAATTCAAGCTCGAAATCCAGCCCCTTGCTGTAGGCAGGCCACTCGAACTGATCGTCCACACCTACCACGGCAAAGCGGTTGCACTTGTAGTAGATGGGCTGGCGGTTGAACGTGTCGATGACACGGTCATCGGCACTGGTGTTCATGGCCTTGAGTGTCGCCTCGGGATCTGGCGTACGCATGGCACGAAAGCGCCGAGCAGCAGCAAAGCTCTGACGCAGATGTAACTCAAAACAGGAGAAATCACGCATTTGTGGCGGCGGCTGAATAGGTGCCCGAAGCCGCACCGAGGTTCGCTCCTGCACAGCGGTAGATGGCGCCTTGGCAACCAGATTCCGGGCGAGCTCCATACCCTCTTCCCCAGCTTCGGCTAGCGCCAGAACGCTGGCCAGCGGAGCGGCCCGTCCACCGTGGAGCTCGGTGTAAGCCTGTTGCAGGTCGAGCACCGACTGATCCTGCTCGATCAGGGCGCCAGCCAGTTCCAAGCCTTCGCTATTTACAAAAGTGACCAACCTCATGACAGCAATCTCCAGCTAATCAAGTCATTCATACTCGCCCACTCACTGGCAGGCAGGCACCGGTAATGACCTGCCCTTCAGCCGACAGTAAAAAGGCGATAACGGCAGATAACGCTTCGGGTGTCACCCAGGAGCTAAAATCCTGATCAGGCATGTCAGCCCGATTGGTCGGGGTATCGATGATGCTTGGCATCACCGCGTTGACCGTCACATCGCGCTGTTTCAGCTCTTCGGCGAGCGACTCGGTAAAGCGCGCCACACCCGCCTTGGAAGCTGCATAGGCAGACACGCCCGGTCCGGCTTTGTTGGCAGCCAAAGCGCTGACGTTGACTACTCGACCATTGCCCGCGCTCAGGATATGCGGCAGCGCTGCCTTGGTACTGACGATGGCGGTACGCACGTTCATCTGATACAGCCGATCCCAGGTGTCCAGGGAGCCTGATTCAAAGGTTTCCCAGGCGAAGCCGCCGGCGACATTGACGACCGCATCTATGTGGCCAAACGTATCGACCACTCGGGTCATCGCTTGTTCTGCGGAGGCCGTTTCGGTCAGATTGACCTTGCCCAAGGGGAGAAAATCAGCGGTAGCAACCAACGAGGCAGGCACCTCATTCAGATCCAGGGCCGCTACTTGGGCGCCCTGCTCAAGCAACAATCTGGTCAGCGCGCTACCGAGCACACCAAAGCCGCCTGTGACGATCACAGCGCGGCCTTGCAGGGAAAGAGTCATCGGAGGTCCTCCGCAAGCTAGTCTTATTAGGATGAGCCAGTGAGAGGCCCGGTACAGTTAAATTAGAACACTTTTTTAATATATGTACAAATGCTAACCTTGACGCTACCCAGGTTGTTGAGACAGGATTTATCCGATGCCGAGAAAGCTGCCAGCCCTCACCGGTGACAATCGCGCCTTTTGGCAAGGCGGTAAAAACAACGAGCTGCTGATCCACCGCTGCAGCGCCTGTAGTCGTTATTTCCACCCCCCCAGCCCCGTTTGCCCTACTTGCAACAGCTTTGAAGTGGGTCCGCAGGCCGTATCGGGCAAGGGCCAGGTGGCCAGCTTCACGATCAACCACCAGCCCTGGACACCCGAACTGCAGGAACCCTTTGTCATTGCCATCGTGGAACTGGAGGAGCAGACCGATCTTCGCTTTGTCAGCAATATCGAAGGAATTCCGGTGACAGACGTCCATATAGGGATGCCCGTCAGAGTGCACTTTCAGCAGGAAGACGATGTGTGGCTTCCACTATTTGTTAAGGATTGAGCATGTTTGACCGTCTGTATGAAAAAGATGTCGCCATCACCGGTATCGGCCAATCCGAGGTTGGCCGCCCTTCACAGCTGTCGGCCATGCGCTTGACCGCTGACGCCTGCCTTGAAGCCATTGCGGATGCGGGACTGACCCGGGACGACATCGATGGCGTAGCTTGCTGGCCAGGCGATAACAACAACGGAGACAGTTTCTCTCCCGTCGGGCCCAATGCGCTGAAGAATGCGCTTGGCTTGAACGTGAACTGGTTCGGCGGTGGCTATGAGGGTCCAGGTCCCCTGGCCGGAATCATCAACGGCGTAATGGCCATAGCCAGCGGCATGTGCCGCAATGTGCTGGTGTTTCGTACCATCACCGAATCCTCCACCCGGCAACACAACAAGCAAGCCTCAGCCCTGACCAACAAAACCCAGGGGCGCGACAGCAGCTTTGCCTGGCAATGGTATACCCCCTTCAATGTGCTTTCGGCCGTCAATCTGATGGCCATGTACGCACAGCGGCATTTCCACGACTACGGCACGACCTCGGAACAGTTGGCCCAGATCGCTCTCACCTGTCGGCGCAATGCCCAGCTCAACCCCAAGGCCGTTTATCGAACGCCTATGAGCATGGACGACTATATGCAGTCGCGGATGATTTCCACGCCGCTACGCATGTTCGATTGCGATGTGCACTGCGATGCGTCCACAGCGATCGTCTTGTCGCGGCGTGATGTTGCGAAGGACGGACGCAACCCCCCCATCCGGATCGAAGCCATGGGTGCAGCCCTGAACCAGCCTTGGTCATGGGACCAGATTTCGCTTACCCAGGGCGCAGCGTTCGATGTCGGCCGCATGATGTGGGCGCGTACCGATCTGAAGCCCAAGGACGTGGGTTCCGCCCAGCTCTACGACGGCTTCTCCATACTGACCATGATCTGGCTGGAAGCCCTGGGGCTTTGCCCGGTGGGCGAAAGTGGGCGCTTTGTCGAAGGTGGGCAGCGTATCGCGCTGGATGGCGAGTTGCCCCTGAACACCAATGGTGGCCAACTGTCGGGCGGACGAACCCATGGTCTGGGCTACGTGCATGAGGCCTGTTTGCAGCTGTGGGGGCGTGCCGACAAACGCCAGGTTGCCGACCACAACGTAGCGGTTACCGCCGCCGGGGGCGGTCCGCTTGGCGGCAGTCTGTTGCTGGTGCGCGACCGATAGTCAGAACAGCACGCTTCTCAACTCATCGCCCAGGTTGCGAAGCGACTGACCCAGCTCTGCTATTCCCGCCTCATCACGCTGGCCGCGGAACATAACGGCTGAAACCGTGAAGTCGATGGTCTGGGATGGAGAATAAACTGGTGCTGCCACAGCCAGGATACCAATAGAGAAATTACCGTCGTCGATAGACCAGCCCAGCCTGGCGGCCTCCGTCACCTGATCGCGATATTCATCGTAGGACAGCGCACCGCTCCAGCGGATCTTGTCGAAGATCGCTCTGGATTGCGGTTGATCAAGGTCGAGTTGAGAGGCAAACAAGCGTCCGCTGGCGCCCATCAGGATCGGCAGCCGCTGGCCCTCGCTCATATCGATCCGCACGTCGGTAGGACAGGCCGCGGAGCTGACGATGACGATCCGGTCGTTACCCATACGTCGCCACAAGGTAACCGTCACCTTCGAGCGAGCAGCGAAGCTCTCCAGCAGCGGCTTGGTCAATTGAACCTTCTGCCCCTGGGTCACGAATTGCTCAACCAGGCGGGCCAGGCCCAACCCGGCGGAGTAACGCTTTGACATGGGACTGAAATCGACCATATCCTCTGCGACCAGGGTTCTGAGAATGTTGAAGCAGGTGCTAGGATTTATATCCAGCTTCCTGGCGATATCCACGGAGCGCTCCGGCGCAGCAGCCTGGCTGAGAAAACGGAGAATGCGGACAGCATTGACTACCGGCTTCACGGTCACCAAGGACGACTTGGCAGCGTTTTTGTCATTGGTATTGACTTCAGCATCCATTTTTAAGGTTCCTCTTCGGCGCAGGGATCACCGGATCCCAGGTTTACGCCTTTGATAATGGCCTGCCAAGCATTCTATATCAAGAATTGCATTTTTAAATCGAATTTTTTACTGCCATCCGGGATTGGCATTTGGCTGGTGGATGTAGCGTCTGGTTGAACCAGACTCGACCAGATAACGCCCCAGCTCTTTGTCCATAGTTTGGTCGGCCTGAGTAACTCGATCTCTTTGCCGAAGGTATCCCAACCAGGACTCTACTATAAAGCGTTCCACAAAGCGGTCCGGATCAGCCAGGTCGCGGTAGAGCCGCCAGTTGCGCGCCCCGTTTCGACGTCGAGACTTGCCCACGGCGTAGGCGCACTTGATGAACTCGTGCTGATTACGGGCTGGCACCCGGTAGCTAATTTCGACGGAGACCGGGCCATCGGAGTGACTGATTTCTCTCGCCACCTCGAGTTTGTCTGTCTGCGGAACGCTTCGGTAATCAGCTTCGCTACCTAGTACGAAAATGCCGTTTCGCGTGAACCATAATCCCAAAACGATACACGCAGCGGCAAGCAGCAGAGCGTTGGTCGTCCCCATATAATCCGCGATCAAGCCCCACACCGCCCCGCCTACCGCCATCGCTCCCATATACATGAGCAGATACACCGAAGCGACCCTGGCTCTAACCCAGTCCGCCGCGCAGGTCTGCACAATGGTAGCGACCGTGGCGTTCACCGCCATCCAGGCAATCCCGGCGATGACCAGAAGCAGCCAGACCAACCAGACGACATCGGCCAGCGATACCGCGGCCGTGACCACAGCGAAGGCAATGGCACCCGCCACAACCACTTTGCGCAGTGCAAAGAGACGGTACAGACGGGTCAGATTTACCGCTGCGATGACGGCTCCCGCGCCTAGGGCGCCCATCAACAGGCCATACCCGCCAGCATCCATCTGAAGCTGATCCTTGGCGATCAGCGGCAGTAACGCCCAGAGCGCGCTGGCGCAGCTTGTAAAGATGAATACCTGCTTGAGCGAACTGATCAACGACACCGAATGGCGAATATAACGCAGGCCACTGCGCATACCGCCCAGAAAGGTTTCCGGAGGCAGTACGTCGATGACTCGAGAGGAGCGCCAGCCAAGCAGAAACAGGATCACACCCGCGAAACAGCAGGCGATCAAGAGGAACATCGAAGCCTGACCTGCTACGGCGATCAGCAGACCGGCTATGGCAGGGCCCAACGCCCGAGCGACGTTTGTCGAAATCGCATTGAGCGCGACCGCCGCGGGCACAATTTCACGCGGAACCAGTGTGAGGATCACGGCCATCCACGCCGACATGCTGAGCGCACTTCCCGTGCCCAGCAAGAACGTCAGCGACAACAGAGACCAGGCGTTCAGGCCGCCGGTGGAGACCAGCACAAACAGAACGGTAGCGGCAACCAACATCACCGACTGGGTGAAGAGCAGCCAGTACTTGCGATTCACCAGATCCGCGATCACGCCGCCCGGCAGGCCGAACAGAAACACTGGCAGCGTCATGGCGGTCTGCACCAGCGACACCATCCAGGCAGACTCAGTGAGTCCGGCCATGATCCAGGCCGCACCTACGGTCTGCATCCAGATAGCAAGATTGATGACAGCGCCCGCGCTCCAGAACATACGAAACTGACGGTGCTTCAACGGATACCAGGTTGCCCCTTGATTCATGGTTGCCTCTTGTCAGGGGACTGGGGCGCAAGGTTAAGTAGCGGGATGACCCAGCCGTCCCGATTGTCGTGCTGTGGCAAGGAGGCGCTGTGGGCCCACTTCATTTCGCAGCATCCCGACGCCTTCGATGTGTGCCTCCAGTATGTCGCCAGGCTGGAGAAAACGTCCGGTCTCCAGCCCGACCCCATGGGTCGATCCCGTGAACACCAGGTCCCCCGGCCGCAGGGTGATGCGCGCGTCAAGGTAATTCAGTAGCTCATCGACCGCGAAGATCATCTCCCGGGTGTTGTCCTGCTGGCGAACCTCGCCGTTGATGGTCATGCGCATATCCAGCTGCGGCTGACCACCGCCGCCCAGCTGATCAAGCGTGGCAATCCATGGCCCGACCGGTGTCGTGCCATCCATGCCTTTCTGGGTGAACAGATCCAACCGCCCCAGCGCACGGCCCGCATCTCGCGCGCTGATATCGTTGCCGACGGTATAACCCATCACGCAGGACGACGCTGCAACGGCGTCGCCAAGCGGCTTGCCAATCACCGCCACCAGCTCGATCTCATAATCCAGCTCGCCCGTCATCGCTGGATAGGAAATCGCCCCGTGGGGATCGGCAATCGCAGAGTCCGGTTTGATATAGGCAAGAGGATGAGGAGGCGCGGCACTGCCCAGGCGAGTCAGGTGCGACAAATAATTGAGCCCGACCCCGAATATACGGGCACCGGGCTCAACGGGCGCTACGAGCCGAAACGTATCTGACTCGAGCGTTGTGGCAGACAGATCGAGCGCCGCAATACTGCCGGTGTTGACCTTGCCTGCCCAATGGGAGAACGGGGCATTGATGCGCTGGCCGGTGCCGGTATCAGGATGCAACAGAACCCAGAACCGCGCTCCCGTCGCATCTTCTACCCGAGCCAGGCGCATTTCTAGCCCTTCTTGGCGGTGAATTCCGGATCGCCAACCTCTTCCGGGGTTTTGACGCTAGGCCCCAGAATCGGGCCCACCAACTCGTGGCCCCACACGCTCATCTTCTCCGGGTTCAGCTCGAACCCATCGTCATGCCATGGTTCACTTTCAGCGATGCACTCAAAGGCGAAGCCTGACGGATTAAAGTGGTAGAACGAAACATGTGGGTCCTGGGAATGCTGACCCAGTGTCATCATCATCTGCAGCTCGCGCTTCTTCACGATATCGTAGGTCTCGCCCACATCACGCAGGCTGCCGACGAACAAGCCGACGTGTTGAATCCCCATACGGCCCGGAGCGTGTCCGTAGGCAATATCATGGCTGGTGGAGGTGTTGAGCTTGGAGCGGAAAAAGCCGGTCTTGCCCTTGCCCGCGCCCGAACCGTACCAGTGAAAGCCCATGATATTGATAAGGAAATGTTCCAGTTCCGGCGGAAACTCGGGAGTCATCAGTACGACATGGCCAAGGCCTCTCTTGTCAGCCAGGTAGCCGCCATGGCGGCGCCCAGGCACAAAGGAATCGGGAAGCCATTTCTGCCCGTAGAACAGCTCATGCCGAAAGCCGACCGGGTCAAAGAAACGGATCAGCTCCTTGACGCCGCGCTTCTCGCAAAGCTCCGCGTCGCCGACGGTAAACTCCACGCCAGCATCGATAAACGTCTGGCAGGCTGCCTTGAATTCCATCCGCCCTTTGGCTTCCCAACCAAGGTAGGCCAGCCGGTCAACCTTGCCAGGGTGGAAAGCAAAACGGTGGCGGCGATCATCTATACGGAAATACAGCGAGTCCGGATCGCTTTCCGGATTCTTGCCTATCGCAAAACCCATTACCGACGGGCCATAGTCGCGCCAGGCCTCAAGGTCAGTGGCTTCAAAGCCCATGTAACCTAGTCCAATAATATCCATCTGCTTCTCCTCGTTCTATCAGATGCCGGTGGATCGCTTATATAGCCAGCAATCCACCATCAATGACGATATCCGATCCGGTGATGAAGGACGCCTCATCGGATGCCAGGTAAACGGCCAGCGAGACAACCTCTTCAGGCTGTCCGGGCCTGTCCATCAGCACGCCGTCGAGCAGCGCGGCACGCGCTACCGGGTTTTCCATGAACGCGGCGGTACCCGGCGTGGCGACAAAACCAGGACTGATACTGATCGCACGAATGCCCGCGGGCGCGCCTTCGACGGCGATTTGGCGGGTAAAGGAAACCACGGCTCCCTTGGCTGCCGAATGCGCCGAGATACCGGCTACTTTGGAGCCACCCCAGGCAGCGGTGGACGATACATTCAGAATCACCCCCTTGCGTTCCGCCAGATGATTCCAGGCGTACTTGGTGGTGTAGAAGATCAGATCCGCTTCGTTGCGAATAGTGAAGTGCCAGTCTTCGATGGTCATATCCTGAACCGGCGCAAAACGTGCAGCAGATGCGTTGTTATACAGAACGTCAATCCGGCCATGTTCGGCTACGGCAGACTCGACCCAGGCCTTGGCCTGCTCATGGTCGCCAAGATCGACCGGCGCGTACCCGTAGAGAGTGAACCCTTCCTGAGACAGCAGTTCAGCCGTCACCTTGTTTTCGGCTTCGTTGGTATCACAGCCAACCACGATCGCACCCTCACGGGCAAAACGCAGCGCTGCAACCCTGCCTTGTCCACCGCCCGTTCCGGTGATGAGCGCAACCTTGCCTTCCAGACGTCCCATAGCAATCTACCTCGTCAAAATATTTTATTATTTGCTGGAGAGTACGATGCTCAGGGTTTGATTTCTTCCAGCCATAGGGCCTCGGCAGGACAGGCTTCGGCGCCTTCACGCGCCGCCTCTTCCAACTCGGGCGTTACTTTGTCGTCTTCAAAGTAGACCAGGCCATCGGCATCAAGCTTGTAAACTTCTGGACAGATCGAAGCGCATAAGCCATACCCACAGCAGCGACCGCGATCAGCAACGGCACGGAAAATAACCTTATCTGAACTCATACTCTTATCCTCTTTGTCAGGCTCAGCGATAGGAAGATAATGAACAAAAAATTCATTTTTGTAAATTTTTAGTTGATGAATCACTATTATTTTCCCTTGAATCAGTGAGCTGCAGCGTAGCACCTGCACCCACCCAACAGATAACTCCTTTAAAATTAGAGAGTAAGCGTACAGAAAACCTTCTTTACGGCGATATTCTTAATACATACATAAAGTACTTTTATGTTTAACTTACCTCATCACGTGCCGCATTTCGGCACGTGATGAAGCGTACATCTCAGGGCAGAATCTGCACCCGGGCCGCCGCATCGATAAGGGCTTGCCCATCCACAGGACGAATATGGCCCCTGACCACCGCCGCCTCGGTAGCCGTAGTCCACGCCGTTACGAAGGCCTGCTGCGTCGGATACAAGGTGTCGAGCTCACCCGCTCTGAGCGGCTCGGTAGTTCCGAATAGCAAGCAAAAGCCTTCGCCCCCGGTGTTACCTGTGCCACTCAATGCCGCTAGCGGCACGTCGACAAAGGGCGTGCGGATGCCACCCAGGGCATTGCCCTGTGCATCTCGCGCATAGCCAGGGCTATAGAGCGTGAAGTCGGTAGCCTGCAAGATTTCTGCCGAAGCCGGTGGCGTACCGGTTGTGACCCATTCATTGATTGCATGCACCGCGGCGCTCAGCACAAAACTCATCGGACCGGCATTGATTGGTTTGTCGCAGTTGATGAATCCGAACACCGTGCTCGGGGGATCCAATAGTGCCTCCAGCGCAAGTAACGCGCCCTCTCCATCGCCCGTGTCGATCAATCCAATGCCGCCGCCGTATACGTCAAAGTGAGCCGTTCCGGCGACTTCCCAGAGCCGGTACGTGGAGGTATCGGCCTGGCGCGTCGCCTCGTTGACATCGGTCTCCGTCTGGAACATCAGGACCGGCACGCCGAGGTCCGAGCGAATTTCCGTCGAGCCTGAGACGTCATCGGCTGTGGCCAGCGGCGCGGCATTGGCCAGGCGGCTTTGCAGCAGGTAGCCATCATAGACAGTCACCAACGGGTGGACAGCATTGGCATAGGAGACCAGCCGGTAAGCGGATTGCGACTCCCCTGCCGCCAGCACCCGCTTGGGTTGCAGCCCATTCAGCAGAACATCAGCATGATCCCGCACAGCCTGCCCAGCTTGCGAGAAGATATCGTAGGAATAGTTGTCCCCGGGGTGCATCAGACTGGCATATCGCTCGGGATCCATCGTTTTGGTGCTGGCCACCCCGGCTGCCTGCGCGGACAGGCTGATCAGTGCATAGCCTTCGCGGATCAACTCGTTGTGCGTATAGGTCCAGACCGGGCTGGAATCGCTCCCGCTGGTCACGTTCATCCACTCGACGATAACAGTGCCGTTGAACGCTTCGGCATCCAGTGGCTGGTAGACAACCGCCCGCGTGACGTAAGCGGCGCTGTCATTCTCTTCGACGTCCCACTGCCCATCCGTACCGAGCAACTGCCCGCCCTTTGGCAGGTAAGAAACAGCAGTTCCAGAAAGGATGAATTCCTTTTCACTGTAGCCGACACTGTCCATCGCAAACTGCAGGTCTGCGGCCAGGGCCGCCTCCCCCGCACCGCCGGCAGCGGCTTCGATACGCGGCTCTTCCGCGCGAAGATCGTCCTCCTTGCTGTCCCTGTTGTCATCATTGTTGCAGCCAACCAAAGCCAGGGTGGCAGCGAGCAGATCTGCGCCGAATGCTTTATGCATGGTGTCTCCTACGAACTTTATTGTATTTATTGTTTGTATGTACACAGCCTGCCCTGACTCGGTCGGTCGACTCTCGTCGCTCGCCGCGCCAGGGCTCGTCAAGTGTTCAGCGCCCGATGGGATAGATAATGGACTTTTCTTCGGTGAATTCATTGAGCCAGTCAGGTCCGAACTCACGACCTATACCCGAGCGCTTGAAGCCGCCAATAGGCGCGTAGGGCATGCTTCCGCCACCCCCGTTGAGGTAAACACTGCCGGCACGGATACGTTTGGCCATCTTGTACGCAACGGCAGCATCGGCGGTCATTACGCCGCCGTTGAGCCCAAAGCGTGAATCATTGGCAATGGCGACAGCCTCTTCGTCGGTGTCGAAACCGATCACTACCCCAACCGGACCAAAGACCTCTTCCTGGGCGATGGTCATGTCATTGGTGACGTCATCAAACAGAGTGATGTCGACAAAAAAACCCTTCTCCTGGCCGGCCGGACGACCGCCACCGCATACCAGCTTGGCGCCTTGCTCAAGTCCGCTGGCGATCAAGCCTTCGACTTTGGCCCGCTGCGATTCGCGAATGAGCGGCCCCATCATCACGCTCGGATCCGACGGATCCCCCACCTTGAATTGACCGGCAGTGGCTTTTGCGTACTGCACAAACTGCTCGCGGACCGAGTTGTGCACCACGAAACGCGTCAGTAGCGCACAACCTTGCCCGGCATTGATCATCAGTCCGGCAACGGCGCCCATGGCGGCCGCCTGAATGTCGGCATCGGCGCGCACGATCAGCGCAGACTTGCCGCCCAGCTCCAGGTGTACCCGCTTCAAGGTGGCAGCTGCCTGGGTCATGATGCTGATGCCGACCGCCTCCGAGCCAGTAAACGAGACCAGGTCCACCCGCGGATCGCTGCTCAGCAGGCTGCCCACCTCGACACCACCGGTGACGATATTCAATACGCCTTCGGGCAAACCGATTTCCTCGGCAATCTCGCCGAACAGCAAGGCCGAGTACGGCGTAAAGGGGGACGGTTTGAGCACCAGGGTGTTGCCTGCCAGCAGCGCCGGAAAGACCTTGGCCAGGTTCAGCAGGAAGGGAAAGTTGTAGCCAGTGATACCCGACACCACGCCCACGGGTTCGCGTTCGATGCTGCCGCTTCCCAGAATCATCGGGCCGCCGGGGTTCATCGGATTGGGTACCGCTTCGACCGGGATCTGCCGGGCCTCGGTCACCAGGGAACGATCGATAGCCTTCAGGACATGCCCCAACGGCATATCCACTTGCATGGCCTGAGTGACCATTTGCGAACAGCCGACCTCGGCTACGATAAGCGCAGCAATCTGTTCCCGCCGGCTTACCAGTGCAGCGTGCATACGCCGCATGTAATCCGCCCGCTCGGCCATGCTCAGCCAGGGCCACGGGCCCTGATCGAACGCCTCGCGGGCGGCAGCAACTGCCGCCTCGGCAGCGGCCACGCCACCCACAGGCGCATGGCCAATCACCTCTTCGGTGGCTGGATTAATGATCGCTTCAGCGCCTTCACTACCCGCTTCCCAACGGCCGTTTATGTAGAGTTTGTTCAGATGGGTAAAAGGAATAGTCATGCTGCGTTCGCTCCTTGCTGATTCGCACCAGCGATGATTTCTGCCGCACGCATGGCGATAGCCATGGCCGGCGCGTTGGTGTTGCCCGATACCAGCGCGGGCATGATCGATGTATCAATCACCCGTAAGCCGTCGACCCCACGCACCCTGAGCTCGGGGTCCAGCACAGCGCGCTCGTCAGTGCCCATCCGACAGGTTCCGGCTACGTGATAGGCGGTCTGGCCAAAGCGGCGGAAGGCGGCAAGCATTTCTTCGTCGCTCTGCACCTGCGGACCGGGAGTCAGCTCTTCGACCAGGAAGGGCTTGAGCGCCGGTTGCGCCGCCAGCTTGCGGATCCACTTCAGCAGCGCGATTGCCGCCGCCTGGTCCGCTTCGGCGCTGAGGTAATTAGCGACGATTTTCGGCGGCACCGCCGGATCGGCCGACTCGATGCGTATCTCGCCCTGGCTCTGCGGGTGCATGAAATACCCCCCAAGGGTTATCCCCGGCTGTTTATCAATCGCCACGGTCTTGCCGTCGCCATCCATGGAGAACAGACTCACCCCGATCTGCGCATCAGGACGCTCCAGTTCAGGCCGAGTTTTTACGAAGCCCCCTGCTTCATGAGCCGCGTGGGTCATGGGGCCTTTCTTGCCGACAAAGTAACTCAGCACCGAGCGGGCCAGCCCCAATCCGGCGAAGCAATGGTTGAAGCTGCCCCGGGTCACCCGGAATTGCGCGGCAATATAGACATGCTCGCGCAGGTTACGCCCTACATCCGGGGCATCCTGGATGACGGGAATTCCCAACGATTGCAGCAAATAGGCAGGACCTATACCTGACAGCTGCAATAGTTTTGGAGATTCGATAGCGCCAGCGCATAACAGCACTTCACGCTGGCAGCGGATGCGGCGCTCGCCGTCCTTCTCGCGCACCTGCACCGCGACAGCACGGCGTCCCTCAAACTGAATGCGTTGTACATGGGTGCCCGTCAACACCGTCAGATTGGGCCGTGCACGCACTGGATCAAGAAACGCCTTCGCCGCGCTAAAGCGTTGCCCTTTCCAGGTAGTTTGCGGCTGATAGCCGAAGCCGCCTTGCGTCACCGAGTCTACATGATTGGTATCCGCGACGGTCGTCGTGCCGATATGCGCAGCCGCGTCGATAATCGCATCGCACAACTCATTGCCCGGCGGGTGCACAGTCACCTTCAGTGGTCCGCCCACACCCCGCCACTCGGAGCTGCCCAGCTGATGATCTTCCATGGCGACAAACTGCCGGCCCATATCCTGCCAACCCCAACCGGTACATCCCTGCGCCTCCCAGGCGTTGTAATCGGCAGGTGCGCCACGCACGTAAACCATCCCATTCACCGAACTGGAGCCGCCAATAGCCTTACCCTTCAGCCACAGTTCCGTCGCCATGCCCTCTCCCCGCGAGGCTTGATAATCCCAAACGTGCGGGTTGCCGGGCATCAACAGCTTGCCTATACCTCGCGGCATCGCGATTAATGGGCTGGTGTGCTCCGGGCCGCTCTCGATCAGCAACACCGAGACGCTGGGGTCGGTCGAGAGCCGGTTCGCCATCACGCAGCCGGCCGACCCCGCTCCAACGATGATGTAGTCGTAGCTTTCTTTCATGTTCATTGCTCCTGTCCTTTATTCAGCCCATTGCCTGGCGGGTTTGCAGGTTCATCCACGACATGGATCACCCGCTAGGGGCAAGCCCTGGCGCCACGCCGGGCAAGTGCCTGCTGTCCGACCTCGACGTCGAAGCCATCGGTACTGATGTAGTCGTTGTCATCGAGTTCATAAAGCCCCGGCGCGACCTCATTGCAGCGCGCGTGTCCGGCGCAGGCCTTGTTGTCGACGATGATTTTCATTTGGTTTCCTCCACATCCCATTCCAGATGCAGCTCTTCCATACCGAATATGCCGAAGGCGTTGAAGCGCGGCGTGGTGCCGCTTGCGATGCGGAACGGTGGCACCTTGGTCAGCCAGAGTTCCAGCGCAATACGCAGTTCGCGACGGGCCAAGTGCGACCCTACACAACGGTGCACGCCATACGAGAAAGCCATGTGTGGTGCATGCCCGGCGCTACGCAGGAAGTCGACCTTTTCCGGCTGGTCGAACACTTCAGGATCGAGGTTGGCCAACTCGGTACTGATCAGCACGATGTCGCCCTTTTTCATCGTCGCCTCGCCGATCTGCACATCCCGGGCTACGGTACGGCGCATATTGACGATGGAATAGGAACGCAGCATCTCTTCCACCGCATCCGAGATCAGCGACGGATCGGCGCGCAGTTGCGCCTGCTGCTCCGGATTGCGCGCCAGATGGCGAAAGAACAGTCCGATCGTCGAAGTAACGGTATCCAGCCCGCCGATGAATATCAGAAAGTTGATGCCGAGCATTTCGTCATCGGTGAGCGGCCGGCCGTCAATCTGACTAGCCAGCAGGTAGCTGGTGAAATCATCCCCGGGATTGGCCCGGCATTCGGCGATGCGTGCGCGAATCCAACCAGTAATTTCGCGAGCATTGTCCGTCACCACCTGGGGATCCGAGCTCTTGATCAGCGTTTGGGTCCAGTGCTGAAACAGCGGCCGGTGTTCCAGCGGCCAGCTCATCAGCTTGAGAAAAATCAACGTCGGGAACGGTTTGGCAAAGTCTTCATTGAAGTCGCAGCGCCCTGTCTGAGCGATGTCGTCTATGAGCTGGGTAGCCAACTGGCGAATATCTTCTTCCAGCGCATTGACTTTTTTAGGGGTGAACAGAGGATTCAGCAGGGCGCGGTACTTGGCATGGTCCGGCGGATCGACCTCAAGCGGCGCCAGGCGCCAGCTTTCGCCCAGTAGCATGGGGTAAGGCGTCAAGCCAGCGCTGCTGAAGGTCTCGGGATCCTGGAGGATTCGCCGCAGCTCCTCCGAACGACGTGGAATCCAGGTGCCTGGCAGAAAGCCCAGGCTCGGCACCCAGAAAATGGGTGGCATGCTCTCATGCAACTTGGCGGCCCAGGCGTAGGCGTTTTCGCCCTGGGCAGTAAGCGCAGCCCAGAGGTCGAAATCCTGGACCAGATGAGCAGGCACATTGGACGGTATCGCATTGGTCACGCTATCGGTATTCATTATTATTGTCCGGTTTTTATTGCTGACGCAGATGAGTGTAGAGCCGCACCAATTTGCGCCACAACAGACGGAATCCCGCATCCGTTCGATTTCTAATACAGAATCCGCAATAGGGTTTAACTTGCCCGGCCCACGCTGCCTGTGTCAGTCTCGAACCTGAGCCTCATCTCGCGAGACCCTATCGCTTAAGAGACCAGCAGGAACGCGCCTTTGACAGCCCCCCCGGAACACAGCAACGATGAAGATCAAACCGGTGATCGCCACAAGGCGAGAGCCCGGCGTACGCGGGAGCGGCTGCTCGATTCCATGTACCGACTGGCACTGGAAAAGGACTTCAGGGATATAACCGTGCAGGAGTTGTTCGAGCGCGCCGGGGTTGCGCGATCAACCTTCTACGCTCATTTCCGTGACAAGGAAGATCTCCTGGTAGCGGGTTACGAGAGCATCGGCACGCCGCCTACCCGGGTGGTCGATGTATCAGGCCACAAGCGCGTTGTACTGGATGCATCGACCTGGTTGTTCATAGCCACCGAGCGGCATGCCTCCCTCACCACCTCGTTTTTCAACAGCCCTTCCCAGACCGTTATCCTCGCTCACCTGGAAAACATTCTGCTCATCCAGGTTCGCGAACATTACCGCAAGCAAGGCTTTTACCAAGCGGACGAGCTACGCGGCGAAGTAGCAGTGCGCTGCTTTGTGGGCGCGCTCATCGGGCTCTGGTTATGGTGGGTGCGTCACGACTATCCCTACCCGGCCAGCGACATGACCGAGGCATTCGACGCGCTCTTGAACAACGGCACCTGGCCCTCGCCCATCGACGCCTTCTAACTACGCTGCCGATCACACCTGGCCTACCGACGCGCCATGACTGAAGGCAGCTTTCTGCTCGCCCCTATTCAGATCATCCCCTCCTTGCGACTACAAATTGTCACACGGCGCTAAAGTCCTGCCCCTTTCAGCCGAAACCCCTCAACAGCTTAGTGAACATTTTTGTAATTACTGTTCAATTTCACTTCAGCTTCGCTAGTTCGCATCTCACCTGGGGGCCAGAAATGCTCAAGAATCTGTCACTAAATCTCAAATTGGCCATGCCGCCAGCCGTCGCCATGCTCGGCCTCGTTTTATATGTCGCCTATACGTCGCTGCAATTGTCCGTCACAGATAACCGACTGGAATCGCTGGAGTCCCAAAGCTACCCCACGCTCGAAAAGGCCGATGCGGTGATCTTCCAGTTTTCCCGCCTGCCCGGCTTGCTCAACAACGCTGTCGCAGCCGGTGAGCAAACGATTCTCGGCGAAGCGCGCCAGGTTCTCCAGGAGATTGCTACACAACAGGCGGCGCTCGCGAGTTTGCTGCAGAGCCAGCCACAGCGCCTCCAGGACCTGCAGGTCTGGCGCCAAGCCGTGTTGACCTATTCTGATAATGCTCTCAGCGCGTCGGAGCAATTGATCAGTGGCAGCGCCTCCTTTGATGACCTGCGCTCTAGCCTTGACCGCATGGCCTCCGATCTCGCGCAAACCCAGAAGCTCGCTGCCGCGTTCCGCAGCAATGCCTATCAGGACTTCGAACGAACGCTGGCGGAAACCCGCCAGAACAATGCCGAGACCACCCGCCTGGGTATCATCCTCAGCCTGGGCTTGCTGGTGCTGGTGTCGCTAGCTGCCTGGACGGTGATCCGCAGCGTGATGGCAAATGTCCGCGGCGTCATCGAGTCGCTGCAGGCCATCGCCAGCGGCGACGGTGACCTGACGCGCCGCGTCAATGTCGAAGCACACGACGAGATTGGCGCCATGATCCATCTGTTCAACGGCTTCCTCGACACCCTGCAGGGCACCATGCGCCAGGTGATCGAGGCGGCCAGCCCGCTGGGTCACGTGTCCAAGGAGCTCTACCGGCTGACCCAGGACTCGGAGGAAAGCGCCAAGTCCCAGCAGCATCACACCAACTCAATCAGCCGCGACATCCTGACCATGACCGACCGTATTCAGGAGGTAGCGCGGCGCTCGAAACAGGCATCCGAAGAGGCCGGTTCCGCTTCGCGTCAGGCCGTTACGGCGCGCAAACATATCGGCGACCTGTCGACCAGCGTCAGCGACCTGGGCAGCAGCGTGATGGGTGCGGTGCAGGCCATGCAACAGCTGGAAAAGGAAACCCAGGAAGTGGGCTCGGTGCTGACGGTCATTCGCAGCATCGCCGAACAGACCAACCTCCTCGCACTCAACGCCGCGATAGAAGCCGCTCGTGCCGGTGAACAGGGGCGCGGTTTCGCCGTGGTCGCCGATGAAGTACGCAACCTGGCACAGAAGACAGCCGCGTCGACGGCAGAAATCCAGCAGATCATCCAGCGCCTGCAAAACAGCGCCAACACAGTGCTGAACGTCATGCACAACAACGGCGAGAAGTCCCGGGAAAGCATCGAGCGGTCGGTCGAAGCCACACAACTACTCGAGACCATCGCCCGCACCGTCATCCAGATCGACGAACTCAACGCCGGGATTGCCCAGTTCACCCAGGAGCAGATCGGGCTGTCGAGTTCCATTCAGCAGGAAACCCAAGTGTTGCAGCAGGACGCACAAGCAACCGCGCACGGCGCCGGGGCCACCGCCCGCCTTGGCGAGCAGTTGGTCGGCGCAGGGGACAACCTGCGTTCGGCCACCGCACAATTTCGCACATAACACTACTATTCGGAGCTTGAAGAACCATGAACAAACGCAACCTACTTGGCCTGGCCGTCTGCCTGGCAAGCACCTCCGCCATGGCACTGGAGCCGGGGGAATATCGCTTTAATGGATTCGGTACCGCAGCCATTACACACCTCGGTGGAGCCGACGACGCAAAGGGCTACGGCATTCAGGGCCAGACCACAGACGCCTGGCGCGGCGACCAGTTGTCAAAACTGGGCGGCCAGCTGTCCTACGGCGTAGCTGACCGGCTCAGCGCAACCATCCAGACGGTCGCCAAGGCTGAACAGGACCAGTGGAACCTGGAAGTCGAATGGGCCTATCTGGCCTACCAGGTTAACAACCAGTTGACCCTGCGCGCAGGCCGCCTGCGTCCTGGTGCGTTCATGTTCTCCGAAACGCTTGATGTGGGCTACTCCTATCCCTGGCTGCGCCTGCCTGATGAAGTCTATAGCCAGATGCCGGTCAGCAACTATGAGGGCGTCGATGCTCTGTACAGCTTGCCCGTTTCCTTTGGCACGCTGAACTTCCAGGTCAGTTACGGCCAGGCAACAGACCGCGAGGTATTCATTCACAACCTGGACGGCCCGCTGGACGTGGATTTCAAGGAAGTGGTTACCGGCAGCGTAAGCCTGGCAACCATGAACCTTGGCACGCTGCGTTACAGCTATACCGAATCCGACCTGAATCTCGAGATGTTCGGCAAGTTCAAGGGCAAGTTCGAGTCCGTGGGTCACCAGTACGACAACGGCAACTGGCTGACCAACGCCGAAGCTATCAAGCGCCAGAGCCCGCTCGGCACCATCGAGTCCTTCTACCTCATGGCTGGACACCGCTTTGGTGACTACCTGCCGCATGTAACCTATGCCCAGTGGGATGAGAAGGGTGAACCAGGCCGCCAGTCTTCCTGGGCCTATGGCTTGAATTACAGCCTCACCCCCAGCGTGACCCTGAAGGGCGAGTACAAGCGTGTGGAATCGACTCGGGGCTTCAGCGGTGGTTTCGTGCCGGACTTCAGCGTCGTCGACCGTACCTTCGACGGTGACATCGTCAGCATCGGCGCCGACTTCATATTCTAAGGAGAAGTAGAGTGAATCTTTTCATGCACAGAACGCTCGCCATCGCCATGTTGAGTCTGACCGCAACGCTGGTTCAGGCCGAGGTGGCCGTCATCGTCAACCCAAGCGCCGCCAACACGCCCTCCCAGGCTGAAGTTGCCAACATTTTCCTAGGCAAGGACAAGTCGCTGTCAGGTGTCGACCAGAAGGACTGGAACCCTACCAAGGACAAGTTCTACACATCGGTGGCCAACAAGAACGAGTCGCAGCTCAAGTCGTATTGGTCTGGCTTGATTTTTACCGGAAAAGGCCAGCCGCTTCCCAGCGTCGGTGACGACACCGCCGTGCTGGCAAAGGTAGCTGCGGAAGCCGACGCCATCGGCTATGTGGACAGCTCAGTGGTGAACGATCAGGTCAAGGTGCTTTTCACCCTGCCGTAATGCCAACCCAGGCGACGGAGTCGAGAACACGCAACGCCTGCTCTCGACTCCTTTACCTAACGAAGTACTGGCTCATCACGTCCGGAAATGGCCGACCGACATTTTTAACTCCCCTGCCAGTTCCCGTAGCGATCCTACGGCCGACGTGACCTGATGGGAGACCATGTCGCCCTCTTCCGCCATTTTGGCTATGCGTTCGATACCCAGCGAAATGTCCTTCCCGCCCTCATTCTGAACCTGCACGGCCGACGCGATTTCGCTCACACCCGAGGTGGAAGCACTCACCAGCCTGGCAGCTTCGGACAACACGCTTTCGAGCTCCCCAAGCAGCTTCTGACTGCTGTCCAGCGCGGCAGCCCCCTCATCAAGCACGCTGGCAACGCTGTTGGACTGGCTTTCCAGCCCGTGCGTCAGCTCGTTGATCGAATTGGCCGCTGTGGCGGAGCGCTGGGCGAGGTTGCGCACTTCATCGGCAACAACGCTGAACCCGCGGCCACTTTCGCCTGCGCGGGCGGCTTCGATAGCGGCGTTGAGGGCCAACAGATTGGTTTGTGCGGAGAGCTCCTTTACCTGGTTGATACTGGCGGTGATGGCGGTGGTGCTGGCGACGAAATCACCGACTGAGGCAGTGATTGCAGAAAAGGCATCACGCACGCGGCGTATCTCGTCCAGCAGTTTGGTAAGTGCAAACTGGCCGGCCTGCGCGCCACGCAAACTGTCTTCAGCAGAAGAACGCAATGCTTCCGCGTGGGTGGAAATGGAGGCGATACCGCCGCTCATCTGCTCCACCGTAGTCGCCGCCTGGGTCGCTGCACTGGCTTGTTCATTGGCTCCCTGCGCGACCTGGTTGGACGCGAAGACCAGCTCTTCAGCGGACGACCCTACCGATACCGCAACCTGAGTAACCTGACGCACCGCAATCTGAAGACTATCAATAAGCGCATTAAAAGCGATTGCAGTCTGGGCAATTTCATCTCGCCCGATCACCTGCACCCGATGGGTCAGATCACCATCGCGCAGCTTTACCGCAGCCTGCTCAATGGCCTTTATCGACCTGAGCACCTGATGCCGCATCAGCAAACCGACAATTAAGCCTAGCGCGATGGCCGCAAAGACGGCGACTACCAACGCCTCGGTCACCGACGTGGCGGTTTCGTTGGCCACTTCAAAGGACACACCGGACAGCTCCTGTTGCAGTGTCATGAACTGCGCCAGCAAGCCGAGCACACGGTTATATTCAGCACGCACGTATCCCAGCTGCGAGGGTGCCATGTAGGGGTTGGTTAGCGCGGCCTCGGCCAGATCATCCACCCCCTGGGCGAATGCCTTGGCCTGTTCACCGAAAGTCTGGAAAGTCTCCTGCTCCTGCTCGCTCAGGTCGGCGGTATAGGCCAGCCCTGCGTCGATACCTGCCAGCATATCCCGTACACTCGCCTGCATGTCCTCCACGTAGAACTGCATTTCTTCCTTGGATACCTTGCCCTCGGCTTGAATAAGCTGCACTACTGCGGCATAGGATCCGACCATCGCGGCTTGTGATGCGGATGAGATTTCCAGCGCTCGCTGATACTGACTGAAGCGAACCTGCTCAATCTGATGAAGCACGGTCTGCTGGCGGTTCAATCCGTAATAGGCCACCGCTGACACGAAGACCAGCAGGAGCACAATCAGCGCAGGAGCAAACATGAGCTTTGCGCCCATGGAAAAACGGCTGAGCCATGGCATAGTTATCCCTCGTCTTTTTTATTGTTGTCGTGTGCATGGAACAGTCCCTTGGTCTGGACAATCCTGTCCCCATGCAATATTCTGACTTCAGTATATAGTTCTGAATCCAGAAATTAAAACCAGTCTTGCGAAAAGTAACCTCAAGAGGGAATGACTGCAGCGCTCAAACTGGTGATATAAAAACAATGAAGGACATTGCACATGAATGTTTCAGTCAATAACGCCTCCATCGACTTTTCAGAGTTCCGAACCAGTTGGCGAGTACTGATCCTGGCGCTGTTAGGTATAGGCATCAGTATTAATTCCTCATTGCTCTACGGCTTCGGAACGCTGGTTGTTCCTCTGGAAGAAGCCTTTGGCTGGAGCAGAAGTGCCCTGCAGGTAGCCGTTACCTTCCTGTTCGTGGGCGCGGTCATCTCGCTGCAGTTGGTAGGCTGGTTCAATTTGCGTTTCGGCATCAAGAAAGTAACCGCAGTCTCCATGTCATTGACGGTGCTGGGTTACCTGGGGGCCACGCAGATCGGCGGGTCGGTCTGGAGCCTTTATCTGGCATTCACCATCATTCCAATATTGAGCATTGGCAACCTGGCGGTCAGCTGGACGCAGTTACTCAACATGTGGTTTGAGAAGAATCGCGGCCTGGCATTGGCCATTGGCCTATCCGGAACCGGGCTGGCCGCCGCGACCATCCCGCCGTTGCTTTCCTGGGGTATTGGCATTTGGGGCTGGCAATCGGCGTTTATCATACTGGCCATGCTCAACCTGTTTCTGTTGTTGCCCTTGACCATCTGGTGGTTTTCGGTACCCAAGCCCAATCGCCATGCCAGCGAAGCTGGCAAGCAGGCTGCCCAGCGCAGCAACGCCGGTATGACCTTCAAGGAAGGTTTCACCTCGAAAAAATTCTGGATCTGCAATATCGCCCTGGTACTGGTAATTTCGGTAGTTATCGGCATGGTTACCAATACCGTACCAATTTTGCGCGACATGGGACTGTCTGCGGAAGAAGCCGGTCTGATTTTCGGTGGCTTTGGCATTTCACTGGTTTTTGGCCGGATTCTGGTCGGTTATTTACTGGATCGCGTCTGGCCTCCAGGCATATCGGCCCTGAGTCTAGCCATGCCAGCCCTTGGCTGCGTCATTCTGCTCAGTGGCACCACCGACTTTACCCTACTCCTGCTGGCAGCGATTTCGTTTGGCTTTGGCGCAGGCGCCGAATTTGATATTGCCGCCTTTCTAATTGCGCGCTATTTCGGACTGAAAGAATACGGTCGCCTGTTCGGATTCCACATCGGCCTGCTGACCGCCACCTCGGCCGCCTCACCTTTGCTGTTTGCAGCATTCCTGAGCCAGACAGGCTCCTATACGGCCATGCTTATCTATTGCGCGGTCTGCTCCATCGTAGGGCCGTTAATGCTCCTCACGCTGGGCCGGCCTCCTGTATTTGAAGTATCCCCACCCAAGGCTGCAGTGGCCTAAATCTGTTCACGGAGACGTTTACAATGCCAACAATTACGCTTATCGAACACAACGGCACCCAGCACTCAGTCATGGGTGAGGTCGGCCAATCCGTTATGCAAGCTGCCATGAACGCCATGGTGCCGGGCATTCAAGCCGATTGCGGCGGCGCTTGCAGCTGCGCCACCTGTCACGCCTTCGTTGAAGACGCCTGGACGGGCGTCGTCCCGGCGGCGGAGGACGCAGAGCTGGACATGCTGGAGTTCGCCAACGAACGCCAGGAAACCAGCCGCCTGACCTGCCAGTTGACCATTCAGGAAAATATGGACGGCATGGTGCTGCGTTTGCCTGAGTCCCAGTACTGAGCCCCAGGAGCAGATATGACGCTTTCGTCAGTTGTAATTGTCGGTGCCGGCCAAGCCGGATTTCAGGTCGCTGCGTCGCTGCGCCAAGGCGGATTCGCCGGAAGGATTTCCCTGGTGGGAGATGAGCCTGGCCTGCCTTATCAGCGTCCGCCCTTGTCCAAGGCCTACCTGCTGGGCAAGATCAAGGCAGAGAACCTCGTCTTCCGGCCTGCCGCGTTTTTTGATCAACAGCAGATCGAACTGATTCACGATAAAGCGGTGATTATTGATCGCCAGAATCAGCGGGTGGTACTGGAAAGCGAAAAGGCACTTGAATATGACCATCTGGTTCTGGCAACCGGAGCCCACAACCGGCCGCTTTCGATCCCGGGGGAACACCTTGAAGGCGTGTTCGGTATCAAAACCCTCGCGGATGCCGACGCATTGGCGCCCCGGGCCAAAGACGCCAAGAATGTAGTAGTGATCGGCTGCGGGTTTATCGGACTGGAATTCGCCGCGGTAGCCGCGGCGCAAGGCGCCAGCGTGCAGGTGATCGACCGCGGTGGCCGTCTCATGGCCAGAGCGATTTCTCCGCAGATGTCCGACTTGTTCCTCAAGGCGCACGAGTCCTGGGGCGTCAAATTTCACTTCAGCCAGGCGGTCGATCAAATCATCGGAGAGAACGGCAAGGTCGTCGGCGTGGAAAAGGCGGACGGCGAAGTACTCCCCGCCGATCTGGTGGTTTACGGCATAGGCGTTATTCCGAATATCACTCTGGCCACCGAAGCTGGATTGGAAATAGAAAACGGTATCAAGGTCGACGCTGACCTTTTGACCAATGACCCGCACATTTCCGCCATTGGCGACGTAGCCTGTTTTCCCTGTGTTCATAATCATGGCGAGCATACCCGTATCGAGTCGGTTCCAAACGCCATGGACCAGGCGAGAGCGGTATCGGCAAGGCTGCTGGGTAAAGCCGCCCCGTTTGTCGCGACGCCCTGGTTCTGGACCGATCAGGGCAACCTGAAACTGCAGATTGTCGGTCTGTCCACCGGGTACGACAGTGCCGTGACCCTGGGATCAATGGAGTCGAATCAGTTCTCCGTGCTGTGCTTTCGCAGGGATCACCTGGTCGCTGTCGAATCGTGCAACCGCTCCGGAGATCACCTGGCAGGTAAGAAGATTCTTTCTCGTCCGCCTGAGCTCACAGCTGCCGAGGCCAGTGCATCTGACTTCGATCTGAAAGCCTGGGAAATGGCTCATCGTCTTTAATCATTGATTGTTTAACCCCGGATACTCAAAAGGTTGAAGGGGTTTTTCAATTCAGGAGCCAGCACGCTTTGGATACCAGTACCACAGCCCCCATGCGGCTCACGCTGTCAATCACCTTTATCGTCTGCTTCAACTTCATGTCTTACGTGGCTAATGGACTGCCTTTGGCGGTACTGCCCGGCTTCGTCCTCAACGAATTGGAATTCAGCACTGTCTGGGCTGGCATCGTAATCGGTACGCAATATGTGTCGACTCTACTGTCTCGACCACTGGCCGGCGTGCTGGCCGATCGCTTGGGCGCCAAATGTGCAGTCATCATTGGACTGACTGGCCTTACTGTTTGCGGAATGCTGACCACGCTGGCTATTGTGATGTATGCCTCGCCCTGGCTCAGTGTCTCGATCCTGCTCGGCGCCCGCGTAATTCAAGGCATCGCTTCAGCGATGATTTCCACTCCCTGCTGTACCTGGGCCATCGGATTGCACGGCAAGCCGCATACCGCACGAGTAATGTCCTGGAACGGCATTGCCGCCTATGGCGGTATCGCCGTCGGCGCGCCCTTGGGGGTGCTGATCAGCGACCGATTCAACCTGGCCAGCATTGGGTTGTGCATCGTATTGCTCGGCTTGCTTGCGTTGCTCTTGGCGGTAGTCAAACGCCCCGCGCCGCTGTTGCGCGGCGAGCGGCTGCCCTTTATCGACGTATTCTGGTCGGTATTGCCCAACGGCTTGGCACTGGCCTGCAGCTCGGCCGGTTTCGGCAGCCTGACCGCCTTCATCGCGCTGTATTTTGACAGCCTCGGCTGGGTGAACGCCGCCTGGTGCCTGACCGGCTTCGGCATAGCCTTTATTCTCGCCAGGCTCGCCACGCCTAATGTGGTGCTACGTTTCGGTGGCTACCCGGTCGTAACCCTGTGCCTGTTGATACAAGGGCTGGGGCTGTTGTTCGTCTGGCTGGCGCCTTCGCCTGAGATCGCGATTCTTGGTGCCTCCCTCACTGGGCTAGGAGTGTCTTGGGTGTACCCCGGACTGGCGGTGGAAACCCTTGCGCGTACCCCGGACGCTAATCGCAACTCCGCGCTGAGCGCGCTTTCGCTGTTCTTCGATCTGGCGGTGGGGTTGGCAGGTCCCTTGATGGGGCTGCTCGCTGCCAGCTTGGGACTTGCCCAGGTGTTTCTTGGCTCGGCGTTGCTGTCAGGCATTGGTTTTATACTGGTGCTGGCCCTGCGCAGGGCGGCACGCCCGCCAGTTCTGAACCGCTATCCAGCCGCATCACTGCAATCTCGCCCGCCTCGATCAGAGTAATGGGTGAATCGGACATCGTCGCACCAGTTATATCCAGCGAGCGCTCCTGAATCTATAAATTTTATTCTGCAGGAGAAATACGATTCTCCATCTGGATTCAAAGGAACTGTTCTGCTACCTTGACCGGCCTGTTTTTGCTGCCCAGGCACGCGCAAAGCCCCGGAGTTGGCCCTTGATCTTTTCATGCTGATCGCCTTTTCATGACACATTCCGAACCAAGGCCTTTCTTCCCCGGCTGGTTGTTCCTGCTCGCCATGATGACCGCGCTGTCGCCGTTGTCCGTTGACCTGTACCTGCCCGCTTTTCCGGCCATAGCTCAAAGTCTCGGTGTCCAGTCAGCGGATGTGCAGATAACCCTTGCCGTTTTTCTGTTCGGGATGTCCATCGGGCAGTTAATTTACGGCCCCTTGAGTGATCGCTACGGGCGCAAGCCACCGCTGTATTTCGGCCTGACGCTGTTTATTCTCGCTTCCGTCGGCTGCATGTTGGCCACAGACCTGACCACTCTGACGGTGGCCCGGTTTCTCCAGGCCCTGGGCGGCAGCGCGGGCGTGGTTGTCAGTCGCGCTGTCATCCGTGACCGCACCACTACAGCGCAGGCTGCCTGGGCCTTCTCAATGTTGATGCTGGCGCTTGGGTTGGCCCCTATCCTCGCCCCCGTGCTCGGCAGCCTGCTGTTGAAAATCATGGACTGGCGAGAGATATTCGCCATTTTGGCGATTGCCGGCTCGATTCTGATCCTGGCCATGCATTTCACCATGCGCGAAACACTGTCCAGACATACCGCCGAGCGCCTTGGTGTGGCGGGCACGTTCAAGCGCTACGCCGATTTACTCCGCGACCGGCAGTTCATCATGTATGTGCTTATCGGCGCCTTGCCGTTCGGCGGGATGTTTGCTTACGTCGCAGGCTCTCCGTACGTAATCATTGAACTCTATGAGGTGCCCGCCGTGCATTTTGGCTGGTTCTTCGGGATGAACGCGTTCGGCATGATCGCAGGGTCCCAGATCAACGCGCGGCTGGTAGCGCGCTTCGGCCCGGCTGCGCTGTTGAAAGCCATGCTCTGGCCGCCATTCCTGGTGGCGTCGGTCGCTCTTCTGGCAACTCTGTTGGGGTTTGCCTCGCTGCTGCTGCTGATGGTCTGCTTCTTCGTCTACATGACCTCCATGGGCTTGTTATCGCCGAACGCGGTAGCGCTGGCCATGGCCAGCCAGGGCCAGCGCGCCGGATCGGCGTCAGCGGTCATAGGCGCCATACAGTTCTTCTTCGGTACGCTGGGCGCCATCGCAGTGAGCATCTGGATCATGCCCAGCGCCGTTCCGTTGACAGCGGTTATGGTGGCGCTGACGGGCCTCAGTCTGCTTATCCATCAATTCGGCCATCGCCACAATATTCTCATTCTGCACGGCTCGGACATCGAAGAACCTACCCAGCAATAGGTGGATCAGGTGAATGGCACCTGCAGTCAGCAGCACTCCACGACGAGATCAAATCAGGAGAGGCACTAAAACAGTGCAAGCCGCTCGCCTACCAATTCCGTATAAGAAATAAACGTCTGAATCAGAATAACTTGGGATTCTGCGCTAGGTTTATGATGGTCAAGCGTACCTGGCCGTCCGAACTTTCTTCACGGGCAACAGCAAGACACCCAGAGGTGCTTATGAGTGAGTCAACATTGCACGGCCTGCGCGTCGTCAGCCTGGGTTCTGGCATCGCGAGCGCTGCAGCGGGTTTGCAGCTGTGCGAAGCGGGCGCCGAGGTGATCCTGGCCGAGCCGCCTGGCAACCCGGCTCGGAGACACGAGGCGCTGTTCGCGGTGCTTAATCGGGGCAAGCGCAGTGTCACGCTGGATATCGACGTGCCGGACGGGCAGCAGCAACTCGAACAGCTGCTGACCGCCGCCGACGTATTCATCCACGAGCTCCCCCCTAAACAGGCCGCGACGCTGGGGCTTGCCGATGCGCAGCTGGCGCAGCGCTTTCCTGGCCTGATCGTTTCAGCAATCACGGGCTGGCCAAAGAAGCATCCATTGGCCGAAGCAATGCCACGTGAAACCCTGGTGCTGGCACGCCTGGGCCTGCTCGACGAACAGCCGGGCCACCGCGCAGGGCCGGTATTCGTGCGCATGCCCTTTGCCAACTGGCTTGCAAGCTGGCTATGTGTGGTGGGCGTAATGGCGCGGCTGATCGCACGTGATCGAGATGGTCGTGGCGGCGCGGCGCATACCAGTCTGGCCCAGGCCGCGCTGGTTCCGATGACCATGCACTGGAGCCGCGCGCAAACGCCGACACCGGTGTTTGCTAAGGGATTGGACAAGCACATCCCGATCCCGCTGCACCAGTGCGCCGATGGCCGCTGGATTCACGTGCATTACTCGCCGGATAAATCGCCGTGGATGGCCAGCGCCATGGCTGAGCTGGGCGAGGCGGAAGTCGCTCGGCTCAATGCGCAGTGGCCGCCAAGCCATGTGGCGCCGAACTTCGGGGCCAACCGGGCCATCATCGCTACGCGGCCCGCTCAGGATTGGGTCGGGCATTTCTGGCAGCACGATGTTTCCGCTCAGATTGCCACGCCGTTTGGTGACATCTATTTCGACGAGCAGGCGCGGCTGAATGGCTATGTCGTTGAAGTAGATGACGCCACGCTCGGCAAGACGCTGCAACCGGGGCCAGCCTGGAAAATCACTCCGCCGGCACGCATAGGTCGTTCCGCACCACAGCCTGGGGCGGATAACGGCACCGGCTTCGGGACCTCGCCAAAGCTGAGTTTGATTCCGGGCACCGCGCGTCAGGGCGAGCCGTTGCCACCCTTGCATGGCCTTAAGGTGCTCGACCTGGGCGCCTATCTGGCGGGACCGTTCGCCTGCATGATGCTGGCCGATCTAGGCGCAGAGGTCATCAAGGTCGAAGCCCCGACCGGCGACGCCATGCGTAGACTGGAACGCATTTTCAGTGGTACTCAGCGCGGCAAACTCGGCGTCGCGCTCAAACTCGGCGACGAGCTGAGTCAGCCGGCGGTCGAGGCGCTGGTGCGTTGGGCCGATGTGGTCCATCACAACATGCGCCTGCCGGCGGCGCGCAAGCTGAAAGTCGATTACTACAGTCTGAAGCTGATCAACCCGCAACTTCTCTACTGTCACGTCAGTGCTTATGGACCCACCGGGCCGCGCGCGGACTGGCCCGGCTTCGACCAGCTGATGCAGGCCTCCTGCGGTTGGGAAGTAGAACAGGGAGGAGCCGGTCAACCACCGATGTGGCTGCGTTTCGGCGTTGGTGATTTCTTTGCCGGGCTTTCTTCGCTGTACGTTCTGCTATTGGGTCTTTACCAGCGGGCGCGGACCGGCGAAGGGCAGATGGTGAACGCGTCGCTGCTTGGCGCCACGTTACTCACCATGAGCGAAGCAGTGGCCCGCGAGGACGGCAGCGTCACGCCGATAGCGCACCTGGACGCCAACCAGACCGGCCTGAGCGATACGCATCGGCTGTATTGTTGCAGTGACGGCTGGGTCGCCGTGGCAGCGCTGGAGCCCGAAGAAGCGCAGCGTTTCCGCGCGCTAGCCAGCGCTGATCCCGAGGCGCATTTCGCCGCGCAGACCCAGGCTGACGCGCTGTCTTCGCTGAGTGCGCACGACGTGCCCTCCGAGGCCGTTCTCGAGGCCCAGCTCGACCCCTTTCTCGATAACTCTGACCACGCCGAAGCTGGCTTGCATACCCGTTATCAACATGCGGTGTACGGCGAGTTGCAACAGATTGGCGCGTTCTGGGATTTCGGCGACCTGCCGTTGTCGCTGAGCCGTCCGCCGCCGGCCCTCGGTCAGCACAGCCGCGAGGTGCTCCGCGGGCTTGGCTTTGAAAACAACGAGCTGGACCGATTGTCTGCTGCCGGCGTTGTCCGATTGTGAGCTCTGGGTCCGCAGCCTATCGAACCAAAGGAAAAATGATATGAACGAATTGGACTTCAGCGGCAAGACAGTGCTGGTAGTCGGTGGCTCCAGCGGCATCGGTAACGGCATTGCGCAGAGCTTTCGCCAGCGCGGCGCTAAGGTGCATGTGTGGGGGACCCGCCCGAGCGCACAGGATTACGCTGACTCGGTAGATTCGCGCCTCGAAGGGCTGCACTACGCGCAGGTCGATGTCTCCGACGCTGACGTGATCGAGGCTGCGGTCGTGCCGTTCACTCGGCTCGATGTGTTAGTTCAGGCGCAAGGTACGGTGCTGTACGATCGTCAGGAATTTCTCACTGAAGGCTTCAAAAAAGTATTGGATATAAACCTCACAAGCCTGATGGTCTGCGCGCAGAAGTTTTTCGAGCTGCTCAAGGAATCACGTGGCGCGATGATTACGGTCAGCTCGGCGGCGGCCTTCCATTCGACCCGAGGCAATCCGGCCTACAACGCCTCCAAGACCGGTGCCTTTGGCCTGACCCGCACGCTTGGAGAAGCTTGGGCGCGCGACGGCATCCGGGTCAACGGCATTGCGCCGGGCCTGGTGGAAACCAAGCTCACCCGCGTCACCACTGATAACCCCAAACGCCTGGAAGGTGCACTGCGTGCAATTCCACTCGGCCGCCTCGGCACCCCGCAGGATATGGCCAACGTTGCCCTGTTCCTGGCTTCGCCGCTGGCTGGCTACATGCTGGGCCAGACCTTGCTGGTCGACGGCGGCATGCTGCTCGCTTGAGCGTCACTCATTTTATTAGGAGCAAGACATGAGCTGAGATTTCGAAACCGATCCGGACTTTCAAACCGAGCTGGACTGGATCGACCGCTTCGTTCGTGAGGAAGTCGAGCCGCTGGAGCATGTACTGGGGAGCCCCTGGAACATTCATGATCCGCTATTCAAGCAGCTGGTGCGTCCACTACAGGCTCAGGTCCGGGCCCGCAGGCTCTGGGCGTGTCATCTTGGTCCTGAGTTGAGCGGGCCAGGTTATGGCCAGGTGCGCCTGGCGCTGATCAACGAAATTCTCGGCCGTGCACTGTTCGCGCCTATTGTCTTCGGCTGCCACGCGCCGGATTCGGGCAACGGCGAAATTCTTGCGCACTACGGTAGCGAAGAGCAGAAGCGCAAGTACCTTGAACCCTTGCTCGGCAACGAGATTGTCTCCTGCTTCGCCATGACCGAGCCCCAGGGCGGCGCCGACCCCAGCGTGTTCACCACCGAGGCCGTGCGCGACGGCGACGACTGGCTTATCAGCGGTGAGAAGTGGTTCGGCTCCAATGCACGCTACGCGGCGTTTTTTATTGTCATGGCGGTGACAGACAAGAGCGTTTCGGTGCACAAGGGCACCACCATGTTTATCGTTCCGGCGAATGCGCCGGGCGTGAACATCGTGCGCAACGTCGGTATAGCCGACGATCCGGAGGCCACGCACGCCTACCTGCGTTTCGACAAGGTGCGGGTATCGTCCAGCGACCTGCTCGGCGAGCCTGGCGAAGCCTTCGTCGTCGCTCAGGTGCGACTCGGCGGTGGTCGCGTGCATCACGCCATGCGCGTTATCGGACAAGCGCAAAGAGCGCTCGATGCATTGTGCGAGCGCGCCCTGTCGCGCACCATCCAGGGCGGCCTGCTGGCCGAAAAGCAGATGGTGCAGGAAAAAATCGCCGACTCCTGGATCGAGCTGGAGCAGTTCCGGTTGCTGGTGATGCGCACCGCCTGGCGCATCGACAAGTACCAGGACTATTTGCGCGTGCGTAAAGACATCGCTGCAGTAAAGGCAGCCATGCCCAAGGTGCTACATGACATTGCCGCCCGCGCGCTGCATGTGCATGGCTCGATCGGCGTGTCTGAGGAGATGCCATTCGCCGGGTACATTCTGCGTTCCTTCCAGATGGGCTTGGCGGACGGCCCGACTGAGGTGCACAAGGTCACCGTGGCCAAGCAATTACTACGGGACTACCAGCCAAGCGACAGTCTCTTTCCCAGCTACCACCGCCCGACTGCGGCAGCGCTGGCACGTCAGAAATATGCCGACGCGCTAGCGACGTTGGAACAAAGCGGAGAGCAGCGGTGAGCAGCCAGGCTGAGTGGCGCGAGCTGGTCGATCTCGACAGTTTGGGCGCCTGGATGGATGAGCGGAAACTTGCGTCCGGACCGCTCGAAAATGCCGTGCGGCTCACCGGCGGCACGCAGAATCTATTGCTGCGCTTTCGCCGGGGCGAACGTGAATTTGTGCTGCGTCGGCCATCGGCGGAATTACGGGAAGTAGGTGGCAAGACCATCGCACGCGAAGCCCGCATGCTAAAGGCGCTGGCGGGCAGCCGGGTGCCGCACGCCGCATTGATCGAGGCCTGCGATGACGAGACTGTCTTGGGTGCGAAGTTCTATCTTATGGAACCGGTGGATGGCTTCAATCCCAATTGCGCAGCCGGTTTGCCGCTGCCCCATGCCGGCGATCGCGACATTCGTCGGCGCATGGGACTAGCCATGGTCGACGCGCTGCTTTGTCTTCATGAGCTGGATTATCGAGCCATTGGTCTCGACGGCTTCGGGCGGCCCGACGGCTTTCATCAACGGCAGGTGGCCCGCTGGCTGCATCAGCTTGAAAGCGTCGCCGGCTACGCCGGTTGGCCGGGCGCAGGCAGCCTTCCCGGGCTCGACCGGCTGGCGCGCTGGCTGAATGACAACTGCCCGCAACAGTTCAGCCCAGGTATCCTGCACGGCGACTATCATCTATCCAATGTAATGTTCAGTCGCAAGGGGCCGGAGCTTAGTGCGATCGTTGACTGGGAGCTTGCTACCGTCGGCGATCCGTTGCTGGATCTTGCCTGGTTGGTGGTGACATGGCCGGACGCCAGCGGCCACGGCGCCGGCACGATCGAGGTGCATCCGTGGGAGGGGTTTCCTGCAGCGGACGAGCTGGTGACGCACTACGTGGCTCGTAGCTCCCGCAGCTTCGAAGCCTTTACCTGGTACCTGGTGCTCGCGGCTTTCAAGCTTGGCATTTTTCTCGAAGTCAGCTACGCCCGGGCCTGCGCGGGCAAGGCGTCGATGGAACACGGTAGAAAACACCACTCCTCGGCGCTGCGGCTGTTTGAGGGCGCGCTGTCGCGGATCGAATAACCCAAATTTCCTATCCAGCGGCGGCAGGCGTCGCTGCACTACATGAGGGCGGCTTCATGCAACTGGCTGGCAAACGCATCATCGTAACAGGCGGCGCGCGCGGCATTGGCGCTGCGATCGTCGCGGCATACATCGCCGAGGGCGCCCATGTCATCAGTCTTGATGTCGACACCTCGCAAGAGCCGGTGATAGGTGAGGGAGGCGGTTGGGCAAAAAGCCGGATCTGCGATATCTCCGATTCCGCGTCGGTGAACGAAGCGTTCGACTTGGCTACCGGTCAGTTGGGCGGGCTGGATGTGCTGGTTAATGCTGCCGGAATAGCGCCCAACGCCACGGCTGATGAAATCACCCTGGATGAGTGGGAACAAGTATTTGCGGTAAACACCCGCGGCACCTTTCTGACCAACCGCGCGGCGTTCAAGCTTATGCGACAAGGTGGCGGGCGGATCATTAATTTCGCCTCGGCCGCTGGAGTGGGCGGGCAGCCTGGCAAAGCGCACTATGCCGCCAGCAAGGGCGCGGTCTTGGCATGGACGCGTACCGTCGCACGCGAGTGGGGTCCGCACGGCATTACCGTTAACGCCATCGCCCCAGCGATATGGACGCCGATGTACGACGCCACCCGCGCAAGCATGAGCGAGACCCAGCTTAAGCAGCACGATGCATTCATGGCCAGTCTGATTCCGCTTGGAGGCCAGCTTGGCGATGCCACGCAGGATCTTGCGCCCGTTCTGGTTTTTCTCGCCGGTGAGGGTTCGCGCTTCGTGACCGGCCAGACCCTGATGATTGACGGTGGAATGTTGATGCTGAGTTGAGATAGGGACCGGGCCGCTAGTTGCCACGGAGCGGCTTTGACGTTCAGCGGCATGGTGTATTTTCATCTCATAACCCCTCTCAGAAGGGGTTTTGTTTTACTTGGGGTAAAACGATTCATTCAGCCTTCCTGGCGCATCAGCCACCGCCCCAAAAAACGCCCATGGGGCTCGCCACCTCCCACCGTGCTTGACCTGCAACAACTATCAGCCACCGCCTGAATAACCCTCATACTAATCTCCAATGTAATTCTTCGGTTAGAACCAGATTCTCTATCGTAGATTTATTCGAATTGCTCTGCTAGGTTCAATGCATGGTCAAGGCGCGTGCATATAGCGCTCGTAAATTTAGTTTCAATAACAAAAACAAAAGGTTGCCTTCGATGAACCATCCAGAATGGCCTTGCACGGCCAGCTCACATTCCCGCGTTGTCATGTATCGATTGCCGGAAAGCTCAACGCTAGAGAGCATTCGCTTCTGTGAACAGCTTCTTCATACCCTGCAGAGCGCTTTTCGAGCGCGCCTGAAAAACGCCCTGCCGTCCAGCTGCAGAGCCACGCTGCTATTCCGGACAGACGTAAAGCTGGGCCATCGTTCAAATAAAAACAATTGGAGAACCATATGAAGCATCGATTGGTGTTACTCGCAGCACTCAGCGGCCTCTCGACATTCTCGCTGGCTGCGGTCAGCCCCGAAGAAGCAGCCAAACTCGGAGACAGCCTAACGCCCTGGGGAGCCATCAAGGAAGGCAATAGTGAGGGTACCATCCCTGCATATACCGGTGGTCTGCGCACGGCTCCTGAAGGCTTCGAGCCCGATTCGGGGTTCTGGGTTGATCCCTATAAGGATGAAAAGCCGCTGTTCCGAATCGATTCCAGCAACATGGACCAATACGCCGACAATTTGAGTGCCGGGCAAAAGCATCTGTTGCAAACCAACCCGGACTATTACCTCGATATCTTTCCCAGCCACCGTACTGCTGCCTATCCAGAGGAAGTCGTCGAGGCGACCATTCGCAATGCAACCGAGTGCCAGGTACAGAAAGACGGGCTGGCTGTGGATGCCGCGTGCCGTGGCGGCCTGCCCTTTCCCATTCCCCAGTCGGGCAACGAAGTGCTATGGAACCAGCAACTGCGTTACAAGATTGGCTCTGGGTATTCGACTACTGCTTCCTCTAACAGCTGGATTATCGATTCCAACGGCAGTGTGACCAAGGCTGCCGAACAGCAGACCTTTGAAGAAATGCCCTACTACCAGGTGGACCAGGACGACCGCAATCCCGAAATGTACGCCCGAGTGTTCTCTCTTAACCGATACCCAGCCCGCCGTGCAGGCGAAGTAACCGTTCTGGCCGACTTTCTCGACCCCATAGATCAACCCCGCAGGGCCTGGAGTTATTCCCCTGGGCAGCGCCGCATCAAACTGGCACCGGAGTTCGCTTTCGACACGCCCGTCGCCAGTCAGGGCGGCGTCACGCTGTTCGATGAACTACAGATGTTCTCCGGCAGCCAGGAGCGGTTTGACTACAAACTGGTCGGCCGCAAGGAGATGTTCATTCCCTATAACGCCTACGAGTTCTATTTCGATTGTGGTCAGGAGGAACAGATGCTCGAGAAGCATGCGAACCCTGAATGTGAGCGTTGGGAACTGCATCGTGTATGGGTCGTAGAAGCGACCCTCAAATCAGGCAGCAGACACGTGTATGCCAAGCGTACCTACTACCTGGACGAAGACACCTTTGGCGTTGGTTTGTATGACGCCTGGGACCAGCAAGGCAGTCTCTACCGGTCTATGTTTCTCAGCGGCGTGCAACTCTACGATCTGGACATCCCCTATAACGTTAAAAACGTGATCTATGACTTCAATAAGGGAATGTATGGCGTGATCAACGATGGGTTGAAAGGCGGTTATCAGTTTGATCCCACACCTCTACCCGAGAGGAATATGGCCCCCGAGTCAATCGTCTCGCGTTACAGCCAGCGATAACCTAACCCCCCAAAGTCATCCAAAAACAATGAGAATGCTATGCGAACTTTTACAACGATTCCTGAACGCGGCGATTTTGGTTACCAGCAACTGGTTGGCCCCCACAAGGTAACCGGGCCAGCGATGGCCGGTGAGCGTGGTTTCTTCGGCCTGCAGTTAAGCAAGAGCTCTCCCTTTGGCTCGGTGCGCGACGAAGAGGGCAACATCTATTCTTTCGTTCGCTCGCTGCTCGCGCCCAACGGCACGCCCAATCCGACCAAGTTCATCTATCAAACCAACCATATCGATGGTCAGCATTTGCGCATGGATCATGAGCGCATGGCCGCCCAGGCATCCACGCCCATTCCGGTGCAGACGCTGGACGGCGACACTGTCACCTGGACCAACCAGCCTGACGAGCCGGGCAATTCATGGAAGATCACCGCGTCGAGCGAAAAGCTTACCTGGAAGGAGGACGGCCTGTTTGAGCTGGAAGGCAAATTGCTTGGGCCTGGCCTGCAGTGGTACTTGCCTGGCGTTGAATGGGGCACCTTCTACGTCTCCCAGCTCTGGGATATTTCGGGAACCTGTGAAGGCCGCCCAGTGAAGGGCGCGATGGCGCTGGACCAGTTCTACATGGCCGAGGGCGGCGCCATTCACTTCAAGAAGGACCTGGTGGTAAACAACAAGATGCACGTGATCTGGTGGTCATTCGTGACCATCTACAAGGACGGTACCTGGGACTCGGGCTCCTTCATGGTCGGTCATGAATATCTTGGCTACGCCATCTTCATGAATGAAAAAGGCGAAATACGCACCACGACCGATATTGAAGGGTTGGCGATGCACAAGGACGGTAGTTACTTCCTCGATTCGGCGCGAATCATCCTGGACGGTGAGGAAGAATGGGAATTCCTTCCTGCACCTAAGGGCGAAATGATCGATTTCGTCGGCGGCTTTCCGATCACCGCCCAGCAAGAAGGACGCTGGCGTCGAGTGGGCGATGAGCGCGAACCAGACCGCTGGCTGGCCTGGGGCGAGTCCGACCGTCGCAACGGCACAGCCCGTAATGTGCGGGGCGCTGATCTGTAGCGCAGCTTCATGCCTGCCTGCTTTGCAGGCAGGCAACTCGATTCGACACTGCGGGAGCAACACATGAGATTCAAAGACAAGGTTGTTCTGGTGACAGGCGCCGGGCGCGGCATGGGCAGAGCCATCGCGTTGGCCTACGCTGCGGAAGGCGCCAAGCTTGTGGTCTCAGCAAGAACCCCGAAATACGGTAATGAGACGTTCGAGCAGATAAAAGCGCTGAACTGTGAAGCGACCCTGGTCGGCGGCGATATAGCCGACCGGGCAGCGATAAAGTCCATGGTAGAAGGTGCCATCGAGCACTTTGGCCAGCTGGATATTGTGGTCCATTGCGCAGCGGATACGGCCCACGGGCTGATCACCGAGATGCCGGACGAGACCTTCGACCATCTGGTACGCAGCAATATCCAGTCCCTGTTCTGGCTAGCCAAGGATGCCGCGCCGCACCTCACCAAAGCGGAGAACAAGGGGCGCATCATCTTCATTTCCTCCGGCGAGGCCAACCGCAAGTACACCCCAACGCTGATCCCCTACGGCTCAAGCAAAGCCTTCATGAATGCCTTCGCCCGAGGGCTCGCCGTCGAATTCGGTGCATTGAATATTCTGGTCAACGTGGTGGAGCCGGGCCTGATCGGCACGGACCATATGATAAGCACCCTGGGCGACGAACTACCCCACCTGCTGGCGGAACATTTTCCGGTTCCCCGATTGGGGCAATCGGCTGATATCGCTTCGGCAGTGTTGTTCCTTACCTCAAACGAGGCAAGTTACATCACCGGCACCTCGCTGCTGGTGGATGGCGGAGCCACCATGGTCGCTTTACCCAAGATCGAAGAATTACTTAAAAAATCATAAAAACAACCATAAAAATAATGCTGATCGCGCGCCAGCTTTATGCAGGCGCAGGTGCCGCAGGAGCTACAAAATGTCCGACCACAACCTGTCCCGTCAATCAAGGCTGGATCTTACCGAATTCCGCCTGGGCTGGCGGTTTCTGATTCTCGGCATGTTTGGCGTTGTTACCAGTATGAGTGCGGCCCTGCTCTATGGATTCGGCACCATGGTTATCCCGCTTCAAGAGGCCTTTGGCTGGAGCCGCGGCGAATTGCAGGCGTCCATTACCTTTCTCTTCGCCGGCGTAGCGGTCGCCTCGCAGTTGCTCGGATGGCTGTATGCGCGCTTCGGCTTGCGCCGTGTGGCCATTGTCTCGGTCGTTCTGCAGGTTCTGTGCTATGCCGCCCTGACCCAGCTCAATGGCCATATCGCCTGGCTGTATTTCGCGTTTTTCGCCATGCCGCTGCTTTGCCTGGGAACTATCGCCATCACCTGGACCCAACTCATAAGCCTGTGGTACGAGCGCAACCGTGGGCTGGCGCTGGCGATCATCCTGAGCGGGACCGGTGTGGCGGCGTTGATCGTTCCGCCCTTGTTGGCCTGGTGCATGGAACGCTGGGGCTGGCAGGCAGGCTTTTTGTTGCTGGCGGTGATGCCCCTGGTGACCACGCTGCCGATGGCGCTGCTGTGGTTGCAACTCCCGGCAGCCGAGCCCCAAAGCGCTCGAGGAAAAGCTCGCACAGCCCCGCTGGCGGCGACCGGATTCACCTTTGTCGAAGCGCGCAAATCCCGGATCTTCTGGATGTGCAACCTATCACTCATCCTGTCCGTATCGCTTATCGTTGCCATGGTCACGGTGATGGTGCCTTACCTGCAGGACAAAGGCGTTCCAGCACTTACCGCCAGCCAGATCTTTAGTGCCTTCGGCGCATCAATCATTGTCGGGCGGCTAGTGGTTGGGTACCTGCTCGATCATTACTCGCCCATCGTCATTTCCGCCGCTGCGCTGTTCACCCCGGCCATAGGTTGCCTTATTTTGCTGGTGACGGGCCCCGAGTCTACGGCTCTGCTGGTGCTGGCTACAGTCTGCATAGGGTTAAGCGCGGGCGCGGAATTTGATATTGCCGCCTTTCTCATGGCCCGCTATTTCGGCATGAAGGACTATGCGCGCATCTTTGGGTTGCATCTGGGTCTGGTCACCATCGTGGCGGGTATGTCTCCGGCTTTTTTCGGTTACATCCATACCCACTACGGAAATTACGACCCTGTCATCATGTATTCGCTCGTCGCGGCGATGGTGGCGTCCCTGACCCTCCTGACGCTGCGATCGGCCAGTGTATTCAAACCCCAGCCCTATCAACCCGAAATGGCTTGAGATCGCTCGAACACCCAGGTCTGGGACCTGACATGGCAGAGACGGAACCCCTGGCCCATTATCGTGTTGACCACGCTGACGGTGGCCGCATCGCCTATATCCGGTGTATGCAACTCGACCATGATCAGTCGCAACTCATCGGGCAGCTTTTCGGGCAACAGCCCTACTTCCGCGCCTTCGATATCCAATACCAGGACGGTGGGGCAGATGCTTGCCAGTAAATCGGAAATCCTCGCGACCGCAGTCTGCACCGGCGTGCCCGAACCATGATCCAGCACCGAACTCCACCAGTATTCATCCTGCACGCGAAGGGTCAGCGTATCGCCTGAATAGTCGTCCTCCACCACGGCCGCCGCAATCAACCGACATTCCTGCCCATTAAGCTGCACGTTCTGCCGGATGATTCCATGCATTACCTCGTTGGGCTCGACGATGGTGACCGGATTACCCGAGCACCGAGCCGCCAGCGAACCGGTTATGCCCGCACCGCCGCCGCACTCCAGCACCTTGTCCCCCGGCCTGATCATTTTCTCGATCAGCTCGAGGTCCGCTTCCTCGTAATCGCCGAGCGCAAAATAGTAAGCCATGCGCGGGCTGAAACCTCTGGCCACCAGCATTTTCAAAGGGTGCAGCGGATGGTCCAGCACCACAGGCTCCGGCAGGCTGTCGAGCCATTCACGGATCTGTTCGATTTGCTCCAGATCGTCCGGCTGATCGTGCGGCCAGACGTTCAAGCCTCGCTGGGAGACTATCTGCCGACGCTCTTCGATGCGCCAGCTCTCCACGAGTTGTTTGCTCATAGGGGATATCCTGGGTGGAATTGCTCGGCCGGGAGGGTATCGGCTCGAGTAGGTACGCTAACGCCAGATATTAACAGAGCTGAGCTGAGCTGCATTTGCGCGCAGGCGTCGTGCGCCAACATGTGCCATATGCCAAAAAACCGCAGCGTTACCTGCGGTTTCTTGAGGTTCAGACTGGCCTACTCATCATTGCTTGATGAAGTAGCGTACCAGCGTCTTGCCCTGCTCGAACTTGTACAGCTCAATGGTCTCGATAATACCGCTACCGTCGCGCATGACATTCTTGTGGTGACAAGCGGCTTCATTGGCAGCAATGATCGACAGCTCGACCTCCACGCTGAACTTGCTGTTCTGCTGATCCCACATGCCCTCCAGCACCGCGAAACCTTCCGTCACGGGTCGGCCCAGGTATTCGATATCCAGCCCATTGGGAGAAACGTTTCGGTAGTGTTCAAAAAAGCCATCCCGATCACCTGCGTTCCAGCACTTCAGTTGGCCATGCAGAAACTTCTCTATCTCTTTGCTATCGATATTGCTCATTTAATTTCACCTTGCAGGCTAGTCCATCGTGATTTGGCTTGTGCCGCAGTTCAGTCCCAGATCGCATGAATGGACTTCGCGCCACGCAGCTGCGCCCCGGCAATCTTCGGCGCGGGCATATCCGGATCCAACCGGATGTTGGGGAGAAGGTCCAGAATGCCGTTGATTGCACAGGTCAGCTCCACCTTGGCAACGAACTGGCCAATGCACATATGCGGACCAAACCCAAACCCCAGCGAAGGACGGGATTTGCGATCCAGGTCGAAAACATCCGGATTGTCGAACGCCTCGTCATCCCGGTTGGCGGAAATCACCATGCACTGGACCATCGAGCCCTTCGGCACCATAACACCCCCAATCTCGACGTCCTTGGAGGCCTGGCGGACCTTGAAGGTCGAAACCGGCTCGTAACGCACGGATTCGTCGATCAACTTGCCGATGAGGCTGCGATCATTGCGGACTCGCTCCAGCAACGCAGGCCGCTCCAGCAGCAGCGTCATCACCGAGCTAAACGTCCGGGTAGTGGTTTCTCCTGCGGCGGGCAGCAGCGAACGGACGAAGGTAGTCACCTCATGGTCGTCCAGTGCCCGTCCCTCATATTCCGCGTTGATCAGCCTACTAATCAGATCTTGACCTTGAGAGCCCTCGGCACGCTTGGAGATGACGACCTCTTTGATTGCATCGTAAAGGCTCTTCACTGCCTGGCCAGCCAGAGCACCATAAATTTTGGCTTTTTCCGGGTCGATCTGGTTGGCCGCCACAATCGCAAGGGCCCAACTGGCGTATTTCTTGAATTTTTCTGGGTCATCGGCTGGAAAGCCCATCAGCTCATACATGACGCGGATCGGGAAATAGAGGCCAAAGTCCATTAAATTGGCTTTCTTGTTCGCCACCATGGACAGCAGAAATTCTTCCCGGATGACACGGTCAATCTCGGGCCGCCACTCATTTACGGTTTGTGGCATGAACACCGGCTGGAGTAGCGCTCGCGTGCGACGGTGCTGCTCACCATCCATCGCCAGGACTATCAAACCGTCAAAAAAAGCACCCAGCCCTTCGGCAATAAAGCCGCTGGTGAAAGTATCGGCGTCGCGCAGTACCGCTATCACATCCTTGTATCCGAACAGCGTCACTGCGCACTTAGCAGCCTTGGCGCTCGCATTGGTCGGTACCTTGAGGTAGGTATCGACGAAGTCCCCCTGCATTACCGGTTCGTTACGGCGCTTTTCTCTGCAAAGGCCATGGATATCGACGTCCGAGCCAAGATAGGTGTCCGAGACCGCATGGTAGGCGGCTTCGATATCAAATTCCTGAGTTGCGAGTGACATAGGTTGTCTCCTGGTAAGAGTGAGTTTCTTGTTATGGACCGCTAGGGGTTCTTCGCCAGATAACTGGCCACGCGCTTGGCTGCCAGACGGCCAGCCATGCCATTCACGCCGCCACCGGGGTGAATGCCGGCACTGCCCAGATACAAGCCCGCGACCGGCAGGGTATCGCCGCCCAGTCCGTGTGCCGGGCGCATGGTGCTGGAGCGCATGGAGGTGGTGTCGATATGCACGACACACCCGTTCACCGTGTTCAGACGTGCAGTAAAGTCGGGCGCGGCTTCGATCCGCCGGCCGATGACATGCCCCTTGATACCTTCCACATAGGCCGAGAGCTGATCGATTACCTGGTCCGCCACAGCTTCCCTGATGCTGTCCCAGCCTTCCTTCGGATTGACCGGCATGACCGGCGGATAGATATAGACCACGTCCTGGCCGGCCGGAGCCTGGGAAGGATCCGCCGCGCTGGGAACCGCCATGGTGATGTACGGACGAGTGGGTACTTCACCCCGGGCGCAGGCGGTAAAGTTTTCCAGCACGGCTTCTTCGGTGCCGATCAGCAGACAAGTCTTGCGCAGGTCGATGCCGTCGCCCCGGGCTTCTTCGAAGCGCGGCACGGAAATCTGACCGTCCAGCGCCACATCCACCTTCAGCGGTCCGGAGCCCTTGGCGTTGGCTGGCGCCATGGCGATACGGGTGAGCAGGTGCTTGGGCATTTCGCCAGCCGTCACCATTTCCAAAGCCACTTTAGGATGGCAGCCGGCGATGACCGAGCGGGCCGTGAACTCGCGTCCATCGGCCAGCTTGACGCCTTTCACCGTTCCTTGGCTGGAGACGATTTCCGTCACGGTTGCAGAGGTGATGACCTGCCCGTCCAATTCTTCGAGCCTGGAGCGCATGGCATTGCTCAGTTGCTGCATCCCGCCGAGCACGCGACCAACACCAAAGCGGTGAAGAAAGCCCAGCAAGGCATAGTAGATACCGCCGCCATCAGCGGTGATATCTCCGGCCAATCCAGTCAAGGCGCACATCGCGGAAATGGTGACCGGGTGCTCGAAGCGTTCACGTGCTGCCTGATGCGCGGAGCCGGTCAGCAGACCCATCAATTCAGGCTTGAGCTTACGATTTTTCAGGGCGCTGCCTATCACTTTAAGCTTGGCCCCGAAGTTCAACTTCGCCGGGTCAACGCGCATCATCGGGAGAGCAATTTCTAAGAACATGTCTATAACGTTCATGAACTCCAGAAATGCTTCGGCGTCATTCTTGCTGTAGCGCCTGATCTCCGCAGCGGTTTTCAGGCGATCTCGCCAGAACACCAGCGAGCTCCCATCCGGGTGCAGATACACGTACCCTGGCGCCAGCTCGATGGACTTGAATCCGTGGCGTTCAAGGTCCAGTTCCTGGGGAATGTGGGAATGAACCCGCATCGACATCATGTCCAGAGCGCAAGGGTGCACCAGATGCTCGGGCGCTTCAGGGATCAGATACCCCGACGATGCCATGCCGCCCACTTTGTCGAGCGCCTCCAGCACGAGGGTCTTTTTCCCTTGCAGGCCGAGGTAGCAGCCCGCCGACAAGCCGTTGGTGCCGCCACCAATGATGATCACGTCAAAATCAGTCTTGTTGTTATTCATGGTTGTATCCCTTTTCAAGCTGGTGAGCACCCTATAACAAAGCTCGCCCAGGTGCTGCGCAACCGTTTTACCCTCAGTAAAACGATTGGCACTGCTCACCGATTTCGCCAGCAGGTGTGTTTTTACCATAGCATTTACAGTTCTAATTGCAGAATATTAATCTGCATATGGAATTAAACAAAGATCTCTGCTACGGTTTACTCAGGCATTGCTGACAGTTCGAATGACTTATCCGACGTCCTTCTACGCTGCGTTGAAAGCATTAGCCGGTAAAAAATAAAAATAAAAGGACAGAAAAATGAGCACAGATCTGGATCAATCCGGACGCTTGTCATGGTCAGCACGTTTAACAGCGTCTTTTCAGACGCTGCTCGGCCAGTGCAGCCCACGCTTTCCCATCACTGCCCCCAATCAATCATGGAACACTTGCGATGGTCGCGGAGCTCTGGGTCAGTCCAGCTCCAACTATGGCCGGCTTTGCTCCAGCAAATCTCGTTCTAACAACATCAATAACGGAGAACGTTCATGAAACTGAATATTGCTATCGGTTTGTTGCTGGGCGGGCTATCTGCCGCCTCCCTTGCGGCTGTGAGCCCCGAAGAGGCAGAGAAGTTAGGGCAAAGCCTGACGGCGGTAGGAGCCATTCAAGCGGGCAATGCGGACGGTTCAATTCCTCCCTATGAAGGCGGGCTGCGCGACGCTCCGGAAGGCTTCCAGCCAGACAGCGGTTTCTGGGTGGACCCGTTCAAAGACGAAGAGCCCCTGTATCGCATTACCTCGGCCAATATGGCGGAGTATGCCGATCTGCTGAGTGCCGGGCAGAAGGAAGTGCTGCAGCGCAATCCCGAGTATTACATGGACATTTATCCATCCCACCGGACAGCGGCCTATCCGAAGGAAGTGATGGACGCAACCATCCGTAACGCCACTACCTGCGAAACTTATAAGGAAGGTCTGGCAATTGAAACCGACTGCCGCGGAGGGATTCCCTTCCCAATTGCGAATACCGGAAACGAGATGATGTGGAACCTGTTGGTGCGATACAACGACGGTAAATACGGAACCACTACCTCCGCTTCCAATACTTGGGTAGTAGACCGCAACGGTACCGTTACTCGTACAGCTACCCAGTCGACCTTCGTCGAGCGCCCTTATTACCAGATCGACGTTCCCGGTCGCGATCCGGAATTGTTCTACCGCGTCTATTCCCTAACCAAAGCGCCTGCGCGCAAGGCCGGAGAACTGACAGGCCTGATGGACTTCCTTGACCCGACCCAGCAGCCACGTCGTGCGTGGAGCTACACGCCAGGCCAGCGCCGCGTGAAATTGGCCCCGGAATTCAATTACGACACGCCGGTCGGTAGCATGGGTGGTCTGGAGCTGTTCGACGAACTCTTCATGTTCTCTGGCGTGCAGGACCGGTTTGATTTCAAACTGATTGGCAGAAAAGAGATGCTGATTCCTTACAACGCCTACAAGTTCTACTTCAACTGCGATGATCAGTTCAAGACCTCACATGCTAATCCGGAATGCGAGCGCTGGGAGAAGCATCGCGTCTGGGAAGTTGAAGCAACGCTCAAGCCTGGCATGCGTCACGTTTACAGCAAGCGCACTTACTATCTTGACGAAGACACCTATGGAGCCGGCCTGTACGACGCATGGGACCAGAATGGTGAGCTGTATCGCTCGATGATGATGGGCGGTGTGCAGTTTTACGATCACGACATCCCCTACATCGTTAAGCACACCATATTTGATTTCAATAAGGGTATGTACGGGATTATCAACGACGGCATGGACGGCGGTTATCGTGTGTTGACCGAAGCCAGGAGTGAGCGAGAGCTGAATCCGGAAGCGATCGTATCCCGTGAATCACAGCGCTAATTGAACGACCCGAGAGCCCTTCAGTTGCATTCGCAGCTGAAGGGCTTTTTCTTTGCAATAAGGAATCGACCCATGCGGCAAATCAAACTGACGTGGAATGTCAGCCATCTCACACCCTATTCCGTACCCGTTACCCTGTCGGGTTCATTGTTCGCCCCAGACGAAGCAATAGCGACCGAACGCCCGGTTGACTTGCTGGTGTGCCTGCATGGCGGCAGCTGTTCCGGTAAGTACTACCATCCGAGCTATCTGGACCACTCCTACAGTTTCGCCAGATGCATGACCGAACGCGGCTATCTGGTGTTGGCGCTGGACACCCTCGGAATGGGCAACAGCAGCAAACCCGAACCTGAAAAACAACTGACGCTGGAGGTGATTGCCGCTGCCAGCGACTTTGCGGCGCGGCAAACCGCTGTCGCCCTGCTGGACGGTGAATGGCTGCAACTGCCACCGCATAGCAAGCTGCGTGTGTCCGGCCTGGGCCATTCGATGGGCGGGATGCTGTCGGTTTATCAACAAGGGCGCTTCCAAAGCTTTGAGCGACTGATCGTTGCTGGGTGGAGCAACCTGCCTCTGGAGCTTGGTGACACTGACGTAGCCAGCGTGCAAGCAGGTCTTGCTGCGGGCGGTTACATCGCAACTGACCGGCAACCCATGCGCGGCTTGTTTCACCTGCCTGATGTGCCGGAGCAGCTGATCGAACGTGATGATCAGCACGCCGGCCTGACGCCTGTAACTCTCGCATTGGCTGCACTTACCCCTGGTTCCGTGACGCGCGAAGCCGCGGCCATTGGTTGCCCGGTCATGCTGCTGTACGGCGAAGTCGATGTCAGCCCTGACCCGCAGCGCGAAGCAGCATTCTATCCTCTCGCCTCTCACAGCACGGTCACTCTCATCGGCCGCGCCGCCCATATGCACAACATGGCTTCCTCAAGACTGCAGGTCTGGCAAGCCATGGATACTTGGCTACAGGAGAGCTGAGGCTGGCTATTGAAAAGGCGAGGCCGGGTTGCTCTTACTGACCTCGCTTCGCCCAGCAACTTGGCCGGGTTCAGCGCCGAACGCAGTTCATCGATAGGTACAGACAGTTCAGCGATAGCCCTACGCGTTGTCCCCTCCGCCCCCGTGACGTCTACTGACAACGGTCAGATTATAAAAACAAGATCAACGGAGAAGCTCAATGTTCAAGCCAGAGTTGTCATTACTCAGCAAGGCTGTAGGACTCTCAGTCTCGCTTGCCTGTGTCAGCAGTATTCAGGCAGCAGAATTCGATACCGGTAATCCCGACTTGATCGGCCGCTGGGACAACACCATTCGCTACAACCTGGGCGTCCGCGGCGAGGGCCGCGATAACGCGCTCGGCAACAACGCCACCTACGACGAATCGAACTACAAGTTTGATCGGGGTGATGTGGTGACCAATCGCCTGGACGTGATGAGCGAGTTCGAGCTGGCCTATAAAAGAGACCACGGCCTGCGCATCAGCGGTGCGGCCTGGTATGACCGCGCCTACGCCGATACCGACGTCGAGACCAATCCGGGCAACGTTTATTATCCTGGTGCGCCTGCCGGCCCGAGCACCACCAGTTATTTCGACGACCGGTATTCTTCCCATACCAAGCGCTACCACCGAGGCTTGAGCGGTGAACTCCTCGATGCCTTTTTATTCACCCGGTTCTATGTAGGCGATGCGCCTGTCAGTCTTCGCGCCGGACGCCATACCCTCTACTGGGGCAATGGACTATTGATTCCCGGCCATGCCGTGTCCTACGCACAAGCTCCCCTGGATGGCCGCAAAGCCCAGGCAAACCCCGGCACCGAAACCCGCGAGATATTCCTGCCTCTGGCACAGCTCTCCGGCCAGGCTCAGGTGACTGATCGACTTTCTCTCGCAGCACAATATTTCCTGGAATGGGATTCGACGCGAGCACCTGAAGGGGGAACCTATCTGGCATCCGCCGATGTTGCTCTGCAAGGCCCGGATCGCCTGCCCGTTGCGCCCGGCTTTGCCTTTCCCATCGAAGACCCGCTCGAACCTGACAACCGCGGCAACTGGGGCGTCATGGCGCGGTACAGCCTCGACTTCATGCAGTCGGATATCAGCGCGTTCTACCGGGAGTTCGATGACTACACCCCCTGGGGCCTGCAAACCGGACCCAGCTCTGCCCGTTATATCTACGCCGAAGACATCAAGCTCTACGGCTTGAGCTGGTCAGCGGGTCCGGTACTCGGCGGCGCGTCGGTGGGTGTTGACCTGTCGTATCGCGAAAACGCTTCGCTGATTTCCAGCTCTTTCGATCTGGCAGACAACCAAGGCGCGCGAGGCGACACCTGGCACATGGTCGCTAACGCGCTCTGGCTGCTGCCTTCCACACCGCTTTGGGACACCGGCTCGCTGATTACCGAGGTCGCCTATAGCCATCTGGACAAAGTAACCGAGAACGCCGATCAGTTCCGCGGCGAAGGTTATGGCGGCTGTGTCGACCAGGATAAGGACTGGGGTTGTGCTACCCGCAACTATGCCGGGCTGGCGATCAACTTTACCCCTCAGTGGCTAGGCGCTCTGCCCGGCTGGAATATCTCCGCGCCGATGAGCCTCAACTACGGTCTTTCCGGCAATGCTGCCACCGGCGGTGGCAACGAGGGCGATTACAACTTCAAGGTGGGCATCAAAGGCGTGCTGGACGAGCGCTACGACATCAGCCTGTCTTACATCGGCTATGGCTCCGACACCATCACCCGCAATGTTCCAGGCGTAGGGAACACCGTGGTAGGGGGTAACGGCAGCATCGGCCTCTCCGATCGTGACTGGGTATCGTTGACCCTGAGCACTGCGTTCTAGGCCAACAACCGTCAGACATAACAATAAAATTGGGAGTACTCCATGAAGATGAATCAGATTGCAATCAGCCTGCTCGCGGTCATAGCTACCTCGGCGCTGGGTAACGAGACATGGACCGCCGATGACCTGGGCCAGGACCTTACCCGCTTTGGTGCGATAGCCGCAGGTAATGCGGCCGGTACCATTCCCGCTTACACCGGCGGCCTGGAGGTGCCCGCCAGCCTGAAGCCAGCCGACGGATCCTGGCCGAATCCGTTCGCCGACGAAGAGCCGCTGTTTCGCATCAGCGCCGAGAACGCCGACGAATTTGCCGACCAGCTCTCCGCCGGGCAAATGAAGCTGCTCAAGCAGTACCCGGATACCTATTACATGGACATCTATCCGACCCACCGTACGGCAGCGTTCCCCGAGTCCTTTCTAGCGGCAACTGTGAATAACGCGGGCAACCCGGAGTGCCAATCGCTGCACGCCGGTTTATCCGTCAGTGAAGCCTGCCGTGGCGGGCTGCCCTTTCCGATTCCGCAGAGCGGCGAGCAGGCCATGTGGAATTATCTACTCAACTATCAAGGCATCAACGGTTGGGACTGGAATCATAGCGCCTATGTGGTCAATCAGGGTCGCGTGACCTTGACCAACACCAATCGCTCCACCGGTGAAAAACCCTTCTATCAACTGGATGTGGAAGGACGTGACCCGAAAATTGCCAGTCGGATCTGGTCACGCATCGTTGCCCCGGCTCGCACCGCGGGCACCGCCTCCGGTTATTGGGATCACCTCGATCCAGTGGAAAATGATCGCTATGCCTGGAGCTATTCGACTGGGCAGCGGCGCATCCGCAAAGCGCCAGAGTTTTCCTACGACACGCCCAATGCCGCGTTCGGCAGTGTGTCCTTCTACGACGAGATCTTTCTATTCTCCGGCAAAATGGATCGCTTCAGCTGGACGCTGGAAGGCAAGAGGGAAATGTTCCTGCCCTACAGCAACTACGAGTTGAAGTGGGGTTGCGACATGGACACCAAGCTGATGGAAAACCACATCAACCCGGCTTGCGAGCGCTGGGAGCTGCACCGCGCCTGGGTTGTTTCCGCTGAGCGCAAGGAAGGTGTGCGGCACGCGCAGAAATCCCGCCGTTACTACATTGACGAAGATACCTTCGGCGCGGCCTTGTACGACGCCTGGGATGACAGCGGCGAGATGTTCCGCTCGGGCGCGCAATACAACATTCAGGCTTATGGCATCCCGAATAATCCGCAGCAGGACTCCTATTCGCTGTATGACTTCACTCGCAGCCAGTACGGCATGTTCGGCAACGGCCCTACACGCTACCGCGAGGCGCCGATCATGGAGCGTGAAGCCAATCCACAAACCATCGCCGCAGGCCAGAGCCGTTAAAGCGTTTCTGATTCCAGACTGGAGGTTTCCATGAACAGACTTGCAGGAAAAGTAGCCGTGATCACCGGCGCCGGAAGCGGTATTGGCCGCGCCAGCGCCATCACATTTGCCGCCCAGGGCGCCAAGGTTGTGGTGACTGATTTGTACGCCGACGCCGCGGAGCGCGTCGTGCACAGCATCACGGCGGCGGGTAACAAAGCGACGGCGCTCAAGGTCGATGTCGGCCAGGAGGCACATATCAAGCAGATGATAGCCACCACCATCGAGACCTACGGCCGCATCGACATCCTCTTCAACAACGCCGTCAACAAGAATCCCGAAACAGCGCGGGATGTGGACTTCATCAACTTCAATGAAGAGCTGTTCCACGCCAACATGCGCGTCAACGTGCTGGGTGGCGTGCTTGCCTGCAAGCACGCCCTGCCCCACATGCTGGAGCAAGCCTCCGGCTCAATCATCTTCACCTCGTCCACCAGTTCGATTGCCGGGGAAGTCGCCCAATTCAGTTACGGCGCGTCCAAAGCGGCACTCAACTGGTATGTGCAAACCATCGCCGCCACCTTCGGCAAGCAGGGCATTCGCTGTAACGCGATCCTGCCCGGCGTGATCCGTACCGCTGCGCTTGAAGGCTGGGCCAATGGAGAGATGACCCGCGCCTTCCTCGACTTGCAGAACGTGCCACAGCTGGGTGAGCCGGAAGATATCGCCAATATGGCGCTGTTCCTCGCCTCGGATGAGGCGCGCTATGTGAACGGCGCCCTGATGCGTGTCGACGGCGGCATGAGTTGCGGAACGCCCATGGTCCCGGTCGTCCGCGCCTACCTCTGAGCACGAACCTCAACCTACTCCAACGAGACTTATGCCATGGGCTTACGACAAGAACAGATCATCAGGGAATTCTGCGCCGCTTGGGGCGACGGCACTGCTACATCGCGACCGCAGCTGGACATTATTTTGAACATGATGAGCGAGGACGCCGTCTGGCAGCTTTGGGTGCCCGGCGGGCCAGTGATTCGCGGCCGCGCTGCGTTACGCGACGAGATCCAGCGGCAAATGAGTTACGTCACCCACAACCACTGCGTTATCCGCAACATCGTGTCCTCGGACAGCATCGTCATGACCGAACGCGATGACTACGCCGTCTCCAGCGGCAAACCGATGCCGCACTCCATGGTCGCGGTTTACGAGCTAAATGCTGAAGGCAAAATCACGGCATGGCGCGAATACCTTGACACCGCTGATCTGGCGAAAAAGAAGGGGGTATCCCTGGATCAGGTTGGCGGACCGGAATTGGCTACCCCAAAGACCTGAACACACTTTATTTACACGGCCTGGCGCTGTCGGGCCGAAGAAGCTTATTCCTGGAGTAACAATGAACATGGCCTTAGACAATGCCGGTAGCGACCAGTTGATGGAGCAGAAAATACGGGATTTCATCGAAACGTTACTCGGCGGCACGGTGATCCGCACGGACCGGCTACCGCGCTGGCGCCCTGCCTGGAACATGGATCTGCAGCGGGGCAATGAAATACTCAAATTACACATCCGTGGCGACCGCGGCGGCGATGTCAGCCCGTTTCCGGATGATCTGCGCCGCGAAGCGGATATTCTCGCGCTGCTCGGTCAGCAGGGCGTTCCAGTACCGCATATCTATGGCTTCTGCGAGGACCCGCTAGCCATCGTCATGCAAGCTGTACCCGGCACCCGAGACATTTCCGCCGCCAGCGACGACGCTGAGCGTCTGAGCCTGGCCAAACAATACATAGACGCCATGGTCGCCATGCACCAGCTGCCACTGGATGACTTTGTGGCCAAGGGCATCGCGCTGCCCGAGGGCGCCGAAGCCATTTCGCTGGCCGGGCTTGATGCCTATTACCCGCTTTACGCGCGCAATAAAACCCGTCCGCAGCCGCTGCTGGAATTTGCCCTCAACTGGCTGCGCCGCAACGTCCCGCAGCATCGCAGCAAACCGAGCCTGGTACAGTACGACTCGGGGCAGTATCTGTTCGAGAACGGCAAGCTGACCACTCTCTATGATTTCGAGTTCGCGATGATCGGCGACCCGCTGGCCGACCTGGCATCAGCGCGGATGCGGGACAATTACGAACCACTCGGAGGCCCTTTCAAAGCGCTCTACGAATATTACCAGCAGGTTAGCGGCGAACCGCCTGAACCCGACGTTGTGCGGTTTCATACCTTACTGTTCTCCACCGTCAGTACGATGCAGTTCTCCTCGACGGTCGCTACGCCAAAACCGGGAGATCCCCACGATACCTATATTGAATTCGACATTGCGCTGCGCCGCGTGGTGGTACATGCACTAGCCGAATCAATGGGCGTGGCAATCGAGACGCCAGCCACCCCCGTCAAACCACAGGGACCCAACGCCGAACTGCTGAGCATGCTGAGCGATGCAGTGGAGCAGGTCGAAGCGGCTGACCCCTTCCAGAAGACCAAGCTGAACGCCGTGCGCAAGATCGTGGAATATCTGGGCAAGGCCGACGCCATGATGCTGGAGCTGCAAGCCCAGGACATGCGTGAAGCCGAAGCACTGATCGGCCAGCGCTTTGACCACCATCAGGAAATGGAGTTGGCGCTCGAGAGCTTCGTGACCACAGCTGACGCCGAACATGACCTGTCTCTGCTGGCACTCTTTGCCTCACAGATTGAGCGACGCGTCCAGGTGTTTGGCGGCACAACTATTGGCGCCTCGGCCAGCCACATTGACCTTCCTCCCCTATGAACCTGGACACTGATCGTACCCGGAGCGGATATGTCTGAAGAAATACTCAACCAGTTGGACGATGCGCCCGCGTTTCACCAGCGTTATGGTGACTGGGCGCTTATCGCGGGGGCATCCCATGGCATCGGTGCAGCCTTCGCGCGCCAGGTCGCAGCGCAGGGTCTGAATTGCATTCTGGTCGCCCGAAACGAGACAGCGCTTGAGTCCCTGAAAGCCGAGCTCGAAGCGCAGCACGGCATTCAGGCGTTGTGCGTGACGCAGGACCTGTCGGCAGCGGATGCCACTGCCAGGCTAATTGAAGCCACCGGCACCCGTCAGGTCGGCCTGGTGATATACAACGCCGGCGGTGATCCCTTTATCAGCCAGTTTCTCAACACCGATGCCGAGCATTGGATGAAGCTGCTCAGGATGAACACGCAGACGGTCATGGACATCAGCCACGCATTTGGCGGCCGGATGATAGAGCGGGGCCGTGGCGGGTTGCTGCTGGTAGGTTCACATGCGGCACTGGGCGGCGTGCGCAAGCTGGGGATGTATTCTGCGACGAAGGCTTTCTCGCTCAATCTGGGTGAATCGCTTTGGGCCGAATGGAAGGACCGGGGCGTCGATGTGCTCAATCTGCTGATCAGCACCGTGGATACCCCAACGATGCGCGAGACCATGCAACGATTGAATATTCCCAATGCCATGACCATGCCGCTACCGCAGGCGGATGACATTGCCCGCCTGGCTCTGCAGGAACTGCGCAACGGGCCGACGCTCATTCATCCCGAGGATCTTGCGGTGGCGGCAGGCGCAGCCTCCCCCGGCAGCCTGAGGCGTGACCACGTGATGAAAAAAAGTACCGAGGCGGCTCAGTTTATCGGTAACGACTGACGCCATACCGCATGACTTGAAACTATCTTTAACGGGCAGAGACCATGAAACAGTTCGATAACAGAGAATTCAAAATCGGCTGGAAGATCCTCATTCTCGCCATCGTCGGCGTGGCGACCAGCTCCAGCTCGCTGCTGCTGTACAGCTTCAGCGCAATGATGATACCGCTGGAGCAGGCAATGGGCTGGGGCCGTAGCGAGTTGCAGGCCGCCATCACCGCCCTGTCGCTCGGCACCATAGTCGCGGCTCAACTCGCGGGCTGGCTGAACCTGAAATTCGGGTTGCGAATTGTCACCATCCTTTCGCTGCTCGCTCTTTCAATCAGCATGGTTCTGCTGACCCAGATGCAGACCACGATATGGAGCCTGTATCTGGGTTATTTTCTGGTACCCCTGGCGGGCCTGGGGACATTGCAGATCACCTGGTCCCATCTGGTCAACCTCTGGTTTGTGGAAAATCGCGGGCTGGCCCTGGCCATCATTCTCAGCGGCTCCGGACTCGCCGCAGCCGGGTTGCCGCTACTGGTCACCTGGGCTGTATCAACCTGGAACTGGCAAGCCGGATTCATCGCGCTGTCGCTGCTGCCGGTTCTGATCGCCATGCCGCTGACCTTGCGCTGGTTGATGCCTGTCAGGTCAGAAAACAGTACTGCTTCGGTGGGACAACCCAAGCCCCAGGACTCATCCAGCGGCATGATGCTGAGTGAGGCGCTAAAATCCTGGCGCTTCTGGGTGTGCAACCTGTCCATGACGCTGGTGGTAGCCTGCGTTGTCGGATTGGTCACCAATATCATCCCGCTGCTGCAGGACAGAGGGCTGAGCGCCGTTGAGGCCGGACAGATTTTCAGTGCCTTCGGTATTTCGCTGATCTTCGGAAGACTGGTAGTAGGCTATCTGATCGATCGTTTGTGGGCTCCGGGAGTAGCGGCCATCGCGCTGCTTATGCCCGCTGTTGCCTGTCTGATTTTCGCCCTGAGCAGCGGCAATACCGCGCTCTATGTTCTGGCGACCTTGCTGGTAGGCATAGGTGCAGGAGCGGAGTTCGACATCGCCGCCTTTCTTATCGCCCGGTATTTCGGCATGCGTGACTATGGCCGGCTCTTTGGTGTTCACCTGGGTTTGATCACAGCGGGTGCTGCCGCAGCGCCGTTGCTGTTTGGCGCGCTCTACAGTCTTACTGGCGACTACTCCGGGCTGCTGGCCTTCAGCACCGTCTGTTTTGTTGTCGGACCCCTGATGCTACTGACGCTGGGCGGTTACCCGGTATTTCGCCGCGACAACGCCGTGCCCGCTTACTGAGGGCAACTGCCCTACCGGTGCATTTGACGAAAGGCTTCAGGGGTCATGCCGACCTCCTTACGGAACGCTGCCGTAAAGGAGGCCGGATTGAGGAACCCGGTTTGGTAGGAGATCTGCTTGATCAACACCTTGCTATCGAGCAGCAGTGACTTGGCGCGCCGGATGCGTGCCTGCGCGGCAAATTGGCGTAGCGTGAGACCAGTAGTGTTCTTGAACTGCTCCGAAAGGCGCCTGGCCGGCATATCGAGCGCGTCTGCCAGTTGCTTGAGGGAGCTGCTGTGTTCAGGTTCCGTCTCGACCATTTCGCGCAGGGTTCGCAACTGCCTGGGGCTCAATTTCCCTGAATCAGCGGTAACCTGAGAACTCAGGAACTGCCGATGCAAATCAAGTGCAATACCCGTCAGCAGACACTCGGTATGCAGTTCGCTGGCAAAACCGGGTGCAGCAACCTCCTGGGCAAGACGCTGCAGTGACATCCTAAGGTAGGGGTTCTCCAGATTCAGCATGCTGTCGCTCAGACAGCCATCCCATTGCCACTGGACCCCGGCCAGCGGCCCCATGATGCCGGGATCGAACAGACATATCATGGCCTTGTATTCGGACACGCCGTGGCAAAACTGAAATTCCGTATCCCGCGGTAGAAATAGCGCCTGCCCAAGTGGCTGAAACTCACAGCTGAGGTCGGAAAAACGGCCTTTGTTATCCGAAAAAGGAGACCATCGTCTTGTCGGTGTCGGTAGTACCAGACGCAGCAGACAGCTGCTCTTCGCCTGAATCACCGCGGTGCCGGAATTCGACCAGTGCGCATGTTCAATACGTATATCAAAGCCGTCATTCACCAGTCGAGACTCTGTCAGAAACTCTCCAGCCGCGGACGGATCGTATTCATCGTAATGTACTGAATACATAAGAGGCACTCTCAGCAGTTATTTTTATTTAGCACTGATCTTTACACTTCAGGATAACCGTTCAAGCTCAATACACAATCGATAAATAACAGTTTCAGGTATCGGAAAAACCAATATCTGAAACCACTTTTTTAATCAATAAAGAGCAAAGTGGGAACTTGCTCTTTTCGTCGAACAAACCCAAACTTCTCGGAGCACATTGCAGGAGATTACAATGAAGAAGATTGCGACGACACTAGGCTTGCTCGCTTGTCTGCCATTAGCGGCTTTCGCGCAAGATATCGAGCTGGACAAGGAACTGAACGGTCTGGATATCGAAACGGAGATAATCGGTGACAGTACTGCCACTGCGCCAGGGCCTGGAGCAGCAGCCGGTACCCAGGTGCTTCAGGTAACCAATAACAGTGATTCCACCGTGACCTGTCAGTTAGACCCGGGTCCAGCCGAAACCGCGGCATCTGAATCCCCAATGGCCTCCATCAAGGCAGGTGAGTCGGCCGTTCTGCGGTTGGACGGTAGTTATGCAAGCGCCACGATGCGAGCGAAACTGATCTGCAGCGAAGAAGAGTAATGTACGTCTATTGCGGGCTAACCACCTGGGGGTTAGCCCGCAATAGGCAAACTCCCATGAAAACGGCAGGCAAGCCATGATTCTCAGAATGGACCACTTCACCATCGTCACTGACCAGCTCGAGGAAACACAGCAGTTCTATGTAAACCTGCTTGGACTCGAAGTGGGGCCGAGACCACCCTTCCCCGTGCCCGGGCTGTGGCTTTACGCCACAGGCCACCCTGTGCTTCACGTCATCGCAGTAGATGACATGCCCAACCCTCGCCGCGGCGTGCTGGATCATATGGCGTTCTTTGCGCAGGGTTTGACAGAGACACTGAACAGACTCGACCAGCACGCCATTCGTTATCGAATCATCCGCGCCCCAGGGGACATCCGGACCTGGCAGGTGTTCTTCAAGGACCCCAATGACGTGGACGTCGAACTCGATTTTGCTCACGAAGAGCAGGCTCCAGCCGACTGGAAAACCAGAAGCAAAGCCTGATCTCAAATCAGGCCGGTATAGGCCCCGCCATCCAGCTGCAAATTCTGCCCGGTAATGTAACCCGCCTGAGCCGCGCACAGAAAAGCACAGGCGGCGGCGAATTCCTCAGGAGTGCCGAAACGCCGTGCCGGAACCGGCCGGAGCATTTCGGCTCGCGCCTCCTCCAGACTGATGTTCCTGTACTTTGCCAACTGGCCGGTCATGTAGGCCAGCCGATCGGTCGCGATGCGTTCGGGCAAAAGGTTGTTGATCGTGACATTGTCGCGGATGACTTCCACCGACAGCGCCTTCGAGAACGCCGTCAGCCCTGCCCTGGCCGCTGTCGACAGACCCATTGGCAAACGCGGGGACTTGACCATGGCCGAGGTGATATTGACGATCCGGCCAAAACGGCGCTCGCGCATTCCCTCAACTACTGCCTGAATCAACAGGATGGCGCTGAGCATATTAGCCTCCAGCGCTTGCTGCCAGCAATCGAGGTCCCAGTCCTGGAACTTGCCCGGCGCGGGCCCACCATTGTTGGTGATCAGAATATCCGGAGCGGGACAAGCCGCAAGGAGCGCGTCCCGGCCAGCGCTGGCGTTGAGATCCGCGACCACCTGAACCACCTCGAGCCCCGTGCTGTCACGGATTGCCATCGCAGCCTCATTCAAGCTGACGGCGTCGCGGCCGTTGATGAAAACCTCGCATCCTTCAGCAGCCAAGGCCATGGCGCAGGCTTTACCCAAGCCCCGCGAAGAAGCACAAACAATGGCCTTGCGACCGGTAATATCCAGATCCATATCTGCTCCCGTTGCCGACTCGTCAGCGGCTCAAGTTCATTACAGTGATGCCGCAATCCTTTATGCTGTGAGCACTGATATCTGATGTTTTTTTCAATGAAGCCAGAGACAACTATGAACAGCCCGTCAACCCGCACGGAACCCGGCAAGCGGGATACCATGAATCGCCTGCTTGCCGCCGCCAGGCGGATCTTTTCCCTGAAAGGCCTGGCGGGCGCCCGGGTAGAAGATATCGCCCGGGAAGCCGGCGTGACCAAACAACTGGTCTATCACTATTACGGCTCCAAGGAAGTGTTGTTTTCAACCGTCCTGGATGACGCCTCGCAGCAGATAATGCAGGAACTGATAGCACTTGATATAGATGACCTGCCGCCGGAAGAAGCGCTGCGAAGACTGCTCTACTGCTGTTTTGACCAATATATGGAAGATCCACTCCTGGGCGCCCTGGCCCTGGAAGGCATTCGCTATCACGAAGCGGCAGAAACCAGGCCCAACAGTTTCACCAGTCAGTCCCCGGCGCTGGCCATCAAGTTTTCAGCGGTTCTCAAGCGTGGAATCGAAGCTGGCGTGTTCAAGCGGGATATCGACGCCCGTCTGTTCCTGGCGAGTTCCGCGCTACTGATGTCAGGCGGGTTCACCAATCATTACACCATGTCCGTCCTGGTCGGCTTTGACACTACCTCGGAGGATGGCATGCGGATCTGGCGTGAACACTCGGCCAACTTCATTCTTGCCAGCATCAGGCGGCAGCCCTGACGCCTGTAGCGCCCCAGGCCAGGGGCGCAAATCAGAGCCGCGAACCCAATTACATGCTGCCGCGGCCCGACTGCTCGAAGAAGGCGCGCATTGCCACCAGTGAAGGCGTGTGACTGCCAAAGCCGCCATCTGCTACCAGGGTGGTACCGGTCACGAAGGATGACTCGTCGCAGGCGAGAAAGGCCACCACATCGGCGATCTGTCGCGGGGTGCCCAGTTCAGGCGTCAGGTGATTGTCGCGCAGAATATTCAGCAGCTCGGGCGGCATGGAACCGTGGGCGTTTTCCGCAGGCGCCAGACCAATCTGCACCGCGTTGCCGCGCACGCCCAGCTTGCCATATTGCGCCGCTACCAGCTTGGGCAGCATGTTCAACGCAGCCTTGGTTGACGCGTAACCGGTCAGGGATAGGTCTCCCTGGGCGCCCAGTCCGGAGGTAGCAAAGATTACCGAGCCCTTGCCCTGTTTCAGCATCACCGGAATGACATGTTTGGAACACAACACGGCACCGCGCAAATTAACGGCGATGGCGCGATCAAAGGCGTCCATGTCCAGGTTGCAGATATCGCGGTCCTTCTGGCGCTGGTTCACATCCAGCACGGCGGCATTGTTGTGCAGCACGTCGATACGGCCGAACCGGTTCATCACCTGTTCGACCATCGCCTTGACGTCTTCTTCGCTGGATACATCGGTGCGTATGGCAATCGCCTGGCCACCGGCCGATTCGATCTCTGCCGCCACACTGGCCGCCGCTTCCTGATTGATATCGACGATCGCGATGGCGGCGCCATGGGAGGCCAGTACCCGCGCGCACTCGGCGCCCAGACCACCACCAGCGCCGGTGATGATCGCTACACGATCCTTGAGCTTGTCTGTTGTCATTTTATTGTTCTCTTGTCTTGATACGAGACGATCAATTTCACTCACCAGTGAACTGCGGCGCGCGACGTTCGGCGAAGGCCAGAGCAGCCTCCTTGGCGTCCTTGGTGGTGGCCAGCAACGAAAACAGGTCCAGTTCGAGATCCAGGCCCTTTTTCAGGTCGACTTCCGAGGCAGCTCGCGCGGCTCTTTTTGCATACACCGAGGCCATCGGTGATTTTCCAGCGATCTGCAATGCCAGCGCCGACACTTCCTCAAGCAAGGTTTCGGCGCTTTTAGCAACACGCGACACCAGGCCGATCTGCCGCGCCCTTTCGGCATCCAGGCGTTCACCCGTCAGCAGCAGATCAAGCGCATGACCTGGCGCTACTACCCGGCACAAGCGCTGCGTACCGCCGCCGCCAGGGATCAATCCCAGACCGGTTTCCGGCAACGCCAGTACCGCATTGGGCGAAGCAAAGCGGATATCGCAGGCTAGCGCCAGTTCCAGACCTCCGCCCATGCAGTAACCGTGAATGGCGACGATGACCGGCTTGCTGACCGCATCGATAGCTTCGATCCAGCGGGCACCCTCCATCCGTTTACGCACCTGGATGGAGGTCTCGAGTCCGCGCTTTTCCTTGATGTCAGCCCCGGCGCACAACCCCCGTTCGCCCTCACCGCGAATCACTATGACGTGAATTCTGTCGTTATTCTCCAGGCGTTCAAGGGCCGCTGGAACACCAGCGCGGATTGCATCGTTGATGGCGTTGATCTGGCCGGGACGGGTGAGCACCACCCACCCCACGGTCCCGTCACAGTGCATCTGCACTGCTTCGTTGATTACTTCGGGCAGGCTTTCCTCTGTGCTCATGTCAGCACTCCTCGAACTCGAACAACTGGCCTCTGAGCTCAGACGGATCGATCCTGATCAGCGCCTTGCCACCCACCGCATCGCTGGACTCGATCCAGCTGAACGCGGTGCCCCGCGCCCGCAGGTCTTCAGCCTTGGCGGCCAGATCGTTTACCGCAATGCGGATGTAATAGGGGCCGGGACCCCAGCTGTTGAGGTACAGACCCGCTTCACTGTTCCAGCGGGTCGCTTCGATGATGTCCAGCGTAGCGCTGTTGGCCAAGCTGAAGCCCATGCGCGCACGGCGATAACCTTCGCCCTCGATCAGCTCAACCGGGCCTGAGGGTTCCCAGTCGAGATTGGCAGAGCAACGGCGAAGTGTCTCGTTCAGGTCGCGCACCAGATAGCCGCGAGCGGAAACACGCACCATATCGCCAGGCTTGGAATCACGTGGCTGCGGAGCGGGTACCGAGAACGTCTCGGCCGGCATCTGCAGCGGCTCCATCGGCATGACTTCGATACACAGTCCGCCATCGACGATGGGATCGTAGACGGGCTTTTCTGGCGACGCTCCCAACCATAGGCGGTCGAAAGGCATGTCTGGCGTGCGTTGCGCCATTCGGAACGGTAGACGCCGACGCATCAGCTTTGCTACCAGGGCATCGAATTTATCCCCATGCAGGGTCAGCACGATGGAGTGAGTCAGCATCGGACGGTGCCGACCCTGGAACTCCTTCAGGCTTTCCAGGAAATCATGAAACATTGGATCACCCGGATTGGGGCGGTCCAGATGCCACTGCGGCTCGACCCGGGTCGGCGACACGGCCAATGATTTGTGCACCCGCAGGAAATGGGCGATATAGGGATGGTCATCAAAGGCCTGGCGCCAGCGCTCGTGCTTGTGGATGCCCAGCTTGTCCACCAGCAATTCGGTCATTCCATCGGGGTCTGGCACCATCATGTCGGCGCTCATCAGCAATTCGAACATCTTTATCTCCATTTCTTACAGGGGAGCGAAAAAATCTTGTTGTTTGGCAGGCGCTACCTCAAGTAGCGCTTCAGTGGGTATCGACCGCCGCGTGCTTTTTAGCCTGGCTAGGCTGTGAGGCAATAGGCACCGGAGCCTCGGCGGGGGAAGAAAATCCTCCGCTGCCTTTCTTCCCGGTACCAAAATCTCTGAGCAGAAAGTGGGACAGTGCCGGAATCAGAATCAGCGCTCCCAGCATGTTCCAGAGGAACATGAAGGTCAGCAGGATGCCCATATCGGCCTGGAACTTGATCGGTGACCAGGCCCAGGTGATAACGCCTGCTGCCATCGTCAGACCGATCAGCGCAACTACCCGGCCGGTAAAATCAAGCGAACGGCGGTAGGCCACTGCCAGCGATTCCCCGCGGGCCTGCACGGCAAGCTGGACACTCAGAAGATAGAGCGCGTAATCAACCCCGACTCCGACACCCACAGCCATGACCGGCAAGGTGGCTACCTTCAGGCCAATCCCCAACCCGACCATCAGCGCCTTGGCAATGATGGTGGTCATGATCAGCGGGATCAGCGCAACCAGGGTGGCGCGAATACTGCGGAAGGTTATCAGACACAACAGTGCCGTAGCGCCGTAAACCGCGAAGTACATGATGATGATGCCTTTCTGTACCTCGATATTGGTTGCCGCTTCGATGCCCGCGTTGCCGGCAGCCAGCAAGAACTGGACAGGCTGCTCACCGTCGGGTCCGGTTCCGTGCTCCGCGTTGAAATCTTCCACCACGTTCAACACACGGGTGAGGGTCTCTGCTTTGTGGTCGGTAAGGTAGGCGATCAATGGGGTAACCGAGCAGTTCTGGTTGGTGATACCAGGCGACGAGATCATCGCTGCGTCGACCGACGCATTGGTAATGGCCTGATCCCGGCTGATGGTCAGCCACTTGCCGCTGCCCTCAGCCATTCCCGAGGTCATGAACCGCACTGAGTCGGCCAGGGAGTTGGTGGTCTGTACGCCTTCGGTCTGGCGTAGCTGCCATGCGAGCTTGTCCATAGTCTGCAACGGCCCATAGAAGCGGCAACCGTCTACATCGGTTTTCATGATGACCGCAAACTGGTCACTGGACAGACCATAATTGGCTGATATGAACGCGTTGTCCCGGTTATATCGGGAATCGGCCCGCAACTCTGGCGCACCGGGATCCAGATCGCCGATCTTGAGGTCCATCATGACGACCGCACTGACGCCAGTGATCAGGACCGAGACCACGACAGCCACGGTGGCCCACTTGCGCTGGGTAAACAGATCCAGACCCTGCCAGATCTTGCCTTGCCAACTTTTGTTTTGCTGCTCGGCTGCATCTTTCTCGATGGCCAATCTGGCAGCTTTTTTGCTCACCCCGATATAAGACAGCGCGACGGGAATCAGAATCAGCTTGGTGAAAATCAGCACGGTGACACCGATACTGGTGGTCAGCGCCAAGTCCCGAATGACCGGAATATCGATGATCGCCAGCACCGCGAACCCGACCACATTGGTCAGCAGCGCGGTCAAACCGGTCAGGAACAGCCGTCTGAAGGTATACCGTGCCGCAACATATTTATGGGTGCCACGTCCGATGTCCTGAAGGATACCGTTCATCTTCTGGGTGCCATGCGACAGACCAATGGCGAAGATCAGAAACGGCACCAGGATTGAATAGGGATCGAGGTCATAGCCCAGAAGCTGCATCAGCCCCAACAGCCAGACCACGCCGGTAATCGCGATACCCACCAGCAGTAGTGTGCTGCGTACGCAATGCGTGTAGAGATAGACAAACAGCGCAGCAATCGCCACGGAAATCGCGAAGAACAACATCACGACCTGCAAGCCATCGATCAGATCACCGACCAGCTTGCTGAAACCGACAATATGGATACCGATCTGATCGCTTTCCAACGATCTGATTTGTTCCTCGAGCTGATCGGAAAATTCGCTGTAATCCAGCGGCTCACCCGTTTGCGGATGTGTCTCCAGTAGCGGCGCAACAATCATGCTTGATGCGCTGTCGTTGGCCACCAGGCTGCCGGTCAGACCCGCGCGGGTGACGTTACGACGCAGCGCGGTGATGCTGGCGTCGCTGCCGTCATAATCGGACGGCATTACCGCCCCACCGCTGATTCCGGCTTCGGTGACTTCGCGCCAGCGAACGATCGGCATCCACAACGAGCGCATCCAGGATCTGTCTATGCCGGGGATAAGATAGAGCGTGTCATTGACTTCCTGCAGAGCCTGCAGATACTCCGGGTCGTAAATACTGCCCTGTTTGTTGGCGACCACGACTCTGATGTTATTGCCGAGCCCGGGTAACTCGCTTTGGTTATCAAGATAGTTCTGAATATAAGGATTATTGACTGGAATCATTCGTTCGAAACTGGCGTTGACGTCCAGTTTGGTGGCGAAGAACCCGAGTACGATAGTGACCAAAAGACACGTTATAAGAACCAAGGTCCGATGGCTGAAAATAATCCGCTCAAACAGGCCGCCAGAGTTTTTGTCAAAGTCCTTGACGTCACGCACGACTGGCATTCCAGTATTGCTTTTAAGATCGACCATCATTCTCTCCACATATCAAGTTGCATGGCGGTTCGACCAATGCCAGTGCATCCCGGACATAACATCATTTAGACCAATGGACTTTCCGCTGTTGCTGGCTTCCAGCAGCATGGAACTGTTCTTACTCAAACTTTCAGCGAGGCGAATAAAAGTGCGATATAGCTGTTATTGAAACTGACTGATATCTATCTTTCGAAGCCCGGAAACTTGCGCAACGATGAGCGTGCCGGGCGCGTCTGGCCTGGCCGAGGAATACACCTGGCCGGCATAGGGAACCGACAGGAGATCGGTCTCCAGCGTCGTGGTATCCAGGCGAACCAGTTCACCTCGCTCGCTCACCAACAACACCTGTCCGGCGGCGGCGCCATCCACGGCGTCGATCAGCGTCGCGTTTTGCTGAGTGTCCACATGCTGCCAGTTCTCTCCCCCGTCACGGCTGACGTAGAGATTGCCCCTCAGGCCGTAGGCCATCAACGCACCGTCACTGATATGCACCCCGAAGAAGGTGCCGGTATAGGGGGTATCCACCTGCACGAAACGCTGCGCTTCACGGTCCAGCCGCATCAGCAAGCCCTGCTCTCCGCTGATGTAGACCTGATCGCCCTGCATGTCGATGCTGTACAGATGCATCCGACGGTCGTTCTCGGTATGTTCGGTCCAGGGTTCCCAGGTAGCACCGTTGTCGGTAGTGCGCAGCAGCATACCAAACGCACCCAGCACGAATCCTTCGCCATTCTCCCTCACGAATACGTCGAGAAAAGGTGTGGCCATGATGTCGGGATCGGCAGAAGTGCTGGTTCCAAGATCGACTTCCCGGAGCATGCTTTCCGCTTCGAACTCATCAAGATCCGAGGCGTTGGCGTAATGCTCCTTGAGAAGAGTGACCAGACTCCGACCGTCCAGCTGCGCTTCCCATGAAAGCCCACCATCGATAGTAGCCAGCAAAACGGAGTCATGCCCGACGGCCCAGCCGTTGAGTTCATTCTGGAAATACACTTGAACCAGATCGACAGCCACCGGACTCGGGGACTGGGTCCAGGTTTCACCATCATCGTTAGATATCATGATCAAACCGCGCAAGCCGACACTTACGAGGTTCTCACCAGCACGGGTAACAGCCAGAGCAGGTTGCGCGTACGCGGCGGCCTGAACCAAAGCGGATTGCTGCAACGGGTCATGGAAACCGGTTGGCGATTCCGAAGCTTGCTCCGAAGCCGATACCGGCAGCACCTGACCCGTTAAACCGATACAGCAAGCCCCGGCCATAACGAGCAAGGACCGTGGGCGACGTTTACCAGCAGACCAACTGAACAGGCGGGATACATTCATTGTTTTTATCCTCAGTGATCCCAGGAGCACCCTCATGCGGGATGCCCTGGGTCAACCGGTATGATTGGCGGCGCTTTATCCGTTCTGGAGAAACAGCGCTGCCCTGGTCTGGTTCTGGTTAGCGAACGCTTTCTCGGCCCACGATCGCTTCAGGATTGAGTTCGCGATCAGAACGAGGCTCTTCAAGGACCTGATAGCCACCATTGAGCGCGTCATTGATCAAACCGTACATGCCCTTGTTGAAGTCATAAATCGAGTGTTTGACGATGTAAGGGATGTCGTGGTCATACAGCTGTACGCCACCCAGCATCATTGAACGATAAAGCTGGCCACTCTGGTCCCAGGCGTCATACAGGCCGGCACCATAGGTGTCTTCGTCTAGGTAGTAAGTCCGCTTGCTGTAGACGTGACGGTTACCTTCCTTGAGCGTCGCTTCCACTTCCCATACACGGTGCAGCTCCCAGCGTTCGCATTCGGGGTTAACGTGGGAATCCATCAGCTGGGTGTCAGCATTGCAGTCAAAATACAGCTCGTAGTTGTTGTAAGGAATGTACATCTCCTTTCTACCAACCAGATTGAAATCAAAACGATCCTGCATACCCGAGAACATGAAGAGTTCATCGAACAATTCCAGCCCGCCCATACTGGCTACGGGGGTATCGTAGGCAAACTCTGGAGCCAGCTTGACCCGACGCTGGCCTGGCGTGTAACTCCAGGCTCGACGCGGTTGCTGCGTCGGATCGAGAAAATCCATATAACCAGTCATCTCACCGGCCCGGCGGGCAGGAGCTTTGGTGACCGAATAAACCCGGGAGTACATCTGCGGATCACGGCCGTCCACATCGGTCTGATAATAAGGCCGCTCGACAAAGGTCGACTGCTCGGAAGCCTTGGTTACGGTGCCATTTGAGGCTACGATCCAACTATTGGAGGAGGTCGTAGTGGTACCGTATTTGCCATCGTTGTAACGTGTTTGCTGGTTCCACATCACCTCATGCCCGGTCTGTGGAATCGGGAACGGTACACCGCCCCGGCATTCCGGATCCAGAGCAAGACCGTCTTTCACGGTTTCACAGGTCGTGGCATTGCGCACGCTGGCGTCGAGAACATCCTGAGGATGCGCCGCGGTACGGTGGCTGGGGTAGATATCCATGTAATAGGTGTCAGGATTGCGTTTGAGCAACTCAACCTGGCCTGCACTCAATTGATCCGCATATTGCTCATAGTTGCTGGCGTCAATGCGGAACAGCGGCTCTTCATCCTTGAAGGGATCCGCCCAATAACCGCTACCCGGTTCAAAATCAGCAGGAGCGTCACGAAGCCCCCCTTCAAAAGAGGGGATAGTGCCAGCTTCATTGCCCGCTTGAATCGCCCCGACCAGCGTAAGAGACTCGCCAAGCTTGGCAGCCTCCTGCTCAGGCACCGCGGCCAATGAATATGCCGAAACCCCTGTCAAGGCGATGCTTAAGGCAAAATGAAGTTTCATAACGTGCTCCGATATTGTGTTTATTAAAAGGAGGTCTTGTAGGTCAGCGATACCCAACCGCGGTCAGTACCACCTACTGCCCCGTTGCCATTGACCATTTCTGCGCCGTTGGCATTCAGTGTGTTCTTCTCCTGAGCTGAAGTATCCGCATAGCGCAAGGTAAAATCGTGGCGCTGACGATATGTCATTTGCGCACCAACAGACCAGGCCAACGCGCCTTCAGATCCGCCACCGGCGGTGGCAGCGTTGCCATGCAATCCGTAGTTGAGGGTCAACGGAACGGACAAATCCCAAGACGGCAGGATGGCAAGGTATTGCGGTGTATAGTTTACCGCTACGGCCGCGTAGTTCCGGGTCGAGCAACCGTCTTCCTTGCTGCCTTCTCCAGCGCCTCGAAGATCTACGCAGTTGAAGCCTTCGCCCTTGTAGAGCTCTTCGTTCTCTGTGACCTTGTCCAGATGGCTGAATGCGAGTTCAGCTACCAGTACCGAGTTATTGGCGAGCCAGTTGCGCGGCACACCATACACCGCGTTCAGCACAGCATGGTAGGTATCACCGCGAGGACCTTCGTTATTCACAGCGCTGATTCCGGTGGCGTTCAGTGCGCCATCCTGGCGGTACGACAGTTCAGCGCCAATGGAAGCCGAGCCTATGTTGCCTGCATAGCTGATACCCATCAGCTTCACGTTTCGTGGATAAACCAGGCGGTACTCACCAGCAGCCAGATCAATCTGAGGAGCTAGCCATGCCTGGTAGTCGTCGAATTGACGGTAATAAGCGCCAACCGTTGCGCCTAGATTCTGAAGGTCATAGCGCGCCATGAGACCCCAGTTGGCGTCATCTCGCCCGAACTTGGAGTTGGCATGACGAAGATTGAAGCCGGGGGCCGCTGGCAAACGGTCAGGCCCTTCAAAGAAAGGATCAGCCGCGCCAAAGTAGGTGCCACCATACGGAAAGCGCGTGTGATCCCATTCGTAAAAATATTGCCCTGAAATGGACAGGTTGTTGGTCACCTGTGCTTTGGCGGATATTTGCCCGATCGGCAGAAATACTTCTTTGGTTTCGATACCCGGGCTGGTGACTGCTTTCACCGCGTCCAAAGGTGCCTGGGAATAGGAAATGGCATGGGCGCCAAACAGCAGACCTTCACCCCAGTATTGCGTGTGCTGCCCGACTTTTACGTTGACCGGAGTATTGCCCAGATCGAAGTTAGCCCAGACAAATGCATCCAAAATCTCTCCGGAAGGACCATAAACATAACGCTCCACTTCGGAGCTGTAGGTATCGTTGTCATAACTGGTGTCATAACCCGGCACGTTGCTTTCAACGGTGCGATCACTGTAGGCGTCGTCGTACCAGGCAGCCGCGCTGACCCGGGCACCGAAATGCCATTTGTAGGCAAGGTCGATTTCCGTCAACAGATCGAGACGGTTGGTAACGATGTCGCCCTTGTCAAACTTCCCGTCTGACTCGTCGAAGTTCGGGTTGTTCATGATCGCGCTATCCTGGTCCTCCGCACGGATACCCAGGTTATAGCGAACGGTATTGTCCCAGCGCAGCCGAATATCAGGATTTCCGACATCGATTTGCATGGCTGAAGCGCTGCCTGTAGCCGCTAGAACCGCAAGAGCCAGCGCACTGCGAGCCAAACCGATGTGACCAAATTTGATTTTAGTGTTCATCTGTATTCCTTGTTTTTATTTTCAGTGGCTAATGAAAATTTTTCGCGTATCGCTGCAAGACCACAAGCCTGCTCAACCGCAACATCAGTTGGCTTAGCCTGCCGCGCTCCGTTCAGCGTCTAGCCATCCTAGCGGAAGACAATTCACAATTCCATATCAAGATTTTGATTCTGCATTCAGATTTGAAGATAACAGCGAAATTGGAGCAGATGCAACAGCCATCAAATCTGCGGTAGAGCCATCAAAACCGCGCATTCGCCGTTTTTTGCTTGTAATCAATAGCCTAAATTAAACATAAATTTATTTTTTGTTCCATTTGTGTTTAATTTTTTCGGCGGTTGTCGTTTTAATAGAAAGCAGGGTCTCGTCTGAAACGCCCTGAATGGCGCTCCCAGCCGAGGGTAGAGTGGGTATACCCCGACTTCCATCACTACGGAGAATGTATGAATATTGATTTAAGTGGTAAGCGAGTGATCATTACAGGCGCCTCCCGAGGTATTGGCCGAGCGATTGCCAGAGCGTTTGCGGCGGATGGTGCCAAGGTCGCCATTTGCGCTCGCGATGCGCAGGCTGTAGCAGAAACCGGTAAAGACTTGGCGAACAGTGCAGCTGCGGTGATAGCACGCTCTGTCGATGTCACGGACACCGCCGCGGTCCAGACATTCGTCGCAGAGATCGTTGAGGCCTGGGGCGGTGTGGATGTGCTGGTCAATAATGCCGGCCAAGGTAAAGGCGGTAATCTGGACACCCTCACGCCCGAAGATATTCTTGCCCATGCCAACGTGTTGCAGATGGGTCACTTTCGCTTTGTTCAGGCCGTTGTACCTTTCATGCGCAAGCAGCGCTGGGGCAGAATCATCGAAATCAATGCACTGGCAGGCGTAGTGCCCACCCCCGAGGGGATTCCGTCGGTGATCAACCGCGCCTCCTGCGTAGCACTATCAAAATCGCTTGGCATGTCGCTGCCCACGGACAATATTCTGGTCAACTCGCTGAACATGGGCTGGATCGACACCGGCCAGTGGGATCGACACTTTAAGGAAATGGGGCCAGGCGTAACCCGGGAAGAGTTCGATGAAATGGTCATGAAGGTAGTACCCCTCGGGCGTTATGGCCGCCCAGAGGACGTGGCCGGCATGGCGCTGTTCCTTGCGAGTGACTACGCGAGCTTCATCAGCGGTGCCTCTATCGATATTGCTGGCGGCATGGGCGGGCAGATTGCCTATTTCCCTACGTTAAAGCGCGACTTCGCCGAGTCGATCAGGCAGCGCAGGGAAAACACCGCGCAGGATTGAACGATTTCCTGATTGAACAATGCGTCGCCTGGCTGGACAGCATTGCCGACTCAGGACCCGCAAGCATGAATGAGGAATTGCTGGAAGGCGCTGGCAGCCTCGTTCAGGCTTGCGCCTTCACGCCACAACAGGCCCAGCTCCATCGGCGGCACGGCGTCGGTAAGCGGGCGGATTTCGATCTTCTTGCCTTCCAGTGACCAGGCGCGATAAAGCATATCCGACAGAATGGTCACCCCGAAACCATGGGCCACCAGCCCGCGCAACGATTCCATTGAAGAGGTACGAAACGCCACCTGCGGCTCAAGGTTTTGGCTATGCCAGTAGCGCAGCGCCGATGTCTCGCCTTCATCCACCGTGGGCATGATATAGGCGTGTCCGGCGACATCCTTCAAGGTGATGGACGCCGACTGCATCAGAGGATGGGTAGAAGGCAGCCACAGTTGCCGACGAGACCTGATCAGCACGCTGTGCTCCAGGCCACCGAGATCGCTGGCATTGGATATCACGGTCAACCCCACGTCGAGTTCACCCGAGCTGACTGCCGCCTCGATACTGCCCCGATCCATATCGATCAGGTCGATTTCGACATCGGGGTAACTGCGTTTGAACCGCGCCAGCAAATTGGGCAAAAAGTAGCCCAGCACCGTATAGGACGCCCCTACCCTGACCACCCCGTTAATCGCATGGCTAAGAAAAAACGGCTCGCTGAGCGCATCCTGCAGCGTATCGAGAATGTGGCTTGCATGCTGGAAGAACTTGTTGCCCTCCGCGGTGAGGCTGACGCCGTAGGGCATCCGCTCGAACAGCTTTACGCCCAGGCGCTCCTCCAGCTGCATGACCGCAGTGGTGATTGCCGACTGCGATACATGCACCTTGCTAGCCGCCTGGGAAAACTGGCCGGTCTCCGCAGCGGCAACGAAATAGCGCAACTGGCGCATCGAAACGTCATGGCTTGCCATTTGTTTTTCAGATACCTGTATCTAGTTTTTATAAATTTACGATACCAGCAGCCCTTCATATACTCCAGTCAATCCGTACTACCGTGCAATTGCAGTAGCCATAAACAGAACAAGACAGGTAATGATCAGCCATGGGAACTTCCCTCTCGCTTGACGACAAGTATACGCAGATAAGCGGCTATCAATTGATGACCGGAGTCCAGGCGCTGGTCCGGTTGCCGCTTATGCAGCGCCAGCGTGATCTGGCTGCGGGCCGGAATACCGCTGGCTTTATCTCTGGCTATCGGGGCTCGCCCCTGGGCGGCTTCGATCAGCATCTGTGGCGCGCCCGGGAATATCTGAAAGAGAGCCACACCCATTTCCAGCCAGGCGTTAACGAAGAGCTGGCCGCCACCTCCATCTGGGGCACCCAGCAGGTCAACATCTTTGAAGGCGCCACCTATGACGGCGTATTCGGCATGTGGTACGGCAAGGGTCCTGGCGTTGACCGCTCTGGAGACGTCTTCCGGCATGCCAATGCTGCCGGCACCTCGAAGTTCGGTGGTGTGCTGGCCGTCGCCGGTGACGACCATGGCGCCCGCTCATCTTCACTGCCGCACCAGACAGAGCATATATTCAAAGCCGTGATGATGCCGGTTCTGGCGCCTTCTGGCGTTCAGGAATATCTGGATTACGGCATTCACGGCTGGGCCATGTCCCGTTACTCCGGTTGCTGGGTGGCGCTGAAAGCCGTCGCCGATACCGTTGAGAGCGCAGCGATTGTCGATATCGACCCGTTCCGCGTCGAATCGATCATTCCAGACTTCCAGATTCCCGAAGGCGGCCTGAACATTCGCTGGCCCGATCCGCCACTAGCTCAGGAACAGCGCCTGCTCGAACACAAGCTGTACGCCGCCCTGGCCTATGCCCGCGCCAACCGTATCGACCGCGTGGTCATGGACTCATCCAACGCCCGGATCGGCATCATCACCGCAGGCAAATCCTACCTGGACGTCTGCCAGGCGCTGGAGATGCTCGGCATCGATGCAGAGCAGGTCCAGCAGATGGGCCTGCGCGTTTACAAAGTGGGCATGGTCTGGCCCCTTGAAGCCGAAGGCGTGCGCCATTTCGCCGAGGGCCTGGAAGAGATCATCGTGGTGGAGGAAAAACGCCACATGATCGAGTACCAGATGAAGGAAGAGCTGTACAACTGGCGTGAGGACGTGCGGCCACGCATCGTCGGCAAGTTTGACGACAAGGGCGAGTGGAGCATGCCTCACACTGACTGGCTGCTGCCGGCCATCAGTGAACTGACACCGGCGCACATCGCCCGTGCCCTGGCCAAGCGGATTCTTCGCCTGCATCCAGACGACAGACTGCAGAACCGCTTGCAGCAACTCGAAGCACAGCTCACCACCAAGAATGTCCTGGGCACGCTGATGGATCGGGTACCTCACTACTGTTCGGGCTGCCCGCACAATATCTCCACCAAGGTGCCGGAAGGCAGCAGGGCGCTGGCGGGTATCGGCTGTCATTACATGGCCGCATGGATCTATCCGCAAACTCAGACGTTCAGCCAGATGGGTGGCGAAGGCGTAGCCTGGATCGGTCAGGCGCCGTTCACCACCACCAAGCATGTATTCGCCAATCTGGGCGACGGTACGTACTTCCACTCCGGCATTCTGGCAATCCGTGCAGCGGTCGCTGCCAAGGTGCAAATCACCTACAAGATTCTGTACAACGATGCCGTAGCCATGACTGGCGGGCAGCCGGTCGACGGCATTCTGACGGTGCCGCAGATCACCCAGCAACTGGCCGCGGAGGGGGTCAAGCGTATTGCCGTAGTGACCGACGAGCCGGAAAAATACGAATCGGTGAAGAACCTGGCCGATGGCGTACCAGTGCTGCACCGGGACGAGATGGAAAAGCTGCAGAAGGAGCTGCGCGAGTTCAACGGTGTGTCCGCCATCGTCTACGACCAGACCTGCGCCGCCGAAAAGCGCCGCCGTCGCAAGCGCGGCAAATTCCCTGATCCGGCGCGCCGGGTGGTCATCAACCAGGCGGTTTGCGAAGGTTGCGGCGATTGCAGCAGCAAATCTAACTGCATGTCCGTAGTGACCGTCGATACCGAATTCGGCCAGAAGCGCAGCATCGACCAGTCATCCTGTAACAAAGACTTCTCCTGCCTGTCCGGCTTTTGCCCGAGCTTCGTGACCGTGGAAGGCGGCGCATTGCGCAAGGCCAAGGCGCTGGGCAACACCGGTGCCGATGAATGGCATCTGCCAACGCCGGCCATGGCCTCGCTGGATCAGCCCTACAGCATTCTGATTACCGGCGTAGGCGGAACCGGCGTAGTGACCATCGGCGCGTTGCTGGGGATGGCCGCCTACATCGAGGGCAAAGGCGTGCTGAACCTGGATATGGCCGGCATGGCGCAGAAAGGCGGCGCCGTGTGGTCGCATATCCGCATCGCCGCCGAGCAATCGCAGCTGCATGCACCGCGCATTGCCGCTGGTGAAACCAGTCTGTTGCTGGGTTGCGATCTGGTGGTCAGCGCCAACAACGAGACCCTGGAAAAGCTCCGTCACGGCGTGACACATGCCGTGGTGAATTCGGACGAAAGCATCACCAGCGAGTTCGTGCGCACCTTTGCCATGCAGGCCGAGAGCGGCAACCTCGAAGCGCACCCCGATCCCAAGTTCCGCACCCAGGCCATGTCGGCGCAGATTGCCGAAGCGGTTGGCGAGGGCCAGTCCAATTTCCTGGATGCCAGTCGCATCGCCACGGTGCTGATGGGCGATTCGATTGCCACCAACACCTTCATGCTCGGCTTCGCCTATCAGAAGGGCTGGTTGCCGGTCGCGCAAGAGTCGCTGGTCCAGGCCATCGAACTGAACGGGACGGCAATCGACTTCAATCTCAAGGCATTCGATTGGGGCCGCCGCGCCGCCGCAGATTTACCACGCCTGCGCAGCCTGATCGAAAGCAACAGCAGCAAAGCCGCAGGGCAGCAGCTGTCGCAGAATCTGGATGAGATCATTCGGCGCCGTATCGCCACGCTGACCGAATATCAGAACGCCAAACTGGGTGACAAATACCTGGCTCGCGTGCAGCAATTCCGCGAGGCTGAAACGCAGATCGCTGGCGCACCGGGCAAGCTGACCGAGACCGTGGCGCGCAACTATTTCAAGGTGCTGGCCACCAAGGACGAGTACGAAGTGGCGCGGCTGTTCACCAACGGCGATTTCATGAAAAAGATCGAATCGCAGTTCGAGGGCAACTACAAGCTCAACTTCCACCTGGCTCCGCCCGTAATGAACAATGCCAAGCCAGGCGAAGAACCGAAAAAGCGCAGTTTCGGCCCCTGGATGATGCGCAGCTTCAAATTGCTGGCACGTCTGAAATTCCTGCGTAATTCGGTCATCGATCCCTTTGGCTATACCGCCGAGCGGAAGGCGGAACGCGAGTGGTTGGCGACTTACGAAGGCATTCTTGACGAGGTTATCGACAAGCTGAGTGCGGAAAAGCTGCAAACTGCTATAGAGCTCGCAAACCTGCCGGACATCGTTCGCGGCTACGGTCCGGTCAAGGAGCGCTTTCTGGATCAGGCCCGCATTCAGCACGCCCGGCTGCTATCAGCCTTGCGCAATGAACGCAAAGCGGAATTTCACGACGCCACCGCCAAGGATGCGCGCATCCAGGCCACGCAGCTATAAACATAAGAACAGGAGATAACACGATATGAGCGCTATACCCGGACTGGACTTCTTCCTTGGCGAAGACATCGACATGCTGCGTGATTCGGTTGCCAGCTTTGCTGCCAAGGAAATCGCCCCGCGTGCCGCCGAAGCCGACCGCACCGACGAATTTCCGATGGATCTGTGGCGCAAGTTCGGCGATATGGGCCTGCTCGGTCTCACCGTAGCCGAAGAATACGGCGGCTCGGGCATGGGCTACCTGGCGCACATGATCGCCATGGAAGAAATTTCCCGTGCAGCCGGCGGCATTGGCCTGTCCTACGGTGCCCATTCCAACCTGTGCGTGAACCAGATTCACCGCAACGGCAGCGAAGCGCAGAAGCAGACATTCCTGCCCAAGCTGATCTCCGGCGAGCACATCGGCGCCCTGGCCATGAGCGAGCCAAATGCCGGCTCTGATGTGGTTTCCATGAAGTTGCGCGCCGACAAGAAAGGCGACCGCTACGTTCTGAACGGCACCAAGATGTGGATCACCAACGGCCCTGATTGCCACGTGTTGGTGGTCTACGCCAAGACCGATCCCGCCGCTGGCGCCAAAGGCATGACTGCCTTTATTCTGGATACCAATACCCCTGGCTTCTCCGTTTCGCAGAAGCTCGACAAGCTCGGCATGCGCGGCTCGCACACCGGCGAGCTGGTGTTTAACAACGTTGAAGTCCCCGAAGAGAACATTCTCGGCGGCCTGGGCGAAGGCACCAAGGTGCTGATGAGCGGGCTGGATTATGAACGCGCCGTGCTGAGCGGTGGCCCTATGGGTCTGATGCAGGCATCCATGGACATCGTCACGCCCTATATTCATGACCGCAAGCAGTTCGGTCAGAGCATCGGCGAGTTCCAGCTCATCCAGGGTAAGGTCGCCGACATGTACAGCACCCTCCAGGCGTGCCGCGCCTATCTCTACAGTGTCGGCAAGTATCTCGACGCCATGGGCAGCGGGCACGTCCGTCAGGTGCGCAAGGATTGTGCGGGCGTGATTCTGTACACCGCCGAGAAAGCCACGTGGATGGCCGGTGAAGCAATCCAGATTCTCGGCGGCAATGGCTATATTAATGACTACCCTACCGGCCGCATCTGGCGTGACGCAAAACTGTACGAGATTGGCGCAGGCACCAGCGAAATTCGGCGCATGCTGATCGGGCGTGAACTGTTCAACGAGACCCGGTGAAGCCCCCTCATAAGAAGCGCCCTTATAAAAAGAGATAACCCATGAGCATTCTCAACAGTCAAATCAACCGCAACGCGCCGGACTATGCGGTTAACTGCTCGGCCATGCAAACACTGGTGACGGACCTCCGCGAGTTGCTGGCGCGCGTTGCCGAAGGCGGCGGCGCCAAGGCCCAGGAACGCCACCTCTCGCGCGGTAAGCTGTTACCCCGCCAGCGCATCGATGCCCTGCTCGATCCAGGTTCGCCGTTTCTGGAAATCGGTCAGCTGACCGCCCATGAGGTCTATGGCGAAGACGTGCCGGCCGCAGGCCTGATCGCCGGCATCGGACGCGTGGAAGGTGTCGAATGCATGATCGTGGCCAACGATGCAACGGTCAAAGGCGGCTCCTATTATCCGCTGACAGTTAAGAAGCATCTGCGCGCGCAGACCATTGCCCAGCAGAACCGCCTGCCGTGTATCTATCTGGTGGACTCCGGCGGCGCCAACCTGCCACGCCAGGATGAGGTCTTTCCCGACCGCGAACACTTCGGCCGCATCTTCTTCAACCAGGCCAACATGAGCGCCCAAGGCATTCCGCAGATCGCCGTGGTGATGGGCTCCTGCACCGCCGGCGGCGCCTATGTGCCGGCCATGGCGGACGAAGCCATCATGGTGCGTAATCAGGCGACCATCTTTCTCGCTGGCCCGCCATTGGTCAAAGCCGCCACCGGCGAAGTGGTCAGCGCCGAGGATCTGGGCGGCGCCGATGTGCACTGCAAGACCTCCGGCGTGGCCGATCACTATGCCGAGAACGACGGACATGCTTTGGCCCTGGCCCGCCGCTGCATCGCTAATCTGAACTGGCGCAAGCAGGGTGAACTGAATAGCCGCGCACCGATTAACCCGCGCTACGCCAGCGACGAGCTGTACGGCATCATTCCAGCCGATGCCAAGCAACCCTTCGACGTGCGCGAAATCATTGCTCGCTTGGTCGATGACAGCCAGTTCGATGAATTCAAGGCGCTGTATGGCACCACGCTGGTGTGCGGCTTTGCCCATCTGCATGGACACCCGGTGGCGATCCTGGCGAACAACGGCATCCTCTTCGCCGAGTCCGCGCAGAAAGGCGCGCACTTTATCGAACTGGCCTGCCAGCGCGGCATTCCGCTGCTGTTCCTGCAAAACATCACTGGCTTTATGGTCGGCCAGAAGTACGAGGCCGGCGGTATCGCCAAGCACGGCGCCAAACTGGTCACCGCCGTGGCCTGCGCCCAGGTGCCCAAGTTCACCGTGATCATCGGTGGCAGCTTCGGCGCCGGCAACTACGGCATGTGTGGCCGCGCCTATGATCCGCGCTTTCTATGGATGTGGCCCAATGCGCGTATCTCGGTAATGGGCGGCGAACAGGCTGCCGGCGTGCTGGTGCAGGTCAAGCATGAGCAGGCTGAGCGCGCCGGCGAGACCTTCAGCTCCGAGCAGGAACAGACGCTGCGCAAGCCCATTCTCGAGCAGTACGAGCGGCAGGGTCACCCCTACTATTCCAGCGCGCGGTTATGGGACGACGGGGTAATTGACCCGGCGCAGACCCGCGACGTACTCGGGCTGGCGATATCCGCCGCGAAAAATGCGCCTATTGTACCGACCCGCTTTGGGGTGTTCAGGATGTGATTGCTTCAGCTGCCGCTTCACACGGGCGGCTGATTCCACAACACGGATTGAGAAAGCCATGACCAGCTTCAAGACAATCGAACTCGAATACAGCGACAACGGCGTAGCAACCCTGTGGCTGAACCGGCCAGAGCGCAACAACGCTTTCAATGCCGAAATGATCAACGAGCTGCTGGCGGCCATGGACGAGGTTCAGGCTACCGAAGGACTGCGGTTTCTCCTGCTGCGCGGGCGCGGCAAGCATTTCTCTGCCGGAGCCGATCTGGCCTGGATGCAGGAATGCGCCAAGCTCGATTACCAGGCCAACCTGGGTGACGCCAAGGAACTGGGGCAACTGATGGCCAGTCTGGCGCAGCTCAGCCTGCCGACCCTGGCCGTGGTGCAAGGGGCCGCCTTCGGTGGCGCGCTGGGTTTGATCAGTTGCTGCGATATCGCCATTGGCACCAGCGACAGCCTGTTCAGCCTGTCCGAGGTGCGTATCGGCTTGCTTCCCGCCGTTATCAGCCCCTACGTGGTGCAAGCCATCGGGCAACGGGCGGCGCGCCGCTACGCTCTGACCGCCGAGCGTTTCAGCGGGGAGCGAGCACGGGAACTGGGCTTGCTTGCCGAATGTTATCCGGCCGAGAAGCTGGACGTAGCGCTACAGGAGTGGGTCGATAACCTGCTGCTGAACAGCCCCCAGGCCATGAGCGAGACCAAGGCACTGATGCAGACCGTCAAGCACGGCGAACTGACCGGGGAAGTACGCAGTTATACCGAAGCGGCTATTGCCAAAATCCGGGTCAGCACTGAGGGCCAGGAAGGCCTGAGCGCCTTTCTGGAAAAGCGCAAGCCGGCATGGCAACAAGGCTAAAGACAATGAACACCGAACAACACACAACTTCGCCATGATGTGGGACGAACAAAAATGATCAATACCCTGCTTATCGCCAACCGCGGCGAAATTGCCTGCCGGGTCATGCGCACCGCCAGAGAGATGGGCATTACCACTGTCGCCGTACACAGTGACGTTGACCGTCAGGCGCAGCACGTCCTACAGGCCGACGTAGCCATCGGTCTCGGCGGCGCGAAACCAGCGGACAGCTATCTGCTGGTCGACAAGATTCTCGCCGCCGCTCACGCTAGCGGCGCCCAGGCCATTCATCCCGGCTACGGTTTTCTGTCCGAAAATGCTGGCTTTGCCCGCGCCTGCGAAGAGCAGGGCCTGATCTTCGTCGGGCCACCCGCCTCAGCCATTGATGCCATGGGCAGCAAATCAGCGGCCAAGGCGTTGATGGAAAAGGCCGGCGTGCCGCTGGTGCCTGGCTACCATGGCGACGAGCAGGATCTGCAGACCTTCGTAACCGCTGCTGAGCGCATCGGCTACCCGGTGTTGCTCAAGGCCACCGCCGGCGGTGGCGGCAAAGGCATGAAGGTGGTCGAGCGCGAAGCGGATATGGCTGAAGCACTGGCGTCGGCGCAGCGGGAAGCCCAGTCCTCCTTTGGCGATGCGCGCATGCTGGTGGAAAAATACGTGTTGCAGCCGCGGCACGTGGAAATCCAGGTGTTTGCCGACCAGCACGGCAATGGCGTGTACCTGAACGAACGCGACTGTTCGATCCAGCGCCGTCACCAGAAGGTGGTTGAAGAAGCGCCGGCGCCGGGCATTTCGCGCGAGCTGCGCAAGGCCATGGGCGATGCGGCGGTCAAGGCTGCCCAGGCTATCGGCTACGTCGGTGCCGGCACGGTGGAGTTTCTGCTGGACGCGCGCGGCGAATTCTTCTTTATGGAAATGAACACCCGCCTACAGGTCGAGCATCCGGTCACCGAAGCCATTACCGGGCAGGATCTGGTCGCCTGGCAATTGCGGGTGGCCCAGGGCGAAAAGCTTCCGCTGACCCAGGAGCAGGTGCCTCTGATAGGGCACGCCATTGAGGTGCGCCTGTACGCCGAAGATACCGATAACGACTTTCTCCCGGCCAGCGGCACTTTGCAGCTGTATCGCGAGCCACCCGCCGGCAAGGGCCGCCGCGTGGACAGCGGCGTTACCGAAGGCGATGTTGTCTCGCCTTTCTACGATCCGATGATCGCCAAACTGATTGCCTGGGGCGAGACGCGGGAAGAGGCGCGCCTGTCCCTGCTGGCCATGCTGCGCGAGACCGTGGTGGCTGGCGTGCAGACCAACCTGAAGTTCCTGACCCGTATTCTGGCCCACCCCGCCTTCGCCCAGGCCGAACTGGATACTGGTTTTATTCCGCGTCATGCAGAGCAATTGTTGCCCGCGCCTGAAGCACTCGATGAGCGGTTCTGGCGCACCGCAGCGAAGGCCTGGTTGCTGGCGATGCCGGGCGCTTCGTCCGTAGCCTCCGGACCTGGCGAATCCAGCCCATGGACTGACCTGACCAGCTGGCGCGCCGGACTGCCCGCGCAGAGCCGCCTGCACCTGCGTTGTGGCGAGCTGGACCAGCCTTTTGCCGCCGTAGACGTATCCGGCTGCTCCTATTGCCCGACTACCCAGACGCTATTGATCACCGAGGGGCAGCAGACCAGCCGCCACCGCCTGCTGATCAGCAATGGCGCCCTGTATCTGCAATGGCATAACAGCTGGCAGCGGATCGATCGATTTGACCCGATTGCTGAAGTGGACCATTCCCACCAGCATGCTGGTGGTTTGCAAGCGCCGATGAATGGCAGCGTCGTGCGCGTCATGGTCGAGCCAGGCCAACAGGTCGAGGCTGGCGCCGTGCTGCTGGTGCTCGAAGCGATGAAGATGGAACACAGCATTCGCGCAGCCGAAGCCGGCACGGTTAAGGCAATTTTCTGCGCCGAGGGCGAGCTAATCGCCGAGGGCACCCTGCTAGTGGAAATGGAGGAAGCGCAATGAGCCTGCCCGCCTCGGTCAAACTGGTGGAAGTGGGCGCGCGCGATGGTCTGCAGAACGAAGCCCAGTCGGTCAGCAACGCTGACAAGATCCGCCTGATCGACGACCTGAGCAACGCAGGGGTGGGCTACATCGAGGTGGGCAGTTTCGTCTCGCCCAAGTGGGTCCCGCAGATGGCCGGCTCTTTGGACGTATTCGCCGGGATTCAGCGGCGCGCCGACACGACCTACGCGGCGCTCACACCGAACCTGAAAGGTTTCGAAATGGCTCTGCAAGCCGGCGCTGAAGAGGTGGCAGTGTTTGCCGCAGCCTCCGAAGGCTTTTCACAGCGCAATATCAATTGCTCGATCAGCGAGAGCATACAGCGTTTCGAACCCGTCATGAGCGCCGCAGCCGAAGCCGGCGTGCGGGTACGCGGCTATGTATCCTGCGTGCTGGGCTGTCCCTATGACGGCGAGATCGCCGCCAGCCAGGTCGCCAGCGTGGCCCGCGAACTGCACGCCATGGGTTGCTACGAAATCTCCCTGGGCGACACCATTGGCACCGGCACGCCCGGCGCCACGCGCAATCTGTTTGAAACCGTTGCGCAGCATATTTCGCGTGATCAACTGGCCGGCCACTTTCACGATACCTACGGGCAAGCGTTGGCCAATATCTACGCCGGGCTGCTGGAAGGCATCCAGGTATTCGACAGCTCGGTTGCCGGCCTCGGCGGTTGCCCCTACGCCAAGGGTGCCACCGGTAATGTCGCCACCGAAGACGTTCTCTACATGCTCAACGGCCTGGGCATCCACACTGGAATAGACCTGGACGCACTGATTCAGGCCGGCAACCGTATCAGTACGCTGTTGAACCGGCCCTCCGGTTCGCGCATTGCCCGAGCCAACAGCAGCCAATGTGACCAATAACGACAGACTTTAACGGGAATAGGAGCATCTATAACAATGAACAAAATCTATCCTAACGCTCGGGAGGCCCTCGCCGGGCTTGTCGAAGACGACATGACCCTGGCGGTCGGCGGGTTCGGGTTGTGCGGTATTCCCGAAGCGCTGATCGAAGCCCTGCGCGATACGCAGAAGAAGGATCTTACCGTTATCAGCAACAACGCTGGCGTTGACGGTTTCGGGCTTGGGCTGCTGCTCGAATCCCGCCAGATCCGCAAGATGGTGTCGTCCTATGTCGGCGAGAACAAGGAGTTCGAGCGCCAGTACCTGTCAGGCGAGCTGGAGCTGGAGTTCACGCCCCAGGGTACCCTGGCGGAAAAGCTGCGCGCCGGTGGCGCCGGGATTCCGGCCTTCTATACCCGGACCGGCTACGGCACGCTGATCGCCGAAGGGAAGGAAACCCGCCAGTTCAACGGTGAGTGGTACGTCATGGAAACCTCGCTGATAGCTGACGTAGCGCTGGTCAAAGCCTGGAAGGCTGATAAATCCGGCAATCTGGTGTTCAACAAGACCGCGCGCAACTTCAACCCCCTGGCGGCGACGGCCGGCAAGATCTGCATTGTCGAGGTCGAGGAAATCGTCGAAACCGGCGCGCTCGATCCCGATCAGATTCACCTGCCGGGAATCTATGTGCAGCGGATTGTGCTCAATGCCAATCCGGAAAAACGTATCGAAAAACGTACCACACGGAGCGCTTGATCATGGCCTGGACACGCGAACAAATGGCGCAACGAGCTGCTCAGGAATTGGCTGACGGCTTTTACGTAAACCTTGGCATCGGGCTGCCTACGCTGGTGGCCAACTATATTCCCGAAGGCATGGATGTGTGGCTGCAGAGCGAGAACGGTCTGCTCGGCATCGGCCCCTTCCCCGAGGACGACAAGGTCGATCCAGACCTGATCAACGCCGGCAAGCAGACTGTTACCAGCCTGCCCGGCAGCAGCTTCTTCGACAATGCCGACTCCTTCGCCATGATCCGTGGCGGACATATCAACCTGGCGATCCTGGGTGCGATGCAGGTGTCGGAGAAAGGCGATCTGGCTAACTGGATGATTCCCGGCAAGATGGTCAAGGGTATGGGCGGCGCGATGGATCTGGTCGCCGGCGTCAAGCGCGTCGTGGTGCTGATGGAGCACAACGCCAAAGACGGCAGCCCGAAGATTCTCAAGCAGTGCGACCTTCCCCTGACCGGCCTTGGCGTGGTCACCCGGATCATCACCGATCTGGCTGTGCTGGACATTACCGACGCCGGCCTGGCGCTGCTTGAACTGGCGCCCGGCATCACCGTCCAGGCATTGCAGGAAGCGACCGGCTGCCCGGTGCTGACCGAGCAATACCAAAGCAAACACTAGCCTGCCCTACTGCCCTACGGGGTAGGCTTCACTGATTTCCAGAGTAGCTGACCAAGCTGCACTGGGAGTGCTGCCCGTTGAAGGTTTTACGTGGCTTTCCATTGCGGTAGCCACGTTTTTTTTTGGAGAAAAGATCATGCAAGACGTCGTCATTGTCGCAGCAACGCGTACCGCCATCGGTAGTTTTCAAGGCGCGCTGGCCAACGTGCCCGCGGTTGAACTGGGCGCCACCGTTATCCGCTCGTTAATGAGCAGCACCGGCCTGGACGCCAGCCAGGTTGATGAAGTCATTCTCGGCCAGGTGCTGTCCGCTGGCTGTGGCCAGAACCCGGCCCGGCAATCGGCGATCAATGCCGGCCTGCCGTTCAGCACCCCGGCGCTGACGCTGAACAAGCTGTGCGGCTCCGGCCTCAAGGCCGTGCACATGGCCATCCAGGCGATCCGCTGTGGCGACGCCGAGATCATCATTGCCGGTGGCATGGAAAGCATGAGCCTCGCGCCCTACGTGCTGCCCAAGGCGCGCACCGGCCTGCGCATGGGCCATGCGCAGCTCGAAGACAGCCTGCTGAAAGACGGTTTGATCGACGCCTTCAACGATTACCACATGGGCATCACCGCCGAAAACCTGGCAAGCCAGTATCAGGTCAGCCGTGAGGATCAGGACGCCTACGCCCTGCTTTCCCAGCAGCGCGCCAATGCGGCGATCAGCGCTGGCCGCTTCCAGGATGAAATCACGCCGGTGATGATTCCCCAGCGCAAGGGCGATCCCGTTGCCTTCGATACCGACGAGCAACCCCGGGCCGACACCTCTGAATGCAGCCTGGCAGGCCTGCGTCCGGCGTTCAAGAAGGACGGCAGCGTCACCGCCGGCAATGCGTCGACGCTGAATGACGGCGCAGCGGCAGTAATGCTCATGACGGCGGACAAAGCGAAGGCGTTGAATCTGCCGGTGCTGGCTCGTATCAAGGGCTATGCCAGCGCAGCGGTGGATCCGGCGATCATGGGTATCGGACCGGTGCCAGCCAGCAAGAAATGCCTGAGCAAAGCCGGCTGGTCTATCGCGGAACTGGATCTGATCGAAGCCAACGAGGCCTTCGCCGCCCAGTGTCTGTCGGTCGGCAAGGAACTGGAATGGGACGTGTCAAAGGTCAACGTCAACGGCGGCGCTATCGCCCTGGGTCACCCCATCGGCGCATCCGGCTGCCGTGTGCTGGTTACCTTGATCTATGAAATGGCTCGACGTGATGCCAAGAAAGGCCTGGCGACGCTGTGTATCGGTGGTGGTCAGGGCGTCGCGCTGGCAGTCGAGCGCGATTGATCAGCGCCGGCGCGGAGCCGGGGACGGCTCCGCGCCACTTTTCATCAGATTTGTGTTGGTGGAAAAGTCACCACCATGCCCTCATGCACAGCCTCCAGTATCACGCAACAGCCCAGGCGGCTCTGTGCAAGCCGGGGAGCAGCGGTACCTTCAAGCATGTCATCTTCCATACCATCCTTTTCAGCCAGTTTGTCCAGCCATGACTGGTCAATATAAATGTGGCAGGTGGCACACTGACACACCCCACCACAGTCGCCCAGGATTCCTTCCAGACCGCTGCTAACCGCAGCCTGCATGAGCGTCTGGCCTGCAACGGCCTCTACAGTACGTTGACGACCGTCAGCAAAGTTAAAAATCACAGTTGGCATGCGGGAGTCCCTGCGCGTGGGTAACGGTAATAAATCACTATTGCCATGATGCCCGACCTCGGAACGCATTTGAACACTTATCATATATCTGTTTATTATTATTGGATAATATTCCCAGCCACGCCTAAAGTGATCACAGGCATTTCTCTCAAGAACAACACTAAAACAACAACAACGAGGTAGACCTTGATGGCTGATAACGCTTGGTGGGCTTCGGCTTTGTCCGAGGCCGTAAACAATGGAAAACCCCTGGCAGTCGTCTGCAATGGCGAGGAGCTAGCCTTGTTTCGGGATAGGCAAGGTCAGGCGTTTGCATTGGAAGATCGCTGCCCCCACCGCCGCGTGCCCCTATCCCTTGGCTGCGTTGTAGAGAGCGGAATCCAGTGTGGCTACCATGGCTGGACATTTGACGGCGCCAGCGGCGCTTGCACGGCGATACCCAACCTGCACGCCAATGAACGAGTGCCTGCCCGATATGCTGCGCGAGCCTACTCGGTGGCTGAACGAAACGGATTTGTTCACGTCTGGTTAGGAGAAGATGAGCCGAACGAGTCGGTGCCTGCGGCAACTTATCTGCCCGAAGGTCGCGAATATACCGGTGCGGCCACCGTCAGTATTCAGCACGAGGAATATCTCGCCGCAATGCTTGATGGACCCCACTGCCTGATCAGTTTTGATGCGGTAAGGATGACCGATTTCTTTCTGGGCGATCCCTGTCTGAAGGATAACCATCTGGTCCTTGATCGAGGTGCAGTCTGGTCTACCAAGGTACTGCCGCCGCAATTCGTTGTCGACTATCCCCTGATCGTCCGTACGTCCGTTCCTGTATGCGGAGGAGACATTCGCGTCGACCTTCTCACCGAGGAGGAAACGCCGCTGTGTACCGTTTTCATTGCCTCGGGAGCCAACCGACGCGGTACCACCAGTCTCTGTTGGCGAGGCTTTCTGCACCGAAGCGAGGGCGGCGTTGCACCGCTGCGCTGGCGTGCAGCGCGCCGGGCACAACGCCCACCTTTTCGGGTGCACTCCCATGTCGATGGCGAAGCGTTAGCCGCTCTGCTGGTAGCACCCTCCCGTGACTTGGACCGGCTACGCGATCAATCGCTGATTCCTGTACGCGCCGCCGTCTGATTGTCCCAAGGAGAATTCACAATGCACACTGTATCCACCAACGACACTGTCGCAGGGCAGCGCAGCAAGCGTCCCTCAGACTGGACTCCGGTCAATTATGATCTGCACGATACCTGGTTTCCGGTCTCGCACAGTCGCGACGTGAGCTCAAGGCCCATCCGCCGGATCATCCACTCCCAGCCTTATTTTCTCTGGCGTGAAAACGGTATATCTCAGGCGGCCGAGTTCCATCCATCGCGGCTGGCAGCCCTGCGCCACGCCAGCAGCGCCTTCACCGGAGGTTCCGGCAGCTATCCTGTCATCGAACGCTACGGCTATATCTGGGCGTGGTATGGCAACCCCGATCACGCAGATATTCAGCTGCTGCCGCATATCCCCTTCTTGCCCCTGGACGGCAATATTCCGGGCTACACGCAGCGGACTGTCCGGTTCGACGCCTCATCGGCGCTCTCGGTGGAAAACCTCATAGACCTGACCCACGCCGATTTCCTGCATGCCAATACCATAGGCGACGGCATCTCCGAATCCGACGTCGTCGAAGTCGAATGGACGTCCGAGACGGTAACCAGAACCCGTATGGTCACGCAAAAGTCAGTCGCGCCGGTGATGCGCTGGGTGGGTGGGATACGCGCCAAGTATCAGGATTTCCGTGCTGTGCTGCATATTCACTTGCGCAGCAATGTCTGCATTTCCTACCCCCGATTTCGACCTGGTTACGACGTTCCCAATCTGCAACCGTTTTTGCCGGTGGGACGGCATCGCTCCCGTTGCGACGTTACTTTCAATACCACCGCTGCGCCCTCTCCTTTTCGCTATTTGATGCCGCGAATCAATTACATCATCCAGCCTCAAGACAACTCGGTGGTACGTCCGCAGAATCAACGTTATCTGGATGAATCAGACAGGCGTGACCTGCATTCTCGCTTCGATGCACCTGGCACCCGATACCGCTACCAGATGGAACAACTGGCTAAGCGCCAGCGCCGGGGGGACTTTTCCTACGGTACTGATGCGGAACCGGGACGTGACATCACCACATTGCTAGGCATGGATGGCTAAATCCTCCGCGCGCCCGAGAAACCTTGTGATCAACTGGGCGCCATGTAACGCGCTCCAACCAGGAGAACTGCCTATGTTTTCACACGTCACTGTAGGTACCAACGACCTACCCAGAGCTCGCACCTTCTATGATTCAGTGCTTGATGCACTGGGTTATGAAAACCTCGGCAACAAGGAAACGGCATCTCTCTGGGGTGGCGCAGGCCCGCGCTTCGTAGTCCTAACGCCGTCGGATGGCAACGCAGCCAGTGTAGGTAACGGCTTGACAGTAGGCTTTGCAGCAGCGGACCGAGCCTCAGTGGATGAATTTCACAAACGTGCCCTGCAAAGGGGAGGCACTGACGCCGGCGCCCCAGGGTTTCGGGACGTGGGACCAAATGTGTATGCAGCCTACATACGTGACCCGGACGGTCACAAATTAGTAGCCAGCTGCATCAGCGAAAGTTAGTGCGCTCTCAACAGCAACGAAAAAAGCAGCCGGAGTAAAACGATCAAATCGCTTCTGACATTAGTAACGCGCCTCGGAGCGCTTCCCTTCAGAAGGGCTTCCGGAGGTCCATGCCAGCGCTGCAGCCAAGCTTGAGCCTAAAGTTAGGTAACCCGCCAAGGATTGAGGGGTTACCAATAACAAATCTAACAGCAAACCAATAGTAATAGGAGAAACCGCCGTAGCTACCACAAGCGCAGCATGGGCCACAGACCGGATAGCACCCATGTGGGTGATTCCGTATCGCTCGGGCCAGAGTACCCCGCTCGCGGTACCAGCTAATCCAAGATTTACGCCGGTCAGCCCCAAGAAGCATAGGGCGTCCAACTGGCTTTTGTTAATGCCAGACACAATAAGCCCAGAATCATAGGCAACAGCGTAAATGGCAAGGAATGCTGAGCACCAAGCCTGTCAACCAGCGGTCCTGCCAGCAGCGAACTGAATAAGTGACCTGCAGCAAATCCGGCAAACGCCTGGCCAATTCCGACACCGTCCAGCCTTGCTGTTGCGCGGGTGACATGCGCCGAGTGACCTGTTGAGGATCGAGACTGTTCCGGTGTCGGCTGACTTTGCGACAGCCATCTACCCAGGGCCCGGCTTTAAGCAACAGAGTTGCGGAGCCCAAAGTGGCTGTGCTGTAATAAAAAGCATAATCCGCGTTGTTGGGAGACAGCCCGTCTCGAATGTGGACGCCAAAAACCGAGAAAGAAGGTCTGGCCAAACCCTGATACAGCGATAGCCAGAAGCATAAACATAGCCAACCGAGGCCTTTCGCGCATAAATCCTGGCAGGTAGCGACTTACTGGCCTATCCATGGACAAACCTTAATTGATGCTTCGATCCGAAATCACTCGGATAAAGCTTGATCGGTATGAACTTCGATGCTGGCGTGAAGCTGTCAATACCGTAACTATCCAGCGGCACCAGCGGATTGACCTCTGGGTAATAGGCCGCAGCCTGCCCTTCCGGAATATCGTAGGGAAGCAGCGTAAAACCTTTTACCCTTCGCTCAACATCATCATCCCAGAGTGAAACCAGATCTACTTTCTGAGCCGCCTCAAAGCCCAACCTGTCGATATCCTTCTGATTGACGAAAAGGACTTCACGCTGCCCCGAAACTCCCCGATAGCGATCATTCAAGCTATAGATAGTTGTGTTGTACTGATCGTGTGAGCGGAGGCTTTGCAAGATCAAATCATGGGTTCGTCCACTGGCATGAACCTTCTCGTGAATCAGACTGATGGGTAAAACATTGGCGGAAAACTGCGTTTTTCCGGTGCTGGTCTGCCACTCACGCGAACTGGCTGGGTTGGATAAATGAAAACCGCCAGGACCTGTGAGCCGATTCTCGAAATTTTCGAATCCCGGTATGACCTGAGCGATCGCGGCTCTGATCAACCGATAATCATCTCGCATTGCCTGCCAGTCAACCGGCCGTGCGCCCAGAGTAGCTTGAGCTATCCCAGCTATGATCCAGGGCTCCGAACGCATCTGATCGGATGCAGGTTCAAGCTGACCAAAGGACGCGTGAACCATACTGAAGGAGTCTTCCACGGTCACGCACTGCGCGCCCGCTGCCTGTTGATCAATGTCAGTCCTGCCGAGACAGGGCAAAATCAACGCTTCCTTGCCGACCATCAAATGACTGCGATTTAGTTTGGTACTAATCTGCACCGTCAGATCGCAATTGCTCAACGCCTGATGCGTCACAGGGCTGTCTGGGGTGGCTTGGGCAAAATTACCACCGAGACCTACGAACACACGAGCGGAGCCGCTTAACATCGCGCCGATGGCCTCCACTGTGTTGTGGCCCGGATGGCGGGGCGGCTCGAAACTGAAATTTTCCGCCAGCCGGTCGAGAAATATCTGCGGCGGTCTTTCGCTGATACCCATGGTGCGATCGCCTTGAACATTGCTGTGCCCGCGAACCGGACAGAGGCCAGCACCGGGGCGTCCGACGTTGCCGCGCAATAGCTGCAGGTTGACTATTTCCTGAATAGTCGCCACGCCGTGATGATGTTGGGTGATGCCCATTGCCCAGCAGAAGATGACGTTGGACGCCTCGCAATAGAGCTTCGCGGCCCTCTCGATCTGACCCAGACTCAGGCCTGATTGCTCGACAATGTGTTCCCAGCCAGTGGCGTCCAGCACCTCCAGATAGGCGGCAAATCCATCGGTCTGCATGAGAATGAAGTCATCGTCCAGTACGCCGGAAACACCGCGGCGTTGCGCGTCTCTTTCCCATGCCAGAAGGTATTTCGCCATACCCCGGAGGATGGCCATGTCACCACCCAGCGCCGGTCGAAAGAAGTCCGTATGCATCGCCTTCGACCGGTTGGTGAGCATTTCCGACATCTTCTGCGGATGCTGAAATCGCTCCAGCCCGCGCTCCTTCAATGGATTGAAACACACCACCTGCGCGCCGCGCCTGACAGCATCCCGCAGCGGCTCAAGCATGCGCGGGTGGTTGGTACCGGGATTCTGCCCCAGAACGAATATGGCATCGGCGTGCTCGAAGTCTTCGAAGGTCACCGTGCCCTTGCCCGTCCCCAGACTCCCGTTCAGCGCTACACCGCTCGCCTCGTGGCACATGTTCGAGCAATCGGGAAAATTGTTGGTACCGTAAGCACGGGCGAACAACTGATAGAGAAAAGCCGCTTCGTTGCTGGCGCGACCCGACGTATAAAATTCAGCCTGATCCGGAGATTCCAGATGGTTGAGGTGGCCCGCAATCAGCACAAAAGCATCATCCCAACTGATCGGGAGATATCGGTCGGTCGCTGCGTCATAGCGCATCGGTTCCGTCAAGCGTCCCTGGTACTCAAGCCAGTAGTCACTCTGCTCACGTAATTGGGCGACGCTATGCCGGGCGAAAAACTCGGCGTCCACCCGGCGACTGGTCGCTTCCCAATTGACCGCCTTGGCGCCATTTTCACAGAATTTGACCGCACCGGATTCCGGTGAATCACCCCAGGCGCAACCGGGGCAATCAAAGCCTCCCTGCTGATTGGTTCTGAGCAACGCTTTGATGTTCTTGATGGGCTGTTCGCTGTTCAGCCACGCATGGGTAACGCTCAGCAACGCACCCCAGCCAGCTGCCGGGCCATTGTAGATTTTGAACTGCGTTTTGCTGTTATGTAACCAACTCATCCAGTATTCACCAAGTGCGGGTGCTTGGGTCAGAGTATCGCGAAGAGACTTTAGAAATATCCTCCATTCGCCACGCCCCGTTCTTTTGACAGAATATCAATCTTACTACAGAATGAAATCCTACTACAGCGCACAATACATGCCAGACATCAGCCGGAGCCTCCCTCTCGCGCATCCGTCAGCAACAGGAGATAACAATGAAAGCAGCTGTCATTACCGAACGCGGCGCCCTCCCCGTCATGCAGGACTTCAAGGAACCGGAAGCCCAGGACGGCGCGATACTGATCGACGTTGATACTGCAGGCCTCGGCGGCTGGGACGTGCTCGGCGCGTATCGACTCGGCGTAGCCTATCCCTGCGTCATCCGGGGCGAGGGCGTCGGTCGCACGGCGGAAGGCAAGCGAGTGTACTTCGGCGAACGTTCTGTACTGCCTTTTGGCGCTTGGGCCGAACGCACACTGGTCCCTGCCGAAGAAGTCTGGGATGTGCCGGACCATATCGATGACCGCACCGCCATTACCATGGGTATCGCCGCAACCGGCGCGCTGATTCCGCTGGAAACCGCAAAGATTCAGCCCGGTGAGACCGTATTGATCCTCGGCGGTACCGGCACGCTCGGGCAGATCGCCTTGCAGCTTGCCCGTTATCTGGGAGCAGGCAAGGTCGTTGCCGCAGGCAGAAGTGAAGCAGCTCTGGCGCGCTTGAAAGAGCGCGGAATTACCGATGCGACGGTATGCCTCAAGGGCGACGAAACTGATGTGGCGGCACTCAAAGCCGAAGCGCGAGAAGGTTACGACGTAGTGCTTGATCTGGTGTGTGGTCAGCCCATGCTAAATGCACTGAAGGCAACGCGGTGGGGAGCACGCATCGTTACAGTAGGCACCGGTGCGGGACGGCAACTCAACCTGGACATCGCCGACCTCCTGTTCAGGACGCTTTCATGCATCGGCACCGGTCAGCGCCCTCCGGCTGATCGTCGCAAAATCTGGGAACGCTTGCTGGATATCACCACCACGGAAAACATCACTGTGGACTATGCCGAGTTCGACTTCGACGAGACGCCAAAAGCCTGGCAATCACAGGTAAATGGGCCACACGCAAAAATTTATGCGAAGGTCGGTAAATCTTGAGTTTGCACAGGTGAAACTCGACCCAATCACATCAGATAGCTAGGTAGGGCGCGCTGTCCACCAATCCAGCTCCGGGACGGTTAGGGAATGCCGCCTGTGAGCTCAAGACACCTTTTCCCGGCACAAGCGTTAGCGGTTTAGCGTCAAGATTCAGACGCATCGGGTAAATGTGCTGGAAGTGGTTCGCTCGATCAAAATCAGCTTCTTTAGCTGTCATGGCGAAAAGGATGTTCCAGAGCAATGCGTGTTGTTTATCGTGGAATTAGAAGCTGCCCGGATGCTCGCCAATCGGCTACATACTGTTGACAGTATTGTTTGAGCTCCGTGCTGATCTGACATTCTCGTTGTGGTTGCGATGTAGTCAGTGTGGTATGGCTTGACTATGGAAAACAAGTGCGGGTTCTTGGCGCTTACCCTTGATCAAAAAAATAAGAAATTCCTAGGAAACGCTCATGACCACCTTAGCAGCACCATTTAGCCATGTTTTCAAGATGGGATTTTTCGCACCCTCGTTAGCGCTTGCTGCATTGATGGGTTCGCAGCGACTTCCGCTGCGGAAACATTCCGCGGCGTCATAGCACATCGTGGTGCCGAATCACCCTCAAGTAGGCCAAAGTAGATGGCCATTGACAGTCGCATTGCTCGCTGACTGTTACACGCAGAGCGCCATCAACGAACGTGGCATTTTTATCGCTGGTACGCGGTATGGCCGTCATCTACATGCACTTCGCAGCACGAATGTAGTCCTCATCGTGAACACGTACGAAGGTGCTTTCGTCATCCTCACAAAAGGTTGCGCCCGTTGTGCGGTGCGCCTCGTCACAAACGATCAGATCGAAAGCTGCCAACTCGTGTTCATGCTGGGCGCGGCTGATCACGTTGATGGAGTGATAATAGAGAACACCACGCTCATATGCTCGTTATCGTGGCGCTTGAGGATCTCCGCGGCGAGCCGGTCTGCTTTGGTGGTGGCCGGGTTAAAGACCTGGATCGCATCGTCCCCTTGCTTGCGCTTTTTGCCCATGTCGCTATCAGAACAGGCGGCAAAACCGTGGAGCGGGATGTCGCTCTCCTGCGTCCATTCAGCCAGGGTCTGGAACAACAGCGAAAGGCTCGGCACCAAAAACAGCACGCGCTTGCCCTTGCCCTTGCCCTTGCCTGCCAAGCGTTCCGCGATCTTCAGGCTGGTATAGGTTTTGCCGGTACCACAAGCCATGATCAGCTTGCCCCGGCCTGCTGATTTGAGCCCAACTGAGACAGCGTTCAAGGTCGACTGCTAGTGATCCCTGAGCTGCTTCTTTTCCTTCATTGGTACCTTGTCCAGTCATTCTGGCTGTATTCCAGCGCTTGCAGATCAATCTTGCTGACTGGAGCTACTACCCCTGCAAGTCGCCTTGGCGTGCTCGCTCCAGTTGTTGGTCGTGATGACGATGATGCGATGTGAGAACGACGCTTTACCGGACGCAGTAAAGTAGCTATTCCCTATCGATTTTTGAGTCAGAGGCGTGTGGCAAAATCACTGGCCAGCATCACATTCTGCAGTGCTTCCAACATCACCCAAGCGTGTCAACACTCTGAAAGCCCTAACATCAACTCTTAACTGACTACCGATCTAATCGGCCTCCCGGACCAGCTCGTCCGGCACGTATTCAACCAGATCCTCAACCTTGCAGTCAAAGTACCGGCACAGCCCGTCAATGTGATCTGTACTGGTGCTGAATCCGCGCCGGTTGATCATCTTCGATAACGTCACCCGGTGGATCCCAGCGCCCTTCGCAACCTCTGCGATGGTGATGCGCCGCCCCTCCTCAAACTCCCTGCGAGCGATCATTTCTTTGATCTTGAAACGAAGCATATTGACTACAACCGTTACCAGTAATTTGCAAATGTTAGCAATACGCTTCAAAAAAAGCTTGCACACATCACCTGGCGAAGCTATAAGTTGATATATGTAGCCAAATAGCTACATTTGAAGCTAAGGAGAACACCTGTGAGCACTCAATATTTGACTACCGACGAGCTAGCCGCCCGTATCAAGTACGACGCCAGAACCATCCGCGAGCGGTTCAAGGACAGCGTTCTGCTGGAGGGCACTCATTACATCCGCCCATTCGGCGGACGCAAAATTCTGTATATCTGGGACGCAATAGAGCGAGACATGGGCGGACATTCGAATGCGAACGGCCTTGCCGTGCCGATGGCACGTGGAGGGATGTGTCATGGGTAGGATTGTTACCCGGCCGGAGACGGGAAAGCTGTTCTTCGACTTCCGCTACAGGAGCAAGCGTTGTCGCGAGCAAACAGCGCTGGATGACACACCGGCCAACCGACGCAAGCTTGAGACTATCCTGAAAAAAATTGAGGCCGAGATTACCCTTGGCTCGTTCGAGTATGCCCGGTACTTTCCAGGTAGTAGCAATGCGCGCAAGTTTAGCGAGGCGGATGCGATCAGGGCGCCTGTAAAGCAACACGCAACACCGCTATTCAGCGATTTCGCCGATACCTGGTTTGCGGAGATGCAGGCTCAGTGGCGGCGCTCGCACATCGACACGGTGGCAACCACCTTGCGCGCCCATTTAAAACCAGCGTTCGGTGAAAAGGGGGTCGGCTCCATCACCAAAGCAGAGATTTTGTCATTCCGGTCCCAGCTCGCCAAAGTCAGAAACGGAAAAGACAAACCCCTCTCAGCAGAGCGAATCAACCATATCATGACGCCTTTGCGCATGATCCTTAATGAAGCAGCCGACCGCTTCGAGTTTACCTCACCTTATCTAGGCATCAAATCCATAAAGGTACCACGGACGGATGTTGCGCCCTTCACCTTCGATGAAGTGAAGCAGATTCTTGAAACAATCCGGCCCGACTTCAAGAATTACTACACCGTGCGATTTCTGACCGGAATGCGTACCGGTGAAATTGACGGCCTGCAATGGCAATACGTTGATTTTGAACGACGGCAGATCCTGGTTCGCCAAGCGCTGGTCAAAGACGAATTGGTTTACACCAAGAATGATGGCTCGTTCCGCACCATCGATATGTCTGGGCCAGTCTTTGAGGCATTGCAATCACAACGGCAAGCTACCGGCGAGTTCGAATATGTGTTCTGTACACGAAATGGCAAGCCGATGGCGCATCGCAATATCACCCAGAGGGTTTGGTATCCGCTATTACGCCATCTAGGTCTCAGAAAACGCAGGCCCTATCAGACCCGGCATACCGCGGCGACACTTTGGCTGGCTTCAGGCGAGGCTCCCGAGTGGATCGCACGGCAGATGGGGCATACCACGACCGAAATGCTGTTCCGTGTGTATTCCCGTTATGTACCCAATCTGACTCGCCGTGACGGCTCGGCGATGGAGCGTTTGTTAATGAATGAGTTTCACCAGGACAGCCAGACCGAAGTTCAGGAGAATGAACATGCTTAACGTATCGCATCGCACTTGCCGCCGCCTTGCCAGTGCCATTCAGGTCGCTTTGCGCATCCCTGATGGCGATGCGCTGGTCTTTCTGATCGGACGTGGCCACGAGACTTCCAACCTGGATGCCCTGGAAACCTGGGTTAAGGAAGCACTGCCTCAGCTGGAAGAGGAATGTGACAAAGCCGTTTTGCCTTACCTGCTGGTACACCTGAAAAGCACCATGGAACGCTGGGGGGCTGCCTGATGAATCAATCTATGCCTCCTGTTATTCATGGTCAGAATTTGGAGACGTTTTGGCTGACAGGTTGTCTGGTACCACAACAGGCTTATCAGGTGTTACCGTTGAAATCAGCCATTTTTCTTGTTTTAGAAAATCTGTTCGGCTGCCATGAGGTACTGCTGGACCTGGAAGACCACCCTGCGAGGTGGCCGTCTAACGGTTTGGTTGCCGTCAGCATGCAGGCCACCAGACACGGCAGTTTTCTGCTGGGCAAGGATAGTCAGGTAATGGCACCGCAGAGCTTCAAATCGTTATGTCACCTGCCCGTCAGCCGGGTCAGCTCGATGGAGTCTGTGATGAGGGTTGAGCAATGGCTGAAGTCCTGTCCCTATCCATCCCTGAAGAGTTTTGTCTATCAGGTTTTGGGGGAACCTGCTATTGGCTGCGCTTTTTTCAATCTTCCCGCCAGTGCCAGCCACCACCACTGTTATCCCGGTGGGTTGGCAGAACACAGCCTGGAAGTCGCGAAATCGGTATATGCAGTGAGCGGCTGCTTTGCTGAACATGAACGCTGGCTAGCGGCGGTTGCCGGGCTGCTGCATGACTTAGGCAAGGTCCGTAGCATTCATCCGGACGGTCGCCGAACCGAAACGGGTTATCTGGTCAGCCATGAGTTACTGGGGCTGGAACTGGCATTACCAGCGCTGGCTCAGCTCGACACGCAATGGCCTGACGGAGCCAATGCATTGCGCTACCTGTTTGACTGGATGCTTCGCCCCAAACAACAAAGGCCTTTGATGCCGATTGCATTAACCATTAAACAAGCTGACGTAATGAGCGCGGCTGCCAGCAATCGTCAAAGGGCGTTTAGCCAGCTACCCGAGTGGCAAACCTTCGCCAAGGATCAAGGCCCCGGGCCCACCAGCAGTTACTGGCTGCCGAGCCCGCCGTAGGTCATCTGGTAATCAGGGCTTGCGATGCAAGCCCTGGACCCAGAGACCCGGCGTGGCTGAGCATCTGGCCTTTAATGGCCTGTTCAAATCCTGCTCGGTTGATTGACAAGCATCGAAGTCATGCTGGTAAAAATACTGGCTATACATACAGCCATTGGCTCTTCCATACTCCCACCGATAGCCAAGGCATACATGACGGAACCTGATATGACTGATCTAAAAGAAATGACTGACCTACTATACGGTGAAGGCGAACCCATGCAGGGCGGCATCTTCACGCTGGAAGAGGCTAAAGAACAGGGGCAAGCCTTTGCTAAGTGCATGCCCTATTGCATCGTACGCGACTGGATTTGGGCTGACCTGGATGTGGACGACAAAATCATCAAGGATCTAGAGACGCGGAATCTCAAACCTGTGATGGTGTATGCGCATCACGTCATGTACGACAGCAGTCGGCGTTTCGAGCCGGGCAACTGGGTTAGGACCACACCATTGACCAAATTTACTCCCCCCTGTTTTTTTGAAACCAGAAACACCGTTTACATTCTGGTGGGTGAAGGGAAGCGCAAAACCACCTCTATGAACGCGATCATGAGCATATTCTGAGCATGAGCCGGTGACGATCCTTCTGTCACCGGCACCCGCCGCAAGAGGATGTCTGTGAGAATGAACATTCGTGATGGTTTACCGGCGGCACGTCTAGCCGAATTTCAACACGCTATAAGCCGCGTACCAAAAAAGCAAAATGGACTGGAGCTTGGATTCACAGACGGCTTGCTAACAGATTGGCAGACGACTGAAACCCTGGCCCTGGCACTCTTGGTCTTTGGGAGCCCTGATGCAGCTAGGGAGTACTTGCAAAAGCCAACGTCACGTTTGGACGGCAAGACGCCGTTGGCCTGCATCAAGGATAGCGAAACGACCTGTGAAATGGTTATTGAGGACCTGTTCAGGATCATCGAGGGATATGTCTTCTGAGCAGTACTGTCAACGACGGTTCAAATCTGA
>NZ_VTVA01000006.1 GCF_008638345.1 Pseudomonas saliphila | reverse complement strand
GCCATTCCCCCCTAGCCCCCCTTCTGCGAAGGGGGGAACTAGTCTGTGCACTTTACTCGCTTCAGGCCAGCCTGAAACCTTGATGTGATCCACTCGGCTCAGTTGAAAGGAATGGTTTTGGCCCAAGCCACCAATGTTCGAACAAGCCCGCCGGCTGGCAGGGTGGAGCAAGTGTTGAAAACAGGGATGTTTTCGCCAAGCCCCCAAGGACGGGTTCACGGCGTCTTGCGCCACCCTGCCAGACGGCGGGTGACCCACCCGGAGTTTTCCGCATCGCATCCTGAACTGCTCGTGCTGCCGCGCTGACGCCAAGCGAAGGCGCGCCAAGCACAGCACCGTTCTACCCAGCTCAAGCCATCACTGCCCTGAATACCCGCAATCACCGGCACTTTCCGGGAACTGGTCATACAATCAGGCAGATTCTTTTTCCATGAATCTGTCAGCCCGGGCGGGCTGGCAGAAATTCAGCACGCACAGAGGTCCCATGAAAACACGCATAACAGAACTCTTTGGCATCCAGCATCCGATCATTCAGGGTGGCATGCATCACGTTGGTTACGCCGAGCTTGCCTCTGCCGTCGCCAATGCCGGCGGCCTGGGCATGATCACCGCTCTCACTCAGCCAAATCCTGCCGCGCTTGCTGAGGAAATTCGCCGTTGCCACGAGATGACTGACAAGCCCTTCGGCGTCAACCTGACCTTCCTGCCCTCAGTCAATCAACCGGATTATCCCGGCTATATCGAGGCCATCATCAAGGGCGGCGTGAAGGTAGTAGAAACCGCCGGCAACAACCCGCAAAAGTATCTGCCTGCACTAAAAGAAGCAGGTATCAAAGTCATCCACAAATGCACCGCCGTTCGCCATGCCCTCAAGGCTCAGGCCATTGGTTGCGATGCGGTCAGCGTCGACGGCTTCGAATGCGGCGGTCACCCGGGCGAAGACGATGTGCCTAACTTTATTTTGCTGCCCCGCGCTGCCGAAGAGCTGGAGATCCCCTTTGTCGCATCAGGCGGGATGGCCGACGGACGCTCGCTGGTTGCTGCACTGGCCCTGGGCGCCGAAGGCTTGAACATGGGCACGCGGTTTATCGCTACCCGCGAAGCACCGGTTCACGAGAACGTGAAGCAGGCGATTGTCGCCGCTAGCGAGCTCGATACACGGCTGGTCATGCGTCCGCTGCGCAATACCGAGCGCGTGATGACCAATGCGGCGGTCGAACGGCTGCTGGATAAGGAGCGGCGCCTGGGCACCGACCTCACGTTCGCGGACATCGCCGAGGAAGTGGCTGGCGTCTATCCGCGCATCATGAAAACCGGGGAGATGGATGCCGGTGCATGGTCCTGCGGCATGGTGGCCGGACTCATCAACGATGTCCCCACGGTTCAAGCGCTGGTCGAACGCATCATGGCGGAGGCTGAGGGCCTGATTCGCGACCGTCTGGCCGGCATGCTGAACGGTTGAATTGCTGACATAACAATAACGGAGATTCTGGATGAGCTTTGATACCCCACTCTACCTGTGCGGCCCACTGCGCGAGCCCCGCCAGATGTTGGCTGACCAGGAATACAGCGGCCATACCTCGATTCACGACGACAGCATGGCGGAAAAGCTAGGGTTCCGGGCGGGGCCTATTGAAGGCCCGACGCACTTCAGTCAGTTCGTTCCGCTATTGGTCGAAGTATTCGGACAAGCCTGGCTGGAACGCGGCTGCTTCTCTTCACACTTTCAGAACATGGTGGTCGAGGGCGAACAGGTCCGCGCCTTCGTCGAGCGCCCCGCAGCAGGCGCACATCGTGTGCGGTGCTGGGCAGAGAAAGCCGACGGCACACCGGTTCTTGAGGCCAGCGCCAGCCTGGGTCCTGACGACGGCCCTACCCTGCTGGAAGAGCGTATGGCCAAACTTCGCCCGCCGGGAAAGCTGGTGATCCTGTCGGAACTGCACCTCGGCATGCGAGGCGCTGAAGAGGAACGCGTGCGCATGAGCCCGGAGCAGAGAATGGGCAACCTGTATCCATTTTCGCTCAACCAGAAACTCGAGCGTATTACCGAGAATTCGCCTTGGTACTCGGATTCGACAGCTACGCCCTGGGGCCGCGCAATCATTCCCCTGGAAATGGTCAGCGTGCTGGCGGAATACACCAGTAAACAGGCGGCTTTTCCGGTGAAACAACCTGTCGTGGGTCTGTTTGCTGATCAGGAAATCCGCATGATCGACGGCCCCCTGTTCGTCGGTGAGGATTACCTTATCCGCCGTGAGATCGTCGCGCTATCCGAAAGCAAACGCACCGAATCCTACTGGGTACGCACTCATATCTATAATGCGTCAGGCACTGAACTCAAGGCCCAGATGCTGCTCAATCACGCCACCCTGAAGCACTCGTACGCCAATTACGAGGCAGAGGCTTCCGCCTGACCTGGCGTTGCAACGGTGAACCCGGTCCGGTGAGCATGCACCGGACCGGACCACATCATTGCGCCGGGTTACAGCTTCCCTTCCAGCGCCATCCGTACATAGGTCGGATCAAACCGCAGCTGCACGTTGCCGCTACTTCCAAGTACCGAGCCATCGGCAAACTCCATCCCGACCACATCGGGACTGGGTGCACCATTGCCCAGCAATCCCTTGTCGAAGGAGAACAACCGCACCTTATCCATGGTCTCGCGTAAAGCCGGATCGGTAGCAAAAGCATGGGTATCGGCAGGCGTGTAGAACAGCATGGTTTCGGCCAGCTGAGCGTCATAGCCCGCCAGATCTGTTCCCGCTTGCTCGGCCATGTAGGTACGAGCGGCCTTTGCTTCATCGCTATCACCAGACATCAGCTCCAGCGTTTCGAACCAGGCCCCCACCAGCGCCTTGCCAAGCTCCGGATTGGCTTTCAACACCTCCGTATTGACCGCCATCATGTCGATGATCTCACCCGGAATCTCGGTGGAATCGAACACCTGGACCGCATCCGGTGATTGTTGCTTGATCAGGCTCAACTGCGGATTCCATACCGCCGCTGCCGTCACGTCCGGAGTCATGAACGAGGCGACCGCATCAGCGTCCGAGGTATTCATTACCTTGATGTCGCGCTCGGACATGCCGTGCTTTTCCAGCGCCCGCGCCAGCAGATAGTGGGAGACAGACAGCTCGACCAGATTGACCTGCTGACCGCGAATGTCTTCCATGCTGGAGCCCTTCTTCAGCAGGACGCCGTCGTTGCCATTGGAGTAATCACCGAGAATCAGGGCGGTGGTATCCACCCCGCTGGCCGCCGGAATGGTCAGGGCGTCCATATTGGTCATGCCGCAGGCGTCAAAGGCACCCATGGTGTACTGGTTGATCGACTCGATGTAATCGTTGAACTGCACGATCTCGATCTCGATGCCGTATTTGTCTGCCCATTTATCGACAATGCCGTAATCCGCCGCATAGGCCCAGGGCATCCAGCCGGCATAGATCGACCAGGCGACCTTGAAACTCTGCTTCTTCTCGTTGGCAACCGCGCCGGTTGCCAGGCACAGACTGGTAGCCAGCACGGCCGCCCATTTGCAGATTGACGTTTTCAACATGGTTATTACCTCGTGCATCGATAAAAGGATGCCGCTCCGGCCTCAGTAATGCGGCTCGGTATAGCGGGTCAGGGTTGGGGATTCGTGGTCATACCAGGCGGCAGCGTCTTCGCTGAAGTCGGCGGCCTGTTTGAAACTGATTACTGCTTCAATAGTGTCGACAGCGAAGCGCCGCTCACAGCGCGAGCCCTCAATGGTCAGTTGCTGAACGATCTGATGGGAGTCGGGGAGGTATTCGAATCCATCCAGGGGACACAGAAGCTGCCCGACTCGGGCCGGACAGGTCGAATGTTCGACGCGATAGTCAGCGGTCATCGATCCCGATGCCACGGAGGTCTCGAAGTTGAATAGATGGGCCAGGCGCTCGGCATCTCCAGCGGCCTCGGCTACCTCGTCGCGCAATAACCCGCTTGCGCTACGCGGTATGACATCATCAGCGCGCCCAAGCACCAGCGCGGCATGGTCGCCACAGATGATAAGCCCGCCACCGCGATGCCGACGCACGTCAGTGTCGAGATCCCGTTCCTCGATCAGTCTCAAACCGATCAGCGGCCCAGGAGGCGACGGCTGCAAGCGCCAATCCTCGACATAGGCCCCGCTGGGGGCGAACTCGATCATGCAGTTACCGACGCGCTGCAATAGGGCCGGCTCCGGCCACCGGTTGTGCAGTTGCAAGGAGGATTCGCCATGCCAGCTTAGCGTTTCACTGGTCCATTCAGAGTCCGCAGCCCAGCCTTCGTAGTCGGCCAGCACTTCAAGCTCTGCACGTGTGTAGTCGGCCCAATCGCGCGGTGGCGGCTGCACCTGCGCTATTGGCAGACGCAGGTCGATGGTGAAAGTGCGGCTCTGAATCCAGCATACCGTCGTAGTCGTATCAGTCTGGCCATTGGCAAAACTGATGGCGCGGCGTCGGAAATACCCCAGCATCCAGTCAGGCACACCGCTGTTCGCGGGGTGCGGATATCTTTCCAACAGTTCCTGCAGCCTCATGCCGTTTCCCCTTGCTTGCGTCCCTGATGCCCAAAGGAAGCGAGGCCGCGGGCGCCCTCCGGCATCGATAGTTCGCCGGTTTCGAGGCGGCGCTTGAGGTAGCCAAAGGTCTGCACCGTCTGCGCAAACAGGTGGTCACCACAGCGTACGGGCTCGTAACGCGCCGGTGCTGACTCGCTTAACAGCTCGGGCACCGGTGCAATGACCGTGTCGTAATCACAGGCGCAAAACAGCGGAAACGAATAGCGTTCCTCGGCAACCTTGCGCACCCGGTGCGAGGTGGCGACATACATCCCGTTGCTGAGCACTTCGAGCATATCGCCGATGTTGATGACAAAGGCGCCGTCAACCAGCGGCACATCAATCCACTCCCCAGCACCGTTGAGCACCTCCAGGCCAGGGGCTGTCGGCAGCAGGATGGTGAAGCACTCATAATCGGTGTGCGCACCAATACCCGGCCGGTCTGCCGCGTCGGGGTTGAAAGGATAATGGACCAGCCGAAGCTGGCTTGGCGGGGTCGTGACATAGCGGCTGAAACCGTCCTCCGGCAGGCCCAGCGCCAGCGCAAAGCCTTTGAACAGCTGATTGCCCAGGGCAAGCACCGCATCGTAGTAGGCTTTTACGTCCTCCTTGAACCCGGGCATATCCGCCCACTGGTTCGGCCCAAGCATTGGCCGGCGCTCCGCGCGCGGGTCCAGATCAAATCCCAGGTCATAGGCTTCCTTGTGGTCGATGGCGCCGGAGTCGAACTGCTCCTCGCCTTCGGGCACATAGCCGCTATGGTTGCTCGAATGGCCGATATAGTGGCGCATCTTGTCTTCCAGCGGCTGTGCGAAGTATTCCTGTGTGCGGGCGACCAACCTGTCGATCAGTGCCTGGGGTACGCCGTGTCCGGTGATATAGAGAAAGCCTGCATCCTTCGCTCCCTTTCCAAGGTGCGTGGCGGTTTCCTTGCGCGTGGCCGAATCGGCCGAAAACAGTCCGGATACGTCTACAACCGGGAGGCTGGTGAAAGCGGAATGGGTGGTACGAGCGCGCAACTCTTCGGACGCCATGGGTCACCTCCTGTTCGGATAATCGAGATGTCACCTGGTCGTCCAGGACTAATGCGAACGGAGCAAACATGTCCAGCAAATAGCCTGGACCTGCTGCCTGATCGCCCCGGGTCGTCCCGGGAAATTCAGCACGTATCCACACGGCCAAGCAGCGCCGTGATATCTGAGATAAAGCAAGACTCATACCATTGACCCAGCCCATCGCTAACAACGCGCGGCGTGCCCCATGCCGGAGTACTTGTAAGCAGCTGATAGCTGATCCTGCCGGGAACAACGCACCAAAACGGCGCATCGATGCTCGCCCTCGGTGCGGTGTTGGATCCCAAAACAGGGCACGGCCAGCGGACCTGTAGCCCGTCCAACGCAGCACAACACGCGCCAACCGGGAGGCAACGCCTCTTTTTCGAGCGCTGGCATGGCGATTGCTACATCTCTGGTGCAGGAAGCTGCGAATCAAAAATGGCTGACTAGGGTTCCGGCTCGCATCGCGAGTGACTGGTCCGAGAGTTGGCGACCTCCAGTGAGGTTACACGGCGGGACAAAAGCCCGGGAGAACAGCGTCTTAGAGCGCAGCTCCGTGCCGTCATGCCTAAAACTGGAGGTCAAACATGCGCCGATCAGCACCCGAAATGCGATGGATCCCGCGCCGCTACATAACCGGGATAAGTCATACCGCTACGGGTACCTCTAGCGAACAGTGGGGGCTAGCCCCATGCGCCTGATCAACGTCCGTCCCGGCAAACCCGGCAGGCTGCTTCTGCTACTGCTGCCCTTCGCCCTTCTGGTGCTGGTGTACCTGTCCTATTCTGCCCAGCGCCTGGAAATCAACCCAAGCGACAAGCTGTTGCCGAGCCCGGCGCAGATGGCCACGGCGATGGATACTCTGGCCCTGCAGCCGGACCGGCGCAGCGGTGACTACCTGTTCTGGCAGGACACTGCATCCAGCCTGCAGCGCATTGCGATCGGCCTGAGCATAGCCGCCCTGGTTGGCCTGTGTCTGGGCGTCGCAGCCGGCGCCATTCCGCTGTTCAGTGCAACCCTTTCCCCGCTGCTGGCGGTGCTATCGATGGTTCCACCACTGGCCTTGCTGCCCATCCTGTTCATCGTGTTCGGGCTGGGGGAACTGTCCAAGGTCATGCTTATTGTGATCGGGATAACGCCGATCATCGCGCGCGATCTGGAACAGCGCGCCAGAGAGATTCCTCAGGAATTACTGATCAAGGCACAGACGCTCGGCGCCAATACCTGGACCCTGATCCTTCGAGTCATCCTTCCGCAACTGCTGCCGCGCCTGCTGATCAGCCTGCGACTGGTGCTGGGGTCGGCCTGGTTGTTCCTGATTGCCGCCGAAGCCATCGCCGCCACCGACGGTCTGGGCTACCGCATCTTTCTGGTACGTCGCTACATGTCCATGGACGTCATCCTGCCCTACGTCGCCTGGATCACCCTGCTTGCCTGGACCATGGACTTCGGTCTGCGCGGCCTGATTCGCCTGGCATTCCCCTGGTACGAAGGAGCCAAACCATGAATGACACCACCCTTGTTGCGCAACCGCCCTTTCTCCAGGTGAAAAACGTCTGGCAGCAATACGGCGATCAGGTCGTCCTGGAGCGTTTGAATCTGACTTTTGCCGAGGGCGAGTTCTGCACCCTGGTCGGCACCTCTGGCTGCGGTAAATCTACCTTTCTGCGCATGCTGCTGGGCCAGGAAACACCCAGCCGCGGCGATATCCTGCTCGACGGCCGGCCGCTCCAGGGCGAGCCCGACGCCAGCCGCGGCGTGGTTTTTCAGCGCTACTCGGTGCTGCCTCACCTGAGCGTGCTGGATAACGTCGCGCTCGGCCTGGAGCTCCCCAGAGCACCGCTGTTCGGCAGGCTGTTTGGCCGTGCGAAGCGCGACGTACGCGACCAGGCGGCGGTGATTCTCAACAAGGTGGGCCTGGGCCATGCGCTGGATAAATACCCGGCGCAGCTGTCCGGCGGCATGCAGCAGCGTCTCGCGATCGCCCAGGCGCTGATCATGAAGCCGCGCATTCTGTTACTCGACGAGCCCTTCGGTGCGCTGGATCCGGGGATTCGCAAGGACATGCATAGCCTGCTGCTGGAGCTCTGGCAGGAGACCCGCCTGACCGTCTTCATGGTGACCCATGACCTGTCCGAAGGCTTCACGCTCGGCACCCGACTGATGGTGTTCGACAAACCGCGAATCGACCCCGATGCACCACATGCCTATGGCGCACGCATCACCTACGACATTCCGCTCAACAGCAATCGCCTGGCTGCTCGCACCGCGGTCGAGTCGTTACCCGAACATATCATCCACAGCCTGAATTCAGCTGCGTAAGGAGCTTCACATGACTGCTGAACTGACTCTACGTCCTACCTTGTACGAGGAAACCGTCCCCGGTGGCGGTCATACCTCATTCGTGCTCAAGCGTGGCCAATTGCTGCGCATCACCGATCCCCAGGGCGGCGCGAACGTCAGCCTGATGCTGCTCAATGCGCATGAAAAGAGCGAGCGGCTGAACCTGCCCGATACGTTGAAAGGCCAGCACACCGCCAGACTCACCGCCGGCCATTGCCTGTACTCAGATATGGGCCGGGTACTGGCAGCCATTACCGCGGACAGCTGCGGCTGGCATGACAGCTTTGGCGGCGTGCTCAACGCAGCAGAGACCGCGGAAAAATACGGCCAGGGCCGCTACCAGGAGCTGCGCAACGGTTTCTATCGCAACGGTCATGACAATTTGCTGGTGGAAATGGGCAAGTGGAACCTCAACCAGCAGGACCTGCTGATGACCCTCAACCTGTTTAGCCGGATCAATGTGGACGCTGATGGCTGCTTCGAATTTGTCACCGGCAACTCGAAAGCCGGCGACTACATCGAACTCTACGCGCCCATGGACAGCCTGGTGATTCTGACCCCCCTGCAGCATCCGATGGACCCTAATCCAGCCTATGACCCGCGCCCGATACAGCTCAGCTGGCATCAGATCGAGAGCGACGGCATCACTGTGCTCTGCCGCACCTCGCGCCCGGAGAACAGCCGGGGTTTCCACAACACTGAACGACTCTATGTCTAGGGGATCCGAGATGATTACCGCAAGCGAAAAACATCCCGAAGCCGCCGTGTATCAGGCCACCATCCCCGCAGGTGAGCCCTTCCTGTTCGACATCAAGGCGGGCCAGACACTGCGCCTGCTCGACCTGGAGGGCAATCAGGCAGTCGATACCCTGTTCTTCAGCGCAGCCAACCCGCGCGAACGCTTCGATCCACAGCGCACCCTGCGCAAACAGAACCGCGTGTACCTGACCACCGGGACGGTGCTCTATTCCAACCTGGGCAATCCGCTGCTGACCATCGTCGCCGACACCTGTGGCCGGCACGACACCCTTGGCGGCGCCTGCGCGCAGGAAAGCAACACCGTGCGCTACTCGCTGGACAAGCGCTACATGCACAGTTGCCGGGATAACTTCCTGCGCGCCTGTCTCACTGATGGGCGTCTGGACAAACGCGATATCGGCGCAAATATCAACTTCTTCATGAACGTGCCAGTGACCAGCGAGGGCGGCCTGACCTTTGAAGATGGCATTTCCGCTGCGGGCAAATATGTCGAGTTGCAGGCACACATGGACATCATCGTGCTGATCTCCAACTGCCCGCAGCTGAACAACCCCTGCAATGCCTATAACCCGACGCCGGCACAGGTGTTGGTCTGGGACTGACTGATCGATCAACCACGGACGACCGTGGTGCAGAAGATAAAAGCGGGACGGCCCGCCTACCCTCTCGAGGGAACTGCCATGTTCGACAAACTGCTTATTGCCAACCGCGGGGCCATTGCCTGCCGCATTCTGCGTACCCTTCGCCAACTCGACGTAAAAGGTGTCGCGGTCTATTCCGAAGCCGACGCCGCCAGCCTGCATATTCAGCAAGCCGATGAAGCTCATAGTCTCGGCGAAGGCCCTGCGACCGGAACCTACCTGGCCGTGGACAAGATACTCGGCATTGCTCAGGCCAACGGCGTCCAGGCTATCCATCCCGGCTACGGCTTTTTATCCGAAAATGCGGCCTTCGCCGAAGCCTGCGAAGCGGTCGGTATCGCCTTTATCGGCCCGACGCCGGAGCAACTGCGCGTGTTCGGTTTGAAGCACACCGCTCGCGCGCTGGCCAAACAGCACAATGTACCGCTGCTCGAAGGCACCGAGCTGCTCGACAGCCTGGAAACAGCCCTGACCGCCAGCGCTCAGATCGGCTACCCGGTGATGCTCAAGAGCACCGCTGGCGGTGGCGGGATTGGCATGCGGGTGTGTAATACCGAACGTGAACTCAGTGAAGCCTTCGAAGCCGTCAAGCGGCTCGGACAGAACAACTTCAGTGACGCGGGCGTGTTCATCGAGAAGTACATCCAGCACGCCCGCCATCTGGAGGTGCAGATATTCGGTGACGGCCAGGGCGAGGTGATTGCTCTGGGCGTACGCGACTGCTCGGTTCAGCGGCGCAACCAAAAGGTGCTGGAAGAAACGCCCGCACCCAATCTTCCCGACGGCATGGCCGAGGCCTTGTGCCAGGCGGCCATCAAGCTCGGCGAAGCGGTGAAGTATCGCAGCGCCGGCACCGTGGAATTTGTCTACGACGGCGATGCCGAGCAGTTCTATTTCCTGGAAGTGAACACCCGCCTTCAGGTCGAGCACGGCGTTACCGAACAGGTATGGGGCGTTGATCTGGTGCGCTGGATGGTGGAACTGGCGGCTGGCGACCTGGCGCCACTGTCCACGCTGGCACAGTCGCTCAAGCCAGAGGGTCATGCTATTCAGGCGCGGCTGTATGCCGAAGATCCGGGGCGCGACTTTCAACCGAGCCCGGGGCTGCTCACTGCAGTCGACTTCCCGCATGCCGATGGCAAGCAGCTGCGTATTGATACCTGGGTCGAAGCGGGCTGCGAAATCCCGCCGTATTTCGATCCGATGATTGCCAAGGTCATCAGCTGGGCTGAATCCCGGGCGTCGGCCAGCGCCGGCCTCGACGCCGCGCTGGCAGACATCACGCTGTATGGCGTAGAAACCAACCGCGACTATCTGCGGCAGATTTTAGCCGATATGCCCTTTGCCAGCGGCGCGCCCTGGACCCGTTGCCTGGAGCAACTGGAATACCGGGCCACTACCTTCGAAGTGCTGAGCGCCGGAACCCAGACCACCGTGCAGGACTATCCCGGCCGGCTGGGTTACTGGGCCGTCGGCGTCCCGCCCTCAGGCCCGATGGACAGCCGTGCCCTGCGCCTGGGCAATACCCTGCTGGGCAATGACGCAGACGCGGCCGGCCTGGAAATAACCATGAGCGGCCCCAGCCTGCGCTTCAATACTGATGCGGTAATCGCTGTAACCGGCGCGCCTCTGCCGATCAAGCTGGACGGTATCGAACAACCCATGGCCACCGCGCTATTGGTGTCGGCTGGCAGCGTGTTGACGCTGGGGACCATTGCCGGCACGGGCGCACGCAGCTATCTGTGCGTGCGCGGCGGGCTGCAGGTGCCGGACTACCTTGGCAGCAAGAGCACCTTCACCCTGGGCCAGTTCGGCGGCCACGGTGGTCGCGCCCTGCGGGCCGGTGACGTCCTGCATCTCGCCCCGCTTGATGACACATCTGTCGGTGCAAGCCTGCCAGGCGAGCTGCTGGGTGAGCTTCCGGAAGTGCGCGAGATCCGCGTCATCTACGGGCCCCATGGCGCGCCGGAATACTTCACTGATAACTACATAAAGACCTTCTTCACCACCCATTGGGAGGTGCATTTCAACTCCAGCCGGACCGGCGTGCGACTGATCGGCCCCAACCCTGAGTGGGTCCGCGACAGTGGCGGCGAAGCCGGGTTGCATCCCTCCAATATCCATGACAACCCCTACGCCATCGGTGCCGTGGATTTCACCGGCGACATGCCGGTGATCCTGGGGCCGGATGGGCCCAGTCTCGGCGGGTTCGTCTGCCCGGTGACGGTGATCGAGGCTGACCTCTGGCAACTTGGCCAGCTCAAGGCCGGCGACAAGGTACGGTTCGTACCGGTGTCCGTTGATATTGCGCGCAGCCTGGCACGCACAATGAACGCGGAATGCGCCAGCCTGCAGCCACAGCCTTCCCAGAAAACCGACGATCTCGCCGTGCCTGAGCTGTGCTCACCGATCGTTCTGGATCTGGGACAGCACGACAAACGGCTGGTTGCGCGGCTGGCCGGCGATACGCACCTGCTGATGGAAATTGGTGATGCCGAGCTCGACCTGGTGCTGCGCTTTCGCGGGCACGCCCTGATGCAGGCGCTGGAAGCCAGACAACTGGACGGCGTGATCGATCTGACGCCCGGCATCCGCTCCCTGCAGGTGCATTATCAGCCGGAGACGCTGCCCCTCGCGTCGCTGCTGGAGACCATCACAGGCCTGTGGGATCAGGTCTGTGAGACTGACAACCTCAAGGTGCCGTCGCGCATCGTGCATCTGCCGCTGTCCTGGGACGACCCGGCCTGCCAGCTGGCCATCGAGAAATACATGACCACGGTGCGCAAGGATGCGCCCTGGTGCCCGAGCAACCTGGAGTTCATTCGCCGGATCAACGACCTGCCCGATCTGGATGCGGTACACCGCACAGTATTTGACGCCAGCTATCTGGTCATGGGCCTGGGCGATGTGTATCTGGGTGCGCCCGTGGCGACGCCCCTGGACCCGCGCCATCGTCTGGTGACGACCAAATACAACCCGGCGCGCACCTGGACGGCGGAAAACTCGGTGGGCATTGGTGGCGCCTATATGTGCGTCTACGGCATGGAAGGTCCCGGTGGCTATCAGTTCGTCGGCCGTACCCTGCAGATGTGGAACCGCTACCGCGAAGTCGCGGCCTTTGATGGCAAGCCGTGGCTGCTGCGCTTCTTCGATCAGATCCGTTTCTATCCTGTTTCCGCTGACGAGCTGCTGCGCATTCGCCGCGACTTCCCGCTCGGCCGCTTCGACCTGGAGATCGAACACAGCGAATTGTCCCTGGCTGACTACCAGGCCTTTCTCGACCGTGAAGCATCCGAAATCGGTGATTTTCGTACCCAGCAGCGCTCGGCGTTCAGTGCCGAACGCGAGCGCTGGATTGCATCCGGGCAGGCTGACTATCAGAGTGTTGAACCAGCGCCGGAACCCGAAGAGAACGCTCCGCTTGAAGCAGGCCAGCACAGTGTCGAAAGCCATATTGCCGGTAACCTGTGGCAGGTACAGGTTGAGCCCGGCGCTGTCGTCAAGGCTGGCGACGTGCTGGTCATTCTTGAATCAATGAAAATGGAAATCCCGCTTACTGCGCCCCACGACGGGATCGTGCGTGAGGTCCGGGTTCAGCCCGGTTCAGCCGTGCGAGCCGGTCAGCGGGTGATCGTTCTGGAAGAGGTCCGTGAAACATGCCAGTAAATACCTTTGATCTGCGTCTGGACACCCTGCGCCTCGCTTACCGCGAAGGTCAGTTGACCCCGCGCGAACTGATACGCAGCCTGCGCGACCGGGCCGCCGCCCTGAACCCGGACTTCAACCTGTTCATCCATCTGCTCAGCCCAGCCGAACTGGAGCCCTATCTGGATGCGCTGGACGGCAAGCAACCTGCCGAGCTGCCCCTGTTCGGCGTGCCCTTCGCCATCAAGGACAACATTGATCTGGCCGGGGTGCCAACCACCGCCGCCTGCCCCGCCTTTGCCTACACACCGGACCGCAGCGCTACGCTGGTTGAGCAGTTGATCGCCCTTGGCGCGATTCCGCTGGGCAAGACCAACCTGGATCAGTTTGCTACAGGACTTAACGGCACGCGTTCGCCCTATGGTGAATGCCGCAACAGCGTGCATCCGGAGTATCCCTCTGGTGGATCCAGTGCCGGGTCCTCACTCGCCGTTGCCCTTGGCGTGGCCAGTTTCGCGCTGGGTACCGACACCGCCGGATCCGGCCGGGTGCCGGCAGCGCTGAACAATCTGGTCGGGCTCAAACCCAGCAAGGGATTGCTGTCCACCGCCGGCGTCGTACCGGCCTGTCGCACACTGGACTGCGTGACCTACTTTGCCGCCACCGCGCAGGAAGCCAGCCAGCTGCTAGCGCTCACTGCCAAGGTCGATCCGCGTGACCAATACAGCCGCAAGAATCCGCTGTGGAACGACGGCTCAGCCTTCGGCGCAGTAACGTCTTTCCGCTTTGGCGTACCCAGGCAGCTCGAGTTTCTCGGCTGCGTCGAAAGCCCGGCGTTATTCGATAAGACTATCGCCGATCTTCAAGCCATGGGCGGCGAAGCGGTCGAAATCGATTTTTCACCCTTCCTGGAAGCTGCCAAGCTGTTGTATGAAGGGCCTTGGGTCGCGGAGCGTTACAGCGTTGCCGGAGAACTGATCGAGCAACAACCCGATGCGGTGCTGCCGGTGATTCGCGCCGTGCTTGAACAGGCGCCGGGTACCACGGCGGTGCAAGCGTTTCGTGCCCAGTACCGGTTGCAGGAACTCAAGGCCGTCTGTGATGCAATCATGGCCGACCTCGATTGTGTGCTGACCCCGGCCTTCCCGCGCCCGGTGACGCTGGATGAACTGCACGCCGAACCGGTCAAGCGTAACGCCGACCTGGGTTACTACACCAACTTCATGAACATGCTCGACTTCGCAGCCGTCGCTGTACCGGCGGGGTTCATGGGCAATAACTTGCCTTGGGGCGTCACACTGTTCGGACGTGCCTTTACCGACCAGTACCTGCTCAGCCTGGCAGCCAGCTTGCAGCGTCAGCACGGGTTGTCACTGGTTGGCAGAACCCGGCTCAACGCTCTGCCACCGCAGCAGCCAGCGCGCAATGACCGCGCGCGGCTGGTTGTCTGTGGTGCCCATCTGGAGGGGTTGCCGCTCAACTGGCAACTGCAGCAACGGGGCGGACGGCTTGTCAAAGCCACCCGCAGCTCACCCGACTACCGGCTCTACGCCCTGGCAGGCGGCCCGCCCTATCGTCCCGGCATGGTACGCGTGGCAGAAGATGGCGCAGCCATCGACGTAGAAGTCTGGGAGTTGCCGAGCGGTGAACTGGGATCGTTTCTTACCGGGATACCTGCGCCCTTGGGGCTGGGCAAGGTGCAGCTTGAGGACGGTCGTTGGGAGACCGGATTCATTTGCGAGCCTTATGGTCTGGCAGGTGCCGAGGATATAACCCGCTTCGGTGGGTGGCGCGCTTATCTTGCCGAAAAAAACCGGTAACCGCCCGAGACAGTAGCTGAAAGTGGAGAGTGCTCCGGACCGTCAAACTGCGCCGGACCACTTTCAGTCCGCATCGAAGGTGATATGCACCGACGGAGCGCTACGCTTGGCTTCGCCGTGATAAACGACCTCAATGTTGTTGCCATCGGGGTCCAGCACAAAGGCGGCGTAGTAGCCGGGATGATAGTCCCGATCGCCCGGCGCGCCGTTATCTGTGCCGCCGTTAGCAAGCGCAGCACGATAGAAACGTTCCACCTGTTGAGGGTCTGCCGCTTGAAACGCGAGATGTTGGCGGCCGGTCAGCTCGCCAAGCGCGGCCGGGGAGTCGGCGCTTGATACAACCAGCTCATCGGCCCAGAAGAATCCCTCGCCTCGCCCGCCCAGCGGCACGTCTAAAACGTCCAGCAAAGCAGTATAGAACCGTTCGGCGGCGGCAAGGTCGCGCACGACGAGCTGGATGTGATCGATCAGTCGGCCGCGATATATCTCCAGAGTTTCCATAATGTTCACCTGTGCGGTTTGATTATCGACTTCTCAGGTTAGATCGCGCCCCACCTCCTCGCCAGGTAACACATCGGGCGATCGCCCGTCCCTGGGCGACCAGCAACAGGCGCGATGCTTAGGCCTGTTTTTTCTCGCTGACCGCAACAATGTGCCCGTCGCGCGGATTGACCCGACCTAGAACCAGGTCTTCGATCAGCTGCTGAGCCGATTCGAATCCGGCATGCTGAGCGATATTCATCCAGGGTGCGCTCGGATTACTAACACGGCCGATGAACGCCAGCTGCGCTTCATTGAAACGGCGCGTGACTTCCTTCGGACCCCAGTCGGTGTTGCGTTTCTTGATCTGATAGGGTGCGAAGTAAGGCTGCGGCTGCGGTCCCGGCAGGTCCTGGTCTGCCTTGTCGAGGTGATCCTGCGACTGCGCCGAACCGGCGTAGCAGTTGTAAACCAGAGACTCACCGAAATGCTTATATACACGGGCACGCAGCGCATTATCCCCGGCAAAATCCACATAGAGTGTCGGCACGCTTGGATCCAGTGACTCCAGTTCGTCGTAGGTCACGGCTTTTTCGTAGCAGCCAAGGGAGTCGACAAAGTCACGATTGCCTTTGGAGGTCCAGCCCAGCAGCTTCACATCGTCGCGATTCTCCAGGCAGAAGGCGGTGCCGTAGGCGGTCTTGCTTGACGCGCTGGAAAACAGGATCTGTTTCGCACCGAAGAAGCTGTTGTCCTCGAGGAAGTCAGCGAGCATGAAGGAAGTGATGAACAGGGGCCGCAGAAGCGCCTGATAGGGCTCGTATTCCGGACGATATGCGGCATCGGTGGTGGTGCGCTGGTAATGGTTATAAGCAGAAGTCAGGTCCAGGCGGTGCGGAGCGCCGTCATAGAATCCGCGCTCGCTAACACGCACCGGCTGCATGACCAGGTGCGTCGCGATCGGCCAGTAACCGTAAAAACGCTCGCCGGGCTCCAAGCCTTCAACAGTGGACTCAACTACCTCGGCAAAGCCCCAGGCGGGCATGTGGCCCCAACCTTCAGCCTTGGTCGGGAAGAAACTCCAGTAGCGCAAATGCGGCGTGTCACCAAAGGCGGCATAGGTGATGTTGTTGGCGGTGATCGCCAGATCAGTTATTTTCAACAGCGCTTCGCCGACTTCGAGCTTCGGCAATTCGGACGTCACGAGGCGCGTGCGTTCCAGGGCTGATTTATCGGTTTGCAACTGCGTTACAGTAGTCATATTCATTCCTTCCTGTCAGTGAGGCCAAGGTGCAACGACTGTATCCCATCAATCCGGCTCCCGGGTTCGGTTACCACTGATGCGTAACCGGCCACCGGAACCCCGCACCAAGCCGCTCAAGCGCCCCTCTCAGGCCCGCGCAAAGGTCACGGTGCAGGCGATTTTCGACACCTATGTTCGGATTTGGCAGCGCGATGGCTGGGAGCGTATCAATACCCGCGCCATTGCTCTGGAGTGCGGCATCGCCGTTGGTACGCTGTACGATTACTTCCCCAGCAAGATGGCCTTGCACTCCGGATATATTCGACACTGCATCGAGGCGCTGATTCAGCAAGTTGAGCAAACCGCAGTCGAACCCGAAGAGCTACCTTGGGAAGAGCGCATCCATCGCTTGCTGCAGCTGGTGTGCGGGCTCGAGCGTTCAGGCCTGCCGTGGTATCACCCCAAGTTGCTGGAACTGGAACCGACGGTGGCGGAGCACAAGCACCAGCAACGCGCGCATAACGAGCTCAAGCATATGTGGCAGCGCGTTTTCGAAGCCTGCAAAGACCTGCCCCGGCCGGTCAGCGCTGAAACAATCGAGGCACTGCATCTGGCCGTGTGGGGCGGGCGGCGCTACAGCATCCTGCTGCAGCTTGGCGAGGATGAGGTCCGGAGCTGGGCGGGTGAGATGGAGCGGATGTGTCGGGGGGTGGTTTTGGGGGGTGAGTGAGCGTGGATGCTAGCCATCTCACCGGCTGCTACGCTTTATTGGATGGTGAGTTGCTGGAACCGATGCGTAAGGGTCATGCTTCATATTCTGCTGGTATACCGCTNAAGGGTCATGCTTCATATTCTGCTGGTATACCGCTATCGCCGCGGGTCGCGCCTCCCACAAATTAGGCGGCAGATGCTTCTCTGAGCTCTTGTGTTTGGCTCTGGCCCCGGATTATCGGTCAGTCACGTAATTTTCTAATATTTGCTTAGTTTCCCGTGGGAGGCGCGACCCGCGGCGATGGCGGCCGCAGGACGCCCGGGGTTTGGTTCCGCGCTACTCGGGCTAGACCCTATAGATCCCGCACCGCCCGCGAAGCCAACACAATCCTGTCTGCCGGCACCCGCAACTGCGTCATCAGATACTCCTTGAACGCCCCCGACCAATCCTGCCGCTCGATAGCATCCGCCATACAGCTCAGCCAGATATCCCGCTCGGCCTCGTGAATAGCCCAACGCGCGTGAAAGGATGGAATACTGATCTGGCCGTAACGCTCGCGATATAGTCGCGGCCCTCCCAGCCAGCCACAGAGAAAACGAGTCAGTTTGTCCCGCGCCTCGCTGAGATCTTCCGGATACAGACGGCGGACCTCTGCTGCTCCCTCAAAGCCATCCATGGTCTGATAGAAATCGTCCACCAACTGACGGATGCCTTCATAGCCTCCGGCGGCCTGGTACGAGGCGTCACCCTCACCGAATTGCGGCATTCTCTAATTCCTTATTCAACGTGCCGAGCTTACCCATTAATCAAGAAAACCCTTGAGCTGCTGTTCGCGCTTCTGCGCATGGTCGGTCATGCATAACTGGTAGGCCGGTATGCGTATTGAACCGCCCTGGTTGAGCGCGAAGCGAGCATCGCAATCGGTCTTGCGAAATGCCGCCCATTGATCCTGCGCATGGACCAGCAATTCACGCGTTTCAAGTGCATGGGGATTGTTCTGGGGGTGGGATTCGAGCTCATCAAGCAGTGCTCTTAACGTCTCGTCGAGGCGTGCGTCAGCGCGTTCACTTTCCTGCGTCACGCAGTCGATGATGTCTGCATCCGAAATAAATTGGCCGCATTCGCTGCCAGCCATAGCCTGCGATGACAACACCAGCATGCTGCCCGCGATTACCGATTTCATTTGCCCCATGACTTTTGCCCCTTCAACCCGGTCCCCGAAGATTATCAGCAAACCTTCGATCCAGCTGCTTGTCACACAGACAGGCATCGAAAGAGGACATGACATGGCGCATAAATTCAAGGTCGGTGACCACGTCAGCTGGAATTCCGAAGCCGGGCGGGTCAGCGGCACCATTACCAGGGTGCACACCTCCGACACCACGTACAAAGGGCATACCCGGCGAGCAAGTGAAGACGCGCCGCAGTATGAGATCAAGAGCGACAAAACCGATCACATCGCCATGCACAAGGAAGATGCGCTCAGGAAACTGAACTGAATATGACGTTCCCTGAAACCGTCTGGACCATCGGCCATTCAACCCGCTCGATCGAAGAGTTCGTCGCTGTGCTTCAGCACCACGGGATCGAAGCGGTGGCTGACGTGCGCCGCTTCCCCGGCTCACGACGTCTGCCTCAGTTCGGTACAGAAACCTTGCAAGCGAGCCTGGCCGCTCATGACATAAAGTACGAGTTGATCACCGAGCTCGGCGGTCGACGCCGACCCGCCGCAGATTCGGTCAATATCGCCTGGCGCAACACGTCGTTCAGAGGCTATGCCGATCATGTTGCGAGTGACGAATTCCGTGTCGGATTGCGGCGCTTGTGCGATTTTGCTACCCAGTACAGAACCACGATGATGTGCGCTGAGGTGCTATGGTGGCGCTGCCACCGCTCACTGGTATCGGACGTGTTGCAGGTCGCCGGGACACGCATCGTCCACATTCAGGATGAGAAACACTGTACCGAACACCCGTTCACGCGTCCCGCTCGACTGTACAAGGGTGCTCTGACCTACGATTCGAGCAAAGGCGAACCGCTGAACGCGAAAGAGCGAAGCCAGGGCATCCAGACTCAGCTTGATTTATGATGTGCGCTATCGCACTCACCCGGCAGGCACCTCGGCCTGCCCTGTTCTATCTTTAACCCACACTTCTCAGCCGGAGCCTTTCATATGGCGGATAAAAAAGACGACATGCGCAAATACTCATCGCAGGTAGTGGATGGCGTCGCAACCGCCCCGGCTCGCGCCATGCTCCGCGCCGTAGGCTTCACTGAAGAAGATTTCAGCAAACCCCAGGTCGGGATTGCCTCGACCTGGGCAAACGTGACGCCGTGCAACATGCACATCAACCGGCTTGCTGAAGATGCCGGGCGCGGCGTGGATGCCAATGGCGGCAAGAGCGTCATCTTCAACACCATCACCATTTCCGATGGCATCGCCAACGGCACCGAGGGCATGAAGTATTCGCTGGTGTCCCGTGAGGTGATCGCCGATTCGATCGAAACCGTTGCCGGATGCGAAGGCTTCGATGGTCTGGTCGCCATTGGCGGCTGCGACAAGAACATGCCGGGCTGTCTGATCGGTATGGCGCGGCTGAACCGCCCTTCCATTTTTGTGTATGGCGGCACCATCAAACCGGGCGCTAATCACACCGATATCATTTCTGTGTTCGAAGCCGTTGGCCAACATGCCAAGGGCGATATCGACCTGCTGCAAGTGAAGCAGATCGAAGAAACCGCCATTCCCGGTCCCGGTTCCTGCGGCGGCATGTACACCGCCAATACCATGGCCTCGGCAATTGAGGCACTCGGCATGTCGCTGCCCGGTTCGTCTGCGCAGAATGCGGTTTCGCTGGACAAGAGTGAGGACTGCATCAACGCCGGGCGACAAGTGCTCGAGCTGCTCAGACAAGACATCAAGCCGCGGGACATCATGACCCGCAAGGCCTTTGAGAATGCCATCCGTGTGGTGATTGCGCTGGCCGGCTCGACCAACGCGGTGCTGCATCTGTTGGCCATGGCCCATGCGGTGGACGTGGAACTGACCCTGGATGATTTCACCGAGACCGGTAAAACCACCCCGGTGCTCGCCGATCTACGCCCCAGCGGCCAGTACATGATGTCCGAGCTGGTTGAGATTGGCGGTATACAGCCGCTGATGAAGCGTCTGCTGGACGCGGGCTTATTGCACGGCGACACACTGACCGTCACTGGCAAGACGCTGGCTGAAAACCTCGCTGATATTGATGACTATCCCCAGGGCCAGCAGATCATTCGCCCCTTCTCCGACCCTATCAAAAAGGATTCCCATCTGGTGATCCTGCACGGCAACCTGTCACCAGATGGCGCCGTGGCGAAGATCACTGGCAAGGAAGGACTGCAATTTGCAGGCAATGCCCGCGTGTACCACGGGGAGGAAGCCGCGCTGGCCGGCATTCTCGACGGCCAGGTGGTTGCCGGTGACGTTGTGGTAATCCGCTACGAAGGGCCTAAAGGCGGGCCTGGCATGCGCGAGATGCTGTCGCCAACGTCAGCCATCATGGGCAAGGGGCTGGGCAAGGACGTGGCGCTGATTACCGATGGCCGCTTCTCCGGCGGTTCGCACGGTTTTGTCGTCGGCCACATTACGCCGGAAGCCTTCGACGGCGGGCCTATCGCGCTGGTCGAAGACGGCGACCGCATCAGTATCAATGCCGAAACCCGCCAGATCACGCTGGACGTAACAGAGCCTGTGCTTGCCAAGCGCAAGGCGCGATGGCGCAGGCCGAGCCCGCTCTACACCCGCGGGGTACTGGCCAAATACGCAAAGCTGGTGTCCAGTGCCTCCGAGGGTGCGGTCACGGACAAATAGTCCCGCTCAGAACGGTTCCGGGAATGCGACTCTGGACGCTTCATCCGAGATATCTCGATCCAAAAGGCCTCGTAGCGTTGTGGCGTGAAGGCCTGCTGGCGCGTGCTGTGCTGCATAACCAGACCAAGGGTTACAAGCAGCATCCCCAGCTTGAGCGGTTCCGGGCTCATCCGGATCCGCTCGCGGCGATCGATGCGTACCTCGCTGCGGTGCTGGCCGAAGCCACTGCACGGGGGTACCGCTTCGATCGCAGCAAGATCGCCTACACCGGGCCCGTCGCACCCATCGCTGCGACGACTGGCCAGATGGCATGCGAGTGGGCCCATCTGATGAACAAACTGCAAGCCCGTAGTCCCGACTTGCATACACGCTGGCTTGAGATCGCGAACCCCGATTGCCATCCCCTCTTTGTTGTTGCGCCCGGTCCGGTCGCGTCCTGGGAACGGGCGCCCATCGTTTCCGGCTAGGTCCGCTTTCAGCGTCTGCGCAAGCGCCTCGACTCGGTATGACGCAATGCCCGCTCCCCGCTCTGGCACGCAAACTGCACCCTTCAAGGTACATCCATCCCGATAACCTTAAAGGGGAGCATATGAACAAGAGCTTCTGGAACGCAGGTCACACGCCCACGCTGTTTGCCGCCTTTCTCTACTTCGACCTGAGCTTCATGGTCTGGTACTTGCTTGGCCCATTGGCGGTGCAGATCGCCACCGATCTGGACCTGACCGCACAACAGCGGGGCATGATGGTCGCCACGCCAATACTTGCCGGCGCTATTTTGCGGCTGGTTCTAGGCTATCTGGCGGACCGCGCGTCGCCCAAAACTGCAGGGATAACCGGCCAGCTGATAGTGATCAGCGCGCTGCTGTTTGCCTGGCTGATGGGTATCAACAGCTATCAGCAGGCGCTGTTGTTAGGGGTTGGCCTCGGCTTTGCCGGCGCGGCCTTTGCCGTAGCGCTGCCGCTCGCCTCACAGTGGTATCCCCCCGAACATCAAGGCACGGCAATGGGCATTGCCGGCGCGGGCAATTCCGGGACGGTACTCGCGGCGCTGTTTGCGCCAGGTCTCGCCTATCTGTTCGGCTGGCAGAACGTGTTCGGTCTGGCGCTGATTCCACTGGTCGCGACACTGATCATATTCATTCTGGTGGCGCGCAACGCTCCTGCACGCCCCAAGCCCAAGGCGGCGCGTGATTATCTTAAAGCGCTGAGCGACAAGGACAGCTGGTGGTTCATGTTCTTCTACAGCATTACTTTTGGCGGCTTTATCGGGCTGGCCAGTGCCTTACCGGGCTATTTCAATGATCAGTACGGCCTGGACCCAGTCACCGCGGGCTATTACACCGCCGCCTGCGTCATGGCTGGGAGCTTCATGCGCCCCCTCGGCGGCGCGCTGGCAGACCGGGTCGGTGGTGTCACCGCGCTGTCCTGCATGTACGCGGTGGCCGCACTATGCATCGCGATTGTCGGCCTTAATCTATCAAGCTCTTATGCGGCACTGGCCTTGTTCGTTGCGGCCATGCTCGGACTCGGCGCTGGCAATGGCGCTGTATTCCAGCTTGTTCCGCAGCGCTTTCACGGTGAAATCGGCGTCATGACCGGGCTTATCGGTATGGCCGGCGGTGTCGGTGGCTTCGTATTGGCCGCCGGTCTGGGCACGCTCAAGCAGTACACCGGAGATTATCAATTGGCGCTCTGGCTCTTCGCCGGTCTGGGAATGCTCGCCTGGGTGAGCCTGTTGAATGTGAAATACCGCTGGAGGACCACCTGGGGATCGTCGGTAATGACGGCGGCACGGGTTTGATAATGGATGCCGTCTCGACCATTGGCCTCGCCGGTGAGCACTTGCCGGAGTTGAAACCGAGCGCTTTGGGGTGTCGAGTTCCATCTCGACAAATGTGACTTCCCCCAGCGCCGCTGGCCGGGATGGAACCCGGCCCTCCAAAGTAGGTCCCCAACAAGATCAAGCATTCCAGTCGGCCATGGGTTTCGCCGGAACACATCCCATCACTGCGCACCACCAATGCGCATCAAAGCTTCAACGCGGTGCAATTACGGCGCTGAATTCCCGGCACAACGCCTCTAGCCCGCTATTCAGGCCGGCAGCTGACATGGCACAACCTGTGCACTCTTCTCACAGCAAAACGAGGTGTCCATCGGCGCGATGGGCGCTCCCGCTAAACAAGCGCTGAGCACTGCGCGTATAAAAGGAGCACTCCATGCAGAGGCTTAAACTGGTCCTGATTGGCAACGGCATGGCCGGTATTCGCACCCTTGAAGAGCTGATCAAGCTGACTCCGGATATGTACGACATCACGGTGTTCGGTGCCGAGCCGCATCCCAATTACAACCGCATCATGCTGTCCCCCGTACTCGCCGGCGAGCAAACTTTCGACGACATTATTCTCAACGACCTGGACTGGTATCGGGACAACGGTATCCAGCTACACCTTGGTCGCAGAATCGAAAAGATCGATCGCATTCGGCGCCGGGTTATCGCCGACGACGGTACCGAAGCCGAGTATGACCGCCTCGTTCTGGCGACAGGCTCCAGACCCTTCATGCTGCCAGTGCCGGGTAATCACCTGGGCGGCGTGATCGGTTACCGCGATATCGAAGATACCCAGGCCATGCTCAAGATTGCCCGGCGCTACAAGCACGCCGTCGTCATTGGGGGCGGTCTGCTGGGGCTGGAAGCTGCGAACGGCCTGAAGCTGCGCGGCATGAACGTGACGGTTGTGCATATCGGCGAAACCTTGCTCGAACGTCAGCTCGACAAAACCGCCGGCACCCTGCTTCAACAAGCGCTGGAGCAGCGTGGCCTGAACTTTCTGCTACCGAAGTTCACCAGTGAACTGGTCGATGACGGTGCGGGACGGGTGTGCGCCGTGCGGTTCAATGACGGCACCGAAATTCCGGCGGACCTCGTGGTGATGGCGGCGGGCATACGGCCTAATACCGAGTTGGCCGAATCCGCCGGGCTGGCCTGCAATCGCGGCATTCTGGTCAACGACACCCTCCAAACCTTTGATCCACGCATCTACGCGATCGGTGAATGCGTCAGCCATCGCGGCATCGCCTATGGGCTAGTGGCGCCGCTGTTCGAGCAGGCCAAGGTCTGCGCCAACCACCTCGCCATGCTGGGCTTCGGTCGTTATCAGGGCTCAGTCACGTCGACCAAGCTCAAGGTGACCGGGATCGACCTGTTCTCCGCCGGCGATTTCCTCGGCGATCAGGAGTGCGAATTCATCACCCTTTCTGACCCTATCCGCGGCGTATACAAGAAGTTGGTGATCAGGAAGGACGTTCTTGTTGGGGCCTGTCTCTACGGTGACACGTCCGACAGCGGATGGTATGTCCGTCTGATTCAGAACGGGCAGGACATCAGTGAGATCCGCCACCATTTGATGTTTGGCGAAGCCAGTCTGGCCGCACAGCCCGCCGGCGAAATACGCCGCATCGATACCAGCGCTCAGCGCCAGACCGCCAGCAACGCAGAACCGTTGAGAGCCATAGCATGACCTTCAAAACCGCGTCCACCTGCTGCTACTGCGGCGTCGGCTGCGGCGTGCTGATCGAGCATGATGGCGAACGCATTCTGGATGTGCAGGGCGATCCGACCCACCCCGCCAATTACGGACGCCTGTGCACCAAGGGCTCGACGTTGCACAAGACCGGCGATCTGGCGGCCCGCGCCCTCTACCCGCAATTGCGCCTCGGCAAGGGGCTCGCACGCACGCGCGTCGACTGGGATTCTGCCATGGGCCATGCGGCTCAGATGTTCGGACAGGCAATTGCCGAACACGGTCCCGACAGCGTCGCGTTCTATATTTCCGGACAGCTGTTGACCGAGGATTACTACGCCTTCAACAAGCTGGCACGCGCCCTGATCGGCACCAATAATATCGACAGCAACTCACGGCTGTGCATGTCCAGTGCGGTGGTAGGCTACAAACGCAGCTTGGGCGCCGATTCACCGCCCTGCTCCTACGAGGACATCGAACGCAGCGACTGCGTGCTGATCGTCGGCAGCAATATGGCCTACGCACACCCGGTGCTGTTTCGCCGGCTGGAGCAGGCCAAGGCCGAGTTTCCGGACAAGCGCATTATTGTGGTCGATCCACGTCGCACCGATACCTGTGAGCTGTCAGACCTGCACCTGCAGATCCAGCCCGGCACCGATGTCGCGCTGTTCCACGGCCTATTGCATCTGCTGGTGCGCGGGAAGCTGATTGACCGTGCTTATATCGATGCACACACCCGGGGCTTCAGCGAACTCGCAGCGCTGGCTGCCGAATACACGCCGGAGAGGGTGAGCACTATCTGCGGCATTCCCCAGGCCGATCTCGAGACGGCTGCGCGCCTGATCGGCAGCGCGCCGAGCTTTCTGTCGCTATGGTGCATGGGCCTGAACCAGTCAACCTCCGGCAGCGCCAAGAACAGCGCACTCATCAACCTGCATCTGGCAACCGGACAGATCGGCAAAGCCGGAAGCGGTCCCTTCTCGTTGACCGGCCAACCCAACGCCATGGGTGGCCGCGAGACCGGCAGCCTGTCGAATCTGCTGCCCGGCCATCGCGACGCCGGCAATGCCGAGCATCGTGACGAAGTGGCGGATTACTGGGGCGTCGATCATCTGCCTTGCACGCCGGGGCTGAGTGCCATCGAACTGTTCGAAGCAGCGCGCAGCGGCCGCATCAAGGCACTCTACATCGCCTGCACCAACCCCGCTCAATCCCTGCCGGACCAGACGCTGGTGCGTGAAGCGCTTGCGGCCTGCCCCTTTGTGATCGTGCAGGAGGCCTTCGGTAACACCGAGACCTGCCAATACGCCGATCTGCTGCTACCCGCCGCCAGCTGGGGCGAGAAGCAGGGTTCGGTGACCAATTCCGAGCGACGCATCAGTCATGTACGCGCTGCGATACCTGCGCCCGGGGAAGCGCGCGCGGACTGGAATATCGTCTGCGATTTCGCCCGTCGGCTGGAAAAACAACTGCGCCCGGGGCAGGCAAGTCTGTTTGATTTCAGCGCACCGGACGAGCTGTTTGATGAGTTCATCGGTCTGACCCGGGGCCGCGACCTTGACTACAGCGGTTTGAGCCATGCAATGATCGACGAGCTGGGGCCGCAGCAATGGCCCTTCCCTGTTGGCGCGACTGTCGGAACGCGACGGCTGTATGCCAATGGCCGTTTTCCCACCGATGACCGGCGCGCGCGTTTTCTGCATGAGCCCTATTTGCCGGCCATCGAACAACGCGACTCAGAATTTCCTCTCACACTGAATACCGGCCGTCTGCGTGATCAATGGCATGGCATGAGCCGCACCGGTACCGCGGCGCAACTCTTCGGGCATGTCGATCAGGCGCAGCTGAGCCTGCATCCAGACGACCTTGAACGACGCCACCTCAGCGACGGCCAGCTGGTGAAGGTAACCAGCCGGCGGGGCGAGCTGATTCTCCCCGTGCTGGCGGATGATCAGCTGCGGCCCGGCCAGGCGTTTATTCCCATGCATTGGGGTGACCGTTATCTGAAAGGCCTCGGAGTCAACGTGCTGACCCAGCCGGCGTTCGATCCGTTGTCCAAACAGCCCGAGCTCAAGCACACCGGCATTGATGTGCAGCCGGTTGCGCTGGCGTGGGAGCTTTTCGTTCTGGTGGAAGGCGATGTGCAACAGCGGTTCGACGCGCTGCGCCCGCTGTGCGAGCAGTTTGATTTCGCCAGCTTCGCACTGACGGGCCGCGATCGGCCGGCCTTGCTGATCCGCGCTGCACACACAGTCGCACCGGATACGGCCTGGATGGATAACCTCGACCGGCTAATCGGCGTTAACGAAGGGTCCGTGCTGGTGTACGACGATCCTGGTCAGTCCGTTGGCAAGCGCATCCGCATCGAACAGGGACGCATCACCGCTATCCGGCTGACCGGCGAAGCGGTTGCACGCGACTGGCTACGCGGCCTGTGGGAAAGAGGCGAAATCAGCTCACCGTTGCATCGCTGGTTCCTGGCGCCACTGGCATCGCCACCCGGCGGCGGCGCAGCAGCTACGGATAAAACCATCTGCAACTGCATGAACGTCAGCGCCAGCCGAATTCGCGCTGGCGTCGAGCATGGAATGGACTTGCAGGGTTTGAAGGATCAGCTCGGTTGCGGAACGCAATGCGGATCATGCGTTCCTGAAATCAAACGCATGCTAGTGGCTCGTGTGCTTACCACTTGAACCGCAGGGCGTAACGCAACCGCGCCACGCCCTCCGGCCGCCCTACTCGGCGATCAACTGACGCAGCACATAATGCAGGATCCCACCGGCTTTGAAGTAATCCACTTCATTACGGGTATCGATTCGGCACAGGACGTCAAAGCTGAACTGTTCCCCATTTGAGCGGGTACCGTTCACCTTTAGCGTCTGGCCTGGCTGGATGTCATCAGTGATGCCCTGGATATCGAGTACTTCATGACCATCCAGCATCAGCGACGCCACGCCCTGGCTGTCAAGAAACTGCAGCGGGAGGATGCCCATCCCGACCAGATTGGAGCGGTGGATACGCTCGAAGCTTTCAGCGATGACCGCCTTGACCCCGAGCAGATTGGTGCCCTTGGCCGCCCAATCCCGGCTGGAACCGGTGCCGTATTCCTTGCCGGCAATCACCACCAGTGGCGTGCCCTCGCTCTGGTAACGCATTGCCGCATCGTAGATCGCCATACGCTCGCCAGACGGCGTGTGGATGGTTTCCCCACCTTCTTCGCCGCCCAGCATGCGGTTGCGGATACGGATGTTAGCGAAGGTACCGCGCATCATCACTTCATGGTTACCGCGGCGCGAGCCATAGGAGTTGAAGTCTTGCGGCTTTACGCCCAGGCTCTGCAGGTATTCGCCCGCAGGGGACGACGCCTTGATGTTACCGGCCGGAGAGATATGGTCAGTGGTGATCGAATCACCAAATACTGCCAAGACGCGAGCACCGGTGATAGGCGCAAGCGGGATCAGCGGCTGGTCGATCGTCTCGAAATAGGGTGGATTCTGGACGTAGGATGACTGACTGTTCCAATCGTAGGTGCTGCCCTCGCTCACCTTGATCGACTGCCAATGCTCGTCGCCAGTGAACACGTCTGCGTAGCGAGTGCGGAACATGCTGTCTTCAACCAGCGACACCGCTTCGGCGATCTCTGCGTTACTGGGCCAGACATCGCGAAGGAATACCGGCTTGTTGTCCTTGTCCAGACCCAGCGGTTCCTCAAGCAGGTTCATGCGGGTGTTCCCGGCCAGTGCATAGGCGACCACCAACGGCGGAGAGGCCAGCCAGTTGGCTTTGACGTGCTGATGTACCCGTCCCTCGAAGTTGCGGTTGCCTGAGAGCACAGCCGACACCACCAGATCATGCTCACCAATCGCCTGGGCGATCGGCTCGGGCAACGGGCCAGAATTACCGATGCAGGTAGTACAGCCGTAGCCCACCAGGTTAAAACCAAGCTGGTCGAGATACTGGGTCAGCCCGGCCTTCTGCAGATAGTCGGTGACGACCTTAGAGCCCGGCGCCAGGGACGACTTGACCCAGGGTTTACGTTGAATACCGCGCTCGATCGCCTTCTTGGCGACTAGCCCAGCGGCCATCATTACGTTGGGGTTGGAGGTATTGGTGCAGGAGGTGATAGCTGCAATCACCACGGCGCCGTGCTCCAGCGTATGCTTTTCGCCGTTAAGCGTTATGGATGCCTGGCTGCCTTCGGCGCCAACCGCAGTGCCGCCACCGCCCTCGCCTTCCAGCCGCGCTTCTTCCTGATCGGCAGGTTTGACCTGTAATCCCAGCAGCTCATCGAACGCTTTGCCCACATTGCCCAGTTCCACCCGGTCCTGCGGACGACGCGGTCCGGCCAGGCTGGGCACAACCTCGCCCAGATCAAGGTGCATGCTATCAGTGAATTCCGGCTCGTCGCCAGGGTTGCGCCACATACCCTGCGCCTTGCAGTAGGCCTCGACCCGCTCGACGACTTCGGTCGGGCGGCCGGTCAGACGCAAATAGCCGATGGTGATTTCGTCAATCGGGAAGAACCCGCAGGTAGCACCGTATTCCGGCGCCATATTGGCGATCGTCGCGCGGTCGGCCAGCGGCAGATCAGCCAGACCATCGCCATAGAATTCAACGAACTTACCCACTACGCCCTTAGCGCGCAGCATTTGGGTGACCGTCAGTACCAGGTCAGTGGCGGTCAGGCCTTCCTTCAACCGGCCGGTCATTTTGAAGCCGATCACTTCGGGTATCAGCATGGACACCGGCTGACCCAGCATAGCGGCCTCGGCTTCGATGCCACCTACACCCCAGCCTAAAACGCCGAGACCATTCACCATCGTGGTATGGGAATCAGTGCCGACCAGCGTGTCCGGATAGGCCCACTGCTGACCATCCACCTCGGAGGCCCAGACGCTTTGCGACAGATACTCCAGATTCACCTGGTGGCAAATGCCGGTACCAGGCGGTACCACGCGGAAATTATTGAAGGCCTTCTGCCCCCAGCGCAGGAATTCGTAGCGTTCACCGTTACGTTGCATCTCCATTTCGACATTGTCGTTGAAGGCGCTGGGATCACCGAAGTGGTCGACCATGACCGAGTGGTCGATCACCAGATCAACCGGGGACAGCGGATTGATCCGCTGCGGATCGCCGCCAGCGCGGGCGACTGCGTCACGCATCGCCGCCAGATCGACCACCGCCGGCACACCGGTGAAGTCCTGCATCAGCACGCGGGCCGGCCGGTATTGAATTTCGCGGGAGGATGAACGGTTCTGAAGCCAGTCCGCCATGGCCTGAATATCGTCACGTTCGACGGTCACGCCGTCTTCATGACGCAGTAGATTCTCCAGCAGCACCTTCAAGGATTTCGGCAAACGGTCCAGATTGCCGAGCTGTTCGGCTGCTTTGGGCAACGAATGATATCGGTAGGTCTGGTCTCCGACCTGCAGGGTAGACATGGTACCCAGACTGTTCACTTGGGACATTGATCAAATCTCCTCTCGGGCTGACCGACGGAAGGCGGCCATGGCGTGGAATAAGGTCACCCTGAATGATCATCAGAGCCATTGCAACCTGGGGGCCGGCACGGGTGCTGCGCAGTTGATACAACCAGCATAGACAACAAATTCACCCTCAGCGTTGCATCGCCACTATAGAGTCACACGGGTAAAGCCCACACCGCTGCAACATCGTGCTCCGCTTCGTACCCAGGGGCTACCCTCAATGCTAGAATGCACCTTTTGCACATCCTCAAGGAACAAGACCTATGTGCGGCATCGTCGGCGCCATCGCTCAACGCAACATCACCCCTATTCTCCTGGAAGGCCTGCGTCGGCTTGAATACCGGGGTTACGATTCAGCCGGCGTTGCGGTGATTGCTGAAGGCAATGGCATCCAGCGCGTGCGTGCAGAAGGCAAGGTCATCGAGCTGGAAAACAGCCTCGCGGTGCAGCCTGCCAACGGTCACCTGGGTATCGCGCACACCCGCTGGGCTACGCATGGCAAGCCGGCGGAACGTAATGCCCATCCGCACCTGTCCACACGGCTGGCTGTTGTGCATAACGGCATCATCGAGAATCATGCCCCGCTGCGCAGCAAACTCAAGGATCTGGGTTACCAGTTCACCTCGGATACCGATACCGAAGTCGTCGGCCATCTCTTGGCCCACCATTACAGTGAATCAAAGGATCTGCTGGCGGCGTTCCGCGCAACGCTTGCGGAACTGCATGGCGCCTACGCTCTTGCCATGATCCATGAGGATCAGCCCAACACGCTGTACTGCTCGCGCATGGGCAGCCCGTTGGTTATTGGCGAAGGCAGTGAGGAGCACTACCTGGCCTCGGATCCACTGGCGCTGCTGCAGGTGACGGACCGCTTCCGCTACCTCGAAGAAGGCGATTACGCCCGCATCAGCATGAACTGCTGCGAGATCTGGAACGCCGAGCATGAGCTGGTCGAGCGGCCGGTCAAGCGTTATGAACATGCTGCGCACAGTCTGGACAAGGGTGAATACCGGCATTTCATGCTCAAGGAAATCTTCGAACAGCCAGCGGCCATTGCCGAAACCCTTGCCGGAACGCTTGCTGATGATCATGTGATGACCGCCTTGCTGGGCCCGGACGCTGAAACGCGCCTGGCCGATGTGGCCAACATTCATATTGTGGCCTGCGGCACCAGTTATCACGCGGGGCTGGTCGCTCGCTACTGGATCGAAGCGCAGGTCGGCATTCCCTGTCAGGTGGAAGTCGCCAGTGAGTACCGCTACCGCACCGTGGTCGTGCCGGCCAATACGCTGCTAATCACCATTTCCCAGTCGGGCGAGACCGCCGACACCCTCGCCGCCCTGCGCTATGCCAAGACTCAGAATTACCTTGCGTCGCTTGCTATCTGCAACGTAGCGGGTAGCTCTCTGGTACGCGAAGCCGATTGGCGCCTGCTCACTCACGCTGGCCCGGAAATCGGCGTGGCATCCACCAAGGCTTTCACTACCCAACTGGTTGCTCTGCTGTGGCTGACCACTGCGCTGGCGCAAGTGCGCGGTACCGGCAAGGAACAGATCATTGCCAACATCATGGCGCTGCGCGCTCTGCCTGACGTGATAACCAAGGTACTGGCGCTTGAGCCAGCTATTACCGAACTGGCGGAACGTTTCGCCAACAAGCAGCACGCCCTGTTCCTGGGTCGCGGAACGCACTTCCCGATCGCCATGGAAGGCGCGCTAAAACTGAAAGAAATCAGTTATATACACGCCGAAGCTTATGCAGCAGGCGAGCTCAAGCACGGCCCGCTCGCGCTGGTCGACGAAGATATGCCGGTGGTCAGTGTTGCGCCAAGTGACAGCTTGCTGGAAAAACTGAAATCCAATCTGGAAGAAGTCCGCGCCCGCGGTGGCCAGTTGATTACCTTCGCCTGTGAGACCATCGAGCAGACCCCCAACGATGAAAGCAACGAAACCATCGTGCTGCCCTGGGTCGAAGAATGTATCTCTCCGATCGTCTACACCATCCCGCTGCAGCTACTCAGTTATCACGTGGCATTGGTCAAGGGCACCGACGTCGACAAACCACGGAACCTGGCCAAATCGGTAACGGTGGAGTAATTCAGAGCGCGCCACAGCGTAAGCCGCAACACCACGGACCGACCCCCTCCGGCAAAGGCTGGGGGGATTCGGTTTTAGCCGCCCCACCCTGCAATCACTTGGGCGCGAAAAAGCCTTCGACCCGGTCTATCTCAAGCGGACGAAAATGCAGCTCCACCTGATTGGCACCGTGGGCCTGGCTGATAATCAGGCGCTTGTCGGCGGATACGTTTTGGAGCCGTCCTTCATGCACACGCCCCGTCAGGGTGGTCAGGCGCAGTAGCGTGCCCCTGAACAGATCCGGCTCCTCCACCACCGTCAACAGACTCAGCGGGTGCCAGGCAGGTTGCGGCGCTGTCGCCACCTTGGCAGACGGGGCTGAGGGCATGGTCGGCTCTTTGCGTGCGGCTTTACGACTGACCACGTCCACCAGCCAGGCAGGCGTTTCCTCCAGCACAGCAGTGCCGACCAGCCAGGTTTGCTGTGCGGTGGGTAAATGCAGCTGTATCTGCAATGCGGTTGTGCCATTGATCTCGGGATCAAGATCCAGGTCAAGGCTGTATTCCCCGGTCACCAGTCGCAAGCCGGGGCTAGTCAGCGCACCCTGATGCCAACGCAACCGCACATGCGGCCACTCGCCTGCATCAGTGGGAATACGCTCGATCGAAGTGGCGCTCAAGAGTGATGGGGCGGAGCTGAAACGGATCGCCAGGGAGCGGCGAACACGCTCTGCAGAGGTCTCTTCGAATATCAACTCATCATCGCGCCAGTACACCCGCTGGGGCGCAAAGGTCTGCCCGGCTACTTCGCCATGCAGGGTGGTCTGTTGAGCAGGTGCGGCGATCCAGTCGCCTGACATCAGCATTGCGTAACGCTCCGGCTGTTGCTGATGCAGCAGCCCCAGCCCGAGGGCGATCGCCAGACAACCTATGCACAGCGTCAGGCGCGGCCAGAACGCAAAGCCACGGTCACGCATGAGCAGGGTAACAAGCGGAAACGTCAGCGCTAACAACACCAGGCCGATGGACAGGTGCCGAGACTGCACGACCAACCAGACCCAGGCCGCGCAAGCAAGAAAAATACCACTCAATATCAACAAAGCGTCCATGCTCTCGGCCCTTTAGCCAGGGTCCGGCTTCTTTCAGCGAAGAAGACGGTTCGTCCTAGTCCAGCTTGAAGTGTGCCCGGGCAGTGGCAATCGGTTCGTTGGAGCGAGTCTGCCAGGCTGTGATGGCTACATTACCCACACGCCGACCCTGACGCCATACCTGACAGCTGGCGTAGGTATCCTTCTTCAACCCCGCCCGCAGGTAGTCGATCGAGAAATCGATGATTTTGGGAAACTGCGGGCTGTTCATGAAGATCATCAGATGCAGCATTGCAGCCTGCTCCATGAATCCGGCGATGACGCCGCCATGGATCGCCGGCAATACCGGATTCCCGATGTTGTCACTGCTCATCGGCAAGCGAAACAACACCTCATCGCCGAGCGCCTGAACCTGGATACCGATTAACTTCGCGTAGGGTACGGCGTCGATCAACGGCTCATAGTCGCCACTGTCGTGTGCCTGACGGATTAACGATTCGATTCTTGCTGCGTCCTGACTCATGCTGCTCCCTCGTCGATCGCCCGTGCCAGTTGACCGGTTGCGGCGGGCTTACCCATGCGCATGAATGTGCCAACCACGTGGGCGATAGGCTCCTCGCGGGACGCCTGATAAGCCACACCACGGGTAAAGATCACGGTCGGCGTGACCCGATAGCATTCAGCAAACCCGTAGATAGTCTCGCCCGGTTGCGCAGGTCGCATGTAGTCGATGCGCAAGTCGAGTGTCGGACAGATTTCGAATTCGGTAAGAAAACAGACTGTCGATATCCCGCAGCAGGTATCCATCAAGGTAGTGATCGCACCACCATGGACCAGACCGTTGACTGGATTACCGACAATTTTGTCGCTATAGGGCAGTTTCAGAACAAGCCCGTCCTGGTCTGCCTGCTCGACGGTGATGCCGAGTACCTGGCAATGACGCAGCACGGATAGAAAATTGCGCGCGCGGTCTTCAATGGTTCCCATAATGTTCCTGAACTGAGCCTTTCAAGCGCCGCATTCTATCAGAGAATCCTGAGTCAGAGCCGTGCGCAGCAAGGCTCAAAATAGAGTCTCTGGAACTAACCCCCTAATAACATGACCAAAGCTGTGAATATATTCACGGGAGAACACTATGAAAAAACTTTGCGCAACAGCGGTACTGGTAGCCAGCTTTGGTCTTCTCGCCGCGTGTGGTGGGGATGAAGAAGAAGTGGAGTATCCACCAGAAACGACTGACGAAAGCACCATGGGCACCGATGACACCATGGGCTCTGATCCAGGCGCAACGGGTACCGATATGGGCACCGGCACGGGTACGGGTACCACTGGCACTGGCACTGGCACTGGCACTGGTACCACCGGAACCGAGACCGGAACCTACACAACCGAACCGGAAACCGGCACCAGCCCCGGGACAACCGACCCGGATATGGATACTGGCACTGGCACCGGCACTACAGGCTCAGGCACCAGCGGCACCGGAACCCAGTAATAGCAGTCACGGTTTTCTGCAGGGTGCGCCTGACGGGCGCATCCTGCTTGAACCGACATCCCTCCCTGCCCGTTTTCAGGCCAGATGCAGTCAGCATGACGCCGCCTTGACCCACCATCACACCATGCCAATGCAAGCCGCTAGCGCTACTCGGGATTATCCGGTTTAGGGTCAACGAATGCCGTCGGGGTAAACATCATTGCCTCGAGCACATGGGAATGAAACTCGCGCCGATACAACACCCAGACGACCCAGGTGGTCGCTGCCAGAAACAATACCGGGTTGATAAACCAGGCGAGTGTTGCCAACGCAAAGTAATAGGCCCGCAAGCCTAGATTGAATGAGTAACCAGCCATCGACAGAACCCTGGCAGCGCGCGCCGCATAGGCCTTGCGTTCGCCTTCGGTGACTCGCTTCTCGCCTATCAGGGGTGCAGAGCCAAGCAATACCGAGGCAAAATTGTACTGACGCATCCCCCACGAAAACGTAAAAAAGGCATAGACGAAGATTCCGAGCATGACCAACAACTTGATCTCGGATGCCCCGCGGCTGACAGGAACCACAAAGGGCAGGTCCTGCAACAGGCTCTGCGCTCGGTCGGTCGCCCCCATTACCGTAATCAGGCCCGCCAGGATCAACAGTGTGCTGGAGGCAAAGAACGCCGTGTTGCGTTCCAGGTTGGCAATCACACTCACGTCGGCGATTCTCTGCTCGCGCATCAACAGCCGACTCATCCAGTCCTTGCGGTAAAGGTGCAGAACGCTGGCCAGACACGCCGTATCACGCGCCTTGCGACGCGCATAATAGGTGTAGCCGACCCAGCAAAGAAGAAACCACACAAGAGCGATGGTATTAAGCCAGACATTTCCGGCATCAGGTAGCGACAGCATCAAACCACCTCAATTATTGGCAGCAGGACGCAAAGCGCCGTGCCGACTGCGATCCACGACAATGGCAACCACCAGCATTGCCACCGCCGGCACGAGCCAACCCAGTCCCTGGGAGGATAAGGGCAACGCCTGCAACCAGGTGGTCTCAGGGTCCATCAAGCCAGCCGCTTTGAGCCCGTCGATAACCCCGAAGACCAGTGCCACCAGCATCACCGGCCGCATAATATTCTGCGGGCGAGCCCAGCCATGTACCAGTAGCCCAACCAGCACCAGCACAATGGCCAATGGATATAGGCCGACCAAGACCGGGATGGAAATCCGTATGAGGTTATCCAGCCCCTGGTTCGCCACAGCCATGCTGAACAGCGTGAACACCCAGACCACCGCTTGATAACTGACCGGCATGATGCGGCTGAAAAACTCACCACAGGCCACCATCAGGCCCACCGCGGTGGTCAGACAGGCGAGCGTAATCACCACGCTCAACAATAAGCTTCCGGCAGTGCCAAAGCGAAACTGCACAAAGGCCGCCAGAATTCGCCCACCGTTGGCCCCTGGCTCCACCAGCGAGCCACTGGTCGCTCCCAACTGGAACAATGCAAGGTAAACCAACCCCAGGCCGATAGCCGCAATCACGGCGGCGACCATGGTGTAACGAGTGACAAGACCGACGTCAGTGATCTGGCGATCACGTATGGCAGTGGTGACAACGATGCCGAACACCAGGGCCCCCAGGGTATCCATGGTCAGGTATCCCTGCAGGAACCCCTGAATAAAAGGTGCACGGCGATAGGCTGCCTCTGCTGGCGCGACGTCCCCTGCAGGAAAAATGAGCGCAGCCAGACCTAATATCACCAGCGCTGCTATCAGTATTGGCGTGATGTATTTACCGACGTTATCCATCAGGCGCCCCGGCTTGAGAGCCAGAAACAACACCGCCGAGAAGAACACCAGCGTATAGACGAGTAACGCCTGCCAGCTGTCCTGCACGAAAGGCACTATACCTATTTCATATGACACTACGGCGGTACGCGGTGTGGCGAACAGTGGGCCAATCGCAAGGTACACCAGTATGGCCAGGACCAGACCGGGCCAGCGGCCTAATGAACTGGTCAGCTCATTGATGCCACCGCCTACTCTGGCAAGCGCCACCAGGGTAAGCAAAGGCAGACCCACCGCGGTGATCAGGAAGCCGAGCGCCGTCGGCCAGAGGTTTTGCCCAGCGACCAGCCCGGCCTCGGGGGGGAATACGACGTTACCAGCGCCAAGAAACAGAGCGAATGTCATAAAGCCCAGAGCAAGCAGATTTGCGGATGACAGTTTTTTCACGAGATCTCTTCAAGGTCAGGCTCATCCGGTAAAGACGAGCGATAGCCCGCGCATTATAGATGACCAGATACACAAAAACCCCGCCGAAGCGGGGTTTCATTTGACGCAGGGGCCGTAGCCCCGGATATCAATTACTTCATTGCCCAGCCAGTCAGCTCGGACAGTGCCTTGCCAATATCAGCCAGGGAACGTACGGTCTTGACGCCCGCATCTTCCAACGCTGCAAACTTCTCGTCGGCAGTACCCTTGCCGCCGGAGATAATCGCACCGGCATGGCCCATACGCTTGCCCGCCGGAGCGGTTACACCCGCGATGTAGGAAACCACCGGCTTGGTGACGTTGGACTTGATATAGGCTGCAGCTTCTTCTTCAGCACTGCCGCCGATCTCGCCGATCATCACGATAGCTTCGGTCTTCGGATCCTTCTCGAACATCTCCAGGATGTCGATGAAGTTCGAGCCCGGGATCGGATCACCACCGATACCTACACAGCTGGACTGGCCAAAGCCGGCGTCCGTGGTCTGCTTGACCGCTTCGTAGGTCAGGGTGCCTGAACGGGACACAATACCGACCTTGCCAGGCAGGTGAATGTGGCCAGGCATGATGCCGATCTTGCATTCGCCGGGAGTGATAACGCCTGGGCAGTTAGGCCCGATCAGACGTACGCCCAGTTGGTCACAGACGACTTTACAGTCGAGCATGTCCAGAGTCGGGATGCCTTCGGTGATGCAGACGATCAGCTTGATGCCACCGTTGGCCGCTTCAAGGATGGAGTCCTTGCAGAACGGCGCCGGAACGTAGATCACGCTGGCAGTAGCACCGGTCTGTTCGACGGCTTCACGAACGGTGTTGAACACCGGCAGGCCCAGGTGGGTAGTACCCCCCTTGCCCGGCGTGACGCCACCAACCATCTGGGTGCCGTACTCGATGGCCTGTTCGGTGTGGAACGAACCCTGCGAACCTGTGATGCCCTGGCAAATTACCTTGGTATCTTTATCGATCAAAATGCTCATTTATTTACCCTCCGCGGCCTTGACGACTTGCTCAGCAGCGTCGGTCAGACTGGTTGCTGCAATGATGTTCAGACCACTTTCCTGCAATACCTTGGCACCCAGGTCAGCATTGTTGCCTTCCAGACGAACCACTACCGGTACTTTCACGCCGACTTCTTTCACCGCGCCAATGATGCCTTCGGCAATCATGTCGCAACGAACGATGCCGCCGAAGATGTTGACCAGAACGGCCTTAACATTGCTGTCGGACAGAATGATCTTGAAAGCTTCGGTAACGCGCTCTTTAGTCGCGCCGCCGCCCACATCCAGGAAGTTCGCAGGCTTGCCGCCGTGGTGGTTGACGATGTCCATAGTACCCATGGCCAGACCGGCACCGTTGACCATGCAGCCGATGTTGCCTTCAAGGGCAACGTAGTTCAGTTCGAACTTGGCGGCGTGAGCTTCGCGCGGATCGTCCTGCGACGGATCATGCATTGCACGCAGTTTTGGCTGGCGATACATGGCGTTGCCATCAATGCCAAGCTTGGCGTCCAGGCAGTGCAGATCACCGTCGGCCTTGATGACCAGCGGGTTGATTTCCAGCAGAGCCAGGTCGTAGTCGGCAAACAGTTTACCCAGACCCATGAAGATCTTGGTGAACTGCTTGATCTGGTCGCCTTTTAGGCCCAGCTGAAATGCCAGGTCACGGCCCTGATAAGGCTGTGGTCCGACCAGCGGATCGATGGTTGCCTTGAGGATCTTCTCGGGAGTGTCTTCTGCGACCTTTTCAATCTCCACGCCACCTTCGGTAGATGCCATGAACACGATACGGCGGGTGGAACGGTCGACGACTGCGCCAAGGTACAGCTCCTGGGCAATGTCGGTGCAGGATTCAACCAGAATCTTGGCAACGGGCTGGCCATCGGCATCGGTCTGATACGTGACCAGACGCTGGCCAAGCCATTTTTCAGCGAAAGCCTTCGCGTCTTCCTTGCTTTTGATCAGCTTGACGCCGCCTGCTTTGCCGCGACCGCCAGCGTGAACCTGAGCCTTGACGACCCACTCGGTACCACCGATTTTGTCGCAGGCTTCTGCTGCTTCTTCAGGAGTGTCAACAGCGTAACCCTTGGAGACAGGAAGGCCGTACTCAGCGAAGAGCTGCTTTCCCTGATATTCGTGGAGATTCATACGTGTCTACCGTTTTGATCGTGTAGGAATTGCGTTCATGGCAGCGGCCAGACCGCACCGCCGTCACCCTTGCCAGGCGATGTATCGTTCTCATCCGACAGGATTCATCGTCTGGGTATCACCCGCAGGTGACTGGCCGATCCTTCGACCTGTGCTTGCAGATAAGGGCCAGGCAACCGGCGGATTTTATGACCCGCCGGTCACAGGGGCGATATCTTAACGCTTCTTGCGATTGGCTACATGTATTGCGTGGCCATTTACCGCTAACGCTGCTTCCTTCAGCGCTTCTGATACGGTCGGATGCGAGAAGACCATCATGCCGATGTCTTCTGCGCTGGTGCCGAACTCCATAGCAATGGCGCCCTGCTGTACCAGCTCTGCTGCACCAGGACCAATCACGTGTACACCCAGTACACGGTCAGTCTTGGCATCCGCAATCACCTTGACCATACCAGTGGTTTCGTTAGCCGCTACTGCGCGGCCATTGGCTGCGAAGGGGAATACGCCGACATTGACTTCGACGTTTTCAGCCTTGAGCTGCTGCTCGTTCTTGCCGACCCACGCGATTTCCGGGTGGGTATAGATAACCGAGGGGACCAGGTCATAATTCATCGCAGCTTTCTGGCCCGCGATACGCTCGGCAACCATCACGCCTTCTTCAGACGATTTGTGTGCGAGCATCGGACCACGAACCGCGTCTCCGACGGCATACACGCCCGGTGCGCTGGTTTCGCAGTAGTCATCAACGAAAATCACACCGCGCTCATCCAGATCAACGCCACAGTCGGAAGCCAGCAGGTTCTCGGTATAAGCGCGACGCCCGACCGCCACAATCAACTTGTCGAATGTCAGCTGCTGCTCGCCGTTGGCGTCAGTGAACGAAACGGTTACCTGCTCACCCTTGACTTCAGTGCCAGTCACCCGGGCACCCAGACGAATCTGCAGGCCCTGTTTGGTGAAGGTCTTGAGTGCTTCCTTGGCCACCTGCTCGTCGGCCAGGCTAAGGAACTTGTCCATCGCCTCGAAAACCACAACCTCGGCACCCAGGCGACGCCATACCGAGCCAAGCTCCAGACCGATCACACCGGCGCCGATCACGCCCAGCTTCTGCGGAATGGTCTGGAAATCCAGTGCACCGGTGGAATCGACAATGATGTTTTCAGTCAAAGGTGCAGGCGGGATTTCGATTGGGCGTGAACCGGAGGCAAGAATGACGTTAGTCGCCTCGATAAGGGTGGTGGTGCCGTCCTTCGCGGTGACTTCAACCTGCTTGTTGGCCAGCAGCTTGCCGTGGCCTTCGATGGCGGTGACACCATTGGCCTTGAACAGCGCGGCTACGCCACCGGTGAACTGCTTGACGATCTTGTCCTTGCGGTCAACCATCGCCGGCACATCAATAGTGACACCTTTGGTTTCGATGCCATGCAGCGCCAGACCTTCCTGCGCTTCATGAAATTTCCAGGAACTGTCCAGCAACGCCTTGGACGGAATACAACCCACGTTCAAGCACGTCCCACCGAGGGCCTGTTTGCCGTCCTTACCTACGTATTTCTCGATACATGCGGTTTTCAGACCGAGTTGTGTGGCGCGAATGGCGGCCACATAACCACCGGGACCGGCACCGATAACGACCACATCGTATTTCTCACTCATATCCATTTCCTCTATTTGCGGCGGAGCTCAGAAGCTGTCAGGCACAATCCCCGCTGACAGCTTGCCGCTCGACACTGAACGCGTTGACTGAATCAGATTTCCAGCAGAATGCGCGCTGGATCTTCCAGCAGATCCTTGATGGCAACCAGGAAGCTGACCGCTTCCTTGCCGTCGATCAGGCGGTGATCGTAGGACAGTGCCAGATACATCATTGGCAGCACGACTACCTGTCCATTCACGGCCATCGGACGCTCCTGGATCTTGTGCATGCCCAGAATCGCGGCCTGCGGCGGATTCACGATCGGCGAGGACAACAGCGAACCAAACACACCACCATTGGAAATGGTGAAGGTGCCGCCAGTCATTTCTTCCATCGACAGCTTGCCGTCACGCGCCTTGCGGCCGTAGTCGGCAATGGTGCCTTCGATCTGTGCGAGCCCCATGTGCTCAGTGTTGCGCAGGATAGGTACAACCAGACCACGGTCACTGGATACGGCAACGCCGATATCCTGATAGCCGTGATAGACGACGTCATTGCCATCAAGGGACGCGTTGACCGCGGGAAAACGCTTGAGCGCCTCGGTGGCCGCCTTGACGAAGAACGACATGAAGCCGAGACGTACACCGTCGTGTTTCTTCTCGAACTGGTCCTTGTACTTCTTGCGCAGATCCATGATCGGCTTCATGTTAACTTCATTAAAGGTAGTCAACATCGCCATGCTCGACTGGGCATCCACCAGACGCTCGGCGATACGTGCGCGCAGGCGGGTCATTGGTACGCGTTTCTCAACACGATCACCCTCTCCCAGCGCCTCGGCACCGGAGGCGGCAGCCGCCGGCTTGGCAGGTGCTGCAGCGGGTTTGGCCGGAGCCGCTTTCTTGGCTTCGATGGCGTTCACCACGTCTTCCTTGGTGATGCGCCCGCCCTTGCCGGTGCCGGAAATCTGCGAAGCGTTCAGCCCATTCTCTTCGGCCAGCTTGCGTGCGGCAGGTGCCATTATCGCGTCGTCAGCCGATTCAGCTGCAGCAGGTGCAGCTGCCGAGGAGGCTTCCTGCTTGGGTGCTTCCTTGGCAGCAGGCGCTGACGCGGCGGCACCTTCGTTCAAGGTGCCAAGCAACTCGGCGCTGAGCACGGTCTCGCCTTCGCCCTTGATGATGTCTCCGAGTACGCCATCGGCTTCCGCCAGTACTTCCAGTACGACTTTGTCGGTTTCGATATCAACGATCAGCTCGTCGCGCTTAACTGCATCACCCGGCTGCTTGTGCCAGGTCGCCACGGTGCCGTCGGCAACCGATTCAGGGAAAGTAGGGGCCTTGATTTCAATAGCCATGGTCGATCCTTATCAATTCTGTTGTGTCTGCAACGGCTTAGATGGTGAAAGCGTCTTGCAGGAGTTTTGCCTGTTGTTCTGCATGCATGGACGCATATCCACCAGCGGGCGCAGCCGAGGCTTCCCGTCCAGCGTAGTCCAGATACAGGTTGTCGATCTTGTGCTGGCCGATTACCCGACGCATATGATGCTGGCTGCAATACCAGGCGCCCTGGTTCATCGGCTCTTCCTGACACCAGATGACCTTCTTCAATGACTGGTAGGGCGCCAGCGCTTCGGCGAGGTCTTCCTCGGGGAACGGGTACAGCTGCTCGATACGCACGATGGCCACGGTCTCATTACCCTCGGCACGACGTTTTTCCAGCAGATCGTAGTAAACCTTGCCGCTACACATCACGACGCGCTCAACCTTGGCAGGGTCGAGCGTGTCAATCTCCGGGACAACCGTCTGGAATGAACCCTCGGAGAGGTCTTCCAGGCTGGATACCGCGAGTTTGTGACGCAGCAGTGACTTCGGCGTCAGCACGATCAGAGGCTTGCGCAGCGGACGAATCACCTGGCGACGCAATAGGTGATAGATCTGCGCAGGCGTGGTCGGCACACAGACCTGGATATTATGCTCGGCGCTGAGCTGCAGGAAACGTTCGAGACGCGCAGACGAGTGCTCCGGACCCTGCCCTTCATAACCGTGCGGCAGCAGCATGGTCAGCCCGCACAGACGGCCCCACTTGTGCTCCCCACTGGAGATGAACTGGTCGATAACCACCTGGGCACCGTTGGCAAAGTCACCGAACTGTGCTTCCCAGATCACCAGTGCATTGGGAGTAGTGGTTGCGTAACCGTACTCGAAGGCCAACACCGCCTCCTCCGACAACAGCGAGTCATAGATATCGAAGCGCGGCTGGTTTTCCGACAGGTTGGCCAACGGAACGTAGCTGGTCCCGTCCTTCTGGTTGTGCAACACCGCATGACGGTGCGAGAAGGTACCGCGACCAACGTCCTGACCGGAAATGCGCACCGGGTGTCCTTCATGCAGCAACGTGGCGTAGGCCATGGTCTCTGCGAAACCCCAGTTCAATGCCAGGCCGCTGGCGGCCATCTTGCGACGGTCTTCGATGATCTTGCCTGTCTGACGCTGCACGACCAGGCCATCAGGCAGGGTATTGAGCTGATTGGCCAGATCCTGCAGGGTCTTCAGATCGAAACGCGTGTCGTGGCGCGCTGTCCACACGTGCCCGAGATAGGGTGCCCAGTCGACGAATGAGGTGCTATCGGGCTCCTTGACCAGACTTTTGACGACGTGGTCGCCATTGTCCAGCGCGGTCCGATATTCATCGATCATGCTCTCGACATCTTCGCTAGTCAGCACACCGGCTTGCACTAGACGCTCGGCGTAAATATCACGCGTGGTCGGATGCTTGCTGATGACTGAATACATCAGCGGCTGGGTGCCGGAAGGCTCGTCCGCTTCGTTGTGACCACGACGGCGATAGCAGACCAGGTCGATAACCACGTCGCGCTTGAACTGCATGCGATAGTCGACAGCCAGCTGGGTGACAGACAGGACTGCTTCAGGATCGTCACCGTTCACGTGAAGAATCGGGGCCTGGATCATCTTGGCCACATCCGTGGAGTACTCAGTGGAGCGCGCGTCTTCCTGACGGCTGGTCGTAAAGCCGACCTGGTTGTTAATAATGAGGTGGATGGTGCCGCCGGTCTTGAAGGCACGGGTCTGAGACATCTGGAATGTCTCCATGACCACGCCCTGGCCGGCGAACGCCGCATCACCGTGAATACTGATCGGCAACACCTTGTTGCCAGTGGTGTCCTTGCGACGGTCCTGACGCGCTCGCACAGACCCTTCGACCACCGGAGATACGATCTCAAGGTGTGAGGGGTTGAATGCCAGTGCAAGATGCACTTCACCGCCGGAGGTCATCACGTTGGACGAGAAGCCCTGGTGATATTTGACGTCGCCGGAGCCCAGCTCCAACTTGGTCTTGCCCTCGAACTCGTTGAACAACTCGCGTGGGTTTTTGCCAAGCGTATTGACCAATACGTTCAGACGGCCGCGGTGGGCCATTCCCAATACGATCTCCTGCGTGCCATAGGAACCGGCACGCTGGATGATTTCGTCGAGCAGAGGAATCATGCTCTCGGCACCTTCAGCGCCGAAACGCTTGGTACCCGGATATTTGGTACCCAGGTACTTCTCAAGGCCTTCGGCAGCGGTCAGACGCTCAAGCAGGTGCTTGCGGCTTTCCACCGAGTGCTGTGGACGACCGCGCACGGTTTCCAGTCGCTGCTGAAACCAGCGACGCTGGGCCGAGTCGACGATGTGCATGTATTCGGCGCCGAAAGTCGAGCAGTAAGTCGACTGTAACGCCTCAATGATTTCTCGGAGGGGGGCTTCTTCCTTGCCGATTTTCAGTTCACCCGTGCGGAACACGGTGTCCAGATCGGCGTCGGTCAATGCGTAATCGTCGAAGGTCAGGTCAGCGATATTGTCCCGAACCCACAAGCCGAGCGGATCGAGACGAGAGGCCTGGTGACCGCGCATCCGATAGGCCTGGATGAGGCGCAGTACATCAACCTGCTTCTTCTCGTGCTCACTGCTGACTTGGCCACCGGCACTCGCCTGGGGACGGCGGTTACTGGTCGCAAGCTTCTGAAAATGCTCGCGAATGGTGGAATGGGAAACATCCGATGCGGCGTGTCCGTTGATCTGTGGCAGCTTCTGAAAATAACTGCACCACTCCTCGGCTACGCTGTTCGGATCGTGCAGATAGAGCTCATAGAGCTCTTCAACATAGGAGGCATTCCCACCGGATAAGTGAGACGTGCTCCACAGCTGCTGCATTTCGCTGTCTGGCATGCTTGGTCACCCTCTTTAAGGGGACACCATCTGGCGCAAAGACCATTAATCGGCATAAGAAACTGCCTTCCGTGCAGGCTATGATTAAAGCGTTCGACAGTGTCGCTGCCGCTCTCTGCTCTGCTCATCCTGATGCCCGGAATAATTGCCGGCCCCGACAGATAGTTCGGGTGTTACCCGAGTGCCCCTGTTGGTTTATAGGTATTACAAACCGCGGCTTTGTGGGCTGCGGCTCGACTAATTCTGACTGGCTCCCTATAGCAGGAGCCAGCACAGGCCAACCTTAATGCAGAATCACGCCAATCAAATACCGCTTTGCAACAGCATGTTGCGGATGTGGCCAATAGCGCGGGTCGGATTCAGACCCTTCGGGCATACATTTACGCAGTTCATGATGCCGCGGCAGCGAAACACGCTGAACGGATCATCCAGAGAAGCCAGACGCTCATCGGTCTTGTTGTCGCGGCTGTCCGCCAAAAAGCGGTAAGCCTGGAGCAGACCAGCAGGACCAATAAATTTGTCCGGGTTCCACCAGAACGAAGGGCAGGAACTGGAGCAGCATGCACAGAGAATACACTCGTACAGGCCATCCAGCTTCGCGCGCTCTTCAGGCGATTGCAGGCGCTCAATAGCTGGCGCCGGCGTGTCATTCTGCAAATACGGCTGAACCTTCTCGTATTGCTTATAGAAGATGCTCATATCCACGACCAGGTCACGTATTACCGGCAAACCAGGCAAAGGACGTAAAACCAGCTTGTTGTTCTTCACGACATCCGACAACGGAGTAATACAGGCCAGGCCGTTTTTTCCGTTGATGTTCATCCCGTCTGAACCACAAACACCCTCACGGCAGGAGCGACGGTAAGCCATACCCACGTCCTGCTCCTTGACCAGCGCCAGTACGTCAAGAACCATGATGTCCTTGCCACCGGTGTCGATCTGGAAATCCTGCATATAGGGAGCGTTGTCGCTCTCGGGGTTATAACGGTAGACGCTTACTTTCAACATATCGGTCACCCTTAATAAGTACGCACTTTAGGCTCGAAGGTCGGCACTGTCTTTGGTGAGAAATTCACCGCACGCTTGCGCAGTTCCTTGGTCTCGGGCATGTACAGGCTGTGACACAACCAGTTCACGTCGTCCCGGTCCTCGTAATCTTCGCGTGCGTGGGCCCCACGGCTCTCAGTGCGCGTCTCAGCGGCGATAGCAGTGGCCTCAGCGACTTCCAGCAGGTTCTGCAGTTCGAGGGCTTCGATCCGGGCAGTGTTGAACGCCTGGCTCTTGTCATCGATCTTGACGTTGGCGATACGCTCGCGCAGATCGGCTAGCTGCTTGATGCCTTTCTGCATGAACTCGCCGGTACGGAACACACCGAAATAGTTCTGCATGCAGTTCTGCAGTTCTTTACGCAGCGGTGCTACATCCTCGCCAGTGGTGCGTTCGTTCAGACCGGACAAGCGTGCTAGGGAGGTTTCGATGTCGGACTCCGAAGCGCCGCGGTGCTCGATACCTTCCTTCAGTGCGCTTTCCAGGTGCAGACCAGCCGCACGGCCGAACACCACCAGATCAAGGAGCGAGTTGCCGCCCAGACGGTTGGCACCGTGAACCGATACGCACGCCACTTCACCCACGGCAAACAGACCGTCGATAATCTTGTCATTGCCCTGGGCATCCTGGGTCAACGCCTGGCCATGAATGTTGGTGGGAACCCCGCCCATCATGTAGTGACAGGTCGGCACCACAGGAATCGGTGCGGTTACAGGATCAACGTGAGCGAAGGTCTTGGAGAGCTCACAGATCCCAGGCAGACGGCTGTGCAGAACCTCTTCGCCCAGGTGATCAAGCTTAAGCATCACGTGATCGCCATCCGGACCACAGCCGTTACCGGCAAGGATTTCCTTGACCATCGAACGCGCGACGACGTCACGGCCTGCAAGGTCTTTGGCGTTCGGCGCATAGCGCTCCATGAACCGCTCGCCATGCTTGTTGATCAGGTATCCACCCTCACCACGGCAACCTTCGGTGACCAGCGTACCCGCGCCAGCAATACCGGTGGGGTGGAACTGCCACATTTCAATATCCTGAACCGGCACGCCTGCGCGCAACGCCATGCCGACGCCATCGCCTGTATTGATCAGCGCGTTGGTAGTGGAGGCATAGATGCGCCCCGCTCCACCGGTGGCCAATACGGTTGCCTTGGCGCGGATGTAAACGGTTTCACCGGTTTCGATACAAATAGCGATGACACCGACAACCACGCCGTCCTGGTTCTTGACCAGATCCACCGCATACCATTCATTAAGGAAGGTAGTGTCATGCTTGATGTTGTTCTGATACAGCGTATGCAGCAACGCGTGACCAGTCCGGTCAGCGGCGGCGCAGGTACGAGCAGCCTGAGTCGGGTTATCCGGACCTTTGGACTGACCGCCGAACGGACGCTGATAGATGCGGCCCTGCTCGGTACGGGAAAACGGCAGGCCCATATGCTCAAGCTCGAACACCGTTTCGGGTCCTACGGAACACATGTATTCGATAGCGTCCTGGTCACCGATGTAATCGGAGCCCTTGACAGTGTCATACATGTGCCAGCGCCAGTCATCGTTCGGATCTGCCGAGGCGATCGCGCAGGTAATGCCGCCCTGGGCGGATACCGTGTGCGAACGGGTCGGGAATACTTTGGTGACAACAGCGGTCTTGTGACCACCTTGAGCCAGTTGCAGTGCCGCGCGCATACCGGCACCACCGCCACCCACAATGATGGCATCAAAAGTCAGTGTACGAATATTAGCCATTTATAAACCCCAAAGAATCTGGACGCCCCAGACGAACAGGACAAACATTGCCAGCCCGCAAACAGTCTGGAAGAGGAAGCGAACAACGGTGGCGGACTTGCCCAGCGCCATCGAGGTGAGATAGTCAGTAGAAATCGTCCACATTCCGACCCAGGCGTGCACACTCAGAGCAACCAGCGTCAGCAGACTGAAGATGCGCATCCAGTTCTGGCTGAACAGGCCATGCCATTGTTCATAGGACAGGCCAGGATTGGCGATCAGGTAACCGAGCAGAAACAGAGTGTAAACAGCCAGTACCACTGCAGAAACACGCTGCGCCATCCAATCATACAGGCCGCTGCGCGACAGGTTGGTGACGTTGGTTACCATATCCATACTCCCAGAAGAACAATCAGAACGGCGGCGATGACGATGACCGCCTGTGCGCCACGCTTGCCACTTTCAAGCCCTTCACCGATGCCAGCATCCATTACCAGGTGGCGTATGCCAGCCACCAGGTGATACAGCAGAGCGGATACGACGCCCCAGGTGATGAACTTGACTAATGGGTTCTCGAATACATCCTGAACATGCTCGAATCCGCTTTCAGATCTCAGAGAGCTGTCCAGCATCCACAGCAAACCTGCTATGGCGATGAACAGAATGATGCCCGAGATACGGTGAGCAATAGATGTGTAGGCAGTGACAGGAAGTTTGATGGTCCTGAGGTCTAAATTGACAGGTCTTTTGCTATTCACGGCTATATTCACACTCATGGCCCTGTGGGCAGGGCTGGATTATAGGAAGGCGCACTCGCGTGGGTACCCAAGCGCCCATATCAGGCAGCCTCGCCGGGACAGGCAGAAGGCTAATGGGCCGCTTTTCCGGACAAGGAGTATAGAGACTCAGGCCCTTGATTACAATCCGATACACTCTTCCAGGCAGGCATCCTCAAGCCATCTCATGCGCTGAACATCAGGGATCTGGCAGCCTATTGACTGCCTAAATCGCGCCTATAACCATTCGCTATCCGCATAATTGACAAACAGGATTATGACCTTATAGTGATGCGGGCCCTGCGTGGGGGCACACTTTCGATACCATCAAACAGGAGGCCTCATGGCTGATAAAAAGGCGCAATTGATCATCGAGGGCGCTGCCCCCATCGATCTGCCAGTTTACTCTGGCACCCTAGGCCCAGATGTGGTCGACGTACGCGGTTTGACGGCGGAAGGGGTCTTTACGTTTGATCCCGGCTTCATGGCCACATCATCCTGTGAATCAAAGATCACCTACATTGATGGCGACAAAGGGATTTTGTTGCATCGGGGATACCCGATCGAGCAATTGGCCGAGAAATCCGATTTCCTCGAGACCTGCTTTTTACTGCTGAAGGGCGAGCTTCCAACGGACGAAGAGAAGCACGCCTTTGACACCACCATCAAGCGCCACACCATGGTGCATGAGCAGCTGTCGCACTTCTTTAACGGCTTCCGTCGTGACGCGCATCCGATGGCGATCATGTGTGGCGTAATAGGCGCACTGTCTGCTTTTTATCACGACTCACTCGACATTAACGACGCCCATCATCGGGAAATTTCGGCGATCCGCCTGATTGCCAAGATGCCTACCCTGGCGGCGATGGTGTACAAATACTCGGTTGGCCAGCCGTTCATGTTCCCGCGCAACGATCTGTCCTACTCGGAAAACTTCCTGCACATGATGTTCAACACGCCATGTGAAGAGAAGAAGATCAGTCCGATCCTGGCCAAGGCAATGGACCGGGTGTTTGTGTTGCACGCAGACCATGAACAGAACGCTTCAACTTCTACCGTACGCCTGGCCGGCTCCTCCGGCGCCAACCCCTTCGCCTGTATCGCAGCCGGCATTGCCGCTCTGTGGGGTCCAGCACACGGTGGCGCCAACGAGGCCGTCCTGAGGATGCTGGACGAAATCGGTGACGTCTCCAATATCGATAAGTATGTCGACAAGGCCAAAGACAAGGACGACCCGTTCAAGCTGATGGGCTTCGGCCATCGCGTTTACAAGAACTTTGACCCGCGCGCCAAGGTCATGAAGCAGACCTGCGACGAAGTTCTCGGCGAACTCGGCATCAACGATCCGCAGCTCGAGCTGGCGATGAAGCTGGAAGAAATTGCGCTCACCGATCCCTACTTCGTCGAGCGGAACCTGTACCCGAACGTAGACTTTTATTCCGGCATCATTCTCAAGGCCATCGGCATTCCTACCGAGATGTTCACCGTAATATTTGCTACAGGCCGCACGCCAGGCTGGATCGCTCACTGGAATGAGATGATCAGCATGCCGTACAAGATCGGCCGTCCGCGCCAGCTGTACACCGGCGCGCTCCAACGGGACTACCCGGAGAAGTAAAGCAATACAAAGAACCCCGCCAACAAGCGGGGTTTTTATTGTCCGGACCGAAACAAATGCTCGCCGCCGATTAGATGCTCAGGCGGTTTGCTGCTCCCACCAATGCAATATCATCAATGCTTCTTCTCTGATCTCCCCACACACCTCCGGGTCAGCAGAAAACTGCCCACATACCAGCGGACGCGACGGTGAAGTAAAGATCCCGCATCGATGCTCTGGAGTCAGGTGAATGCACGCAACGCCCGCAGGCTTACCCTCAGGCATTCCCGGAATTGCAGAGCTTATCGAAGGCGCAATACAGCAAGCGCCACAGCCTTCCCGACATTTCATACCGGCCTACCTCGCTGAAACAAACCTTCTCGGCTCGTCTGCGCTCAAGCCATCCTGAACGCGTGCAGACACGGCCGGCGACAGTTTATTTGTCGCGATCAAGCCTGGCAATCAGACTCGAAGTATCCCAGCGCCCTCCTCCCATCGATTGGACATCAGCATAGAACTGGTCCACCAAAGCCGTAACTGGCAACTGCGCACCGTTTTCGCGCGACTCATCCAGCACGATACTCAGATCCTTACGCATCCAGTCCACCGCAAAGCCGAATTCAAACTCACCGGCAATCATGGTCTTGTGGCGGTTCTCCAGTTGCCATGATTGCGCCGCACCCTTGCTTATTACCTGCATCGCGGCCTCGGCATCCAGACCCGCACAGCGAGCAAAATTCAGCGCTTCGGCGAGCCCCTGTACCAGGCCGGCAATACAGATCTGATTGACCATCTTGGTCAACTGCCCACTGCCCACCTCGCCCATGCGCCGCACCATCTTTGCATAGCTACCGATGGCTGGACGGGCCAGGTCATAAACCGCCTCGTCGCCGCCGACCATTACGGTCAGCTGCCCAGCCTCGGCGCCGGCCTGGCCTCCGGATACCGGTGCGTCCAGAAACCCGACCCCCTTCGCCGCACACAGCTGAGCCATCTCACGCGCGACGCCAGCCGAAGCCGTTGTATGGTCGACCAGCACCGCACCGGATCGAATCCCCGCAAGGACCCCATCGGGACCACCAATCACCTGGCGCAGGTCATCGTCATTACCTACGCAGAGCATAATGAAATCACGGTCAGCCGCCACTTGCGCCGGCGTGGCAAAGGCTTGCCCCCCGTATTCGGCAACCCAGGCCTCGGCCTTCGAAGCAGTGCGATTAAAGACGCCCACTTCATGCCCCGCGCGAAGCAAATGACCGGCCATGGGATACCCCATTACGCCCAAACCTATAAAAGCGATGCTCGCCATATTACCTCCCGGGTCGGTACAAAGTTGTCAAAGGGATACATGCTCTGCAGCCAGGCTATCGACCTGTGCTCGAGAGAATCAGTCATTGCATGCAAGGGATGATAACAGGGCTCAAGGGGGAAACCAGGCCGCAGATCTCCTGCGGCAGCTGGGCACGCCGGTGACTCAGTCGTCGATTTCAATTTCTGTGGCGATCATCTCGCCGTCAGTCTCTTCGTAATCCACCTCGACGCGCAGGCCTTGCTTGAGATCGTCGAAAGACTTCAGCTCGTCTTCGTATTCTGTCTGCTCATTGGTCGAGTAGATTTTGCCATCGACCGTTATAGACTTCGCTTCTGCGTCAACAGACTCAATCTCACCGTCCACATCATCGGCGTGGGCAGAAGCGGCCGACAAACCAAGGACCAGCGCAGCAAACCAGGCAGTTGCAGAGGCTTTCATAAGGACTCCGTATGGTTGTGGGGTACACATTAGCTGACCGTCAAAGTCAGGCCAGGTTCAGCAATGAAGGGTTGAGCAGCCCATTAATCGGTCAGGCCAGGAGAAGAAAAGATTAGCGCTACAGTGCAAATAGCATTGCCGCTGCAAGAGTCGCATCGGCATAATGTTGACCTTTTCGACGATCTATCAGGAGCGCATCAATGTTCACGGTAAACGAATACTTCGAAGGCAAGGTAGCCTCTATCGCCTTTCGGCAACCAGAAGGCTCAGCGACCGTCGGCGTGATGGCGCCTGGAGAATACGAGTTTGGCACCAGCCAGCTGGAGATCATGCACGTCATCAGCGGCCACCTGACCGTAAAACTACCAGGTAGCGAGCAGTGGGAAGAGTTCAGTGCGGGCATGCAATTTACTGTGCCTGGTAACAGCCGCTTTCATTTGCAGGTCGAGCAGGATACCGCCTATCTCTGCGAGTATCGTTAAGTAACGCCCCGCCGGTTTCAACGGCGCGCCGCCACTCTGGTCGGCTCGCCTTGCCTTCCTGCTAGCCCCATCCCGCTCTCAGCTCTGCATCTGCGCTTCCGTCAGACCACGAGCATATTTTTCAATAAAAACCGGCGGCATGCGTCTCGGTTTGCCGGAGCTCATTTCGATGCAGGCGAAGATGGTCTCTGCTCGCAGCAGCGTTGCCTGATCTGACTTGCGCACTAACTGGAAATGGCGCGTCATGCGTAGCTTGCGGTCCCAGTGAACGATCCAGGTCGCCATCACCAGCTCGTCGCCCTGGTAGGCCGCACCGAGGTAATCGATCTCGTGGCGCAGCACCGCCATTGCCCGATCCAGCTCGCGGTATTCCTCCACGCCCAGTCCCAGAGTCTGCGAATGTTGCCAGGCACAACGCTCCAGCCAGCCGACATACACGGCGTTATTGGCATGCCCCAATTCGTCTATATCGACCGCTTGGACGGTAATATCGCAGGTGTGCGGATTATCGAAATCCCAGTTCACAGAGTCAGCTCCTTCAACTTCAACGCATTCGACGGATACGCAGCATAACATTCGTCAGCCGCCATCCTTCCCTCAGATTCAGTTGCTCGCACGGAGTTCGCTTGCCGCAATGGCAACCAAGCGGCTAGTTTGTACCCATTCCTCTGACGGAACCTGAACATGTTCAAACACCTGCACTTTCCCATTCTGGTTATCAATCCTCATATCGGCCGCCAGGATGTGGCTGGCACTCAGCTTACGGAACTCTTCAAAGGGCTGGAGCAGGAAGGATTCGAGGTTCTGGGAACCGCGTCAACTGACGAGGGCCGCCTGATCGCCGAAGCGCACCGGGGCCTGTCCTGCATTCTGTTTACTGCGGATCTGGAAGCCGACCTGACACCGGTGCGGGCACTCTTCGAAGCCGCGCATTCGCGCTCACCCGAACTGCCGATAATGGCCTTGAGCATTCAACAGAACCTGGACAGCGCCAAGCTCGCCGAGCTGCGCAACCTGCATCAGTTGCGCGGCATCATCTACCTGTTCGAGGATACCCTGCCCTTTATCGCCGGACAGATTGCGCGCACTGCCCGTTCTTATCTATCCCAGCTGTTGCCGCCGTTTTTCAAGGCGCTGATGGATTACACCGGACGCGCCAGTTACTCCTGGCATTCTCCTGGACATGGTGGCGGTGTGGCCTTTCGCAAGAGTCCGGTCGGGCGCGCTTTTCACGATTTCTTCGGTGAAAACACGTTGCGCTCGGATCTGTCGGTGTCGGTGCCAGGCCTGGGCTCGCTGCTGGACCACAGCGGCCCTATCGCGGCGGCGGAGGCCAACACCGCACGGACCTTTGGCGCCGACCACAGCTTCTACGTGGTTAACGGCACCTCTACTGCCAACAAGATCATCTGGCACGCCTATGTCACCCGCGATGACGTGGTTCTGGTGGACCGCAACTGTCACAAGTCGATCTTGCACGCGATCATCATGACCGGTGCGATTCCGCTATACCTCACCGGCTCGCGAAACGACTACGGCATTATCGGTCCGATCAGCCTCAATTCGTTTTCACCCGAGCGACTGCGCGAACGATTGGCAGAACATCCGCTGCTGCAGGGACGCGACGCTAAAATTCGCCTGGCCGTTGTGACCAATTCAACCTACGACGGCCTCTGCTATAACGCTGAGCTGATCAAGGACGAACTTGAGGACGCGGTCGACATTCTGCATTTTGACGAAGCCTGGTACGGCTACGCCGCCTTCCACGAATTTTATGCCGGGCGCCATGGCATGGGTCGCCATCGCGGGTTTCCCCGCGCGCAGCATCCGCTGGTATTCGCAACGCAATCGCCACACAAGGTATTGGCGGCCCTGTCCCAGGCCTCAATCATTCTTGCCGAGAACAGCGAGGAGCAGTCACTGGATGCAGAACGGTTCAACGAAGCCTTCATGATGCACACCTCCACCTCACCGCACTACGGCATCATCGCCTCCATCGATGTGGCTACAGGCATGATGGCCGGTGCTCCGGGTCGCTCACTGGTACAGGAAACCCTGGACGAAGCGCTATCGTTTCGTTGCGCCATGCAGCAGATCGCCGAGCGGCTGGACGAGGATGAGTGGTGGTTTGATCTCTGGGAGCCTGAACAAGCGCTGGCAGCAGAACCGCTTGCGCCGCACGACTGGACACTCGACAGCGAGGCCGAGTGGCACGGCTTCGGCTCGATGGCGGACGACTACGCCCTGCTGGATCCGATCAAGGTCACCCTGCTCACCCCCGGCGTGGAGGAACAGGGGCGCCTGGCCCGAAGTGGCATTCCCGCGGCCATCGTGACGCGCTTTCTCGCCGAGCGCGGTCTGGTGGTCGAGAAAACCGGGCTGTATTCCTTCCTGATCCTGTTTTCGCTGGGCATTACCAAGGGCAAGTGGAGCACCCTGGTGTCCGAGCTGCAGGAGTTCAAGCGGCTGTATGACACCAACGCGCCGCTTGAGACAACGCTGCCGGGTATCGCGCGGACAGGCCAGTATAGCGGCCTGGGCCTGCGCGATCTCAGCCAGCAGTTGCACCATTTCTACAAGACCCAGCGGCTGGTGAAGATATCTCGCCAACTCTATACCGAGCTACCGGAGATCACCCTGCGGCCGGCCGACGCCTATCAGGAGATGGTGCGCGGCAACGTCGAATCGGTTGCCGTCGAGCAGCTGGCAGGTCGAATCAGCGCCGTCATGCTTGTGCCCTATCCGCCAGGTATCCCGGTGATTATGCCCGGCGAACGCTTCCCCGCCGACAGTACCGCCATCGTCGACTTTCTGAGAATCGCCTCAGCACTCGACCGGCAATTTCCCGGCTTTGAGAGCGATATTCATGGCCTGCGTCGTCTGGTTTCCGCCGAGGGTCCGCCCTCTTTCTGCGTCGATTGCCTGACAACCTGACCCGGGCCAGCTCCCCCTGGAACCTCGAGAAGCGACCCGGTTAACCGACAGGTTGAGGCTCGCTTCTCCAACGGCAACATTCGCTGGCTGCAGGTCACATTAATGTCATGAAAGAGTCGCAAGCTGAGGGCTCTTCCTGTTGAATACCGGCCTTGCAATACCTGCACATTCTCATCAGGAAGAGCATCGATCGAGTTCTGGTCTGCGCTTGCCGCACGATGTCCTGGAGCTCACTCAGACACAACGCGTTATCCGCCGGGTGCTGATAACGAGGCCAGGAGCAGCTGCAATGAACTATCGAAGCCTGAACGACCTATCAACCTTGATCAACGATCATGCCGGCAACTTTCCCCGTGATATTGAATTGGTGGTCGGCGCCTCCCGTGGCGGCATGCTGGTGGCGAACATCATCGCGCTCAAGCTCAACCAGCCCAGCATGGAACTCCAGGTGCTGCTGCGTGACGATGCTTCATCTACACCTGCCGCGCAGAAGATATTGCTGGTAGACGATTGCCTGGCGACCCCCGACTCAATACTGCAAGCGAGACGGAGAATCGAAGCGCATTGCTGCGCTTCAGTGACGACACTGGTGGCCTTCGCCGAAAGAGAACATGTCCTGGGCATCGATCTGGTGCTGGAAGTACTGGAGCACCCTCGAATCTACGAATGGAACATCATGCATCACCCGCTGGTCGGCGCGACCTGTTTCGATATCGACGGCGTGCTCTGCGTCGACCCGACCCAGGCGGAGAATGATGATGGAGCGGGCTACCGGCATTTTTTGCGTACCGCCAGGCCACTGCACATCCCATCGCTACCGATCGCGCATCTGGTCACCAGTCGCCTGGAAAAATACCGCGCCGAGACCGAGGAGTGGCTGGAACGCAATGGTGTCCGGTACGGCACCCTGCATATGCTGGATTTGCCATCGGCAGCGGAGCGGCGCCGGTTGAACATGCACCACAAGTTCAAGGCGCAGGTATATCGCAACGACCCGCAGGCGCAGCTGTTTATCGAAAGCGAAAAGGCTCAGGCAATCGAGATCATGCGTACCACCGGCAAGCCGGTGTTTTGCATTGAAACCAACCGCATGTATGTGCACGGTATGAAGCAGAAGGAACTGGGTACCACCCGGGCCGGCGGTTTGCGCAAAGCATTGGGCAAGGCGCGGCGCTTGCCGAGAAAGGTGGTGGACTCGGCGCTCGCCAGGCTCATGCCAGTCGCTCAGTAACATCGCGCCCTCAACCACATTCAACGCCGGCCGCTTATCGCGCCGGCGTTGTTGTCTGAGGCTATCGGGATAAACACAAACCAAAAAAAAAGGACCAGCAATAAATGCTGGCCCTTCGAAATGGTGGAGCTAAGCGGGATCGAACCGCTGACCTCCTGCATGCCATGCAGGCGCTCTCCCAGCTGAGCTATAGCCCCGTGGTCTTGCGACCGCCGATACAAAACCAACTGTACCGGATCAATAATGGCGTCCCCTAGGGGACTCGAACCCCTGTTACCGCCGTGAAAGGGCGGTGTCCTAGGCCACTAGACGAAGGGGACGCAAACCCTTCTATGCGTTTGAGGCTGGGCGCCTCAAGGCATCAGTGTAAAAACAGGTCAACGTATAACGTTGACCAAAGAAAATGGTGGAGCTATGCGGGATCGAACCGCAGACCTCCTGCATGCCATGCAGGCGCTCTCCCAGCTGAGCTATAGCCCCGTCTTCTGGACGGGGCGCATATTATGATCCATGCCCTTGTCTGTCAACAGAATTTAACGCAAAACAGCAACTTAACCAGCGAAGCGTGGGAAGTCTCAGCCACCCAACCCCACCAGCAGCTTCTCCCATGCTTTCACTTCCTTTTTCGAACTGCCGCCCAGCAGCTCGAGCGCCTGACGTAGCCGGAAGCGGGTCAGATCCGGTCCCAGATGAGCCATGGCGTCCAGTACCGAGACCGAGCTCGCCTGACCGGTGATAGCAGCGAAAAGCAGCGGCATCAGGTCACGAAGCTTGAGCTCGAGCCCTTCGGCAATGAACTGAATACTGCCGGTGATAGCGTCCTTGTTCCAATGACGCAAGGCTTCCAGCTTCCATAGCAGCAGCTGCAGCGCCTGGCGTACCTGATCGGGTGACAGCTTCTTGTGGACGAACAGCTCTGGAGCGGGGTTCACCTTGCCGCTCATGAAAAAGCCCGCCAAGGGGACCAGATCACTGAAGGTCTCAACCCGCGCCTGAACGAGCGGAACCATAGGGCGCAGATACTCAGGGTTGAGTGCCCAGCGTTGTACCGCTGCAACAAAGTCATCCTCGGACAGCTCGCGAATCCACTGACCGTTGAGCCAGGCCAGTTTCTCGACGTCGAAAATCGGTCCGCCGAGCGAGACGCGCTGGATGTCGAAGTGGGCCACCATTTCATCGAGGGAAAACTTCTCGCGCTCGTCCGGCATCGACCAGCCCATGCGCCCCAGATAGTTGAGCATCGCATGGGGCAGATACCCCATGCGTTCGTAAAAGGTAATGCTGGTCGGGTTCTTGCGCTTCGACAGCTTGCTCTTGTCCGGATTGCGCAGCAGCGGCATATGGCACAGCTGAGGCATAGCCCAACCGAAGAACTGATACAGCAACATGTGCTTGGGCGCGGAGTTGATCCACTCCTCGCCACGGAGTACGTGGGTGATACCCATCAGGTGATCGTCTACCACGTTGGCCAGATGATAGGTGGGCAACCCGTCCGCCTTCATCAACACCTGCATGTCGACCTGTTCCCAGGGAATGTCGATCTCGCCACGCAGCATATCCTGCACGGTACAGATCCCTTCGGTTGGCACCTTCATGCGCACCACATGCGGTTCGCCGGACGCGACACGACGCAGGACTTCATCAGCATCCAGCCCAAGGCAATGACCGTCGTAACCGGGGGTTTGCTTGTTGGCCGTCTGTTCGGCGCGCAGTGCGTCAAGCCGCTCCGAGGTACAGAAACAGCGGAATGCATGGCCGTCGCTGATCAGCTGCTCGCTGTGCTGCTGGTAAATGGCGCTGCGTTCGCTCTGTCGATACGGGCCGTGCGGACCGCCGACATCCGGGCCTTCGTCCCATTCCAGTCCCAGCCAGCGCAATGAGTCCAGAATCTGCTTTTCCGATTCTGTGGTGGAGCGCACCTGGTCGGTATCCTCAATGCGCAGCACAAACTTGCCGCCATGCTGGCGCGCAAAACACTGGTTGAACAATGCAATATAAGCCGTGCCCACATGGGGGTCACCGGTGGGGGACGGGGCAATTCGGGTACGAACGGTCATGAAATCTCTCGTCAGGAAGCCACCCGGTTGAATCCCGGGCTGTACAGGAAAGGGAATCTTATCAGCGCTTAGCGGTTCGTCTCTACCGGCCGATCAAGGAATGTCTCGAGGCGCTCAGTCATAAAATCAATAAAGGCCTTGACCTTCATTGCCTGGAAGCGCCTTGACGGGTACAGCGCGTAGAGCTCGGTGAAGGGCAAAACAGTGCCCTCCAGCACGCGGCATAGCAGGCCTTGTTCCACATAGGGCTCTGCGATAAACGCCGGAACGTTAATGATGCCTGCTCCGGCAAGGGCCGCCTCGCGGGCAAATGTGATGTTATTCACCGTCATCACCGGGTTTATGGCGACGCTGAGCTGCGGCTCATCGAAGTGCCACTTGCGCGCCCCATCCATCATGGTCTGGATGCAGCGGTGTGCAGACAGCTCTTCGGGGCGCTCCGGCATGCCGTACTGGGCAATATAGGCCGGACTGGCATACAACTGTCTTGGGCTGGCCAGCATCGAGCGGGCCACCAGGCTCGAGTCCTGCGGCCGACCACGATGAATAGCGATATCGACGCCATCCTCGATCGGATTGACCACAAGGGTGGTCAGCTCTACCTCCACGTGAATGGCGGGATAGCGGCACATGAACTCACCCACCACACCGCCCAGGAACAACTGCCCAAACTCGATCGGCGAAGTGACCCGCAGCAGGCCGGTGGGCTCACGCTGCAGCTGCATAATCGCCTGCTCTGCCTCGGCAAATTCCTGCATGATCTGCCGGCACCGCTCATAGTAAGCCTGGCCGACTTCGGTCAGGCGCAGTTTGCGCGTAGTGCGGTTGAGCAGGCGCACGCCGAGCCGCGATTCGAGCTGGGCAATCCGCCTGCTGACCGTGGACTTCTGCATATTCAAGGTCAGCGCAGCGCTGGTAAAACTGTGGCACTCCACCACGCGGGTGAATACGAGCGCATCATCCAATCCCATGACAACTGTTCCTGTGATGCAACAAAGAGGTTGATTCTAAACCTTCACCCATGCAGGTGTAATATCGCCGTAACAACAAGTTGAAATAACTGACTGATCAGTGGCGTTCCGCAGACTAGAGCGGTAGGATCGGTAATGTAAAATATTTCAAACATCAGGTGTGCCATGTCTGCTACGCCGCATACTGCTTCCTACTACGCTGCCAGTGCCAACCCCGCCCCTTTCAGGCCGCCTCTCCTCGGAAGCCATGAGACCGACGTGTGCGTCATCGGCGCGGGCTACACAGGTATTTCTGCAGCCCTGCATCTGCTTGAACAGGGGTTTCGAGTCACGGTGCTGGAAGCGGCCAAGGTCGGCTTTGGCGCCTCGGGTCGCAACGGCGGCCAGATCGTCAACAGCTACAGTCGCGATATCGACGTCATCGAGCGAACAGTCGGCGCGCAACAAGCGCAATTGTTGGGGGAGATGGCCTTCGAGGGTGGCCGCATCATTCGTGAGCGGGTGGCCAAGTACGACATCCAGTGTGACCTGAAAAATGGCGGCGTATTTGCTGCGTTTACTCCCAAGCAAATGAAACAGCTGGAAGAGCAGAAGGCGCTCTGGGAGCGGTACGGCAACACCCAACTGGAAATGCTCGACACGCGCCGCATCCGCGAGACGGTAGCAACCGAGCTGTACGTCGGCGGCATGCTTGACATGAGCGGCGGCCATATCCATCCGCTCAATCTGGTTCTCGGTGAAGCTGCCGCGGTGGAGTCGCTGGGCGGAATCATTCATGAGCAGTCGGAAGTGATCCGCGTTGATCAAGGCGCCAGCCCGGTCGTGCACACGAGTCGGGGCCAGGTGACTGCCAAGTTTGTCGTGGTGGCTGGAAACGCCTACCTGGGCGATCTGATTCCCGCCCTGGCTGCCAAATCAATGCCATGCGGCACACAGGTTATTACCACCGAGCCGCTGGGGGACGATCTGGCGAATTCGCTTCTGCCGCAGGATTATTGTGTAGAGGATGCCAGTTATCTGCTGGACTATTACCGTCTATCAGCGGATAAGCGACTCATCTTCGGCGGCGGCGTAGTGTATGGCGCACGCGACCCGGCCAACGTCGAGGCCATGCTTCGCCCTCACCTGGTGAAGACGTTCCCACAGTTGAGCAATACAAAGATCGACTATGCCTGGACCGGTAATTTTCTGCTGACGCTGTCGCGCCTGCCGCAAGTAGGCCGACTGGGTGACAACATCTACTATTCCCAGGGCTGCAGTGGGCATGGCGTGACCTATACGCACCTGGCCGGCAAGATTATCGCGGAAGCTCTGGCGGGTCAGGCCAAGCGCTTCGATGCCTTCGCCAGTCTGCCCCATTACCCCTTTCCCGGAGGCCGCTTATTGCGGGTTCCATTCACCGCCCTGGGCGCCTGGTATTACCAGCTCAGGGATAGGCTGGGTCTATAATCGCATTGCCAAGCGGAACTCCCGATTTTCAAAGCGGGTCGACTGATTGGCAATACCTGCGCACCTTCTTCGGGTCGCAGCCGGGAGACCGGAATGAACGGCTGACCGCATGGACAGCCAAACAAGAAAAAACAGGAGTTGTAACCATGAAATTACTGCACTCAACCAAACGCTATATCTCCATCATGCTCACTGCCCTGTTCATGCTTACCAGCTTGGCAAGCATTCAGGCTCAGGCATCAACCTCCATGGTGGGTACCCATGAACTCATTGCTGAAGAGAAGCTGAATCTCGACCGCGACGCGCTCAAAGGCATGCTTGCCGATCAGGACGTGCAGGACAAACTGGCTGGCATGGGCGTTTCGCCTGACCAGGTCGAAAAGCGCATCAACAGCCTGACTGCCAGCGAACTGGCTAGCTTCAATGCCCAGCTCGACAATGCCCCTGCTGGTGCCGGCGTGGTCGGCGTGATTGTGTTGTTTCTGGTGGTATTCGCCATCACCGACATCCTGTGCGTGACCAACATCTACAGCTTCATCAACTGCGCCAGGTAACATCAGTGTCGCCTATCTGGCGCACGGTGGGCTTGCTAGGGCTGACAGCATTGCTGTCAGCCTGCGCAGGTCGATCAATGATCCTGCCTGATCAAACCCAGCTGCGAGACGTCCCCCAGCAAACCTTACTGACGGACGTCCGCTTTTATCCCCAGGATGAGTATCAATGCGGCCCAGCCGCCCTCGCCATGGTGCTCAATCACCGAGGCCTTCCGGACACGCCGGAGCAACTGGTAGAGCGCGTCTATATACCCGAGCGAGAGGGCAGCCTGCAGGTCGAAATGGTCGCCGCCGCACGAGAAAGAGACCTGCTCGCTTACCCCTTGGATGGAAAGATCGAATCGGTCATACAGGAAGTCGCCGCAGGCAATCCGGTGCTGGTCATGCAGAATCTTGCATTGAACTGGTACCCGCAATGGCATTACGCAGTGGTAATAGGCTATGACCTCGAACGCCAGGTCATGATTCTTCACAGCGGACTGAATGCCAATCAGCGCGAACCTTTCAGATTATTCAGCAAGACCTGGAGCAGAGCCGACAATTGGGCGCGCGTCATGCTTCCGACAGATCAGCTACCCGCAACGGCTGCCCCCCTGCCCTACCTTTCTGCAGCCAGCGAGCTGGAGCAGACCGGCAAACTGGTGAGTGCCCGCACGGCCTATCAGACAGCGCTAAATGAATGGCCAGAGCAGCCGGCTGCACGCTTCGGGTTGGGCAACATCGCCTGGGCACAAGGGGGGCGCGAGGAAGCAGTACGCCATTTCCTGCAGGTGACACGCGAACACCCCAAGCTCGAAGCGGGCTGGAACAACCTGGCTGTAGGGCTCGATGCGCTGAACTGCAGCGATAGCGCAGAACAGGCCCGGGATTGCGGGACGGACGTGACCAGATGTTCGTCGCACTTCCAGGACACGCTGGTGGAAAAGTGTCCTGCGCTTGGACATGAATAACGAACAATCTCCATACAATAGTTAATCACGTCACACCATTCAAAGTTCAACATAGAACTTTGGATGGATAGCGAAGCCTTCTCTCAAATATCTACAGTCAACCCTCCAGCGTATTAAACATCGACCAGCTCTCATATTACTGACTAAACGAGAGACGTACATCTCACCGCTGCAATCCTCGCGCTAGAGCAGCTGATAACAGCTTGTTGAAACAGCTCGCCGTTCGGTAACGCTTTTCTGGCGCCATTGTTATTAGTTCCCTCTAATTACTGGTATAGCAAACCAGCTCACAGTTCGCGCCTTGTCGCTTCAAGCACTCGCCATTAGGATACCTCCAGCTAAAGACGGCATGCGCAACTTCTTGCGCGATCAATTTATATGTGAACTTCAACGCATTAATTCTGACGCTAAACATTTATCTGAACAGTTCCATAAACAAGTTCTGAGTCGTTCAGATGTAATAACCGATATTCAGGATTGAACATCGGCATCGAATAATGGATCACGGCCCGAGGGCCGACACATCAAGGACCGATGGCACCCATGCCCGTACAGCATTACCTTGAAAACCTGGCCCGCAAGCCCATCAACGATGCCGACTTTGCCGGCACGGATGTGCGCTACTCGCCCGAGTTCGAGGCTCTGGAAGCCGAGCTGGCTAAAACCGGCTCCCTGCACAAGGGCGAAGGGACTGATTGGGAAGTTGTACGCCTGGGCGCCGAAGCGCTCCTCACGAACGCGTCCAAGGACTTGCGCGTTGCCGTCTGGCTCGCCTGGAGCCTGTTTCAGCAGCAATCACTGGCCGGGCTCCACGCCGGCATCGCTGTCATCCATGCGCTGTGCACCGAGCACTGGCCTGACCTGCACCCGCGCAAGATGCGCACCCGTTCAGCAGCGCTGCTCTGGCTACAACCCCGGCTGGAACAGGTCATCGGCGAGTGTTCACCGCAGCCAGATGAGTTCGACGCGCTCCGCGCCATCGCTGCGCTGCTGCGCGGTCTTGATACGCACCTGGCTGCTCAGCTTGGCCCCGATGCACCCGAACTGCTTCCCCTATGTCGCCGACTGGAAGAACTGATCAAACGCAGTGAGCAGCAGAACGCGCCCTCACCCGCTGTGTCGACCGTTATCAAACAGGCGGCCGTTTCCTCGCCCAGCACCGATTCGGAGGCGCCTCAATCCAGCAAGGATGCGCATAAGCTACTGCGTCAGCTGCAGGATCAGTCACGCCAATTGTGCAGCTGGTGGCAACACCAGAAAGCCGGGGACGTACGCAGCATCAAGCTATCCCGAACGCTGTTGTGGCTGCCGATCGACAGCGCCCCGGAACACGATGCCAATAATGTTACGGCGCTGCGCGGACTGCCTGCCGACCGTCTGGCGTCCTATCAGGAACGCCTCGCTCAAGGACACTACAGCGAACTGTTATTGGACCTTGAAACCAGCATCGCCAGAGCACCCTTCTGGCTGGATGGCCAATACCTCGTCTGGCAGTGTCTGCAGAACCTCAAAAACGAAGCAGCCATGCAGGAGCTGGAATTACAGCTCGGTGCGTTTCTCAGGCGACTGCCTGACCTGCACACCCTGTGCTTCCACGACGGTGTGCCCTTCGCCAGCAATGAAGCGCTGAATTGGATCAATACCCGCGTCCTGGCGCAGAGTCAGGCACAACCCGACGCGGACTCTGCGTCTATAGCACATGACACCACAGCGGCCTGGAACGCAGCCTTGCAAGACGCATTGGTCGTGCTGCGCGATGACGGTTTGAAAGCAGCCGTGCAGCACATCAAGCAGGCCAGCCAACAGGCAGCGGGCGGCCGCGATCGCTTTCACTGGAAGCTGGCGCAGGCGCGTCTGTGTTACCACGCCGGAAAATACGAGCTGGCCAGCGTCCAGCTCGACTCACTCGATCAGCTTCTCCAGGCCAGCGGCCTGGGGGACTGGGAGCCCGATCTCAGCCTGCAGGTATTGAACCTGTCATATCGCTGCTGCGAGCGATTGCCGCAGCAGCACATGCGCGAACGCAAGGAAGAGATCTACCGCAGGTTGTGCCACCTCGATATTGAAGTGGTACTGGATCAGGCCTTCGGGCCATAACTGTAACGGAGAACGACCATGGCCAAAGACGGCTCAGTAGCACCCAAGGAACGCGTCAATGTCACCTTCACCCCTGATGCCGGAGGCGCTCAGGAGGAAGTCGAACTGCCACTGAAACTGATGGTGCTGGGGGATTTCACCCAACGTCAGGACGACAGGAAGATCGAGGACCGCAAGCCCATCGCCATCGACAAGAACAGCTTCGATGAAGTGCTCGGCAAGCAGGACCTGCAGCTGATCTTTGCGGTGCCCAACTGCCTGCAGGAGGACGCCACCCACGAAGAGCTCGCCGTCGATCTGAAGATCAACTCGATGAAGGATTTCAATCCGGGCAGCCTGGTCGATCAGGTTCCGGAGCTGAAAAAATTGATGGAACTGCGTGATGCCCTGGTGGCGCTGAAAGGTCCGCTGGGTAACGCACCGGCATTTCGCAAGGCGATCGAGAGCGTGCTTAGCGATGACGACTCGCGCGAGCGTGTATTGGCCGAACTGGGCCTGGCCGACCAACAACCGCAAACCTGATTCGCTCAGACAAGGACGCTACTCATGAGTACTCAAGCCGCAACAGCCGCCGGACATACAACTGGCGACGTCAGCATTCTCGACAGCATCATCGCCGAAACCCGGCTGACCCCCGAAGACGAAGCCTACGCTATCGCCAAGCGCGGTGTATCGGCCTTCATCGAGGAACTGCTCAAGCCGCAGAACCAAAAAGAGCCGGTCAAGAAGGCAATGGTTGATCGCATGATCGCCGAAATCGATGCCAAGCTCAGCCGGCAGGTGGACGAGATTCTGCACCATCGTGATTTCCAGGCGCTGGAATCCTCCTGGCGCGGCCTGAAACTGCTGGTCGACCGCACCAACTTCCGCGAGAACATCAAGCTGGAGCTGATCAACGCCTCCAAGCAGGATCTGCTGGAAGATTTCGAAGACAGTCCTGAAGTCACCCAGTCCGGCCTGTACAAGCACGTCTATACTGCGGAATACGGCCAGTTTGGTGGCCAGCCGGTGGGCGCGCTGATTGCCAACTACTTCTTCGATCCCAGCGCGCCAGACGTCAAGACCATGCAGTACGTGGCCAGCGTTGCGAGCATGTCCCACGCCCCCTTTATCGCCTCGGCCGGCCCCAAGTTTTTCGGCCTGGAAAGCTTCACCGGGTTACCGGACCTGAAGGATCTGAAGGACCATTTCGAAGGCCCGCAGTTCGCCAAATGGCAGAGCTTCCGCGAGCAGGAAGACGCCCGTTATGTCGGTCTGACTCTGCCGCGCTTCCTGCTGCGCAACCCCTATGACCCCGAAGACAATCCGGTCAAGAGCTTCGTCTACAAGGAAAACGTGGCCAACAGTCACGAAGACTACCTGTGGGGCAACACCGCATTCACCTTCGCCACCCGCCTGACCGAGAGCTTCGCCAAATTCCGCTGGTGCCCGAATATCATCGGCCCGCAAAGCGGCGGCGCAGTCGAGGATCTTCCGCTGCACCACTTCGAAAGCATGGGTGAAATCGAGACCAAGATTCCCACCGAAGTATTGGTATCTGACCGCCGTGAGTACGAACTGGCCGACGAAGGCTTCATCGCCCTGACCATGCGCAAGGGCAGCGACAATGCCGCATTCTTCTCCGCCAACTCAGCACAGAAAGCCAAGTTCTTCGGCAACAGTGAAGAAGGCAAGACAGCTGAACTCAACTACAAACTCGGCACCCAGCTGCCCTACCTGTTCATCGTTAACCGTCTGGCGCATTACCTCAAGGTACTGCAGCGCGAGCAGATCGGCTCGTGGAAGGAACGCACCGATCTCGAGCTGGAACTGAACAAGTGGATTCGCCAGTACGTCGCTGACCAGGACAACCCAAACCCGGAAGTTCGTGGCCGCCGTCCGCTGCGCGCAGCTCAGATCAGTGTCAGTGACGTCGACGGCGAGCCAGGCTGGTATCGGGTGACGCTGAGTGTTCGTCCGCACTTCAAGTACATGGGCGCCGATTTCACCCTGTCGCTGGTCGGCAAGATGGACAAGGAGTAAGCACCGTGAGCTATGGCAGCCTGTTCGAGCGCCTGGGCGGCGAAAGCGCCCGACGCAGCGGTTGGCAGCATGAGAAGGCCGTGACGGCATCAGTTGCCTGTCATCTGGCGAAGATGCTGAGTACCCGCGCCGGCAGCGTTCAGGCGCTGCCGGACTATGGGCTGCCGGACCTCAACGATATGCGTCTGTCGCTGCACGATTCGCTGCAGCAGGCGCGCATCGCTATCGAACGCTTCATCGAGAATTACGAGCCACGCCTGTCCAAAGTGCGAGTCATTTCGCTGCCACGTGACCATGATCCGCTGAGCCTGGCCTTTGCAGTAGAGGGCCTGCTGGAAGCGGATGGTTTCCGGCAACAGGTGAGCTTTTCGGCGCGCCTCGATGGCAGCGGCCAGGTTCGGGTTCAGTAAGGAGCACAACTATGTCTGGCAAACCGGTCGCGCGCGTCGGCGACATGACTGCATGCCCGAAGGATAAGCACGGCGGCAATCCGATCACTCAGGGATCAACCGATGTATTGATCGAGGGAATGCCGGCAGCCCGCATGGGCGACCCAACAGCGTGCGGCAGTACGCTGGTCGGCGGCGTCAGTGGCAGCGTAATGATCAACGGCAAGCCCGCCGCAATATTGGGCAGTACCGGAAGCCACGGCGATGCGGTGGTCTCAGGGTCGGCGACTGTTGTAATCGGCAAATGACTGCCTTCTTTTCAAAGGACTGATCCGTGTCATTCAACCATTACTACCAGAGCGAGCTGTCCGCGCTGCGCCAGCAGGGCAAGCGCTTCGCCGAGCGCAGCCCGGCACTGGCACCGTTCCTCGGGCAGAGCGGTCGAGATCCGGATGTCGAGCGGCTGCTTGAAGGCTTCGCTTTTCTCACGGGACGTCTGCGGCAGAAGCTCGACGATGAACTGCCAGAACTCACGCATTCGCTGATGCATCTGTTGTGGCCAAACTACATGCGGCCACTACCAGCCTTCAGCATGCTGCAATTCGATCCGTTGAAGCGATCCGGACCGGCGCTGATGGTCGCGCGCGACACGCCGGTTGAGTCGCGCCCCATCGACGGGGTGACCTGCCAATTCCGTACCGCCTATGCGACCGAGGTCATGCCCCTGGCGCTGAGCCAGCTGGACTACTCAGTCAAAGGTGACGGAGCGCTGCTCAATCTGCGACTGAACATGACCGCAGACGGCCACCTCGGCGATCTGAATATGCGCAGTCTGCGGCTGCATCTGGCGGGCGAGCGGTATATCAGCCAGATGTTATATCTGAGCCTGCTGCGCCACCTTCAGGGCATCAGCCTGGTACTACTGGACAAGGCTGGCAAACCCATCACCGACGCCAACGGCATGCCATTGGCCAGCCTGCATATCGGCGCGGAGCAGGTCACGCCGATCGGCTTTGCCGAGGATCAGGCGCTGATCCCATACCCTTTGAATACCTTCCGCGGCTATCGCTACCTGCAGGAGTACTTTGCGTTTCAGGAGAAGTTTCTGTTTGTTGATGTGGGCGGTCTGGAGCGAATCCGCCAGTTGCCTGCAGACGTACTCAAACAGGTGCGCGGTATAGAGTTGCGGTTCGATATCCGCAAATCAAGCCTGCAACGCATCCGCCCTACCCTGGATAACGTTCGCCTGTACTGCACACCGGTAGTCAACCTGTTCAGTCATGACGCCACTCCCATTCGCCTCGACGGCCGCCAGGATCAGTATCTGCTGCGCCCAGCCGACTATGGCAGCAGTCAATGCGGGGTGTTTTCCGTGGACCGGGTGACCGGCTGGAAGCCAGGCGGCATGGGCTACGAGGAATACGTGCCGTTCGAGTCATTCGAACACGACACCAGCTTCGATGTGGCTCAGGCCCGCCCCCACTACAGCCTGCGGCAGCAACCTTCGCTGCTCGGCGATAGCCAGGATACCTACCTCAGCTTCGGGCTGCGCCAGGTTGACCAACACGAAACCCTGTCCATCGAGCTGACCTGCACCAACCAGAATCTGCCACGCCAGTTGGCGCTTGGTGACATCTGCCTGCCCAGCGAGGAAACGCCGGAATTTCTCACGTTCCGTAATATCAGCGCCGTGACGCCGTGCTATGCGCCGCCCTTGCACGAGGATTTCCTCTGGAAGCTGATCAGCAATATGTCACTGAATTACCTGTCGCTGGCCAACGTCGAGGCGCTCAAGGTGATCCTCGAAACCTATGACCTGCCGCGCCATTACGACAAGCATGCAGCCAAGGTCAGCCAACGTCTGCTGGGCGGCCTCAAACATATCGGCCACAGCCACGTCGACCGCTTGCATCGCGGGTTGCCGGTTCGAGGTGTGCGCACGGAACTGCTCATGGATCCGGAAGGCTATCTGGGTGAAGGCGATCTATTTGTATTTGCCTCAATACTGAATGAGTTCTTTGCACTCTATGCCAGCCTGAATTCCTATCACGAGCTGGTCGTCAAAAGCACACAGGGAGAAGTGTACCAATGGACGCCGCGCATGGGGCAGCAGCCCCTGCTTTGAACAACCTGCCAGGCCGGAGTATCCGCGAGTACAGCCTGTTTCAGGGCGTCCTCCTGGTGCTAGATCAGCTGCGCCAGGCGCATCCACAACTGGATGACGAAACGCTGTACGAATTGCTCGAATTCCGTGCGCACCCAAGCATGGGCTTCCCCGGCAGCGATATTCAAAGCGTTGAGTTCTTCACCGAGAATGGGCAGCTGCGCGCCATCCTGTGCGTGAACATGGTCAGTCTGTTCGGCGCCGGATCACCGATTCCGGCCTTCTATGGCGAACAGGCATTGGGCGAAACGCCCGAGGGCAACCCGACGCGCGTGTTTCTGGACCTATTCAACAACCGCCTGCAGAGACTGATGCTGCCGATCTGGCAGAAATACCGTTACCGCGCGCGGTTTACTGCCGGCGCTCAAGACCCGTTTTCCGCCCGCCTGTTTGCCCTGATGGGGCTCGGCGGCGACAACATTCGCAGCGCTACCGAGCTCAACTGGAAGCGGCTGCTGCCCTACCTTGGCCTGCTGAGTATGCGCGCGCAGTCTGCGGCCCTGATCGAATCGGTGCTGCGTTATTACTTCAAGCACCCGGATCTGCGCATCGAGCAATGCCTGGAACGCCGCGTGGACATTCTGCCCGAACAGCGTAACCAGCTTGGACGCGCCAACAGTACGTTGGGCTCCAGTCTGGTATTGGGCGACAGCGTGCGCGACCGCAGCGGAAAATTCCGGGTGCATATACGCCAGCTGAGCTGGGACCGCTTCCAGGAATTTCTGCCGGTGGGTCCGGGCTATCAGCCGCTCTGCGCGCTGGTGCGCTTCACCCTGAGAGACCCGCTGGCCTACGACATCCAATTGCAGTTACGCAAGGAAGATATACGAGACCTGCGCCTGGGCGCAGAAAACCCATGCCGGCTGGGATGGACCAGCTGGCTGGGGCTGGAAAACGCCGACGCGATTGTCACGCTCGCCGGACAGACTCATTAAGGACGATGAACATGATCAACGTAGACCTGCAAAAACTGGTCAAGACACTCGATGCAGCAAGCCGCGCCGACCTGGAAGGTGCCGCTCAACGCTGCGTGGTACGCGGCGGCACCCAGGTGCTGGTCGAGGATGTATTACTCGGCCTGCTGGAACGTCCCGACAGCCTGCTGATGCGCGCGCTGCAGGAAGCGAACCTGGAAGCAGCCGATCTGGCCCAGGCACTGACTATCCGAACCCAGCCAAGCGAGTCGGGCAACCCGGTCTTCTCCGTGGAGCTGGTGCAATGGCTGCAGGATGCGTTGCTGGCGGCAAATCTGGAATTGGGCAGCGGCGAGATCGACCAGGCCGCCCTGCTGCTGGCACTGCTACGCAATCCGTTACGCTACGCCGGCAGTCGCTACCAACCGTTTCTCGCACAATTGAATATTGACCAACTGCTCAGCTTCGCTCTCTCCGAACAGTCCACCGATACTACGACTTGCCCGGCCCGCACCGCCGAATCCGCACTGGGTCGCTTCACTCACAACTTCACGCAACAGGCCCGGGACGGCAAACTGGATCCGGTGTTGTGCCGTGATGCCGCCATTCGCCAGATGATCGACATCCTGGCCCGGCGCCGCAAGAACAACCCAATCGTGGTGGGTGAAGCCGGAGTCGGCAAGACCGCCATCGTCGAAGGCCTGGCATTGCGCATCGTTGCAGGTGAAGTGCCCGATGCGCTCAGGGGCGTGGAACTGTTGTGTCTCGACCTCGGATTACTGCAAGCCGGCGCGAGCGTCAAAGGTGAATTCGAGCGCCGTCTGCAGGGAGTGATCGACGAGGTCAAAGCCTCAGCCAAGCCGGTCATTTTGTTTATCGATGAAGCGCATAGCATGATTGGCGCGGGTGGCCAGGCTGGCAGCAACGATGCAGCAAATCTGCTCAAACCAGCCCTGGCACGCGGCGAACTGCGCACCATCGCCGCCACCACCTGGAGCGAGTACAAAAAGTATTTCGAAAAGGACCCGGCGCTCGCCCGCCGCTTCCAGCCCGTGCAGCTACATGAGCCAACCGTGGCCGAGGCAGTCACTATTCTGCGCGGCCTGGCTCCGGTCTACGAGCGCAGCCATGGCATCTACCTGCGAGACGATGCCGTTGTCGCGGCGGCTGAATTGTCCGCCCGCTATCTCGCCGGCCGACAGCTTCCAGACAAGGCGGTCGATGTGCTCGATACCGCCTGTGCGCGTGTACGCATAGGTCTGGCAGCAGCGCCCGAAGCCGTTGAACAGTTGCGTGGTGAGATCGCCGAAGGTGAGCGTCAGCGGACCGCCCTGCGCCGCGATTACGAAGCCGGACTAAGCATCGATGGTGACGCCTTTGATCAGCTCGAGACCCGACTGCACGAAGCTGCGAGCCAATTGAGCGAGCTGACCGCACGCTGGGAAACCCAGCGCGATCTGGCCGAACGTTTGCTCGATCTGAGTAATCAACGCGCGCAGCTCACCGCTGAAAATGCTGATGCGACCCAGCCAATGGATGAATCCGTCAGCCAGCTGGACGATGCCCTGCGCGACACCCGTCAGGGGCTAATCGAGGCGCAGGCCAACGAACGACTGGTCAGCCATGAGGTGTGTCCGCGCCTGGTGGCCGAAGTCATCAGCCACTGGACAGGCATTCCGCTGTCACAACTGGCCCGCGAACATAACGCCAGCGTCACTGCTTTTGCCGAGGACCTTCGGGCGCGGGTGCGCGGTCAGGAACAAGCCGTGCAGGCCCTGGACAGAGCCATGCGCGCCAGCGCAGCCGGGCTCAACAAGCCCGACGCCCCGGCGGGTGTCTTTCTGCTGGTAGGTCCCAGCGGCGTAGGCAAAACCGAAACAGCACTGGCATTGGCTGACCTGCTGTATGGCGGCGAACGCTTCCTCACCACCATCAACATGTCAGAGTTTCAGGAAAAGCACAGCGTTTCGCGCCTGCTGGGCGCGCCACCTGGCTATGTCGGATATGGCGAAGGCGGCATGCTGACCGAGGCCGTCAGACAAAAACCCTACTCCGTAATCTTGCTCGACGAGGTCGAAAAGGCCGACCCGGACGTGCTCAATGTCTTCTACCAGATCTTCGACAAGGGCGTGGCCAATGATGGCGAAGGCCGGGAAATCAACTTCCGCAATACGCTGATCCTGATGACCTCTAACCTCGCCAGCGATCGCATTGCCAGCCTCTGCACCCAGAATCAGCGCCCCTCGGCTGCAGATCTGGAGCAAGCCATTCGCCCAGCCTTGAGTCACCACTTCAAGCCGGCATTGCTGGCGCGCATGACAATCGTGCCCTACTTCCCGGTCGATGGAGATGTGCTGCAGGAGCTGATCACGCTCAAGCTGGCGCGCTTCGGCGAACGCCTGCAGCGGCGCCAGCTCGCATTCACTCACTGCGACAAACTGGTAGACCATTTCGCTTTGCGCTGTGGCAGCAGCGACAGCGGGGCCCGACTGATTGATCACCTTATCGACAGGCATCTGCAACCCCTTGCGGTGGACCGTCTGCTCGAGGCCATGGCATCAGGCGAAACACTGCGCAGGGTTCATGCCACGATCAACGAGCAAGGAGCCGTCAGCTGTGAATTCGCCTGAGGCTTCGGCCATGTTCAGCCAGATCCAGCAGCCGCTGCAGTATGCGGAAGCCCTGCTCGAGCGACTTGCCGATCTCAGCGGTCGAGCCAATCGCGGCGCCCTGCTGGATGGTTTGGTCGAAGCGGCCGCCGAGCTGGCCGGTTGCGAGCTGAGTCAGCTGTACCTGCTGGACGAAACCCATACCCGACTGTACCTGACCGCCGAATGGCTGGACGGCTCAAGACAATCAGTTGCCTCCTCCAGCCTGCCCAGCGACTACCACGCGGAACAACTGTTGCAATACAGCCTGTGCCAGAACCAGGTCGTGTCCCTCGCTGGACTGGATCGCAGTATCCATGACATCAACTTCCTGCCGTGGACGCCTGACGCCTGGCGCGGCTTGCTGTGCCTCCCGCTGCGCAACGAGCACAAGCAAGTCGGCGGCCTGTTGTTGGTCGCCAGTCGCAGCGCCTGCGACCTGAAACGCTTCACCGATTCACTGGCACTGTTGGGCAATTGCATATTGGCGCAGCTGCACGTATTGCATCGCCTCGGTGTGCAGCGGCCCGACCAGACCAGCGCGGTACAGGACAGCCTGCCCTGCGCCAGTGGTTACGGCCTGATCGGCGATAGCCCGCGTATGCGCGCCGTATACAAACTGATCAGCAAAGTACTGCATAACCCGGTTAACGTCATGCTGACCGGCGAGACCGGCACGGGTAAGGAACTGGTAGCCCGCGCAATCCATGAGTGCGGCTTCCGGCGCAGCAAACCCTTCGTGGTGCAGAACTGCGCCTCCCTGCCGGAGAACCTGCTCGAGAGCGAGCTGTTCGGCTACCGCAAGGGTGCCTTCACCGGTGCGGATCGGGACCGTAAGGGACTGTTTGATGAAGCGGACGGCGGCACCCTGTTTCTCGATGAAATCGGCGATATGCCGCTGACGTTGCAAGCCAAACTGTTGCGCGTATTACAGGAAGGCGAAGTCCGCCCGCTGGGCAGCAACGAAACACACAAGGTCGATGTACGCATCCTCGCCGCGACCCATTGCGACCTGCGAGCGCTGGCCGATCAGGGCCGATTTCGAGAGGACCTGTTCTACCGGCTTTCGCATTTCCCTATCGAACTGCCGCCGTTGCGCGAGCGCAGCGAAGACATTCTGCGCCTGGCCCGGCACTTCACAGACAAGGCATGCACCTTCCTGCAACGCGACCCCTGCGACTGGTCAGACACCGCTCTGCAACAGATTGCCGCCTACGCATTTCCAGGCAACGTGCGTGAACTCAAAGGGCTGGTCGAGCGCGCGGTACTGCTCTGCGAGGGCAACCTGCTGTTACCCGAGCATTTCAACCTGCAACCCAGCGAACCGACCCAAAATGTTTTGAACCTGCGTGAACGCCTGGAACAGGTTGAGCGCAACCTGCTGATGGATTGCCTGCGCAAGAACCAGGGCAACCAGACCAGCGCCGCCAGCGAACTGGGCCTGCCGCGGCGCACCCTGCTGTACCGCATGCAACGGCTGAACATCAACCCTGCCGAGCTCAAAACCAAGGAGAGAATCCATGTTCAGTCCAGGCAATGAAGCGCACTTCAACCTGACCATCGAAGCCACCGAGCCCGACTTCAAGGTGCTTGAGTTCACCGGCCACGAAGCCCTGTGCCAACCCTATCGCTTCGAACTGGATCTGGTCAGCGAAATCCCTGATCTGGACATCGAAAGCTTCCTGCACAAGCCCGCCTTTCTGGCTTTTGCCGCCGATGGCACTGGCGTGCATGGTCTGATTCACACTATCGCCCAGGGCGAAGCCGGCAAGCGGCTAACGCGCTATCGCATCACGCTGGTACCGCAACTGGCCTACCTCACGCACCGCACTAATCAGCGCATTCTCCAGCATCTCTCAGTACCGCATATCATCGCGCAGCTGCTCGAAGAGCACGGCATCCAAGGCAACACCTACCGTTTTCAGTTGGGCAGTCAGTACCCCGAACGGGACTACTGCACCCAGTACGACGAGACCGATCTGCATTTCCTGCAGCGCTTGTGTGAAGAAGAAGGCATCCATTACCACTTCGAACACACCGGCGAGAGTCACACCATCGTCTTTGGCGATGATCAGACATCCTTTCCCAAGCTGGCACCGACCCGTTTCGAACAGGGCAACGGCATGGTGGCGGATGAGCTAGTCATCAAGCGCTTCGCCCTGCGCCTGGAAACCCGGCCCAGCCGTGTCACCCGCCGCGATTACGATTTCGAAAAACCGCGCCTGCAACTCGAAAGCGCCGCCCGCGGTACTGCCGTTCCGGACCTGGAAGATTATGATTATCCTGGCCGTTTCACCGACCGCGAGCGGGGCAAGCATCTGGCCCAGCGTGGCCTAGAACGTCACCGCAGTGACTACCGCCTGGCCGAAGGCTCCAGCGACCAGCCTCTACTGATTTCCGGCCATTTTCTTCCGCTCGCCAACCACAGCCGTGACAGCTGGAACGATCTCTGGCTGCTCACCGGGATTCATCACGAAGGCAAGCAGCCACAGGTGCTGGAAGAGTCGGTCACCAGTGACGTCACTGCCGCCGATGGATTTACGCAGGGCTACCGCAACCGTTTCACCGCCACGCCCTGGGATGTGCCGTACCGCCCACAGCTAGAACACACAAAACCCCAGGTGCTGGGTAACCAGACCGCCGTCGTGACCGGCCCGCAAGGCGAAGAGATCCATTGCGATCAATACGGCCGTATCAAGGTCCAGTTCCATTGGGACCGTCACGGCCAGGCCAATGACAAGACCAGCTGCTGGTTGCGCGTTGCCAGCAGCTGGTCCGGCGACCGCTATGGCGGCATCGCCATTCCACGCGTTGGTATGGAAGTGCTTGTTTCCTTTCTCGAAGGTGACCCCGATCAGCCGCTGGTGACCGGATGCTTGTACCACAAGGAACATCAGGTCCCCTATGACCTACCGGCGAACAAAACCCGCACCGTATTCAAAACCTTAAGCAGCCCCGGCGGGGACGGCTTCAATGAGCTACGCATCGAAGACAGAAAGGATCAGGAACAGATTTTCATCCACGCCCAGCGCGACTGGGAGCAGAACATCCAGCACGACCAGAGCATCCGCGTCGGCCACGAACGCCACAACCGCGTCGAAGCCAACAGCTACACCGAACTGCTTGCCGAAGAACACCACACCACCCACAGCGACCGCCGCTCCGAAATCAAAGCAGATGACCACCTGACAGTCGGCGGGACCCAGCATGTGAAAGTCGGGGCAGGCCTATTCATAGAGACGGGGAATGAGATCCACTATTACGCTGGGGACACAGTCGTATTAGACGCCGGCTTGGAGCTTACCGCCAAGGGAGGAGGAAGTTTCCTGAAGATTGATCCCAGTGGCGTGACGCTAAATGGTGGGAGCATCAAGATCAACTCGGGGGGCAGCGCCGGCGACGGAGCGGGGATTGGCGTTCTGGGCGCAACGCTACCCTTCATTGCTGCGGCCGACCAGCCAGGCCACATTCTGGCGAAGCCTGCCTCTTTCGCCAGGTTCCCTGAACCAGAGCTTGATATGCGGGCTACCCCTGTCATCGAAGCCGAAACGATCGAGGATGAAGAAGAGGAAACTGAACTGCCACTAGCGCAGCTAATCACCTTGAGAATCGGCGTATTCTTTGACGGCACAGGCAACAACAAGGAAAACAGCCAAAGCGTCGCTGGGTGCCGCGCCGAAGATGTCGGCCTAGAAAATATAGCCGAAGAGATTCGCGAACATTGTGCCAGTCACGGATTTGATAGGCAGGGAAACTCGCCTGACAATAGTTACGGCAACGATTTGACTAATGTGGCGCGACTGTATGGTCTTTATCGGGATGAGAGCGGTACAGAAATCGAGCCCCACGTACAAGAAGCATCCGTGAAAGTGTATCTGGAAGGAATCGGCACGCGCAGCGGGGGTTCGGACTCTATATTTAGTCAAGGAACAGGTCAAGGCGGAACTGGAGTCCGCGCAAGGGTTGAAGAAAGTCCAACCAAAATATTAAGCGTCATACGCAGACTTTTTGAACAGAATCCAAATGTGCTGATCGAGCACATCGAATTTGATGTCTTCGGCTTTAGTCGAGGCGCGGCCGCTGCCCGCGATTTTGTCAACGAACTGAAAAAAGGCAGCGACAGTTTATTTGCCGCGGCCTTGCCGCCAGGTTCATCTGCTTTGACACCTTCCTTCAGCTGGCGTCTCAACGCTGATCTACGAATAGGATTTGTCGGCCTTTTCGATACCGTCGCGGGTATCGTATCGCTTGGCGGGTTGGATTTCAGCCCTCACAACAGCAGAAACCCGGGACTTGACCTGAAGCTTGCACCAGACATTGCGAAGAAAGTGGTCCAACTGGTGGCGCGTGATGAACTCCGGCACAACTTTTCCTTGAACAGCGCAGGTTCAGCCGACCTAGTAGTGCCTGGAGCACATTCAGATATAGGCGGAGGCTATATGCCCCGGGCCCAAGAGAAAGTTTTGCTAAGTCGCCCTAGAAGCAGTCGGGTGAGACGCACTACACCTAACGAAGACGCCAACGCATGCACTCTGACGGTTGCTGAAATGAACAAGAGCCTCAGCCATCTCCAGCGTTATGGCACCGGGATTTCCGTTGAGAGTTGGGCGATCGACCTCCCCTACAATCGGCGACGCGACCTTTACCGGGAAAAGCAAGTCTTCTGTGCCATTAAAAGCGAACGCGAAGTTTCAGGAGCCCTATCTCTAGTTTACTTCTACGTCATGAGAGAGTTAGCCGTCCAGGAAGGGGCACCCATGGATGAGATCCCGGCCATTCCACAGCTTACTTTGCCTCAGGAACTGGAATCGATCTATGCAAAGATCTTGGACTATGCAAGCGGGAAGATTGCGGTACTGCGGTTAACTGATGAAGAGGAGGCTTTATTGTATAGACGCTATATACATCTCTCGGCCAATTGGAATGCCGCTAATGGCTGGAATAGCAGCAGCCTCGACATTTTGTTTATCAACCGTCCAGCCCAAAATGGTAAGCGCATGGAGTATATACATGATTAAAACCCGGTTCATTACGCTACTGACAGGCTTGGTGATGAGCGGCTGCGTCTCTGGGTTCGGCAAACCATTACCTTATGATGCCTGGTTTATAGGCTTCTTTGCTCCCAGCTACATGGAGGTCTGGATTGAAACTGCAGATGTGGTGGATATTGACGAACGTGTATATCGACAAGCCATGAGCGGCTTCGCCTCGATACGGACTCCACCCGAAAACCTGGGAGATCCTAAGGGTTGGCCTAACCGGCCCGGCATGGGCGCAGGCAAGCATGTCATTGGAGCCAAAATTCCCAGACTTATCTATGTACGCTGGCAGTCGCTGGCCGAACCCCAAACCTACGATGTTTATTTCGAGATTCCGCAGCCAGTCAGAGATCTGATGATGGAGCCCACTAAAACCTTCTGCAATGCAGACGGAAAGTGGATAACTGATTACCGCAAGATGCTAACCATAGGTCTAGCCCCAGGAGGCATAGCAAAAGCATGGGTTGGCGGGCCCTGTCTGGCACCTATCGAAGTCGCCCGAGTTAAAGGAAAAATAGTCACCCGCGGCCCTTACCTGGGTGAAATGAACGGCGTATATGCCGCAAAGCTGAGGCCTGAGTCGCAGGCTTATGTGGATAAATTCGGCATCCCTTTTGACTCCTGGTAACAAGCCAAGCAACAACAAGGAGTAGCAACATTCCAAGGACGCACTTTTTCTATTTTTCCTGCCTGCAACCTCAACAAATCTAACAGAGATCGAGTTAGCCAAGGCCAAAAGTCGCATATCGGTACTCCTTGGCAATTGCAGTGACTCGGGGTCTAGAATCTGCGACCTGAGTCGCAGGCTCGGGCTGCAGGCGTCTTGGCTCAGTATGGCTTGGGTTGCTTAGAAAGTACTATTGGGCCTCCACGAATCATCGTGCAATGGATACTTTGGGATGGCCAACCTGGCCTCCCCTGACAGGGACGTACAGCCATGAGTCTGGCTAGAAACACGGATGTAATGCCATCTATCGAGAGCATCGTCAGGACATCACCGCCGGCTGCATCCAGACTGGCCTCCTGCTACCGCCAGCGCCTTCCGGTCAGACCTCGTCGGACCGCACTTTTGCTCGCAATGGGAATCGCCGTCGCCGGGTGCAGCAACCACAGATTCAATGATGACGACTACCGCCCCCTCGGTGAGTCGCAAACGGTAGAGCGCAGCAATTAAGCGTAAGGAGCAAGACACCATGGAATTGGTATTCGATGTGGTCGGCGACCAGCCATTTACCGCTGGTTTTCCCGCCACCATGACGTTCAGGAAAGCCGGCGGCATTATCGGCCGGGCCGACAGCTGCGACTGGGTTATCCCCGACCGCAAGCGCGTGGTATCGGGTCGCCATGCGTTGGTCACCTTCGAAAATGGTGCTTTTCATCTGACCGACACCAGCAGCAATGGAATATTGATAAGGGATTCGGGCGCTCGCCTGCAGAAGAACGCGCCCCATCGCATCGAGCATGGGAGCGTCTACTCTCTGGGCGAATTCGAGATCCGTGCGCGCCTGATTCAGGACCCTGCGATTTACGAAACAGACCTCGGCCGCCCCGAAGCATCAGGCAGCATCATTCCGGACGATGCATTCCTGGATCTGGACCCGCTTAATGCGCTGGATCAACAGGAAAGTGCCAGTGCACAGAAAAGCGATCTGGACCTGCTCGATATCCCTTCCCCCGACCATGGCGCCCAACAGGACTACGCACGCATCGATATGGAAAGCCTGTTGGTGCCTGAGATGGTCGCTGCACCCACCCCGCCACCGCAGACCGAGCCCGCAGCACCACCCTCCCGCATGTCTTCGCGCTTCTGGGAGAAATACAGCGATGCGCTGGGCGTGAACATGGACGATCTGGGCGATGAGGAAAAAGAGGCGCTCGCGCTGGCCGCGGCCAAGCTCCTCAAGCAAAACATTGCCGGGCTGCAGCAGAGTCTAAAAACCCGAAGCGATCTTAAGAGTGAGATGCGGCTGGCGCTGACTGCCGTTCAGGGTGCCGATACCAACCCGCTGAAACACGCCAGCGAAACCAGCGACGCCCTGACCGGCATGCTACGCAATCCCAAGCCGGGGCAAATGCCTGCATCCAGAGCAGTCAGCCTGGCCTTTCGCGATATCCAAGCGCACCAGGTTGCCCTTATCTCAGCCAGCCGCGCCGTGGTGAAGGCGGTACTGGATCAACTGGCACCCGAGCAACTTGCCCTGCGCTTCGAAAGCGAAAATAAATCATTGCTGCGCACCGCCGGTGGGAACTGGCGCGATTACAGCCGCCTGCACCATTCCATGCAGCGCGATGACGAATGGAGCAAGCGGCTGTTTGCCCGTGACTTTGCCATGGCCTATGAAGAACAAGTCCGCCTTATTGCCACCCTCAATACCGATATTCAAGGATGAATCCCATGCCCCGCCTCGCCACACTTGCTCTGATTTCCGCCCTTGCCCTGCTCGGCGGCTGCTCAGGCCTAACCAAAATTGATCTCTCTCTGGAGAGCAGCAACAAGCTCAATCCGGATCTGAACGGTCGGCCCTCCCCGGTGGTGTTGCACCTGATTGAACTCAAGCATCCGGTTGCCTTTGAAAATGCTGACTTCTTTTCCATTTACCAGCACCCCCGGGAAACCCTCACGCCGGACTTCATCCGCCTGGAGGAACTTGAAATGCGTCCGGGCGAGCGCCGCAGCGTGAAATTCTCGGTGGCAGAAGATAGCCGTTATCTCGGCATTCTGGCCGCTTATAGAGATTTGTCCGGCGGCGAATGGCAGACCGTGATTCCACTTCGCGCTAAGAAAAAACATAACGTTTCGCTGTATCTGGACGAACGCGGAATCCGGGGCGCGGGCGACACGACGGGTAGGGACTGAGCCATGAGTACGCAGAAAGTCGTCTGGCAGGAAGGCATGCTGCTGCGCCCGCAGCACTTCCAGCAAAATGATCGATATTTCGACAACCAGATCAAGTCGCGCACCCAGCGCTTGGATATTTACCCCTGGGGGTTCTTCAGTCTGGAGATCGATAACCAGTTTCTCAGCATGGGCAAGCTGGTAGTCAGCCATGCCAGCGGCGTACTGCCTGACGGCAGCCTGTTCGATCTGGGTGCCGAACGCGAGCCGTTGGCGCTGGATATCCCGGCTAATACCTCCGACAAGCCGGTGTATCTCGCGTTGCCGCTGGTCACCGGTAACCACGTCGAAACCCGTCGCCCGGAACAAAAAGACGTATTGGCCCGCTATACCGCCTATGACGCAGAGGTAGCGGATTCCAACGCGGGGGATACCAGCAGCAGCCAGGTCAGTTGCGGCCTGCCGGATTTCCGGCTGCTGCTCGGTGAACAGCAGAGCGACCAGGCCTGCGTCAAACTCAAGCTCTGTGACGTGCTGGATACCACGCCCGACGGCGTTATCAGCCTCGACACGGAATTTGTCCCGACCTACATCCACTTTCAGGCCAGTAGCTTCCTGCAGTCGTGCATGAAGGAAACCATCAGCATGCTCGCCCATCGCGGCGACATTCTCGGTGAGCGCATCCGCGCCACGGGCAAAGTGGGTAGCGCCGAGTTTGGCGACTTCATGATGCTACAGCTGATCAACCGCTACGAGCCCATCCTGCGGCATTACATGAGCATTGAGCAGATCCACCCGGAGCAGATTTATCGGGAGTTGCTCGGCCTGCTCGGCGAGCTGTCGACCTTCGCCAGCGAAACCAAGCGTCCGCGTCTGGACAGCCGTTATCAGCACAGCGACCAGGGCCAGAGTTTCCGCAAGCTGCTCGATGCCATCCGTCAGGTGCTGTCGATGGTGCTGGAACAGCATGCCGTCGAACTGCCTATGCAGCAGCGTCAGTACGGTATTCAGGTCTCCCCGCTGCACGATCACAAGCTATTGGCGTCGGCCTCGTTTGTACTGGCCGCCAGCGCGCAGTGCGATTCGGAAGAACTGCGCAAGCGTCTGCCGGCCCACCTGAAGATCGGTCCGGTAGAGCGGATACGCCAGCTGGTGAACCTGCATCTGCCAGGCATCAAGGTCAAGCCGTTGCCGGTCGCGCCGCGCCAGATCCCCTTCCACTCCGGCAAAACCTATTTTGCGCTGGAGCTCGGTTCGGAAGACCTGGCGCAACTCGAGCGCTCCGGGGGTTTCGCGTTCCACGTGTCGGGCGAGTTCTCCGCTCTCGAGTTGAAATTCTGGGCGATAAGGAATCAATAACATGAACAACGAAATGGATTACCGCCAGGACGACCAGACCGTCATTCTCAACCGCAACGGCAACCTCCCGGCGCAAACGCCGCTGACCGATTTCGATGCCCCGCCGAAGTACGAGAAGCTTGAGCAGCGCATGATCTACGCGGCGCGGATCCGCCCGGCCGAAAGCTACAACTTCAGTCTCAATCCGCTGGTTGCCATGGCCTCCGGCCTACTGTCAGAAGTAGTTCGACTCAAGCACAGCTATGACCGCGAAGACCTGCACGCGCTCAAGGACCGGCTCAGCGCCGAGATCAAGTTGTTTGAGCATCGTGCGCTGCAAAGCGGCGCCGAAAGCACCGAAGTGATGGCCGCCCGTTATGTCATCTGCACCGCCCTGGATGAAGCAATCGTCACCACACCCTGGGGCAACGAAAGCGAGTGGTCACAAATGAGCCTGCTCAGCAGCTTTCATAACGAAACCTTTGGCGGGGAGAAGTTTTTTCAACTGCTTGAGCGGCTATCACGCAATCCGGTCAAGCACCTTGCCATGCTCGAGTTGATGTACTTGTGCATATCACTCGGTTTTGAAGGCAAGTACCGCGTCATGCCCCGCGGCATGATGGAGCTGGAAGTTATCCGTGACAGTCTGTATCGCCAGATCCACCAGATCCGCGGCGACATACCCCGCGATATCTCCCCCCATTGGGAAGGCCTGACGGATACACGCCGCAATCTGATTCGCATTGTTCCCTGGTGGCTGGTCGTGCTGTTTACCGCAGTGTGTCTGGCCACCCTGTTCACCGGCTTCAGCTGGGTGCTCAGCGAACAGCGCAGCGCCGTGCTACAGCCATTCGAACAGCAGGATGCTGAACCTATCATCACGCCGTTTTCAGGGATGAACTGACATGAAATCGCAACTGTTCCGCTTCACCCGATTTGCGCGAATCAACCAGCTATCGCGTCTTCCACAGGTGTTGCGCCGCGGCTGGGCCTTGAGCCTGTGTCTGGTGCTCGCACTGGCAGCACTGGTGTGGTTTGTCGGTCCTCTGCTGGCGGTGAATGACAACAAGTTCTGGGCATCGGCGAGCAGCCGACTGGTGACCATCAGCCTGCTGTTTTTGATCTGGGGTTTGTCGATGGTGTTCTTCAGCTGGAAAGCAGGCCAGCAGAAGAAAGCCGACGAGGACGATGAGGACGCTCAGGAGCGTCTGCGCCGTGAAGGGTTGATCGTCGAAGAACAGGTTGAACTGCATAGCCGTTTCAAGAGTGCCCTGCGCACTCTGCGCCGTTCAAACCTCTACCAGGGACGCAGCGAGCGCTGGCGCAACGAATTGCCCTGGTATTTGCTGATTGGCCCGGAAGCCAGCGGTAAAACCAGCTTGCTGGATTTTTCCGGTCTGGAGTTCCCGCTTAACCAGACTGGCCAACAGCGCCTGACCCGTGACATTAACGGCACCCGTTATGCCGACTGGTATTTCGCCGAACACGCGGTCCTCATCGACACGGCGGGGCGTTACCTCAGCCAGCCGGCCGAAGATATCGACGGCATGGGCTGGCAAACCCTGCTCGGCCTGTTGCGCCGACGCCGCCCTCGCCCACTCAACGGTGTGCTGGTGAATGTCCCGGTTGAACAACTACTGCAGGCCAGCGAGCAGGAGCTGGAAGTGCTTGCCCGGCAGACCCGGCAGCGCCTGCACGATATCAATCAACGCCTCGGGGTGGATGTACCTGTATATCTGGTGCTCAGCAAGGCTGACCGCATTGCCGGCTTCGACGAGTTTTTCGATCAGTTGAGCCGTGAGGACAGTGACCAGGTGTTCGGCACCAGTTTCCGCAAGGAACAGGACGGCACCGATACCCAGGTAGTACGCCGCGAGTTCGAAGAGCTGCTGCATCAGCTGAACAGCCAGGTCATCATGCGGATGCATCAGGAGCGCGATCATCAGCGCCGCGGCCGCATCATGGGTTTCCCGCATCAGTTGAGCCAGATCGGCGAGCCGCTGAGCCTGTTCATCGAGCTGGCGTTTGCCGGCAACCGCTACCAGCGTGCCAGCCAACTGCGCGGCTATTACCTGACCAGCGCGCCTGAGCTGCAGCATGGTCTCGACCCCCTCACTGCCAGTATCGGACGCAATTTAGGGCCCGCTGGCAATGACCTGCCAACCTTCCGTAATGGCCGAGCACGCTTCATCCACAATCTCATGAGCCGGGTGATCTTCCCGGAAGCCGAGCTCGCCGGCCTGGACGACCGCGAGGTCAAGCGCATCGGTTGGGGTCAGCGCTCGTTGTATGCAGCCGCCGTGATATGTCTCGCCGTATTCGGTCTGAGCTGGGCAGTGAGCTTTTCAAATAACCATGATCGCCTGGAACAACTGCGCGATCTGGCGCAGGACCTAAAAGACCAGCGCCAGCAAGCCCAGAACGAAAAAGATGCGCTGGATACCCTCGATACGCTTGATACAAGCTACGCCTCTACCCAGGTGTTTGCGCCCAGCGAAGACGTCGGCTGGTTCCAGCGCGGCGGACTGTATCAGGGCGAGCCTGTGAACAGTATCGTCTACGAGACTTATCGGGATGATCTCGAATCCGTCTTGCTGCCACGGGTGGCACGGCAGATCGAAGAGCAAATCCGCGCCAGTCTGGATAACCGCGAAGGCCTTCTCGCCAGCCTGCGCGCCTACCTGATGCTAAACCTTGAAGGTCGCCGTGACGCCAAGTATCTGCAGGAGTGGATGGCTGCCGACTGGTCGCTGCGCTACCCAGGCAACAGCGACGCCCAGCAAGGTCTCAGCGCGCACTTCAGCCGCTTGCTGGAAGGCTCGTTCAAGCCCTACGCATTGGATAACCGGCTGGTCGCGGACGCCCGCCAGCAACTGCGTAGTGAATCACTGGCCACCGTGGTTTACCGCATGCTGCGCGAACAGGCACGCAATCTGCCTGACTACCGGCTGGAACAACACCTCGGGCCACAGGCCGCGCTACTGACCAGCAGTAACAACATCATCCCCGGCTTCTATACCAAGCGTGGTTACGACAGCATGTTCGTGGCCCAGGGCGGGGATCTGGTGAAGAACATCCTGCGCGATAACTGGGTGCTGGGCGGCAGCGACACGCTGAGCCGCAATGACCTGAACCGTCTGATGGTTGAAATGGAGGAGCTGTATTTCCAGGATTACGCAGGCTACTGGACGGACGCCCTGGCGAGGCTGCACCTGGAACCCCTCGGCGATACCGCGCAGGGTTCTCTGCAACTGGCCAGACTGACCGCCTCCAACTCTCCCATTCTCGAACTGCTCTCTCAGGTAAAGGAGAACACATCCTTCAGCGAAGCCCCGGAGACCACCGATTCGTTGCAGGCCAAGGTCAACCTGCTGCAGGCCGAAGATGCGCGCAAGACTTTGGAACGCCGCTTCGAGCCGCTGCATCGGTTACTCGATAATAACGGTGGCCCCGCTCCGGAACTGGCGAGCAGCCTGCAGGCACTCGATGCGCTGCAGCTGCAACTGACCAGTCTGGCCCAGGCCAGCGTGCCGCAGCAGGCCGCTTTCGACATGGCGAGGGCCCGCATGGATGGTCGGCGTGACGCCATCAACCAGGTACGCGCCAGCGCAGCCCCGCTGCCGCAGCCGGTGGGCAAATGGTTCGAGGCCCTGGCGGCGGATAGCTGGATGATGGTGCTCGCGGATGCACACAGCTTCCTCAATCAGCGCTACCGCAGTGAGCTATACGCGGCGTACAACGATTCGCTGCATCAGCGTTATCCATTCAATGTGCAGAGCGAAAGTGACGTGGCACTGACTGACTTCCGTGAGTTTTTCAGAGTGCAGGGCATCGCCGACAGCTTCTACGAGCGCTATCTGAAGTCCTTCCTGAGCGATGCCAACGGCAGCTACCGGGTTCGGCAGATTGACGGCAGAGGCATGCCCATGTCGCGACAGTTCCTTGCGCAAATGGGCAACATCCTCACTATCCGCAAAAGCTTCTTCGCCGAGAACCCGAACGAGCCACAGATTCTGTTCAAGCTGGAGCCCTACTCACTGGACTCCAGCCTGGGCCGCGCCAGTTTCCGCTTTGGCAGCCAGCAGATGGAATACCGTCACGGCCCGATCATGCAGACCGCCTTTCAATGGCCGACGCTGACAGAAGACGGTCGCGTGACCCTGCAGCTGGAAGACCTAGGCGGACGGCGGGTGAGTCTCGACGAAGCGAGCGGGACCTGGTCACTGTTCCGCATGTTGGATCAGGTTGAAGTCGGTAAACACTCCGAGCGCGATGTGCTGATGCTCAAGGCAGACCTGAGCGGTTTGCGGGCAAATTATCTGTTACACAGTCAGCGCTCGCCCAACCCCTTCGAGACCGGTTCGTTACGCTCGTTCAATCTGCCTGCGAGGCTCTGATGGTGGCAGGTGACCGCTCCTGGCGCAGCGCTGGCCGTACCGATACCGGTAAGGTCCGCGCGCGCAATGAGGATGCCTTTCTGGCGCAGCCCGAGAAGCGATTCTGGGCCGTGGCCGACGGTATGGGTGGTCATCAGAACGGCGCGCTTGCCAGCAGACTCATCGTTGAGCACCTTGCGGAACTGCCGCATCGCGACAACATGGATCAACGGGTCAAGGATGTGCGACGTTGCCTGCACCTGCTCAATCGCAGGCTCACTCAGGAACTCACGGTTACCGCTGAGCAGCCAGACCCGGTCATTGGCAGTACTGTGGTTGTGCTGTTGATTGAAGGGGACCACGCGGTGTGTCTCTGGGCGGGCGATAGCCGGTGTTATCTCTGGCGCGGCGGCACGCTATTTCAGCTATCGCGTGATCACTCATTCTATGAAGAACTGATACAGGAAGGCCGGCTCACGCCGGCTCAGGCGGCTCAGCATCCTTCAGCACGTGCGCTGACCCGCGCAGTGGGTGCCAACGAGACCCTGACACTGGACCTGGTGGAGTTCACCGTATACCCCGGCGACACGCTGCTGTTGTGCAGCGACGGCCTCTACCAGGAGATGACCACCGATACCATCGGCCGAGGGCTGAGTCAGCCTTCAGTCCGCCTGGCATTACAGAAATTATTTGATTTGGCCTTGAGTGGCCCTGCACGCGACAACTTGAGCGCTGTGGTAATTCGTCATTAACGAGATGGAGCTCTGTATGGATACCCCCCTCATGGACGAGGACGCCGATCTGACTCATATGGTCGGCGGTGCCCCCTCTGCACTTTCCGAAAGCGGACCGGCGTCGCCGGTTGCGGCATTACCCGAAGTGCTCTGCAAGCGCTACAAGGTCGAACGGCTGTTGGGCGTTGGCGGAATGGGCGCGGTGTACCGTGCGCGCGATCTGCTGCGTGAGCAATACGGCGATCCAGAGCCCTATGTCGCGCTGAAAGCGCTGAACGAAGAATTCGCCCAGTACCCCGACGCCAGCGCCCTGCTCTATAGTGAATTCGCGCTGACCAGCCGGTTGCGGCATTCAAATGTGATCCGGCTGTACGCCTTTGACATCGATCCGCCGAGCCAACGCGCGTTCATGACCATGGAACTGCTCAAGGGCCCGACGCTGGATCAGCTGTTAACTGAGCGTCCTGACGGCCTCCCCTGGGCCGAATGCCAATCCATTGCCATCCCTCTGCTTGAAGCCCTGAAATGTTCGCACAGCCTGGGCGTGCTGCATGGCGACCTGAAACCCAGCAATGTCATGCTCGCCGCCGATGGCTTACGGCTTTTTGACTATGGCCTTGGCCAGCCCACCAAAGGCCTGCTGACCAGCCTGCCCCGGCTCAGCCGTTCGCGTATCGCCGCCTGGACGCCCCGATATGCCGCTCTGGAACTCCTGAACGGCGAAGCCTTGACGGCCCCGGCAGATATCTACGCGGTGGCCTGTGTGTTGTATGAACTGAGCAGCGGCCTTCACCCTTTCAGCCGCCTGACCGCCAGACAAGCCAAGGCCATGGAGCAGGACAAAAGCCTGCAACGCCCCACTAACCTGCCAGCGCATTGCTGGCCAGCACTGCAACGCGCCCTCGCCTTCGATCCGGAGCAGCGCGATATCGATGCCACCGCGCTGCTGGATGCGTACAAAGGTGAAGAGCCAAGCCTGTTGGGGCGTCTGTTCGGGCGTAAGCGGGGATAAAGATCCGCCCTTCGGCGCCCGATCAGCTTCGCATCGTTATTCGCTGTGCACAGGGTAATCAACATAGCCTTCGGCATTGCCGCCATACATGGTGGCCGGGTTCAACGGATTCAGCGGCCAGTCATGGGCGAAGCGTGCGGGCAGATCAGGGTTAGCGATAAAGGGACGGCCGAATGCCACAAGGTCTGCCAATCCTGAATCGAGCAACTTCGCACCCGATTCTGCGGTGTAGCGGCCTGCATAAATGATCGCGCCGCTGAAGGTGCTACGCACCGCCCGCCGAAAATCTTCCGGCATCATTGGCGCATCGTCCCAGTCGGCTTCGGCGATGGACAGATAAGCGATACCGACATCTTCAAGCACCTTGATGGCTTCGATATAGGTGGCGTGCGGATCTTCCTCAACCATGCCCAGGTAGGTCCGCGCCTCATCAGTGGTGGTGAACAGAGGTGCGAAACGCACACCGACTTTCTCCTTGCCAATGCACTCGGCGACCCCGGCGACTACTTCCCGCAGAAAGCGCAGGCGGTTGTCCAGCGAGCCACCGTACTGATCCTCACGGTGATTGCTGTGGGCAGAAATGAACTGGTTAACCAGATAGCCATTGTCGCAATGCAGTTCGATACCATCGAATCCTGCTTCCATCGCATTACGCGCAGCCTGGATATAGAGTTGTACGAGTTCCTGAACCTCATCAGTGGTCAAGGCTCTGGGGGCCGACGGCTCTACCAGTGCACCGGCACCGGGCGCGGTCTCGATGAACACACTGACCCGGTCGGTGGCAATCGCGGAGGCCGAAACCGGCGCCGCGCCTTGAGGTTGCAGGGCGGTGTGGGAAACACGGCCGACATGCCAGAGCTGGGCAAAGATCACCCCCTCCTTCGCATGGACAGCCTCGGTCACCTTACGTCACCCGGCGATCTGCTCGACGGTATGGATGCCCGGCGTCCAGGCATAACCCTGGCCGCGCGGTTCGATTTGTGTGCCTTCGGTAACAAGCAAACCGGCGCCAGCACGTTGCTGGTAGTACTCAGCCATCAGTTCATTGGCTACGTTGCCCGGCTGGGTGCTGCGCTGACGAGTGAGAGGCGGCAACACAATTCTATTTTTCAGAGTGTGGCGGCCAAGTGTTGCGGGTTCAAAAAAACTGCTGTTGTTCATCGGATCTGCCTTGGTAGGTACATGCAGCCTCTGGACGTATTAGACCAGTCGACTATTTGTTGAGCGAAAAAACAACACCGTGCGACACGCGCACGGTGTTCGGTTGGAGTGTGTAGGACTAATTCAGGAAAATAACGTCAGGCCAGCATCTTCAACAGCTTTTCAGCCGCAGCGGCGGAACTGGCGGGATTCTGACCGGTGACCAGTTGCCCATCAGCCACCACGTGCACCTGCCAATCGTCGGCCTTGGAGTACCGGGCGCCAAGGCGCTGGAACTCGTCTTCAATCAGGAACGGCACCACATCCGTGAGACCCACCGCAGCCTCTTCGCCGTTGGTGAAGCCGGTCACCTCACGATCATGAATCAGCGGTTTGCCGTCTGCCGCCGTCACGTGACGCAGCACGCCCGGCGCGTGGCAGACAAAACCGTGGGGTTTATTGCTGCGCGCAAAGGCTTCAATCAGAGCGATGGAGTCTTTGTCCTCGGCCAGATCCCAGAGCGGACCGTGTCCGCCAGGATAGAACACCGCATCGAAATCATCGGCACTGACATCCGCCAGGCGCCCAGTGTTTGCCAGCGCCTGTTGAGCCTCGGAATCGTTGCGAAACCGTTTGGTCTCAGCGGTCTGTGCATCGGGTTCATCGCTCTTCGGATCGAGCGGCGGCTGGCCGCCGGCCGGCGAGACGAGCGTGATGTCCGCGCCAGCGTCCTTGAAGGCGTAATAGGGAGCGGCAAATTCCTCGAGCCAGAAACCGGTTTTATTGCCAGTGTTGCCAAGTTGATCGTGTGATGTCAGAACCATCAAGATTTTCATAGAGCACCCTGGGTTGGACAGGTGTGATCGAATTCGCGCTTCTTCGTCACCCTGGGAAGGATTAGTGGCGCACAGCATAGGTATGTATTAGACCAGTCGTCTAGTTATTTCTCAGTACTGTGTGTTTAACCGACCACTGTGGCAAACTCCCGTTCCATGAGAAATATACGACTGGTCTATTGTCTGGTAATTTGCAGCCCATGAAACCGACCTACGACGATACACGCCAACACTTGCTCGATACCGGCCACTGCATGATGGCCGAGAAAGGCTTCACCAGTGTTGGCCTGAACGAAATCCTGCAAACCGCAGGTGTGCCCAAGGGCTCGTTTTATCACTACTTCAAATCCAAGGAACTGTATGGCCAGGCCTTGCTTGAGGATTATTTTGTCGGCTACCTCGCCGACATGGAGCGCCTCCTGACGTTACCCGGGCTAACAGCCTACGAACGGCTGATGGACTACTGGCAGGGTTGGCAGGACCGCTGCGTGCAGGGAAACCAGGGAGACGAGTGCCTGGTGGTAAAACTGAGCGCCGAGGTCGCTGACCTGTCGGAGTCGATGCGCCTCACGTTGCGCGATGGCACGGAGCAGGTGGTGTCCCGTCTTACGAGCTGCATCGAGCAGGGACAGGCGGAAAAAAGTCTGCCCGAGACCGACCCCCGCCAACTCGCCGAAACCCTATACCAGCTGTGGTTAGGGGCCAGCTTGCTGAATAAACTGCAACGCACGGGGCAATCCCTGGCCACTTCGATGTCGACGACACAGCGGCTTTTGAGCCTTTAGTCCAGCCTGCCAAGCGCCGCCGTCGCTAGGCGTCGCGGTGATCGTCTGCTCCCCCAGCATGATTGCCGCGCTCAAGACGCCACCTCAGTAATGCAGTCTGATCGCCATATCCAGGTTCTGCCCATCGTACGAGAAGCTCGCGTCCTCGAACGATGGCGCACTCAATGACGCTCTGGCACCGCTTGAAAAACCGTAGCCTTCCCTGGGGATCCCCAGCCAGTTCCTGGCAAGCTCGCCGTCCCGGTTCTCATCATGAATGACGGCCAAGGCGTAGGTACCAGGAAGAATATCCAGAAAGCTGCAGCGCGCCTGCGTATCGCGAATTTCCATCATCGCGATATGCGTTGCGAAGCGCAGAACCTCAGCCGGGAAACCCTCGGCGGATTCGAACAGCGCACAGGCTATCGCCCCGGTGCTGTTTCTGATGTCCAGAATCGTCACGTGAATTCCGGGGCATGCTGGCGGGGCAACTACGACATTGGAAAAACTGGCTAACGCCAGCAACAACCAGCAGGCCGCGCGCCGACGCTCCGGAATGAGCCGCGCCAGCGGTAGCCGGACAGTGAGGTTTAGCGCCGAGCACCCATTGGTTGGCTCTCTCATGATCGCTCCTTATCGCTCCGAGGACGAACGCCTTCAGCAAGTGATACCCAGAACGGCTCAGATCGGACACGCATCAGCTCATGCCGCGTACTGGCTTTCCAGGTGGGAATGTGACGTTCAGTATAGGTTCAAACCACCGGTCCAAAAGCCTTTGCGCGACTTGAACCTCACTCGGTCGGCGGGCAGAATACTGTATATATAACTAGCAAGTAGCCCTATGCAGATTCCCGCCGGCCCCGCGTTTTATTATCTGGCCAATTTCCACATCGCGATTGACTGGCTCTCGTCTCGCTATGACGACGTACTCGATGAGCAGGAACGTCAATTCATCGCGGATTTCCGCGCACTGGCACTGCCGCCCCAGGCGCTGCTGGTGCGTCTGGTCATGCGTAAGGGTCCGCATTTTCGTCGCAGCAAACTGGATTATGCAGAGATCGGTGATATCAGCGCCGCTGCCGAGCCCCTACTTGAACTCGGCTGGGTCAAACAGGACTCCGCGCTGACCATTGAGGAGACACTGGGCTTGCTGCGCCGGGACGAAGCGGTCGACTGTTTTGGAGAGCTTGCTCCATTACGCTCGGCGCCAAAAAGTGCCATGCATCGGCTGCTTGCGGATATCTGCCCTGGCGGTCGTGCATTCGCTGAATGGTGTCCGGCTCTGCCGGATGCGCTGTACACGCTCGTCATCGGCGCGCTCTGTGACCGGCTGCGGCTGATCTTTTTCGGTAACCTGCGCCAATCCTGGTCCGAGTTTGTTCTGGCGGATCTGGGGATCTTTCGCTACGAGCAGGTGCCTATTTCGCAGCATTCGCGGGGGTTCAGTTGTCGGACCGATATCGAGCAATACCTGCATATTCATCGCTGTCGGGAGGACTTTGACGGCGGCGTACCGGTGGCCGAGGTCCTCGAACGCCTCGGCAACCCTGAGTGCGCCAACCCTTACGTTCGCACCCGCTACGCCAAGCTGTTATTTCTGATGGCGCGCCAGCTTGAGCGGACAGATGATTGTGAACTGGCCCTGGAGCTGTATCAGCGCAGTCAATACAGCGGCGCGCGCCAGCGCCGTGTGCGCATTCTGGAGAAACGCGGGGACAACGCAGAAGCCTATGCGTTAGCTCAGCAGGCACTTGCAGCTCCGGAGAGTGATACCGAACAGCAATTGGTTGAGCGCGCCCTAACCAGAATATCCCGCCGACTCGGACGCGCAGCCACGGCGCGATGCCTCCGTCCGGCTGAACGCCGCATCGATCTCAGTCTACCTGGGCCCGCGCCTGTTACGGTCGAGTTGCTGGTACGTGACCACCTCTCCAGCCCCGACGCGCCGGTGCATTACGTGGAGAACGCGCTGATCAGCAGCCTGTTTGGTCTGCTGTGCTGGGAGGCGATTTTTGCGCCGTTGCCGGGGGCGTTCTTTCATCCGTTCCACAATGCGCCGATGGATTTGCACAGCGCGGATTTTCGTCAGCGTCGCGCCGACCTATTCGAGGCTTGTCTGGGGCAACTTGATTCCGATGCCTACCTGCAAACCATATGGCGAACCTGGGAGGTCAAGTACGGCATCCAGTCCCCCTTCGTATTCTGGGGCGCGCTGTCGCCGGACCTGCTTGAACAGGCGCTTGCCTGCTTGCCGCCGACACACCTGCGCATCTGGTTCGAGCGTCTGCTGTGCGATGTGCGCGCCAACCGCGCCGGCATGCCGGACCTTATCCAGTTCTGGCCCGCCGAACACCGCTACCGCATGATCGAGGTCAAGGGACCCGGCGACCGGCTGCAGGATAACCAGCGCCGCTGGCTCGCGCTCTGTGCCCAACACGACATGCCGGTCGACGTCTGTTACGTGCAGTGGGCCGACGCGTGAACTACCGGATTGCCGTGCGCGCATTGTGTGAGTTCACCGCCAAGGAAGGCGACCTGGACCTGCGTTTCACCCCCGCCCCGACCGCACAGGAAGGCATTGCCGGACACAGGACAGTTACCTCCCGGCGTGGCGATCAATACTTGAGCGAAGTCGCCTTGGCGGGCAGCTATTCAGGGTTGCTGGTCACGGGCCGGGCTGATGGTTACGACCCTGATCTGAATCTGCTGGAAGAGATCAAGACCCACCGCGGCGATGTAGCGCGCATTCCACAGAACCACCGCTTGCTGCACTGGGCCCAGGCCAAGGTTTACGGCTGGCTGCTCTGCGAGATGGAGGCGCTGGAGGAAATCGATCTGGCGATCGTGTATTTCAATGTCATCAGCCAGAAAGAAACGGTATTTCGCGAGCGCTTCTGCGCCGACAGTCTGCGTGAGTTTTTTGAGCTGCAGTGCCACCGGTTCCTCGCCTGGGCGGAGCAGGAAGCGGCGCACCGGGTAGCGCGCGATCTGAGCCTGACGACACTGCAATTCCCGCACGCCAGCTTTCGCAAAGGGCAGCGGCAATTGGCCGAATCCGTGTATCGCGCAGCGCGTGACGGCCAGACGCTGATGGCTCAGGCCACCACCGGTATTGGCAAGACAGTGGCCACGCTGTTTCCGCAACTCAAGGCCTTTCCGGATCAGCAACTTGATAGGCTGTTCTTTCTGACCGCAAAAACGCCCGGTCGCAGCCTCGCATTGGATGCGCTGGCGACCCTGCGCGAACATGACCCCGAAATGCCACTGCGGGTGCTGGAACACGTCGCTCGCGACAAGGCTTGCGAATATCCCGACCGGGCCTGCCATGGCGAATCCTGCCCGCTGGCCCAGGGTTTTTATGATCGGCTCCCGGCTGCCCGGTCTGCTGCGCTGGCAAGGCGCGTGTTAACCCAGCAGGTAGTACGTGAGGTCGCGCTGGAGCATCAGGTCTGCCCCTACTACCTCAGCCAGGAGCTGTGCCGCTGGGCCGACGTGGTGGTGTGCGACTACAACTATTACTTCGATATGACCGCCCTGCTCTATGGGCTGACGGTGCTCAATGACTGGCGCGTCACGCTGCTGGTCGACGAAGCGCACAACCTGATTGACCGTGCGCGCGGCATGTATACCGCCGAGCTGAATCAGGCGCGTTTCAATGACCTGCGTAAGCTGGCTCCCGTCGGGGTGAAGGCGGCTCTTGATCGCGTCGGACGACACTGGAATCAGCTGCACCGGGATCAGGAATCTGACTATCAGATCTATCCAGCTATCGCCGATCTGTTCATTGCCGCGCTGCAAAAGGCCGTTAGTGCCATCACCGAGCACCTGACCGACCAACCCACCGGTAACGACGGCACGCTGTTACGCTTTTACCTGGACGCCATGCTGTTCTGCCGTCTGGCTGATGCTTACGGTCCGCATTCGTTGTTCGATATTTCAAGACATCCCGGCAATTACAAACGCACGCTGTCGACGCTCTGCTTGCGCAATATCGTGCCGGCACCCTTTCTGGCGCCGCGCTTTGCCGCAGCCCACAGCGCCACGTTATTCTCGGCCACACTCAGCCCGCAGAGCTACTACAGCGACCTGCTCGGCCTGCCCGAACAGGCGCAGTGGCTGAACGTGGAATCACCCTTTGCAGCAGAACAGCTCGATGTCCGCATCATCGGTAATCTGTCGACCCGCTACCGGGATCGCGAGACGAGTCTTGCGCCCATCGGCAGGCTGATGGCAGATCAGTTTGATGCCCAGCCCGGCAATTATCTGGCCTTCTTCAGCAGTTATGCCTATCTGGAACAGGTGCTGGATCGCTTCCGGCTGGAACACCCGGACATTCCGGTATGGGCGCAATCCCGCAGCATGAATGAAGCGGACCGGCAGACGTTCCTGGAGCGCTTCAGCAGCCACTCGGAAGGCATCGGGTTCGCTGTGTTGGGCGGCGCTTTTGGCGAGGGCATTGACCTGCCGGGCAAACGCCTGATCGGCGCCTTTATCGCCACCCTGGGGCTGCCGCAGATCAATCCAATCAATGAGGAAATCAAGGCGCGGATGCAGCCGATGTTCGGCAATGGCTACGAATATGCCTACCTGTACCCGGGCATCCAGAAAGTGGTTCAGGCGGCGGGCCGGGTGATCCGCTCGACGGATGATCGGGGTGTGGTGTATCTGCTCGATGACCGCTTTGCACAATCGACGATCCGCCATCTGTTACCCGATTGGTGGCGACCGGTACGCCAACTGATTGATATCAGGCCAGCTGCGCCCAGCCACCTTGAATCCGCACCCGCCAGCGACCGACTCTTCCCCTGAGCCCGATCAGCGGTTGAGCATGAAGGTGTCGTACTTGAGATCCTCCAGTGCGCGGTTCAACCGCACCAGCGCGACGAACACACAGCACACCAGCGAGACTGTGAAGCCATAGCCGAAGAAGCTCGGCCCGAGATACTGACTCAGCAGCGTCAACAGTGCATTGAGCACCACAAAGAGTGCGCACAGCTCAAGCACCACCGTACGCTTGTCCAGATAGAAGAAGACGTTCAATAGCGCCATGAACACCACTTGAACGCTGACGCCGACCAGATCGACATAGAACAGCGGCAGGTAATAGCGCGACATGCCGAGCCAATCGAGCAGGTTCGGAGCAAACAGTAGAAGCAACACCACGGTAAGCCCCTGCACCTTGCAAATCTCCTGCAATCCCTGACGGATCGACAAGGTCATCTCGTTTTTCAGGTGGCCGATGTGCTGCAGCGTTTCGCCTTCGCGAATGGCGCGGAACAGCCGCTCATACCACTCGGCAAAATCGGTTTCGATGCGTACCAGAAACACCGCCATACCGGGAATGATCGCCAGATAGGCGAGAAAGATCGGCAGGTCGTAGAGCATCGATGCGCGCAGCGGGCCGACGATCTGGTCCGAGGTCGCCGGGTTGAACCAGAAGATCAGCTTGTCGATCCAGATGCCGAGGTTGTAACAGAGGCCGGTCAGCAGCAGGCTGAGGAAGACCTTGTTGCGGTCGAGAAAATCGAAGGCAATCAATCGGTCCGAATCGAAGTCGCGCGCAATATCAAACAGGAACATGAACAATAGACAGCCGTGGCCGATCAGTAGCGCCAGCAACAAACCGTCTACTCCCCAATGCCGGAGCAGGAAGGCGCTGGCGACCATGATCGAATACCCGCCGGCCATCACCAACAGGATGCGGTTGTAGGCTTTCATGCCTGAGAGAAAGATGATTACCAACCACAGATTGCAGAGCACCACGAAGTTGGCCAGCACCAGCAGGCGGTAAATAAAGGGCTCATCAAACAGGGTGATGAGGACGGCGCAGGCCAACACCCCCGCGCCCAGCGTCACGAGCAGCAGGATACCCAGCAGATTGGGCAGGATGACCTCGGTCCGCTTCTGAAACAGCTGGTCCGAGACGAAACGGGTGAAAAACAGCTGCAGCCCGCCCGTGGCGATCAGCGAGCTGGCCATCAGGTAGGTGACTGTCACCAGAAACTGGCGCACCAGGCTTTGCGAGCCGACCACCCCGACGCTCAGCAAACCAATCAACATCACGCTGATGATCGAGAGCACCCAGGGGCCCGAACTGATCAGTCCCGCATAGACATAGGCTCTAAGCGTTGCAGTGTAGGAGTCTCGGGAGAGGATTTTTCGTAGTTCGAAGCCGATACCAGCCATTCGGTATTCTCCATGGCAGCGTAATAAATTTCGAGATAGCAGGCGAACATCAGTGCTTCACCGTAATACCGTTTCACCCGAGCGAGGCCGCTGGCCTGAGCTGCCTGCCAGCGAATCGGGTCCATTAACAGATCGAGAATTGCGCGTGCGGTCGCCTGCGGATCGGCAATCGCGACCACCTCCCCTGCCGGTCCCAGCGCCTGGTCATCCCGCGTGCCGCCTTCTATCAATTCCCGGCAGGAACCTACGTCTGAACTGACTACTGGCGTGCCGGCGCACCAAGCTTCGAGAATGACCAACGGCTGCGCCTCACTGATCGACGTGAGGACCATGACGCCCAGCTGCGGCAGAATTTCCTGGATATTCTGAAACCCCAGAAAACGCACCTTGTTTTCGAGCCCGAGACTGGCGACCAGGCTGTGGCATTCCGCAGCGTAGGACGGGTCTTCATCCTCTGGACCGACTATCCAGGCCTCGGCTTCGGGCATCGCACTGACCACACCGCGAATCGCACGGATAAAGGTCTTGAGATCCTTGATTGGCACCACGCGCCCGATAAAACCCACCACCGGCGCAATCCCTGCGCCGCGCGTGGCCAGGGCATCACTCCAGCCCTCCAGATCAATGCCATTGGGGATGATGCGCGTGCGTGTCGGGTCGGCGCCGTCCTTGATCTGCCGTTGGCGGTTACCTGCGTAAAGCGAAATGATCGGGCTGGCCGAACGGTAGGTAAGCAGACCGATGCGCTCGAAATAGCGGATCCACAGCGACCGGATGTAGCCGGTCCCCGAATCGATACCACCACTCGCCGCCGTCCTTGCGTCTTCGCCAATCCAGCTGGCCTGGGCCAGATCGATCTTGCGTTCCTTGGTGTAGATACCGTGCTCGCTGAGCACGTACTCGCAGCCCCACAGCCGCTTGAGGATACAACCGAGCAACCCGGCATAGCCGGTTGAGATCGAATGCAGTACTCGCGCTTTCGGGAGCTGGCGGGCCGCCTGAGCAAGCATTACCAGGGGTGCCTGGATGGAGCGCAAGGTCCAGAAGAAATCGATAAATGATGGATCGCTGCAATGGGTGTAATACCCATCGGTGACGATGTCCCAGTTTTCGCGGCTGTGCAGGACGTCATCCAGATCCAGCTTGCCACCCGCCAGGGAGGCGACCAGCGCCTCCCCAGCTGATTCGCCAGGTGCATCCGGATGGTGAAGAAAGCGGTACAGACTCAACAGTTGGTCGCGGGGTGCATTGCGTTTGGGGCGTTTGCTGCTGCGCCCATGGGGCTGCCAGGACTCCTCGATGTAGAGTTCTTCTACATGCACGACGTTAGCGGGAATATCGTAACGTCGGTGCGGGTAGGCTTCGCGCTTGCCGCCAATGAAGACGACGGAGAAGGTCAGCTCCGGCAAACCCAGAATCAACTGATTAACCCAGCTGGATACGCCTCCTCGCACGTAGGGCCAGGTACCCTCGAGCAGCAAACAGATATCAGCCATGGGGGCATCGTTAGTGGCAGTCGGTTGGTTCATAGCCAATACCTCGCCAGGTCGGTGAAAGGTGGACGTCTGAGTACGTCGCTCGGCAAGCTGGCGAGCAGCCCTGGCACCTCGGCGTATTCGGTGGCGAGAAAAGCAGCTTCGGCGCGAAACGGAGTGAGCTTCTCCGCCGCGATGCCACCTTGCTCTGCGCGTCTCAGGAAAAGCCTCGCCTCCTGTGGCAGTCCTTGCTCCAGCGCAATGCGCGCACCCAACAGCTCCAGCTCGGGATTTGATGAGATCTGCAGTGCGCTTTCAACGTGATCACGCGCCTGCATCAGCACATGCTTTAACACGCTGCCCTGAGCCAGTCCCAGATAGGCCAGCTCCCAGTACCAGCGGGCCAGCGCAGCATGCAAGGCGGCCTTCTGCCGCCCCTGCGCAATGGTCAGCCTGGTCAGCAGCGCTTCAATCCGCTCGTTGATCCGCGTTTCCTGTTGATCGAGCATCGAATAGGCCAGCAAGCGCACGTCGTCGACTGGATCCCTCAGCGCCAACTTGAGTATTGGCACCGCGGACTGCCCTGTCATACGCCGGGTGGCCAACAGCGCCGCCAGGCGCTGATCCGGATCGGGGGCAAGTTTGAGTACATCCTGGAGACCACCGTCATTGAATAGCGGTGACCTCTGCTCGGTCATTGGCCGAAACGGCAATTGTGGGGCACTGACTGCCCGCCAGCTTTTGCTCTCACGGCGCCGCTGGAACCACAGGGCAGGCATCAAGGCCAGTAAGATCCCCAGCGCGCCAAGCACTGGAATAAAGAAAGCCAGACTGAACAGCAGCAACGGTGCCCAGGGCCAGGGCTGTTGATAACGCGCCGGTAATAATCGCCACAGCCCCGCCGCCAACAGAGCGCAGGCTAAGGCATGCGACAGCACGAAATACCTGAGCCCATCGGCCAGCGCGGGATGCAACCCGAGATGCGACCAGCCACCCACCTCGATTACCGTGGCGCTGAGGATCAAGGCTGCGCTAGACAGCAATCTGACTTTCATTCAGCTGGCACTCCTTCATCAGGAATTCACGCAGGGCAGTTCGAGACCCGGCGGGCTGCAGCTCGAACTGTCTGACCAGCACGCCGAGCTCCAGCAGCGTATAGCCGGGGCCAAACTGCTTGGCCAGTAACTGTTCCAGGCGCGCGGCAAATCCGCTAACCCCGGTTTGCGGCGTGAGCGGCATGAGAATCAGCAAGCAATCGTTATCCCGGCCATTGCGTACGCGAAGATGCAGGTCCAGGCCGCGTTGACTCTCAATAAACAGTCGCATCAGATCCTCATCGACATCCGGCACCTCCAACAGACACAGGGTGCCAGTCAACCGATGACGCTCCGCATCCATCAGAGAACGATGTAGTTGCTGGGAGAACGACTGCAGATCCGCGCCTGGCAGCTGCAGCGCGCGCGGGTCGCTCTGTAACAGGTCCGCTGCGTGCCCGGCCAGTAACATCAGCAAGCTCAGCGTCTTGTCGTTGAACAAAAAAAACGGCATCTGCCGAACGGCCAGGATAGCCAGCAGATTGCCGTGGGTATCGATCAACGGAATGCATGCCTGCAGCGAAGAGAAGCCCTGTCCTTCGCCGTGCTCAATGGCATCTTCACCGACACTCACCAGATCGCCCCGATCGAGGCACAAGCGAATCAGGCGATCATCGGCGTCCAGCTCGCCCATCTCGCCGACAGTCGCCAGTGGCCAGGGCATTACCTGTCGCTCCTTGTTCAGGGCGTACAAACCCGCCACCCTCAGCGACCCGTATTGCCCGAGCAGGTCAATGATCGGTTCGGCCATCCAGATCAAGGCCTCGTCAGGCGTTTTCAGTTCACGCATACGTTCACGCAACAGCAGCAGGGAGCTGCGCAGGCTTTGACCGCTCCCGGCCACGCGCTGCTCCAGGCGGTCATGGGAAATACGCAGCATCTGATGTGCGCGGGTAAACTCGTCGAGGCGGTACTGTCGATATTCGTTGGCCATCTTCAGCCCTTCAAGACGGCGGCCCCATAAATCCCGAAACTCCCCGACGAGCATGCCGCTGACCAGCACACCGATGATGTAAGGCCCCGGCAGCTCGTCATAGAGCGGTCCGTAAAAACGCAGCAATAACAGTGTGATAACCAGCAGCGAAGCACTGATCAAGGCTTTTACAAAACCGTAACGCACCCCAAGCAACAGGGGCGCAAGCATCGGCCAGGGGAATCCGAAGACCTGCAGCGGATCTTCAGGTGCCAGCCAGAAACCGAGTATCAGCGCCAGCGCGGTGAGCCCAAACGTTTCGCTCCAGGCACTGACATTGCCAGCCTGTGGGGCGAGGCTGTGTTCCCTGTGCGTCAGATCGGTATCCATCATTCAATCCGCAGGTCATCAACCAGTTCGCCCAATACCTTCTGGGCGGTGCCTGCCAGGCTCTCTCGCGACCAGCCAGCACGTGCGGCACTATTGCTCCACAGCACCTTACCGGTGGACGGCTCGAGCACTCGCAGGCTAATGCCCACGGCAGGCTCGCCGTCGAGGCCATTCTTGTATTGCCATTCCTCGACGCTTCCGCTGACCAGATAGTCGAAGTCCTGCTGGCGTGCCCAGGTCATGGCTTCGGCGAAGCGCTCACGATCATCCAGTAGCACTGCATCCTGGTTGCTGGAGTGAGGGTAAACCTGGGGCTGAATGTTCTGCTTGCTCAGGATGCTGATCAGTATCTGTTCGCTGCGCTCCCCCGCTTGGGGGGCCTGGGAATAATTGATAATAGGCATCAGTCCCCAGCGGGCGTCCGCCGGCAACGCAGGGCTTTGCTTGCTGGTAATGCTGGTGCAGCCAACGGCAAGCAGGGTCGCCATTGCCATGGTCAGACAACGTATGGATTGCATGGTATTTCTCCTTGATAGGGTCAGCGTCCGAAACGCCGGCTGTAAGTTAATCCCAACGACCCGCCTGATGATCCGTCACTGCCACGCGGCGTAGACTGATAACCCAGGGTTATCGCCAGTTCGTCATCCCCCACGACTCCCGTTCCCACTCCTGTGGTGATGCCATAGGTCAATTCGCTGTCAGTCCATTCCCAACCAGCCTGAACATCGATCAACCAGGTAAATTGCGGCTCAGTCCGATTCAGCGCGCCCGGCATTCCGCGCCTTAGCGTGCTGCCCAGATACACCCGGCCGTATCGGCTTTGCAGTAGACCCTCGGTCACTGGCTCGTCGAAGGTCAGCGGACTGCCTGCCTCAGCCAGGGACACATCACGCAAGCGATTGGTCTGGTAATCAACGCCGACCCGGGTGGTCCAGGTAGGCCCGCGAAACTGCTGAACCTGATTGAATTCGAGATTCACTGCTTCGCCTTCTCCGAGGTCGTCACCGGAGCGGGTGGAGAAGTCTCGATGGGCAACCCACCAGGACAGTTGGTCGCGGGCAGAAAAACCGTGGCTGCCTGCCAGCCAAAGCGAATCCGTCTGCCCCAGCGCCCGCATCAGCCCGCTATCCTGACTTTCCCGCTGCCAGTCCAGACCGAGTTCTACCTGGTCCCGCGCGCTTAGCTGCCACTGACGTGCTATACCCAGGCCATGACGGTCATGATCCCGGCGTGAGCTGCTGTCCAGCAATATCGAGAAACGCCCGTTATCAAGTGGCCGCTGCAGGGTGGCCAGGGCATTGGTTTCGGTTCCCAGCTGGCTTTCATTCAGACTGACAGCCTGGTAGCGATCGCGGCTGAGCTTGAGGCTGGCATACCAGGTATCGTTCAGGTGACGTGCAATGAGCCACTCTGGACCAGTGAGTTCGAGATCGCCGAAGTCCCGCCGAAACCATCCCAGCCGAATACCCTGGGGCGCTCTTTCGAGCAGGTCGGTGGCCATCAAGCGCAGAGGGCCATTGATGAGCGGTGACGGATTACTGCCGAGCTGGCTCAATGCACTGCCCAGCGCCTGACTATCGCGTCGCAGCAGGGACAGCGCACCGGTTTCCTGCACAGGATCGAGCTCATTGCTGGCTAGCGCGCGTTCGAGCATGTGACGGTTGTACTGGCGTAACCCCTGCTGCAGCTCCTCATAGCGATCAATTTTCAGGCCACGCCCGCGGGCCCATGCCAGCCATTGATCCTTGGCCGCCTCCTGATTCGATTCATCGAGCTGCGCCAGTACCCGATCAAACCAGACTTGTAGCATCAGGGGATCATCACCGCGACTGCCCGCCGCCAGTTGCTGGGCCTGCAGACCCGATCGGGTGCTAGCAACCAGGCGCAACCAGGTCGCGTAACGTTCGGGCGTTTTTTCCACGGTCTCGGTCTCGAACCGGGTGACCAGGGATTTGCGCAACCGCAGTGCCTGATCGAAACGGCCTGCGCCCTCCAGCGCGTCGGCATAGGCAGCCCTGACCAGAAGATCGTCAGGCTGCCCCCGCAGATAGAAGTGATACCAGGCCAGCGCTTGATCGTAATGCCCGAGCATCTGATGACCCGCTGCGAAGGGTAGCCACAGATCACCCGAGCGCAGGGCCGCGATACGCCATTCCTGGAGCAGTTGCGCCAACTCATCGGCGCGCCCGTGGTCAATCAGAAACCATATGAGGCGCTCCCGAAATACCGCCACCGACGGCGAGCGCTTGCTGCCCAATCGATAGATCCGCTCCGCCTCATCGAGACGATTCTCATGCACGGCCAACGAGCCGCGGGCAAGCATCACGGCGGGCAGATTCGCCACCGCCGGATTGCGTTGCGCCTCGGCCAGCAACTCTGCGACCAGCTCGAAATTGCTGTAGGTCTCAGCCAGTTCCAGGGCACCCACCAGTCGTTCTGCCTGCCTATGACTGCGCCAGCCCGCGACCATCAGGTTCAGCGCCTTGCGTGGGGATTCGAGCCGATACAGCTCGATCAGCTCTGATTCTTCGCTGAAAAAAAGCTCAATATCTCTCTGGCGCATGGTTTCGTAGGCATGTTGCAACTGGTCATCACGCTCCAGCTCCCAGGCCAGGCCGGCGCGGGTTCGCCAGTAATCGGGGTCTTTGATTCCATCGGATTCGACATCCAGTACGTCCCAGGCGTGCTCCGGCTGATACAACTTCCAATTGACGCTGGCCCATTCAACGCGCTCGGAAACGCTCAGCTCGAACTGTTCGGCCATGGCCTGCCAGACGTCCGACTCTTGCTCATACTGCAGCGTGTTCTCCAGATTCTGCACCAGCCGGATCCAGCCGAGCCGGTGCTTCGGGTAGGTCTGAAGATAACCGCGTAGCCAGTTTTCAGCCTGACGCGGCGTACCCCGCGACTCATGCGCATAGACCAGCGCATTGAGCTCCTGGTCGGTCAACTGGCGTTCTGCCGTCAGATCGGTAAGCAGCGGCAAGCCCCGTTCGAAATCAAACATCTGGAAGGCCCGGCGCCAGGCGTAATCCTGTATTTCCGGATCGGGACGTAGCCGCAGATAGTCGATCCACAGGGTCAAGCTCTCGGCATTCAGATCATTCCATTCGGCGACTCTGGCCATCTGCCGTTTCAGCTCGACGTCAGCCGGGCGAAGCTGCAACAACCGGCTCCCTGACTCCCAGGCTCCGGGCATATCCCCGGATGCAAGAGCGAAATCGAGTGCGGCCCGCACCGCCTCCGGATCGTTCGGGTGAAGCTGCTGCCAGCGACTGACAATCGGAGCTACAAGATCCAGCCGCGACAATGACATGGCCACGTTCCGCCCCTGCTCCAACCACAGCCGATCGGGCATTGACTCGGTCAATTGTTCGAGTTCGGCCACCAGGACCAGCGTTGCCTCTTCCTCACGCCCCGTCTCCAGCAAGGTCCTGTAGGCCTTGCGCGCGAAGGCCAGACGTTTTTCCGGATAGCGGTTTTCCGCCAGCAGAATCAGATACAGCTCGCTGGCCTTGCGTGGTTGATTGCTGGCCTGGTACCACTGCGCCGCGGCTTCAAGGTACTCGCTCCGGTGTGCCGGCTGCCCCTGCGACAGCTCGCGGTATATATCAGCCGCCAGCCAGGGTTGCTCGAAGCTGAGGGCCAGCTGCGCAAGCGTCGCCAGGCGCGACATGGACAATGGGCTGCGATCGAAGGCGGGCAGCTGATTCTGCACCTGGCTGACCATGTCCGGGTCATCCGCTTGCAGTGCAGTCTGTGCGTCGATTACCAGACGAAAGAAATCCGCTAAGAGCGGCTCGGTTGATTGCCAACCAAGAAGATGGAAACGCGCCCGATCATACTGGCCGAGGTCGATAAGCAACTGCACCAACTCCTGACGCAACTGCGTCGCCTCGGGATTGTGTGCAAGCATCAGCTCGGCGTAACTGGCGGACACCGCATCGGCGCCGCGGCCGTCGGGCAGAAAGGCGTCTTCCTTGGCCAGCACCAGCACCAACACCACCAGTACAGCTACCGCGGCGAGCGCAAGCGTCCGAAATCGCAGCAGCCGAACCGGCTTAGTCGCAGAGGAGTAGCGCATTGCTCACCTCGCTGGCGTCGAATTCGAAGTGCCAGAGGCCGTCTTCAGCGCGGCCCGCATGACCTGCACCGCCTGCATTCACTTCGCAGCGCTGCGCCGAACGGACCGAAAAACGCACGGGGAATTCGCCGGCAAAAGCAAAGCGCACCCGGCCATCGTCCAGGTAGGTCCACTGCTGCAATGGAACATTTGCCTGCTCGAGCGCAGGCGCGGGGTCACGCTCCGGACGCAGTACCAGCTGAGCACGATCGGCGCTAAGGTGAACGTAGCGGCCCTGGGGTAAATCCCGGACACCAGCTATTCCGGAGGATTGTCTTAGATCAGGCCAACCGAGTGCCGGATCCAGCCGCACGGTGCGCAACCCCTGCAGCGCGCGAATCTGCCAGGTGCCATCCGCCGTCAGACCCAGAGAGGCGCTATGAAGCCCAAACACGCGCTGCAGATAATCACTCATCCATAACGATATCGGCTGCTGCTCGAGCATGTACTGGTAGATCTCGTCCATGACCTTTATCGAGGCCTGCTTGGTCCCCGAGTAAAAATGGTAATAGAGGTGCAGGCCACGGAAGCGGCGCGGCGCGTCGGTCAGCTCAAAGGTTTCAATGACACCGCGAAATCCGTAGTAGGGCCCATGCCAGAGATTGGTATACACATTTTCATTGATGATCGGCGCGTATACATGCAGCCCACCGGCGGTGGGCCGTAACAGGGGGTACAGCCCGGTCAGGGACGGTTCGGCGTAGGTCAGCTTGGTCGTGCCGCCGTTGACATTGGTCAGGCCAGCTTCATAGGTGAGGCGCAAGGTCTCGGCATCCGGCATGGCGTCGCCGCTCCAGAACATCATTTTTACCGGCTTGTCAGGCGAGGTGAGCTGGTCGTTGATGTACTGGGTCGAACCGATAATCTCTCGCTTGAAATCGAGCTTCTCATAGCCGGGGATGTCCATATGCAACCCGTACTCCGGATTGAACCCCTCGCGTTTGCTCGCAACCTCCGGCTGCCAGAAAAACGGGTGGCTGAATGAATGCGACGCCGCTTCTACCCGCTCTTCGGCAAAAAGCGCCCTGGCGATAGGTTCAAGCGAGTCCGCCAGGTAAGGGAAGGCGCCAGCAGTACTGATCTCCCCTTCAACGATGGAAACGGAGGTGAGCAACGGATAGGGCTTGATGAACGCATCCAGCACTTTTTGACCGGCGAAGGGCGTCCCAGGGATTTCAGCGCGCGATGGAAAGCCGTCACCATCGATATGCACCGTTGCAATACGTCGCCCGTTTTCGGTGGTGACGTCCGGCGCAAGAATCGGTGGCAAGCGCAAGGTTTGCTGGAGGAATGCGAAGGGATCGAGAATCCAGCGGCGGCTTTCCCCGCCCTCCTCCAACACATAGGGTGCCAGAGCCATGCCGCCCCAATCAGCGACCACCACGGGGGTGTACTGGTTGCCTGAACCATCGCGTACCAGCAGCGCAGCCCTGGCCGCTTCCTCGCGTATGGAAACCGGCAAGAGTCCACGGGTACGGGCTGCCAATGGCGCTTCGAAGTCACCCAGCAACTTGGCATCATGCTCGACAATACTGGCGCCGGTCTGTACCACATCACTGGTCCGACGCAATCCAAGGCGGCGCAAGAGTGCCGCATCCTCTACCGGCAGGCCTGCCATGAACACCAACGGGACCTGTTCGTCCAGCCGCGCCGTGATCCATCGCTGAAAGTTTTCGGTCGCCAGCGGCACGCCGCTGGTCATCCACACCACCACGCCGGCATAGAATCCAGCCCCTCTGTTCATCGGCAGCGTGCCGTCCGCGGGCAGATAGTCCACACGATAACCCAGGTATTCCAGCAACCCGCCGAGCAAATGGTGGCCAGGACTCTGATCCAGCGTGCCCTCGCGCGGGTCGAAGAGCATGGCGATGCGGCGAGGTTGAACCTCTACATTGCTGATGCCCAGATAGTCGAGTTCGGGGGTGGTAACAAAAGGAACATACCCTTCAGCGTGCAGCCGTTTGGCCAGCGTGCGGGCTTCGGCCCGGCGATGCGGGGGCAGATAATCGATCGCAATAATCGGAATGCCACGCGCTCGTAGGGGTGCAAGCTGAGCGAGCAGCCACTCTCGATCCGCTTCGGGCACCTTTCGATAACGTTGTGTTCCAGCATCCCATCCCTGATAAAAGGATTCAGCCGCGACAGCCGCGACGCTGTCACCGACATCGCCGATAACCTCAAAGCCGCGGTTGAAGATGAGTTGGAGTCGCGGAAAGCGCTTTTTCATCTCCAGCAACAGGTCGACCAGCGCGGCTCTCTGGTCCTCGTGCTGGGCGGCAGGGAGCAAGGTGAAACTGTCCAGCGTATCGAGGAACAGGCCGGCGTAACCCTGTGTATTCAGTCGCCTCGCCTCAGCCAGCAGATGGTCACGCCATCCTGCAGTAGTCAGATCCATTACCTGACTGTCCCAGGCATCGTTGCGCGCTGAGGAAGCGAATTCGCGCAGCGATGGATCCTTGCCTGCATCATGCGCATCCAGCTCGCCCACAGATAGGTAGGCAAAGGGTTGCGCTCCCTGGCTGCGAACAAGAGCAACGTCGTCGGCGCTGAGATGTTCCGGCTCGACGACCACCCAGTCGAACTGCACCAGTTCTGACAAGGGCGGTCTATCGCCGTACCAGAAACCAATGCTCGTCGGGGCGAGCGTTTCAGCTCGTGTCGATAATGAAACTAAACACAGAACGAACAGCGTTCCGACCAACAAGCCGGATCGTCCTTGGCGCAATCGCCTTTCCATTGCTGTGCCTTACTGTTGATATATGACTGACCTGGAACCCATTCCCATTACTCCCAGGAAGGGAATGGACGTCAATAAACTCTCTATTTCTCAAGTGCTCAAGCACAGATGTCAAAATACTAGCAGCAGTTCAAATATGCGCTCGAAACAAGTCAGGAAACTCTGAACCGGAGGCACCTAAGCAACGCTCATTGAAATGCTGGCAACACATCCGCTCCGCTGCGCCTGACCAAAATTGAAAGCATTTCAACATCACAATGCCATCGACAAGGATTGACCCTATTCGAAGAGATCAGTTCACAACAGGACAGAAAAACCACCTGCAGGGGTGCGGGAAAAGGTGGGCACATTGCTGATACACTAGCGACCCTTGCGCTGGATCAGCGCGGCACCATAATCGAACCAATTCACTGGACCCTGTCACGTGAACCACGTCGGACACCTCCTTAGCAGGCTTCACGAAATGCCCCTGGAAACGCCAACCCAGCCAGTTAACCCTCGCCCTGCACCGTCGCGCCGATTCTGCGTTGCGCCGATGATGGATTGGTCGGATCGTCATTATCGCTACTTCGCGCGGCTGATCAGCCGGCACGCGTTGCTCTATACCGAGATGGTGACCACCGGTGCGGTGATTCATGGCGATCGCGAACGCTTTCTCGGCTACAACCCGGAAGAACAACCGCTGGCGCTGCAACTGGGCGGTAGCAACGCACAGGAGTTGGCGACCTGCGCCGCTCTGGCGCAGGAGGCTGGCTTTGCCGAGGTGAACCTCAACGTCGGCTGTCCGAGCGACCGCGTACAGAACAACCTGATCGGCGCCTGCCTGATGGCGCGCCCTGATCTGGTAGCAGAAGGCGTCAGGGCAATGAAAGCTGCCTGTGATCTGCCGATCACCGTAAAACACCGCATCGGCATCAACGGGCGGGATAGCTACGAGGAGCTGTGTGATTTTGTCGGCCAGGTGCACGCCGCCGGCTGCGAAACCTTCATCGTGCATGCACGCATCGCCATTCTTGAAGGCCTTTCGCCCAAGGAAAACCGCGATATCCCACCGCTGCGCTATGAGGTTGTACACCAGCTGAAAAGGGACTTCCCTGGTCTTGAAATCATCATCAACGGTGGCCTGAGTCAGCTCGACACCATGACCGAGCAACTGCAGTACGTGGATGGGGTAATGGTTGGGCGCGAGGCCTATCACAACCCTTATCTCATGGCCGAGGTGGACCGCCTTTTCTATGATGACCAGCGCCCTGCCCTCGGCCGAATCGACGTGTTGAATGCGATGCGTCCCTACATCGTGCGTCACCTCGAGCAAGGCGGCATGATGCATCACATCACCCGGCATATGCTGGGACTGTTTCAGGGGCTGCCCGGGGCCCGGCATTTTCGCCGCGAATTGAGCAGCTCTCTGCACCGTACTGACCAGCCCCTGGCGCTCTACGATCAACTTACCGACGATATGTCACGGCGCCTGGCGCCGCGGGATTGCTCCGCGTAATCGCCATGGGGTAAGGTCAAGACATATTCGTCTTTCGCGGAAATGTTCATGACCAGCAAACTAGACAGCCTCAAGAAGCTCACACAGATCGTCGCCGACACCGGCGACATCAATGCGATCCGGACCCTGCAACCCGTCGACGCGACCACCAACCCGTCGCTGATGCTCAAGGCTGCTAGCCAGGCCGAGTATGAGCAAATGCTCGAGCAGGCCGTGCAGCAGTCCGCCGACAGCTTCGATCAGGCCAGCGATGCCTGCGATCATTTCGCCGTCGCGCTTGGTTGCGAGATCCTGAAAATCATTCCCGGCAGAGTGTCTACCGAAGTCGATGCGCGCCTCTCCTTTGATCGCAAAGCGACACTCGCCAAGGCGCGGCGCATCATTCAGCGCTACGAAGAGGCCGGCGTCACGCGCGACCGCGTCCTGATCAAGATCGCCTCCACCTGGGAGGGCATCCAGGCCGCTGCCGAACTGGAAAAAGAAGGCATTCAGTGCAACCTGACCCTGCTGTTTTCCTTCGCCCAGGCTCAGGCGTGTGCGGACGCCGGCGTCTACCTGATTTCTCCGTTCGTGGGGCGTATCTATGACTGGTACAAGCAGCACGAGCAGCGAGACTATGTCGGCCAGGAAGACCCAGGGGTGCAATCGGTGGCGCGCATCTACCGCTACTTCAAGCAGCACATGTACGAAACTGTGGTGATGGGCGCCAGCTTCCGCAATGTTGGCCAGATCGAGGCATTGGCCGGTTGTGACCGCCTGACCATCAGCCCTGCCCTGCTGCAGCAGCTATCCGAGGAAGAAGGTGAGCTTGCCCGTTCCAGCCTCCTCGAACCTGGCGCGGGCGAACCACGGGTGGTGCTCGGCGAGGCCGACTTCCGCTGGTCGCACAATGAAGATGCCATGGCCACCGAGAAGCTGGCCGAAGGGATTCGCGCCTTTGCAGCGGATCAGATCAAGCTGGAGCGATTGCTAGGATCACTTACCTGATTCAAGCGTGCTGACGAGGTCACGGAAGGCCTCGCGGTTATGATCGTTGAGGTTCATCAAAATACGATGCGCCTCGAGGACCTTATCCTTTACCACCTCTTCGGATAACACCTGGCCGGGCAAATCTTCCAGCTCCACGCTGGTCGGTGTGCCTTCTGACAGGATGTTGAATACCTGATCGAAACCCATGCTCTGCAACAGCCGATTCATGTCCTCGTGATTGGACACCAGCGTCGGCAGCAAACCGACCTTCTGCCGAGACAGATTCGAGAGTTTAGCCAGCAGCCCAAGAGAGGTGCTGTCGATATTTTCCGTTTCGGTCAGATCGATGATGATCGAATCGAAACTCAGGGCGCTGAAGATTTTCTCGATATAGGCGTCGAGCGCCGCACACAAGGTCAGGCGTACGTCACCAATGAACTTCAGAACAAAGGTGCCCTCCGACTCCGCGAACTGGATCTTGCCAGTAGTCATCATCTCGGGTTCCTGCTTAGCACCAGTAGTGAAATATCGTCCGGCATCGCTTGACCCGGCTCCAGGCCAAGTTCGGCCAGAATTCTTGAGAAATCACCTTCAGCCTGCTCGACAAGACTGGGCAAGCGAGCCTCCTTTTCCCTAAGCGTAGTTCCTTCGAGGCAATCGAGCACCCCGTCCGAACACAGGGTAAGACTGAAGTGCTCAGGCAAGCTGATTTGATGATTTTCGTAAACGGCGTCTTCGAACAGGCCGACGGGACGCCCCTTTCCCAATAAATACTCGGCCTTGCCGTCGACGTAAAGCACCGGCAGCGGAAGATGCCCGCCGATGCTATACGTCAGCGTATGGTTGGTCTCGTCGATGACGCCGCCAAGCATGGTGACATGCTTGCCAAGCTTGCAGCTGATCAGGCTACGATTGATATGCTCCAGCACATCCGAGGGCTGGAACGCGATCGGGCCAACCGTGTCTTGCCGACGTTGCTCGTACAGCAAACGGGTCGTCATGAACTTGAGCAGGACAGTGACAAAGGCTGACGAAGCGCCATGCCCCGACACATCCGCCAGGTAGAACGCCAGCTGGGTGTCGGATACGCGGAAATAGTCAACGAAGTCACCGGAAAGATACAGGGACGGAATGATGCGATGCTCGAGCCGATACTGTCCGCTCTGCCAGGGGCTTGCCGGCAACATGTTCAGTTGCACCTGGCGTCCGGCTGCCTGGTCGTCCTTGAGCTCCTGCAGGTGGTTCTCGAGCTCACGGTTGGCCCGTTCAAGGCGCTCGCGGATCCGCTGATTCTCGACGCGCAGATGCGCACGATCCAGCGAACGTCGAACCGCATGCTCCAGCACAGCCAGATCGGAAAATGGCTTGATCAGGTAATCGCTGGCGCCGACGCGCAAGGCTTTCACGACGTCATCCATGCTGCCCGCAGCAGACATCACGATTACCGGGGTATCCGGCGAATCATCAATGATCTGACGGATCAGCTCGAAGCCACACATGTCTTCGATGTGCAAACCGCATAGGACAAGCTCCGGCCTATGCTTTGCGAACAGTTGGAGGCCCTGCTCCGCGCGGCTCGCCTGCAGTACATCGAAGCCACTATTCTCAAGGTAACCAGTAACATGCTGACGTACTGCATCGTCGTCATCTATTACCAGTAAAGTCATGCCAGGAAGCTGCATAGAGTCCCTACGTCAATGCTATGGTACAAGGCGAGTGCCACAGCCACAGGGTGTGTGCCGTGTCAGGGATGACCTGACGCTTTGAAGGGGCAAACAGTACTCCCATCCAATGCGCCAGGCAACCGCTGCCAGGTCCCGAAATTCGAGGCGCCGAAAGCCCGCGACTCAGAACTCGTCAACCACCTCTCCGTCGCGCACGCGGTACTCACGGTTTTGCAAATAGGCATTACGAACAAAGGCGTAACGATCACCACGAATCAGCCGCTCCCGACTCAACAATGCCGCCCGGGTATCGAGTATGTCGGTACCAAACGCAGTATTGCGCGTTGGGACGTGATCGACCTGCCCCGTATAGGTGTATCCGATGAAACTCTCGGGCACACGCGAACCAGCGTCACGTACGGTCGAAGGCCCCAGCAACGGCAACACGGCATAGGGCCCGCTTGGCGCGCCCCAGCTACCAATGGTCTGACCCAGGTCTTCATCGTTGCGTTGCAAACCCATACGGGTGGCGACGTCAAAAATCCCGACCACGCCCAGGGTCGTATTCAGCAGAAACCGGGAAAGGTCCACGCTTGCATCGTGAAATTTGCCCTGCAGGGTATTGTTGACCAGGTTTCTTGGCTCACCCAGGTTACCGAAAACGTTGGTAACGCCGTCATTGAGAAATTCGGGCATAACCGCGTTATAACCCTTGGCCAATGGTTTGAGGGTGTAGGTATCTACCGTGTCGTTAAAGCGAAAAACCGCCCGATTGAAGGGCTCCCAAGGATCCGGGTTGGTAGATTGCTCAGCGTAATCGTCATAGGCTTCCTGCGCGGAAGCCGGCGTACTACACACAAGCGAGGCTGCGCAAGCCAACGCCAGAGGGGTAGCGAACTTCAAATGATTCATTCAGCATCTCCAGTTGCGGCGATCAACCTGGCCAGCCTGTTGTGTTCCGCGGTCCGCAAATTGTAATCGAAATAACCAGACCAGAAGTGAATTCTGTCATGAGTGAAGATCAAAGAGCGCTTCTCCACGAAGCAGAGATTACCGGGCGTAGGGGCGATATGCCTATCAACCAGCACCTCAGCAGATCCAGTAACCACAGGATATTAACAATATCTCGACGAAGCGAGAATCGAGTGGCTTGACGGCCAATGTTCGGGCAGCCATGGGGCCGCCCGCCTACAGCGACCAACCCGGCATGATTGACCGGCGCGACGCTGGCCGGGAAGACAGGTTATAGTGAAACAAGACCGCCAACTCAGGAGAAGCCAAAATGGCCGAGCAGCACTTGAAAGAACAACTGGAATCCCTGGAAGAGATGCTGGAGGATCCAGAAGCGCCCTTGTCGGCCGAAGAACGCGCCTCACTTCAACAACTTGCGACCAATATTAAAGCCAGATTGATAGCTCGAGACGTCAACGAGGAAGCCGAGGCCGACCCTACCCTGGTCGATGGCGTCAACCTGATGATCGAGCAGCTCGAAGCCCGTCACCCGACCACAGCCGCGACCTTGCGTAGTGTTATGCAGACGCTAGTGGACATCGGTATCTGACAGACTGTCTAGCCCGGCGCGCTTTTGATAGGGCAACCGTCGGGCTTGAATGAGCCCGTGGTGCCTGATTACTGCCGGGCGAGGCGGAAATTGTCTGCCGGGCCCGGCTCGGTAGAACGATAAGGATTGATATCCAGGCCACCGCGCCGCACGTAACGGGCGTATACCGTCAGCTCGCAGCGCCCGCCCAGCAAGCTATAGAGATCAGTAAAGATGCGCTCCACACACTGTTCGTGGAAATCAGCCTGCTGACGGAAGGACAACAGATATCTCAGCAAGCTCTTGCGATCCACTGTAGCCCCCGCATAGCTGATGACCACGCTACCCCAGTCCGGCTGGCCGGTTACCGGGCAATTGGACTTGAACAGATGGGTATACAGGGTTTCCCGGATACGCCTGGCAGCGGGGGCCAACAGCAGCAGGTCCGGATTATATTGGTACTGGTCGATATCCACCTGAAGGTCATCGAGACATTCCCCCGGCAATTCAACCATCCCCTTGCGATACAGCTGATCCATGGTCAACAGCTTGACCATTACCGGGCCCTGCGCTGCCACCGACAGGTCTGACTCGAGCGTGCGCAGCACTTCATGGCGATCACGAAACACCGTTTGATTGAACGAGTTCAGATACAGCTTGAAGGACTTGGACTCGACAATCCGCTGCGCAGTGATCGGAAAAACAAACTCGGCAGCGGCAATTTCCGGCTTGCCCGAAGGCGTCAGCCAGGAGAGTTCATAACAGTTCCACACGTCAGCGCCGCTAAAGGGCAAGTCGTCGGGATTCAGCCCCAGCTCCCGCCACTTGGGCAAACGGGAAATCGGGAACAGTAGAGATGGGGTGTAGACACTTACGTAAGCACTTGATTTACCAAGAGGTGAATCATCTGCCGGGTGCTGATTCATAACTTTTCTCCATGCCGGGCCGGCAGCATACCTTGCCTCTGCCAACCCGGCCAACCACGGTTACTGACGCATGCCAATGCCGCGTTTGAGCAGCCAGTAGCTGAAGCAATACATCACGATGACGAAGCCGACCATCAGCGTCAGAGCGACGCCGATGTGGATATCCGAAACGCCGAGAATGCCGTAGCGAAAGGCGTTGACCATATGCAGTATCGGGTTGATCAACGACACCTTCTGCCAGAACTCTGGCAGCATACTGATCGAATAGAACACCCCACCGAGATACGTCAGAGGCGTCAGCACGAAGGTCGGCACGATGGAAATGTCATCGAAATTGCGCGCGAAGGTCGCATTGATGAAGCCGCCCATCGCAAAGACCAGCGAGGTAAGAAACACGACCGTGACCGTCAAGCCGATGTGTTGCACCTGTAACCGCGTGAAGAACAACGACATCAGGGTCACGATCAGTCCCACCGCCAATCCCCGCGCCACGCCACCAAAGGTATAGCCAAGCAGGATCACGTGCGGCGACACCGGCGCCACCATCAGCTCCTCGATGGATCGCTGGAACTTGGTACTGAAGAAGCTCGACACCACGTTGGAATAACTGTTGGTGATGACCGACATCATGATCAGACCGGGGACGATGTAGTCGATGTAGGGATACCCATCCATTTCACCGATTCGGCTGCCGATCAAGTTGCCGAAAATGACAAAATACAGAGCCATGGTGATACCCGGCGGCAACAGCGTTTGCGGCCAGATGCGTGAAAAACGACGGACTTCTTTTGAAAGAATGGTGACAAAAGCGACCCAGCCACTACGCCAATGAGTCATCAGGCCACCCCTTTTTCGGCATTTTCATCAACCAGGTTGAGAAACAGCTCCTCGAGCCGGTTGCTCTTGTTACGCAAACTCAGCACCTCAATACCCTGCGTAGCCAGTTCGGCAAACAGACCATTCATGCCCTGCGCCTTGTCGATCTGCACCTCAAGTGTGTGCTCATCGACCAGCCGGCACGGATAGGCGTCGAGCACCGGCGCTGCGTGCAGCGTCTCACGGCAATCCAGCAAAAAGGTTTCGACGTGCAGCTCCTTGAGCAGACGACGCATGCTGGTGTTATAGATGATCCGGCCCTGATCGATAATGGCGATGTTCTTGCACAGCTGTTCGGCCTCTTCCAGATAATGCGTGGTAAGGATGATGGTCACCCCCTGCGCGTTTATCTCCTGCAAAAATTGCCACATCGAACGCCGGATCTCGATATCCACCCCGGCGGTGGGCTCATCCAGAATCAGCAAGCGGGGCTCGTGGATCAACGCGCGGGCAATCATCAGCCGCCGTTTCATCCCGCCGGAGAGCATGCGCGATGCAACATCGCGCTTGTCCCACAGGCTCAGGCGCTTGAGATACTTTTCTGCGCGCCGGGCTGCTTCCCCAGCAGGAATGCCGTAGTAACCAGCCTGATTGATCAGGATATCCATCGCCTTCTCGAACTGGCTGAAATTGAATTCCTGCGGTACCACACCGATGCAGCGCTTGGCCGCCATCAGGTCGGTGTCAATGTCATGACCGAAAATACTGACGCGACCGGCCGTCTTAGTCACCAGGGACGAGAGGATGCCAATGGTGGTGGATTTTCCGGCACCGTTAGGTCCCAACAGGGCAAAGAAATCACCCTGCTGCACTTCCATATCGATGCCTTTGAGGGCGGTAAAACCATTGCCGTAGGTTTTTTCCAGCCCCTTGATACTGATAGCTGCGGTCATGCACACGTCTTCCGGCCTTGAGAGTCGAGGGCTAATGATGGGGGCACACTTCGAAAAATCAAGACCTTGCGCCAGATGACGGCGATCTGCGCAGTACATCTCGAGATTACAAAACCCCTACAAATGTCCGCCATACGTCAATTGTCCATGCCTCCAGCCAGCCCTTATGCTCTCCGGCACAAAGACAACAGCCCAAGGAAAGCCCAATGGCTAATACGCCCGAACCCGCGGCAGTAGAAGCAATAGAACAGGACGACGTTGCCAGCCGCATCACGCCAGCCTATCGACGCTATGCATTGATCGTGCTGCTCGCGGCCTACACGTCCAGCCACGTTGACCGCAACATCGTCGGCATTCTGATCGAGCCGTTGAAGGCAGACCTGCTGCTCTCCGATACTCAGCTGGGTTTCCTGTCGGGCATTGCATTCGCTTTGTTCTATGCGACGTTGGGCATTCCGATCGCAATATTTGCCGACCGCTCCAACCGCCGTAATATCATCGCCTGGTCTATCGCGATCTGGAGCGGCATGACTGCTCTTTGCGGTGCTGCGCAAAATTTCTGGCAACTGGCGGCCGCCAGGGTCGGTGTCGGTATAGGTGAAGCCGGCTCGAGCCCCCCTTCCCACTCAATGCTTTCCGATCTGTATCCCAAGGAAAAGCGTTCTGGGGCCATGTCGATCTATTCGCTGGGTGTGTACTTCGGCATCATGATCGGCTTTCTGGTGGGCGGTTTTGTCACCGAATGGTGGGGCTGGCGCGCAGCGTTTCTGGTGGTTGGCCTTCCCGGCCTGCTGATTGCCGCACTGGTCCGGTTCACCATGATCGAGCCGCCGCGTGGCTTCGCCGACGGGGTCAAACCACCACCGCTGGGCAAGATCAACGTACGTGCGGGGTTCGCGGTGTTATGGCGAGTGCGCACTACCCGGCATGTAGTACTCGGCCTGACCCTTACCAGCCTGGTCGGTTACGGCAGCATTATCTGGAGCCCGGCCTTCCTGATGCGTAGCCACGGGCTGACGGCGAGTGAAGTGGGTCTGTTTCTCGGCCCGGTAATGGGTGTCATCGGCGGCCTGGGTGCGTTCGTCGGCGGCATGCTGGCTGACAGACTCGCCGCCCGCGATCAACGATGGAATGCCTGGATCGTCGGTCTGGCAAAATTCCTGTCCGTCCCCTTCATCGCAGCCTTCTACCTGATCGATAACACCATGTGGGCACTGATCGCTTATATGCCCGCTGTGTTCCTCGGCGCTTTCTATCTAGGCCCTAGCTTCGCCATGATTCAGAGCCTGACCCCACTGCGCAGCCGGGCGCTGGCCTCAGCCATCATGTTGTTGGTGCTCAATCTGGTCGGTCTCGGACTTGGCCCACAGGCCATCGGCATCATCAGTGATCTGATGCGCGTCTGGTTCGAGAATGACAGCCTGCGCTACGCCCTGCTTGGCGCCGCCGTTATCAACTTCTGGTCTGCCGCGCACTACTACCTGGCAGGCCGTACCATCAAGCAGGATACGGCCAACCTCGAAAGCTAGCCTGCAATACACATTGCTGCCCGCTCTGGGCAGCAATGTTCCGCTATTACCTCCAATTATTGCCGGAGTCTTCGCAACGCCACCCTGCTCGTTGCGCTCACATCAAACCCCGACAGACCCTCGCGCTTTAAAAGCGCTATGCTGGTTGCTGGACATTTCTCAAATCGAAGGAGCGCTAAATGGTGACCCTGCTCTGGCTCATCGGCCTGATACTTTGCATAACCGTGCTGGCTCACATGCGCAGCGGCTTGCTGAATGGCTGCATAGCCACCGCGGTCTATCTGCTTGCGATGACCGTTTTAAGTCCCGCGCACTGGTTATTGATGCTGGTGCTGTGGGTGGTATTCCTCGGCATCGCGATACCGCTGAATCTCCCTGACTGGCGCCGCGCCAACATCAGCACCCCAACCTTTCACTGGTTCAAGAAGGTGCTGCCGCCCATTTCCGACACCGAACAGGAAGCACTCGAGGCTGGCACGGTATGGTGGGACGGCGAACTGTTCAACGGTCGGCCTGACTGGAACAAACTGCACGCCTTCCCTCGCCCGACCCTGACCGCTGAAGAAAAGAACTTCATGGATGGGCCCGTCGAACAGCTGTGTGCCATGACCAGCGAATGGGAGGTGACGACCGCCTTTCAGGATCTGCCGGCGGATGTCTGGGCGTTCATCAAGGATAACGGCTTCTTCGGCCTGATTATTCCCAAGGAACATGGCGGCAAAGGGTTCTCCGCCTTCGCGCATTCGCAGATCGTGATGAAGCTCGCCAGCCGTAGCGGCGACCTGGGCTCAACCGTCATGGTGCCCAACTCGCTCGGCCCGGCGGAGCTGTTATTGCAGTACGGCACTGACGAGCAAAAGAATCATTACCTGCCGCGGCTGGCCGCTGGCAAGGAAGTGCCCTGCTTCGCCCTGACCTCGGCTGAAGCCGGTTCCGACGCTGGCGCCATGCCGGATAAAGGCATCGTCTGCATGGGCGATTGGGAAGGCAAGCAAACCCTGGGCCTGCGCGTCACCTGGGAAAAACGCTACATCACCCTGGGCCCCGTCGCGACGTTGCTGGGGCTGGCATTCAAGGTCTATGACCCTGATCACCTGCTTGGCGAAGAAGAGGAACGCGGCATCTCGCTGGCGTTAATCCCCACCGAGACCCCCGGCGTCGAAATCGGTCGCAGACACTTCCCGCTGAATGCGGCATTCATGAACGGACCCAATTCTGGCACCGACGTATTCATCCCCATGGAGTACCTGATTGGCGGACAGGACATGATCGGTCAGGGCTGGGTCATGTTGATGAATTGCCTCTCCGTCGGCCGCTCCATCTCCTTGCCCGCCGGCAGCACCGGCGCGGCCAAGATGGCCAGCATGACTACCGGCGCCTATGCGCGTATCCGCCAGCAGTTCGGCCTGCCCATTGGCGAGTTCGAGGGCGTTCAGGAAGCCCTCGCCCGGATCGGCGGCAACACCTACGTAATGGACGCAGCGCGTTGCATGACCGCTGGCGCCATCGACCAGGGCGAAAAGCCTTCGGTACTGTCCGCGGTAGTCAAATATCATCTGACCGAGCGCATGCGCCAATGCCTGAATGATGCGATGGATGTTCATGGCGGCAAGGGCATCTGCATGGGCCCGAAGAACTATCTGGGCCGTGCCTATCAGTCCATTCCGATCTCGATCACCGTCGAGGGCGCCAACATTCTTACCCGCAGCATGATGATTTTTGGCCAGGGCGCAATCCGCTGCCATCCATATCTGCTGCAGGAAATGACCGCCACCCAGGATCCTGACGTGAACAGCGGGATCGAGCGCTTCGACAAGCTGCTGTTCGAGCATGTCGGTTTCGGCGTCAGCAACGCTGCCAGCAGTTTGTTGCTCGGACTCACCGGCGGTGCGTTGGCGAAAACACCAGGCAACGCTGCAACCAAGGGCTATTACCAACAGCTCTCACGTCTTGCCGCGGCGTTCGCCACGCTGGCTGATACCACCATGCTGATGCTCGGCGGTGAACTGAAGCGCCGGGAGCGGTTGTCGGCGCGGTTGGGCGATGTGCTGAGCAATCTGTATCTGGCCAGCGCCACCCTCAAGCACTTTCACGACCAGGGCTCGCCTGAGGAAGACTTGCCCTTCGTGCGCTGGGGCGTAGAAGATCTGCTCGCCCGGACCGAGCAATCAATGCATGAGATATTGCTGAACTTTCCTAATCGGGTGGCAGGTGTACTGCTGCGCATTGTGGTGTTCCCGCTCGGACGTCACCTCGCTCCGCCTAGCGACAGTATCGGTGCGGAGATCGCCCGTCGCCTGATGACACCAGGCGCCTCGCGGGATCGCTTGCTGGCTGGCTGCTACCGCAGCAACGACCCTGACGACGTCACCGGCCTGCTGAACAGCACGCTGGAGCAAGTCATTGCAGCTGACGCACTGCACGCGCACATCCGCAAGACAAGCAAAGCGGAAGGGACGAAAGGTGATAGCCAGGAAGACCTGGTTGCCTCAGCACTGGCGAGTGGAACCATTACCGAAGCCGAAGCCGAACAGCTCAGCGCCGCCATAACCGCGAGACGTGCGGTGATTGAGGTCGATGACTTTTCTGCAGAAGAGATGAATCCTCAGCACGACACCTCGGTTCCGCTCAAAACCTGACCCCAGAGAGCGATGCCGGCCAGCGAGCCGGCATCGCCAAGCGGTCTTTACGCGTCCCAGTGCATGCACGTTCCGCGTCTTCTGCTAGACTCCCGCGCTTGCCAAGGAGACACCCATGAATACCTCACTGCCCTACCACACCTATCATCTGGCGCTGCTCAAAAGCCTGTTCGATACTCTGCGCGCCCAGTCAATGCTGATGGAGCAGGTGCCCGAGGAGAGCAATATTCTTTTCCTCGAGCGCTTCGACGAAATGATCAACGACCTTGAAGCAGGCGATGACGCCGCGCTACAGCAAGGTCAGGAAATCATCTGCCAGATTATCTCGCGCTACCCTCAGATCGCCCATCTGATTCCGCGCGACCTGCTGTGGTATTTCGGTGGGGATTGCCTGCATTTCATGCCCGACGAAGAAATCGCCCTGTACCAGCTGCTCGACGAGCATCAGGCCGAGGCTGAAGCGCGTGGCGAGGCCTTCGACTGGGCACAGGCCAAACAGCTGCTGATGAGCAATCCAGGCCAGAGCTGAGTGCGTAGGTGGTCAGTTCTAGGCTGCTCAAGCGTTGAGCCAAACCGTAGACCTCGTCCTGCAACAGGGCCAGACCCCAAATTCAGCCATGTGCAGGAGCACCCACCGGGGCCACCCGAGCCACCGGTGAATGGGTAAGCCGCGCGCTATTGGCGACGACGCTCAGGCTGCTGACGAGCATGGCAATCGCGGCGGCGACAGGGGGCACCGCGCCGGTTGCGGCAAAGCTCAGGATAGCGGCATTGTAAATGACCGAGAAAACCAGATTCTGGCGGACGATTTGCAAAGTCCGGCGCGACAGGTGCCATGCAGAGGTCACCCCGGTAAAGCCCCCATCCGCAATCACTACCCCGGCTGTCGCAACCGCCGGAGCCGAAGCGCCTTGCACGGCAATACCACAATCCGCTGCTGCCAGCGCGAGCGCATCGTTGACGCCGTCGCCCACGAACACTACCGGCTTTTCAGCGTTATTCACGTGCGTCACTTTATCTTCCGGCAGACAGCCGGCGTACACCCGGTTCGGCTGCAGACCGATCGCAGAGGCAACCACTGACGCCGCATCTGCATGGTCTCCGGTTGCCAGAGCGAGTTTCACGCCAGCGTTCCGCAGGGTATCTGCCGCCTGGATGGCGCCGGGACGAAGGGCATCCCGCAGCAAGATCAACCCGAGCCATTCTCCGTTGCGGGCTACGCCAACAGGCGTGGCACCAGGATTCCCTTCACTCACTTCGGCGGGAATCCCAACGCCCTGCTCTCGCAGCCAGCTCACGGCGCCGACCATGACGTTGTCAGCGGCGTCTGCGGCGCGCCAGATGGAGCCCCGGGCATAGCGGGTGGTATGGCCGGGCCCGTCAGTCTGCGTAGCAGCGTCGGCGGCACGGTTGATCGCGTCTGCAATGGGGTGAGCTATTCCGGCTTCAGCCTGCGCGGCGAAGCGAAGCAGTCTATGCCGTGAAAAGCGCTCGCTGATGACTTCCTCTACTTCCAGCTTGCCTGAGGTCAGCGTGCCGGTTTTATCGAACAGCATCTCCCGGGCGCCAGCCAGTGCTTCCATAGAGGCAGGATCACGGAACATGATGCCTTGCCGGGCGGCGGTGCCGGTCGCAGTGGCATAGGCCAGCGGCAGGGCCAGACCCACCGCACAAGGGCAGGCGGCCACGAGCACCGATAGCGCACGCAAGGCAGCCTCCGCAACGTCACCGGTGGTGCCATAACCATAGGCAAAGGCTACTGCAGAAAGCCCCACCGCAGTGGGGACCAACCAGCGTGCGAACCGCTCTGCCTGGAGTGCTACCGTACTTTTAGCCCCTGACAGCTCCAGCATGCGGACACCAATCCGGTCGACGAAACGGTCGCCATACGCAACGTCTGCACGCACGGTGATCTGGCAAGAGAGATTGATGCTGCCGGCTTCTACCACCGCTCCGGGCGCAATCGCCAAAGGACGGGCTTCGCCTGAGACAATCGCGCGATCGACCTCGCTCTCGCCATCGAGAACCGTCCCATCAACAGCAATGCGCTCGCCTGCTCGTATCTGCACCGACTCGCCTACTTCGAGATCAGCTGCGCGGATTTCTTCGCTGGTGCCATCGCTCCGTAGTCGTCGAACCGTTTCTGGCACGGCCTGACGCAGCGCGTTAACTGCAGCGGAGTTGCGGCGACGAGCATGGAGTTCGATCAGACGGCCACACAGCAGAAACGTCACCAACATCGTCGCCGTGTCGATGTAGATGTCGGCGCTGCCCCGAGCCACCTGCCAGACGGAGAGACCGGTTGCAGCCAGCACGCCGAACGAAATCAGAGCGTCCATACCCGGCACGCCTGCCTTCAAGGTTCGCCACCCAGCAAGATAGAACGCCCAGGCCGAGTATGTCAGGACCGGTATCGCAGAGATGACCGCGGCAACAGCGATCCACCAGCCCGCGGCGGACTGTGCAATCACCGGGTCGACGTAGAGCATGATCGAGCCGAGCATGCTCCACATGCCGAAGAAAAGAGCGACCGCCAGCCGTACCCAGACCTTGCGGGATTGCTCGTCGATCCGCTGCTCCATCTGATCGACTTCAATCAGTGGGGAGACGCGATAGCCCAGTTTGGCCACGCGCTCGAAGATTCTTCGCGGGTCGAAGTCGTCGTTCTCCCAGGTCACCAGAGCACTGCCGCCGGCGAAGCTCGTACTGGCAAACGAGACGCCTGGAATCCGCTGGATGATCCGTTCAACCGCCATGGCGCAGCCGGCACACCACATTCCCTCGATGGTCACCACCAACCGGCGTGCCCGACGAATGCTGGCTAAGTCCAACTGATCGGCATTCATCTGGGATGGCGTCCCGGGTTACCGGGACGCGTCAGCCTGTTCACGGCTGACGCCTTGCCCCAAAATCTCGCCGCGCACTTTCTGGCCATAATAGATCTGGTCGCCCTCGTGATACTTCGCGCGGTTTTCTTCAACGCTGCCGGTCTGGCGAGGGTCCTTTGGCCGTTCAAAGCTATTGATATAAGCGGCCACGTCCCACGCTTCCTGATCGGTCAGACTGTTGGGCTTGCTCAGCGGCATATTGGCCTTGATAAAGGCCGCGGCGGTATTGATCCGGGACATGCCCGCGCCCCAGTTGTAGGCCTCTGGCCCCCATAACGGCGGGAATTGCACGCTGCCGTCGGCTTCCCGGCGTCCTTGACCGCTTTCACCGTGGCAGAGCGAACAGTTTGCCTGGTAGACCTCCTCTCCCCGCTCGTAGTCGTAGCCGAGCTCGGTTTTCGCCACCTTTGGATAGCCAGCCCCCGGTACTGTTCCGCCGGCGGGCAGACCATCCGCAAGCCAGTACGCATAGGCCTCAAGGTCAACGTATACGTCGCTGCCCAGAGGCGGGGGCATCCCGGAAGGTGAGTCCGGCGCGTTCATCGAATAGGTAAAGCAGCCTCTAATACGCTCCTGAAACGTGTTTACCTTTTTATTCTTGCCACGGTACATCGGGTACTTGGGATAGGCGCCCCACAGCGGCGCAGAATTCTCCTTCCGCCCGCCGTCCAGGTGGCAGTTTGCACAGGACTGGCTGTTGCCTACGTAGTCCGGTGCGTGCTTACCCGTGTTCAGAAAGACGTCCCTGCCGCGACGAATCGATTCGCCGAATGGTGTATCGGGGATATCGGCTTCAGCAGGAGGCGCGTAATAGCCTTCGCTGGATACCGGAATCTTCGGCGGATCGGATTGAACATCCGCCAGCCACGTCTCCCGGGCATCCAGCATTTCCGCCCGACTGGCCAGCGCTTGCTTTTCAATGTCCGCTTCGTCGGTTTTCGGTATACCGCTTACCGCGCTATAGGCGTCGTTCCAAACACCTGACTGGAAGAGCAGCGTGCCGAAGGCAAACACAGCCAGGCCCAAGGCCCCCGCCTTGAGCAGACGGCGCAAGGTTTGGCTCAAGCCACCGCTCTGTGAGGAATTCGTGCTCATTTTTATTCTCCGACTGGTCCGGTAAACGATTGCGCCTGTGTTCTTGATCTGAGAGGCAATGTGGCCAGGAAGTCTGACACTGCTCGCATGTCCTCCGGGCTCATCGCTTCGGCAATGCCGTCCATCAAGGCCTGCGGCGAATTACCGCGAGCTCCAGCGTGCCATTTGGCAAGCTGGACAAAGGTATATTCAGGGTGCTGGCCGGCCAGCATAGGGAAGAAGGGTTCTACACCTTCACCGCTGCCCCCGTGACACTGTAAACAGGCCGGTACGTTTTCTTCCCAGTCGCCGCTTTCAGCAAGTACCCGGCCACGCTCAAGATCGCCACCCATCGTCGGTGCCACGCGTGAAGGCAGGCGGATCTGGGCATAGTAATCTGCGAGGTCCCGCATCTCGTCTTCGTTCAGAGCACTCACGACGAAAGCCATATTGTCGTCATCGCGGCTACCGCTGTGAAAGTCCTGGAGCTGTTTGAACAGGTAATCCCCTACCTGGCCGGCCAACCGTGGTGTCGAGGCAGTCCCCTCTCCACTCGCTCCATGACAGGACGCACAGCTCCACATATCGTCCTTACCCGAGTACACCAGTCCCAGTACTTCCGGCGATGCATTCTGCAGACCCTGCGCTTCAGCAGCGGTCGAGGCCTCGGGAATGTCCGGACTGGCTTGCTGGACAGCTTCGGGGCCGGTTTCATCGTGGGCGGCACCGAATTCGCTCAGGTAGGTCAACGCACCCCAGACGGCAAGCGCAAAGGCCAGTGCGATAACGAAAAGCGGGATCGGCTGATTGGGCTCCCAGGGCTCGAAATGCTGGTCAACCTGGTCGAGATGATTGTCCGACTTATCACGCCGCTTCATTTGTTCTCCCCCTTACGCGTGTCGAAGCCTTGATCCCGAATGCTGCTCAGCTCGCCTTCCACCGCGTAAGTCCGATTCAGGCTTTGCAGGTACGCCACCAGATCGAGCGCTTCCTGTCTGGCTACCACCACCTTGCCGTCAGGCCGGAACGCCGCCGGAAGCTTGACGACCACATCCTCCGGCGAAGCCGCTGCTTTGGCCTCGAACAGGAACGGGTACGCCGGCATGATGCTCCAGTCGAAAATCGCCCGGGGCTGATAGAGGTGCGTGAGGTGCCATTCGGCGCTGGGCAGTCGCGCGCCTATGTTCAGCAGGTCAGGTCCGGTACGCATGGTGCCTAACTGGTGTGGCGCGTCGTAGTAATAATCGCTGCCGACTGACGCGCGCCCCCATCCGTGGGCCGCGTCTGCCAGGGTCTGCGAGCCCGAGCGGGGTTGCTGGCTATGACAATAGACACAACCCAGGCTGACGTATTGGTCACGCCCGGCCTGCTCCTGCGCGGTGTAGGGCTTCAATTGCTCCGCAGGCTTCTGCTTATTGATCTGCATACCCGGCAGAATGACGAGCATCAGCGTGGCCGACGCCAGTATTGCAACAGCACCGATAGAGAGGGGAAGCAGACGATTCATATCAAATGCCCTCCACAGTGGCGGGACGACGGGCGGCTTCCGGTTCAGTTTTCGAACGTGCTAACAAACCCTTCCCCAAAAGCAATGCAGCGATATGGACAGCGAAGATAACGTGACCAAGCGTCATCAAGGTCCCGCCAACGGAGCGGGCTTCCAGATAGGGACGAACCGACTGGGTAATGTCAGCGAACGGATGCCCGACTTCCAGGAGCCCCAGCCCTTGCAGCCAGCCGCCAATGGAGACGGCAAAGAAGTAGATCCCGAAGCCGCCCACCACTAACCAGTAGTGCGCAGCCAGCAGGCGGGGCCAGGGCCATTCGCGCCGGGTTAGCAACGGCAGCATGTAATAGAAGGCGCCGAACATGACCATGGTGGTAAACGCGTAGGCGCCGAGATGAGCGTGACCGACGGTGTAGTGCGTGAAGTGGGTAACGGAGTTGATCGACCGGAGTGCCTCAAGGGACCCCTGAAAAGAAGCGAGCGTATACATCACCGCGCCAGTAGAAACGAAACGGAGCGCTAGCGACTGCTTGAAAGCCCACAGGTTGCGCAGCACCGTACCGTGCTGGTTGATCGCTACGGCAATCACCGGGATGAACATCATCACGCTGTGGACGACGGACAGTGTCACCACCCAGGTTGGGACCGGACCACCGATAAGATGGTGGATGCCCACCTGGCTATAGAACAGTGCCAAACCCCAGAACCCTAGAAGGGACAGGCTATAGGAAAAGACGGGGACGCCGATGATCTTAGGGATCAGGTAGTACGCGGCCCCTACACCCAAAGGGGTCAGCCATAGACCGAGTACGTTGTGGGCAAACCACCAGTTCATCGTCGCCTGCTGTACCCCGGAATGCAGCTCAGGGATCTTGGCAATAAGGAACAGAATCGGGAACCAGCACAGCGCTGCCAGAAAATACCAACCCGTGACGTAGATATGATGCACTTCACGGTGTCTGGCGGTGCTGATCAACGAAAACGCCATGCACGCCCCGCCGATTGCCATCAACAGGCCAATCTCCCAGGGAATCTCGAGCCACTCCAGCCCCTCTGTCCAGCCACTACCGATGGCAACAACACCCGCAAGGACGCCGATGCTCCAGAGACTGGCGCCGAAATACGCGAGGTTAGGCCGGCGAAGAGGTGTATGGAACATGCGCGGCAAAATCCACAGCGCAATCCCGATCCCGGCAACTGAAAGCCAGCCGTAAGACACCAGGTTGAGGTGCATGGTGCGCACCCGGCCAAACGTCATGGCAGCGCTGTCGCTTAGCAGGTCAGGCATATGTAACTTGAAGGAGGCGAGCAGACCGAAGGCGGTGCCCAGTAGCAGCATGACGGCCGCAACCACCGTCATGAGGATGACGACTTTGCGACCTGGCTCATCGATGCGTGAGCGCACTGCGTCGAAGACTTGCTGCTCCTTGTTCTTCTCGCCGTCGAAAGCGGTGGAGTCATCCGGCTGACCTACCTCGCCCTTCTCGAAGATCGACTCCGCATCCTGCTGGCTGACAGAGAACTGGCGATTGGCAATTGCCCAGATCAGTATGCCGAGCGCCGCCAGCGATCCGATGAAGCTGAGAGTCAGCAGAAGCCCTGTTGTTATCATGGTGAAGGCCTACTCCATTCAAATGGTTGATAGCCTCCGGAAACGTTTTTTTAGGCCCGGACTGTCCGGTGATTACCGCGCTGAAAGCCACGGGTAACAAACCAGGTTTTACCCATGCCGGGCTGACCGCCCGCCTCTGCACGAATCGTTGCCCTGAACGTAGCCGGAAAGGTACTGATCAACGTCAACGACGTCAGTGGTGGAAACTAACCGCCCACCATTAAGGGAAGATTAAAAGCCCGCGTGTGGGCGTATGGAGGTGTACTGCAAACAACGCGGACGCACCGAGAATGTTAGGCGCACTCAGGTGAAGGCGAGCCACTATGCGAGTCGTGAATTCAGACAGGGTCTATCGCGCGAGCGTATGCAACGAAGCATGAGGAGGCAGGGAAACTGCTGGAATTGCAGGCACAAAAAAGCCGTCACATGGACGGCTTTTTTGATGAATCTGGAGCGGGAAACGAGACTCGAACTCGCGACCCCGACCTTGGCAAGGTCGTGCTCTACCAACTGAGCTATTCCCGCAAAACTGACGCCGAAGTGGCGTCCCCTAGGGGACTCGAACCCCTGTTACCGCCGTGAAAGGGCGGTGTCCTAGGCCACTAGACGAAGGGGACGTATCCGGACTTCCTTCACAGTGCCGAGGTTATTAACCCTGGCTACTTGCTGCTCCCGTGTTTCAATGTTCGCTGCAAGTGGCGCGCATTTTAGGCAGACCCCGGAGAACCGTCAACCCCCAACCTGATATTTTTTCAGGTTTTTTTCCGGTGCCGCGTAATTTCAGGGCTCGCGGGCAGGCTCGTCTTGCAGCACGCCGTTAATACGCCCTGCGCCACTGACAATGAATCAGCGCAGTCTAGTACTACCTGTACCCAGATGCGAACCACGTCACATAAATTCGCGCTTGCAACGCTTCCTGTTTAGTTCGATGCTTGCTCTTCTACCACGTACGTCACAAGGAAGAGAGAGCGATCGTGTCCCCTTTAGTCATTGGAGCCCTGGTAGCCGGCGGCGTGCTGATATTGATCAGCATCGGTTTCATCAGCCATAGCCTCGAACGCGCGCGACTAGAGCGCGCACGGCAAACCGCTGAGCTTAGCGCTCGCGTCAGATACTGCTCAGCGCTGGGCGAAGAGTTACCTGGTCAGTTCATGACGGTGGAGCTGAAGTCACTGCTACTGACCATCGAAGAGCATCTACTGACTCAGCTCCTGAAGCTGGATCGGAAAAACACCAAGGCCGAAAACCAGCTTGCAATGGTCCGCCAACAATTGTCGACCGGCGATCTAAGTATCGGCAACACGCCGATCGCGATCACCAGCGAGATCCAGGCCCGCGACGTGCGCCTGCAATTGGAAAACCTGCACAAACTGCTGTCCCAGGCTCACAAGGACGGGTTGCTCGATAGCGCTGGGCTGCAGCAATGGATCGCCGGTATCCGCCAGCATATTGTTGCCACCACTATCGAGATGTTCCAGGCGCTGGCAAACGACGCCCTGCAGCAGGGCAAACCCCGCGTAGCCAAACTGCAGTACGAGCGTGCGGTGGCGTATCTGCAGAAGCAGAACGATCCGGCCTGCGCCGAGGTACTCACCCAGATGCGCCGCAAGCTCAACGAGGCCGAACAAGCCACCATCCGCACCGAGCAGATCGCCGACCCGTCAAACAGTGAACTACTCGCCGGAATGGACGCGCTTGAAGAAGATGATGAAGCCTGGAAAAAACGATCCGTGTACGATGACTAGCGGCCGCCGATACACCAGGCACGCGTAACCGCTGTCCGCGCTATCCTCCGTGCATTGTGGATCCAGGCCCTTTATTTCCAACACATACCGGAGCCCCGCATGGCATTGACTCTTTATGGCGCGATTCTGTCCCCCTTCGTTCGCAAGGTCCGCATCCAGCTGGCCGAGATCGACCAGGATTATGAACTGGTCACGGTGAATCCCTTTGGACAACCCGACTGGTATTACCAGATCAACCCGCTTGGCCGCGTGCCTGCCATCCAGGACGACGAGCTGAACCTGGCCGACTCTGCGATTATCGCCCAATACTTGCATGACACCCGCGGCAGCGTGCTATATGGCACCACGCCTCAGGAAGCCGCCAGGATTCGCTGGCTGGAAAAGTATGCCGATTACGAAGTAGCGCCCTTCGCGACCTTCACGGTGTTTTACAACCGTATTGTTCGACCGCTCAAGGGCGAGACGACCGATGAGCAACTGATCGCTGCCGCGCTGAGTGAGAAGCTACCGCCGTTGTTCGATTATCTCGAGGCCCAGCTGGGCAGTAATGAGTACCTGGTCGGCAACCGATTCAGCATGGCCGACATCGCGGTGGCCTGCCAGCTGATCAATCTGGGGCACGGGGGCGAGACGCTCGACCCCCGTCGCTGGCCAAGCCTGGCTGGTTTCCTTGAGCGAGTGAGTACCCGCAGCAGCGTCAGCGAGCGGCTCGCCGAGGAGCGCAACCTGCTGGCCAAGATAGCGGCGCGCTCTGCGCAGAAACAACCCGGCTGACGGCTAGGCCTCCAGCAGCGCCCGCCCTACCCAGGAGCGGGCGAACTGGTAGGCGCACCGCCCGTTACGATTGCCCCGCGCCAGCGCCCAACGTATTGCTTCCTTTCTCAGCTCATCATTCCATTGCCACGCCAGGCCATGCTCCGCGGCCAGCGATCCGAGCCAGTGCTGTACCACGTCCAGATAATGATCCTGGGAAAACGGATAGAACGAGACCCACAGCCCGAAGCGATCCGAGAGTGCGATTTTCTCTTCGATGGCCTCACCGGGGTGCAGTTCGCCATCGACCATCGATGCGCCCTGATTATCGCTGCGCTGCTCGGGCAACAGATGCCGACGATTGGAGGTGGCGTAGAGCAGCAAGTTGTCCGGCGTCGACTCCAGGGTGCCGTCGAGCACTGTCTTCAAGGTCTTGTAGGCACTGTCATCCGCCTCGAAGGCCAGGTCATCGCAGAACAACAGGAACTGCCAAGGCTGCGCCCTCACCTGCTCGATCAGTACCGGTAGATGCACCAGATCATTCTTGTCGATTTCGATCAGGCGCAGCTTGCGGCCGGCATATTCGCCCAACAGGGCTCGGATCAACGACGACTTGCCCGTGCCGCGCGCGCCCCACAACAGCGCATTGTTGGCCGGCAGGCCTTTGACGAATTGTTCGGTATTGGCCCGCAGCAACTCTTTCTGGCGCTCCACGCCGACCAGATCGGTCAGTCCTGTATGCTGGCCGATCATCAAAGGCCGCAACCAACCTCGGTCCCCTTCACCCATCCAGCGTGCCGCCAGCGTGTCCGTCCAATCGATGGTCACCGGCTCTGACGGGAGGGTTTTTTCGAAGCGATCCATAAACGCCACTGCGCGCTTCATGAACTGCTCGGGAGTCATTACACTCATTTCCTGTATTCCTGTTCAGGGCAAATGACTTAGCATGCCACGTCCAACCCAAACGACCGATACCCATTCGATCAACCAGGCAGCCGTAAAACTGAGCTAATCTGATGGCGACAGCAAAACCCAGGATGACCCGTGAACCATATACGCTTTACTGATCGCCTCTCGTTCAAGCAGGCGCGACAGGGCGTTCTGGCAGCTTTCATTCTGGGCACCCTGCTGGGTTTGATTCAGGTCTCGCTCGATTATCGAGCCGAAGACGCTGCAATTGATCATGAAATCGCGGCACAGATCAATGTCAGCCTGGGCCCAGCGTCGCGCATCGCTTATAACGTCGATACCGAGCTCGCACGCGAGCTGACCAGCGGATTGCTGCAATCACCTCCCATAGTGCGCGCGGAGATCATTGATGACACCGGCGTCGCCCTGGCCAGCGTCAACCGGCCAATGATGGAGAGTCGTTACCGGGCATTCAGTGATGCGCTGTTCGAGCCGGTGCGCAATTATTCGCAACCGCTTTACGTTGAGCACTCACCCAACGAGCTACTCGGCCACCTGGTGATCGAGGTCGATACCTTCCATCAGGGCTCGAAGTTCCTGCGCCGCGCGGGCCTCACCCTGGTCTCGAACTTCATCCTGTGCCTGGTGTTGTCGCTGATATTGGTGGTGCTGTTCTACGGCATGCTGACCAAGCCGCTGGTGCGCCTGATCACTGATCTGCTCGGCATGAAGACCGAGCACGAACGCAGTCGCCTACCCTGCCCGACCGGCCATGAGCGCGATGAAATCGGCGCGCTGGTGGAGGTCATCAACCAGCAACTACAGAGCATCGACGTCAACCTTCGGCAAAAGCTGCGCGCAGAAGATCGGCTTCGCCAGTATCTCGACGAGCTGGAAACCATTGTCGAGGCGCGCACCACCGAGCTGCAGGACACCAACCGCCAGCTGCGCCTGTCCAACCGCGAGCTGGAAGACTCCCGCCAGGCAGCACTGGACACAGCGAGTTCGACTGCCGCCTTCCTCGCCGCCATGAGCCATGAAATCCGCACCCCGATCAACGGCCTGCTGGGCATGATCGGCCTGGCGCTGGACAGCGAGCTGAGTGATGAGCAACGCCAGCAGTTATCGATAGCCTACGATTCCGGGAAGATTCTGGTCGAGCTGCTGAACGATATTCTTGATCTGTCCAAATTCGAGGCAGGAAAACTGCAGCTCGAAGAAATCCCCTTTGATCTCGGTGCTCTGCTCGAGGACACCACGAGCCTGCTTTCCCAGAATGCCTACAAGCGCGATATCGAACTAAGCTGCCGCATTGATCCAGCCTTGCCTGCCATGCTGCTTGGCGACCCAATGCGGGTCCGTCAGATCATCAGCAACCTGCTATCCAATGCGCTCAAGTTCACCGAACAGGGCCAGGTCTCGGTGTACCTGGCCGTCGCGCCTAACCGGGGCGGGCAACAATGGGTTGATATCTACGTGCGCGATACCGGCATCGGCATTCAGCCAGAAGCGCTGGAATCGGTATTTTCTCCCTTCACCCAGGCCGATGCAGAAATCTCCAGACGCTTTGGCGGCACAGGCCTGGGGCTCGCTGTGTGCAAAAGTCTGGCGGATGCGATGCAAGGCACCCTGACGGTTGAATCCGAACCGGGTCAGGGCAGCAAGTTCACCGTCAGCCTGCCGCTCAAGACGCACTCTACAGAGCCCACATTCTCATTGCCCACGCCGCGTAGCGTGTTGATATGGAATCGCCTGGGACGGTTACAGGGCCGATTTCTCCTCGAACAGCTAGAGCACTGGGGCATGCGCTGTCTGCTGGTCAACTACAGCGACCAGGTTCACCCTCCGCTGAATAATGCTCAGTTTGACTTCTGGCTTCTAGACAGCCCCGATGTGGCGCACCGGCTCGCTGGCCAGCGCATGGAGATCCCGCGCCTGCTGGTATGCCCCTACACCGGCTGGCTGGGTTCAGCGGACGCGCGCGCTACCGGTGTTCGCCAGCAGGTAGCAAGCCCACCCTCGCGCGCGCGCCTGGCACGCGCCATCGATGAGCTGTTTGCCAAGGATCCTTCCAGCGCGGACGGCATTGCCGCAGCACAGGTGCAAACCGGCCGGACGTTATTATTGGTCGAAGACAACCAGGTCAATCAGATGGTCGCCAAAGGCATGCTCAGCCGTCTGGGTTACCAGGTGATGGTCGCAGAGCATGGCGAAGCGGCCCTCGCGCTACTGCAGGAAAACGACTTCGATCTGGTACTGATGGATTGCAACATGCCGGTCATGGATGGATACGAAACCACCCGGCGTATTCGTGAGCAGCCCCAATGGCAGGCGCTACCGGTCATCGCGCTCACGGCCAATGCAATGGAAGAAGACCGCCAGCGTTGTACCGACGCCGGCATGAACGACTATCTGGTAAAACCGTTCAAGCGGGAAGATCTGCAAAACATGATGAACAAGTGGCTCGGCGACGGCAACGGCGAAAGCCGCGCCGACCCTGAGCTAAGCCAGTAACGCCTCGATATCCTTGGCCACCTGCTCCGGTTTGGTGGTCGGCGCATAGCGCTTGACCACCCGCCCCTGGCTATCCACCAGGAATTTGGTGAAATTCCACTTGATGCCCTTGCTGCCAAGCAGACCAGGCGCCTGGGATTTCAACTGGGTGAACAACGGATGTGCGCCGCTACCATTCACCTCAACCTTGCTGAACAACGGAAAGCTGACACCAAAGCGCATTTCGCAGAATGACGATATTGCCTGTTCATCCCCCGGCTCCTGCGAACCAAACTGGTTACAGGGGAAGCCCGCAACGCGCAGCCCCTTATCCCCATAGTTCTTCCACAGTGTTTCCAGCCCCTCGTACTGCGGCGTGAAACCGCATTTGCTGGCTGTGTTGACCACCAGATACGCCTTGCCCCCCAGCTCCGCTAGGCTGGTCTGGCGACCATCGATGGTGGTACAGGGAATGTGCAGCACGTTGTTCTTGTTGTTCATGTCATCGTTCCGTTGAGTTATTCGTCACGCGGGTGCAATTGCAGCGCCACCGAGTTAATACAATATCGCAAACCGGTCGGCGGTGGGCCATCAGGAAACACATGCCCGAGATGCGCGTCACACCGCGCGCACAGCACCTCGGTGCGCATCATCCCGTGACTGGTGTCCTGCTGTTCGACAACCGCCGCTCCGCTGACCGGCTGGGTGTAGCTCGGCCATCCGCATCCGGCGTCAAACTGGGTGGCGGTATCAAACAGCGGCGCATCGCAGCAAATACAGTGATACACACCCGGCGTGGTGTTGCTGTTATAGGCACCGGTATAGGGGCGTTCGGTGCCCTTGAGACGACACACCTGGAACTGTGATTCGTCCAGCTGCTCGCGCCAGGCGTCTTCGGACTTGATGATCTTATCCATATTTCCTCCACACACTTGCGATTATCAGACTTCCCCGAGTATGGCTGCTCGACGTATCATGCCGTTTCATTTTACTGGCTTCGCGCTACGTCAGCCCTCAGGAACCCAAGGGAAACATCATGCAGGTTAGCAAGTCCAACAAATTGGCCAACGTCTGTTATGACATCCGCGGGCCCGTCCTGCACCATGCCAAACGGCTGGAAGAGGAAGGTCACCGGATCCTCAAGCTAAATATCGGCAACCCTGCGCCCTTTGGTTTCGAAGCCCCGGAAGAAATCCTCCAGGACATTATTCACAACCTGTCCACTGCCCAGGGCTATAGCGACTCCAAGGGTCTGTTTTCTGCGCGCAAGGCGGTCATGCATTACACGCAGACCAAGAACATTCCCGGCGTCACGATCGAGGACATCTACCTCGGCAACGGCGTATCCGAGCTTATCGTCATGGCCATGCAGGGCTTGTTGAACAATGGCGACGAAGTGCTGATTCCGGCGCCAGACTACCCATTATGGACCGCCGCCGTGAGTCTGTCCGGTGGCAAGCCGGTACATTATCTGTGCGACGAAGAATCTGACTGGTATCCCGACATCGAGGATATCCGCAGCAAGATCACACCGAACACCCGCGCACTGGTCATCATCAACCCCAACAACCCCACCGGGGCGGTCTACTCGCGCGACATGCTCGAGCAGCTGGCGCAGGTAGCCCGGGAATTCCACCTCGTGCTGCTGGCTGACGAGATCTACGACAAGATCCTGTACGACGGCGTCGAGCACGAATCCATTGCGGCCATTGCGCCGGATGTGTTCTGCCTGACCTTCAACGGCCTGTCCAAATCCTACCGCGTAGCCGGCTTCCGTTCGGGCTGGATGATCCTCAGCGGACCAAAAGCCAAGGCTCACAGCTATATCGAAGGGCTGGATATCCTGTCGTCCATGCGGCTGTGCGCAAACGTACCGGCGCAGCACGCGATCCAGACCGCCCTCGGCGGCTACCAGAGCATCAATGATCTGGTGCTGCCGGGCGGCCGACTGCTGGAGCAGCGCGATACCGCCTGGGAATTGCTCAACGATATTCCCGGCGTGAGCTGCACCAAGCCCAAGGGCGCGCTCTATCTGTTCCCCAAACTGGATCCCAAGGTCTATCCGATCCATAACGATGAAAAGATGGTGCTGGATCTGCTGCTCAAGGAGAAGATCCTCATCGTTCAGGGCACGGCGTTCAACTGGCCCTGGCCGGATCACTTCCGCATCGTATCGCTACCGCGCAAGGATGATCTGGAAGTCGCGATTGGCCGGATTGCCAATTTTCTCAAGGACTACCGTCAGTAAAACCACTGACGGTCGGGGCGTATCCTATGGCCGACCTGCATATCGACGACTTCTACCGGGACGCAGCGGGCATTCTGCTGAGCCTGTACAACGGATTTCCGTCGCCAAGCATCCTGTTTGTTGAAGATCTCATCGGGCCGCATGAGCCCGATGTCTTCGGCGTGCCCGCGCCCCGTCACCTCGCCTGTTTTAACGCCATGCTGTGGATGGCTGGCGAGGGCTTTCTGCGTTACGGCGATACCATTCGCCAGGAAGGCCTCGACCAGTGCTGCCTGACCGAGCGTGCCTTTCTGATGCTCTCGACACCTACAATTGGCTGGCTGGAAGACGACTTGCCGCGCAGCATCGCCCGTCAGCGTGCCACGCCTGCCCAGCGGCTGCGCGACGCGCTCTCCAACCAGAGCTCCGTCGAGCTTGAGGAGATCGTGCAGCATTGCTTTGCGCAGGCTTCCCCACGGCGCTGAGCAGTACACGATTTGAAATAGACTGCCGATTGAAAGCGGTACGGAATCCCCCAATATACCCACCAGTAAAACGAGGGGTCCGGAACGCGTCTGACAGCAGGATGGAGCCCTAATCGAATATCAAAGGAGTTATGAATAGATGATGCGCATTGTGCTGTTTCTGGCCACCAACCTCGCGGTAATCCTGGTCGCCAGCGTTACTCTCAGTTTGCTGGGGGTCGGCAGTGTTTACGACGGCCAGGGCGGCATGAATCTGCAGTCGCTGCTTATCTTCTGCGCTGTGTTCGGCTTCGCCGGCTCCTTCATATCGCTGTTCCTGTCCAAGTGGATGGCCAAGCGCGGCACCCGCACCCGGGTTATAGACGCCCCGCAGACCCGTCAGGAACAGTGGCTGGTCGATACCGTTGCCGAACTGGCGCAAAAAGCCGGCATCGGCATGCCCGAAGTCGGCATTTTCCCCTCGCGTGCGCCTAACGCCTTTGCCACCGGCTGGAATAAGAACAACTCGCTGGTAGCGGTATCCGAGGGCATGCTGCAGCGTTTCAGCCCCAACGAAATCAAGGCCGTCATGGCCCACGAAATCGGCCACGTCGCCAACGGCGACATGGTGACCCTCACGCTGATCCAGGGCGTGGTGAATACCTTTGTGATGTTCTTCGCACGGATCATCGGTAACTTCGTCGACCGCGCGGTGTTCAAGAATGAGGGCAGCGGTCCGGGTATCGGCTACTTTATTGCGACGATTTTTGCCGAACTGGTACTGGGTATTCTCGCCAGCATTATCGTGATGTGGTTCTCGCGCCAGCGCGAATTCCGCGCCGACGCCGCCAGCGCCCAGCTGGTCGGCAGCGGCATGATGATCGCAGCCCTTGAGCGCCTGCGTGCCGAGCAAGGCATACCGGTGGAAATGCCCGGCGAAATGACGGCCTTCGGCATCAATGGCAACCTGAAGAACGGCCTGGCGGGCCTATTGATGACCCACCCGCCGCTCGAACAACGCATCGCCGCGTTACGTGCCGGTAACTATTAAAAACGTCGGGTATATAGATCAGGTTGCGTATCCGCGGCTTGGTCAGCACGGGTAGGAGGAGCAGACGGTTCAGCGGGTATACTTCAAATGTTCGAGCGACATGAATGTTTGCAAGTCAATCATGAAAGGAGCCACGCCGATGAAAGCCCTGATCCTGATTAACGACCCGCCTTATGGCACTGAACGCCTCTACAACGGCTTACGTATGGCGCACGCGCTGATCAAGAAGGACTGTGAAGTGACAGTTTTTCTGATTGGCGATGCAGTGTCGGGCGCCAAGACCGGTCAGAAAACTCCAGATGGTTTCTATAATGCCGAGCGCATGCTCAAGCGAGTTGCCCTGAAGGGAAACGTTCTACTGTGCGGCACTTGCATGGATGCTCGTGGCATTTCCGAGGATGAAGTGATCGAGGATGCCCAGCGCAGCACCATGGAAGAGCTGGCAGATGTGACCATTGCCGCTGATAAGATAATGGTGTTCTGAGTAGCGGCCCTGAGCGGCGTGGTTAGCCAGAAGTTGAGCCCCGATCCGGGTAACGGATTACCCGATTTACCTTGGTCACAACGCCGTCACGGCAGTTGCGGTTGCGGTTGCAGTTGCGGTTCTAGTGTAGCCGCAACCCTGGCGTAGCGCAGGCGCGCTACACCCCCAGGAAAACCGCCACCCAGTGCCTTACTCTGCCTCAGCTTTCCAACTGACGGGATAGAGCATCTCTTCGCGATATCCACTTAGCACCCGACGCAAACCGGTTAGCCTTTGATCGAGCTCTGCATCGCCGGTGTCGACCAGAAACGGCCTGCCCTGCAGTGTTTTGAGTTTGGTTTTGGTGGCGACGACGAACAGGTTGTCGAGGCCTACGGCTTCGAGTACCCGCGGTGAAATCTGCTGGTTGCCGCGCCCGAGGATATGTCCTTGCCCGCCGATGGCGGTTACCAGGATTCGCCAGTCGCCCTGTTTGACCAGTTCCCACAGCTGCGCCTCAGTGGCGTCAGCGAGAATCAATTCGCCGTTGCGCACCACATCGACACCCAGCAAGGTGCCTTCCAGCCCCATGGCTTCGAGCAGACCAAGATTGGTCGAGCCGGGGCCGAAGATCCATCCGTCGACGTCATCCTGCATCTCTTGTAACCAGGCCGCCACGTCATCCAGCACCAGGGTTTCCTGTTCACGACCACCCTGCTTGACCTGCTGGACGAAACGCCCCTCCTCCGGGACGTTCAGCTCACCATAGTGTCGGGTGCGCACCGATCCCTGGCGAAAGGCATCTTCGTCAATATCGCGTACCTCCGCTTCACCCAGCCGAACCAGCTCACCCTGCAGCAGCAGCGCAACCAGTTCACCGGCGGCCCGGGGGTTGACCGCGTAAACGCCCGAGTGGATTTTCACACCCGCGGGGATACCTAACACCAATTGCCCCGGCCGAATGCTGTTGCATACATCGCGCGCGGTGCCGTCGCCGCCGGCGAACAACAGCAGATCGATACCCCGTGCCTGCAGCAGCTTCACCATGCGTTCGGTATCGGCGGCGCTGGTTTCTGCACCGGCAAGCTCGCCAACCACTTCATAGTCAAAACCCATGCTGGCCAGCAGGTCCTCCCCCATCGGACCCGGTGCGCAGAAGATCTGCAAACGCTCGCGCCAGGGCTCGATACCTTTCAGTGTCTGACGTACACGCTCGTGGGCACGCGGTTCGATGCCCATGGCTAACGCCTGCTGCGCGACACCGTCGGACCCCTTCAAAGCAGCCTGACCACCCAACCCGGCATACGGGTTGATAACCAGGCCCAGTTTAAAAGCCTCTTTCATTGGAATTTTCCTGGCCGTTTGGCTGTCACAAAGTTGCCACCTTTATGCCATACCCTGCGTTTGAGGGTCAGTTGCAAAGAAGTGTCGACCCATCATGCCGGATCGAGAGGAGCACCAACGACATGAGTTTACACACGCTGGATATCAGAAATGCTAACTCGGACAAGAACGCTATGAGCACCGAACCTGCCGGGTACGTCATCGATGAACAGGGACGGGAGATCGCGATTACCGAACAGATGATCCAGAGAGCCTGCACCGAACTTGACCAGCATTGGACGCCCGTCAGCCCCGCGATGAGCGCATCGGCTAGAGCTTGAACCCCGCCGCACCCAGCATATCAGCCACTGCATGCTCCATCGGAGCGTCGGTGGCGACGCGGTAAAACGCATTCTCCCGCCGCAACGGATACGCCTTGCGCAACAGATCAAATCCGCTGCGTATATCCCGGTCTGACACCGCCTTGCCGAGCATGGCTCGGAATCGGGCGTCATCGTCACGTACGTCATATACCAGACGCAAAGCCTTACTTAGCAGCCACCCACCGGGCGTGGCTGCGCTGACCTTGAGTTCACCCATGCCCTGCGACGGCGCAATGTCGTCGAGCCGAATGGCAATCCGCTCGCCAAGAAAGCTACACAGCGCCTGATAGATCTGCTCGGTGCCGCGCAGTTTGCCGTCCAGGCTGTAGCCTGCAATGTGCGGCGTGGCCAGCGTGCAAAGTGCCGCCAGCGCAGGGTCGACACGCGGCTCATGTTCCCACACATCCAGCGCTACCTGCAGATCCGTGCGGGTGCGCAGCAACGACGTTAACGCCTCATTGTCGATTACCGGGCCGCGGCTGCTGTTGATCAGCCAGGTGCCCGGACGCAGCCTGGCCAGGCGTCTGGCATTGAACAGATGATGGGTTGGATACTGGCCTGAATCCGTAAGTGGCACATGACAGCTGATCACATCAGCGCGCTCGATGAGCGTCTCCAGATCCACATAGCCTGTTTCATGCTTTGCCTGTGGCGGATCGCAGAGCAGATATTCCACGCCCAGCCGGCCTAGCGTATCAGCCAGCCGACCGCCCACCTGCCCGGCCCCGACAATACCTACCACCTGCCGATGCCAAGGGATGCCGGTGCGCTCGGAGAATGTCAGCAGACAGCTCAGCACATACTCCACCACCCCCCGGGCGTTGCAACCCGGCGCGCTGGCAACACAAATACCCGCCCTTGCCAGCCCGCGTAAATCGAGGTGGTCGGTTCCGATCGTACAGGTGCCGACAAACCGTACCGGGCTATCTGCGAGCATGGGCGCCGAAACCAGCGTCACCGAGCGCACCAGCAGCACATCCGCATTGCGCACCGAGTCGCTGTCTATCTCACGACCGGGCAGACGGGTGATGCGGCCAAAACCGGACATGAATTCATCAAGCAGCGGGATATTTTCATCAGCAACAATATGCATGGGGGCATTCCAAGTGGTGCGGCGCGGTCATTGTCGGCTGGCACTCGTGTACCTGTCCAGCCACCCCGCAGACCGCCTAGAGTTGGTCGAGAGTGAAAGCTTCCGCGGTCAGCAGCGTCCCCGGACGATAACAATCCAGCAGAGCCTGAATAAAGCGCTGCGGCCGCTCCGGTACACCTTCAGCCAGATAGGCATGAACCTGCGCCACTACGCTTTGTTTGAAAGGTAAAGCGTCGGTCGATTCGCCGCTGAGGTTATCCAGGCTGACCCCGAACCGGTGCCCCGCTGCTTCGCAAAACAGCCATTCCAGCGCCTGGGGCTTTACTTCAACCTGCTCGAAAGCCTGCTGTTGCGCTGCCGTGCGGCCATCCGGGGCATACCAGTAGCCAAAATCGGGCAGCAACCGCCGTTGCGGGCCCGCCACACACCAATGCGAGATTTCGTGCAGCGCGCTGCGAAAATAATCACGGGTGAACAGAATGCGGTGATGGGGGCTGGTTTCGTCGGCCGGCAGGTATTCCGGCTCTTCGGCACCGCCTATGAGGATGGTGTTCAGGTCAGTGGCAAAACAGCCCTCGAACAGGCGAACCAAGTCCTTACAATCGAAAGTCATGGGCAGGTGGACAATATTGGGCAAATTGATAGAGTGGGGCGCTTTTCTTCAGACCATACCTTCATGACAGTCGCTCAAACGCACCCCCGATGGCATCGCAGTGTAACAGAACTGCGCAGCCTGACCTGGCTCGCCCTACCCATTATCGCGGCGCAAATGTCGCACACCCTGCTCGGCTTCGTCGACACTGCGATGGCTGGTCGGGTCAGCGCACTCGATCTCGCTGCGGTCGCCCTCGGCAATGCGTTCTGGGTGCCGACTTTTCTGTTTCTCACCGGCGTGCTGATGATCGTCACCTCCAAGGTGGCAGCCAGCAATGGTCCCGCTCAGATTGGTAAGACGGGTGCACTGGTACGCCAGGGCGCATGGCTGGGCGCTGCTGTGGGCGTGGTCTGTGCGGCTTTCTTATGGTCGGTTGAACCGGTCCTGCATGTCATGGATGTGCAGGCTGACCTGATTCCCCTGACAATGGGTTATCTGAAAGCCGTGGCCCTCGGATTTCCGGCGGTGGCGGTTTACCAGGGACTACGCGGATTGAGCGACGGGCTGTCGCGCACCAAGCCCACCATGCTCATCGGCTTTGCCGGTTTGGCGCTTAACGTGCCGCTTAATTACGTCCTGGTTTACGGCAAGCTCGGCATGCCCGCGTTGGGTGCTATCGGCTGCGGTATCGCCACGGCAGTGGTTATGTGGTTCATGCTGGGTTGTATGCTGATCTACCTGAAACGCTCACCAGTTTATCGCGCCAGCAACCTGTTCGAACGCTTCGACTGGCCACGCTGGCCTGCTCAACGGCACCTGCTGGGCCTGGGCTTGCCGATCGGCATCGCGCTGTTTGCCGAGACCAGCATGTTCTGCGTCATCGCCCTGTTGATTGCCGGGCTGGGTGCCGAAGTCGTCGCCAGCCATCAGGTAGCGCTGAATTTCTCCTCGATCACCTTTATGGTGCCCTTCAGTCTGGGCCTGGCTATCACCGTTCGGGTAGGTCATAACCTCGGAATGAATGGTGCCCGCGCTGGGTTGTTTGCAGCCAAGGCCGGGATCCTCGCGGCGCTGGTCTTTGCAGCGATCGCCGCGAGTCTGATGTTGGCGCTGGCGGACAAGATCCCGCTGTTGTATACCCGCAATCCGGAAGTCATAGCATTAGCCTCCACGCTGTTTTTCTACGCGGCGCTGTACCAGTTCTCCGACTCGGTACAGGTCGCGTGCGCTGGTGCACTGCGGGGTTATCAGGACACGCGCCTGCCCATGCTGTTGACCATGATTGCCTACTGGGCCATTGGCCTGCCCAGCGGCTACATTCTGGGTCTGACCGATCTCTGGGGCCCGGCGCAGGGGCCTGCCGGATTCTGGCAAGGGCTGATTCTGGGTTTAACCGCCGCGGCGGTCTTCCTGTCGATCCGTCTGGCCATTGTCGGTGCGCGACGTAAACGAGACCGACCCTATGGCGTCAGCCTGGCCGGCCGCGAGTAACCGCTGCGTGCCCGGATCGCCCGAATCGTCATACTGACAGGATCAGTAACTGGGCACCGCTGGAGAACTGCCGATGCTGCGCGTCATCGCTATCCTGCTTGTTTGCGCTCTGACCACCGCCTGTCAGCGCGCGCCTGAAGCCAGCCGGCAGATGGACAACTACCTCGACCGGGTCGGCCGCGTACTGGGGCAGGAATGGCAGCCATGGGATGAGAACGAACTAAGCCTATACCGGTTACCGGCACGCCGAAGCCGTATGCAACCGGTGCCGCAATTACGCCTGGGCATGCTCGATCTGGTGGTTGAATCGAACCAGTGTCCGGCCCTGCAGCAGACCATCGCACAACGTAACAGCAGCCTGGGCAAGGTGATGCCCGGCAGCCACCTTCTGGCGTATGAGGGCGAACTGCTGCGCAACCTGGATACCTGTCTGGACATCATCAAGGACGACGCCGAACGCAGCGCGCTGCACCAGCAGCTCAGCGACATTGCCGACAGCAAGCGGACCAGTCTGCCAACCGCCTTCTGGAATGCGCTGAACGCGAGCCCTGAGTTCGAGCAATACCTGCGCTTCAATGATCAGCCGCTACCCGTCAGCGAGGCAGCGCTGACTGACCATGCCGCAATGGATGCCCTGCTCGGTCTGGCTGCCATAGGTCAGACCCTGCCCGCCCGGCTGCCGCCCGGCCAATCCACCCTCGAACCGCTGTTCGAAGCGCTGCAGCGCAGCGACCGGGGCGGCCAGCTGATTCACAGCCTGTCACGCCTGAGTCATACCCTTGACCAGGCGACGGCCATGTTGCGCGCCAGACCGCCGGCTTTTTTGTGCCCTATGGGCCAGCCAACGCAACGTTCACGCACGCTACTGACGGTCTTCACTACCTTTTATGCCGGAGACATCCAGCCACAGATGGCCCAGGCTCAGCGACTTGCCCAGCCCTGGCAGCAAGCAATTATCAGGTTAAGTCAGACGGCAGAAATCCCCAGCGCCACGGCAGACTATCTGCAGCGTCTCGCCGGTGAGCAAGGTTCACTCTGGGAGCGCTATCAGCGCAGTATTCAGGGGCATAGCAAGGCCTGGCAGGATGTGCTTGGCGCCTGCCAGCAACGTCCGGGACAGCCCGGTTGGGACGCTGCGCGGAAGGAGGCGTCGTGAGCTCAGCTCTTGCGGATGAGATACCGATAAATTCCGTCCTGCACATCCTGCTCGACCAGTTGATGGCCAAGGAAGTCACAGAAACGGGGAATGTCACGCTGGGTGGAAGGGTCGGTCGCCAACACTTCGAGCAAATCGCCACTGCTGATGTCGCGCACTGCATTGTGCAACATCATCACCGGTTCAGGGCACAACAGCCCCTTCGTATCGAGGCGGCTTACCTCCGCAGATTCGGTCACTACATGCTCGCTCATTCAGCTCTCGCTCATTCATACCGGGGCTGTTCTCGCTCGTCCGCCGACTAGATGCAAACCGGATAACGACGTGAGGGGGTAACAGCGGGGCAAATATTATCGGAAAAAAGTCTGTCGCTTGCCAGCAGCGCCAGCAGAGATAACACTATGGGTGACCGGACTAAAAATCACTAAGGAAACTCCATGATCAAAGTGTTGATTGAGCGTGTAATTGCCGAAGGCCTGGAAGACCATTACGAGGCCGCGGCACGCAGAATCATCCAGCAAGCCATTCAATCCCCCGGGTTCATTTCCGGTGAATCATTCCGGGACCTGGAACGACCAAACCACCGCATCGTCATGGTCACCTGGCAGAATCGTCACTCCTGGGAGCGCTGGGAGAACTCCGAGGGGCGCAGGAACAGTCTCAACGAATTCAGACCCATGCTCCTGGAAGACGAACGCATCACCCTGCTTGAGCCGCTTTAATCCTCAAGGCGCTAATCGTCAACGCATCCGCCGGCTCGGGGCAGCCGGCGGATGCGTCGTTCGACTTACTGTTGTACCGGTTGCACCCGGTAGCTGCCCGCATGCAATACCCGCACATGACAGGTCACTTCTTCGCGGTCGGAATACAACTGTTTACAGGAGATCGTGGCGCGTATGCCCGCCTCGTCCAGTGCAGCCTGAACGTGATCCATGCATTGCAGCACCTCGTAGTAACGGCGTTTCATCGGCAGCTTGAAGTTCATGATCGCTTCGCGACACCAGCCTCGAGATACCCAGCGCGCCAGCAATGAGCTGCTGCGGGCAGGCTTGTCGACGATATCGCACACCATCCACTGCACAGGCACCTTCGGCTTGTACACATAGCCGTCAGCCTCGACGTGTTCGACCTGACCACTATCCATCAGTTTCTTGTCCATCGGCCCATTGTCCACCGCCACGACTTTCATGTGTCGGTTGACCATCTGCCAGGTCCAGCCGCCGGGTGCCGCACCCAGATCCACTGCCGTCATGCCGGGCGCCAGCCGACTGTCCCATTCATCCCGGGGGATAAAATGGTGCCAGGCTTCCTCAAGTTTCAAGGTTGACCGGCTGGGCGCCTCACGGGGCACTTTCAGACGTGGAATACCCATTGGCCAAGGTGCAGCATTGTCTGCCCATGACCAGCCGACAAAGACGCGCTGCCCGCTTTCGAAGCACAGGTGCAACCGTGGCGCATCGGCTTTTGTCGGGCGGATAAAGCGCGTCTTGAGCAGCGCTGTTTCCAGGGGTTTGCCAAGCTTCTTGGTCAGCGCGGCCATCGCCTTGCCGTCGTTGGTGTCGGCGGTCTCCAGCCACAGGCTGGAGGCCAGCGGCCCCTTGGAGCAGGCGGTAATGATCGGCGAGATGCGGTCTTCAACCGACACGTCGAGCCAATCGCCAAGTGCCCACTGTCGAACGAAGATCAGATCGCGGAAGTTCAGCTTGCGCATCAAGGTCGCGGCATCGCCGTCAGCCGGACATACAAAGCGCACCAGCGCGGTGCCTTCCTTCGTGACGGCATAGCCTGCGATACCCTTTGCAGCAGACAACTCCTGCATCTCGGCAGCGGCTTCGCCTTCAAATCCCGGCCGACAGTGCAACAACAATTCCTGCATGGAAAACCCCAGATAAGTAAACGGTCGCTACTTTACAGGGTAGAACGACGCGGAAGAAGACAATTAGGATCTACCGACGCTTCCTGCTGCCGCAGTTGACGGGCGGCATCGACCATCGCTTTCAGCGCAGCTCTGGTTTCCGCCCAACCCCGCGTCTTCAAGCCACAATCCGGGTTGACCCATAAGCGCTCCAACGGAATGACGCGCGCGGCCTTGCGTAACAACCGCAGCATTTCATTGCACTGCGGAACCCGCGGCGAGTGGATGTCATACACCCCCGGCCCAATGGCATTCGGATAGGCAAAATCGCCAAAGGCATCCAACAGCTCCATATCCGATCGCGATGTTTCGATGGTAATGACATCGGCATCCATATCCGCGATGGCGCTGAGTATGTCGTTGAACTCGCTGTAACACATGTGCGTGTGTATCTGGGTGGTATCGGCCACGCCACTGGCGCTGATCCGGAAGACCTCGGACGCCCAACGCAGATAGTCGCCCTGCTCTGCCTTGCGCAACGGTAATCCCTCGCGATAGGCCGGCTCGTCGATCTGGATGATGCTGATACCGGCGCGCTCGAGATCCACCACTTCGTCACGGATTGCCAGCGCCAGTTGCCGCGCACTGACTTCACGTGGCACATCCTCACGCTGGAATGACCACATCAGCATGGTCACCGGGCCGGTAAGCATGCCCTTCACCGGACGCTCGGTCAGGCTTTGCGCATAGCGCGCCCATTCCACTGTCATCGCCTTGGGCCGACTGATGTCGCCATAGATAATCGGCGGCTTCACGCAGCGCGACCCATAGCTCTGGACCCAGCCGAAGCGGCTGAAAACGTAGCCTTCGAGCTGCTCACCGAAGTATTCGACCATGTCGTTGCGCTCGGCTTCACCGTGCACCAGCACATCCAGATCCAGCGCCTCCTGCTCGGCAATCACCTCGGCGATTTCCGACTGCATCGAGGCTACATACTCCGCCTCAGAAAGATCACCGGCCTTGAACGCCCGGCGCGCGGAGCGAATCTCGGTCGTTTGCGGGAACGACCCAATGGTCGTAGTGGGCAATAAAGGCAGACGCAGCGCCTGCTGCTGAACCTCTGCACGCACTGGATAGGCCGAGTGGCGCTGACTGTGCTGCGCCTGGATACTTTTTAGTCGCGTGGCGACAGCCGAATCATGGATGCGGCCTGAGGCCCGACGCGTCTCCTGAATCTGGTCGGATGCCTGAATAGCCGCAACCACTGTGGGGTCGGAGGGATCATTCAGTGCCTGGGCCAGCAACGCTGTTTCGCCGACTTTCTGCACGGAGAAGGCCAACCATTCGCGTAACTCCTCGTCGAAATGATCTTCGCGCTCAAGATCGACCGGCGCATGCAGCAGCGAACAGCTCGGTGCCACCCACAGCTGCTCGCCCCATTTTTCCTGGGCACTGCGCAGCGCCACCAGCGCAGCGGACAGGTCACACCGCCAGATATTCCGGCCATCGACCACGCCCAGCGACAGCACCTTGTAACTCGGCAGGCGGTCCGTAACTGCCGCCAGCTGCTGCGGAGCACGCACCAGGTCCACGTGCAGACCATCAACCGGCAAGGCGCAAGCCAGACCGAGATTGTCATCCAGTGCGCCAAAATAGGTGGCCAGCAGTTTGCGCAGCGGCGCGCGTTGCAACAGGTTATAAGCGCTCTCGTACGCGGCGCGCCACTGCGCGGGCAGGTCGAGCACCAAGGCCGGCTCATCAATCTGCACCCACTCGACGCCCCGCTCTGCCAAACGCTCGAAGATCTGGCAATACACCGGCAGCAGGCGCTCAAGCAATTGCAGGCGGTCAAACTCGCTGCCCTTGGTCTTGCCCAGCCATAGATAACTGAGTGGCCCGAGCACGACCGGCTTCACCTTGTAGCCCAGCGCCAGCGCCTCGTCGACCTCATCGAACAGCTGCTGCCATTGCAGACTGAACTGCTGATCCTCCACGAACTCCGGGACCAGATAGTGGTAGTTGGTGTCGAACCACTTGGTCATTTCGCAGGCAAAGGTTTCAGTACCGGCGTTGCTTACCCCGCGCGCCATGCGAAACAGCGTGTCCAGATCCGCTTGTTCACCGCTGCTGAACCGGGATGGAACGGCGCCCACCATCAGGCTATGGGTGAGGACCTGGTCGTACCAGGCAAAGTCGCCTACCGGCAGCAGATCCAGGCCCGCGTCGGCCTGCACCTGCCAATGCGCCGCACGCAATTCACGGCCCGCCTGCAGCAGTCCCGTTCTATCCAGCGTGCCGTTCCAGTAGGCCTCCAATGCCTTTTTCAGTTCACGGTCGCGTCCTATCCGGGGAAATCCCAGGTTGTGTGCCAATGCCATGTCAATCTCCACGTCTCGAATCAAGGCACACAGGATCAACCCCATCCGATGCTGAATCAAACTCATCGTGTTAATGTTCAACTTCTAAATTATTCATGATGAGCCGCAGATGCTTGAGCTTCGACACCTGAAAACCCTTACCACCCTCCGTGAAGCCGAGAGCCTGGTTGAAGCGTCCGAACGGTTACATTTGACGCAATCGGCCTTGTCTCACCAGCTGAAGAACCTTGAGGAAGAGTTGGGCCTGCAGCTGTTTGTCCGCAAGACGCGCCCGGTAAGCTTCACCAGTGCCGGCTTGCGCCTGTTGCGGCTCGCGGACAACCTGTTGCCGCAGTTGCGTCAGGCAGAGCGCGACTTGCAGCGTCTGGCGGGTGGCCAGGCCGGACGCCTGCATATGGCTATCGAATGCCACAGCTGCTTCCAGTGGCTGATGCCCACCATCGACCAGTTTCGTAATGCCTGGCCCGAGGTGGAGGTCGATTTCGCTTCGGGGTTTTTCTTCGCCCCACTCCCCGCCTTGGCCCGCGGCGAACTCGATCTGGTCGTGACCTCAGACCCCCAGGAAATTCCCGGCATCACCTATGTGCCGCTGTTCACCTACGAGGCGCAACTGGCGATCAGCAACCAGCATCCGCTGGTTAACCGCACATTCGTCGAACCGGCGGACCTGGCCGACGAAACCCTGATCTGCTATCCGGTGGATCGTGAGCGACTGGATATCTTCAAGCACTTTCTTGAGCCCGCCGGTATCGAGCCCACCGCCGTGCGCAATGCCGAACTGACGGTGATGATGATGCAGTTGGTCGCGTCCGGCCGTGGAGTCTGTTGCCTGCCCAACTGGGCCATGGCGGAGTATCTGCAACGCGGCTATGTGAGTGCCCGGCCGCTGGGGTCCGAGGGCCTGTTCGGCACTTTGTACGCAGCCGTGCGCGACGACATGCTGGACACCTCATATATGCAGGACTTCCTGCTGACAGCCAAGGACATCTCCTTTGCCACGCTCGACGGGGTCACGGCCAAGACGCTCGGCTAACCTGTTTCAAATTCGACTGGCAGCTAGACGCGGACGTCAGAAGCGGCTCCATACTTTGGAGGGCCGGGTTCCACCCCGGCTATGGGGCTCGCTGACCCAACCATTTGGTCGAGATGGAACTCGACCGTCCATTGGCGGGTGCTATGACGTCCAGCTGCGGTGGGCATGGTAATTCTCTGACAGCGCTCACATTTTTTCGCCGCCGCTCCCCCAATCAGGCGAGATCCAGCGTCGCGCCGGTCAATATACATTGACCGGATCCAGAGCCTGACTTCGGTCTCGGCCATAGCGCTCGGTAAGCAGTAACAATAAGAATTGACAGGATTCCTACAATGAATGCTTCCTTGCACAAACTCACGGCTGTTGCTTTTGGTCTGTTGTTGTCGTCTGGCGCGATGGCCTACAACCCAACGCCGCCAACCAACCCCGATCCCGACCCGAATCCGGGTGACGGCACAGGCTTTCCATCAGTATCCGATTTCAGCCGCTCCGGCTCATTCTCTACCACCAATGGGAACGAAGGCCCGAACTGCACTATCTTTCGGCCCCGCACCCTCGGCGATAACGGTCTCAAGCACCCGGTCATCCTCTGGGGTAACGGCACCGGTTCCTCGCCAAGCACCTACAGCGCGTTGCTGACCCACTGGGCAAGCCACGGTTTTGTCGTCGCAGCCGCACGGACCTCCAATGCAGGCTCCGGCGAAGAAATGATTGATTGCCTCGATTATCTGGTCGAGCAGAACGGCCGCAGCAGCGGGACCTATGGCGGCAAGTTGAACGTGAACCGCGTCGGGACTGCCGGTCACTCCCAGGGTGGCGGCGGCAGCATCATGGCCGGCCAGGATAACCGGATCACCGCAACCGCGCCGTTCCAGCCCTACACCATCGGTCTGGGTCACCGGTCCTCCTCACAAAGCAACCAGAACGGGCCCATGTTTCTGATGACTGGCGGCGCAGACACCATTGCCGCGCCAGCACGTAACGCAGAACCGGTATTCAACCGCGCCAACGTGCCGGTTTTCTGGGGTGAACTGAACTCAGCCAGTCACTTCGTGCCAGTCGGCAATGCCGGCGGATTCCGTGGGCCGTCTACAGCCTGGTTGCGTTATCACCTGATGGCGGACCAGAACGCGCGCGGCATGTTCTACGGCAACAGCTGCACCCTGTGTTCAGACCGCGGCTGGACGGTTCGCCGCAAAGGCATCAACTGATTCTCAGTGTTCACTTAGTTCCTCTCTTTTCGGCTGCTCACGCAGCCGTTTTTTTTGCCCGCTCACCCATATGTGTCTCATTGCTCACCCGAACAGGCGACTGTGTATCAAATGCGAACGCGCTAGGGTTTGTTCCGTGAACGTGAAACACCGTCGTTGGAAGTAGCCCCCGAGCTCAATGATGAATCCCTATAAGAACGCTAAAAAGAGAGATCACCATGAAAGCACCACTGTTGAAGATGACAAGCGTCGCCATTGGCGTCCTTCTTTCGGCCGGAGCCATGGCCTACAACCCACCCGGCGATGGAGGTGGCGGCGATAATGGAGGCGGTGGCGGTGGCGACTTCCCATCGGTTTCCGACTTCAGCCGGTCAGGCTCCTTCTCGACTACCAATGGCAACGAAGGCCCCAGCTGCAGCATTTACCGTCCGCGCACCCTCGGTGAAAATGGACGTCAGCATCCGATCATTCTCTGGGGCAACGGCACCGGCTCCAGCCCAACTACTTACCGCTCACTGCTTGATCACTGGGCGAGCCATGGCTTCGTCGTCGCCGCGGCACGCACCTCCAATGCCGGTACCGGCCGCGACATGATTGCCTGCCTCGACTATCTGGTTCAGCAGAATGGCCGCAGCACAGGTACCTATGCCGGCAAGCTGAACGTCAACCGCGTGGGCACTGCAGGGCACTCTCAAGGTGGCGGCGGTAGCATCATGGCTGGTCAGGACAGCCGCGTGACCGTTACTGCACCCTTCCAGCCCTACACCATCGGGCTTGGCCACAGTTCATCCTCGCAGAGCAACCAGAACGGCCCGATGTTCCTCATGACCGGTAGCTCAGACACCATCGCTTCCCCAACCTTGAACGCCGCTCCGGTGTTCCGCCGCGCCAACGTGCCGGTATTCTGGGGCGAGCTGTCACGTGCCAGCCACTTCGAGCCTGTCGGTGATGGCGGCGGATTCCGCGGCCCATCCACTGCCTGGTTCCGCTTTCATCTGATGAGCGACGGCAACGCCGAGAGCACCTTCTACGGCAGCAACTGCGGCCTGTGTAGCGACCGCAGCTGGGACGTAGAGCGCAAAGGCATCAACTAAACTGAGGCATCGAGACTCCAAGCCGGTTACCGAAAGGTAGCCGGCTTTTTTTATTTAGGGTTGGCAGAAAGCCACTGCGCGTGCAGTGATGTGTGACACAAAACAGGTCGACTTCACCCTTTTGGGCGAGTGAATAGTCATTCACTGGCCGATAGGTTTCTTACTCGCAGCGAGCGCAGCAGTTGTCAGGGATGATCTTGAGCTCAGTTCAGCCCTCACAATAATGCTAAGAGAGAATACGATGAACCTACCCGTAATGAAGCTTTCCGCTCTCACACTCGGTCTTGCACTGTCTGCCAGCGCATTGGCCGGCAACCCTCCAGGTAACAATCCTCCAGGCGATCTGCCGGTAGACTCGGGCTTTCCGGCGGTAAGTGACTTTGCTGCTGACGGTCCATTTGCTACGACCGCCAGCAACGAAGGTCCCGATTGCCGCATCTCGCGTCCGCGCACCCTGGGTGCAGACGACCTTGAGCACCCGATCATCATCTGGGGTAACGGCACCGGGGGTGGCGCCACGACCTATGCCGGTCTGCATGAGCACTGGGCAAGCCATGGCTTCGTTGTCGCAGCGGCCACCACGGCCAACGCGGGTAGCGGTGAGGAAATGCTCGCCTGCCTCGACTACCTGGTTCAACAGAACGGCCGCAGCGGTGGGACCTACGGCGGCAAGCTTGATCTGAACCGGGTTGGCGCATCCGGTCATTCCCAAGGTGGCGGCGGCACCATCATGGCCGGCCAGGATCCTCGCATCACTACCACTGCACCCTTCCAGCCGTACGTACTCGGTCTGGGCCACGTATCATCCTCGCAGCGCAACCAGAACGGTCCTATGTTTCTCATGACCGGCAGCGACGATACGCTCGCAGGCTCGACATTGAATGGGCGTCCAGTCTTCAACAATGCGAACGTCCCGGTGTTCTGGGGTGAGCTGCAGGGTGTAAGTCACTTTGAACCTGTCGGCGACGCAGGCGGATATCGCGGTCCGTCGACGGCCTGGTACCGCTTCCAGCTGATGGGTGATCAAAACGCCGCACTGGTGTTTCAAGGCGCCGACTGCACCTTATGTACTTCGCGCGACTGGGACGTCCAGAAGAAGAACTTTAACTGATATCCAGGCTCGCAAAAGCCTGATCGCAGCCTGACCGAAAGCCGGCTATCAGTCCTGATAGCCGGCTTTTTTGTTCAAGCTTATCCGCTCTCGCGTCGACCTCCCGGTCAACAACTGACTGTCCGGCCGGCTGACATATCCAGTTTCCGCTATTGCTGTATACAAATCCTGTGGCTGATTCCAGAAACACGAATGCAAGTATCGTTCGCTGTGCGCACTAAATGCTCATTCGATGGACGATTCACTGGCTGCTCCATCCTCGGGACACTTTTATTCTTGGTATCAGCCTTGCTACTATAGGCGCCGGCAATGAAAATCCCGCGACCAAATAGGCAGTCGATATGAGTAAGCCCAACACCCCGCTGGCCCAGGCACTTTCGCAGCGCAAATCAGACGAGCGCGCGACGCCCTTGAGCGCCTTTCGCATGGCGCGGCGATGGTGGCTGGAGGGACGCAGGCTAAATCTTTCGTTGCTGGCAGAAGAGCTGGATATCGGTCGAGCGACCTTGATGCGTTGGGTGGGCAACAAAGACCTGCTGATGGGCGAAATACTCTGGTCGCTGTACAAGGAAATCTACGATGAGTCGATCGAGCGCGCCCAGGCGGATCCCGGTCTCATCGGGATCGACTTTCTGGCGCGGATCTATAGCGACATCAACGTCGCTCTGATCGAAGCCAAACCGCTGCATAATTTTCTGCATGCTGAACCCCAGTGGGGCCTGCAATTACTCACTTCAAATATTGCGGGTTTGCAGATTCGCCTGATCGAGACCTGGCGCAAACTGTTCGAGCAGGAAATAGAGGCCGGCAGGATAAACCCGGAAATGGACGCCGAAAGCCTGGCCTACTTCATTATCCGTATCGGTGAGAGCGCCATTTACTGCGACCTTATTTGCGGCCGCACACCCGATGCGAAACAGGCCGACACTGCCTTCCGCCTGCTGGTTAACGGTCATACTCGCTAAAGTTGCCCGTCTAGCTCCGGCGTAACGGCCAATCCAGAATGAAAGCTGCCCCGTGCAGCTCTTTGGAGCGCTCCACTCGAGCGCTGCCCTGGTGCCAGTAGATAATTCTCCGCACGATAGCCAACCCCAACCCATATCCGCCCGACGACCGTGTACGGCTGTCATCCAGGCGCAGAAAAGGCGTAAAGATACGTTCGCGAAAATCCTCCGGGATACCCGCTCCGTCATCTTCAACTGTGATGATGCACCGGTCGTAATGCACCTGGGTGGTGATCAACACACGGCTTGTTGCATAGCGCATCGCATTGCTGACCAGGTTGGTCACGGCCCGCTGCAGGTAGCGTGATTCTGCCTCAACAGCGCGCGCCCGGCCCATGGACCGGTCCTCATGGCGCACATCCAGCTGCCGATTGAGCGGAGCCAGTTCACTGACGACCTGCTCGACCATCGCCGGAACATTGGTAGGATTGAACGTCAGCTCCGGCGCACCCTGATCCAGTCGCGCGTACACCAGAATTTCATCCACCAGGCCATCCAGCTCGTTGAGGTCACCGTCCATCCCCTCGAGGTATTTGCGCCGATCCTCGGGTTTGACGGCGTTCTCGACCATTTCAATGCCGAAGCGTAACCGCGCCACAGGCGTACGCAGCTCATGGGATACCGCGCCGATCATTTCCTGCTGGATACGCATCAGCCGCTGAAGGTGCGTCGCCATCCGATTGAAGGCCCGAGCCAGACGGCCGACCGAATCGTTGCCACGGGCATCGACCCGTGCATTCAGATTGCCCGCACTGATATGCGCCGCGGCGGACTCAAGCGTGAGCAAACGCCTTTCCAGTTGCCGCACCAGCAGATAAATAAGCAAGCCGCAAAGCGCCAGCATCACCATGCCGGTGACAAGCAGCAGCCCGGCCGGATACTCATTCATCTGATACAGGGGGCCGAGGCTCAGAATCCACTGGGTGTCCGGAATCTTCAGATAGAGCAGCACCGAGTCGCCGTCAGGTCCCAGTGTCATCACCGTATCGCTCTCCTCCAGGCGGCGTCGCTGATCCGGGTCCAGGTCCGCTTCGCGAATAGGGGTCAAACGCAGAGGATAGCCAAAACCCTTGTCACCTCTGAGATGTTGCAGCCGACCCGGCATAGCCGCCTCGGGATAGCGAACCAGCTCATCGGCTACCAGAAACAGCGTGGCCCTGCCCAACTGCTCGGAAATGCGATGAATGGCTGCCTCCAGAACGATCCCTTCATCCACGCTGACCATCGAATAGACGCGCAACCGCGGATTGCTCGCGGGTCTGACCACCACCCGGCCCTGGAGCAACCGGGACCAGATACTCGTTTCCAGATTGAGCTCGTCGAGATGATGCAATTCAAGGGGGACCCCAATCAGCCGGGTCCAGGTGGCCAGCGCACGCATCCGCTCGGCGGTGTCCATGTCTTCCAGGTTATCGGCCATGAGCCGGAAGGTCCCGGTGGCAATGCGTTCGCGATAGTCGCCGGCGCGCATATCGTTAACCAGCCAGACGGCGGCCAGTCCGAGCAACAGCACGGTAATCAGCACCGCCAGGATGCCGCCATAGACCCGGAAAAAAATGGAGTTCACTTGAGGGTTGGCTCAGGGGCGACGAACAGATAGCCCTTGCTGCGAACCGTTTTGATAATCCGCGGCTGTTCAGGATCGTCGCCGATCTTGGGACGGATGCGCGAGATGCGCACGTCGATCGAGCGGTCCTGGCCGTCGTAGGCTATGCCGCGCAAGGCAACGAAGGTTTCCTCACGGCTTAGTACTCGCCCGGCGTTGCTCGCCAAAAGCCAGAGCAGATCAAATTCGGCGCCGGTCAGGTCGATCAGATCCGGGCCCAGCCAGGCTTCGCGCCGCGTGTTGTCGACCACCAGCGCTCCAAACTGCAGCCTGCTCGGCGGCACATTGGGCTGATCAGTCTCACCCCTGCGCCGTAACAAGGCTCGGATACGGGCCAACAGGACCTGCGGCCGCACTGGCTTGTTGACGTAGTCATCGGCACCCAGCTCCAGCCCCTGAATGTGGTCCTTGTCATCGCTGCGCGCCGTGAGCATCAGAATCGGCCGGGTGTAGCCCTCTTCACGCAAACGCTTGCAGATCGACAGACCATCTTCGCCTGGCAACATCAGGTCCAGCACCACCAGATCCGGCATATGATTCAGGACCCGCTCGACCGCCTTGCCACCGTCCGGCTCTACAGATGCCTGCAAGCCCTGCGACTGAAGAAAATCAGCAATCAGGGCGGCAAGTTTAAGGTCATCCTCAACAATCAGAATGCGTTCGTTTTCGTCCACGTGTTCACCCGGTGCGTTCTAGCTCAGCGCGGCATTGTAGCATCAGCGCCCGAACGCCCTGCAGCGGTCACTCGCAAATACACAAACCACAATATCTTGTATTAACGCGCCAAGCCAGACGACGGGCGCATGTACGCCTGAAACGGCGCTGTTATCGCTACACCCCCTCCACGCATTTCTGTGTCCAACACTTGCACCCTCGCCAATACCACACTATCTTGTGCCAATAATTACGCATGGCACTACATATACGACAACCTCTAAGCCAGCCTTAGGGATGAAAACACCGCACAACAGAACTGATGCTAACCAAGAGCTCCAGGCACAGCATATTCATGACAAACACCAACCACTACATATAGTGAGCAAAGGAGAAACCCATGCAGCCATTACCTGGCCCCGACACGCACCTCTCGACCGGCGCCACCCCTGCTGAAAATCACCCGGACACGGACCTTTTGGTGACTGCGCCTGGGGGCCTGCGGGTCATCAAGCGTAATGGCGCGCTGGTCAGCTATACCGATGACAAGATCAAGGTCGCCATCACCAAAGCCTTCCTCGGTGTAGAAGGAAGCCAGGCCGCCGCTTCAAGTCGCATTCATAACGTAGTCGATACGCTGACGGAAACCATCACCGCGACGTTCTGGCGGCGCATGCCCTCCGGCGGCACCCTGCACATCGAAGACATCCAGGATCAGGTAGAACTCGCACTGATGCGCTCGGGTGAACAGAAAGTCGCCCGCGCCTATGTGCTGTACCGGGAAGAACATACCCGCCAGCGGCAAGCGCGCCAAGGCAACGAACCCGTTGAGGCACATCCGAGCATTCGCGTCACGCTGAAGGACGGCAGCCAGCAGCCGCTGGACCTTGGACGGTTGCGCACGCTGCTTATGGAAGCCTGCGAAGGTCTGGCCGAAGTTGATGCTGAGCTGATCGAGCGCGAAACACTGAAAAATCTGTACGACGGCGTGACCCAGCAGGACGTCAACACTGCTCTGGTGATGACCGCCCGCACCTTGGTGGAACGCGAGCCGAACTATAGCCAGGTGACAGCGCGTCTGCTGATGGACAGTTTGCGCGCCGAAGCGCTGGGCTTTCTCGGTGTGGCCGCCAGCGCCACGCATCACCAGATGGCTGACTATTACGCCAGAGCCCTGCCGGTCTACGTCAGCACCGGCGTCGAACTGGAACTGCTGGACCCACGTCTGAATGATTTTGACCTCGCCGCGCTGGGCGCAGCCATCGAGCATGAGCGCGATCAGCAATTCACCTACCTGGGCCTGCAAACACTTTACGACCGCTACTTCATTCACAAGGGCGGCGTGCGCTTCGAACTGCCGCAGATATTCTTCATGCGCGTCGCCATGGGCCTGGCTATCGAGGAAGCAGACCGCACTGCACGCGCCATCGAGTTCTACAACCTGCTCTCCCGTTTCGACTACATGGCGTCAACGCCGACCCTGTTCAATGCCGGCACCCTACGCCCGCAGCTGTCGAGCTGCTATCTGACGACCGTTCCTGACGAACTATCCGGCATCTATCACGCCATCCACGACAACGCCATGCTCAGCAAATTCGCTGGTGGCCTGGGCAACGACTGGACCAACGTGCGCGCACTGGGCGCTTACATCAAGGGCACCAACGGCAAATCCCAGGGCGTTGTGCCCTTCCTCAAGGTGGTCAACGACACCGCCGTGGCGGTAAACCAGGGCGGCAAGCGCAAGGGCGCGGTCTGCGCTTATCTGGAAACCTGGCATCTGGATATCGAGGAGTTTCTTGAGCTGCGCAAGAATACCGGTGACGATCGCCGCCGCACCCACGACATGAACACCGCCAACTGGATACCCGACCTGTTCATGAAGCGTGTATTCGACGACGGCCGGTGGACGCTGTTCTCCCCGTCCGATACGCCCGATCTGCACGACCTGACGGGCAACGCCTTTGAACAGCGCTATACGTACTACGAAACACTGGCCGAGCAAGGCACACTCAAACTGCACAAGACCCTGCAGGCTCGCGACCTGTGGCGCAAGATGCTCAGCATGCTGTTCGAAACCGGGCATCCCTGGTTCACGTTCAAGGACGCCTGCAATCTGCGCAGCCCGCAGCAGCACGTCGGCGTCGTCCACAGCTCCAACCTGTGCACCGAGATCACGCTGAACACCTCGGCCGATGAGATCGCCGTGTGCAATCTGGGGTCGGTCAACCTGCCGAACCACATGCAGGACGGCAAACTGGATACCGTCAAGCTGGCTGCCACGGTCAAGACCGCCGTACGCATGCTGGATAACGTCATCGACATCAATTACTACTCGGTGCCGCAGGCAAAGAACTCCAACCTCAAACACCGCCCGGTCGGCCTCGGCATCATGGGTTTTCAGGATGCGCTCTATCTGCAGCACACCTCCTACGGCTCGGACGCCGCCGTCGCCTTTGCCGACCAGTCCATGGAAGCGCTCAGCTATTACGCGATTCAGGCCTCCTGCGATCTGGCCGAGGAGCGCGGCGCCTATGCCAGCTTCGAAGGCTCGCTGTGGAGCCGGGGTATTTTGCCGCTGGACTCACTGGACATCCTCACCGAGCAGCGTGGCGCCGAGTATATCGATGTCGACCGCAGCCAGACCCTGGACTGGGAGCCGCTGCGAGCGCGCGTGAAGCAAGGCATGCGCAACTCCAACATCATGGCCATCGCCCCGACGGCGACCATCGCCAACATCACTGGCGTTTCCCAGTCCATCGAGCCGACCTACCAGAACCTGTATGTCAAATCGAACCTGTCCGGTGAGTTCACCGTGATCAATCCCTATCTGGTGCGCGACCTCAAGGCACGCAATTTGTGGGATCCGGTCATGGTCAACGATCTGAAGTTCTATGACGGATCGGTGCAGCAGATCGAACGCGTGCCAGCGGACCTCAAAGCCCTCTACGCCACGGCATTCGAAGTGGATACCCAATGGATTGTCGAAGCCGCCAGCCGCCGCCAGAAATGGATCGACCAGGCCCAGTCATTGAACCTGTACATCGCTGGTGCCTCGGGCAAGAAACTCGATCTGACCTATCGCATGGCCTGGTACCGCGGCCTGAAAACGACTTACTACCTGCGTGCCCTGGCCGCGACCAGCACGGAAAAATCCACCGTCGAAACCGGAAATCTCAACGCTGTGTCGTCCGGCCCGGCGCCAGTGCCCAACGCCTGCTCCATCGACCAACCCGATTGTGAGGCTTGCCAGTAAAACAACTCAGCGTAGCGCTCGTGCTATCCCTGGGGGCGTAGTGCGCCTGCGCTACGCCAGGTCTACGGCTGCGGCTACAACAAATCCTGTCGGCGCGCAGGCGCACGCCAACCCCAGGAAAACCGGCGCGTCCGAACGCAGCCCGAGCCGCACGCCAATCCCAGCAAAACCCAGCTGCCCCCTGGGGGTGTAGTGCGCCTGCGCTACGCCATACGGCAGCGAACACGCTAAGCAGTGCCCAAGCGCACCATTTAATGACACAACAGAACAGGAGCTAGCCCATGCTCAGCTGGGACGACCAAGACAACGAACACACCACCGCCACGCCGTTGAAAGCGTCGAGCGCTACCTCGACCCAAGCGCTCACCGACAGCGCTCGCCGCGTCGCCAGCGACGACTCTAACGCCGTCGCCCGTGCCAAGGCGGCTCTGGACGAGCTCGACATCCAGGAAGGCCTGGAAGATCTGAAAGGCTCCGCTGCACGAGTAAACGTCGACGCCAAGCGCATGATCAACTGCCGCGCGGATCTCAACCAACTTGTGCCCTTCAAGTACGACTGGGCCTGGCAGAAGTACCTCGACGGCTGCTCCAATCACTGGATGCCGCAGGAAGTAAACATGACCGCCGACATCGCTCTGTGGAAAAACCGCGAAGGGCTGACCGACGACGAACGCCGCATCGTCAAGCGCAACCTCGGCTTCTTCTCCACCGCCGACTCCCTGGTTGCCAATAACCTGGTATTGGCCGTATACCGGCTGATCACCAACCCCGAGTGCCGCCAATACCTGCTGCGCCAGTCCTTCGAAGAGGCAATCCACACCCACGCCTACCAGTACTGCGTGGAGTCATTGGGGATGGACGAAGGTGAGATTTTCAACATGTACCATGAGATTCCCAGCGTCGCGAAAAAAGCCGCCTGGGGCCTCAAGTACACGCGCTCGATCTCCGATCCGACCTTCGAGACCGGCACGCTGGAGACCGACCGGGAGCTGCTGCGCAACCTGATCGCGTTTTACTGTGTACTAGAAGGGATTTTCTTCTACTGCGGCTTCAGCCAGATTCTGTCCATGGGCCGGCGCAACAAGATGACCGGCGTCGCCGAGCAGTTTCAATACATCCTGCGCGACGAATCCATGCACCTGAACTTCGGCATCGACGTGATCAATCAGATCAAGATCGAAAACCCGCACCTGTGGGATGCCACTATGCAGGACGAAGCCGCGCAGATGATTCTGCAGGGCACTCAGCTGGAAATCGAATACGCCCGCGACACCATGCCCCGCGGCGTGCTTGGCATGAACGCGGCGATGATGGAGGATTACCTCAAATACATCGCCAACCGCCGCCTGACGCAGATTGGTTTGAAAGAAGAATACCCAAGCACCACCAACCCCTTCCCCTGGATGAGCGAAATCATGGACTTGAAAAAGGAGAAGAACTTCTTTGAAACCAGGGTGATCGAGTACCAGACCGGCGGGGCCTTGAGCTGGGATTGATTCACCCTGTTGAAGCCCGGGGCGTCCTGCGGATGCCCCAATCACTGCCCATGAGCACAAATCCCATCCCGTGGGAGGCGCGATCGGATCGCCGCACCGCCGCGGCGAAAACCTTCAGCAGCTCAAGAGCTTAACCTTAACTATTACCCCGCAACAATGAGCACCACCAACTTTGAACCGTTACCAATAGTTGCCTAACCCCTGATCGGATTAGCCGGTTACCACCCGATTCCTGCCCTGCTCCTTGGCCATATACAAACGCTTGTCAGCCTGAAGGACGGCGGATTCAAAATCCTCGACTCGATCCAGATTGGCGATGCCGGCACTGAAGGTCACGGGCACCCTGGTTGCGTTGTTGCTCAGGGGCTCGCTGTGAAAGTTGTCTTTGATTCTGCATATCAGTTCAGCGGCTGAGTCGATCGAGGTGCCATAGAGCACTACCAGAAACTCTTCGCCACCCCAGCGCCCGACAATATCTCCGCCCTTGGTATGCTTTTTCAGGCTCTCGGCGAGATAAACCAACACCCGATCACCGAAGTCATGGCCATGGGTATCGTTGATGTTCTTGAAGTGATCGACGTCGATCATCACCAATGCGGCGGATGACCCCAGCGGCCGGGCCTTGAACCTGCTTTGCACCCCGTGGCGATTGAGAATATGCGTCAGCGGATCAGAGTTGGCCTGGGCCCGGTACGATTCGGAAGCCGATGAAATGGCGCCGTAGGAGCCGATCCGGATCCATTCGCTGGCCAGAATCAGGGTGTAGAGGATGACCGAGGTGGAGATGATCCGCGAAACACTGATGTCCGAGTATGCATAGACAAAAGGCAGCGAACTGGACAACGCCAGACTATTCAGCAGCAGATATAACGCCATGTACAGCATGCCGATTTTGGGCCCGACCAGCAGCACCATGAGCATGGTCACAGCATAGGACCAATAGGCGCCGGTGCCGTCCGCGCCGCCACCCAGCAGCAGATAACTTGATAGAAAGAACAACACCAGCCCAAGAAACAAGCAGACCCGCTGGACTTGCACCAGTACCTTCGCGAGGTAGGCGCAGGCGAGAACAATCCCAACGAAAAGCAGCAGAATAAAGGCCATCAACGTGCGGCCTTGAACGAAGGAGACCACGCAGAAGGTCGAAAGGAAGGTAGTGCCAAGGGCTGCCGAGGCGTAAAGCAACAAACGCTTACGCTGGTTTTCTATCTCGTCCGGTGTGCTGCCGAAGTTCAGGCCAGCTATCATACTGACGCGACCGAACAGTCTGTGGGTAGGCAGCGCATGCCGCAGACCCGGTTATTCAGGGCTGACACACAGCATGCCGCACAGGCGCATACGTGAAGTTCGGTTTGCTGATAATGCAAAGGGGTGAGGCCTCCATTCCGGTATATCGGATACGCTTCGATTGGCGAGCAATCCCGCTCGCGCCAGCTGATTTCTTATTGCCACTACCAAGCTTATGCCAGTCATCTGACAGTGTCCAAATAAAAGCTGTTGGCTGCTAGCCGGAAGCCCTAGGTCAGAATTCGCACCGCCCGGATTCTGCCTCAATCTTCACGCAGACGAATAGCGCGTTGCCGGATGTTCCGTCCCAGGGAAGGATGCTCTCGTAGTCATGCTCCAGCACGTGGACCTCAAAATACGGCTGCAACAGCTCGATCAGCTCGCTGAAACTCACCGCCACCATAGGGTGCTCGTCTTGCCATACATGGCTTTCATCAGCAGCGGTTCTTTCGATGCGCAGCCTCAAAGACTGCTGCTCGCCCTCGCCTGAATAATGCCAACCGGAACTGAAGTTGAATACACCGTCGGCATGCGTGGCGGTGTGCGATACACAAGACGCATTGTCGATCATGCGTTTCTCGACAGCGTTGAAGCAGAACAGCCCACCTGCCACCAGCGCAGCATGCACACTGGCGATGCATGCCTGCAGCCTCTTCAAGCCGGCACTGTAGTGGATGGAATACAGGAAACAGGTGATCAGGCTGACTGGCTGGCTCACCGTGAAGCCACACATATCCTGCAGAGAAAAGTGCGCCTCCGGACAGCGCTTCAACGCCAGATCCAGCATTGGCTGATTGATGTCGAGCCCACTGCTCTGGTAGCCCGCATCCAGAAGATGCCGCACATGCGGCCCCGTCCCACAGGCCAGATCAAGATGCGTCGTTCCAGCATTACCGAATAACTGATGCAGCCGCTGAATACCCTGGCTCTGAGCCCTGTAGTCGATATCCGCACACATTAAGTCGTAGTAACCCGACAGATCGGTATAAATGGCGTTTCTGGGCATGATGGGCGGATGCTTGAGGCTGCGTGATGGGGCGCGAATAATATCCCGGCCGCACGCAAAGCGCCCGCAATTGTGTGGTTCTCGAAATGAAGTGCCAGACCGCGCATTGTGTAGCAAAGCGAGGCCCCATTCTGAACTGCCCCCAAGAAGTTGGACACCATCCAGCTTACTGGGGGATCGAATGAACAAGTACACAGAGCAATTCAGGATCGCGGTCTGCAAGGCGTATCTTGAAGGTGATAATGGCTTTCGCAAGGTTGCCAGGCAGTTTGATGTCGACGTCAGTCTGCTGCGGCGGTGGGTGTCGAGTTATCGGCTCCACGGGGTTACCAGTCTGAGCAAGCCAGGTCAGCAGTACACTCCTGACTTCAAGCGTGAAGTTGTGGGATACAAACGCGCCCACCACCTCTCTCTTCGCCAGGTTGCCGCACATTTTGGTCTGGGCCACTCGTCTCTGGTAGGCATCTGGGAGCGCCAGTATTACAGTAATGGCAGTGAACCCCAGACTCTTGCCAAACAACGAAAGCCTGCCATGTCGAATAAGCCCAAACCCGCTCCACCTCCAGCCAAAGAAGATGCACTCAAGTCACGCGAGCAATTGATGACTGAAATTGAATACTTGCGCATGGAGAACGCCTACCTAAAGGAGTTGGAAGCTTTGCAGGAACAGAAAAGGCGAAGGCGGCAGAAAATACCCGGATCGTTGCGAAGCTGAAAAGCCGGTTCCCGCTAGCCTCTCTTCTGAAGCTATCTGGTTTGGCTCGCAGCACGTTCTACTATCAGCTCAGGGTGCAACAGCGTCCAGACAAGGATGCCCTGCTCAAACAGTGGATACAGCAGGTGTACGCTCGGGAGCGCGGGCTTTACGGGTATCGCCGTATTACTGCTGTGCTTCGTGCAACGGGTACATTGGTCAATAAGAAGGTGGTAGAGCGTCTGATGGCAGAGCTGAATCTACGCTCGGTTGTACGGCCCAAGAGATACCGTTCGTATCGCGGAGAGGTCGGCAGGATTGCACCCAACCTGCTGGAGCGCAACTTCCACGCCCAGTGCCCGAACCAGAAATGGGTGACTGACGTGACCGAGTTCAAGGTGGCCCAGAAGAAGCTGTACCTCTCACCCGTAATGGATTTGTACAACCGTGAAATTGTCGCTTATGAAATGGCTAACAGACCCTCTTTTGCGCTGGTCGACAACATGCTGAACAAGGCCCTCGTTCGCTTGCAGGAGCAGCCAAAGCTGGTGATCCATTCTGATCAGGGGTGGCACTACCAGCAGCGACAGTACCGGCAAAAGCTGGCCGTCCACGGTGTCAGCCAGAGCATGTCGCGCAAAGGTAACTGTCTGGACAATGCCGCAATGGAGAGCTTCTTCGGCACTCTCAAGTCCGAGTTTTTCTACCTGAAGCATTTTGAGAGTATCGAAGAGCTAAAGACAGGGTTGGATGAGTATATCCACTACTACAACCATGACCGTATCAAGCTGAGTCTCAACAGCCTAAGCCCTGTGGTATACAGGAACCGGGCTGTTGAGGCTCGTTAGAAAATCTGTCCAATTTTTTGGGGGCAGTTCATTTTGTAGGAGTCGGGCGCGCTGCGCACGCCGTCGGGCCGAGGCGGTCCGGCGACNGCGACCCGCGGCGATTGGGCCTGGTCGCCAATACTTAGCCATTACCTATCTCCAAATCCTAGCAGCATCCCAATGCGAATAATCCCCCACCGACTCCATCAGTCCGTGCCGGGCTCGGAATGTCGGCCTTTGCGTAGCGATTGGGAATGGGGTTTGGGTTTCATGGGGGGTGTAGGTATGTGGGTTGAGTTTCGTTTGATCAGTTACGGCTTTGCTGGCTGGGTGAATGGCTCGAGTTTTGTGATGTGGACCTGGAAGGTTGCGGAAACTGTGAAGTGGTTTAGCTTTTTAGGGGCTGCTAGTCCCAATCGCCGCGAGTCGCGCCTCCCACGGGTAGGTAGCGTGCCGATTGCGGGTTAGTGCCTTGAATTGACAATGGAACTGTACCAAACCCCATTCTTATCCAGCGCACCAACTAACCCGTGGGAGGCGCGATCGGATTGCCGCACCGCCGCGGCGAAAAACCCTCAGTAGCGCCAAAGCTCCGCCCCAACCATGACGAACCTCAGACCAACGAACGCAAGTGGCTCACCGGACGAGCCGCCTCCCATCACGACAGACGACATAAACAGCCACAGCAACAACAAGCGCCACTGCCGCCACCACATCCGCCAGCACCACCCGGCGAATCGCCTCGTTGAAGCCACCCACTGACCATGCGATGAGGATAAAAGACACCACGCTGACGAAACCCGCGCCTATCGCCAACAACTGCATAGCAGGCCTGAACGCCGCGTAGATCAGAAACAGGCCAAGCAAGCCGAACAGGACTGCGCGATGCCGCATGAGGATTTCAAGGTTGGGCTCGTCCAGCGACACACCATACAAGGCAGCCAGACTCTCCGGTCCCAGCACACCAGAAACGGGCAGCAGATGGATGATGCCGACCAGCACCAGCAGCCCAGTGATCACTCTCTCCATGTTCGCAAGTCTCCATCATCAGCAGTTGTTGGGAATCGCAGGCCTACTAATGCATAACAGTTGGATCGCGACAATCGCGCACGGGCGAATACGAGAACCCGTCGACGCGCGCCTGAATTCGGGCTTCGATTGAGTCAAGCACAGCAGGTCGACATTCGCCTCAGCGATAAAATCCAACGCGCTGAACGCACACGTCAACATCGAACGCCGTACCAATGGCCACCACGGCAACGCTGCGGATCGTCACTGGGTCAAGCTCGACGTCGATGCGGTGCGGACGCAGCTCTGCATAGGGCACGACAAACCGCGTCCACTGCGGCGCCACCGTCAGCGTCCGGCGGTAGGATTGCCAGGGCCTAGTGAGCTGAGAGGTTTTGACGCTCAGGTTATAGTCGTGCGCCGCCCCGCATAGTTCGATAAACATGCCCGCGTAGTCGCCACACTGCCAGCTCGGATCAATCTCGAGCTTCATCTGCACAAAGCCGCCGTTGTTCTCAAGACGGGTGCGGCCAGTCAGACAACTACAGGCCGAGCCCTCGCGCTCGGCCTGTCGTACCTCAGCAGTGGAAACACCACCCATCACCTGGTCGCTGATCGCAATCCACGGCGATGGCCCACCCTCTTCTGCTCGATATACATCGACCAGGTGCTCGTCCCGGACAGCGGGGCCTTGAGTCTGCATCTGTTCGCTCATAACTCTGACTACCTTCCAATAATGATCGGGTTTCAATGGCCGCTGCTACACACAAGCTAGACTACTTCACAGCCAAAGATTAAACAGTCAGGTCACGACAGCCTGGGACAGGAGCGTTGTTATGTCACTGCCCACCCAACAGCCACCAAACGCCTGGACCCGCTTTCTCGCCCACCTGCTGTTCATCCTCGCCGCCTGGACGCTGTTCATCAAATACCTGTTTCCGATTGGCTATGCGCTGGCTTATGGAGAGCCCTGGGCGCGTTATATCTATTGGGATCTGTGGCCACTGGCGCACATCTGGCTGGGGTGGGCGCTGTTGGCGCGGCCTCGTTACACGCGTGCGCTGGCTATTGGCATGTCCGTCATTGAAATCCTCATCATCTGCACCCTGTTCGTCCGTTTTCTCGCCGACCCGGAGTGGTCAATCTGGCGTACCAACTGGTTTGTTAATAAGGTATTTGTGCTGACATGCTTTGTGCTGGTGTTGGCCTCCACGGTCCCGATTCATAAAAGCATGGAGGAGCGGCCGCTATGAACCATCGCATCACGCGCAGACAAAGCCTCAAGCTCATCGGCGCGACACTAGCCGCCATGATGCTGCCGTCGATAGGCCTGCACGCAAACATCAGCGGGCCGCGGCACACGCTCCCGGTCATCGGCCTGGGGACCTGGCGCACCTTTAATGTCGGCAGCGATCCGAAATTGCTCGATGCCCGCACCGAGGTGGTAAAGGCGTTTTTCGAGCACGGTGGCGGCCTGATTGATTCCTCGCCCATGTATGGTTCGGCGGCGGATGTCATGGGCTATGCGCTGCAGCAGCTCGGCACGCCCGGCAGCTTGTTTTCCGCGGAGAAGGTCTGGAGCCCGGCCGGGGGCTCAGCCCGCGAGCAGGTCGCCGAGCTGAAAGACCGCTGGCATGTGGAGCACTTCGATCTGGTGCAGGTACACAACCTGACCGACTGGCGCGCGCATCTGGCGGCGCTCAAGGAGATGAAAGCCGAGGGCGCGATCGGTCACATCGGTATCACTACCTCCCACGGGCGGCGTCACAGAGAGATCGAACAAATCATGCGCTCAGAGGATATCGACTTCGTTCAGCTCACCTACAACATCACCAACCGCGAAGCGGAAGACCGGCTGCTGCCCCTGGCAGAAGAACGGGGCATCGGCGTGATCGCCAACCGGCCTTACGATGGCGGTCGCCTGATCAAGAACCTCAAGCGCCGTAACGAGCCACTGCCCGAGTGGGCGCAAGCGGAATGCGGCTGCAGCACCTGGGCGGACTTTCTGCTGAAGTTTATCGTCAGCCAGCCGGCGATTACCTGCGCCATCCCGGCGACCACCCAGGTCGAGCACCTGCACGAAAACATGCGCGCCCGCCACGACCCCATGCCCTCGCCTGACGCCCGGCAGCGGATGGCAGCCTATATCGAATCGCTATGAACGACTGGTCGAGTTACCAGCTGCAGGACTTCATTCCCTTCACGGCGGATGTGTACTTTCGCCTGCTTGAGCGCATGGGTGAGACCTTCTGGCCGCTGCACCTGCTGACACTGGCGCTCGGCGCAGCCTCGATTGTGCTGGCACTCAAAGGCCACACGCGGCTCGCCTGCCTGCTACCCGCCCCGCTCTGGGCATTCGTCGCCGTCGCGTTCTTCTCTCTGCGCTATGCAGAACTCAACTGGGCCGGAGGCTATGTCGGCTACGCGTTCTTCGCCCAGGCCGTGCTACTGATAGTGCTTGGGCTGACCGGACTTGGCCTGGACACAGCACCACGCCGCACCAGCCCGCCGGTCATCATCGGCGTGGCAATCGCCCTCTTCGGCCTGATCATCCCGCCGCTCATGACGCTGTTGAACGGCGGTTCCTGGTACCAGGCAGAAGTGTTTGGCATACACGCCGATCCCACTGCGATCACCACCTTGGGTCTGGGGCTGATACTGCTGCGCGGTTTGGCCGTCTGGATCGCCGCCATCGTTCCCGCGCTCTGGGTACTGATCTCCAGTCTCACATTGCAGGTGCTGAATGCGTCGGGAACCGGTGCGCTGCTTGCCGTGCTAGCCATCGCGCTGCTCGGTCTGGTCTGGAAGAGCATTGAGTCTCGGCCGGCCATCACAGCGGATACCTGATAACCTGAGCGGCTGTGAAGTGGAAGACCAGAAGAGAGCCCCGATGTCCCAGAATGCAAATCGCCCGAACATGGTGCTTACCGTACTGTGCGGCACCCTTACGTCCCTGGTGGTGATCGGCTTTGCCCGTCTCGCCTATGGCATCATCCTGCCTGCAATGCGCGCGGACCTTGGTTTGTCCTACCAGCAGGCGGGGATTCTCAGCACCGTTACGGCCCTGTGTTACGTCAGTTTTGTCATGGCCGGCGGCCTGGCGGCGGCGCGCTGGGGAGCCAAGGCCTCCGTCATGTTCGGCATGCTCTCGGTTTCAGTGGGGTTCCTCGGCCTGGCATTAGCGACCAACTTCTGGCTGGTGTTGATCCTTATGGGGTTGCTGGGATTTGGCACCGCCTTTTCATTTGCGCCCATGGTGGCGCTGCTCGCGACCTGGTTTCCCGAGAAACGCGGGTTCGTCATTGGCTGCATGACCAGCGGTGTCGGTATCAGCATTCTGGTCTCCGGCGTCCTGGTGCCCTTTATGTTCACGGTATTCGGCGATCAGGGCTGGCGGGTCAGTTGGGGCGTCTTCTCGGGCGTTGCCCTGTTTGTGGCGCTCATGATCGGTCTCTTTGTCCGTAATCCGCCCAGGGCCACGACCGGCGCTGCTGGCAGCCTGCCGTCCGATGACAAATGGCGCATCTACCGGAATCCGCGCGTACTGATCGTGGCCACCACCTACGGCATCATCGGCCTGGGTTATATCGTCCAGACAGTGTTCATGGTCAGTTTCATGATCGAAAGCGGCCACACCGCAGCCATGGCAGGCCGTTACATGGCAATGATGGGCCTGCTTTCCATTGCCGCGGGTCCGCTATGGGGCTGGGTGTCGGATTCCTGGGGCCGGGGCAACGCACTGGCGATGTGCATTTTCCTGGTAATCGCCGCCGTCGGGTTGCCGCTCATCGGGCAGACCCTGCCCTATTTCTTCTTCCACTTCCTGGTGATGGGAGCATCGGTCAACGGCCTGTTTGCGATGATCCAGACCAGCGTGACCGATCAGGTTGCGCCCCGCTACATCCCCATCGCGTTCAGTTTCGCGACCCTGTTCTTTGCCTTCGGACAGTTCCTCGGCNGTGGCGACCTCGCCGCGACGGCGTGCGCAGCGCGCCTCTGGTTTACTATCGTTTAACTCCGGACCCGCTGATTGTAGGAAGATCCCCCGGCCCAACGGTGTCCCCAGTAAGCCGCCTTGGTTACGCCGCCCATCACAACCCGCTCGGAAAGGTTTCGTCCGGTTCCAGGCCGGGCGCGGTGGCGCCTTCGGCCAGTGCCTGCAACGCATGGGTCTGGTCGAAATGCAGCACAAAATCATATTGCTTCGGCAGCTGACTGAAAAAACAATGACTCTGGCGCTCGGTTTCCGGGCGATAGATCACACCGATGGCGCGGTGCAGGCGGGCCTTGCTCAAGGCCTCTGTCAGCGCAGTGCTGCCGCGCAGATCGAGCAGGAAATTGCTCGGGCTGGCCTGCTGAAACAGCTGCTCATAGCTGCCCGCCAGCGGCGCACGCACTGTCTTGCGCTCCCCCGGGGCATCCCAGTCGGTGGCGGCGGTTACCTCGCCCGTCGCCGTGGTAAAACCCACCAGCAAGGCCTCACTACCGTACTTCTCCCGCGCCAGCTGGCCGATGTTGAATTCACCGTGCTGGCCCATCTCGGTCGCCGCCGCATTGCCAATATGTGAGTTGTGCGCCCAGACCACTATGCCGACTGCGTCCCCCAGCTGGTGATCCAGATGCTCGCGCAGGGCTTCCAGCGTCTCGAACATGTGTCCGTCGCGCAGGTTCCAGGAGCTGGTCTCGCCACGGAACATGGAGCGGTAATATTCCTCGGCATTGCGCACCAGCCGGGCGTTCTGCTCGGCGCAGAAACGCTGTTCGTCCTCCACCAGCCCGAGGCCCATCAGCCGTTGCAGCGCCATGCCCTGCATTTCAATCAGCTGATCGGTAATGGCCTTCTCACAGGACTCGCTCATGCCAAAGGCCACCGAGTGGCCGTAGCGCTGCGGCTCACCGAGGAACTGTTCCAGACAGGCGTAACGCTCGCGGGCGCGCCGCGCCGCCGGCGGATCGTGTTCATCCAGATAGGCAATCACCGCATGCGCCGAACTGGACATGCTGTACAGATCCAGCCCGTAAAACCCCACGGGACGCTTGCCGGCTTCGGCCCGCTGCGGTGACTGGTTGAACTCAGCCTGCCACCGGACAAATTCGAGCACCTCGGTGTTGGCCCACATCCACAGGGGGAAGCGCTCGAACACATCCAACGCCTGTTCGGCGGTCGCGCCTGGGTCAAGGTTCCAGACAAAGCGGTTGATGGCGTAGGCGTCCGGCCAGTCGGCTTCAACCGCCACCGCCGCAAATCCCTGCTCCTCGATCAGCCGACGGGTGATCTGCGCGCGTGCGTGATAGAACTCCTGGGTGCCATGCGAAGCCTCGCCGATCAACACATATGGCTTGCCGCGCGCGGCGTCGATAATCGCATCGTAATCCGCGTCGCTGCCGGTGAGGGGCACAGCATGCTGCTCGATGACCTCAATCGCCCGTTGATCATTCGTCTTCTTCACGCGCACCTCCCCGTCGGTACTGCTCGAGCAGCTCTATTACCTGTTCATCGGTGGTCTGGCTGAAATCGCCATACCAGGCGCCCACCCCGCCCAGATCATCCAGCGGGTACGGACATTCCAGCCTATCGACCAGCGGCGCCAGCTCGGCGCAGGTATCCGAAGCGCCGAGCGGCACCGCAACCACCACGCTGCGGGCTCCGGCCTGATTGGCTGCCCGTATCGCAACGCGCATGGTCGCGCCCGTAGCCAGGCCGTCATCGATGAGTACCACGTTGCGGTCTTTAAGGTCTGGGGCTGGATAGTCGCCACGGTAGCGCTGCTCACGGCGATGCAGTTCGGCGCGCTCGCGCTCAATGACGGCATCGACCTGGCTTTGCCCAAGGCGTAGCTGCCTGAGCACTTGCTGGTTGAGGAAGATCAGGTCGCCACCGGCAATCGCGCCCATGGCGTATTCCTCATGACCGGGCACGCCGAGTTTACGCACCAGCAGAATATCGAGCGGCAGGCCGAGCGCCTTGGCCACCTCGGCGGCCACAGGCACACCACCACGCGGCAATCCCAGCAGGATGGTGTCGGGTTGCCCGGCCAGATAGGAGAGTGCAGCGGCCAGGTGTTGGCCGGCGTGGACACGGTCGGTGAATAACATGTTCGCCTCCAGTCATTCATCTCTAATGAAATTGACCGGGGAAGCGGCGGGCTGTTCAATCCGCCAGCCGGATAGCTGGCGGATCCAGACAGTGATCAGGGCTTGAGCTTGTACCCGGTGCGGAAGATGATCCAGACGATCGCCAGGCAGATCGTGAGGAACACCAGCGTCATGCCCAGGCTCACGCCGATGTGTACGTCAGCGACACCGTAGAAGCTCCAGCGAAACCCGCTGATCAGATACACCACCGGATTGAACAGGGTGATGGTCTGCCACATGGGCGGGAGCATATTGATCGAATAGAAACTGCCGCCGAGAAAGGCCAGCGGCGTCACGATCATCATGGGCACGATCTGCAGCTTCTCGAAGCCATCGGCCCACACGCCGATAATGAACCCGAACAGACTGAAGGTGATGGCGGTCAGCACCAGAAAGCCGAACATCCATATCGGGTGCAGAATTTCGTAGTCCACAAACAGCCGGGCCGTCAGCAGAATCAGGATACCCAGCAGTACCGATTTGGTAGCCGCCGCGCCGACGTAGCCGACGACGATCTCCACCGGCGATAACGGCGCCGAGAGCACCTCATAGATGGTGCCGGTGAATTTCGGCATGTAGATGCCAAAGGAGGCATTGGAAATGCTCTCGTTGAGCAACATCAGCATGATCAGACCGGGAATGATGAACGCCCCATAGCTGACACCATCAATCTCCTGCATGCGCGAGCCGATGGCCGCGCCGAAGACGATGAAGTACAGCGACGTGGAAATCACCGGTGAGGCGATGCTCTGGAACAGCGTGCGCCACATACGGCTGAGCTCGGACAGATACAGCGCACGGATACCGTAACCGTTCATGCCTGGCCCCCACTCAGCGCTGCCGCCTGCGCCCCGGCTACCGCGCCGGGCCGGTTCTCTTCATGCACCAGGCCGACGAAGATGTCTTCCAGCGAGCTCTGACTTGAATGCAGATCCTTGACCTCAAGGCCTGCCTCGTTGAGCGCCCGCAGCAGATCGGCCAGACCGGTGTGATCGCACTGGGCATCGAAGGTGTACACCACGGCATGGCCTTCCTGCGCCAGCTGCAGGCCATAGTCTGCGAGGCTGGACGGTATCTGGGTCAACGGCTCCTGCAACTGAATGGTCAGCTGCTTGGTGCCCAGCTTGCTCATCAGGTCGGCCTTATCTTCGACCAGGATAATCTCGCCGCGATTGATCACGCCGATGCGGTCGGCCATTTCTTCAGCCTCCTCGATATAGTGCGTGGTCAGGATGATGGTCACGCCCTGCTCGCGCAGCCGCCGGACCATGTTCCACATGTCGCGGCGCAGCTCGACATCCACGCCGGCGGTGGGCTCGTCGAGAAACAGTACTTCCGGTTCGTGGGCCAGCGCCTTGGCAATCAGTACCCGGCGCTTCATGCCGCCGGACAGGTTCATGATCCTGTCGTTACGCTTGTCCCATAGCGACAGCTCGCGCAATACGCGTTCGATGTGCGCCTTGTCCGGCGCCTTGCCGAACAGGCCGCGGCTCAGGTTGACGGTGGCCAACACGCTATCGAACATATTGCTGGTCAGTTCCTGTGGCACCAGGCCGATCGCCGTGCGCGCCTTGCGGTAGTCCTTGACGATATCGTAGCCGGCTACGATCACCTCGCCACGGGTGGCGTTGACGATGCCGCAGATGATGCTGATCAGGGTGGTCTTGCCGGCACCGTTCGGACCGAGCAGCGCGAAGATTTCGCCACGCTTAATGGTCAGATCGATATGCTTGAGCGCCTGAAAGCCCGATGCGTAGGTCTTGTTCAGGCCTTTGACGCTGATAACAGATTCCACAGTCCCTCCGGAGGATCGCATTGCTTCCCGAGACCTGACCCGCAGTATCGCAGGCCAGGCGCAGGGGGTTAGGGGGATTCGCTTTTCAGGGTTTGATCTCAAGCCGCTTCGATACGGAAGCCGTAACGTGGGAAGTGCACGTGCAGCAGACCAGCACGCTCGTCCTCACGGGCCACCACGATCTCTTCGTTATCTTCATAGACCAGCGAGCCACTGACCGGGTCAGTGCCGTAATCCACAGCGCTGACGTTCACTGCCTGACCGAGCTCAAACCCACCCGGACTGACGAAATCGATTTCCGGCAAGGCCGCCGGACTCGCCTCCCGCGCTATACGGATAGCCTCAGATGACTCCATTGCCGTGCTTGAGCCGTGGCCGATATCGGCGATGCGGCCCATCCAGGCGGCGATGGCCGGATAGCCGACCAGTGCGTCGGCGACAGCCTTGTTCGAGGCGACAAACCACAACGGATGATAGTGCGCCAGGTCAGCAATACAGGGCAGATCGCCGAGGATGAACTCGCCGTCACGCTCCAGTTGCAACTCCAGTCGGCTCATCAATGCCGGCCACTGGGATAGCGCAACCTTGGTGTCGAGCGCCCTGGCGGTGCCACTGGCAAACAGCGCCTGACGATCCGCCACGAAGCCCTTGATCACCTCTTCGGGCATATTGGCGAAACGGAAGGCGAGTCCCTTTTTCTGGAAATTGATCGCCACGCCATGTTGAAACATGACCTGGTCAGCAAACTGGGCGAGCCCCGCCGCAGCGGCTTCACGGCCCTCGGGAAACAGTGCCGGCATGACCTTCTCCTGCTCCAGTCGCCGGGCGATCAATGCCGTATCACAGTAGATGTCCGCGCCGATCTGCAGCACCGGAGTGCGCCGATAGCCACCCGTCAGCGCGGTCAGGTCCGGCTTGGGCATCACCGCCGGGATCATCACCGAATGCCAGGACAGGCCCTTGAAGCCGAACATCAGGCGCGCCTTTTCGGCGAAGGGGGATTGCGGGTAATGATGCAGAATCAGGTCGGTCATAGTGCGGCTCCGTTCAAGGTCGGTGACATTCGCGGGCCGCGACAACACATCAGCTGACCCTGGATCAGTCCAGCTTAGCGGGTGCCGCGTCCGCTGCACAGTCACCATTGGCGTCTGACGCCGTCTCGGCAAACAGCCGGATCAGCCGTTCCTTGACGGGCTTGGCCAGCGCCTTGATGGCCAACTCCTGGCGCAGCGCATCGGAATGGTCAATACAGATTTCCTGCCACACCAATGCCTGCGCCGGGCTACGATTAAAGAACCGAGCGCCCCTGCCGCTGGCGTGCTGACGAAAGCGCCGTTGAGGGTCGGTGGAAATGCCGGTGTACAGATGGCCGTTCTCTGCCCGCACCATATAGACCCACCAGGTTCTGGCGGCCGGTTCGGGCGTGTGTTGGGAAGTTTCAGAAGGCATACTGGCGCTTACGACTGCAGGAGTTAGCCATGTTTATACAGATTTTCAGCACCGGCGGCACCCTCGACAAGGTGTACTTCGATGCGCTGAGTGAATATCAGATCGGCGAGCCTATCGCGGGCGAGCTGCTTGAACAGGGTAGAGTCGGCTTCGAGTACGCCGTCGAGTCGCTGGTCAAAAAAGACAGCCTGGACCTGGACGATGCTGACCGCGAGCTGATTCGCGGCAGAGTGTCCGCCTGCCCCCACGAGCACATACTGATCACCCACGGCACCGATACCATGACCGTCACCGGCGCGGCATTGGCCGATATCGACGACAAGGTCATCGTCCTCACCGGCGCCATGCAGCCGGCACGCTTTCGCGACTCCGACGCCCTGTTCAACCTCGGCCTCGCCGTCGGCGCCCTCAACACCCTAGGCCACGGCGTCTACGTAGCCATGAGCGGGCGGGTATTCCCGGTCGATCAGGTCCGCAAGAACCGTCTGGCCGGACGCTTTGAAGGGCTATAACAGCCCGCGGACCATGGAATGTCGAGTTCCATCTCGACAAAAGCTTCAAACCAACACCGAGCAATGGAATGTCGAGTTCCATCTCGACAAAAGCGTGCTGCCGCAACTCCGCCGGCCGGGATGGAACCCGGCCCTCCATTGTTTTGAGTGTCTTGCGAGATTGTTGAACTGGACAGGGTTACCTGCCTTACACCCAAAGCTCAAAACCACCACCGAANCGGCTGGCTGATCGAAACCACCGGCCGCTTCACCGTCGCGTTCAGCTTCACCTTCGTGGTGCTGTCCGTGGGTTTTGCCTTGACGTTACTGATCCGCCGCTTCCCCAACGAGTGGGCGGTCGGGGAGCCTAAGGTGGAGCCGACGCAGACTTCTGACGGCTCGGACCCAGCAAGATAACCGTGCAGCCGCTGTGATGCCCCGTTTCCTCATGCCATGCACTGAGGATTTTCTGCAGGGACGCTCCAGTGGTCAGCGAAACGGGATTTTCCATGGGAAAACACGCCTATTCCGCATAAGATTCCATGGAACTTCACGATTACGGTTATTGAATGTCCAACCCGTCTGACCTCGAACGCGATGTTTCAAGAATTGCCAGGATCGACGCCGTCTCGCTTATCCTCACCATGGTGAAACATACTACCGGGATGCGCTTTGCGGCCGTTGCACGGGTGACCGACTCACGGTGGGTCGCCTGCGCAGTGGACGACTCTATCGACTTCGGCCTGAAACCTGGCGGCGAATTGGTACTCGAGTCCACCATCTGTCACGAGATCCGCGACCACCGTCGCCCAGTGATCTTCCAGCACGCCAGTCAAGACAGTGTGTACTCCGAGCATCACACCCCGCGGCTATACAAGCTGGAAAGCTACGTATCCATCCCCATCATCAGAACCAACGGCGAGTTCTTCGGAACACTCTGCGCCATTGACAGTGTGCCAGCCCAGTTTGATGAGATGGCTGTCCTGAATACGCTGGAACTCTATGCACAGCTGATCGGCGTCCAGTTGGACATGCAGGAAGCACAGGACAACACTGAGGTCGCGTTGGTCAACGAAGAGGAAACTGGCCGGCTACGCGAGCAGTTTATCGCCGTCCTGGGGCACGATCTTCGCTCGCCCCTCACCGCAATCGGCATGAGTTCGGAGCTGCTGGAAGCCAAGCTCACCGACGAGCGTGAGCACGGCCTGGCCGTCGCCATCAGACAGAGTTCGAAGCGGATGAGCGAGCTCATAGAAAACGTCCTGGATTTCTCCAATGCGCGGCTGGGTGACGGCATTCCGGTCAATCGCGTGTTAACGAGCGACCTGCTCCCGGTTCTCGATTCCGTCATACACGAAATAGCCATTTCTCATCCGGACGTCTCGATCACCCGTCATTTCTCGATTGCGCAACAGACGTTTTGCGACACCGGCAGAATGGGGCAATTACTCTCGAACCTTCTGCTCAACGCAGTGACGCACGGCTCGCGTGATGCACCGGTCAGTGTGACTGCGACGGCGGACCACGACGATGTCGTCCTGTCGGTAACCAACCAGGGCACCCCTATTCCGCAGGAATTGATATCGCTGCTCTTCAAGCCCTTCACTCGATCCCACGCAGGCGGTAGAGGGAAAGGACTGGGATTGGGCTTATACATCGCTTCACAGATTGTAGCCGGGCACGATGGCACCCTCTCCGTGTGCTCTACTCCGGAGACGGGTACTCGTTTTACCGCCAGGTTCCCCGGCATTCGTAAAGCGTCGGCCACGGTGCAGACGCGCGGTGCTGCCATCAACCGTCCTGCAGAGCCTCAGCAATAAGCTGCAGTGACATCAGCCGCTTCGCCGGATCANATGGAATGTCGAGTTCCATCTCGATAAAAGCGTCCGCCGAACCTCAACTGACCGGGATGGAACCCGGCCTTCCATGGCTGCTTGGAGCCGTTAAGCGCCAGTACCGCCTACGGTGATCTGGTCGATCTTGAGGGTCGGCTGGCCGACGCCGACTGGCACGGACTGACCGTCCTTGCCGCAGGTGCCGACGCCGCTGTCGAGCTGCAGGTCGTGGCCGACCATGGATACGCGGTTCATGACTTCGGGGCCGTTACCGACCAGGGTTGCGCCCTTGACCGGGGCGGTGATCTTGCCGTCCTCGATCAGGTAGGCCTCGCTGGTGGAGAACACGAACTTGCCGCTGGTGATGTCCACCTGACCGCCGCCCAGATTGGCGCAGTAGATGCCCTTTTTCACCGAGCGGATGATGTCCTCCGGATCGCTTTCGCCGGCCAGCATGTAGGTGTTGGTCATGCGTGGCATGGGCAGGTGCGCATAGGACTCACGACGGCCGTTGCCGGTCGCCTGCACACCCATCAGCCGGGCGTTCAGCTTGTCCTGGATGTAACCCTTGAGAATGCCGTTCTCGATCAATGTGGTGCACTGGGTCTGGTTGCCCTCGTCGTCCACGCTCAGCGAGCCGCGGCGACCAGGGATCGTGCCGTCATCGACGATGGTGCACAGGCTGGAGGCGACTTTTTCGCCGACCCGGCCGCTATAGGCCGAGGTACCCTTGCGGTTGAAATCGCCTTCCAGACCATGACCGACCGCTTCATGCAGCAGTACGCCGGACCAGCCCGGACCCATCACCACTGGCATGCTGCCGGCTGGAGCGGGAATGGCATCCAGATTGACAGTCGCCTGACGCACCGCTTCACGGGCATAGGCCATGGCGCGCTCTTCCGCTTCAAAGTACAGATAATCGGTACGACCGCCGCCGCCAAAGCTGCCGCGCTCACGCCGGCCGTTGTGTTCGATGATGACGCTGATGTTCAGCCGCACCAGCGGACGGATATCGCCGGCCCAGGTGCCGTCGCTGGAGGCGACCATGACAGTGTCATGGGTGCCGCCTAGGCTCACGGTAACCTGGGTAATGCGCGAGTCCAGGCTGCGAGTATAGGCGTCCAGCCGTTGCAGAAAGGTCACCTTGTCCGCCTGCGCCATGACTTCCAGCGGGTTGGCGGTGGGATACAGTGCCTGGCTGGTGTCACGCTTCCATGCCTGCACGCCGCCCGACTGCCCCGCCCGGGCGATGGAACGCGCGGCGGAAACCGCCTGGGTCAATGCCGGCAGACGAATGTCGTTGCTGTAGGCAAACCCGGTTTTTTCCCCGGCCTGGGCACGCACACCTACGCCCTGGTCGACGTTGAAGCTGCCGTCCTTGACGATGCCGTCCTCGAGTACCCAGGACTCGTTCACCTGGTGCTGGAAGTACAGATCAGCCGCATCCACACCGGGGGCCGAGACCAACTGGCCGAGTACCCCGGCGATCAGATCAGGGCTCAGCTCTGCGGGCAGCAGCAGACGGCTTTCAACATTGGCTATCAGATCACTCATTCTTGTCGGACTCCTTGGCCTTTAGTTCGGCCGGGGCAAATCGGCGATGCCCGGAGACGGGCATACGCTGGCGAATAGCGTTTAGGTGGGCGTGGTCGAGTGGCGCAGCGACCACCCCTTCTCCCTGCTCAAGCGAAGCGATTACGTCACCCCAGGGATCGATCAGGCAGCTGTGCCCAAAGGTCTCACGCCCGCCGGGGTGCAGCCCACCCTGGTTGGCAGCGAGTATGTAACACTGGGTTTCGATGGCCCGCGCGCGCAGCAGGACGTCCCAGTGCGCAGCTCCGGTCACCGCCGTGAAGGCCGAAGGGACCACAATCAGATCCGCGTTGGCGCGGGCCAGTGCAAGATACAGTTCGGCAAAGCGCAGATCGTAACAGATCGTCAGTCCGACGCGCCCGACCGGGGTATCCACATACACCACCTGATCACCGTAATCGTAATCCCTGGATTCGCGGTAACTGCGGGTGCTGTCGGCTACTTCCACATCGAACAGGTGCAGCTTGTCATAACGCGCGACTTCGCTGCCCTGATCATCGACCACCAGACAGGTCGCCATTGGCTTGCCGGTGGCGGTGCGCGGCAACGGAATACTGCCGCCGATCAGCCAGACGCCGTATTGGCGCGCCTGCTGTGCGAGAAACGGCCTGATCGGACCGGTGCCCTGGAACTCAGCGGCGCCGATATTCGCCAATGAGCGATTGCCGAAGGCGGCGAAACACTCCGGCAGCAGTACCAGCTTGGCGCCGCCGGCGGCCGCTTCGGCAATCAGGCCGGCGGCGCGTTCGAGATTGGTGGCGACATCTGATCCGCTGATCATCTGGATGGCGGCAACGTTCATCTAGTCCTCCAGTGCGGCTTCGTTATCAAAGGCGCGATCGAATTCGACGTTGGGTTTCTGCCAGTCTCCGCTGATCTTGTATTTGACCGACGCGAAGCGGGCGATCCGGTCGCCGAGTATCTTGTCGGCAATAAACAGCGCGCCGCCAATATAGGGCGCACCGGCAATGATCGCCGCCAATGGCAGGTTGTTGGTAACCGGCAGTGTCACCAGCATACCCATGTCAATTTCATTCTGTGGCAGGTCGAGCCTACCATCCAGCTGCAACTTGACGCTCGGCCCTTCCATCACCAATGGCGTGCGGTTGTGCATCACACCCTCGGTGAATAGCAGATCCCCGTCGAGGGTATCGTACGCCGTACCTTTGCCGAACATATCCGAGAAGTCCAGACGCAGCCGGCGGGTCAGCGCGTTGAAATTGAGCAAACCGAACACCCGCAGCGCATCCGCCGAACTCTCCCCGCTCTGCAGCACGCCATCACGGGCGAGCAACTGCAGCGGGCCGGTGCTGCGCTTGAGCGCGAAATACGCCGGCGAGCCAGGCCACTCCAGCTCGGTTGTCGCCGCAAATCGTTTGCTGGTCAGCGTTGGTGCGTAGTTCCAGGCGCGCAGCACATCGCCGATATCCTCCGCGCTGAGGCTGCCTTCGAAGCGGGTTCGCTGGTCAGCGTCACGCCAACTCAAGCCGCCGCGCAGCTGTAACCCGCCGCGCAATGCGAGGTTCGCGTCCTCGATTGTCAGCCCCTGGTCCGTGGGGCGCATGCGAAACGACACCGGACCGACCAGATCATCGCCCCAGAAAAGCTGGGCAACACTGAGATTGACCGCCGGCAGTGAGGAAGGCGTAATGCCGCTCAGGGGATCCTCAGCCACCAGTGGCTCGACCAATGCGTCGGACTCGCCTGCTATCGATTGGTTACTGGCAAAGCGCAGGCGTTGCAGGTCGATTTCCAGCGGCTGGTCAGCATCGTCTGGCAACAGGATGCGGCCCGCCACATCAGCCTGCCGCACATCGAATTCCCAGCCGGTCGGCAGCTGTTCGCCCTGCACCTGCAGATCGGAAAGCTCCAGACCAAGGCCTTCAAACCGCGCCGCGTTCAGATTGATCTCCCGGATGAGGGCCAACGGAGACGCGGCGGAAGCGGCAGGGCCGGCGGCCTGCGGCGCCGCACTCTGGGCATTGGCGTTGAAATCCTTGAGCCACTGCTGCCAATGAGTCCATTGCAGATCGGCGAAATTCGCCCTGACACTCAGGCCTTCTGCAGAGGGAAGCGAGGGATTACCGCTGCGATAACGCAGGTCACCGCGCAGGGAATCGCCGGACTGGGTGATCAACCCGCGTACATCGCTACCGGAACGGAACGACCAGCGCTGGCCCTGATCGTTGAGCCGCAGGGTCACTTCGGTGGGCTGCGCCTGGTCGGATTCCTTGGCAAAGGGTTGCGGCAGATCGAGCACCACGCCGCGCAGATCGGAGGCCACCTGAATACTCTGGCTACCCGGACGCATTGCCAGTTGGGCGTCCCAATCCACACGGCCGGTGGCCAACTGCAGCGGCGCCTTGTCGAGTATCGACCAGCCCTTCAGTGCCTGCACCGGATGGCTGCCTTTCATGCGGACCAGCTGCTCGCGGTCGATAACGCCAATGGTGCCGGTAACCGGCTCACCGAGAAATTGCGCGCGCACGCTGTCCGCGGTCAGGCCTTTGCTGTGATCGTAGGCGAAGTTGCCGCTGACCTGATGCAGCGGGACGTCGAGCTGCGGGATGAAGAGTTGCTCGGCCTCCGCTTGCCAGCTCAGACGAACCTCCGGTTGCCCGCCCTGTTGCAACGGAATAACCAGGGAGCCCTTGCCCGCCAGGGTCCCGTTGCCCGTCCAGCCAGCGAGGGGATCATTGGTAATCTTCTTGAGCGGCGTGTCCTGCATCAGGCGCAGGGCATCCTGCAGCGAACCTGCCGCCTCGCCTTCGACGGACAGCAGCAAGGGCGCGTCGGGGCGTGCGCGGTCAATAGCGACCTCTACATCACTAAGCTCGGTGCCCCACAGCCGCGCACGTCCCTCTTGTACGGTGACGGCGGTATTGCGCAGATGCAGCGTGCCGGAGACGTCCTCCAGCGCTGGCCAGCCGGGCTGAAAGAACAGGCTGCCCTGATCCACACTGCCATAGAGTTGCAGCAGACGATCCGCGGGATCAGCATTTTTTGCCAGCACGCCGCGGTAGCTGAAGATAGCCAAGGGAACCGTGCCGGACAGATCGGTCGAGAGCAGCCACTCGGTCAGCTCAGAGCTCATCGCGGCAGCGCGCGACGGGAGATAGCGGCGGTAGAAATGCGCCTGGCTGTCGCGCAGCGCCACCCGCAGATCCATACTCGGCGGATTCCCGGGACGCGGTAGATGCAGGGAAAACTGCGCCGTGGCCTCGCCCTCCTCGCCGCTGACAGCCAGGCCGGGGGCCTGCAATTGCATGCCAGTATCGTCCGACCATTGCCAACCCAGGCTGCCCGTCAGCCGATCATAGTGCCAGGCTTCGGGGAACAGCTGCGGCAGGAACATGCTCCAGTTCTCGCTGTTGAGCCTGAGCTCACCCAGCGCGCGGCTACCGGCAAGCGTGCCGCTGATGCCGGTGAATCCCGGAACGGCGCGCCAGGGTTCAATACTGATATTGTCCAGCCGGGCTTCAATGCTCAGATCCTCGAGTGACAGCGAGGTACGGCTGCCACGCAGCCCGATGTCCAGCACCTGTCCATGCGGATCGAGGGTCGCGAGAATCTCAGCGAAGCGGTCGTCAGGGAGGGAGCCAGCGAGGCCGGCAGCCAGTGGCTCCAGCGGAAGACGGTCGAGCCGCAGCTGCCAGCTGCCATCGTCCACCTCACGAGTCGCAGCCAGACGCGTGTGGGGCCACAGGATCTCGTTCACCCGTAAACCCAGCTGCTCGACGCGCAGTACCTGCTGTGCGTCATCCAGCTGCAGATCGAACTGCGCCTGCAGATCAGTCAGCGGGGCACCCGGTCGCAGCGTCTGCAGCTTCACCTCGGGCGCCGTCACCACCCCCTGCAGCCGACTCAGGCGGCGGTCCTGCCAGCTGCCCCAGAAACTGCCGCCAGCAACCAGTTGCTCGAGCCTGGCCTTCTCCAGCCAGGCGCCCGGGATCCAGTTGCTCCACTGCATGGCGGGAAGTTCGGCGAAAAACTCGACGGACATATTCCGCCAGTCGTCGCCGCTGCTCTGCCCTTCCAGTTGCAGGCGCAGCTCACGGCCATCGGGTAGGGCCATGCGTGCGTCAAACCGATGCTCGCCCCACCGGTTGACCAGCGTCAGGTCGCCCTCAGTGAAGTTCCATTCAGGCAGGTCGTGGGGATTGATGCGAATACGGCTGTCGAGCAGGGTAATCCGGCGCTGGTTGAGCAGTTTATCGAGCGTCTCGTCGAGCCCGCTTTCGACCCTGTCCCGCGCGCCCAGACCGCGTAAGCGCCAGCGGCCATCGGGCTCCTGCAACAGTTCCAGCGCCAGGCCTTCGACCTGCAGCGCATCGAGCACCAGCTCCCGGCGCCACAGGCTGGCGAACACGTCCAGGCGCGCAGTGACGTTATCCAGAGCAAACAGTACCGAGCTGTCGAGGTCGGCTTCGGCGTGGACCTGCAGGCCACGGAGCATGAACACGGGCTGGGTGCCCTGCATCTCGCCGCTCAGATCCTCCAGCAGGATCGCTCTGCCGGTGAGTTCTTCGGCTCGCTTGACCAGCTCGGCCTGATAATCCGCCACCGCCGGCACAAACTGTCGACCCAGACTCACATAGGCGGCAGTCACCAGCAGCCAGACGACAAGACACAGAATCAGTCCATCCAGACCCCGTCGAACCCAGGTTTGCCAGCTCATGCGGTCAGGCGCTCATCACATCAGTACCACGTCGTACTGTTCCTGGGTGTACACCGTTTCGACCTGGAACTTGATCGGTCGCTCGATGAACACTTCCAGATCCGCGACGTTGCCTGATTCTTCGTCCAGCAGGCGGTCGATAACGGCCTGCGACGCCAGCACCATATAGGCACCCGCCTGATAGGCCCGGGCCTCGCGCAGTATCTCGCGGAAGATTTCGTAGCAGACGCTTTCCGGCGTTTTCTGAATGCCGCGACCCGAGCAGCAGGGACAGGGCTCGCAGAGAATCTGTTCGAGACTCTCGCGGGTACGCTTGCGGGTCATCTGCACCAGACCCAGCTCGGTGATGCCGATGATGTTGGTTTTCGAGTGGTCGCGCTCCAGCTGTTTTTCCAGCGTGCGCAATACCTGGCGCTGATGCTCCTCGGCCTCCATATCGATGAAGTCGATGATGACGATGCCACCCAGATTGCGCAGGCGCAGCTGGCGGGCAATCGACGTGGCCGCCTCCAGGTTGGTCTTGAAGATTGTCTCTTCCAGATTGCGGTGCCCCACGAACGCCCCGGTATTGACGTCGATGGTGGTCATGGCCTCGGTCTGGTCAATTACCAGATGGCCGCCTGACTTGAGCATGACCTTGCGTTCCATGGCCTTCTGGATTTCATCTTCCACGCCATAGAGTTCGAATACCGGGCGCTCCCCCGGATAATGCTCAAGCTTGTCTTCGATGCCAGGCATCAGCTCCTGCACAAACTGCTCGACGCGCTGAAAGGTTTCCCGCGAATCAATACGCACCTTTTCTATCCGCACATTGGCCAGATCGCGCAGGGTGCGCAGGGCCAGCGGAAGGTCTTCGTAGATTACCGAGGGTGCCGGACAGGCGCCCATCTGTTGGGAGATCTGCTGCCATAAGCGTCTGACGTAGCGAATATCAGCCAGGATATCTTCCTCGCGCGCTGCTTCGGCGGCCGTGCGCAGGATGAACCCGCCGGGCTCGTCGATGGCTTCATCGGCAACGCACTGGGCGACGATGCGCTTGAGGCGTTCGCGCTCGGTTTCGTCCTCGATTTTCAGCGAGATGCCCACGTGGGGCGTGCGCGGCATGTACACCAGATAACGCGACGGCACCGACAGGTGAGTGGTCAGGCGCGCGCCCTTGGTGCCAATCGGATCCTTGGTCACCTGGACTATGAGCGCCTGACCTTCATGCACCAGCGCATTGATCGGCTCGACCGCAGAACCCTCGCGTTCGGAGATCTCCGAGGCGTGGATGAAGGCCGCACGCTCCAGACCGATATCGACGAAGGCAGCCTGCATACCCGGCAGCACGCGGACAATCTTACCCTTGTAGATATTGCCGACGATGCCGCGGCGCAGGGTGCGCTCGATATGCACTTCCTGCAGCACGCCGTTTTCTACCAGAGCGACCCGTGTTTCCATCGGGGTTATATTGATCAGAATCTCTTCGCTCATGGGCTCTCCCAGTGTTATCGGACCGTTAGACTACGGTCATCGGTGCCCTATGTCAGGACGCTTGCCAACAGGAAATCCCGAAGTCATGCAGCAGTGCAGCGGTTTCCATCAGGGGCAACCCGACCACCGCGCTGTAACTGCCTTCAATGCGTTCGACGAAAATCGCACCCAACCCCTGGATAGCATAGCCACCCGCCTTGTCGGCCGGCTCGCCGGTATCCCAGTATGCGCTCTTTTCGGCTTGGGAAAGGTGGCGAAACCATACCTGGGTTTCGACACTCGCCAGACGCAGCGTATCGCCCTGACACACCGCTACGCTGGTAATGACACTGTGCGCCCGACCCGACAGGCTTTCCAGCATCGCCAGGCCCTGCTCGCGGTCGGCTGGCTTGCCGAGGATGACATCGCCCAACACCACAGCAGTATCCGCCGCCAGCACTACCGCCCCATCCGGCGCCTTGCCGATACCGGCACGGGCCTTGTCCCGGGTGACGCGTTCGACATACGCCAGCGGGGACTCGCCGGGGAACACTGCTTCATCGATGTCGGAGGGTATCACCCGCGTCGGCACGCCGATCTGCGACAGCAATTCACGACGCCGGGGTGAGGCCGAAGCCAGGTAGAGAAGGCCGCGGTGCGCCGCCGGATCAGACGACATGGAAGCGGCGCCGGAAGACATCGAGGAACGCACAGCCCCACGGCCACAGGAAGGCGCTGACCAACGCCGGCAGCAATAACAACAGCATTGGCGGCCGGCTCCCGGCGAGGCTGTCCAGCCACAACGATAGTAACTGCGCGATGCCGAACACCGGCAGCATCACCAGACTCTGTTGCCACAATGGAAAACGCCGGATGCGCTGATACAGCACCAGCACCATGGTGGCGACCAGTGTCATGACCAGCGCTTGCTGCCCGAATAGCTCGCCGTAGAGCACATCGGAGGCAAGACCAGCACACCAGGCCGTCACCAGCCCGATTCTGTGCGGCAGGATCATCACCCAGAAGGCGACCGTCATCGCCAGCCACATTGGCCTGCCGAAGCTGAACGGCTCCGGCATAGGCATGACGCTAAGCAACAGCGCCAGCAAAATAGTAAAACCCACCACCAGACTATGGCGCATCGTCGCTGCCCTCCTCTGTCGCCGCGGGTTCAACTGTTTCGCTTGAAGCGCCGCCAGCGTCTGGCACCTTCGGCGCGGGAACCGGCCCATCGGACGCGGCGGTCTGATCCAGCTTCAGCGCCGGAAAAACATCGCCATAGGCGCTCTCCGGGCTGAACACCAACAGCAGGTAGCGGCTGCGGTTCAGTTGTGCGGTGGGGGCAACCTTGACGATGGAGAAGGGTTCGGCGGGATCCTGTTCGACCGAGATCACGCGGCCAACCGGATACCCGGCCGGAAAGCGTTGACCCAGCCCGGAACTGACCATGATGTCGCCAATGCGGATGTCGGCCGTATCGCTGACATGGCGCAGCTCGAGCCAGTCGCTGGTGCCGGTTCCGGTGGCGATCGCCCGCAGACCGTTGCGGTTGACCTGCACCGGCAGGCTGTGAGAGACATCAGTCAGCAGCAATACCCGCGAGTTGAACGGCATTACCTCCACCACCTGACCCATCAGACCTGTAGCATCGAGGACCGGCTGGCCAAGAAACACGCCATCGCGTTCGCCCTTGTCGATCATGATGCGCTGGGTGAAGGGATTGGGGTCGACACCGACCAGCTCGGCCACCAGGACGCGCTCGTCGACCAGCGAGGAAGAATTCAGCAGCTCACGCAGCCTCACGTTCTGCTCGGTCAGGGCGGCGAGTTTTTGCAGCTTGCGCTGGGTCAGCAGGGATTCGGCCCGCAGGCGCTCATTCTCGGCGATCAGATCGGCGCGGCTGGTGAGCTGGGTTTGCACATTTTCCCAGGCGCGAACCGGCAGTTCGGCGACATAGTAGAGGGGCATCAGGATCATGCCGAGCTGCGCGCGTACCGGCTGCAACACGTTTAACCTGGCGTCAGTCACCATCAGCACCACCGACAACACTGTCAGCGCCAGTAAACGAACACCCAGCGAAGGGCCTTTGATGAACAGCGGTTTGATGGTGCACTCCTCATGAACCTGTGCGGCTCCTGCTGCCGCCAACGCAGGTGAGCCAATCGTCAGCCCCTATCATGCAACACCGGCATGACAGGGACCAAGGGAAGCACTGAACAATTCCTTACGTTCTCTGCGTGACCTGAAGCGTGCAGGTGCAAGGCGTGATTCGCAGTTAATGGCCGTAGCCCTTAACAAGGAGCACAACGCAGCAGATGCGCGCTTCAGGCCACGCCCTTCGGGGCTTTCAGGCTGGCCCGCACTCGTCGTTGCGGTTTCTCGACAGGCCCCGGCATGCCTTCAAAACCGCGCCTCGATTGCGAACCAGCCTGAAAGCCAGAGAGCGCAAGGAATTATTCAGCGCTTCCCAAGACCTGGTGAACAGTGCGACAGTTTACTCGGTGGAGAGCAAATCCATATTGTGACGGTCCATCATCTCCAGTGCCTTGCCGCCGCCACGGGCGACGCAGGTCAGGGGGTCTTCGGCGATGATCACCGGCAGACCGGTTTCCTGGGTCAGGAGCTTGTCGAGATCACGCAGCAGCGCGCCGCCACCGGTGATGATCAAACCGCGTTCGGCGATGTCGGAGGCCAGTTCCGGTGGGGATTGCTCGAGTGCACTCTTTACTGCCTGAACGATGGTCGCCAGAGATTCCTGTAAGGCTTCGAGCACTTCGTTGGAGTTCAGCGTGAAAGCGCGTGGCACGCCCTCGGCCAGATTACGCCCGCGCACGTCCACCTCGAGGATCTCACCGCCGGGAAACGCCACACCGATTTCCTGCTTGATGCGCTCTGCTGTCGCTTCGCCGATCAGGCTGCCGTAATTGCGGCGCACGTAGGTAACGATGGCTTCGTCAAAGCGATCACCGCCGACCCGCACGGATTCGGCATAGACCACACCATTCAGCGAGATCAGGGCGATTTCGGTGGTACCGCCGCCGATGTCGACGACCATGGAACCGTGTGCTTCTTCAACTGGCAAGCCGGCACCGATCGCGGCAGCCATCGGCTCCTCAATCAGAAAGACTTCCCGTGCGCCAGCGCCCAAGGCAGATTCGCGAATGGCGCGACGCTCAACCTGAGTGGACTTGCACGGCACGCAGATCAGTACCCGCGGGCTTGGCTGGATGAAACTGTTTTCGTGGACCTTGTTGATGAAGTACTGCAGCATCTTTTCGCAGACGCTGAAGTCGGCGATAACGCCGTCTTTCATCGGGCGGATGGCCTGGATGTTACCGGGCGTGCGGCCGAGCATGCGTTTGGCTTCCATGCCGACGGCTACAACACTTTTCTGATTTCCCTGGGTGCGGATGGCCACGACGGATGGCTCATCCAGTACAATGCCGCGGTCACGTACATATATCAGTGTATTGGCGGTGCCCAGGTCGATGGACAAGTCACTGGAAAACATGCCGCGTATTTTTTTGAACATGCGTTGAATATACCCCGGTGCGGGTGAGTTAAATTGAAAGAAGCACTGAGAAGCCGCCTGGTCCCATGGCAAACGCCGCCAAGGCCTGTCGTTGAAGGCCCTGTGGCGACAGGACAGTGTGAACTGACAGGTTACTGGTCGGTACTTCCTGAAGTGTCGCAACTCTAACAACGGCGGGGTTTTTGGGCAAGGCGCGTCTATGGTAAATTCGCCGCTTTGTCCGGGCTCGGCTACAGCCTTTCCTACATTGGCGCATCGGCCGTACAGCGCCGGCCACGCCCCGGTTTCATGGAGAACAGAACATGGCACTAGAACGTAAAGAGGTGGAGAACGTCGCCCATCTTGCCCGTATCGCCATTGACGACGCGGACGCCACTGCGTTCACGGCCAAACTGGCCGGCGTCATGGACCTGATCGATCGCATGCAGGAGGTCAATACCGACGGTGTCACGCCACTGGCCCACCCACTGGAAACTACCCAGCGCCTGCGTGCGGATGTCGTCACCGAGACCAATCAGCGCGATGCCTATCAGGCCATTGCCCCCGCTACCGAGGACGGCCTGTATCTGGTCCCTCAGGTGATTGAATAACTGCTGCGCCCCGGAGAACACCCCTCATGCACGAGAAATCCCTGGCCGAGTTGTCGCAGGCCCTGCAGAACAAGTCGATCTCAAGCGTCGAACTCACTCAACATTATCTCGACCGTATCGCCCAGTTTGACGGCACGCTCAACAGTTACATCACCGTGACCCCCGAGCTGGCGCTGGAACAGGCGCGCGCCGCGGACGCACGCATTGCCGCCGGTAACGCTGGCCCGCTCACCGGTATTCCGCTGGCGCACAAGGATCTGTTCTGTACCCAGGGCGTGCGCACCAGCTGCGGCTCGCGGATGCTCGACAACTTCATTGCGCCCTACGAGTCCACCGTGATCTCGCGCTTGCTGGATGCCGGTACGGTCATGCTCGGCAAGACCAATATGGACGAGTTCGCCATGGGCTCGTCCACCGAGTCCAGCTTTTACGGTGCGACTCGCAATCCCTGGGATACCGACCGGGTGCCAGGCGGCTCCTCCGGCGGCTCGGCCTCCGCGGTGGCAGCCCGCCTGTGCGCGGCGGCGACCGGTACCGATACGGGCGGCTCGATTCGCCAGCCCGCTGGCTTTACTGCACTGACCGGCCTCAAGCCGACCTATGGCCGGGTCTCGCGCTGGGGCATGATCGCCTATGCCTCCAGCCTCGATCAGGGCGGCCCGATGGCCCGCACCGCAGAAGACTGCGCACTGATGATGCAGGTCATGGCCGGCTTCGACGAGAAAGACTCGACCAGTGTCGACGAGCCAGTGGCCGACTATTGCGCCAGCCTGAACGATTCGCTCAAGGGGCTGCGCATCGGTCTGCCCAAGGAATACTTTGCCAGTGGGCTGGATGCCGCGACTGCAGACGCCATTCAGCAGGCGGTCAAAGCGTTTGAAGCGCTGGGTGCAGAGGTGCGCGAAATCAGCCTGCCGAACGCCGAGCTGGCGATCCCGGCCTACTATGTCATCGCGCCAGCCGAGGCCTCCTCGAACCTGTCGCGCTTTGATGGCGTGCGTTTCGGTTACCGTTGCGACAACCCCACCGACCTCACCGACTTGTACAAGCGCTCGCGCAGCGAAGGCTTCGGCAATGAGGTGAAGCGGCGCATCATGGTCGGCGCCTATGCCCTGTCCGCCGGCTATTACGACGCCTATTATCTGAAGGCACAGCAGATCCGCCGGATGATCAAGAATGACTTTATGGCCGCCTACGAGCAGGTTGACGTCATTCTCTGCCCGACCTCCCCGACGCCGGCGTTCCGCATTGGCGAGAAGATCGATGATCCGGTCAGCCTGTACCTCACCGACATCTACACCATTACCGCCAACCTGGCTGGGGTACCCGGTATCGCCTTGCCCGCAGGCTTCGCCAATGGCCTGCCGCTGGGCATGCAGTTGCTCGGTCCGTATTTCAGCGAGGCCCGCCTGTTGAATATTGCGCACCAGTACCAGCAGGTCACCGACTGGCATACCCGCGTACCCCAGGGCTATTGAGCGCCACGGAATTTCTGAGGAATATTAAAGATGCAATGGGAAATCGTTATCGGGCTGGAGATTCACGCCCAGCTCACTACCGCCTCGAAGATTTTCTCGGGTAGCTCGACCACCTTCGGCGCCGAACCCAACGTGCAGGCCAGTCTGATTGATCTGGGCATGCCCGGCACCCTGCCGGTACTCAACCAGCAGGCAGTCCGCAATGCGGTGAAGTTCGGTCTGGCGATCAATGCCGAGATCGGCATGACTAACGTGTTTGCGCGCAAGAATTACTTTTATCCGGATTTGCCCAAGGGCTATCAGATCAGCCAGATGGATCTGCCCATCGTTGGCAAGGGCTTTCTCGACATTACCCTGGACGATGGCAGCATCAAGCGCGTCGGCGTGACCCGTGCTCACCTCGAAGAAGATGCTGGCAAGAGCCTGCATGAAGACTTCCAGGGCATGAGCGGCATCGACCTCAACCGTGCCGGCACGCCGCTGCTGGAAATCGTCTCCGAACCCGATATGCGCAGCGCCAAGGAGGCCGTCGCCTATGCCCGCACCGTGCATTCGCTGGTGCGCTATCTGGGTATCTGCGATGGCAACATGGCCGAAGGCTCACTGCGCTGCGACTGCAACGTGTCCATACGGCCCAAGGGCCAGGAAGCCTTCGGCACGCGCTGCGAGATCAAGAACGTCAACTCGTTCCGCTTCATCGAGAAGGCCATCAACACCGAAGTGCAACGTCAGGTCGAGCTGATCGAAGACGGCGGCAAGGTCGTTCAGGAAACCCGCCTGTATGACCCGAACAAGGACGAAACGCGTTCCATGCGCAGCAAGGAAGAAGCCAACGACTACCGCTACTTCCCGGATCCCGACCTGTTACCGGTGGTGATCGAACCCGCCTTTATCGAAGAAGTGCGCGGCGAGCTGCCAGAACTGCCGCAGCAGAAGCGTGAGCGTTTTCAGGGCGAATTCGGCCTGTCGGTTTACGATGCCAGCGTGCTGTCTGCCAGCCGCGAAATGGCCGACTATTTCGAGGAAGTCCAGCGCGTCTGTGGTGACGCCAAACTGGCGGCCAACTGGGTGATGGGCGAGCTGTCCAGCCGGCTGAACAAGGAAGGACTGGAAATCGACCAGACACCGGTCAGCGCCATCCAGCTCGGCGGCATGATTCTGCGCATCAAGGACAACACCATCTCCGGCAAGATCGCCAAGATGGTCTTCGAGGCGATGGCCAAGGGCGAAGGCGACGCGGATCAGATCATCAAAGCCAAGGGCCTCAAGCAGGTGACAGACAGCGGCGCGATCGAGTCGATGCTCGATGAGGTCCTGGCAGCCAACGCCGAACAGGTGGAGCAGTATCGTGCCAGCGATGAAGCCAAGCGCGGCAAGATGTTTGGCTTCTTCGTCGGGCAGGCCATGAAGGCCTCGAAGGGCAAGGCCAATCCGCAGCAGGTCAATCAGTTACTGAAGCAGAAACTGGATGACTGAGAGTCGATCGACACCCTCTGACCGGGGTGTCGATCTGGCGGTCTACGCACGCTCCTGCGTGCGTCGCTTGCTGATGTCTGCACTGTTGCTGATCCCGGCGGCCGCCTGCGCCAGCAACGAGGCCCTGGAACCCGACCCGGCCGGCGCGCTGAACCACTACAGCGAAACAGGCAGGGCGTCCTACTATTCCTCCCAACTGCATGGCCGCCGCACCGCCAGCGGGGCGATATACGATCAGACCCGGCTGACGGCGGCCCACCCGAGCCTGCCATTCGGCACCCTGGTGTGCGTCACCAATCGACAGAATCAGCAGAGCGTAATGGTCGAGATCAACGACCGCGGGCCTTATAGCGGAAAACGCGTCATTGATCTGTCGCTGCGCGCTGCCAAGGAAATAGGCATGACCAGAGCTGGCACCGTACGGGTCGATATCGAAACCTGCGAGGAGTCCTGACGGCCTCCGCCGTTGTGTCACCCGCCTCACCCTCTATACTCACCTGAATCAGCCCGCGCAGACGCCTTCTGAACGTCTTGCGCCGCTTGGCTGTCACATTGCACAGGAGAATTACGTATCGAGCGCTCAACCTTCCGATCCGACTACAAGGAACAACTCCAATGAAGGCTGAAAAATCCGGTTGGAATTCGACCATCCTGTTTCCCGTATTTATACCCGCCGTGGTGGTAACGCTGTTACTGGTAATCGGCACTGTCAGCAACCCCGATCTAGCGGGCGACGCCTTCGCCGCGACCCTGACCTATATCAACACCACTTTTGGCTGGTTTTATATGCTGTCGGTGGCCTGTTTCCTGGTGTTTATCACGGCGATCGCATTCAGCAACTGGGGGCATATCAAGCTGGGCCCGGACCATGCCGAACCGCAGTACAGTTTTCCGGCCTGGTTCGCCATGCTGTTTTCGGCGGGTTACGGTATTGCCCTGTTGTTCTTCGGTGTAGCCGAGCCGGTGCTGCACTATGCCTCGCCCCCGGCCGGCGCGGCGGAAACCGTCGATGCGGCCAAACAGGCGCTACAGATTGCGTTCTTCCACTGGGGCTTTCATATCTGGGCAATTTACGGTCTGGTTGGCCTGGTCCTGGCCTACTTTGCGTTTCGCCACGGCCTGCCACTGTCCATGCGCTCAGCCCTGTATCCCCTGATCGGTGAACGCATTCACGGCCCTATCGGCCACACCGTGGACGTATTCGCGATTCTCGGCACACTCTTCGGCATCGCCACCACGCTGGGGCTGTCGGTCACACAGATCAACGCCGGGATGAACTATCTCTGGCCGCAGATACCGGTATCCATCACGGTACAGATCATCACCATTGCGGTGATTACCATGCTGGCGCTGATCTCGGTGGTAGCAGGTCTCGACAAGGGTGTGAAAAACCTTTCCATAGTGAATATGGTGCTGGCCGTTGCCTTGATGCTGTTTGTTTTTCTGGTCGGCCCTTCGGTGTTTATCCTTGAAACCTTCCTGCAGAACACCGGCAGTTACCTCAATAATATTGTCGAGCGAACCTTCAATCTTCAGGCTTATACGCGCTCTGACTGGATCGGCAACTGGACGCTGTTCATCTTCGGCTGGACCATTGCCTGGGCGCCCTTTGTTGGCCTGTTTATCGCCAAGATCAGCCGCGGGCGCACCATCCGCCAGTTCGTGGTTGGCGTCATGCTGGTGCCGAGCATTTTCACCTTCATGTGGTTCTCCATCTTCGGCGACACCGCCTTGCACCTGATCATGAACGAGGGTTACACCGCGTTGATCACCGAAGTGCAGAACGACAACGCGATCGCCCTGTTCAAGCTGTTTGAACGCTTGCCGTTCACCTCGATCGTGTCCTTCCTGACGGTGCTTCTGATCATTACCTTCTTCGTGACCTCATCGGACTCGGGCTCCCTGGTCATCGATTCGCTGGCATCAGGCGGGGTACTCGCAACCCCGGCCTGGCAACGCGCGTTCTGGGCCATTCTGGAAGGGGCTGTGGCGGCGACCCTGCTGTTGGCCGGCGGCTTGAGTGCCCTGCAGACCATGACCATCGCCAGCGCCCTGCCCTTTGCCATCATCATGCTGATATCCGCCGTGGGAATGTGGCGGGCGCTGGTGATCGAAGGACACCGTGATCAGAGCCTGATCCATCACATGCAATCCGGCCGGCATTCCAAGGGCAATACGGCCTCCTTGTGGAAGAAGCGCGTGGCGGGGATCGTCAACTTTCCGGAGAAGCAAGCGGTCGAGCAGTTCGTCTCGCAAACCGTGCTTCCGGCCATGCAGCGCCTGGCAAGCACCCTGGCCGACCAGGGCTGGCCAGCCACAGCAAGTCATGACGCCGATCTGGGACGTGCCTGGATCGAAATCATCAAACCGGACCAGACCGATTTCATTTATGAGATCCGCATCCGCGAATACACCCGTCCGACCTATGCCTTCCCGGAGGTGGCATCGACTGAAAATGCCCCCGAGGCACATTACTACCGCGCCGAAGTCTTCCTGCGTCGCGGCGGGCAGACCTACGATATCTACGGCTACGATCAGGAGGAAATCATCGGCGACGCCCTTGACCATTTCGAGCGCTACCTGCACTTCCTGCATATCTCGCCCGGCTCTCTGCCCTGGAACATGGCTGAGCACGACGTGATGCTCCAGCCCTCTCCGACCATGACGCCGCCACCCGAAAAAGGATAATCGGGCGGTTGCAAGTCACCCACAAAAAAGCCAGACCTCAGGGTCTGGCTTTTTTGTGCCGGCCGATTAATCAGCTCGGCGTGCTGAACGCTGGGTTATCGCTGCAGAACCCGGACAATTTCCTGATCGCGGAACATCCGTGACAAGGCGTCACTCATGACTTCGGAGACCAATTTGGTATTGGTCGCCTGATTGGGCGCGTAGCCGAAGCGATGCTGAGCCGATGCGCTGTAACGACCGTTATAGACCTGGTCGCCCCCGCGCGCTTCGGCGGTGAACACGGCGCCAATATCAGCCTGGGTCACGTATGCACCGTCACTGGGTGAGCGGTAGGTCACCTCGGCAAGGTTGACCGTCAGGCTGTTGGCGTTGGCGGCACCGGGCTGAACCACGACAAACCCAAGTTGACGTAGCGACTGTTCGACTTCCTGGCGGATGGCCGGGATCGATTTATCGCTCAAGGTCAGGTTGCTGGAGTTGGGGTAAATGCCACCGCGGGTACCGAGCACCGTAGAAGACCGCGTGTCCTGCACAGTAACGGCCACCGGCTGATTGCCCGCCACGGGATTCAGGGCGACCTGAACCTTGGGCTGCACGCTGAGCTGCTGGGGACTATGGGCGCAGCCCACCAGAATCAGAGCCAGAGCACATACAGCCAGCATACCCACAGGTTTCAACATGACACGGCACTCCTCAAAAATACGATTATCAATTGTCCGGGCGGCGACCAGATCAGGCTACGCCAGGGTTCACAGCATAGCTCAGTGGCAGTCTGACAGCACGATACCAGGGTGTGGCCTGCTTGCTTCAGCGCGCGCCAATGGCCTCAAGCGCGACGATATAGTCCTCGGCCTGAGCGTGATCACGCAGGGTGCTCAGAAAGGTCCGGCCCTGTGCGTCAGTGGCATTGATGTCATAGCCTTCAGCGCGGAACATTTCAAGAAAACGCTGGAAATCCTCAGCGCGCAGGCCGCGATAGGCCTTGGTCAGGATATGCAGCTCCACCGACTCATTGGCATCGAATGGCCTGGCCTGCAAAAAAACCGCGACCTGTTCGTCTGTAATCGGCTCACCGACTACCTTCTGCTTGTCTTTACGCACGGAAACCTCGTTGCACAGTGTTCAGGGAGCGCAATTGTAACCAGACCAACCAGCCCCCACCAGCACCCCCTGCCGCAACGCGCTCAGGCGCAGCTTTTCCTGCCGGCGCAGGAACGCGGTCTTGCGATAAATGCGCGCACCGCATGGCGCTCGGCTCGATACAAGCCGTTCGAGGAGTATGCTATGGGAGTTCCCTGGCTAGACGGGAATGATTTTCAGGACAGGGCTGCGTCCGGCCCAATCATCGGCACGACAGGATACTCTATGGCACGCGCACGTTCAGGCCGGCTGCCCCTCTTCGCAGCGATGCGTGAAAGCATCAAACAGGGATATACCCTCAAGACTCTACGCGGCGACATGCTCGCCGGCCTCACGGTTGGCATCATCGCCATCCCCTTGGGCATGGCGCTGGCCATCGCGGTGGGCGTTGCCCCGCAACACGGACTCTACACGGGAATCGTCGGCGGGCTGATCATCGCCTTGACCGGCGGTTCGCGATTCAATATTTCCGGCCCCACCGCCGCTTTTGTGGTGATTCTGCTGCCGATCACGCAGCAGTATGGCATCGGGGGACTGCTGGTAGTGACCGCCATGTCCGGGGTGATCCTGCTCACCCTGGGGCTTGCACGCATGGGCAGCCTGATTCAGGTGGTGCCCTACCCCGTTGTCATGGGCTTCACTGCAGGCATCGGCGTGGTCATTGCTACGTTGCAGATCAAGGATTTCCTCGGTCTACAGAACGTTGCCCAGCATGAAAGCTACGTCGACCAACTTTTTGCACTGGCGCAGGCGATGCCCAGTATCCAGCTCGGCGATACCCTGGTGGGCGTCGTCACCCTGGGTGTGTTGATACTCTGGCCGCATATTACCCGTCGGATCCCCGGCCACCTGGTGGCCTTGCTGGCAGGTGCGTTGCTGGCGATGGTACTGATGAGCTTCGGGCTCTCGGTGGATACGCTGGGCTCACGCTTCAGCTATGTCATGGACGGGGTCACCCATGCCGGCATTCCGCCGATTGCGCCACACTGGGTTCTGCCCTGGACACTGCCTGGACCCGATGGCGAGCCCCTGGCAATCAACTTCAATCTGATCCGCGAGCTCATGCCAGTGGCCCTCGCCGTGGCCATGCTCGGCGCCATTGAGTCACTGCTCTGCGCACTGGTGGCCGACGGTATGGGCAATACCCGTCACGATCCCAACGCCGAATTAATGGGCCAGGGTCTGGGCAATCTTATCGTGCCCTTCTTCGGCGGCATCACCGCGACGGCAGCCATTGCCCGCACCGCAACCAGCGTGCGCTCAGGCGCGCGCTCCCCTATAGCGGCAGTGGTTCACGCCTTAGTGATTCTGCTGGCAGTGGTGCTGTTGGCTGACCTGTTTGCCTACCTGCCGATGGCGTCGCTGGCGGCGATGCTGCTGATCGTGGCCTGGAACATGGCCGAAGTACCCCATGTATTGCATATGCTGCGCATCGGGCCGCGCCAGGACGTCTGGGTATTAATCATCTGCCTGGTGCTTACGGTGCTGTTTGACATGGTCCTGGCGGTTGGCGTCGGCCTGCTGCTGGCCTCTGTGCTGTTCATCAAACGCATGGCAGACCTGAGTCAGGGCAGCAAGAAACCTACCCACAGCGATGCGGCACTGGCGGCATTGCCGGAAAGCGTAGCGCTGTATCAGATCCATGGTCCGCTGTTCTTTGCTGCCGCTGACAAGGCGTTAAACGCCTTGAATCGATACGATGAAGATGTTCATTATCTTGCCATCGATATGCAGACAGTGCCGAGCATGGACATGAGCGCGCTGGTGATCTTCCAGAAGGCGCTGCAGGACCTGGAGAAACGCGGGATACAGGTCTATCTGATTGGCGTGAAAGCACCCCTGCGGCTCAAGCTGAAGCGAGCCGGTATGGGTGCGGTACGTGGGAGCCGGCGCTATGTGGCCAGGCCAGCAGAGGCGGCCCGGTATATCCGTGAGGAACTGGCCAAACAGGCGCAGGAGACAGCGACTGCCTGAGGGCAGGCGCTGGCAGTGCTGGGTATCAGTGACCTTTAAGGGCGAAGATACCCGGCGCATTGCGCCAGTAGCCCTTGTAATCCAGACCAAAGCCGAAGATGTAACGGTCTTCTACGTCCATACCGGTGAAATCGGCGCGCATGCCCGGATACGCCTTGCGATCGTGCTTCTTGTCCAACAGCACCGCCGTGAGCACATTGCTGGCGCCAGCGTCGCGGCAATATTCAACAATCGCCGCGAGGGTATGCCCCTCATCGAGAATGTCGTCGAGAATCAGCACCGTGCGGTCGACCAGCGAATGTTCGGCGCGGGCTTTCCAGAACAACTCACCACCGCTCAGCTTGTTACGGTAACGCGTCGCGTGCAGGTAACTCAGCTCGAGTGGAAAACTCAGCCGGGTAGCCAGTTGACCGGCAATGATCAGTCCCCCGTTCATCACGCTGTATACGATGGGGTTGCTGCCTGCCAGGCGGGCGTTTATCTCTGCAGCCATGTTGTCCATGGCCGCCCGCACCTGGGTCTCGGTGAACAGACAATCGGCCTCAGCCATTACCTGACTGATGTGTTCAAGATCGACGGGCATTGCGATATCTCCGGGGGGCTACTACGAGAAGTGGCGCAAATTACTGGTCCTGAGGGTTAAACGCAAGCACAGAACCAACGCGGCCGGCATATCCGGACGCGTGGTTCTGCTGAAATCAGCTGGGCCGACTGCAGCCTTATGCTTGCGACCCGATGCGCTGAGACTCTAAGCTATAACGCATTCCTTTCCCCCCGCGTGCACGAGAGCCTTCCATGAAAGTCAAAGAGATCCGCCATCCGCTGATTCGCCACAAACTGGGGCTGATGCGCCGCGACGATATAAGCACCAAGAATTTCCGGGAACTGGCCCAGGAGGTCGCCGCGCTGCTGACCTATGAGGCGACCCAGGACATGCCGCTCGAAGAGGCTGTCATTTCAGGCTGGTGCGGCGATGTGACGGTGGAAAAGCTGTCCGGCAAGAAGATTACCGTGGTGCCCATTCTGCGCGCCGGCATCGGCATGCTGGATGGGGTTCTGTCGCTGATTCCCAGCGCCAGAGTCAGCGTTATCGGCCTCGCGCGCAACGAAGAAACGCTGGAAGCCGACACCTATCTGGAAAAGCTGGTTGGCGAGCTGAATCAGCGTCGGGCACTGATCATTGACCCCATGCTCGCGACTGGCGGCTCCATGGTCGCGACCATCGACCTGCTCAAGCAGGCCGGGGCCAAGGAAATCCGCGCATTGGTGCTGGTGGCGGCGCCCGAGGGGATCAAGCGGGTCAATGAGCTGCACCCGGACGTGGAAATTTACACGGCCTCGATTGATGAACGTCTGAATGAACATGGTTATATCATTCCCGGTCTGGGTGATGCAGGCGACAAGATTTTCGGCACCAAGCAAAAGGACGTCCATTGATGCAGGGAGTTGAAACCAGTGGCTGGCGCACCGCGCTAGCCGGTTCGCAGATGTTGTTCGTGGCCTTTGGCGCGCTGGTGCTGATGCCACTGATCACCGGGATGGACCCCAGCGTAGCCTTGTTTACTGCTGGTATCGGCACCCTGATGTTCCAGTTCACCACGCACCGTCAGATACCGGTGTTCCTCGCCTCCAGCTTTGCCTTCATCGCTCCCATCCTTTACAGCAACCAGACCTGGGGACTGCCCGCGACGCTCGGCGGCCTGTTTGCGGCCGGGGTGGTCTATATCCTGTTGAGTCTGGCGGTCAGGTTGCGCGGCCCCGGATTTATCCAGCGCTTGCTGCCGCCGGTGGTGGTCGGGCCGGTGATCATGGTCATCGGACTTGGTCTCGCCTCGGTCGCGGTCAATATGGCCATGGGCAAAACGGGTGACGGCAGTGCAGTCCTGATCGATTACCCGATCGCCATCATCATTTCCATGGCGTCGCTGGCGACCACCATCGCCGTGGCTGTGCTGGCCAAGGGGATCTTTCGGCTAGTGCCGATCCTCGCTGGCGTGCTGGTGGGCTACAGCCTGTCCTGGGCATTCGGGGTGGTGGATTTCACGACAGTCGGCGAGGCCAGCTGGTTTTCCATACCCCAGTTTGTGACCCCCGAATTCCACCTGGCAGCCATCCTGTTCATGCTGCCGGTGGCGATTGCGCCGGCTATCGAGCATATCGGCGATGTGCTGGCGATCGGTTCGGTAACCGGCAAGGACTATCTGCGTAAACCCGGGCTCCAGCGCACGCTGCTGGGCGACGGTATAGCCACCTCCGCCGCTGCCTGCCTCGGCGGCCCGCCCAATACAACCTATTCGGAAGTGACGGGTGCGGTGATGTTGACCCGCAATTTCAACCCGATGGTGATGATCTGGGCCGCGGTGTTCGCCATCGGCCTGGCCTTCGTCAGCAAGTTTGGTGCAGTGTTGTTGGGTATGCCGGTACCCGTCATGGGCGGCATTCTATGCCTGCTGTTCGGCTCGATTGCCGTGGTCGGCATGAACACGCTGATCCGCCACCAGGTCGACCTGTCACAGCCGCGCAACCTGTGTATCGTCTCGGTAACGCTGGTGTTCGGCATCGGCGGGATGATTGTCGGCAGCGCGGAAGTCAATTTGCAGGGCATCAGCCTGTGCGGCGTGGTTGCGATCATTCTCAATCAGTTACTGCCGGGCACAGGCGAGGAAACCCTGCCCACCGCCTGAATATTCAGCTGTTCAGCGCCGCCAGCATTTGGCATCGGCTGGCGTGCGCTGTCCCACCTGATTGAGCGTATAGACCGCGCAGGTGTCACCAGCAAGAATCCCCCCTGCCGCAGCTGTGGCAGTCAACGTATAGGTCTCCGCGCCCAGCACCGCAACAATTGTCGCCACCGCATTGCCGCTGACAGGGCTCTGAGTAGCAAGACTCACCGTCCCCGAATCGTAGGCACCCTGGCGAGTGTAATGCCGCTCCAGCAGCTGCGCATTCTCCAGCAGCACGGTCGTCACTTCCGCGCGTCGGGTCTGACGTACATGCTCCAGATACGACGGATAAGCAATTGCCGCCAGAATGCCAATGATGGCGACCACGATCATCACCTCGATCAAGGTAAAACCGCACGTTCTGTTGTTCTTCATCCCTGTGCCCTCACATCCGTTGCCGCCAATTGATCCGGTCGAAACGGCAGGTGGCGGTGGCAGTCACCACCGCTACGCCGCTGGAACCCTGCACCAGAATGATGTCCGGCGCGCAACCGGTCTGGCTGACCTCAGGATCATCCTCGCGACGCAGAATGTTGAGATCCCCCGGCAGGCCGATGTCCAGATCCTTGCCGGCGACCTGCTCGTCATCGTTATCGACGTTGTTGTCATTGTTAGTATCGAGAAATTTGCCCGGCGCCATGCCGCCACTATCGAGCGACACGATCATCAGCCAGCCTGCGCCCTGGGTCATGCAGGGATCGGTGTCCGGTTTGATATAGCCGGTATTGAAATAGACCTTGCCGTCACGCACGGCAAAATCCCGGGTCACCCTTTCGCCCACTGCCTGCGCGCCACTGATCAGCGGCAGACGCCAGCCAGACTGCGTCGTCCAGTCGACCGCATTGCCCGACACGCGGCGAAAGGTGCCTCCGGCGCCATCCGAGACGGTGGTTGGATTGATCTGTTGCGCCTGAAGATCGGCCGGCGCAAATCCACCAGCCGGAGGACTGGCAGCGTCCAATACCGCGTAAAACGCCTGCACCGCGGTATCGGTGAGATCGGTCTGCTCCATGAATTTCCCTGTACCGAACAACACCAGATAGCCTCCGGCATCGGCGCTGCGATGCATCTGCGGCCGAACGGTGATGGGCTGATCAGCATTGGCGGTGAAGAGCGGTGTGCCGCCATGGGCAATGCTCCAGTTGGCGCTGTCAGGGTCGCTAAGATCGAATTTCCACAACTGCCCGTGCAGGTCTCCGGCGAACACGGACAGATTGCCGCTTCCGTCATCATGCAGCACCGGCGCCGACAGGCCGTTTGCTTCGCTGGCGTGCTCCCGGCTGGTGACGTCCAGCCTGCGAATCAGCATGCCCGTTGCGGGATCAATAACGAGTAATGAGCCGGTCCCCTGCGTGCTGCCATAACCATTGCCGGTAATGAGTACGCTGCGATCATTCAGCCGCGCGAGTACCGGTTGCGCATAGATATGACCGAGATCCTCCCAGCCGGGCTCGGTGGCATTGATTTCCCATAACGCACCGATCGCGCTGTTGCCGCTGTTTGCGTCAAACAGCCGAATCGCCGCCAAGCCTTTGCCACCGGCGCCAAAACCCGTTGCAGCCACAGTGGACCAAATACCGTTCAAGGGGATGTCTGCCACGGTCAAGCGACCGTCTACCCCGGACCGGTGATTGTTGCCGTTGGCATAATCCTCTCGCGCCCGGGCACCCAGGCTGGCATGCAGACCGGCGGGGAGGAAGGAATAGCGGTGCTGACCCGCGGTATCGAACACCCGGATAAATCCGTCGTTGGCACCGACTACCAGCAATTCGGTCAGTTGCTGCTTGGTGCTTCGATACGCCGCAGGAGCGCCGGATGTCGCCTGATGTCGAGCGACCAATACCGGCGAGGCGTTGATGACATCGCCAAGCAAGGACGTGCGCGCGCGCAGACCCGTCACGCTCTGTCCCAGTACCCAGTTCAAAAGCGTCTGCCCAGCCTCACCAGCGAGACCGGCCTGCACGGCTGCGTTATCAATTAGCGTCTGTTGAACCGGCGCCAGCAGCGCCCGGGTCGCGCCGTTCAACGCCACCGGACCGGCCAGGGTAGCGTCATGTCCAAGACGCCAGGTCTGAAATACGCCGGGTCGATTGGCCGAGGTGAAGGTCGAATCGGTGGACCAGAGCAGCACGTCCGGTTCGCCGTTTTCGTCCAAGGTATGGGCACTGAGCGAACCGCTCCAGTCCTGGGGGTCGAATGCCGTCTGGTAATAGCGGCTGGTGCCGGCCTGCAGTACCTGACTGTCGATGGTCGCGCCGCCGCCGGAGCCGGATGAGGCCATGATTTCGCGCAGTGCGGTGCGAAGCGCTTCCTTCAGTTCCGCGCGGTCGCTCGCCGTATAGTATTTTCCGCCGCCAGAGGTGGCCGTGTCGCGCAAACGTGAGTCATCCAGCGCGAATCCCACCGTAAAGGTCTTCATGTTCTGTGTTGCAAAGATCGGATCGTCCCAGCTTTTGCCGGCCTGGTCGGTACCATCGCCGGTGCTGCGCATATCGGTATCCAACGCAAAACGCGCGATATCGTTCAGATAGAAGGTGCTGCCCTCGGTGGAGGGATTGCCGCTATTCACATCGCCCTGGCTGTCACCGTCCCAGTTCGGCAAATTGAATGCGCCGGCGACCTGTGCATTGTTGCCGGCCGGCTCTTCGGCGAATGTCGTGGGAAACTGGCTGTCGTAGGTCGGCAGGCCATCTGTCAGGACCAGACCGAAGTTCTTCTGGCAGCGATATTCGATCGGGCTGTCGAATTGCTCCCGATCCTGTTCGGCGTCTGACTGCGGATAGAAAGCCCGCAGGCCGCGCATGTACCGCGTGACTTCGTAATAACTCTCCGCCAGAGGCGTCCAGGTCAGTTCGGAGCCACTGCGGCCAGGATTGACGCCGTCGAGTGCGGCGTTCAGGTCGCTGAAACGGGACTCACCTGCCGCCGTGTCCATCGCAATGGACCCCACCGGCACGCGCAACAATCCACCCGGCGCACCGGTTCCAGAGCGAAAGGTAAACAGGCCGAAGCGTACATCGCGATTATCGCTGATGACATCCTTCGCCGCCTCCCTGGCAATATTCAGACGGGTATCGCCATCTATCTGGTTGATCACCATGCTCGAAGAGCTGTCGAACAGCATGACCACATTCGGCGGCACACTGGATGCCGAGAGCACCGGACCGCTGAGCGGCGTGAACGCGTTAGCCGAGCAGGCCACGGACATGCCCAGTGCGAAACTGGCCATCCGGCCGACGCAGGTCCGCACTCGCGCGGCATTATATTCTGGTGTGTGCATAGGTTGCCTCCAGCACAGTGCGGGTGGTGCCTTTGAAACCCACCACCGATATTCGGTAGAGGGTGCTGGGGGCGCTGGCAGTCAGATTGACCGGTATTTCGCTATCGCCCAGCCGCACCACGCGATACCAGACCGAGGCCGCGTTGCCGGCCGTGGCCTCAGGCACCGCGATCCAGTTCGCCCCGGGCGATGACAGCTGATCAATATCGAGGGCGGCGGCATCAATCTCGCACTGCAGGCCAACGCAGACAGCCGCAGGTAACAGCACATCCAGCGTGCGCACCTGCGCTTCGATAAAGCGCATGCCTGTTTCAGCCGCCTGGAAGCTGTCATTCTTGAGTTTGAGATTGGCGGCCATGCGTTCCTGGCTGATGGAGGTCTTGACCCCCGCTATCGCCGCCAGACTCAGTAGCAACAGCAGCACCATGCTGATGAGCAAGGCGCTGCCCTGCTGGTTATTCTGAAAGGGGCAATGACGGCATAACATGGGGGGCTTCCTTGCGTGTTCAGTCGAGACGATTGCGCAGCGCCGCAACCAGGGTGAAATCCTGCGGTTTAACGCTACCAGCGGCCGGGTCGGACGGATCCTCAGCCAACTGCAACGCCAGGCGAACGCTGCGCACACGATTTTCCAGACCGGTAACGTCGGTGACGTAGGTTCCTGCGACATGTACATCGGCGTTCGATGCCGCGAGACCGAACTGCACCTCGAACCCCGACACACCCTCAATCAGCGTTTCGAAATTGCCTACCCCGTTTACCCGCGTCTTGAGTGCATGATTTGCCAGTTTGTATTCCAGTTGCCGCACCGGAATGACCAGATCCCCTGCTGCGGCAGTAACGCCGGCGCCGGCATCAATACGCAACGCGTCTACGCAGTCACTCACCAGTAACCATCCGGCGCCAAGGCCCGCGGCCGTCAGCGTCACCTCCTCGGTTACACGGGCAACCGTCGAGTCGGCGGTGACGATGCTCAGCACGCCGTCCTGAAAGGACACCGGATTGGCAAATACAGCGGGGATCTGATTGCGCGTTGCGAGGGGGAGCCGTTCGATATCCATGCAGCCGAACATGCCCACCTGTCTCAATTCCGAACTGATCCTGCTCAGAACGAACCGCGCATTTTCCTGCATGCTGGCGGCGCTCTGTTGCACGCCGTAGGTCTGTTTGCTGGCGATGAAGATCTGCATGATGCCCATGATCAGAATGAGCCCCAGCAACATGGCGATCATCAGTTCAACCAGACTAAAGCCGCGCTGCCCAGCCGGCGTGCCAGATCGGTGATAGGTCGAGCCGTTCACGGTGTGCGCCTCACAATGGACGAGACCACGAACTCGGTATCGTTCTGTCCTGCCACGATCCGCGCTTCGGACCAGCTGATATTGATGGTGGCCTTATCGCCAACCACCTGAACACTGGCCTCACCCGATGGCAACTGACAGGTCACCGCCTGGGCAAAGTCACCCTTGTCGCTGGCGAGGATGCTGGCAGGCGCCGCGGCATCAGGATCGCAGGCCCCGGAGACAGAGGTCGCATAGGAGGCTAAATCGGCTGCGTTGGCGCGCATGCGATCGAGCATGTCGTACGCAATAAAGCTGGCGTGGGTGGTATGCCCGGCGCTGGCACTGTACCGCACCGCATTAAGCTGTAGCGAAGCCGCGCCCAGCACGCCGATAGCCAATACCAGCACCGCGATGAGTACCTCGAGCAGGCTTACGCCCCGCTGACTGATGCGCTGGACTTCAGACCAGTCGCAGAGACGGTGGGCGGGCGTGGACAAGTCATCAAACAGAAAAGGGTTTGTTTCCGCATGGGCTGGAGGTTGTCTGGTGGGGGCATTGGACGTCATTACTTGCTCGATCCCTGAGCGAAAGATGATCCGACCTTATGCCCGCCCCACCCGACCTAGCCATCACCTAAAGAGGTGGCGAAAGCCGAAGTGTGCGTCAGTCGATGACAGATCGATGCAAATGCCGGCTCGTTCACGTTACCGAGCGGCGCACCGACCCCTCGACAAAACCGGCCAGATTCTCCGTGAGCTGCGCGACAATCCGCTGGCGTGCCTCACGACTGCCCCAGGCGCTGTGCGGCGTGATAATCAGATTGGCCACTGCGGCGTCCAGTAACGGATTGCCGCGAACGGGCGGCTCCTCACTCAACACATCCAGCGCGGCGCCGCCCAGATGCCCGCTTGTCAGGCTGGCGAGCAACGCCTGCTCGTCGACCAGTCCGCCGCGCGCGGCATTGATCAGCAGGCTGCCCGGTTTCATTAGCGCCAGCTCCGGCGCACCAATCAGGTGGCGAGTAGTCTCCGTCAGCGGGCAGTGCAGACTCAGTACATCGACCTGCGGCAACAGCTCGTGCAATCCCGGCCGACCGGGCTGTTCACGCCCGGGCAACGCGCCCACCAGAAGTTGCATGCCGAACGCCTCGGCAAGCTTGCCCACAGCCCGGCCCAGCTCGCCATAGCCGAGCAGCCCCAGCGTCCTGCCTGACAGCTCGCCAATGGGATAATCCAGCAGACAGAACTGGCTGCTGCGCTGCCAGGCTCCGGCTTTGACTGCTTCGCGATAGGATTCGAAGTGCGTGATCAGCGCCAGCATCAACATAATGGTGTGCTGTGCAACGGAGGGAGTGCCGTAGCCCTGGCAATTGCAGACCTGAATCCCCAGCCGGCGCGCAGCATCCAGATCGACATTGTTGGTCCCGGTGGCGGCGATCAGAATCAGTTTCACCGCTGGACAGGCTTGCATGGCGGCCTCGTCTATCACCACCTTGTTGGTGATCACTACCTGATGCTCGCCAATCCGCTCGATCACCTGCTCCGCGGTGGTTTCGTCGTACAGCGTCAGTATCGAGACACTGTCAGCCAGCGGCTGCAAGTCGAGATCATTCTTGTCCAGGGTAGCCTGGTCCAGAAATACCATGCGCAATTGTTCATTCATGACTAGGGTCCGTTGCTGTCGTTGGGTTTAAAATGTCCTATTTTCACGGGAGCAATCCATGTACCTCAATGAATTCCTGCTGGTGGCGCTGGTGCATCTGCTAGCGGTAATGAGTCCCGGGCCGGATTTCGCGGTGGTCATTCGCAACAGCGTCAGCGCCGGACGACAGGCCGGACTGATGACCGCTGCCGGCGTTGGCACCGGCATTCTGATTCACGTTGGCTATTCGCTGCTGGGCATTGGCCTGATCGTTTCGCAATCGGTATGGCTGTTCAATCTGCTCAAGCTGCTGGCGGCGGCCTATCTTATCTATATTGGGATACGCGCCCTGCGCGCACAGCCACAGGCTCAGACCATTGAGGGGGCCAGCACGGTGCACATGGCGCCGCGACAGGCTTTTCTCAACGGTTTCATTACCAACGGCCTGAACCCCAAGGCCACGCTGTTCTTTCTCTCGTTGTTCACTGCGGTCATCAGTGCGCAGACGCCATTGATGGTGCAGGCCGGCTACGGTCTCTATCTCATGCTAGCGACCGGGACCTGGTTCGCCCTGGTCGCTGTGCTCTTCAGCCAGCCCCGGGTGCGCCGCGGCTTTGCGCGCCTCGGGCACTGGTTCGACCGGCTGATGGGCGTCGTGCTTATCGGCCTGGGCTTACACCTGGTGCTGTCCGAATGGCTGCGCCGCAGCTGACCCCGCTTTGGCTCAGACCGCAGCCGGCTCGGTACGACACCAATGCTCCAGGGCATCGATCCACTTTGGATGATCATTCAGGCAGGGAACCAGCACCAGTTCCTCACCTCCGGCTTCCACAAATTGCTCACGACCGCGATCGCCGATTTCCTCGAGCGTTTCGATGCAATCAGCTACGAAGGCCGGGCACATCACCAGCAGGCGCTTGACGCCTTGCGCTGCCAGCTCATCCAGACGCTGTTCGGTATAAGGCTCAATCCATTTGTCGCGCCCCAGCCGCGACTGGAACGCCATGGACCACTGGTCTTCGGACAGCCCCATACGCGCGGCGAAGGCTTTGCTGACCGCCAGACACTGAGCGCGGTAGCAGGTGGCATGCGCCGGCGACGGCTGCTCGCAGCAGGTGGGGAAATTGCCACAGTGCGAGCCGGTCGGGTCGGCCTTGCGCAGGTGCCGTTCGGGCAACCCGTGAAAGCTCAGCAGCAGGTGATCGAAGCCCTGTTGCAGGTGCGGCTCGGCACTGGCCACCAGGGCGTCCATGTAGCCAGGGCGATTATAGAATGCCGGCACCACGGTCAGCTTGAGTTTCAATTGGTGCTTGGCAATGACCCGCTCAGCTTCCTTGATCGACGTGGTGATGGTGCTGTCGGCATGCTGCGGATACTGCTGCAACAACAGGATTTCGCGTATGCCCGGCTTGGCGGACAGCGCCAGAATGCCCTGCTCGATTGAGGGCTCACCATAGCGCATGGCCAACTCAACGGGCATGTCCAGACGCGCCTGCAAGGCCTGCTGCACTCGCCGACTGATCACTACCAATGGCGAGCCCTGCTCCCACCAGATCGAGGCGTATGCATGCGCGGACTGTTTGGGCCGATTGATCAGAATCAGCCCCACCAGTAGACGACGTAACGGCCAAGGGATATCGACTACATACGGATCCATCAGGAACTGATTCAGATAACGGCGCACATCAGCCACGCTAGTGCTGGCCGGCGAGCCCAGATTCAACAGTAAAACCCCACGATCCGACATTAACTGCTCCGATGGTCAGTGATTATTGATTACATCATCCAGCGCCGCATCAAGCGTCGCATGGCGAAAGGTGTAGCCTGCTTCGGTGATCCTGGCCGGCAGCACGCGCTGACCGGTCAGTAGTAAAATGGACATTTCTCCCAGCGCCGCTTTCAAAGCGATACCGGGGACCGGCAGGAAGGCAGGACGATGCAGCGTCCTGCCCAACGCACGGGCGAACTCTTTGCTGGTTACCGGGTTCGGTGCAGTGGCGTTATACACACCTTTGCAATCCGGGTGATTCAGCAGGTGCAGGATGATGCCCACCTCATCCTGGATATGGATCCACGACATGTACTGTCTGCCCGATCCGATCGGCCCGCCCAGCCCCAGACTGAATGGCTTGAGCAGGCGCTGCAAAAAGCCGCCATGTGGCGCAAGCACCAAGCCGGTGCGTACCAGACACACCCTGATGCCATGCGAGCTGGCACGTCGCGCCGCGGCCTCCCAGGCATCGCAGAGGGTATGGGCATATTGCCGATTGGCCGCGCTGTCTTCGGTCAGTTCCGCCTGGCCACCATCGCCATACCAGCCAACGGCCGATCCGCTGATCAACACCGCTGGCCTGTTTGTCAGGCCACCCATCCAATCCACCAGATGTTCGGTGAGTGTCACCCTGCTGGCCCAGAGCTGCGCTTTGCGCTCCGCGGTCCAGCGTCGGTCGGCTATGGGGGCGCCAGCCAGATTGATGACTGCATCCAATGCAACATCATCAAGCTGCTCCAACCGGCCAACGCCTTCTACTTCCGACCCGCACAATCCGCGGACCTGTTCCGGTCGCCGGCTCCACACGCTCACCTTGTGTCCCTGGGCCAACAATCGATGACACAGCGCCCGTCCAACCAGGCCTGTGCCACCTGTCAACAATACGTGCATGGCGTGACTCCCTGCATGCGTAACTCCCTCTGGAAACATCGTTACGAAACGACAACCGACCCTGGCACCCAGCTTAACAGGTCACTGGCGAATCGCGATCAATGCAGCTGAACGGCACCATCCAGAGCGGTCCTGAATGTACAGAGGCAGGTAACCGACCTATGATGATCGTCAAACAAGTCTAGCCTAGGAACCCCCGCCCCATGAGTTCTCTTCGTATTGCCGTGATCGGCGCCGGTCTGGCGGGCGTCAGCGCAGCCAGCGCGCTGCACGAGGCTGGTCATCAGGTGTTTGTGTTCGACAAAAGCAGAGGCTGTGGCGGTCGCCTGAGCACTAAACGCACCCCTGTGGGTGGGTTTGACCTCGGCGCACAGTATTTCACGGCGCGAGACAGCCGCTTTCGTCACGCACTGCAGCATTGGCTGGACAGCGGTTGGGCAGCGGAGTGGACGCCAAAACTTTACCGTTACACCGACGCAGGCCTGCATGAGTCCCCCGACGCCCAGCAGCGCTTTGTTGGTGTGCCGGGCATGTCGGCACTGCCGCGCCAGCTGCTGGCGGAGGTGACCTTCACCAGCCAGACGCGTATCACTCGCTTGCACCAGGCCGATGACGCGCAATGGACGCTGGAGGACGATTCAGCCACCATCCATGGCCCTTTCGATCGCGTCGTCGTTGCCGCCCCCGCGCCGCAGGCCATAGCACTGCTGGATCTGGCGCCGACGCTGCAACACACCGTAGCGCAAATCAACATGGCGCCCACCTGGACGCTGGCAATCGCCTTCGATCAGCCGCTGCCAACCTCAGTCGAAGCCTGTTTCGTACGCGCAGGGCCGCTCGAATGGATCTCGCGCAACAGCAGTAAACCGGGACGCCAGGACAGCGATACCTGGGTGGCGCACGCCACAACTGCCTGGTCTGCCCACAACCTGGAGGCTTCAAGCGAATCGGTCGCCGCTCGACTGTCCGACGCACTGGCCGAGGTGCTCGGGATCACCCTGCCGGAACCCGCTTTTGCTCATGCGCACCGCTGGCTCCTTGCTCGCCCCGTCGAGGAGCGTAGCTGGGGCGCACTGGCTGCGCCGGAGCTGGGGCTGTATGTCTGTGGTGACTGGTGCATGGATGGCCGGGTAGAAAATGCCTGGTTAAGCGGACAGCAGACTGCCCGCACGCTGATCTGACCATTCGCCTCGGCTGCATCGGGTAGACTTGGCGCCCGGTTTCACCGTTCAGAGGACATCATGTCTGCACCAAGCAATCTCATTAACGCATCGCTGTTCATTGTTGGCTGGCTAGCCTGCGTATTGGGCGGATCCACCTGGTGGTTGCTGATTCCACTGGTGGCGCTGACGGTGCATTTCGTGCTGGTCAGTTCCTGGTCGGCGGAAGGTAAAACCGTGGTCAGCGTCATGTTGGCGGGCGCCACGCTGGATTCCTTTCTATTGCAGATGAATGTGCTGACCTATCCTGGCGATCCAGCTCTGGTGCCGCTTTGGCAGGCACTCGTCTGGGCGCTGCTGGGGACCACCTTGAATCATTGTCTGGCCTGGAGTGGCCGCAGCTGGTGGCTGGCCAGCGCGGTGGGCGCCGTCGCCGCACTGCTCTGCTACAGCGCTAATGCTGCGTTACGCGGTGTGGGTCTGGGGCAGAATCCGATGTCGACTCTGGCGATCACCTCGATCAGCTGGGCCGTATTGTTTCCGCTGCTACACGGGTTCGCTCAGCTGTATCGTGAGCAGCATCGCATGCAAATGGCTGCTGATAAGAGGAAGAGTCGCTAGGTACCCCGCCTGACTGCGGCGGGGTCTCGTCGTCCCGGCTATGACAGGTCGCGATCAGATATCGAAACGATAATGCAGGGAGACCGTCTCGATACCCTGGTTCGGGCTTTTGATGCCCGCGTTGGAATAATGAAAGGCCCGCAGACCCAGCTCCGAGCCGTCAGCAAAACGTATACCCGCGCCTAGACGATCCTCGAACTGAAATTTCGAGCCCAGATCGACATCCTCATCGGTGAAGTTCGAGCGCGTGAAATAGGACGCGCCGACACCCGCCTCGAGATAGGGGGTTATACCGCTATTGCCGCGACCGAAATCTAGTCGCAGTACCGGCGAAATGGCGAAGGTGGTCGCGTCCAGCCCGCTCCAGCGGCGAACTCCCGCATCCCAATAACCGCCCAGCCGGACATTGCCCGCCTGGTTTTGCCAGATAGTCTGTCCGAAGTCGAACTGAGCGGCCAACCGGAAGGTATTGGTCGATTCCGAACTTCTGCCCGCTTCAATCGAGATGCCATCTACCGCGTGAACCAATGGTGCCAACGTCGTGCAGGACAGTAGGCATCCAACTACAAGACCGCGTTTCTTCATTGATTTTTTTCCTTGCGTAACGGGCAACAAGCCCGGGTGTCTCGCTTAAACAGACAACGGCCGTACCGTCTCGTTCCGCCCCCAGAGCACGGGCATCACGTCCTGCAGCGACGCGGGTACTGCGGTCGTCCAGAACTGAGGGGGCTCAGAGGGGCTGGCGGCAAGGAGGTCGGCCTCGGTTAACCGCGCGCGCAGTTGCCGCGCCACGGCCGCGCCGGTATCAACCAGAGTGATTCCTGAGGGGAGGATGGCCAGCAGCTGGGCGCGCAGGAAAGGGTAATGGGTACAGCCAAGGATCAGCGTATCGCAGCCAGCTTCGAGTAGCGGATCGGTATAGGCGCGCAGCAGTTGCTCCGCATGCGGCCCCTGCAGCTCGCCGCGCTCCACGCACTCAACCAGCCCCGGGCACGGCTGCGTTATCACCCGTACCGAGCCGGCGAACCGATCGAGCAACGCCGCAAAGCGCGCGCTCTGCAGCGTGCCAGTGGTCGCCAGCACACCCACCACACCGGTGCGGGTTGCCAGCGCTGCGGGTTTCACGGCGGGCTCCATGCCGACCACAGGAATGGAGTACCGGCTACGCAGATCCGCTACCGCGGCCGCCGTGGCGGTATTGCAGGCGAGCACCAACGCCTTGGCACCCTGCTCCACCAGAAACGCAGCGATGTTACGGCTGCGCTCGCGGATATATTCAGCTGACTTCTCGCCGTAGGGAACGTGGCCACTGTCGGCCACGTATAGCAGCGATTCATGCGGCAACAGGCGATTGATTTCGCCCAGCACCGACAACCCGCCGACCCCGGAGTCGAACACGCCGACCGGTGCGTTACTGCCCACGGCCGCCGGTTCCACAGCAGCTGCAGGCAGGATCGCGCTTGATGCGCATTTCCCGGAAGCGACTGGTCAGTGCATCGATCAACAGTAACCGCCCGGTCAGTGGCTCGCCAAAGCCGACCAGCAACTTGAGCGCTTCGAGTGCCTGCAGACTGCCGATCATGCCAACCAGCGGGCCGATGACACCCGCCTCGCTACAGCTGAGCGCCTCTTCGCCACTCTCCCCATACAGACACTGATAGCAAGGGCTGTCCGTCAGCCGCGGGTCGAATACACTGACCTGCCCTTCCAGGCGGATCGCCGCGCCCGAGACCAGGGGTTTTCCGGCAGCGAAACAGGCCGCGTTGACTGCCAGCCGGGTAGCGAAGTTGTCCGTGCAGTCGAGTACCAGATCCACCTCCTGCACCGCGCGAGTTAACGTCTCGCCTTCCAGTTCGCGTTCAATCAGGGTCAGCTGGACATCGGTGTTCAGCGCGCGCAGCGTATCACCGGCCGATTCCACCTTGGCCCGCCCGACATCGCGGGTGAGGTGGATGATCTGACGATGCAGGTTAGTGGTGTCTACCGAATCATGATCGGCCAGCAACAACCTGCCGACGCCGGCCGCCGCCAGATACAACGCGGCCGGTGCGCCCAGTCCGCCCAAACCGACGATCAGGACGCTGCTCTTGAGAAGCGTTTGCTGGCCCGCGATATCGATCTGCGGCAGAAGAATCTGACGGCCATAACGCAATAACTGTTGATCATCCACGCCAACACCCTCCAGTGATACGTTGATGGCCAGCCAGATCCTGCCAGGATTGCACCTCCATGAAGCCCCGTGCGCCGAGCAGGTCGCGTACCGCTGCAGCCTGCTCCCAGCCGTGCTCCAGCAATAACCAGCCACCTGGCTGAAGAAACGCCGGCGCTGTCTGGGCGATATGACGGATGGCATTCAGACCGTCGGCACCACTGACCAATGCACTGGCGGGTTCAAACCGCACGTCGCCCTCGGTCAGGTGCGGGTCGTTGTCGGCAATGTAGGGCGGATTGGAAACAATCAGATCGAAGCCGACTCCCTCTTCCAGCCCGGCGAACCAGTCGCTGGACAAAAAGGTGGCATTACCGATGCCCAGCCGCTGGCGGTTGCGTTCGGCCAGGGCAACGGCCGCGACCGAGCTGTCGCATCCGGTGACCTGCCAGGTTGGCCGCTCGACGGCAATGGCCAGCGCGACAGCGCCGGTCCCGGTACCCAGATCAAGGACCCGCGCCGGCTGATTGACCACGCGCTCAAGGGCGACTTCCACCAGCCTTTCGGTATCCGGCCGCGGAATCAGCGTGGAACTGTCGACCTCCAGATCCAGGCTCCAGAACCCGCGCCGTCCGAGTAGGTAGGCAACGGGCTCGCCCTGCTGGCGGCGCTTGAGCAAACAGTAGAAAAGCTCGATCTCGGCGGGTTGCGGCTGATGTTCGGGCCAGGTCAGCAAGAAGCTGCGCGGCTTGTTCAGTACATGCGCCAGCAGCAACTCGGCATCAAGCCGCGCGCTGTCTGACTGCGGCAGTATCGCCGCGTGCAACAGGGCTGCCACGGTCAGGCTCATGCCTGTTCCAGATCTGCCAGCTGATCGGCCTGATGCTCGCGTAGTAGCGGCTCGATTACGTTATCAAGCTCGCCCTGGATCACCTGGTCGAGGCTGTACAGCGTCAGGTTGATACGGTGATCGGTCACCCGACCCTGGGGAAAGTTGTAGGTCCGGATACGTTCGGAGCGGTCGCCTGAGCCCACCAGCTGCCGGCGGGCATCGGACACTTCTTTTTCCTGCGCATCACGCTGGCGGTTGACCAGTTTCGACTGCAGCAGACTCATGGCCCTGGCGCGGTTCTTGTGCTGCGAACGCTCCTCCTGACACTCCACCACGATACCGGTCGGCAAGTGGGTCAACCGGATAGCCGAGTCGGTCTTGTTAACGTGCTGCCCACCCGCGCCGGAGGAGCGGTAGGTATCGACCCGCAGATCCGCCGGATTGATTTCGACGGCTGCCTGTTCATCCATCTCCGGCAACACCGCCACGGTGCAGGCCGAGGTATGGATACGGCCCTGTGATTCAGTTTCCGGCACGCGCTGCACACGGTGTGCGCCCGACTCAAACTTGAGCTTGGAATAGACGCCGCGCCCTTCAACCCGGGCGATGACTTCCTTGTAGCCACCATGCTCGCCAAGATTCTCCGAGAGGATCTCGACCTGCCAGCCCTGGCGCTCGGCGTAACGCGAATACATGCGAAACAGATCGCCGGCAAAAATCGCCGCTTCATCCCCACCCGTGCCGGCGCGCACCTCAAGGAATACGTTGCGTTCGTCGTTCGGGTCCTTGGGCAACAACAGTCGATTGAGGTCTGCTTCGAGAATGACCAGTTGCGCCTGACATTGCTTGGCATCTTCCTCGGCCATTTCGCGCATGTCCGCATCGCTATCCTTGAGCAGACTGCGCGCCTCGGTCAGGTCGGCACTGACCTGCTGCCACTGCGCATAGCAATTGACGGTCGCCTCAAGCTCGGCATATTCACGGGAATAGGCGCGAAAGCGCGTCTGATCGCTGATCACTTCTGCATCGCTCAGCAATGCAGACAGTTCTTCGAAGCGTTCCGTCAGTATGTCCAGCCGGTTTAACAGTGATGCCTTCATGGTCAGCCTTGTGGTGAATTCGTCTCGTCGTCCAACGCGAACAGTTCCTGCGCCAACGCCAGCGCTTCAGCCCGACCCTCTGCGCTCATCTGCTTGAGCTGCACGCTTGGGTCATGCAGCAGCTTATTGGTCAGCGCGCGCGCCATCTCCGTCAATACAGCGGTAGGGTCAACCCCGCGCTCAAGCCGCGCCTGGGCTTTGAGCAGCTCCTGGTCGCGCAATTTTTCCGCCTTCTGACGATAACGACGCAGCACATCCACCGCAGCCAGCGCTCGCAAGCGCTGCATAAACTCGCTGGTGCCCAGTTCGATCAGCCTTTCAGCCGCCTCCGCTGCGCCCTGTCGCGAACGCATGTTCTCTTCGATGACCTGGTGCAAATCATCGACGGTATACAGATAGACGTCCGAGAGGCCGCCAACTTCCGGTTCGATGTCCCGCGGCACGGCAATATCGACCATGAACACCGGCCGGTGTTTGCGCTTGCGCAGCGCACGCTCGACCATGCCTTTACCCAGGATCGGCAGCGGGCTGGCGGTGGAACTGATAATGATGTCGCACCGCGACAGCACGTCGGGGATCTGGTTGAGAATGATAGCCTGCCCGCCCAGCGGCTCGCTGAGCAGTTGTGCACGCTCCAGGGTACGGTTGGCAACGATGATATTGCTGACACCCTGGTCATACAGATGCCTGGCAACCAGCGCGATCGTCTCGCCCGCGCCGATCAGCAGAGCCGTACTGCGCTGAAGATCGGAAAAGATCTGTCTTGCCAGGCTGACTGCAGCAAAGGCAACCGACACCGGGTTCTCACCAATCGAGGTGTCGGTACGGACCTGTTTCGCGGTATTGAAGGTGCTTTGGAACAGCCTGTCGAGGTAGGGGCCCAGCGTGCCGGCGGTGCGCGCGGCCTGCCAGGCATCCTTCATCTGTCCGAAAATCTGCGGCTCGCCCAACACCATCGAATCCAGGCCGGCGGCAACACGCATCATGTGGCGGACCGCGCCGGCATCGCTATGCAGGTAACTGCAACCCTGAAGATCGGCCACTGCAACGCCGTGATAACGCGCCACCCATTCCAGAACGCCTTCGATATCCGGATGGTCCTGGGCACAATAAATCTCGGTGCGATTGCAGGTAGAGAGGATCGCCACTTCCTGGGCGTGCGTTTCGTCCAGCATCTGCTGGAGTGCATCTGCCAATCGTTCAGGGGCAAACGCAACCCGCTCGCGCACGTCTACTGCAGCAGTCTTGTGATTGATCCCGAATGCGAGAAAGCCCATGGAGCCTCATATACCCGAACGACACGGGTCGAAAACGTGTAATTGTCCTATGTAAGCGGGCGCCGATCAATTCCCGCAGGAAATACCGAAAACCATAACGCCCGCTCAGATCCCGCTATTTCTCATTCACGCTTTCGTGACACTGAGTTTGAACACGGATAAAAAGCTCGCCGCCGCAATAATGGCTAGCATAATCGCCGGGGGCGGTTTTGGGTTTGCGCGGTATCCTGTGTCATGATGAACCTCCCGCCTGTAACGATCCGAGCGTCCTAGAGAGCATCCATGAAGGCTTCCTACACCTACCCCTTGCTGGTCACGGCATTCGGGCTCTGGCTCACCGGTTGCGCTGCCACTGGCAACTCCCAGCAGTCATCTCCGCAGCTAGCGAACCCTGAAACCACGATTTCGCCGTTACCTGAACCTGAGCCGCCCATAGTATACGGCCAGTTCAGTCAGGACACGCTGTTCGCTCTGCTTACTGCCGAGATCGCCGGGCAACGCAACCGGTTCGATGTGGCGCTGAGCAATTACCTTGAGCAGGCCCGCATCACCCAGGACCCAGGCATTATTCAGCGTGCCATGCAGGTAGCAGAGTTTCTCGGCGCCCAGCAGCCTGCCTTGGAGATGGCCCTTCTGTGGGTAGAAGTTGAGCCGGAAGATCCTGAGGCGCTGCGCGCCGCGGCGTTACAACTAGCCAGAGCAGGCGACCATGAGCGCGCCATGGGCATGATGGAGCAAGTGCTCGCCCTTCACGGCGAAACGCATTTCGACTTCCTCGCGCTGGCGGCCGCACAGACCGACTCGGCTACACGTCAGGCCGCCCTGCAGAGCCTGCAGCAACTACAGCAGAAAAATCCGGAAAACGCTCAATTGGTGTTCGCCACTGCTCTGCTGCTGCAACAGGAGGATCGACAAGCGGAGGCTCTGGCGTTGCTTGAGCAGAACCCGGCGGCGCATACCGCTGCCGCGCCAGTCATGCTGCATGCGCGCCTGCTGGCAGAACAGGGCGAGGCGCAGAAAGCCATCTCCACTTTGCAAGATGGTCTGATCAGCTTTCCCGATGATTCGCGCATGCGCCTGTTGCTCGCCCGCCTGCTGGTAGCGAACGATGACCTGGAAGCTGCCGCGGCGCAGTTTGCCTTGCTGGTCGAGCAGAACCCGAATGACGCTGAGCTGCTTCTCGCCTTGGGGTTGGTGAACCTCGAGAATGGCGACCCGGATGCGGCGATCGAGTACCTCGAACGCCTGACCGACATTGCACCAGGCGATAGCACGGGTTTGTATCACCTGGGCCTGGCCTACCTGGAATCTGATCGCCAGGAAGACGCCCTGCGAACCTGGCAGAGCATCGACGACGGCAATGAGTTTCTGACCTCACGTCTGCAGATCAGCCGCGTGCTGATCGAACGCGACAACCCTGACAGGCTCGCAGTCACCCTGGCAGCGGATCGCCTGGCCAACCCCGACCATCAGCTGCAGCTGTATCTGATCGAAATCGAAGCACTATTCGATAAACATCCAGAGCGCGCATTGGAGCGTATCAACGAAGCCCTGCAGGCATTCGAGGCTCACACCAACCTGCTCTACATGCGGGCCATGGTCTCGGAAAAACTTGGCGACCCGGCGGGACTGGAGCGCGATCTGCGCGCCATCCTCGAACGTGAGCCAGACAATGCCATGGCGCTCAACGCCCTGGGCTACACACTGGCCGACCGTAACGAGCGCCTTGATGAAGCGCTCGAACTGATCGAGCGCGCGCGCAGCCTTGAACCGGACGATCCGGCGATCGTAGACAGCCTGGGCTGGGTACATTACCGCCTGGGCAATCTGGATAAAGCCGAAGAACTGCTGCGGCAGGCCTACCGTGAATTTCCCGACCAGGAAGTCGCAGCACACCTGGGCGAGGTCCTGTGGCAACAAGGCCGCAAGGCCGAAGCACGCGCCATCTGGAAAGAAGCCGTGGAAGACGAGCCAGAAGGCGCACTGATCCGCTCTACCCGTGAACGCCTGGAGGCCCGGTAATGCATTCGGCTATACGTGTCGCCACGGTGTTCTGCCTGGCGTTGGCGCTGAGCGCCTGCGGCAATCTGCATAAACGCGAAACCCTCGAATTCGGCGGCGACACCCGCGCCTGGAAGGCCCATCGCCAATCGGTAGAGCCCATTATCAGCTGGACCCTGCAGGGCAAGCTGGGCATGCGCTCAGCACAGCAATCCGGTAGTGGGACCCTGCTCTGGCTACAGCAGAGCGAGAGCTACGACATCCGCCTGTCCGGCCCGCTGGGACGGGGCGCCACCCAGATAGTCGGGACCCCTGCCGGTGTCACCCTGGAAATTGCCGGCCGCGAACCCATGCAGGCGGCCACCGCCGAGGCACTGCTTGAAGAACAGATAGGCTGGCGCTTGCCGGTGGAGCATTTGCTCTGGTGGGTGCGAGGCTTACCTGCGCCGGACAGCCCGAGCCGCCTGCAACTGGACATCGACAGCCGACTGGCGCGCCTGCAACAGGCCGGCTGGACCATTGAATACAGCCGCTATCAGGACGTCGATGGCCTTCAGTTGCCACAACGCATGCAATTGGCCGGGCATGATATTTTGCTCACCCTGATCGTGACGCAATGGGAGCCCGAGTTTTCCGAATGACCACTACCTCCCTGAGCCTTCCGGCGCCGGCCAAGCTGAACCTGTTTCTGCACGTCACCGGCCGCCGGGCGAATGGCTATCACGAGCTGCAGACCCTGTTCCAGTTCATTGACCATGGCGACACGCTGCATCTGGTCGCACGCGACGATGGCCGTATCGACCTGCAACCAGAGCTGCCCGGGGTGCCCGCCGAGGACAACCTGATCGTCAAGGCGGCACGCTTGCTGCAAAAATCCAGCGGCTGCACCGCTGGCGCGAATATCCGCCTGGAGAAGCGTCTGCCCATGGGAGGCGGTATCGGCGGCGGCAGCTCCGACGCTGCGACCACCCTGGTCGGACTCAATCACCTGTGGAAAACCGGACTCAGCATTGACCAGCTAGCGACCCTGGGCCTGCAACTCGGTGCGGACGTGCCGGTGTTTGTGCGCGGTGAGGCGGCCTGGGCAGAAGGCGTCGGCGAGCAGTTGACGCCCGTGGAGCTGGACGAACCCTGGTATCTGGTGGTGGTACCGCCCTGCCAGGTCAGCACCGCGGAAATATTTTCGGATCAAAGGTTGACGCGTGATACGCCGCCCATTACATTAGCGGCCTTCCGGAGGCATGGCGGTCGAAACGATCTCTTGCCTGTTGTTGAAGCGCGTTATCCTGAAATACGTAACGCGTTGATCTTGCTAAACAATTATTGTGAAGCTAAGATGACCGGATCTGGCAGTTGCTTATTTGGGGCCTTCCCAAGTAGACGCGAAGCTGATAAAGTTCGCGCCCGGTTGCCAGCCACACTGCAAACCTTTGTTGCAAAGGGATGTAACAGATCACCGTTACACCAATTGCTCTACAAAGCGGCGTAAGAAGGATGCAACCTTTGCATCCGGACAGTTACAGGGGCGTAGCCAAGCGGTAAGGCAGCAGGTTTTGATCCTGCCATGCGTTGGTTCGAATCCAGCCGCCCCTGCCATTTTCCCGGCAGCAATCATTACATCTTGAGTCGACCTAACCGACCAGGCACTTTTGCCCGCCGTCGGTATACCGGCTCATTCGCAACGACCACTACCCAGAAAGGTATTGCTGCGTGTCCAAGATGATGGTTTTCACGGGGAACGCTAACCCCGATCTGGCACGACGCGTCGTGCGTCAATTGCACATCCCCCTTGGTGATGCATCCGTCAGCCGCTTCAGCGATGGCGAAGTCAGCGTTGAACTCAACGAAAATGTGCGCGGCAAGGATGTCTTCATGATCCAGCCGACATGCGCACCGACCAATGACAACCTGATGGAACTGGTCGTCATGGCCGATGCCCTGCGCCGCTCTTCGGCGTCGCGCATCACGGCGGTGATTCCCTACTTTGGTTACGCCCGTCAGGATCGCCGCCCGCGTTCTGCCCGCGTCCCCATCAGCGCCAAGGTTGTCGCCGACATGCTGGATGTGGTCGGTGTTGACCGCGTCCTCACCGTCGACCTGCACGCCGACCAGATCCAGGGTTTCTTTGATATTCCGGTGGACAATATCTACGGTTCCCCGGTGCTGATCGACGATATTCAGGATCAGCGCATGGACAACCTGCTGATCGTCTCCCCTGACATTGGCGGTGTCGTACGTGCCCGCGCCGTTGCGAAATCATTGGGTGTAGATCTGGCGATCATCGACAAACGCCGCCCCAAGGCCAACCAGTCCGAAGTCATGCACATCATCGGTGATGTTGAGAACCGCAACTGCATCCTGGTTGACGACATGGTTGATACCGCTGGCACGCTATGTCACGCCGCCAAGGCCCTGAAGGACTTCGGCGCCACCCGCGTGTCCGCCTATTGCACCCACCCGATCCTGTCGGGCAAGGCAATTGAAAACATCAACGGTTCCATGCTCGACGAACTCGTCGTGACCAACACTATTCCGCTGTCGGCTGCTGCAGAAAACTGCGACCGCATCCGCCAGCTGGACATGGCACCGATTATTGCCGAGGCGATGCGTCGCATCAGCAACGAAGAATCCATTAGCGCAATGTTCCGTTAAGGCCCACTGCACTGATACCAACAGCCCGCCCATTTCGGTCGGGTTTTCATCATTCATCCGACGCGTTGGTCGCAAATGCCCGGATGCTTAGCAAGGAGACTACATATGGTCGACTTCACACTGAATGCGAAAGAGCGTAACGACCTGGGGAAAGGTGCGAGCCGCCGCCTTCGTCGTATCGCTGATCTGGTACCGGCTATTGTTTACGGTGGCACCAAAGCACCACAGAGCATCTCGCTGGAAACTCGCCAGCTGAACAAGGCGCTCGAAAGCGAAGCTTTCTACTCGCACATCATCTCGCTTGACGTTGATGGCAAGAAACAGAATGTCCTGCTCAAGGCCGTGCAGCGCCACCCTTCCAAGCCGCGCATCATGCACGTCGATCTTCTGCGTGTTATTGCCGGTCACAAGGTAACCGTCCAGGTTCCGCTGCACTTCCTCAACGAAGACACCTGCCACGGCGTCAAGCAGCAAGGCGGCATCATCTTCCGCAACCTGCCGGACATCGAAGTCAGCTGTCTGCCGAAGGATCTGCCAGAATCGATCGACGTTGATCTGGCCGATCTAAAGCTGGGTGAAATCATCCACCTGTCCGAGCTGAAGCTGCCTAAAGGCGTCACTATTCCTAGCCTGGCGCAGGGTAGTGATCACGACCTGCCGGTTGTGAATGTCATGGCTCCGCGCGTTGCCGTTGAAGATGAAAGTGACGCAGCAGCACCTGAAGCAGGCGAAGAGTCAGCAGAATAATCTCTGCTGAGTCTTCTGGAGGGCGCCCGTTGTGACGCAGGGAATCAAGTTGATGGTCGGCCTGGGAAATCCAGGACCTGAGTATGAACTGACCCGTCACAACGCTGGCGCCCTTTTTATTGAGCGCCTCGCGCACCGGCATAATGCTGAGCTGCGTCACGAGAGCAAATTTTTCGGCCTGACCGGCCGTCTCACCCTTTCCGGTCAGGATGTTCGCCTGTTGATACCTACTACCTTCATGAACCGCAGTGGTCAGGCTGTTGCCGCACTGGCTGGCTTCTACCGCATTACCCCCGAAGAGATCCTGGTCGCTCATGATGAGCTCGACCTGCCTCCCGGCGTGGTCAAATGCAAACAAGGTGGTGGGCACGGCGGACACAACGGGCTGCGCGACATCATTGCCAGCCTGGGCAATCAGAATACCTTCCACCGCCTGCGTCTGGGGATCGGCCATCCCGGCCACAGTTCTCAGGTGACCGGCTTCGTACTCGGCCGCGCCCCGCGCAGCGAGCAGGATTTACTCGACGCTTGTATCGACGAAGCCGTGCGCGAACTTCCCGGCATGCTTGCCGGCGATTGGACAGCGGTCATTAGACGCCTGCATAGCTTCAAAGCCTGAATCATTTATCCGCCGCGAACGCGGCAGAGGACACCAGTATGGGTTTCAATTGCGGTATTGTCGGCTTGCCTAACGTGGGCAAATCCACCCTGTTCAATGCCTTGACCAAAGCCGGCATAGGGGCTGAGAACTTCCCCTTCTGCACCATTGAGCCGAACAGCGGCATCGTGCCTATGCCCGACCCGCGCCTGGATGCGCTCGCGGCGATCGTCAAGCCGCAGAAAGTGCTCGCTACCACCATGGAGTTCGTTGATATCGCCGGCCTGGTGGAAGGTGCGTCGAAAGGCGAAGGCCTGGGCAACCAGTTTCTGGCCAACATTCGCGAGACCGATGCCATTGCCCACGTCGTGCGCTGTTTTGAGGATGACAACGTTATCCACGTCTCCAACTCTGTGGACCCCAAGCGCGACATCGAGATCATCGATCTGGAACTGATCTTTGCCGACCTCGACAGCTGCGAAAAGCAACTGCAACGTGCCACCCGCAATGCCAAGGGCGGGGACAAGGAAGCCGTTGCGCTGAAGGCACTGATCGAGAAGCTCATCCCGCACTTTTCGGAAGGCAAGCCTGCGCGCTCGCTGCTGAAGGATCTCGGCGATGAAGACAAGAAGCTGATCAAGAGCCTGCATCTACTCACCAGCAAGCCGGTGATGTATATCGCCAACGTGGCCGAAGACGGGTTCGAGAACAACCCGCTGGTTGACGTCGTGCGCGCTATTGCCGAGGCAGAAGGTGCTCTAGTCGTGCCGGTGTGCAACAAGATCGAGGCCGAGATTGCCGAGCTCGACGATGGCGAAGAAAAGGACATGTTCCTCGAAGCCATCGGCATGGAAGAGCCTGGGCTGAACCGCGTCATCCGCGCCGGCTATGAACTGCTGAATCTGCAGACCTACTTCACCGCAGGCGTGAAGGAAGTCCGCGCCTGGACCGTAAAGGTCGGTGCCACCGCCCCCCAGGCTGCTGCAGTCATTCATACGGATTTTGAAAAAGGCTTCATCCGCGCCGAAGTTATCGCCTACGAAGATTTCATCAAGTACAACGGCGAGAACGGCGCCAAGGAAGCGGGCAAGTGGCGCCTGGAAGGCAAGGAATACATCGTCAAGGATGGCGACGTCATGCACTTCCGTTTCAACGTCTAAATAAAGCGTTGTTGCCAAGCCGCCTCCGGGCGGCTTTTTTGTGGCCGATATCGGGAAAAGGAACTTATCGATGCCACAGTCGCCAGAATTCATGCCGCATTCACCTAAGCTCAAGGAGAATCCACAGCATGAATTGGGACGCCTTCTGGAATCATCCGCTCCTGTTTGACCTGGCAGTTCTCTTCACAGTCACCACTGCCAGTTACCTCGTTCTCTCCGTAGCGCTGAGGATCGCCAGCCAGCGTCTGGACTCGCTGTCCCAGCGCCGACGTGCCAAGAGCTACTTCTTTGCCGCCCAGCTGCTGCGCAACACCAGCCGCCTGCTGGTGTTGGCCTTCTCTCTGCTGATCGGTTTGAAGGTGGTGGAGCTTTCTCCACGCTGGCAAGACGCCATGTCCCATGGGTGGTTTATCGCCCTCGCCTTTCAGATTGCGCTTTGGCTGGATATGGCCGTACGCCTATGGACGGAGAGTCTGACGCGAGACGGCAAGGCCCGTAATCCGGTAACCACGACGATCATTGGCATCATGATACGTATCGTCGTGTGGACGATGATGCTGCTGTCGATTCTGGCCAATCTCGGCGTGGATATCACAGCCATGGTTGCGAGCCTCGGGGTCGGCGGTATCGCCATCGCGCTGGCGGTACAGACCTTGCTGAGCGACATATTTGCCTCCCTCTCGATTGGCATCGACAAGCCCTTCGAAATCGGCGATTTCGTGGTATTCGGCGACGAGGCCGGCAATATCGAACACATCGGTCTGAAGACCACCCGCATCCGCAGCCTCAGCGGCGAGCAGATAGTCTGCGCCAATGCCGACCTCCTCTCGCAAACATTGCATAACTACAAACGCATGCAGACCCGCCGTATCGTGTTCCGATTCGGCGTCAGCTACCGCACCTCGTCCAAGGACGTCAGAGAGGTGGGTCAAATGGTGCGCCGCGTTGTCGAGGCCATCGACAAGACCCGGTTCGACCGAGCACACTTTTCTGCCTTCGCCGACAGCCAGCTGACCTTCGAGGTGGTACACATCGTTCAGACCGCTGATTACAACGAATACATGGACATTCAGCAGGAGATCAACCTGGGGATCATGCAGGGCCTGGAATCGATGAACGTCGAGTTCGCCTTCCCGACTCGCAGTCTAGAGTTTATAGGCGGCACCTTTCCCGATATCAAGTTCGAGAGTTCACCCCAGGAAGCTGCGACGGAAGCCAGTGGCTGACATTACCGTGCTGCGACTCATGGGACGGCCAGAGCAACCCGGATAAGCGCGGGCAACGAGGCTAAGCAGTTGAAAATTTTAGGAATCGACACGCTCGGAAGCTTGACAATATTTACCCAGATGGGAATAATGCGCGCCTCGGACGGCTACATAGCTCAGTTGGTTAGAGCACAGCATTCATAATGCTGGGGTCCCTGGTTCAAGTCCAGGTGTAGCCACCAACCTTTTCAAGGGCTTAGCTTCGGCTAGGCCCTTTTTTATTGCACGTCTTGTCTCGCGTACCTCTTAAACGAATCGCCCCCCCCTGACCACCCAGTTCCCCGCGGCCTGAACACCGGACTCTGCGCGAGCATTATCGACCCCGATCATCTCTGCACAAAGAGGCCAACTCTTCATTCGTCCGATACCGGTTGCACCTGGTTGCACCTTTGGCTTAATTTTCCGTTTCGACCAATACTGACTGCTTGCCTGAGTCGCTAACGGAGTACAATCGCATGGCCAACACCACCCTCGGCGTCAAGCTGGACGAAGTCACCCGCGCCAGACTCAAGGACGCTGCTGCCCGCCTCGATCGCACTCCGCATTGGCTTATCAAGCAGGCTATATTCAGCTATCTGGAAACCCTCGACCGCGGCATTGAGATGCCTGAACTGGCTGCTCTGGCGCAGCGTATCGGCGATGGCGACGACGACGACGATGCTGTAGAGGCCTTGTCCGATCAGTCGTTTCAACCCTTTCTCGAATTTGCGCACAGTATTCTGCCGCAGCCAGTACTTCGCGCGGCCATCACGGCGGCGTACCGTCGCCCCGAGCCGGAAATCGTTCCGCTATTGTTGGAACAGGCCCGCGTCCCCGAGCAGATCGCCACTTCCAGCTATGAATTGGCCTACCGCCTGGCCGAGCAACTGCGGGCACGTAAGGGGGCCAGCGGCCGGGCCGGATTGGTCCAGGGACTGCTTCAGGAATTTTCTTTGTCTTCCCAGGAGGGAGTCGCGCTGATGTGCCTGGCCGAAGCCCTATTGCGTATACCCGACAAGGGCACCCGCGATGCGCTGATTCGCGACAAAATCAGCCATGGCAACTGGCAGCAGCACCTAGGCAACAGCCCGTCGATGTTCGTCAACGCTGCCTCCTGGGGGCTGCTGGTCACCGGCAGACTGGTATCGACACACAACGAAACAGGCATGACCCGCTCACTCAATCGCATTATCGGCAAGAGCGGCGAACCAGTGATTCGCAAGGCCGTCGATATGGCCATGCGCATGATGGGCGAGCAGTTCGTTACCGGCGAAACCATCGGAGAAGCGCTGGCTAACGCGTCGAAACTGGAAGCGCAGGGATTTCGCTATTCATACGACATGCTCGGCGAGGCGGCGATGACCGAGGAAGATGCCCGCGCCTATATGACCTCGTACGAACAGGCTATCCATGCTATCGGCAAGGCGTCGAACGGTCGAGGTATATACGAAGGGCCCGGTATTTCCATCAAACTTTCTGCCCTTCACCCGCGATACAGCCGTGCCCAGTATGATCGGGTCATGGACGAGCTTTACCCGCGGTTACTGGAGCTGGTCCGCCTGGGCCGCCAGTACGACATAGGCATCAATATCGATGCGGAGGAAGCAGACCGCCTGGAGCTGTCACTCGACCTCCTCGAGCGGTTGTGTTTCGAGCCCGATCTTCGCGGCTGGAACGGAATCGGCTTTGTCATCCAGGCCTACCTGAAGCGCTGCCCCTATGTAATCGACTATCTGATCGACCTGGCGCGTCGCAGCAGCCATCGTCTGATGATTCGCCTGGTTAAAGGCGCTTATTGGGATAGTGAAATCAAGTTTGCTCAGCTTGAGGGGCTTGAGGGCTATCCGGTGTATACCCGCAAGATGTACACCGACATTTCCTATATTGCCTGTGCGCGCAAGCTGTTGGCGGCACCGGATGCGGTATACCCGCAATTCGCTACCCACAACGCGCACTCCTTGGCGACCATCTACCATCTGGCCGGCCAGAATTATTACCCCGGACAATACGAATTTCAGTGCCTGCACGGCATGGGTGAGCCCTTGTATGACCAGGTCGTGGGCAAGACCGCCGATGGCAAACTGAACCGCCCGTGCCGGATCTATGCCCCGGTTGGCACCCATGAGACCCTGCTCGCCTATCTTGTGCGGCGGCTTCTGGAGAACGGCGCCAATACGTCCTTCGTCAATCGCATCGCTGACCGCTCGGTAGCCATCAGCGAGCTGGTCGAGGATCCTATTGTGACGGTGCAGCAGGCCGCGGCCCAGGAGGGAGCGCTGGGACTGCCCCATCCACGCATTCCCTTGCCGCGGGACCTGTACGGCTCCAGGCGCGCCAACTCGAGCGGCATAGACCTGTCCAACGAGCAACGCCTGGCATCGCTGTCCAGCGCCCTGCTGGCCAGCACCCAGCTGCAGTGGCGGGCCCAGCCGATGCTCGGATGTGAGATTGCCGAGGGCACATGGGAAGACGTACACAACCCAGCCGATCTGCGCGATTGCGTGGGTCAGGTACGCAATGCAACCGTGCAGGAGGCAGCCAACGCCTTGCAGGCCGCGCGGACTGCAGCGCCTATCTGGCAGGCGACTCCACCGGCGGAGCGTGCGGCTATCCTTGAGCGCGCCGCTGATCTGATGGAGGCCCAGATCCAGCCGCTGCTCGGTCTGCTGGCTCGCGAAGCCGGCAAAACCTTTTCCAATGGCATCGCCGAAGTCCGCGAGGCGGTCGACTTCATGCGGTTCTATGGTCTACAAGCCCGCGAGGATTTCAACAACGACACACATCGGCCGCTGGGCACCGTGCTGTGTATCAGTCCCTGGAACTTCCCACTGGCGATCTTTACCGGGCAAGTGGTGGCTGCACTGGCTGCGGGCAATACCGTGATTGCCAAACCCGCTGAACAGACACCACTTATCGCCGCCCAGGCCATCCAGTTTCTGCTCCAGGCCGGCGTACCCGAAGGCGCAGTCCAGCTGCTGCCAGGTGATGGCGCGACACTGGGTGACGCACTGGTTGGCGACGAGCGCATCAAGGGTGTGATGTTCACCGGCTCAACCGACGTCGCGAATATTATTTCGCGTAACCTGGCCGGCAGACTCGATGCCCAGGGGCGTCCGATTCCGTTGATCGCGGAAACCGGTGGGCAGAACGCGATGATTGTCGACTCCTCGGCTCTGACAGAGCAGGTGGTCGCCGATGTGGTCGATTCAGCCTTTGATAGTGCGGGCCAACGCTGTTCAGCGCTGCGAGTACTCTGCGTGCAGGACGATGTAGCGGAGCGTTTGTTAAGAATGCTTGAGGGGACCTTTGCCGGTTATAACGTCGGCAACCCTGATCACCTGGCCACCGATGTAGGCCCGGTCATAGACGCCGAGGCCAAGGCTACGATTGAGCGCCATATCGCCGACATGCGCTCGAAGGGCCGCCGGGTTGTACAGGCTGGACGCCATGAACCTGATGCACTGGAACGAGGCACCTTCGTGCTGCCAACCCTGATCGAAATCGATAATCTGGCAGAACTCCAGCGCGAGGTATTCGGGCCGGTACTGCACGTGTTGCGCTACCGTCGCGAGGAACTTGCCAGTCTGCTGGATCAGATCAACGGCACCGGCTATGGACTGACCCTCGGTGTGCATACGCGCATAGATGAAACCATCGAACAGGTGGTGAGTAAGGCCCGGGTCGGCAATGTATACGTCAATCGCAATATCGTCGGCGCGGTGGTCGGCGTGCAACCCTTCGGCGGTGAAGGTCTGTCCGGCACCGGCCCAAAGGCGGGTGGTCCACTCTACATGTATCGTTTACTGGCAAGCTGTCCCGCAGAAGGCGCGGCGCCGACCTTCAAGCGCATGGGCATTGAAGGTGAAAACGACACGCGCGTGCGTGAAAGCATGGCCGAGCGCATCGACCTGCCGCTGACTGCGTTCAGGGACTGGGCGCGCGAGCAGAACAATGCAGGACTGGTGACTGCCTGTGACACTTTCGCCGCCCTCTCGCAGAGCGGTGTGACGCGCGTGCTGCCAGGCCCGACCGGTGAGCGCAACGCTTATACGATACTGCCGCGCGAACGCGTACTGAGCCTGGCGGATGACCAGCAAGACCGCCTGATCCAGCTAGCGGCGCTGCTTGCTGTCGGCTCCACAGCAGTCTGGCCGGAAGACGACACCAGCCGGTATCTGCTCGGCCGTCTCCCCGCTGCGGTACAGGCAAGGATCGAGAGCACCACGAACTGGCAGGAGGATAGCCTTGAATTCGAGGCGGTCTTGCACCACGGCGACTCCGATCAGTTGCGCGCCTTGTGCAAACTCCTGGCGCAACGCAGCGGACCCATAGTCGGTGTGAGCGGATATGTGCCCGGAGATCGGCAGGTAGCGCTCGAGCGCCTCTACATCGAACGCTCGCTCAGCATTAACACCGCTGCGGCCGGGGGCAATGCTAGCCTGATGAGCATTAGTTGAAGCAGAGATAGGCGGCCGATCAAGCTACCTGGCGTGCCCGGGACGGGTAGCCAGAACCAGACCAAGGAAGGTCAGCGCTCCGCCAACAAAGTGAAACCATTGCAACTGCTCACCCAGAATGAACATACCGAGCAAGGCCGCGAATACAGGCATCAGGTAACTGAACAATGATGCAGTGGCTGGCCCCAGCACCCGAACCCCGTTATTCCAGGCCCAATACGCGAGCAACGAAGCGAAAACCGCGGTATAGGCCACCGCACCCACTGCCTGAGCCGTCAACGGCATCCCACCCGTCGTGCTGTACTCCCATAAATAGAAGGGTAACAAGATCGGCACGCCACAGATCAGCAAAGCAGCCAGCTGAACCAATCCCGGCACTGGCAGCATCCAGTACCGTAGTAACACCGAGTACAGGCCCCAACATAAAACCGCCAGAACCATGATCAGGTCGCCCCGATTGAATGCCAGCGACAGCAGCCGTTCAGGCTGTCCCATGCTGAGTATAACCAGCAGGCCGAGAAAGGACAGCAGCGTACCCAGCAGGGTCAGGACGCTGGGCCAGATACGCAGCAGCACCACGGACCAGATAAACGCAGCGACCGGCAGGCCGGTGTTCACCAGCGTCAGGTTGATGGCCGTGGTGCTCTGTGCAGCCTGGTAAAGCAAAGTGTTGTAGGAGGAGATACTCAGTCCCGCGAGCACGACGACATGCTTCCACCGCGTACATAACACCTCGCGATGCTGCCATAGGCCACGGACAGTAAAGGGCAGCAGTAGTGCCAGAGCGGTCGACCAGCGCCAGAAGGACAAGCCTATCGGGGGCAACTCACCTGCGGTAGCCCTGGCGACCAGCGCATTACCAGCCCAGGCCAGCGTGCAAATCACCAGCCCTGCCATGGCCAAGGATCGCTCGCTACGCATCAGGGCGGGCTGAGACGGTACTGCTCGGGGATCTGCTCCGGGCCGGTCACGGTGACATCGAGATTCTTCAGATGACCATTCTTGATGCCATAAATGAAGCCGTGCACGGCCAACGGCTGTCCTCGATGCCAGGCGTTTTGCACAATACTGGTATGACTGGCATTGGCCACCTGGCGAATGACGTTCATCTCACACATGCGGTCCAGGCGAACTTCTTCATCTTCGACCAGACGCAACCGTTCGCGCTGCTCGAAATACAGGTCGCGAATTGTCCTCAGCCAGCCATCGCTTAGACCCAACTGTGTATTGCTCATGGCGGCTTTGACGCCGCCGCAGCCGTAGTGACCGGTTACGATAATATGTTTGATCTTGAGCACATCAACGGCGAATTGCATGACCGATAAACAGTTCAGGTCAGTATGCAGCACGACATTGGCTATGTTGCGGTGGACGAATAATTCGCCCGGAAGCAAACCAACGATTTCATTGGCGGGCACCCTGGAATCCGCGCACCCGATCCAGAGAAACTCCGGCGCTTGCTGGCCCGCCAGTTTGGTAAAGAATGTCGGGGCCTCCTGCTTGATGGAGTCCGCCCATTCACGATTGTTCTTGAATAGCTGTGTAAGGTCGTCCATGCGTTTCCCTGTTGAGTTTGATCTGATTCGCGGCGTAGCGTCAGCCGTCATTGCTCTTGGGCAATCGCTCAGTCCAGCAGCGAGAAGGCCATCACCAAGGCATCCTCCTGGCCCTGTGCTGCCGGATAATAACCGCGTCGACGCCCGATCTCATTGAACCCGAAGTTCTCATACAAGCGGATAGCCGACACATTGGATTCACGCACCTCAAGAAAAGCCACACCCGCGTCACGAAGCTTGGCGCGCGCCATCAGCCGTTCCAGCATCTTGAGGCCATAGCCTCGACCCTGACGATCCGGCCGAACTGTCAGGTTGAGCAAGTGCGATTCCTGAGCTGCAGCCGAGAGTACGCCGTGACCTACCTGCCTATCACCTTCGAATGACAGCCAGCATTCATAGCCGGAACGGATACAGTCCAGAAAAATGCCGCGCGTCCAGGGATGAGAGAAGGCAGAACATTCGATATCCAGCACAGCGTCCACATCGCCCTCGAGCATTGGGCGGAAATACAATTCAGTCATTCACTACCGCCCACTGTGCCTTTATGCGTTTGAGAAAATGCCAGAGCCGGCGCTTCGCTTCGGGCTCAGCCATTAAGCCTTCCAAAGAGGGAACAAACCAGGCGGGGGGAAGCTGATCAATCGACTCCACTCTCCCAGCGAGGTCTGCAATGGCCTCGGCATCCGGATCGCTCAATAACACTGTATGAGCACCAAAACACCCGATAGAATCGATCTGCTGAGACTCTAAACGCGCCTGCATGAAGGCTTGCAAACCCTGACTGGCGGCCACCGCGCTGTTATCCAGCTGCCGGTTCCTGGTCAGGGGCCAGTGAAAGTCGGCGTAGAGCCTGGCCGGCGTCGGCAACTCAGCCGCACGAAGAATCTCATTGAGTAACCGAAACGTGGGAGACGCACTCTCCAGACCAGGTTCCTGCGTCTCAATCAGCAGCGCGCAGGGCCCGGCCAACCAAAGCTGCACATAAAAGGGGCCCACAGGGACTGCCGGCGCAGTCTGCTGGGCCGGCTCGGGTGGGGATTCGACCGCCGGTCTGCTTGTAGCGCCGGGGCGCGGCACCGGAATCGGTATGTGTTTCCTGGCAGGCGGCGCGACGACCTCAGGGGCGATGAGCGCCGAAGTAGGCTTTTCAGGTGGCTCTGATACGGGGGCGGCCTGCAATGGAGGTGGTGGGACGTCGGCCGGCACACGTTGTGCCGCGTTAGCAAGCACCGCACGCGGCATCCAATTGGCGACCCCCATGGCCTCAAGATAAGACAGGCGCGTCTGCTCAAGCATCAAACACCAGCTTCCTGTGGGTGTGCTTTGAGCGCTCCAGCCTGAATCAGGTTCAGGGCGTTGATATAGGCCTTCGCCGAGGCAACAATAATATCGGTATCTGCACCGTTGCCATTGACTATACGTCCGGCTCTTTCCAGCCGCACCGTGACCTCTCCCTGGGAATCTGTGCCCTGAGTAATGGCATTCACCGAATAGAGCTGCAGAACTGTATTGGACTGAACGACTTGTTCGATTGCCTTGAACGTCGCATCCACTGGGCCGGAGCCTTCTGACTCAGCCTTGTGCTCTACTCCATCGGCAGTCAGTGTCACTCGCGCTATAGGTGTCTCACCAGTGCGTGAAGTCACGTCCAGATAAACCAGCTTGAGATGTTCAACCGCTTCGGTGAGTGTGTCCGAGACCAGTGCCTGCAGGTCTTCATCAAAAATCTCGTGCTTCTTGTCAGCCAGTTGCTTGAAGCGGCTAAAGGCAGCGTTCAACTCGGCGTCACCAGGCAACTGAATGCCCAGCTCGTCCAGACGATTGCGGAACGCATTGCGCCCCGAGAGTTTGCCGAGTGACAAGCGATTGGTATGCCAGCCGACCGACTGGGCACTCATTATCTCGTAGGTTTCGCGGTGCTTGATCACGCCGTCCTGATGGATACCCGATTCATGCGCAAAGGCATTGGCACCAACGATCGCCTTGTTCGGCTGCACAGGAAATCCGGTAATTCCGGAGACAAGACGTGAGGCGCTGAGAATGTTCTCGGTAACGATACCGGTATGCACACCGAGGATGTCTTCCCGCGTCTTGATCGCCATAACGATTTCTTCAAGCGCCGCATTACCGGCCCGCTCACCGAGGCCATTGATCGTGCATTCCACCTGTCTGGCGCCGGCGCACACTGCCGCAAGAGAGTTGGCTACCGCCAACCCCAGATCGTTATGGCAATGCACCGAGAAGATAGCCTGATCGGAATTCGGCACCCGCTCGATGATCTGCCGAATAGTCTCGCCAAACTGGTGGGGAATGGAGTAGCCGACAGTATCCGGGATATTAATGGTGCGCGCGCCGGCAGCAATAGCCGCTTCGATAATCCGGCAGAGGAAGTCGATTTCGGAACGGCCGGCATCTTCACAAGAGAACTCGACGTCGCCACAGAGATTACGCGCATGCTTGACCGCGCGCACCGCCTGCTCAAGCACCTGATTGGGCTCAAGGCGCAACTTGTGCTGCATGTGTATCGGGCTGGTCGCGATAAAGGTATGAATGCGGCCTGAATTAGCGCCGGCGAGGGCCTCGGCCGCGCGCTCTATATCGGCTTCCACTGCCCGAGCGAGACTGCACACGGTGCTGTCCTTGATGTTGTCCGCGATCGCCTTGACCGCTTCAAAGTCACCCGGACTGGCAATGGCAAAGCCGGCTTCGATGACATCGACCTTCAGCTTTTCCAACGCCTTGGCGATCCGCAGCTTTTCCTCGCCCGTCATCGACGCCCCGGGGCTTTGCTCTCCGTCGCGAAGCGTTGTATCGAAGATTAAAACGCGATCCTGGTCCATGGCAGTCTCCTCAGTATCAGGCCCGGCCCAAACAAGGGCGCATCAGTGGAAAATATCGGACAAGTATACCGCATAGGATGTCGGCAGCGCCCTGCGACAACTGACCGTCAGGCACCAGCAAAAAAAAGGATATAGGCAAACTTAAATATATCGCGCACAAAAGAACACCCCGACC
>NZ_VTVA01000059.1 GCF_008638345.1 Pseudomonas saliphila | reverse complement strand
CAACTGTGGGTCTCAGACTTTACCTACGTTTCTACGTGGCAGGGCTGGCTCTATGTAGCCTTCGTTATCGATGTCTTCGCTCGACGAATCGTTGGCTGGCGTGTGAGCAGCAGCATGAAAACAGACTTCGTCCTGGATGCGCTGGAACAGGCCCTCTGCGCCCGACAGCCAGGCCAAATGGACGGTCTGGTTCACCATAGCGACAGGGGTAGCCAGTACGTCTCCATCCGTTATACGGAGCGTCTCGCTGAAGCTGGAATAGAGCCCTCTGTTGGCAGCAAAGGAGACAGCTATGACAACGCCTTGGCTGAAACCAT
>NZ_VTVA01000058.1 GCF_008638345.1 Pseudomonas saliphila | reverse complement strand
TCTTGAGCCTGGCACAGCTGACGTCAGGATAGTGTCCACTTATTTTCTAGTGGACACTTAATATGAGCACTGTAAGCGTAGGCAAGCCCTACCAAAAACGCCGTCGCCATTCCCAGGAGTTCAAGGCCAGCATCGTTGCAACCTGCCATGAACCGGGTGCCTCCGTCTCACGCATTGCGCTGGAGAACGCCCTCAACGCCAATCTGGTGCGGCGCTGGATCAGTGAGTCGCGACGAACCGATAACACGCTCGCTTCAGTGCCCGCGTTCGTTCCGGTTAACCTGCCGTCCCCGTCGACTGCTGCAAATAGTCACCCGCGCAACAACATCCG
>NZ_VTVA01000057.1 GCF_008638345.1 Pseudomonas saliphila | reverse complement strand
TCGAGTCGATCTGTCGCGTGATACAGATCGCTCCGTCTGGTTACTACCAGTATGCAGCCAGAGCGCGCCAACCCGAGCTACGAAGCGCACGTGCTAAGCAGGACGAGCTGTTGAGCGATGAAGTCCAGCGTGTCTGGGATGACAACATGCAGTGCTACGGCGTCGTGAAGGTGTGGAAGCAACTCAAGCGAGAAGGCATTCACGTCGCCCGATGTACTGTTCAACGGTTGATGCGCCGGCTTGGTCTACAGGGCGTTCGGCGCGGTCATGTGATCCGTACCACGATGCCTGATGAGAAAGCGGTTTGCCCGCTCGACAAGGTCCAGCGTCACTTCCATGCTGGTCGACCAAATCAACTGTGGGTCTCAGACT
>NZ_VTVA01000056.1 GCF_008638345.1 Pseudomonas saliphila | reverse complement strand
GAGTATAAGAAATATTAACGCTATGTACTACCCACTGTGTCAGCTGTATTTAAGGCCAGTTGCACGTGTGTCAAATGGGTACTTTTCAGGAATCAGTGAAGTAGTTGTCATCAAGATAGACGCAATATAACTGGTCTTGGGTACTGAAATCCGCAATGAGATATGTGAAAGCCCTTACCTCAACATGTTGCATGTTCAAGTGATGGTCTGTTTTTTGTGCTTCATGCGCCAAAATCGAAGTCGCGTTGAATGATGTAGTCACTGAATGAGGCTGTGGCTGGTGGAGCTCGAAGTGGCGGCATTAGAGAATCGTTTTTTGCTTCAAGAAGAGTCTGCTTGTCAAGGTGCGCCAAAATCTTATGGATAACAGCCGGATCCGTAATA
>NZ_VTVA01000055.1 GCF_008638345.1 Pseudomonas saliphila | reverse complement strand
GCCCGGAGAAGCAGATATTGCAACGCATTGAGCACTGCAAGGCGAGCATCCGCGCCAAGGTGGAACACCCGTTCCATGTGATCAAGAATCTGTTTGGTCACCGCAAGGTGCGCTATCGGGGCATGGAGAAGAATCAGGCCCAGCTGTTCAGTCTGTTTGCACTGGCCAATCTGGTGTTGGCCAAGCGGTGTTATGCGGTGACAGACGGGGTTATTGCGTCTTGAACTCCGGTAGTCGGGTGGAAATAGGCCAAAATGGCCAGAGTTGAAGGCGATTTGCGGAGCAATGTCGCCAAGAACAGGTTCGCTGCATCAAAAATTCAGTTGATCGACACCGGTAATGCGCAAATCTGAATTGATCAGCGATTCCTTAAGTAAGTTCCATTCTCATCTGACCCCATTTATACACGTCTGGAAGGAATGAACGGCCTGTTCCAGGCAGCTCGGTCACGTGCGCGCGGCTACCGGAACGAGGCCAATTTCATCGCCATGATTTACTTGATTGGCAGCCCTGTGAGGCACTTGTTCGATCAAGCCAAATCCACATGAAGTGATGAAGAACCCATTTTGGTCTTATATAGCGTCCGCTATTTTCAGATAAACGGATATTACAGACACGCCACTAGTACGTGTAGCTTCACAACACCAAGAGCTTAGGGAAGGTCTGAATAACTCCC
>NZ_VTVA01000054.1 GCF_008638345.1 Pseudomonas saliphila | reverse complement strand
GCAACCACACCGGCACCAACGGTACGACCACCTTCGCGAATCGCGAAGCGCAGGCCGTCTTCCATGGCGATCGGAGCGATCAGGGTAACAACCAACTTGACGTTGTCGCCCGGCATTACCATTTCTGTACCTTCCGGCAGCTCGCAGGAACCTGTCACGTCAGTTGTACGGAAGTAGAACTGTGGACGGTATCCCTTGAAGAACGGAGTGTGACGGCCGCCTTCGTCCTTGCCCAGAATGTACACTTCGGCTTCGAACTGGGTGTGCGGCTTGATAGTGCCCGGCTTGGCCAATACCTGACCACGCTCAACGTCTTCACGCTTGGTACCACGCAGCAGAACACCAACGTTCTCACCAGCACGGCCTTCGTCGAGCAGCTTGCGGAACATCTCGACACCAGTACAGGTAGTCTTGACGGTGTCCTTCAGGCCAACGATCTCGACTTCTTCCTGGATCTTGACGATGCCACGCTCAACACGACCAGTCACAACGGTACCGCGACCAGAGATGGAGAACACGTCTTCAATCGGCATCAGGAACGGCTTGTCGATCGCACGCTCAGGCTCAGGGATGTAGGCATCCAGCGTTTCGACCAGCTTACGGACGGCAGTAGTACCCATTTCGTTGCCGTCTTCGCCATTCAACGCCATCAGCGCCGAACCGATGATGATCGGTGTGTCGTCGCCAGGGAAGTCATAGGCGTTCAGCAGATCGCGCACTTCCATTTCGACCAGCTCCAGGAGCTCTTCGTCATCGACCATGTCAGCCTTGTTCAGGAACACGACGATGTAAGGTACGCCAACCTG
>NZ_VTVA01000053.1 GCF_008638345.1 Pseudomonas saliphila | reverse complement strand
GGAAGGTCTGAATAAATGCTGCATTTCGCCAATCTAGACATTGGCCGGCAAAAAACGTGAATTTCAGGCAGCACTTCCTCATTATTTGTCTGTTTTTAGCCCATTTCCCGCCATATCGGCGCAAAACAGGCACAATTACCCTACGCCGATAGATATTTCTCGCCCATCAGCAGGTTGCTGAACGCTGCCAGCAAGTACAAACGATTGGTGTTCTTGGCCAGGCCGCGATAGCGGACTTTGCTGTAACCAAAGACCTGCTTGATGTACCGGAAGGGGTGCTCCACTTTGGCACGAATGCTGGCTTTGATTTTCTCAGCTTTCAGATTGTTGGCGCTCAGCGTCTTGCGAGTACCCGGACGCTTGGCGATGTGCCAGTCAACATCTTTACGTTGCTTATGCTCGTCCCGTTTCTGAATGCCAAGATACCCCGCATCCCCGAACACACGCTGCTCGTCGCCATGTAACAGATTGCCGGAAGGCACAATATCGTGAACATTGGCAGCCGTAGTGTCTATGCTATGAATCAGCCCAAGGGTGTCATCGACACCAATGTGCATTTTCATGCCGAAGTGCCATTGATTACCTTTCTTGGTCTGGTGCATTTCCGGGTCACGCTGACCACTGTTGTTCTTGGTGGAACTCGGAGCAGAGATGATGGTGGCATCAACAATACTGCCTTCACGCAGCATCAGACCATTCTTCTCCAGGTGTTTGTTCACCTCTTTGAACAGTGCCTTGCCGAGTCCGTGTTGCTCCAGAAAATGCCGGAAATTGAGGATGGTCGTTTCGTCGGGCAAGCGGTCCAGCTTCAAACCTGCGAAGCTACGCATCGACTGAATTTCGTATAGTGCATCTTCCATTGCCGGATCACTGAGGTTGTAGAACAGCTGCATAAAATGAACACGGAGCATGGCAGGCAGCGGATACGGAGGCCGGCCGTTCTCGCCTTTGGGGTAGTATCGGGCCACCTTCTTCTCCAGCTTCTGCCACGGAATCAGCTTGTCCATGCGCTCCAGAAAAATCTCACGGCGAGTTTTGCGCTTCTTGGTTTGGTACTCTGCTTCGGAGAAGGTGATCTGATCCATGGCAGCAACGAATCCTACAGGTTTTGTGATGGGCGTATTATCGCCGATTTCGGGGAGTTATTCAGACCTTCCCTA
>NZ_VTVA01000052.1 GCF_008638345.1 Pseudomonas saliphila | reverse complement strand
GGAACGTCTGAAGAACTGACCCCGCTGGCGGCGATTCTGACCTCAACGCGCAAAAAATCATTTCGGGAACGATTTCATCGAGCCTGGTCACGCTTTGGGGGTGTTTAAGCCCGCTTTCGGCCTGTCAGGCCGCCATACCCGAAACTCCGGGCGGATTTATCCCGCGCTCAACAACTGCTTTCGGGCCATCCACAGGTTCGCCAAGGCAAACAGGGTATGCAGCTGGGCGGTATTCTTGGCCAAACCTTTGTAACGCACCTTGGTAAAGCCAAGCTGGCATTTGATCACCCGGAACGGGTGCTCGACCTTGGCCCGGGTGCTGGCTTTGGCGCGTTCGATTCGGCGTAACCCTTTCTCAATCAGCTTGGTTTTGCTCAACGTCTTGAGCTTGCCAGGACGCACGGCAATCGACCAGACCACGGACTTGCGTTCCTTATGCTCGTCCCGTTTCTGGACGCCGGTGTAACCAGCATCACCGCACACATGAGTTTCGTCGCCGTGCAGCAACTTGTCTACCTGAGTGACATCAGCAGCGTTGGCAGGTGTGCCTACGAGGCTGTGAACCAGACCTGTGTCAGCATCCACACCGATGTGCGCCTTCATGCCGAAATAGTACTGATTGCCTTTCTTTGTCTGGTGCATCTCGGGATCACGCTTTCCGTCTGCATTCTTGGTCGAACTGGGTGCATGAATGATGGTTGCATCGACTATGGTCCCTTGGCGGAGCATTAGCCCATGTTCACCCAGGTAACGGTTCACCACCTCGAACAACGCGGTGGACATGCCGTGGCGTTCCAGCAAGCGACGGAAGTTGAGGATGGTGGTTTCGTCGGGGATGCGATCTAGCTGCAAGCCCGCAAAATGCCGCAAGATGGTCGTTTCATACAGGGCCTCTTCCATCGCCGGATCGCTGTAGCCAAACCAGTTCTGCATCAGATGAACCCGCAGCATGGCTTCCAGCGGATAGGCAGGGCGCCCACCTTCACCCTTGGGATAATGGGGCTCGATCAATGCCAGCAATGGCTTCCAGGGGACAACCTGATCCATTTCGATCAGGAAGCGCTCACGGCGGGTCTGCTTACGTTTTCCGGCGTATTCGGCGTCAGCGAAGCTCATCTGTTTCATGCGGTGATCTCGAAAATGGGCTGCGCCATTTTACCGTTTTAGAAAGTCTTTTTCAGACGTTCC
>NZ_VTVA01000051.1 GCF_008638345.1 Pseudomonas saliphila | reverse complement strand
GTGCCATGATTGAGTTTGTCCACAATCACGGGTCGGCATCAAAGCAGGAGGGTCCATCCATGAGCAAGATTAGCATTATTGGAATCGATCTCGCCAAACAGGTATTTCAGCTTCACGGCAACGATAGCCGGGGACATAAGATACTCGGCAAGCAGCTCAAGCGTGATCAGTTGCTGCCTTTCCTGGCCACTCAGCCAATCTGTCTAGTTGCCATGGAAGCCTGCGGTGGAGCGCATTACTGGGCTCGCCAGATCAAGGCGCTGGGGCATGAGGTGAAGATCATTCATCCGCGCTACGTTAAGCCCTTCGTGCAGGTGCACAAAAATGACCAGCGTGATGCTCAGGCTATTGTCGAGGCTGCTGCTCGACCTAGTATGCCGTCGGTCGCAGTGAAGTCAGTTGAACAGCTGGATATCCAGGCCTTGCACCGGGTCCGTGAACGCCTGGTCAAGGAGAAGACGGCCATCGGTAACGAGCTGCGTGGCCTGCTACTGGAAATGGGTATCACCATTGCCCAAGGGCACAAAAGTCTGCGTGAGACAGTGCCGTTGATACTTGAGGATGCCGAGCGAGCACTGAGTGTACGCGCTCGTCACTTGATCCATGACCTGCGCGAGCAATGGCTGGAACGCGAGCGACGGATTGCAGATTACGACCGTGAGTTGAAACTGATCGCTAAGGAAAATGCAGTCTGCGAAGCGATACAGAGCTTGCCGGGTATTGGTCTGGTCAACTCGACGCTGCTGTACAGCCATGCTGGTGACGCCGAGCACTTCAAGTCGGGTAGACAGTTCGGCGCCTATCTGGGACTGACTCCCCGCCAGCATGGTACGGGTGGTGTAGGAAAAATGCTGGGCATTTCCAAGCAAGGTAACAAGCATGTGCGCAAACAACTGGTACATGGTGCTCGAGCGGCGTACCGGGTGCTTGTTCAGCCGGATAATGATTCGCGACTAGGTCGCTGGGTCAAACGCAAAAGCATGGAAGGCAAACATGTGAACAAGATTGTGGTGGCTCTGGCGAACAAGCTGGCTCGTATCGTCTGGGCAATCATGAAAACAGGCCAGCCCTATCAGCCAATGCGAGGCCTGGAAGCCTGAGAGACTGACAACGGCAGGCAGATAGTTAACAGGGTTATTACTCGTCCGAGGTTGCGCAGACCATTACGACACGACAGATAAGATCGATTCACTGAAACCTTAGGCGCCCCATGGCTCTTGGAAGCCGAGTAGGAGATTAAGGACAGTGA
>NZ_VTVA01000050.1 GCF_008638345.1 Pseudomonas saliphila | reverse complement strand
GGGGTCAGTTCTTCAGACGTTCCTTAAGTCTCAAGTATTGATTTGCTGGTACGATTGGTTCCAGATGCTCGTTGAAAAGCTGAGGAACATTGCGTCCAAGTCTCTGAACTGGGTTAATCGCTGAGCTCTCGAAATTGACGTTCACGGTGGTCACTCGCTTTCTACACGCATTCATTCTGTTCTCCTCAGACAGCCACGCGATCTCATATAGACAGGCACATTGGGCACGAAGCCGTGAGCCCGTGAGCCACTGTGATAAGGGAGCTGTTTTTGTCAGTCCCCAAGCCATTCGACTAGAAACAGCCTGTTGAACCATGTGCCGCAACAGCATAGATCTATTTCTATCCCCGGTCCTTCTAACAGGGCACCCCGCCGGCCAAAATGTCGCATTCCGGCACGTTATGGGTCCAATCCAGCTCTCGGATATCGCTACATACAGCTACCGATTCCTCGCTCCAGATTTCGCCATTGTTTCGTAAGGATACATCCAGATAGGCGGGTTCAATTTCAACACCAACCTGAACGAACGAGTTTATCCCCGCTCGCATAAGACCGCTGTGCAGAGCCTTATCCGCTACCCCTCCTCCATGAAACAGGCTGCAAACCGCTAGCGGCTCACCTGTCTTGAGACGCTGTACCAGCTTGCGTACACGCTCACGGATTTTTACATCGAGATGATTGGCCGTTACGACAATGCGTCCCTGGCGAATCGCTACTCGGACTCTCTCAGAAGAAAAAATCTCCTTCAGATCATCCGTTCTCACCTCGATCAAAGGCACTTCGATGCCCCGGCGAGTACGGCGCGAGACGTTATAGGTTTTGCCGCTGAAGGTGTCACCCACCTGCCGCAGCTCAACCCGTTCTACTCGATCTGCACCAGGGCGACGAATCAGGGCATAGCGCATTCCTGTTCTGATGCCGGCACGAGCGAGTTTCTGACCTTCCAGCCAAAGGCGAGCAACGTTCTTGGACTCACCGATTTTGGTATTGATGATTGTTGTCATGGGACTTCTCCTTTCTATAGAAACAAAAGGGAGAAACCCCATGCCGGGATTTCTCCCGGTTGGGATGTTGAGCGTTACCGCTCGGTTTAGACTTCTGTGCTACCTACCAATGTTCTCCCAGGCAGGCATTTGCTCCTCGGTATAACGGAGAAAGCCCGTGAGGGACTTTCCCCTCACGGGCTTCTTATTTCATGTGCTTGCGTAGCAACGAAAGAACTCCCTCACGAACATCGAGGTGGTCTGATTCGTAGGCAATACAGCACACCTTGAAGCTGAATGGATGCTCTGCATCCGACATCAGCCACTCAAGTGCTTCACGTCGATTGGCCTCATTCACCTGGCGGTGGAGAAGCTGACGTAGCGTGTGTTTAAGCAGGTAACCCCGAAGCCAGTCAACGTAATCGTCGGTGAATCACACCGGGTTTTATGG
>NZ_VTVA01000005.1 GCF_008638345.1 Pseudomonas saliphila | reverse complement strand
ATTCGGGCTAGGGGGGATTCGGGTTCAGGTTCGGCTTGCCAATCCAAATGCACAAGACACTGGCCAACCCCGCTGAGCTTCGCGACACTGCTGCGACACGTCGCGTCAGAACGGCGCGAAATTCTCCCCCACTGGTGCGCTTGAGCCCCGTGAACACAAGGTTGCACAATGATCGATTTCGAGAACAAGGGCTTCTTCAAGCTTAAACAGAACGCGGAATACGCGGAAAAAGTGGCTGAGCTGCTGATGGAGGGCGAGCAAGTCATCGACTCGTACAAGTCCATGCGTGATGGCGTTGTATTTACCAATAAGCGGATCATTGCGGTGAACGTGCAGGGTCTGACCGGAAGCAAAAAGGATTTCACTTCGCTGCCATACAAGAACATCGTGACCTATTCCATCGAGACGTCCGGCACCTTTGATATTGATTCCGAGCTGCAAATCTATTTTTCGTCACTGGGTAAGGTGCAGTTCGAATTTACTGGCCGGACGGCTATCGTGGAGATATCGAAACATATTTCCCGGCACGCGCTATAGGCTGCGTGTGCCTGGCTGAAACGGCGCCAGACGGCGCCGGTTCATGTATCAGAGACCGAAGGTCTCTTTCACCTTTGCCTCAAAGGCCTTGTCGTCCAGGGTCTTGCGCAGGGGTACAAACTGCTCGGACTCGGCGCCGACTTTGACGGCGATGTCGCTGTTTTCATCTTCGATAATGGCTTTCACGGCCTCGGCAATCGGCAGTGGGTCGGGTCCATCGTTGATGGCAGCGGCGACGATTGGAACAAAATGCGAGACCAGCGTCTTGTACGGCGAATCCTCGCTGGTGGTATTGCTGTTGGCGACCAGGCCTTTCTTGACGAAGTTGGTGCCAAACAAGCCGGCGAGCACGGAGTGCACCCTGATACCGAAGGGAGCGACCTCGAAACGCAGCGAATCGGTGATGCCTTCTACCGCGTACTTGCTGGCATTGTAGTGCGCGAGCAGGGGCAGCCCCATCTTGCCGAGGAAGGACGAGATATTGATGATGACGCCGCTGCCGGCCTGACGCATATGGGGCAGCACTTCGCGTGTCATCTTGATCAGGCCGAACACATTGACGTCAAACTGCTTGAATATTTCCTCGTCGGTGCCGTCCTCAATGGTGGCAACCAGGCCGTAGCCGGCGTTATTCACCAGCACGTCGATCCTTCCTTCCTTGGCCATGACATCCTTGACCGCGTCGCGGATGGATGTGCTGTCCTGAACGTCCAGTTTCACGGTGTGGATGGACAGGTTGCGCTTCTGTGTTTCCTCCAGCAATTCCTCGCTGGAACTCCGGACTCCGGCATAGACGGAATAGCCGTTCTCAGCCAGGAGCAAAGCAGTCACTTTGCCCATTCCAGAGGTGGCTCCGGTAATTAATACAACTTTGTTCATATCAAACACCTGATGGTTTGTTGACATAGAGTCTGAACTGATTTGCATGCACCTGAAGGCGTGTAGAGGCGAGAGCGCGAATAGTGGCTAGAAGCAAAGGATTCCAGACCCGTGGGAGCAACGAGCGTATCAGTTATCCGGGTACGACGGGAGCGCCGGCTACATCGTTAGACGGGCTGTCGCTTGAGTAGGGCGTCGCGACGCGGTTGCGGCCTAGCCTCTTGGCCTCGTAGAGCGCGGCATCGGCGGTATTGAGCAGACTCTCTATCACCTTGTCCGGCTCGCCCGTTCCCTGCCAGCTCGCGCACCCTATGCTCACTGTGACCTGCCCCCAGATCGAACCTTCATGGGGTATGGCCAAGGCATGGATTGACCGGCGAAGCGCCTCAGCGGCATACACTGCACCTTCCAGGTCATACCCCGGTAACAACACGGCAAACTCCTCGCCGCCCATCCGGGAAGGGAGTTCCCCGGCACGCTTGAAGCTACCAATCAGTAATGCCCCCAACGCCTTGAGGCAGTCGTCGCCGGCGGAGTGCCCGTATAAGTCATTGAATCCCTTGAAGTAATCAACGTCTATCATGAGCAGGCTGGCGGCGTAGCCAAGCCGTGATGCACGGCGGAGCTCACCGAGCTGATGCGCTTCAAAGTGTCTGCGGTTTGCCAGCCCGGTGAGGGGGTCCGTGTGCGACATCTGTATCAGCTCCTGCCTCGCCTGATCCAGGCCAATCACGTGATCCCAATGCTGAACCAGGCTGAACAGCCATTGGCCGGTGCCTAGCGTCAGCTCGTCCCCGGTGGGTTCGAAGGTGCCGGGTGCGTCTCGCAAGGCGCAACAGAAGCTGGTCTGGGGGCCAATAAAGCGTATCAACAGCGTGCGTTCCGAGAGGCGCTGGATGGACCAGTCCGGCTCGCCGGCAGAGATATCCAGGGCTTTGATCTGCTCAATCCAGACCGGATCCTTCTCCTGCATCCAGCCGAGCCGATAACGGGATGGCTCGCCTGCCTGTTGGTCCAATAACGCACAGGCATCGAACTGCCGGTATTGGCAGAGCGCCGCAAGCGTATCGCGCAACGCTTCAGGGTATTCGGCGTGATTGAGATTCATCAGGCTCAACGTTTTGTCGGTGATTAGCCTGAGATAGCTGTTGAGTTGCGCGAATTCGCGCGTGCGTCGCGCGACATGCAGATCAAGGCTGTCGCGTTCGCTCGCCAAGGCCTGCATGACGCATTCATGCTGCTCGCTGTAGTGCGACATGCCTTTGCGCAGTGTGTCGAAGCCATCCACTATCAGATCAATTTCGTCATGCCAGTCACGGGTCCGGCGCGGCAGTTTCAGGCCAGGCGGGTGACGCTGGGGTTTTAGGCTGCTGACGTACTCGGCTATCTGGTTCAGCGGCCGACCTAGTTCAGACTGCAGGGCGCGAAACAGCACCAGAAAGATCAGCAGCGTATACAGCGAGAACTCAAGGATACGCTGCACAATCGAGCTCATGATCTGCTGCATCACGCGTTCATGCTGGTAATAGATGTGCAGTTCACCCAGGGGCACGCTGGTGTCGAATGGCGAAGGGATCAGCAGAATAGCGTCGGCCGGTTGGGACTGGACTGAGGGCTCTCCTGCGCGGATATCCAGGCCGGTATCGGACAGCAAATGCACAGCGGCGACGGGGGGCAGCCCGGCGATGCGTTGAAGCTGACGATCTATTGTCCCCAGTTCGACATCCCATAAGGCCGTTTGCAGCAGCGGAATCTGAGTCGAGGTCAGCTGCTTGACCAGAGCCTGGTAATTCTGGCGCTCTGATCGGTTGATAAGTACAGCCTGCGTAATCGAGACCAGCAGCATGGCAATCAAGGCAAGCGCGCTGAGCTTGACCAGTAACCGACGACTGAAAGGTCTGAACCGGGTGCTTGCGATCACAGATGTACCTTCAGCCAGCCGTCGAAGGAAAAGTCGTAGGCTTGGCGAAGCGGATCGCAGACCATGCTGAATGAACAGAAGTCCAGGGGAGGGTGCTGCTGGCGACGCTGTATCAGTTGCTGCGCGATCCGCGCATCCTGTAACGAGAACATGGAGTATTCGAGCTCGGAGTGCCCGTCGTGCGTTTGATAGAAGTCCAGGCCGTGGTAATGATCATGAAGCAGGACGATCGACCAGGCGCCTGCCAGGTGATGTCCGCCTGCGAGGGCGGTCAGCTCCTGCGCAATCACGCCGCGCAACCCCTCGTCAGTCGAGTTAATTCCTGAGAAAAACACATCCTGGCCTGGTACGCCCCCGATACGGCGCAATGATTGCATCGCGCCGAAGGCTAACTGATCGCTGGCACCCCAGACCATCCGCACGTCAGGGTAGCGGCGGTAGAGGTGAGCAGCCTGTTCGGCGGCTTTGTCGCGGGACCAGTCCGCATTGACCATCTGATACAACTGCACCTGCGGGAACTCGGCAAGCGCGCGCTGCAACCCTTGGTTCCGCTTCAGGGCGGTATCAGTAGAGCGGTCGCCTGCAATGGCGATCAAGCCTACTGATGTCTGCTCAGGCGTGTGTTCTAAGGTGTGGGTGAAAAGCGCCCGGGCAGATAGATAGCCACCTTCTTCCGCGTTGGGCGTCAGGCTGCCGAGCCATTGGCTGAAGCGCCCGCGAGGATGACCGACCTGAGGCCGCTCGGCAGGGCGCACGCTGTTGAACGCGAGGAATACCGGAATACCTGCTGCTTCTGCCAGTTCCAGCTGGGCGGCCAGGGTGCCTTTCTCTCCGGCAATGATCAGATAGTCTGGTCGTTGCGCGGCGGGTCGCTCGGCAACGTCGCTGACCAGCGATATCTGTTTTCGGAAATCGCGTTCCGCGTGAAGTATCTCAAACTGCACGTCCAGGCTCGTTGCCGCTCCGCGCATGGCGCGCATTGCGTCGATCCAGTAGGGCTCGGTGGACAGTCCAGGGTTGATGAACGTCATGCTCAGGGCGCTGGCGGTACCAGTCCAACTCAAGGCACACACAAAGACGCACAGGACTGAAAAAGCCATGCGAAGTGAGGGGTTATAAGTAGGCACTTTGGCTGGACGCGTTCGTTGGAAAGGCGGGATGCTAGCAGAGAGCGGTTGGGCGGGGCAATGGCACTATGATGTTAATCGATGGTTCGAACGCTAGCGGGCGCGAGTTTCAGGGCCTCGCATCAACGTCAGGAGTCGGCAGCAGGACCGGCGAGAGGGTTCCGCCGGTCCGCTTCCATCCGGTCATTACCGCACAATCAATACCGATAGTTTCGACTGCTGCACAACGCGCAGGGCATTGGTGCCCAGCACGTAATCCTCCAGGCGTTTGCGTTTGTGTGAGGACATGACAATCAGGTCAACCTCCTGTTTCTTCGCCACACGCAGTATCGCTTCATAGGGTTTGCCGTCGGCCACCACGCGCTGGACTTTCACGTCCTTGGGAATCATCTCCTTGACGAATTCGCGGAGATTATCGCTGAAGGTTTTTCTCGCTTTGACGGCAAAGTCCTTGGGAAAGAAGCCCCCCACCAGCGGCAGGCCGAAATCCGGCAGCACGGTAACGATATACAAGGAGGCACCGTGCGCGCGGCATAGTTCCAGCGCCACCGGCAGCGCTTTCTGCCAGGACGCTTTGTGGTTTAGATCAATGGGCAGCAGAATCTTGTTATACATGGGCACCCGCCTCCATACGCGGCTTGTCGGTGGGCTCGCGGCGCTTCCACTGCAGCCCGACGATCATTGCGAACAGCAACAGACCGGGGATCCACATCCACTCCTTGGCGATGCGGTCTACCGGAGCCAGCACTTCGAGGATCTCCTGATCAAAATCGAAACCCAGATCGGCCGCGAGGCTGCCATAGGTGACCATGTCGACCAAGGTACGGTCGCCATCCTGCATGAGTGTCAAGCCCAGCTCTTCCATCCGTTCCTCACCCGTTGCGCCGTCAGGTATAGGTACCAGAAGGTGGAAGGTCCGCGGATCACCGACTTTATCCAGTCCGGCAATCTGCATGCGCAGATGGCTGCCTTCGTCGACACGCTCCAATGCCTGGGTCAGCTCGGCTGCCGGGATGGATTCATAGGGATCGTGGATGATGTCCATCCAGAAACCTGGGCGGAACAGCGTGAACGCTACCAGCAGCAGCAGGATGTTCTCGTACCAGCGGTTACGTACGACCAGCCAGCCTTGCGTCCCTGCGGCAAAGATAAGCATGGCTATGGTCGCCACAATAAAGATGAGGATGCCATGCCACAGACCGACATCGATCAGCAGCAGATCGGTGTTGAAGATGAACAGGAACGGCAGGGCAGCGGTACGCAGGCTGTAGTAGAACGCCTGGAAACCGGTGCGGATAGGGTCGCCGCCAGACACCGCCGCCGCCGCGAAGGAGGCCAGGCCGACCGGGGGCGTGACGTCGGCCATGATGCCGAAGAAGAAGACAAACAGGTGCACCGCGATCAGCGGCACGATCAACCCGTTTTGCTGGCCCAGGGTTACTACTACCGGAGCGAGCAGCGCCGACACCACGATGTAGTTGGCGGTCGTTGGCAAGCCCATGCCCAGAATAAGGCTGAGCACGGCGGTGAGCATGAGCATGAGCATCAGATTGCCCATCGACAGCAGCTCGACCAGATCGGCCAGCACCAGGCCTACGCCTGTCTGCGATACCGCACCAACGATTATGCCCGCGGTGGCGGTGGCGATACCGATGCCGATCATGTTGCGCGCGCCGGCGACCAGCCCTTGCCAGAGATCGCTCAGGCCATGCATCAGGTCGTTGCCCAGCGCGCTCTGCCCGCGAAACAGTGCGGTCAGTGGCCGCTGCGTGAGGATGATGATGATCATGAACACGGTGGCCCAGAATGCCGACAGGCCGGGGGATAGCCGCTCGACCATCAGGCACCAGATCAGCACGATGACCGGCAGGATGTAATGCAGGCCAGACATGACCGTGGGGCGGGTCTGGGGCAAGGTGACGACCGGCGAATCCGGGTCATCCAGTTCCAGTACCGGGTACTGGGCGCCCAGTTTCAGCAAGGCAATGTAAACAACGATCAGCACCGACGATATCACCCAGAAGGCACTGTCACCGAGAATCGGCTTGAGCCAGCCAAGGCCGTAATACACCGCCAGCGACAGCACCATCAGCAATATAAGGCCGGTCAGAAAGCCGATCACCTTGCGCACCAGAGGGCGAGGCGGGTTACTGGATTCCAGGCCTTGCATGCCGGCCTTCATGGCTTCCAGATGCACAATGTACACCAGTGCAATGTACGAAATCAGCGCCGGCAGGAAGGCATGCTTGATGACTTCAACATAGGAAATACCGACATACTCGACCATCAGGAATGCCGCAGCGCCCATCACCGGCGGCATGATCTGGCCATTCACCGAGGAGGCCACTTCCACAGCACCGGCTTTCTCCGCGGAGAAGCCGACGCGCTTCATCATCGGGATGGTGAAGGTCCCGGTGGTCACGACGTTGGCAATGGAGGAGCCGGAAATAATACCGGTCATGGCGGAGGCTACGACCGCTGCCTTGGCGGGGCCACCGCGATAGTGACCGAGCAAGGAAAACGCAACCTTGATGAAATAATTGCCGGCACCGGCCTTGTCGAGCAGGGCACCGAACAGCACAAACAGGAACACGAAGCTGGTGGATACGCCGAGTGCGATACCGAATACACCCTGGCTGGTCAGCCACTGGTGATTGGTCAGCGCCTGAAGGCTAACGCCGCGGTGGGCCAGAATGCCTGGCATGTGCGGGCCAGCCAGCGAATAGATGATGAATATCGAAGCGACGATCATCAGCGGCGGCCCGAGTGCGCGTCGGGTGGCCTCGAGCAACATCACCAGGCCGATAACACCCACCGTGACGTCTATTGTCGTCGGGCTCCCGGGCCGGCTTGCCAGCTCGGAATAGAAAATGAACAGATAGGCCGCGCAGAAAGACGCGATCAGCGCCAGAATCCAGTCCAGGATCGGGACGTAGTCACGCGGCGAACGCTTGAGCGCAGGGAAGGCCATGAAGCCAAGAAATACCGCAAACGCCAGGTGGATCGAGCGCGCCTCGGCACTGTTGAATACACCGAAGCCCACCATGTAGGGCAGCGGCGAGGCAATCCACAATTGAAATAACGACCAGGTGGCACCAATACCCAACAGCAGCTTGCCTGTCACGCCCCGTGGTTTGCGGGCTCCGGTATCGGCGGAGGAAACCAGATCCTCCAGTTCAGTGCCCAGGTCGTCGCGTTGGAGGTTTTTTTCGGTCATGGCAGGCCCTGCGTCAGCTGTTGCAGAAAGTAAACGGGCCGCAATAAGCGGCCCGGTACAGGGTTACATCCAGCCGCGTTCCTTGTAATAGCGTACGGCACCATCATGAAGCGGAACGGCGAGACCTTCCTTGATCATTTCTTCTTCGGTCAGTGTCGCGAAAGCAGGGTGCAGACGCTTGAACCGGTCGAAGTTCTCGAATACGGCCTTGACGGTCTGGTAGACGGTTTCTTCTGGTGTATCAGTAGAGGTTACCAGCGTAGCGCGCACGCCAAAGGTCTCAACGTCGTCGTCATTGCCGCGATACAGTCCACCTGGAATGATTGCCTTGGCATAGTAAGGACGCTCTTCGATCAGCTGATCGATCTCCTCGCCCGACACCGATACCAGCACCGAATCAACAGTGGTAGTGGCTTCCTGAATCGAGCCGTTTGGATGCCCGGCGACATAGACCATGGCGTCTACGTTGTTGTCACCGAGTGCCGCGGCCTGCTCAGCGGCGTCCAGTTCGGATGCCAGCGCGAAATCGGAGCGGGACCAGCCCAGTGCGTCCATCACTACGTCCATGGTGTCACGCTGACCAGAGCCGGGGTTGCCGATGTTGACGCGTTTGCCCTTCAGGTCCTTGACCGTCTTGATGTTGGCGTCGCGACGAGCGACTACAGTCAGAGGCTCGCCGTGCAGCGCGAACATGGCGCGCAGCCCTTCAAATTCTCCGGCTCCCTCGAAGTTCTCGATACCTTTATACGCCTTGAATTGAACGTCAGACTGAACAACGCCCATGTCCATTTCGCCGCCACGGATGGCATTGACGTTGGCAACTGAACCGCCGCTGGACGGCGCATTACAGCGGATGCCGTGCTCATTGCTGTTGCGGTTGATCAACCGGCACACTGACTGCCCGACGACGTAATACACGCCGGTTTGACCGCCAGTGCCAATGGTGACGAAGTTTTCCTGGGCGACTGCCTGGGTGGCAGAGATACCCGCGCACGCAATAGCGGCGGAAAATAGTACGGCAAGTGAAGTGCGTTTCATCTGGGATGACTCCTTTTTCTGATCAAAGTCGGCCTGCATGTGGCGCCGCCGACCTCCATCCAATTATTAGCTGTTGCCGAGTTAACATCTGAAGTGTAGCGGAAGATTGGTGCCATCTCTGAAAATAGCCGGCACTGACCATTCCTGCAAGTTAACACGCCGGCTGTTGTTATCGGAAAAAGGAATAAGAGAAGGCCTGGGGCCAGTAAAAGGCAATGCCCACGGCATCCTTACCCAGCTGTCGCCAGGTGATCATCAAGGATGCCGAGGAAGGCCGAAGCTCAATCCGCTTAGACGGGCGGCCAGCCGCCCATCTCGCGCCAGCGGTTGACGATGGCGCAGAACAGGTCAGCGGTTCGTTCGGTGTCGTAACGCGCCGAATGCGCTTCACGCCCATCAAACTCTATACCGGCTGCGGCGCAGGCCTTGGCCAGTACCGTTTGCCCATACGCCAGGCCGCCCAGCGTGGCGGTATCAAAGCAGGAAAACGGATGGAAGGGGTTACGCTTGATCTGGGTGCGTTCGACGGCAGCGTTGACGAAGCCCAGGTCGAAGAAGGCGTTATGCCCGACCAGCACCGCGCGCTTGCAACCGGCGGATTTCACCGCCTTGCGGATGTGCTTAAAAATTTCAGTCAGGGCATGGTGCTCGTCGACAGCCATGCGCAACGGATGATCCAGCTTGATGCCGGTGAACTCCAGCGCGGCTGCCTCGACATTGGCACCCTCGAATGGCTCTACGCGAAAGAAGTGCGTGTGGTCCGGATAGACCATGCCGTCATCATCCATGCTGATGGTGGTGGCGGCTATTTCCAGCAACGCATCCGTGGCGGCATTGAAGCCACCGGTCTCGACATCCACCACGACCGGCAGGAAGCCACGGAAGCGGTAGGCCATCGGCGGTTTGGGGCCCGATGCCTGGGGTGCATTATCGATGTTGTCGTCGAACTCAAACTCGCTCACTGGCGATCCTTAGCGTTCAGGCGATTGAACTACTCGCCAATTGATTGTTTCGCCAGCACGCAACGGGACCACAGACTGGCCTCCGAACGGCAGCGTGTGCGGAGCATTCCAGCTCTCGCGAACCAGGGTAATGCGGTCGGTGTTGCGCGGCAGGCCATAGAAATCCGGCCCGTTAAAACTGGCAAAGGCTTCGAGTTTGTCCAGTACACCAAGCGTATCGAATGCCTCGGCGTAGAGCTCCACCGCGGCATACGCGGTGTAGCAGCCGGCGCAGCCGCAGGCCGCTTCCTTGGCATGACCGGCATGGGGCGCCGAATCGGTGCCCAGGAAGAATTTCTGCGAGCCGCTGGCCACCGCCTCACCGAGTGCCTGCTGATGACGCTGGCGCTTGAGAATGGGCAGGCAGTAATAATGCGGACGAATGCCGCCCGCCAGCAGGTGGTTACGGTTGTAGAGCAGGTGATGCGCGGTAATCGTCGCGGCGACCCGGTCCGACGCGCTCTGTACGAACTCCACCGCGTCTGCCGTGGTGATGTGCTCGAATACCACCTTGAGGGTGGGGAAGCGCTCAACCAGGCCAACCAGTTGCTGATCAATAAAGCTCTTTTCCCGATCGAAAATATCCACATCGGCGTGGGTGACTTCGCCGTGCACCAATAACAGCATGCCGACCTCGGCCATGGCTTCCAGCGCGGGATAGATCTTTTCCAGCGCCGTGACGCCAGAATCCGAATTAGTGGTCGCGCCGGCGGGATAGAGCTTGGCGGCAATCGCCTGCTTGCTGTTCCAGGCCTGGCGGATGATATCGGGACTGGTCTGATCGGTCAGGTACAGGACCATCAGCGGATCGAACACCGATGCGCTCGGGCGTGCGGCAAGAATACGCGCTTTATAGGCGGCGGCCTGCTGGCCATCGCGTACCGGCGGAACGAGGTTCGGCATGATGATTGCCCGGCCGAACACACGTGAGGCGTCTGCGACCGTGTCGGGCAGGACATCACCGTCACGCAGGTGGATGTGCCAGTCGTCAGGCCGGATGATAGAAAGGGTGTCGGTCATCGCGATGTTCCAGGCTGTTGCAATGGCGCCATGCTACCGGAATTGCCTCGATTTTACACTGAGGCTGTTCAGCGCATTGCGCGTGTACGAGACCCGGTCGCGGACGGGGGCTGCGCCGGAGCGAGAGTGTCATGGCTGTGCGGGACAGCGCGTTACCCGATCTTGAGCGTGGGTAAAGTTTCAGCTGACGCGGCCGATGTAAAACGCAATGGAAAGCTTATCGTCCGGAGATTTACGTGGTTCGATTGTATCTGGCTGTACCGCTGATTGGGCTGGCCTTGCCGGCGCTGGCGACGACCTTCGAGACGCGTATGGAAGACGTGCAGTGGGCCGTCGAAGGAGATCAGTTCGAGTGCCGGTTGAGCCAGACGGTGACTGGCTACGGCGAAGCGGCATTCGTGCGCCGTGCGGGTGAGCAGCCCACGTTCCAGCTCAAGGCGTGGGACAGCCTCATGCGGCCAGGCTCTGCGTCCTTATATAACGGCGTTCCACCCTGGCGCCATGGCAGCGCTGAGCGCTATCTCGGTGAAGCCGTGGTGCAGCAGGGCGCCGTCATGTCTGTGCCCTATCAGCAGGCGGGTCAGATGCTCGCTGGTCTGGCTGGCGGCTTGCACCCGACCATTCAGCGTAGCGGTTGGGCCGGCTCCGCGGCCTCCGTGCGGGTGGTAGTTTCCAGCGTTGGATATCAACAGGCCCAAGTGGATTTCCAGCAATGCATTGCTGGTCTGCTACCGATGAATATCGATCAGATAGCGACGACGCCGATACGTTTTGCCAGCGGCGCGCGGACACTGGATCAACAGGCCCGCGCATTTCTCGATGTGGTACTGGCCTATCTGGAAGCCGATCCGGGCATCAAGGCAATCGAGGTTAACGGCCACTCCGACAACGTCGGCGACCGGCTCTCCAATCATGAGTTGTCCAGACAGCGTGCTTTAGTGGTGCAGGCGTATCTGGTTGAGCATGGCGTTGATCGCGACATGATCAAGGTGCGCTTTCATGGAGGGCGTTATCCGATTGCGGATAATCGAACGCAGGCGGGTAGGGAGCGCAATCGACGGGTTCTGGTGGCGTTGGATAAGGGCTGAGGCGGTTTTGCGTTTGGTCTTTTGCATTGTGCGTTGATCGGNGTATCTGGTTGAGCATGGCGTTGATCGCGACATGATCAAGGTGCGCTTTCATGGAGGGCGTTATCCGATTGCGGATAATCGAACGCAGGCGGGTAGGGAGCGCAATCGACGGGTTCTGGTGGCGTTGGATAAGGGCTGAGGCGGTTTTGCGTTTGGTCTTTTGCATTGTGCGTTGATCGGACCCTGGCGTAGCGCAGGCGCGCTACACCCCCAGGGTGGTTCAGCCCTGAGGCGGGTTTCCTGGGGTTGGTGAGCGCCTGCTCGCCGACGGGGTGGTTCAGTGCGAGTGGCGAGTTCCGGTGTTGGTTGTGGCTTGTGCGTTGGTTCAATCCTGGCGTAGCGCAGGCGCGCTACACCCCCAGGGTGGTTCAGCCCTGAGGCGGGTTTCCTGGGGTCGGCGAGCGTCTCGGGCCGCGTTCGGACGCGCCGACAGGGTTTAGCGCTGCTGGGGAATTAGGCGTAGCGCCCGAGTGCGGACCAGGGCGCTACACCCCCAGGGGGGATTCACACTTTGAAGCGTCCCACCAATAGATCAATCTGCTGACTAATCCTGGTCAGATGTTGGCTGGCCTGGGCGGTTTCCCGGGCGCCATCGGTGGCTTCGCGGGCTAGGGTGGCGACTTCGGTCACGTTGCGATTGACGTCTTCCACAACCGTTGACTGTTGCGTGGTAGCGCTAGCGATCGAGGCGTTGAGGGCGACCATGTGTTCCATGGATGAGGATATCTGCGTCAGGGCTGCGCCTGCGTGGTTAACCTGCTCCACGCTCAGTGCAGAATAGCGGCTGCTGTCGTTGATCACGTCGACCACGGTCTGCGTATTGTTCTGCAGCCTGGTAATCATGGTGTTGATTTCCTCGGTGGACTTCTGGCTGCGTTGCGCCAGATTGCGCACCTCGTCGGCAACCACTGCAAAGCCGCGTCCGGTTTCGCCGGCACGGGCCGCTTCGATGGCCGCGTTGAGTGCCAGCAGGTTGGTTTGCTCGGCGATGTTGCGGATTACGTCGAGCACCGCGGTGATCTCCCGGGCATCGTTGGACAATGTCTGCATGTGCTGCACGGCGATGGAGATGCTTGCTGACAGGTGATCTATCTGTTCGATGGTTTTGTTGACCTGCACCTGACCGTTGCTGGCGCCATCGCTGGCTTTCTCTACTTCCTGCGCCGCAGAGCTGGCGTTCTGCGCAACATCATGCACGCCGTAGGTGATCTCGTTGATGGCCGTCGCCATGAGTTCCATGCGCTCGGATTGCCTGGTCATGCCGTCGAGACTGCCGCCGCTGATGCGATCGAGCTGCTGGCCGGCACTGCTGAGCTGCTGGGCGTTGTCGCCCAGTTGGATGACGATGTCCCGGAGATTGGCGGTAAAGGCGTTGAAATGGCGGGCGATCATGCCGACCTCATCACGCGCATCATCATCCAGGCGGCGCGTCAGGTCGGCTTCTCCGCTGGCAATGTCGCGCATGGCCCGGACCACCTGGTCCAGCGGCTTGGCGATGCTGCGACCGATGACATACAGGGTGCTCGCCATCAGGGCGGTAATAATTACGACGAAACTCATCAACTTCTTGATTTCGCTGATGAAGCGCGCCTCCATGTCGGCAACGAACACGCCTGTTCCAACCATGTAGTTCCAGGGCTCGAAATGCTTGAACGCGGCAATCTTGTCCAGGCCCTCGTCTTCGCCGGGCACGCTACCCGGACGTACCCAGGAGTATTCGTGATAGGCCGAGCCCTGCTCGCGCACTTTATTGGTCATCTCGACGATGACATTGGGTTCGCCATTGGGGCTGACCATGCTGGACAGATCGATCCCTTCGGTTTGCGGCGCCATGGGGTGCATGATCATCACGTTGTTCAGGTCATTTACCCAGAAATATTCCTGTCCGGCGTAGCGTAGCCCTCGCAGCGCCTCAAGGGCTTGCTGGCGCGCAGCCTGTTCGCTCAGTTCTCCGCTCAGCTGTTTGCCGTGATAGTGCGCCAGCAGGTCATGCGCGGTGTCGACCAGATGGCTGGCCTTGGTGATTTCCGCCTGACGTAGCTCTTCCTTGATGCTGAGCAAGCTGCTAAGCGAAAGCAGCGCCAGGCTGATTAGCGCAACAATGAGGATCAACCAGATCCGCTGATTAATCCTGAGTGTTCGCATCAATTTCATAATCCTGCGCTCCCTGCATGGTGGCTCTTGGTGGGCAAATCGCGCCCGTTACGTTGGGCATACCCACTGTATCGGCGGTTGGCGAAATATCTGGAGGCATTTTGTCGCAGGCGCTGCCTTTGAATGAGCCGGGCAAAGGCAGCGGTAAAGCTCGCGCTTCGTCTCTCATTGCTTTGCAGTTCTCAGAAATAATATAGAATCGCGGCAGTTGGGACTTTTATACGATTCTTCTGTCTACCTCCTCTGTTGTCACTCCTTAGGATCCTTTATGCGGTTATCGACCAAAGCACTCTCCGTCGCGGCGTGTCTCGCGGCCACACTGGCGCTGGGCAACCCTGCTTACGCCGAACCCGAAGTCATGGAAGATGACGCCGAGAGCGGCGCCCAGTCAGAACAACTCGGCGGGCAGGTAGTCGTGGGCTGGATTGAGAAAGGCCAGATCCTGCCGGAGCTGACAGCTGTGAAGATCAAGGTGGATTCCGGCGCGCTGACGTCGTCGATGCATGCGGTGAACATCGAAACCTTTACCCGCAAGGGCAAGGAATGGGTCCGCTACGATGTGCCGGTGGAAGATGCAGACACCGATGAGCTGGTACGCCTGGAGTTCGAACGTCCGGTGTATCGCCGGGTGGTGGTACGCGGTGCCGGTGGTAAGGAGCGGCGTCCAGTGGTGAAGATGTCGATCTGTATGGGTGACCGGGTCTATGAAGAGCAGTTTTCCCTGCGTGACCGCGGCGACATGACCTATCCGGTATTGATTGGCCGTCGCACCATCGAACACATTGGTTTGATCGATGTATCGCAGACGTTCCTGTTGCCGCTCGATTGCCCCACCGACGCAGGCGAGGAAGAGCGCGAGAAGCAGAAACGCATGAAGCGCGATGAATCCCTGGTCGATGACAGCAAGATGAAGGAACCGGAAGAGACCGAGGACGAAGACGAGGATTGATTCGACTGACAGGCTGATCAGCCCACAGTAACCGCTGCGTGCAATCAAGCACGCCGCATGTCGTTAGAGCCTATTATCCAGCGTGCTTACCACATCAGGTCGTCGGGCACCTGAAACGCGGCGTAGGGGTCATCTTCGGCTGGCTTGTCGGCTTCAACCTTGGCGATGACCACGGGCCAGTGCGGGGCCCGCTCCATGACCTTCTGTGCAATCTCCACCGGGATCAATTCGAACTTGCCTGACAGACGCACTATGCCGAGCTTGCCCCGGCTGAGTTGATCGAACTGCTCAGCGGTAACGTGAATCTTCTTGATCTTGTTCTTGCTGGCGAACTGGTAGGGCGTCTCGCCGCCGGTTCGGTCGATCTTCGCCTGCTCGATGATCTGCTTGACCTGCGCTTCGCTCTCCTTGCGAGCACTCTCCAGCTTGCGCTGCTCATTCAGCTGGCGGTCACGCTCAGCCTTTTCAGCCCGCGCTTTTTCCACCGCCGCGGCAGTGTCGTAAACCTTTTCCGGCTCGTTCTTGGCGGCTTTCTTCTTGGCGCGTTGGGCCTGCTTCAGCTTTTTCTCGTCGACCAGACCGGCCTTGAGCAATTGGGCTTGTAGGGAATTGACCATGCTGTAGGGCTACCTGCTTAAGACTGTTAATCGGCCATTCTAGCGTTAATCGCGGTTCTTTTCGCGTGCTTCCTGCGCTTCCATTTCTGCCTTGCGCGCCTGAATGCGTTTCATCGTTTCAGGATCAATCGGCATCTTGTTTGCCGTCTTGCGCAACATATAGAGGGTGCCGAGCAGGGTGGCCACGGCGATGGCAACGAAAATCCAGCCGATGATAGGCATGTGCGTGCTCCTCTTGCGAATTTGCAACTATGATGACTGAAAAGAGCCCTGGGGTCTGTTGCCCAACAAAAACAACCTGCCCACGCGCAGTCATATTCAGAGGTTCCATGATAGAAGATAGCAAGCAAGCCGAGTTTGCGCTGCCGCCCGACCTGCTGCGGCGCTTGCAAGCGTTGCAGCCACTGCTGTGGGTGAACCCTGGGCGGCGCCTTCAGCCAGACCCGATCAGCCCGGCCGACGTTGATGCGGCAGCAGAGCGTTTGAAACGGGCCGGCCCGTTGCTTGCGCGGCGAATCCCCGAGCTTGAGCATCCCGAAGGCCTGATCGAGTCACCGCTGTTACCCGCGGACAAATTACGCGATGCACTGGATGGCTCGGGTCGCTGGTTGCTCAAGGCTGATCATCAACTGCCGTTGGCCGGCTCGGTGAAGGCACGTGGCGGCTTCCATGAGGTGCTCGAATTTGCAGAGCGCACCGCCAGGCAACTGGGCTGGGATGGCCAATCCTTCGCAGACCTGGGCAGCCCCGCGTGGCGAAAAAAGTTCGGCCAATACCGGCTGGTAGTCGGCAGCACCGGCAATCTCGGTATCAGTGTTGGGCTTTTATCCCGCGCCCTCGGGTTTCGTGCCGAAGTGCACATGTCCAATGATGCCAGCGAATGGAAAAAGCAGTTGCTGCGCGAGCGCGGCGTGGAGGTCATCGAGCACGACGGCGATTACGCCAGCGCAGTGACAGCCGGGCTCGCCATTGCCGAAGCCGACCAACACTCGCACTTTGTCGATGATGAACATTCGGCATCCCTGTTCACCGGTTACGCCGTGGCGGGCAGACGCCTCGCCGCGCAGCTGGAGCGGCAGCATATCGAGGTCTCTCCGGAGCAGCCCCTGATCGTTTATCTGCCCTGCGGTGTGGGCGGCGCCCCGGGCGGCATTGCCTATGGTTTGAAACTGATATTTGGCGACCGGGTGCACTGCTGGTTCGCCGAGCCGGTGCATTCGCCCAGCGTGCTGGTGCAACTTGCTTCAGGCAGTACCGCGCCACTGTCGGTGTATGACATTGGTCTGGATAACAAGACCCTGGCCGATGGGTTGGCGGTGGGGCAGGCGTCGCTGCTGGCCACAGCCTGCATGCAGGATCGTCTGGCCGGCGTGTTCACAGTAGAGGATGCGGCGCTGCGTGAGTACCTGACGCTCGCCGGCAAGCTGCTCGGCGAAAAGCTTGAGCCCTCCGCCACCGCCGGGTTTGCCGGACCCGGATGGCTGGCCGACTCAACAGTTGGCCAGCAATGGTGTGCAGCGCACAAGGTCGATCCGGCCAGCGCCACGCACGTGCTGTGGAGTACCGGGGGAGGGCTGGTGCCAGACTCGGTCTATCAGCGCTGGCTGGCGGATTAGCCCTGCTTCGACTGCTCGATTACGCCCTGCTGTTTAAGGCTAGCCAGCTGCTCGGCGGTCAGATTCAGTCGCTCACGTAATACGTCATCGGTGTCCTGTCCCAGCAGCGGGGCGGGGCGGTGATATTCAACCGGTGAGCCTGACAGCTTGAGCGGGCTGGCCACCATGGTGAAGTCCGGATTGAGCGGGTGCGGGATCTTGACCAGCATGTCGCGCGCCTTGACCTGCGGCTCGTCCAGCGCCTGGGCGATATTGTTGATCGCCCCGACCGGTACTTTCACCGGATGAATCTTGCTGACCCACTCGTCCGCCGTGCCGCCGAGAAAATGCGCAGACAGAATCTCAACGATTTCACTGCGGTGCTTGACCCGGTCGGCGTTGCGCGTAAAGCGTGGATCGCTGAGCAGCTCAGGCAGACCGATGGCGTTACACAGGGCGATGAACTGGCTGTCGTTACCGCAGGCGATAATGAAATCCCGGTCGGCCGCACTGAATACCTGGTAGGGCACGATATTGGCGTGGGCGTTGCCATAACGGCCAGGTACTTTGCCGGAGGCCAGATAATTCATGCTCTGGTTGGCCAGCGCGGCTACCTGGACATCCAGCAAGGCCATGTCGCAATGCTGACCGAGGCCGGTTTTTTCCCGATTGATCAGCGCAGCCTGAATCGCGATGGTGGAATACAGGCCGGTGGTCAGGTCGGCAAAGGCCACGCCGGTTTTCTGCGGGCCACCTCCAGGCAGGTCGTCACGCTCGCCGGTGATGCTCATCAGACCGCCCATGCCCTGGATGATGAAGTCATAACCGGGTTCTTCGGCGCGGGGCCCGGTCTGGCCAAATCCGGTGATGGAGCAATACACCAGCCGCGGATTGAGCTCGGCCAGTGTCGGGTAGTCCAGGCCGTATTTGCCCAGCGAACCGGCCTTGTAGTTCTCAATCAGCACGTCACAGTCCAGAACCAGCGCGCGGATCAGTTCCTGTCCTTCGGCGCTGGCCAGGTCAATCGCAATCGAGCGCTTGCCTCGGTTGGCTGACTGGTAATAGGAGGCTTCTGCGGTCCATTCGTCCTGCGGGTCCTTCATCCAGGGTGGGCCCCAGCCGCGGGTGTCGTCGCCAGTGCGCGGACGTTCAACCTTGATCACCTCGGCGCCAAGATCCGCCAGGATCTGGCCGCACCAGGGTCCTGCCAGTACTCGGCTCAGGTCCAGTACTCGTATACCTGTCAGCGCACCCATATCTTTTCCCGTCGTGTAACGGCCGACCGCAGCCAACCTCTGTGTCTCGGAACAGTTCTATATCGCCCTGCTGCCAACACTAAAGCGCGATGCTGCGTTGCGATAGCCTGGCGAGGTGGATAACTCCGTCGAGGGAGTCTGAAGTGCCTGTTCCGCTGTGCAGTACTAGGTACTGAAAATGTGACGCAGATCATAGTTTCCAGAGGGGGCGGAGTAAAGTCTCTGAAACGGAAGCCCGTCTGTGTCAGGAAGGATAGAGCCCATGTGGCTTCTGCATCGCGGAACAGAATTCAGTTCAGTTCGACTGCCAGTTCCACTGTGCAGTACTATGTTTTGTTTTGTTGAAATCAGATTAAAACTGGCGCTAACATGCGCCCCTGCCGGAGTAAGCGAAAGCCATGAGCGAAGCCGATAACAACGCCAAATCCAACAGTATCGAAAGTCAGATGCTGGACCCGATGAATGCCCCCGAGGACGAGGCCAAGGATCGTCATCTGGTCACTGCCCTGGCCCGAGGTGTGGAGATCCTGCGCTGCTTCAACCCGCGGGAAACGCTGTTGGGGAATCAGGATCTGGTGAACAAGACCGGTTTGCCCAAGGCCACCGTCACCCGCCTGACGCACACGCTGATGCGTCTCGGTTGCCTCAAGCGGCAGCCGCAGACCGGGAGATACCAGCTGGATGTGGGGGTGATGGGCTTTGGCTATGCGCTGTTATCGAATCTGTCGGTCCGCGCGACGGCGCACCCGCTAATGGAAGAGATGGCTGCCTACTCGGAGGCATCCGTGGCCATGGCCGCCCGCGACAGGCTGCAAATGGTCTATCTGGATGTCGCCTACGGTAAGGCAAACATGAGCACGCGGCGTCATATCGGCACCTATCTGCCGATCTGCCTGACCTCCATGGGCCGGGCCACGCTGGCCGCCATGCCCGAACCGGAGCGCGATTTTCTGATGGATCACTTGCGCGGCAGCATGGGCGATCAGTGGCCGTCCACGCGCCGGTCACTGGAGCGCTCGTTCCGTGATTACGCGGATTTTGGTTATTGCCTGTCCATCGGCGAGTGGCATCGGGATATCAACGCAGTCGCTGTGCCGATGCTGCATGCGGAGCACGGCCTGCTGGCATTCAACTGCGGCGGCCCGAGCTTCCATTTGCCGCAGGACAAGTTGGAAGACGACATCGGACCCCGTCTGGTGAACATGGTAAGCAACATAGGATCCGCTACCCGCTGACCACGGTCCGGGTTACGTAGTGTGGATAACCAGCCTGCATGCAGGCCAATGAGGAGAAACATATGATTCGTGATCCGGAAACGCTGAGTATTCTGCTTGATTCCATCAATCAGTTTGTTACCCAGGAGCTGATCCCGCGTGAGAACGAAGTGGCGGAAACCGACCAGATCCCCGCCGACATCGTTGAACAGATGAAGGCCATGGGTCTGTTCGGTCTGACCATCCCCGAAGAGTTTGGTGGTCTGGGTGTGACCATGGAAGAAGAGGTCAGCATTGCTTTCGAGCTGGGCCGTACCTCACCCGCATTTCGTTCGTACATCGGCACCAATAACGGTATCGGTTCGATCGGCATCCTGCTGGATGGCACCGAGGAGCAGAAAGCCCACTATCTGCCCAAACTGGCTGCCGGCGAGTATCTGAGTTCGTTTTGTCTGACCGAGCCTGATTCGGGTTCCGACGCGGCGTCGCTGAAAACCACCGCGGTGCGTGATGGCGACTTCTACGTACTGAACGGCACCAAGCGCTTCATCACCAACGCGCCGCATGCCGGCATTTTCACTGTGATGGCGCGTACCAATCCCGAGATCAGGGGCGCTGGCGGTATCAGCTCGTTCATCGTCGAGCGCGGCACGCCTGGCCTGACCATTGGCAAGCCGGACCAGAAAATGGGGCAGAAGGGCGCGCACACTGCGGATGTGATCTTTGAAAACGTCCGGGTTCCCGCCGGCAACCTGATCGGTGGCAAGGAAGGCGTAGGCTTCAAGACCGCCATGAAGGTGCTGGACAAGGGTCGCCTGCACATCGCCGCGCTGTCAGTCGGCGCCTCCGAGCGCATGCTGAATGATTCGCTGCGCTATGCCGTCGAGCGCAAGCAGTTCGGTCAGCGTATCGCTGATTTCCAGCTGATCCAGGGCATGCTCGCCGACAGCAAGGCGGATATCTATGCCGCGCGCTGCATGGTGCTGGACGCCGCACGCAAGCGTGACGAGGGGCTGAATATCAGCACCGAAGCCTCCTGCGCCAAGATGTTCGCCACCGAGATGTGTGGCCGGGTGGCTGACCGTGGGGTGCAGATCCATGGCGGCGCCGGTTATATCAGCGAGTACGCCATCGAGCGTTTCTACCGCGACGTGCGTCTGTTCCGCCTGTACGAAGGGACCACCCAGATCCAGCAAGTGATCATCGCCCGCAACATGATCCGCGATATTGAAGGCTAACCCTCTGGGCCGGTTGGCGATTCGCCTTTGGTTGCGGCGAATCGTCAGCGAGCCCACACATACCATCAGCTAGTAGAGGGCCTGTCCCTCAATCACCGGGTACGTTTATGCATTCTACCGCTCAGACCGCCGTTGCCGCGCCGGTCAAGAACAACATATGGATTATCGTTTTTATCTTCTGCTTCCTGGGTCTGCTGATCGATGGCGCAGATCTCATGTTGCTGTCATACAGCCTGACCAGCCTCAAGCAAGAGTTTGGCCTGACCAACATGCAGGCAGGCAGCCTCGGCAGCTTTACCCTGGCCGGCATGGCCATTGGTGGCATCTATGGCGGCTGGGCCTGCGACCGCTTTGGCCGGGTCAAGACCGTGGTCTGGACCATTGTGCTGTTCTCGATCGGCACCTGCGCACTGGGTTTTACCCAGAACTATTGGCAGTTCGCGGTGTTCCGTTTCATATCATCCCTCGGGCTCGGCGCGCTCTACGTCGCCTGTAATACCCTGATGGCTGAATATGTGCCGACCCGCTTTCGCACCACGGTGCTGGGCACGCTGCAGGCTGGCTGGTCAGTGGGCTACATCGTCGCCACCTTGCTGGCCGGCTGGTTACTGCCGACCTATGGTTGGCGCTACCTGTTCTTTGTCGCCATCATTCCTGTGACGCTGGCTATCGTGATGCAGCGCCTGGTTCCGGAGCCGCCTGCCTGGGTCAAGGCCAAGGCCGAGCGCGCCAACAAGGACGCCGCTGACCTGCGCGATCACAAGCAGCCGGAGCAACGCGAGAGCGCCTACAAGATGATCTTCGGCGATCCGCGCGCGCGCAGCATGTTCATCTTCTGGTGTCTGACCGCCGGCTTCCTGCAATTCGGTTACTACGGTGTGAACAACTGGTTGCCTGCCTATCTGGAAACCGAGCTGGCGATGAACTTCAAGTCCATGACGGCCTATCTGGTCGGGACCTACTCGGCGATGATTCTGGGCAAGATCCTGGCGGGCGTGGCCGCTGATCGGTTCGGCCGTCGGGTTGTGTACGTCTTCGGTGCGATGGGCACGGCGCTGTTCCTGCCGCTGATCGTGCTCTACCACAGCCCGGAACATATCCTGTGGATGCTGGTGGTGTTCGGCTTCCTGTATGGCATTCCCTACGGCGTGAACGCGACCTACATGACCGAGAGTTTCGCGGCGCAGTACCGCGGCACTGCAGTCGGTGGCGCCTACAACATCGGTCGTATCGGCGCAGCGATAGCCCCGGCAGCCATTGGCTTCCTGGCGACCCAGTATTCCATCGGTATGGGCTTCCTGGTGATGGGCGCAGCGTACTTCATCTGTGGTGTTATCCCGGCGCTGTTCATCAAGGACAAGCAGTACGATCCGCAGAGTCAGTGATCTGGCTGGCATCAGTGAGATTGGCGTAGCGCGGGTTTTCCTGGGGTTGGCGTGCGGCTCGGGCCGCGTTCGGACGCGCCGCCAGGGGTTCGCTTAGCGTCGCGGCCCGTTCGGCTTCACAAATGCGGGTCCGGTGTGGCTGTCGGCTTGGCGTAGCGCAGGCGCGCTACACCCCCAGGAGGGCCGTGCGTAGCGCGGGTTTTCCTGGGGTTGGCGTGCGGCTTGAGCCGCGTTCGGCCTCGTCGCCAAGTCTTGATAAAAACCGGAGCCTGGCTCCGGTTTTTTATGCGCGTTGCAGACTGCTGGATGCCCAGCCGTTAGTATCGGTGCATCGCGAGAGCTGCCTGGGGGTGTAGTGCGCCTGCGCTACGCCAGATCCTGCAGCGTCTTAAGCCTGATGTGTGAGCCCGAATGCGGCCCGGGGCGCTTCCCTTATTCAAACGAGCTAAACTATGAACATGTTGAAATGGATATGTTTTGGTGTGGTGGTCCTGGCGCTGAGCGGTTGTGGTGCTTCGCCGTCAGGCAGCTCTGGTGACTGGATCGGCTACAAACAATCTGGCCAGGCCTCGTTCTATGCAGACAAGTTCCAGGGCCGCACAACGGCCAGCGGAGAGCGATATAAGCATGGTGTGAGCACGGCCGCCCATCGCAAGCTGCCCTTTGGATCAAGGGTTAGAGTAACCAACACGGGTAACGGCAAGAGCGTTGTGGTCAAAATCAATGACCGCGGGCCCTTTGTCAGGGGACGCGTCATCGATCTGTCGAAATCCGCCTTCGCCCGCATCGGCAGCACCTCCGCCGGTTTGTTGGATGTGAAAATAGAGGTGCTGCGCTAGCTGCGGCCGACTGTCTTCAAGTTGTGCAGCCTCTTAGCGGGTCAGCTTTGTAGTGATATCCGCAACCAACTCGCCCTGATACTGCGCAACCGATAGTTCCGCTGCGCTTGGTTGCCGCGAGCCGTCACCGCCGGCGATGGTCGCTGCGCCGTAGGGCCCGCCGCCCCGCACTTCAGAGATGTCGAACAGCTCCGGTGCGCCATAGCCGAGCGGCACGATGATCATCCCGTGGTGGGCGAGGGTGGTCCAGGTGCTGGTAATGGTCATCTCCTCGCCGCCGCCGGTCCCTGTAGAGGTAAAAACACTGGCGACCTTGCCACGCAGCGCGCCGCTGACCCAGTGGCCACCGGTCTGATCGAAGAAGGTGCGCATCTGTCCGGTCATGTTACCGAACCGGGTAGGGGTGCCGACGATGATGGCATCGTAGTCGGCCAGTTCGGCAATCGTTGCCTCCGACGCGGCCTGATTCATCTTGCCACCGGCCTTTTTGAATGCTTCCTCGGGCATGGTTTCGGGTACGCGCCTGATCGTCACCTCCGCGCCACCGACTTTGCGCGCGCCGTCTGCAACGGCGTTCGCCAGTGTTTCGATGTGGCCGTACATTGAGTAGTACAGCACCAGTATCTTGGCCATCCGGAATTCCTCCTGTTCTTAGGCTGAAAATATCCTTAGCCAGTGTAGAAGGCTGCCGGGCAACCTGCTCCGGATGGATGCGTTTAATTCCCGCACAGCCTCAAGCGTTACCGGTTGGTCGTTCCGACTGCTTGGCCAGACCGGGCACCAGACGCCAATAGCTCACCGGCAGCAGGCGTTCAATCCACGACAAAATACGCGCATCGTTACCGACCAGAACCCGCGGTTTGTCGCGCTCGATACCGCGCACGATGATGTCGGCGGCCCGTTCCGGGGGCATGCGCAGGAGCTTCTGTGCATGCTTGAGGTTGCGGGCGGCGATGTCCTGGGGAATGTCCGCCGATAACCGTGCGCTGGTTGCGATGGCGGTGGCAATACCGCCGGGATGCACAACGGTCACCCCAACATTGCTGCCCTGCAATTCCAGCCGCAGCGCGTTCGAGAAACCCCGCACGGCGAATTTGCTGGCGCAGTAGGCTGTCTGCCCGGCGGGTGTAATCAGCCCGAACAGACTGGACACGTTCACCAGCCGCGCCTGCGGGCGTTGCTGCATGAACGGCAGAAACACGCGGGTCATGCGCACCACCGCCTCGAAGTTGATTGCCATCAGCCAGTCGAAATCCGCTTCGGACACCTGATGGAAATGTCCGCCTAACGCCACGCCAGCGTTGTTGATCAGAATGTCCACCTGGTGATGTTCGGCCAATACCGCCTGGGGCAGGGCGGCGATCTGGTCCCGGCTGGCCACATCCAGCACATGCTCGCTGACCGTTACCCCCTCTGCGCGCGCCAGTCTGACGGTTTCGGCCAACCCCTCGGCATTGATATCGATCAGCGCCAGATGACAGCCCCGGCGCGCGAGTGACTGGGCTACCGCGCGGCCAATGCCACTGCCGGCGCCGGTGAGTACAGCCACTGAATGCTGGATGTGCATGAAGGTATCGTCCTTGTTATTGAAACTGCATCACGCCGTCATCGATACGGCCGTATTGAATGGTGAGCTTGTCCTGCGTGTAGTTCTGGTACACCTGCCAGGGTTTGCGGTCACCCTGCTTGGGCAACAGACCGGCAGCGCGCCGGACATAACCGGAGGTGAAATCGATGAACGGCGCCTCCTGCACCTGTGGATCGCGCCGCGGCACCGCCATGCGGTACCCCTTGCGGTCCATATAGCGCAGCAGACGGCAGGTGTAGTTGGCGGTGAGCTCGGCTTTCAGCGTCCACGACGAGTTGGTATAGCCGAAGGTGAGGATGAGATTGGGTATGTCGCTGAGCATCATGCCTTTGTAGGCCATGCTCTGGCCGGGCTGCACGCTTTGGCCATCGACCGTTAGGGTCATGTCGCCCAGCGCGTTCATCTTCAGGCCGGTGGCGGTGACAATAATGTCTGCCTGGATTTCTTCGCCAGAGGCCAGGCGAATGCCGGTCGGGGTGAACTGATCGATGCTGTCCGTCACCACAGAGGCACGGCCGGATCGCAGGTCGCGAAACAGGTCGCCATCGGGCACGGCGCACACGCGCTGGTCCCAGGGATTGTAGCTCGGCGTGAAATGCCGGATATCCACCGATGGACCCAGTTCATCGCTGGCCATCTGCAGAATCCGCTGTTTGAACATTTCGGGTTTTTTACGCGCGATGCGGTAGAAAAAGCTGCCGACCAGCACGTTCTTCCAGCGCGTCAGCGCATGGGCGGCGGGCATCGGCAGCCACTTCTGCAGCCGCTGCGCGATATTGTCCTGCAGCGGGCGCGATACAACGTAGCTGGGCGAGCGCTGCAGCATGGTCACATGCGCAGCTGTTTTGGCCAGCGCCGGCACCAGGGTAACCGCCGTGGCGCCGCTACCGATCACCACCACGCGCTTGCCTGCGTAATCCAGATCGGTTGGCCAGAACTGTGGATGGATGATCTGACCTTCAAATGCGGCTTCATTGGCAAAGCTCGGACGGTAGCCTTCGACGTAGCTGTAATAGCCCACGCAGAGCGATAACAAGCGGGCCTGTAGGGTTATTTCCTGCGGTTGACCCTCGGCTTGGCTGACCAGCACCGTGAGCGTCCAGCAAGCCTCTTCGCTGGACCAGGCCGCTGCTGTGACCTTGTGACCGAAGCGGATATGCCGGGTAATGTCGCCTTCCTCGGCGGTTTCCTCGATGTAGCGCTTGATGTCAGGCCCATCGGCTATCGCCTTGCGATGCCGCCAGGGCTTGAAGCTATAGCTCAGCGTATACATATCGGAATCGGAGCGAACGCCCGGATACCGGAACAGATCCCAGGTACCGCCAATGGCTTGCCGCGCCTCGAGAATGGCGTAGCGCTTGTCCGGGCACTGGCTGGTCAAGGCGCGGGCGGCGCCGATGCCGGACAGGCCGGCACCAATGATCAGCACATCATAGGGGGTGGACGGAGATTGTATTTGTTGTGAGTTCACTTTGATCTGCCATCAAGAGCGGTGGTGACAATCTAAATTGTCACTTATGATTTGGCAATACAGATTGTCAGTTCAGGCTCGCTCATATTGGATTCGATGAATACACCTATTCTTCCCACCCGTCGCTACCGCGGTTCTGCCATCGAGGCCCGGCAGGCGCAACGCCGTCAACAACTGGTCGACGCCGCAAGCGAGGTATACGGCCGCAATGGTTACCGCCATTCCAGCGTCAAGCAGGTCTGTGATGCGGCGGGGCTGACGCAGCGCTATTTCTACGAATCCTTTTCGCACAGCGATGAGCTGCTCATCGCCTGCTATGAGCAGGCAGCGACGGCGTTGCGCGAAGAGATCACCAGCGCGGCAGAGAGGGCTGGTCCGGATCGACTGGAGCGGGGCAGAGCCATGTTGCTGGCGTATTACCAGGCGCTCAAGGCGCGCCCGCTGATCGCCAATCTGCTGCTGGTGGAGATTCGTGGCATCAGTCCGGCGGTGGACCAAGCCATAATCCGCGCGCTGCAGGAGATGAATCGGGATCTGACGCGGGTGGTCGCTCGCCCCGATCAACAGCCTGACGAACTCCTGCACGCCGGCGTGATGGGCGGCGTCATTCATATCGCGCTGCACTGGATGGCGAGCGGCTATCGTCAGCCCACCGAGGTCGTGGCCAATACCGCGTTCAAACTGAGCGCTGCCATGCAGCGCGACTGATCAGCCGTAGCCGCGCAGGATTGTTAGTCGTAGCCCTGACTACTGAAGGATAGTCTCGAACAGGCTGTCTTCACTCCGGCCAACGTCCCGTGGCTGTGTGCTGTGCGGTGCTCGCATTTTTGCTGTAGCGGCTGCGTCGGCCTGTTGGAACACGGCCATGAGCGCGGGGTCCAGGTCATAGGGATCAGGCATGTGAATCAGTCGGCCAGCCGCGTTGACCTCGGTCGTCCAGTAGCTGAGGATCAATTGCGGCCCGTCGGGCACGGAGAGCTCGTAGGTCCGTCCGCGATCCAGCAGCCCCTGGATCCGTTGTTGCTGAGCCTCACCCATCTCCGCCACCAGCCGATCGGCAAGATCGCCCGCCGACTGCACGCGCACGCAGCCGGAGCTGACCGTGCGTGCTGCCCGGCTGAACAGGTGCTGGCTGGGTGTATCGTGCAGGTAAACGGAGAAGGGGTTGGGGAAACGGAACACCATGCGCCCAAGCGGATTCTTCGGGCCTGGCGCCATCCGCAGCATGACGCCTCGGGGATTATTCCAGTCGATATCCAGCGGATTCAGATACCGCCCGGAATAGTCCAGCACATGCAGGTCATGCGCTTGCAGATACGCAGGATCCTTGCGGATCTCCGGCAACTTATCCTCGCGCAATATAGTGGGCGGGATGGTCCAGCTCGGGTTCAGCGTCAGGCGATTGATGCGCGACACCAGCAAAGGTGTTTGTCGTGCCTTGGTCCCCACCTGAACGCGGGATGCCCAGACCCGATCCTGTCCGCGATATAGCCGTATATCGCCGCCGGCGGAATTCACCAGCACGACATACTCGTCGCGCAGGGCGCTCAGCCAACGCAGTCGTTCCAGATTGATACGCACCTGCTGCTTGCGCTCGGAGGCAGTCACATTGAGGGCGGCTAGCGTCTGACGACCGACCAGGCCGTCTGTCTCCAGAGCGTGATCCGCCTGGAAGGCCCGCACTGCCTGCTCCAGCGCTGCGTCATACCGCAGCGGCTGCGCGCGTATGCGTTGCCAGGACAGTTCCTGCAAATAGCCTTTTGCGATCAGCCGCTGCGCCAGTTGCGGCAGACGCGGATCGTTCTGTCCGGGCTTGAGGGTCGGGCCCGCCGGAATAGGTAGAAAATCGAGCGGCCGATCAGGCAGCGCGGCATAGGCGGCGCGCAATTGCCTGTACAGCGGTAGCGCAGGGCGCGCGCGCTCGAAGGCTGCACGCGGGTCGTCGAGCGCATCGACTGCCAACTCGAGCAGCGTCGGACCGAGACGCGGCGGCTGACCAGGTGCGAGCCACACCGGCTCATGTTCGTTCTGCACAAAGCGCCCGAAACGCAAATGCTCCAATGCCAACAGGTATTCACTGGTGATTCGCAGGTCATCACATAGGTCAGCAGGAACAGGAGCGTGCAACGCGTAGGCATAGTCAGCGGGGATCAACCCATCGTTGGACAGCTGCCTCAGTTCCGTCCGCAGCGAGTCCATTCGTCGGGAATTTGTCCAGATTGGGCGGTAGTCGCTGTGTTGGTAGATATCACCCAGTGCACTATGGACGTCCAGCGTGCGCAGCGCTGCAACGCCCGTACAGCCTTCAGAGAAGTGGCGGACCGGGATGTCGGAGACGATGTGGACCGCCTCGGCCGGTGGCGAATCTGCCAGCAGAGGACCGGCCAGGACAGCCAGGGATGTCAGGCAAAACACTGTACATTTCTTGAGCAACAGGTACTCTCCCGGCATCGTTTGCAGTGCGAACCGGCATATCCGGCGGTCGTCCTGCAACACAGCTGTGCCGTAGTTTTAGGCTATAAAAGGATTTGTTGGTTCATTGGAAGGCGGTTGATAGTACACAGTTTTCACCGCCCGTTGTGCTTGCCGCCTTATTTCGCTCCGCATTTCGGAGCCTGGGGATCTTACAGATGCTAACATTCTGGCGCCGCACTGGCGTACTCGCCGCGCTCTGCCTCGGCCTTGGCGCTGGCTACAGCCATGCGTCGACTGCAGCACCCACCACACCTGGCTCACTGCTGACTCAACTGAATCAGGCAGCTCCTCAGCTTGATCGTCAGGTGCTCAGAAAAGCCGTTACCGCCATGGAATGCGCCGTTACCCATGGCGCTGCGCCCGCCAGCCGGCTGGCGGTTGTCGATTTCTCGTTACCTTCCTCTGAGCGCCGGCTGTGGATTTTCGATCTCGATACCCGTGAATTGCTGCTGGAAGACCTTGTCGCCCACGGGCAGGGCTCAGGTGATAACTACGCTGAGGCCTTTTCGAATATCGAGGGCAGTCACCAGTCGAGCATTGGATTGTTCCGCACGCAGGAAAGCTATTTCGGCAAGCATGGCTATTCGCTGCGTATGGATGGGCTTGAATCCGGCATAAACGATCTGGCACGCCAGCGGGCCATCGTTATTCATCCCGCCGACTACGTGGACCCTGACTGGATCACCCGACAGGGCCGCATCGGCCGTAGTCAGGGATGTCCTGCGGTCAGGCCGGAGATCGCCAGCATGGTGGTCGACAGCCTCAAAGGGGGCCAGTTTATGTTCTCCTATTACCCGGATGAGCACTGGCTGGCGACATCTGAATACCTCAACTGCCCGCCGCGCAAAAAGGGTGATCTGATCGCTCGCGCCGACTGACTAATCAGCGCTCCACGCCGCCCATGAATCGATAACCGACCCCAGCTTCGGTTTCGATATAACGCGGCGCGGTGGGATTATCCTGTAACTTGGCCCGCAAACGGCCGACGAATATACGCAGGTAATGCGTATCGTGGCTGTGGTGCGGTCCCCAGATTTCTTTCAGTAGCTGTTGTTGGGTGACGATTCGCCCTGGATGGGCAATAAAGCAGCGTAATAGCTCGAACTCCTTGCGCGACAGGTGGATATCCGCGCCGCCCAGACTCACCCGGTGGGTCTGCAGATCTACCTTCAGATGACCATCATCGAACCCTGTAGGCGGCACATCAATGCTGGCGAAGGTCCGTAGCACCGAACGAATCCGCGCCAGCAGCTCGTTGGCACCGAAGGGCTTTTCAACGTAATCGTTTGCGCCATTGTCCAGCGCCGTGACTTTGTCTCGCTCGCTGTTGCGAACCGACAGCACAATTACTGGCCCCCGATAGAAACCACGTAGGTCACTTAACAATGCCTGGCCGTCCATATCGGGTAACCCCAGGTCCATGACTATCAGGTCGGGTTCATGCAATGCGCTCTGCTGGAGCCCGGTGCGGGCATCAGCCGCTTCAATGATCTGATAACCCTGTGAACCCAGGCAGATGGTGAGAAAGCGTCGAATTTGAGGTTCGTCGTCAATAACCAGGATTCGCGTCATGCGCGAGCCTCGCTGTGTTCAGGTCGAGTGAAGGGCAGGCTGAGACGGAATGTGGTGCCGTGCCCCGGCGCACTGTGCCGGACCTGCACAGTCCCGCCATGAGCGCCGAGTATGCCTCTGCAGATTGCCAGTCCCAGACCGGTGCCGGTCGCGTATTGGTCGCCATGGCTGAAGGTATGAAACATATCGAATACGGCTTCGTGAACAGCGGTGTCGATGCCAGGTCCTGCGTCTGATACATCCAGATAGGTCCAGCCCGATTCGCCGCTGACCGCGATTTCAATTACTCCGGCTTTGGGGGAAAAACGCATCGCGTTTTCCAGCACATTGAATACCGCCTGTTCAATCAAGGCCGGGTGTACGTGCAGCAGAGGTAAGTCATCCGCCATGTGCAGCTGCACATCGATATCGCCTTGCAATGGACGAAGTCGGCGTAATACCACGCTGAGGATGTCGTCCACGCCCACCCAGTCCCGATCGAGCGCTAGCTCGCCGTGGCCGAGCCGAGTCATGTCGAGCAATTTCTGAATATACCGGTCCAGGCGCATTGCTTCGCTCAAGGTGTTGGTCAGGAGTTCAGCACGTAGGTCCGGATCCAGCGCTTCGGCCAAATCGATCAGACTGGATACTGATCCGATCATGGTCGACAAGGGGGTGCGCAGATCATGGGAAATAGACGACAGCAATGCTGAGCGCAGCTGTTCTCGCTCTTTGACCAGCGTTTCCTGACGTAGGGATTCGGCGAGCATGACACGGTTCCAGGCTAGCCGAGCGAGGCTAGCCAACGTTTCGACCTGGATGCCAACAGACTCCTGACGCAGCCCCAGCGGGCGCGGCATGCATAGCTTGCGCTGTAGCTGGCCGCCTGGATTGCAGAACCAGAAGGTTATCGCCGTGTCGCCAGCCTGCCAGCCGATACCTTGCTCCAGCGTATCGGTCGGCGGCGCGGAGTCGTCGGTCATATCGATAACATCACAAGAGAAGGCGTCGCGCAGCTGTTCGGCGAATACGTGCATCACCATTGGGGGATCGACGCACACTGACAGTGCCCGTGCACAGATCATCTGCTGCTCATTCCAGCGTTGTGAGTCGCTCAGCGCAGTCACTTTCTCATTCAGTCGTGCAGCCAGATGCCCGGTGGTTATGGCCACCATGACCAATAGCAACGCCGTCAGCACGTCATCGCTATGGAACATCTGCAGTGAATAATGGGGCTCGGTAAGAAAGAAGTTATAGGCCAAAAAGCTCAATAGCGCGCAGACCAGCGCTGGCCGCACGCGGCTGTATAGCGCTGTGATCAGCACTCCAGCCAGATAGATCATCGCCAGATCAGCGCTGGGAATCAGCGGCGCCAACCCCAGCGAGACCAGTGTCGCGAGTAGCGGCATCACCACAGGCAATGAACGCGTCAGCCACGGATGCGGACGAATAAGTCTAGTCATCGTTTAACCGCGCCAGAATATGGGCGTGAAAAGAACCATCAGCGTGAGCAACTCCAGACGACCCAGCAACATAGCGAAGCATAACAACCATTTCGCAGCAGCGGGGAGCGTAGCGAAGTTGCCGGCTGGCCCGATGATCTCGCCTACTCCTGGACCGACATTGGTCAGGGCTGTAGCGCTGGCGCTCACGCTGGTCAGCAAATCCAGCCCCAGTAGGGCAAGCAGTAGCGTAATGACCGCCAGTGCCAGGAAAAACAGGAACGAGAACGCTACGGCGGACTGGATGATCTCGTCCTGTACCCGTCGGCCATTGTACTGCGTGATGAAGACCCCGCTGGGATGCACCAGTTTTCTGATCTGTGTTCGCAAAAACAGGTAGCTGAGCTGAAACCGGAAAACCTTCATGCCACCGCTGGTGGAGCCGGAGCAACCGCCGATAAACATCACCAGAAAGAACAGCGCGACGCTGAAGGCACCCCATCCCAGGTAGTCGGTCGAGGCATAACCGGTAGTGGTAATGACCGACACGAGATTGAAGGTGGCGTGGGTCAGCGCCTCGAACGGTTCGTATTGATGCTGGTAGATGAGCACGCCGGTGAGCATCAGGCTGACTGTGCCGATGATGAAAACCAGGCCGATCGCTTGCTGGTTTTTCAAGGTGTCCATTGCAGGGCGACGCAGGAAGGTAATGATCATGGTGAACGGCAGGGCTCCGAGCAACATGAACAGTGAAGCGATCCATAGGATGCCATGGCTAAACCGGCCCATCGATCGATCATCGGTGGCGTAGCCGCCCGTTGATACGGTGGTCATGGCATGATTGATGGCGTCGAACAGGCTCATGCCTGCTGCCCAATAGCTGAGTATGCATGCGACGCTGATGCCGAAATAGGTCCCCAGAAGTAGGCGAGCGAGAGACTGGAGGCGCGGGACGGACTTGTCGCTCCAGTCGGACGACTCCGTGTGAAACAGGCGCATTCCGCCGACCCGCAGAAAGGGGAGGATCGACACCGCCATGCCGATCACGCCCAGCCCACCCAGCCATTGCAGCAACGAGCGCCATAGAAGAAGGCTCGCTGGCCGGTGTTCCAGGCCTGACAGCACGGTCGATCCGGTAGTGGTGATCCCGGATACTGCCTCGAACAGGGCATCAGTGAGGGACAGGTTGGAATGACTGAATATCAGCGGCAGCGCCCCAACCAAAGACATAATGACCCAGCTCAGGCTGGTCAGTAGGTACAGCTGTCGTGCGATGAGGTTGAACTGCGCGCGCCGACAGCTGAGCACCATCACCGCGCCAGAAACAGCAGCGATGGCTGCGCAAATGAGAAATACCTGAGTTTCCGGGTCGCGACGGCTCCAGGCGAATACTCCCACCGCCAGCATCATTCCGGCGAGGATCAGCACCAAAAAGCCACAAACGTATATAACCGGGCGGATAAACCGGAGCATCGACACCTCGAATCAGATGCCGCAAGGCTAGCGTGCGGGGTATAAACAAACGAGATACAGATGCGCCGGTGTACGTAAATACTGCGTAAAGGTTTTGCTGGCGTCCGTGCCAACGGATCAATCAGCCGCGCAGGGAATGCCCGAGCATCTCGATGGTATAGCCGATCAGGCGCTCGGCCTCGGGCAGTTCCACAGCGCGGCGTTCGGCATGCCGCACTTCCATGATCACGCCATGCAGAGCCCCGCGCAGGAAATACGCGGTTTGCAATGGGTCGGTCACGCGTTCCGCACTGATGCTGCCATCGGCCAGCCCTGCCTCTAGCGCATCCACCATCAGCTGCATGATTTCGGCGCCGCATTGATGCAGCGCCTGATTCTGTTCGGTGTCGCACGCCAGGTGAACAAAGGTGCTGGACTGGGTCAGAACATCGAAATAGTGCGTGTCCCGCTGGCTGAAGTCGTAGTAGGCGCGGGCAATACTGGCGATCTGGTCGATGCCCTGTTGCTGGTCCTCCAGGGCTGACTCGAAGCGATCACGCAGCCGGCGTGCGGAGCGCAACAGAATCGCGTGCAGCATGGCGGCCTTGTCCTTGAAATACACATAGAGTAGGGCGCGGCTGAGCTGCGCGGTGCGCGCGATTTCATCCATCGAGCAGCGCTCGTAGCCCTTGCTGAAAAATATTTCCTCCGCTGCATCCAGAATGCTTTCTCTGCGTTCGGACTTCTCTTTTTCTCGACGCGAATTCAGATCCATGGCTCTTCCTCAACGGCATTTTGAACGTGTCGCGAATGAGTGTGCTCTGTATATTGACAAACTGTCAATCAGTGACAGTATGTCAAAAGTCGCCACATCATTTTCAAGGAGCTCATCATGTTTACCTCATCGCAGGCGTCGTCCCGTTGGTTATGGACGTTGTGTCTGGGTTACATCGTTTCGAGCCTGGCCGGGTGTAGCGATGAGGTCGGCGTCACGGCGGCCGAGCAGGACAAGCCGGTGCCGGTGCGTGTCGCCGAGGTCATCATTCCGACGGAAACCGAGCCGCTGCATTTTGCCGGAGCGGTTCGCGCTCGTCAGCGGGCCAGCCTGACCTTTCAGGTGGGTGGGGTGCTGAGCGAACGCGCTGTCGAGCTGGGGCAATCCGTCGAAAGCGGGCAGGCACTGGCCACACTTTACAATCCTGAGCTCAAGCCAGCATGGGACGCCGCCATGGCCCGCACCCGCGAGCTCGAAGCTCAGGCGGCTCAGGCGCGACGGGACCTGCAGCGTACCGAGCGACTGTTCGACAAGGGCGTCGTGTCTGCCCACGAACGCGAGCAACAACGGGCGCGCCTTGACGCGCTGATTGCCGGGGTGAGCAGTGCGCGCGCTGCGGCATCCCAGACCGAGCGCCTGCAGTACGAAAGCCAGCTGCGTGCGCCTTTTGCCGGACGGGTGGAAGCTGTGCTGGTGGAACCCGGCGAGTTCGTGGCACCGGGGCAGCCAGTATTCAGGCTGGCCGCAGCGGGTGGGCTGGAGGTCGAAGTGCGCGTGCCCGCACCGCTGCTGCGCGGATTGCAGGTCGGTCAGACGGTGCCGGTGCGCAATGGACTGACTGGCGCCCAATATACCGGGCGGGTGCTGGAAATCGGTCGCAGCGCCTCCCAGGGCAGCGCCCTGTATCCGTTGATAGTCAGCCTCGAGCATGCAGACCTGCAAAGCGGTGACGCTGTTGAAATAGGTCTGCAACGTCCAGGTGGCGATGCACTGGCCGTGCCGTTGGCGGCCATCATGCGCTCGGCTGGCGGCCTGGCGGTGTTCCGGGTGAATGACGGTCAGGCTTCGCGCGTCGCGGTCGAGGTTGAGTCGGTACGCGGTGAGTTGGCGATGCTGGGCAGCGACACGCTGACGGTGGGCGATCACGTGGTCTACGCTGGACTGACGCGGCTGGCGGACAACGACCGGGTGGAGTTACTGCCATGAACTTCGGCATGCTGGCCCGCCCAAGGCTGATAGGGCTGGTGGTGGTCATGCTGTGTCTGCTTGGCATCGCGTCCTACCTGACCATGGCGCGCCAGGAGGATCCGAGTTTTCCGTATCGGGCTGGCCTGATTACGGTGATGTATCCCGGCGCCATGGCTGAATCCGTCGAGCGTCTGGTGCTCGAGCCCTTGTCGGATGAGCTGTCGCAGGTCGAGGAAGTGAATTATTTCACTGCGACGGTGCGCACCGGGGTCGCGCTGGTATCCATTAACCTGGCTGATGCGATCTATGACACCGACTCGGCCTGGGACCGGGTGCGTCAGGCCATGGAACGCGCGCGCCTGGAGTTTCCAGAAGGCGTGCAGCAGATGTCGCTGGACGATCGCCTGATCGATATTCCGGCAGTGGTGCTCGCGGTGAGGGGCGACGCGTCGCTGGTGCATCTGAGTCAGCAGGCTGAACAGCTCAAGCGGGCGCTGGCAGACGTACCGGGGCTGTCGCGTATCGAGCTTGATGGCGAGGCGGACGAGCAGATCACCATCGCCCTGCGCGATTCAGAAATGCAGCGGCTGGGCATATCCCATGGCTTTCTCGCCGCGTTGCTGGCCGGGCGCAACCAGGTGATTCCGGGTGGGTTTGTCGTGTCTGCCGGCAAGCGGCTCGGGGTGTTGCCGAACAGTGAATTCACCAGTATCGAGTCACTGACTGCTACACAGATCCCCTTGCCGGAGGGTGGCAGCGTTCCCCTGGCGGCGATCGCTGATGTATGGCGTGGCCCGCTCGAACCGGCGCAGCCGCAAACCTGGTTTGACGGCGAACAGGCGGTGTTGGTGAGTCTGATTGCCCAGCGTGGCCAGGTCGATGCCATCCGCTTCGGCGAACAGATCCGCCAGCGGATCGAGGTGCTGCGTGCGGACTTTGCACCCTTGCAAATCGATGAAATGTTCTTTCAGCCTGATCAGGTCAGGCAACGCCTGGACGGGCTGGAATGGAGTCTGTTGGGCAGTGTGTTGGTTATTGTGCTGGTGGTGTTCATCGGCATGGGCTGGCGCATGGGGCTTCTGGTGGCCAGTATGCTGCCGCTGGTGGCGGCGATCAGTCTGGGGATCTACAACCTGGGCGGCGGCATCCTGCACCAGATCGCGGTCATTGCCATGGTGATTTCGCTGGGCATCCTCATCGACAACGCGATCGTGATGGTGGAGAACATCCAGGACCGGCTGAACCGCGGCGAATCGCGTCAGCAGTCGGTCGTCAATAGCGTGCGTGAGTTGGCGGGCCCGCTTGGCGCTTCGACCGCTACGACGCTGGCGGCCTTTACCCCGCTGTTGCTATCCAAGGGTGCCACGGCGGATTTTACGCGGGGTATCCCGATCATGATCATGCTCACGTTGACGGTCAGCTATTTGCTGGCGATCAGCGTTGCGCCCATGCTCGCTGGCCGGTTTCTGAAACCGACCACAGGTCATGGCAGCGTAATAATGGAACGGCTGGGTGGCCACCTGGCCTGGTTGAGCACGCGCTATCCACTCTGGATCATCGGCTTGGGTGCGCTGATGGTCATTGCCAGTCTGGCGCTGACGCCATTCATGCAAGTGCAGTTCTTTCCGAAGGCCGACCGTCCACAGGTGGTAGTCGAACTCTACATGCCAGAGGGCACCGATCAGCAGCAGACCGAGTCGGTCGCTGCGGATCTGGAGCGACAATTGCGGCAGCGTCCGCATGTGCAGAGCGTGCACCGGTTTGTCGGCTCAGCCGGCCCCAGCTTCTACTACAACCTGCTGCGTGCGCCGCAGGCACCCAATCGCGCCAGGCTGGTAGTGAATGCCTCGGATCTGGCCGCGACCGATGGGGTGATTCGCTGGGTGCGAGAGCGGGTTGCCAGCAACATGCCCGAGCTGGAGGTGGTCGCCAGCACGCTGGGGCAGGGGCCGCCGACCGCAGCGCCCGTGGAAATACGGCTTTATCACCACGATGATCAGGTGCGCATTGCGGCCGCCGAGCAGGCGTTCAGTATCATCAAGTCCACCAGGGGTGCGGTGGACGTTAGGCATGACATCGACCTGGGCGTCCCGGTGCTTGAAGTGAATGTCGATGACGCACTGGCTCAGCGTTACGGTCTGGATCGAGGCGATGTGGCCCGTGCGCTATTCACTCACAGCCTGGGCCTGACAGCTGAGCAGTATCGCCAGGAGCTTGATCCGATGCCGATTGTGCTGCGCTCCCATGAGGGGACGCGCCAGTCCGTCGAACGGCTACTCTCGGCCAGTGTGTTTAACGAGAACGGCGAGATGGTGCCGTTGACAGCCGTGGCGAGTATTGCTGCCAGCTGGCAACCGGCGGGCATACGTCAGCGCAACGGCGTGCGGGTGTATACCGTCACCGCCGGACTGGAGCAGGGCTACAGCTTCAATCAGGTGTTGGATCAACTGAACCGTGAGCTGGAATCGACCCCGCTGCCAGCAGGCGTGCGTATGGAACTGGGGGGTGACAGTGAAGGCTCCGGTGATGCCAATCGTGCACTGGCTACCACCGCGCCGATCGGGCTGTTGTTGTTGCTGTTCTTCCTGCTGTTGCAATTCAACTCCTTCCGCCGTCTGGGCATCATTCTGCTTACCGTGCCGCTGGCTGCTGTGGGTGTGTTTCCCGGGTTGGTGCTGTCGGGGTCGCCCTTCGGCTTTCAGTCGACGCTGGGGATCATCGCGCTGGTCGGGATCGTGGTGAACAACGCGATCGTGCTGCTGGATGTGGTTGATCAACGGCTTGCGGCAGGCGTGCCGGTTCGTCAGGCCGTCGCCGATGCAGTGGCGCGTCGCACCCGGCCGATTCTGCTGACCACCGCTACGACCATTGCCGGTCTGCTGCCGCTGGCCTTTTCGTCCTCGACTCTGTGGCCACCGATGGCCTGGGCGATCATTTCCGGTTTGTTGGCGTCCACGGTGCTGACCTTGCTGGTGGTGCCGGCGGTGTCCTGTTTTGTGCTCAGGCCAGTGGCTGAAAGGGAGGTTGAGCCGAGCGTGTCAGCCAAAGGTTGAGCAGACGAAAACACAGTTATGGAGAGCAGCGATAATTACGACCTACAGGATGATCTGGTGGTTCGCTGGCCGGGATGGAGCCCGGCCCTCCATAAACCCTTGGCTGAGAAGGGGTTTGGTCTTTCCGGAGGCTTTGACTGGCCGATAACTTTTTATACGAAAGCGCTGCTAACTGCTTGACGAACCTACAGGAAAGTTTACAATGCGCGCCTGTTCAGACAGACGGATGGAGAGGCAACTCTCTCGTTATACCGATCTTGAGGACAGATGCGCAGTGGTAGTTCAGTTGGTTAGAATACCGGCCTGTCACGCCGGGGGTCGCGGGTTCGAGTCCCGTCCACTGCGCCATATATAGAGAAGCCTCTGAGTCGAAAGATTCAGGGGCTTTTTGCTGTCTGGCTGGTGTGAATTTGTCTGCTCGGGCCGCGTTCGGACGCGCCGACAGGGTTTAGTGTCGCTTCAATTATCCGTTTGCTTGCCAGTGAATGCCGTGACGGGTTTGTTGGGCTCTTTGCCCATTCGGTCGGCGAAGACTTTGAGTGCTTCGAGAATCGGCGCCAGTGATGCCCAGAGTTTGTCATCCTGGAGCATCTTGTAGGTGCCGCTGAGGCCGGGTGCGTCGCCTTGTTCGTCGGTTTTGGTATGCCGGTTGAGCTCCTCGACGGCGTCTTTCATGCCGAACACCACCTTGTAGAACTGCTCGGGCGGAATGCGCGAGAGCGCCATACCGAGAATCGACAGGTTCTGTATCGTGTTCAGCGTACCTTCCTTGCCCAGGCCGCCGACCAGCACATGCGCCAGATCGGTCTTGGAGCACACCACATCATTGGCAAAGCGCAGCACGCCGTGTTCATGCAGGCTCTGCAGCAGGCGCTCGAGCTCCTGATGCGCATCGGGGCCGATCGGCGTGGGTTTGACGTTGTAGTCGATACGTTCGGCCATCAGAGCTTCTCCGGATTGGATTGTTCGGCGGGCGGGGCAACGTATTCCGGCTGGGCCCATTTGAGCTCCACCGGCACACCGTCGTTGGGCGTACGGTGTCCATAGCGGAAATTGTTGTCCGGCAGCGGAGGCTCTCCGGCGGGGCGCGGCATGACTTCCAGCCTGACCGCTGTTTCCTTGTAAGCCGGTGTATTGACGTCGGGGTCGTGATGCTCGCCGGTCAACAGATTCAGCCCCGGCTTGCCCTGGTGAATCGACATGAACAGCACATTACCGTGAACCCGGTCCGTCACCGTTGCGCGCACTTCTAGGGAGCCGCGCCGTGAACTGACGCGTACCCAGCTGCCGTCCTGAATACCGTGCTGGCTGGCCAACTCCGGACTGACCTCGACAAACCAGTTCGGCAGCTGATTATCAATGCCTGGGGAACGGCCGCTCTGGTTGGTGCCCTGGAAGTGCTCGAGCATCCGGCCGTTGTCCAGCATCAGGTCGTACTGCTCATCGGCTTGCTCGTCCGGCTCTTTCCATTCCAGCGGATACAGCACCGCCTTGCCGTCGCCGGTATGGAAGCCGTCGGTATAGAGTAGCGGTGTGTCGCTGCCATCTTCCTTGACCGGCCAGCACTGGGATTGCCAGCCTTCGAGGCGTTTGTAGCTGACGCCCTTGAATATCTCGGCAATGCCGGCGACTTCATCCATGATCTGCGATGGATGTTCGTAGCCCCAGTCATGGCCCATGCGTTTGGCCAGCTCGGTCAGGATCTTCCAGTCAGGCCGGCTGTCGCCCAGCGGCGGCATCACCTGGTAGAAGCGCTGGATACGCCGCTCGGTGTTGACGAAAGAGCCTTCCTTTTCCACGCTGGGGCAGGCCGGTAGCACCACGTCGGCGAACTCGGCGGTACGGCTGAGGAACATGTCCTGCACCACCATGAAGTCCAGGCTCTCAAAGGCGCTGTGTACGTTCTGGCTGTGCGCGTCCGAAAAGGCCGTTTCCTCGCCGATAATGTACATAGCGCGGATCTTGTCCTCTTCAGCCTGCTTGACCATCAGGAAGTTGTCGGAACCTATTTCGGCGGACAGCTTGTCCGGGGCGACGCCCCAGGCTTTTGCCCACTTCTTGCGAACCTTGTCCTCGGTGACCTTTTCATATCCGGGATACATGTTCTTCAGACAGCCAAAATCACTGGCACCCTGAACGTTGTTATGTCCGCGCATCGGGTAGCCGCCCGTGCCGGGTCGACCATAGTTGCCGGTCACCACCAGCAGGTTGGACAGGGCGGTGCTGGTGTCGGCGCCATGACTGTGTTGAGTGATGCCCATGGCCCATAACAGGCAGACGGATTTTGCCTGGCCAATCATCTCGGCGGCGGCGATCAATTGCTCCTCGGGGATATCGGTTATCTGCGCGGCGTATTGCAGGGTGAAGGGCTCAAGCGAGCGGCGGTATTCCTCGACCTGATTGACCTTGTTATCCAGAAAATCCTGATCGGCATAGCCATGCTCGAACATGTAGCGGGACATGGCCGATGCCCAGACCAGGTCGGTGCTCAATTTCGGGCGCAGGAAGATGTCGGCGCGTTCAGCCATTTCGTGCTTGCGCGGGTCAACCACGATCAGCTTCTGGCCGCGCAGCTTCTTCGCCGCCTTCACTTTGGAGGCAATCACCGGATGGTTTTCCGCCAGATTGCTGCCCACGATCACTACGAGCTCAGCGCTTTCTATATCCTGTATCGAGCCGGCGTCGCCGCCGTAGCCGACAGTGCGGAACAGACCCTTGGTCGCCGGGTTCTGGCAGTAGCGTGAGGAGTTGTCGACGTTGTTGGTGCCGATGATCAGCCGCGCGATCTTCTGCGTCAGGTAGGCCTCTTCGTTGCTGGCCTTGCTCGATCCGATAAAACCGATGGCATCCGGGCCGTAACGGTCGCGATCCTTCATTAAACGGCTGGCGACCAGATCCAGCGCCTCGTCCCAGCTGGCTTCACGGAACTGGCCGTTTTCGCGGATCAAGGGTGTGGTCAGGCGCTTTTCGCTGTTGACGAAATCCCAGGCGAACTTGCCTTTCACGCAGGTGGAGATGCCGTTGGCCGGCGCATCGACCACCGGCTGCACCTTGAGAATATGCCGGTCGCGGGTCCACATCTCAAACGAGCACCCCACGCCGCAATAGGTGCAGACGGTTTTGGTACGCTTGATTTCCGGTTGCCGCCAATACATGTCCATATTGGAAACAGCGGTAATAGGTGGTGCGCCAATGGTGCGTTCCAGTTTCTTGACGATATCGATCAGCGGTCGCTTGAGCGTTTGCGGCAGGGCAGTGAAGGGCCCGGCGTCCGGTTGCATGGATTTCTCCAGCAGCGCATTGCAGGGGCAGACGGTGACGCAGTGGCCGCAGCTGACGCAGCTGGAATGATCGATGGACTCGCCGCCGTCCCAGAGTACCCGCGGATGCTCCATGTTGTAGTCAATGCTCAGCGTTTCGTTGACCTCAACGTTCTGGCAGGCCTCGACGCAGCGCCCGCAGAGAATGCACTGGTCCGGATCGTAGGTATAGAAAGGGTTGGATTCGTCCTTGTCGTAGGGCTTGCGCTTGAACTCGTAGCGCTGGATCGGCATGTTCATGTCGGCGAAGGTGTTGTGCAGCGTGCAATCACCGGTGTTGTGTTCACACAGGGTGCAATACAGTTCGTGCTTGCCCAGTAGCCGGTCCATGCCTTCGTGCCGCGCCGCGCCTGCACGTTCGGACTCGCTGTTGACGATGAGTCCGTCTTTGCTGGTCAGCGCGCAGCCTCGCTGCAGTTCGCCGTCTACCTCGACCCAGCACACGTCGCAGGTTTGCAGTGCGCCCAGCGCGCGGTGATAACAGACGTGGGGGAGGTCAATACCGTGCTCGGCGAGGAAGTCGACCAGAGGTTGATCGGTCTGGCCGGTCAGTGGCTTGCCATCGAAGAAAATCGTGCAGTCCGCAACCTTGTTCATCAGGACACCCTTGTTATTGGAGGCCTCGGGTCCATGGCGTGCGTCGTCATGTTGATGCGTTAGGGTCCGTTGCCGTCGCGGCCGTGCCGAAACGGCAACAGACCCTAGTGCGCTTCATTTTGGGACTGACGTCATCTCGAATCGTTCAGCGAGACAGGATCTACTGGCCCTGGGGTACACTCATGGTCGTCGGGTCAACCACAGGACTGTCAGTGCAGCGACCGCTTGTATTCAATCTAGCCATCTTCCTGCTGTTGTTGGGATGGAGTCTGCTGCCTGGTGTCTTGCGGGGCTGGGCCATGCTGCCACTGTGGATCGCCTGTACCGCACTCGTGTTTACCGGCAGCTTCGAGGCGGCGCGGCTGCGGCGCAGAGTCTGGCTGGATCAGTACCTGCTGGCGGCATCGCCCTGGCATCGAGTACTGCGCGGCGGATCGGTGATGATCGCCTGGCATTTGCTTATCGGCGCGCTATTGAGTCTGTTCATGTTGATCAAGCTGCAGAGCCTGGCCGTCGCGCTGTGGGTCGTTCTGGCGCTTGGGTTGCCGCTGATCGCCTGGCTGTTGCGCAGCCTGAGTGGGCGGCTGCAGAAGCACGTATTGCCGCAGGCGCGCCCTGCGCTGGTTCGACGGTTCACCGTGCCGTTGGCGGTGTGCGTGCTGACTGCCCTGTATCTTGTTGTAACGCTAAGTCTGGGCCAACCGGACGTGCGGGGCTTGAATTGGGATTCGGCGGTGACGCAGCATCTGCAGCAGTCCTCCAGCCAGTTCGCCCCTCTGCGTTTTCTTGAGCGGCTGTACATGATGCTGGAGCTGACGCTGCAATGGGCGCTGCAGAATGCGCTGGGTGGAACCGAGCGCAATGGCGGGCTGGCTGTGGTTGGCTGGAGCCTGTTGTTGTTGAGTGGTAGCGCCTTCATCTGGGCCTACGTGCGGCTTATGGTCGGCGTCGATGCGTTGTTCAGCCAGCGGCGCGGTGCATCGCTACAGGAGCTATCATGAAAGCAGGCGCGATGAAAAACGGTTCCATTCGACGTGTCGCTCTGCTGTTCATGGCCGCCGTGGCGGTGTGCGCGGTACTGCTGGCGCTGAATGTCGGCTACCGGCTGCTTAGCAAGCAGTTGGCTGACAACCGGGTGTTTGCCGTACTGGTGGATGATCAGCGATTGCTGCTTGATGGCAAGACCCTCGACGCCTTCAATGCCGATCTCCAGCGTCTGGGTATCAGCCATCAAGCGTCCCTTGAGCAGCAAATGAATGCCTGGGTGGATCAGTGGCTGGACGACACCTTCGTGTTGGCACTCGACGCCGTGCCGGGTTATATGGACTGGTATTACTCCATGCCTGGCTCGTATACGCGGTTGTATTACGCAATCAGTGGCGACCTGGACGCCGCGCTACGCGAACGGCTCGAGAGTCATCTGCTGGTGCAGAGCGGATTCGAGCAGCGGCTGGCGGATTTCGACCGCGCGCTGACTCGACAGCTGCATGGCATTCTCGGCGAGCAGGGCCAGGCTCTTCGACAGGCGCTGGTTCAGCGCTATAGCGACCGTCAGGTCGAGCTGGCGGAACCGAAGATCGACGCCAGACAGGTGATTGATGTGAACGCTGCGCTGGATCGGGCCTTTGGCGCCAGCGCCGGGGATATTCAGCGCTGGCAAATCAGTAGTCAGGCGTCTGTTGTCGCCGGTGTTGGCTCATTCGCGCTGCTGGCGCGCCACGCGATTCTGCCCAGGCTGATGCGCCTGGGCAGTGTTCAGGCGGCGCGGCAGGTGATCGCCGGTTTCGCTGCACGGCTGGCGCCGCGCATGGCGGGCGCCGTCACCATTGGTGGTAGCGCGGCGGCGGTGGCGGCGCCCACCGGTCCAAGTGCGCTGGTGGCAGGCGGTATTGCCTTCGCAACGGCCGCCGGTACTATTGTGATCACTGACTTTGCGCTATTGAAGGCAGAAGAAGCCGTCATGCGGGAGGACCAGGAACGACAGTTACATGACGAACTGGTGGTCTTCAGGGAATCCACCCGCGATCAGCTTCAGGCGCAACTGCAGGCGGCCTTCGGGCCGGCGGGCGAATCCTACCGGCGCGGCGTGGGGGGAATCGAGGACGAAACCCGCGCGAAGCGACAGTTTCATATTCTTGATCAGTGGCGCTTTTGGGACGCTTAGGCTACAGGATCCTGAAAAAGCAGAGCGTTTTCGCATACCGCAGCATAATCGCTCCTGCCTGCAACCTTGCTTGAACTTTTCGGAAGCCCCTTCATCTCACTGTAATGTAAGGACATTAAGTTGGAGTCCGAAGCATACAAAAACAGCGAAAAATGAGATAAAGAGGCGAATATATGAACGACTACTATGAAGAGCTGATTGAGCAACACGCCCAGGAATGGGACCAGGAAGTAGAAGACGCCGAAGAGATGTAAATTCGGCGTTCTTCTTGTAATGAACACCTGCAATACAATGATTTTCCGCACGTGCTATGACTTTCCAAACCGTACTTCCGTATTCTCCGCCGCCAGCGTCTGTCGGTACTGGCGACGGAAGGCCCCGGGCGGTTGCCCCGTCCATTTTCTGAATCCCCGCTGAAACGCCCCCTGGGATGAAAACCCCAGCAGAAAGGCTATTTCGCCGAGCGCCAGGTCTGTATCCCGAATGTAGGTGATCGCCAGGTCGCGCCGCGTCTCGTTGACGATATCCTGAAAGCGCGTGTTGGCTTCGGTGTGCAGCCGTCGGCGCAGAGTCCAGGTGGGCAGGCCCAGTTGCTCTGCCACCTCGGACAGCGTCGGCAGTTTGCGATGCAGTTCCGGCGAGACTATCTCCTCGACTTTCTCGCGAATGCGCCGGTGACGGTCCAGCTGCGCCAGTTCGCGATCGCATAACTGGATGAGATGCGCAAAGGTGGCGGGTGCGCTCTGCACAAGGGGCAAGGCCAGGCTGGCAGGGTCCCATAGCAACTGATTGGCGGCCTGCCCGAACAGCACTGGACACTGAAAACAGGCTTCATATGCGTCGGCATAGGCTGGCGCCGGAAACTCGATGTGCACCTCGCGCACCCGGGCGCGCCCGGCGGTGAGTTGACGGCCCAGTTGCGCCCGGGCGGCCAGCGCGGAGTCGACCACAAACAGATTGAAGGCGTTGTACGGGCTGATTGAGTAGAACCGCAGGGCCGGTGCCGCCAGGCTGGAGTGGCCGCGGTAGTTCTGGCTGGTCAGCCGCTCATAGCGTACCAGCGTGGCGAAGGCTTCCCCCAGAGCTGGAGCACATTGCGCAGCCATGCCAGCCAGATCGAAGTGGCTGATCTGCACCTGTTGCCCCATCAATAACCCGATCGCCGGCGTACCGCTTTCCCGGATCGCAGCATGGCCGAGTCGCATGAATCGCGGAATGCTGATGCGCGCCTGGGGCTGGGCCAGCAGCTCCGGGGTGATGCCGTAACGCTGAAATAGCGGCTGCGGATCCTGACCCAGTTCGATTAATGCCGCCTGCAGGCTGTACAAGTGCCCGACGGCCAGGTCGCCCAGTTTCATGTGTGCACTCGTGGAAAGAAAAACCGATTGTAAGAAATGGTGATGAATATGTCACTTGTGGTAATTGAGCGCAGACGAACACCGGCCTATCGTCTCGTCATTCGACCTGGTGGCATGGACCCCAGGCAAACCTGATGACGGAGCAATCATGACCGACCACGCCCTGCACGCCCACTTGGAGTACCCCCACCTGTTGGCCCCTCTGGATCTGGGCTTTACCACGTTGCGCAATCGGACCCTGATGGGCTCCATGCACACCGGGCTGGAAGAGCGTCCGCAGGGCTTCGAGCGTATGGCTGTGTACTTTGCCGAGCGCGCCCGTGGCGGTGTGGGTCTGATTGTGACCGGTGGCATTGGTCCCAACGAAGAAGGCAGCGTCGGCAAGGGCGCCGCCAAGCTGACCACGCCGGAAGAAGCGGAAAAGCACAAGGTGGTTACCCAGGCGGTCCACGAAGCCGGCGGCAAGATCTGCATGCAGATTCTGCATGCGGGGCGTTACGCCTATAACCCCAACGGCGTCTCGGCCAGTGCGGTGCAGGCGCCGATCAATCCGTTTACGCCCAGGGAGCTGGACGAGGCTGGCATCGAAAAACAGATCGCCGACTTTGTGAATTGCGCGCAACTGGCCCAGAGCGCTGGTTATGACGGCGTCGAAATCATGGGGTCGGAAGGCTACTTCATCAATCAGTTCCTGGTCAGGCACGTCAATCGGCGCACCGACCGCTGGGGCGGCAGCTACGAGAACCGCATGCGTCTGGCGGTGGAAGTGGTGCGCCGCGTACGTGAAGCGGTCGGGCGCGAATTCATCATTATTTACCGTTTATCGATGCTGGATCTAATCGAAAATGGCAGCACCTGGGACGAAGTCGTATTGCTGGCGAAGGCGGTCGAGCAGGCTGGCGCTACGCTGATCAACACCGGCATCGGCTGGCATGAGGCACGAGTGCCGACTATTGCGACCAAGGTGCCGCGCGCAGCTTTCACCAAGGTGACGGCGAGGCTCAAGGGCGAAGTCAGCATTCCGCTCATCACTACCAACCGGATCAATACCCCTGAGGTGGCCGAGCAGGTTCTGGCCGGCGGCGATGCCGATATGGTGTCCATGGCGCGGCCATTTCTGGCTGACCCGGAATTTGTCAACAAGGCGGCGGAAGGCCGCGCTGACCAGATCAATACCTGCATCGGCTGTAACCAGGCCTGTCTGGATCACACCTTTAGCGGCAAGCTGACCAGCTGCCTGGTCAATCCACGTGCCTGCCATGAGACTGAATTGAATTATATTCCGACCGCGAAGATCAGGAAGATCGCTGTGGTTGGTGCCGGGCCGGCGGGTTTGGCAGCGGCGACTGTCGCCGCCCAGCGCGGCCACCAGGTAACGCTGTTCGATGCGGCAAACGAGATTGGCGGCCAGTTCAATATCGCCAAGCGTATTCCGGGCAAGGAAGAGTTTTATGAAACGCTGCGCTACTACGGCAAGATGATCGCGCTGCATGGCGTCAAGCTCGAGCTCAATCGCCGGGTGACCGCTGAGGACCTGCGTGGCTTTGATGAAGTCATTCTGGCGACCGGCATCAAGCCGCGCACGCCAGATATCCCGGGAATCGATCATCCCATGGTGCTTGGCTATCTGGATGTGATTACCGGGCGCAAGCCGGTTGGCGAGCGTGTGGCGGTCATGGGCGCGGGCGGTATCGGTTTCGACGTGGCCGAGTTCATTACCCATCAGGGCGGCTCGCCCAGTCAGGATATTGCCTTGTTTTGGAAGGAGTGGGGCATCGATCCGGCGCTAGAGGCCCGAGGTGGTATCGCCGGTATCACCGCGCAACCTCAGCCACCCGCCCGCCAGGTATTCCTGTTGCAACGCAAGTCGAGCAAGGTGGGTAAGGGTCTGGGCAAGACCACCGGCTGGATCCACCGTGCCGGGCTCAAGAGCAAGCAGGTCAAGATGCTCAATAGCGTGGAATACCTGAAGATTGATGACGATGGCCTGCATATCCGGATTGGTGAAGCAGGCGAGGCGCAACTGTTGCCCGTGGACAACATCATCGTTTGCGCCGGACAGGAGCCGCTGCGTGAGCTCGAGCAGGATCTGAAAAACCTGGGTGTGACGGTGCACCTGATAGGCGGTGCAGACGTTGCGGCCGAGCTCGATGCCAAGCGCGCGATCGATCAGGGATCTCGACTGGCCGCAGCGATCTAGGAAGCCTCTGAGTATCCGCCTGCCAACCCCGTCACATACAGCTGCCGGTCACGTCCTCTAAACTGTGATCGGCCGATGCATTCAGTAACTCCATAGCTCAAAGTTGGGTTAGGCTCTCTTGACGTTTCGTTGCACAGGTGACGAAGCGTCCATAGAACATGGATTGCATCTGAAAATTGCATACGGGAATGCATTTTTGCTGAAGGGACCCGGCGGAGAGTTATTGATGAGCACAGCACCAAAGTCATTACTGACAGAAGCGGTAATGTTTTTTTCGGCGCGTGGCGTATGCAAGGAAGTGCTTTACACCGAATTCGAGGCGCTGCTTGATGGCCTGGTAGCCACCCCTGAGTTCGCCGACGAAACCATCGAAGCCGTTTTCTTACAGATCAATAATCGTCTGCAGGTGCGCGCAGCGGTGTTCTTTACCATGGATTTTGACATGGACGGTTACGTCAACCGTCTGTGGAACATGCCGCTTCGTCAGTTGGCCGAGAAGGCCGGTCGTGGTCCTGATATGGGCGGCGGGCCGATCCGATTGGCTTGTCTCGGTTTTACCACGGCGCCACAACACCGTGAAAACATGTGGAAACCCGGCCAGCGTAACGGTCGCGCCGATCTGGCACTGATCAAGGAGGCGGTTAGCCGCAACGCCCTGGGGATTATTGGCGTCGAGGAGGAGGCTTTCACTCCGATAGCGACCGAGCGCTTGCGCGTGGCCGCTGAAGACGGCTGGTACGATGACTCCCGCGGGATTACCGAGCCCGCGCCGGAGCCGGTCGCTGCGGAACAGGCTATCGAAGATCAGGCGCAGCGCGAACGCGATGAGCATTTGAAAAAGATTGCGTTGTACACCCGTCAGGTACTTACCCTACAGGAGCGTTTGAAACAGGCAGAGGATCGTCGCCTGGCGGACCTGAATCAGCTGCGCCAGGATCATACCGATCACCTCAACCTGATTCGCGGCGAGATGATCGATATCAAGAACGAGCTGGCACACCAGCAGAAGATCAACGCGTCGTTACGCCGTGAGCTAACCAAGGCGCAGAACCGCACGTCGATCGACTGACTCCTTCGCGTTGGGCCAAGTCTCGGGCATGCAGATCAGCCGTTCGGCGCTCATCGCCCGGTAGTCCGCGACCGTATCACAGCGCACCAGCATCCATGCCCGGGTCGGGTCCAGCTGTTGCGTATCGAGCATCTCTTTTATCTGATCCCCTGTCCGTATCAGTCCGTGCTCCGCGAGCGGCGGCATCAGCCACTGCTTGTGCGGCATGAGCAGCCATTGCTTGCCTCGCATAGATGCCAGCGCGGACTGTCGACACCACTGGTGTGCAGGGGCACCGGGGCGGCTATCAACGGCGGGGGGCATCGGTCTGTCATGGGGGGCGAACAGCACCCCTTGCATACAGGCGCCGGACAGGTCGGGCTGTGGCAGCGGGGTGTCAGCGAGATGAAACTGGTCGGTCAGTCGCAGCTGGTGGTCGCGTAGCCGGCTGACCTTGTCATGCAGGCTATCCCGTGGATCAGGCCCCAACCATGCGCTGTGCGCGCTGAAGCCGATCGCCGATGTTTGCTCGGTGGCTGGTGCTGTAAGTGCCTCCGGCAGGCCGAGATAGAACTTTACCGCGAGTTCCAGGTGGATGATGGCGCCGTCCGCATCCTCGATCAGCAGGTCCAGTTCGCCGAGGGTCCGACCCCGTTCCCGCAGGGCGATATTCCGTGCCAGTATCGTTACATCGGGCGCCAGAGACAGGAGCGCGTGCCAGAGCCGTTCGTAATAATTGCCCAGCCGCAGATCGCGGGATGCTGGAATCAGCTGTTGCAGGGGAACCGGGTCGGCGTCGAGTTGTTTAAGCCTGTAGAGTAGCGACTGCGGATCGCGCCGCCAGACCGATCCGGCCAGCGGGTCGCGCATCGGCAATATGCCCGACTCCAGCAATGATCCAGAACAGGCGACCCAGGCAAGGTCACGGACCTGTGGATGAGTAAATAGGTCGGGCATCAGTCGTCTCGTTAGTCGTCTCGTTTGCCAGCGCGGAGCCGGCTGCGGATAATCCTTTATTGGGCAGTGTCATCCACGCCCGCGAATCCTACAAGTTGATATAGAGAGAGTGGCATGGAGCAATTCCGCAATATCGGGTTGATCGGACGTCTTGGCAGCGGGCGGGTCGTGGATACCCTTAAACGGCTCAAGCGGTTTCTGCTCGATAACGGCCATACCGTGATTCTTGAAGATTCGGTGGCGGACCTGTTGCCCGGCCACCAGCTGCAGGTCTGTACCCGCAAAATGATGGGCGAGATCTGCGATCTGGTTATTGTCGTAGGCGGTGATGGCAGCTTGCTGGGTGCCGCACGCGCGCTGTGCCGCTATAACGTGCCGGTACTCGGGGTTAACCGCGGCGGCCTGGGCTTTCTGACCGACATTTCCCCCGATGAGCTGGAAAGTCGCATCGGCGAAGTGCTGGCCGGGCGTTATATGGTCGAGAACCGCTTCCTGCTTGACGCCTTCGTGCGCCGTGGCGATGAGCAGCTGGGCACCAGCGAAGCATTGAATGATGTGGTATTGCACCCGGGTAAATCGGCGCGAATGATCGAGTTCGAGCTGTATATCGATGGTCAGTTTGTCTATAGCCAGAAATCCGATGGCCTGATCGTTGCCACGCCAACCGGTTCCACCGCGTACGCGCTGTCCGCTGGCGGCCCGATCATGCATCCCAAGCTGGATGCCGTGGTGTTGGTGCCGATGTTCCCGCACACGCTGTCCAGCCGCCCCATCGTGGTGGACGGTAACAGCGAGTTGAAAATCATCATTTCCTCGCAGAACGGTATCTATCCGCAGGTCAGCTGTGACGGCCAGGTGCAGATTGCCTGTGCGCCGGGGGATACCATTTACATCCGCAAGAAGCCGCAGAAGCTGCGCTTGATTCACCCGCTGGATCACAACTTTTATGCCATCTGCCGAGAGAAGCTGGGCTGGTCGAGCCGGCTGACGGAGCGATGACCATGCATGCACCGGCCGAGCATTCGGGCTACGACATCATCGGGGATATCCACGGTTGTGCCCGCACGTTGGCTCAGTTGCTGGAACAAATGGGATACACGCTGCAGCAGGGTGTATGGCGCCATCCAAGCCGGCAGGCGCTGTTCCTCGGCGATATCATCGATCGTGGGCCGCGTATTCGTGAATCCCTGCATCTGGTCCACGATATGGTTCAGGCAGGTAGTGCGCGCTGCATCATGGGTAATCACGAATTCAATGCGTTGGGCTGGACCACGCCCGCTGCGCCCGGCAGCGGCAGGCAGTATGTCCGCGATCATACCGAGCGCCAGTTGCGGCAAATTCAGGAGACGCTGGAGGAGTTCGCTGCCTACCCGGACGAGTGGCGCTATTTCCTCGACTGGTTCTTCCGTCTACCGCTGTTCCTGGATATGGGCGCGTTCCGCATGGTCCATGCGTGTTGGGATCAAGAGTTGATTGATACATTTCAGGCGCAGTATCCGGACGGGTGTCTGGATCGCGAATTTCTGCAGGCCTCAGTGGAGCCGGACAGTTTCGCTGCCCAGGTTCAGGATCGGCTGTTGCGTGGCACTGGCATGCCTTTGCCGCATGGCCTGACCATGACCGGCAAGGACGGCTTCACTCGCCAGTTCTTCCGCACCAAGTTCTGGGAAGAGAATCCGCAGACCTACGGTGACGTACAGTTCCAGCCTGACCCCTTGCCCGAGCACATTGCCGCGCGACCCCTGACGCCAGATCAGAAGGCTGAGTTGCTGGTGTACGGCGAGGATGAGCCGATCCTGTTTGTCGGACATTATTGGCAACAAGGAAAGCCGCATCCGATCAGGCCGAATCTGGCGTGTCTCGACTATAGCGCGGTCAAATTCGGTAAACTGGTCGCCTACAGATGGGACGGTGAAGAACGTCTCGAGCGGGATAAATTTGTCTGGGTCGATGTGCCGAAAATGGCATGAGAGTCACCCGACCATCGTGAGGTAAAGATGTACCGAGCTATGAATCGTCCGCTTGACGAGGACCTGAGCAAGCTGGCCCGCTTCCTGCGCAGTCGCGGGGTGGTGCATCGCATCACCGAAGAGGGTGGGCGTCAGGTGGTCTGGACGCTGGATGAAAGCGACGGTCAGGTGGTGCAGACCTTATATCAGCAGGGTGTGCCCGACATTGTCGAAGGCGAGCCCAGGGCGAAACAGACGCCGGGCTGGCGGGCGCGGGCAAGAATGATTCCTGTGACGCTGATCGTGCTGTTGCTCACCGGTGTGGTCGCGCTATTGACCGGACTCGGTAGCCGGCCCGAGGCGATAGTCTATTTCACCTTCACGCCACTGGCTGCCGATGGCTATCTGGCGACCGAAATAGATATGAGCCAATGGTGGCGTCTGGTTACGCCAGCGTTGCTGCACTTCAGCATTATGCATCTGGCGTTCAACGCGTTGTGGTTCTGGGAATTGGGCCGGCGCATCGAAATCCGCTCGGGTGGTATGTGGTTGTTCGGGCTGAGCGTGTTGTTCGCGCTGACCTCGAACTTTGCCCAGTGGTTCACCAGCGGCAATGCCTTGTTTGGCGGTATGTCCGGGGTGGTCTACGGTCTACTGGGGTATTGCTGGCTGCATCAGCTTATCGCTCCCAGTGTGCACTTCGATCTGCCCCGGGGCGTGGTGGTACTGATGCTAGCGTGGTTGGCGTTGGGCGTTTCAGGCTTGATCGGCATGCTGGGTTTCGGCGCGATTGCCAACGCAGCCCATGTTGGCGGTCTGGTTACCGGGTGCCTGGTCGGCGCCGTAGTCGGGGCGCTGCAGCGCTACCGTTGAAGAGGGTACAATGTGCCCTTTGAATTATTGGTTCCCGCGAAACCAGCCTGTCCGGCCATGCGACGTTGATACTCCGGCACCTGTGCTTTTTACCTCCGGTAAATGTTGCATTGTTGTCCGGTCGCCTTGCCTGTAACCGCCGGGTTTCGTGGGCTTTAGAGTGTGTCCCGCGGAGGCAAAATGAACGACTTCCTTGAAATGTTGCGCACCGTTACACCCGATGTGTACGCCAGCCTGAAGCTCGCAGTCGAGATCGGTAAGTGGCCGGATGGCCGCAAGCTGACCCTGGAACAGAAGGAGCTGTGCATGCAGGCCATGATTGCCTGGGAGCAGGAGAACCTGCCCGAGGAAGAGCGTACCGGTTACATGGCGCAGACCTGCAAATCCCAGAAAACCGAGCAGAAGACCGTTCCCGAATCGATGTTCGTCAACGCCTCGGATACCCTGCACTGATGTCCATTGTGTCTGCCTCAGGTTCCGTCAAGAAGCTATTGGGCGCGCTCGAACAAGGCCGCAGCGGGGCGACGGTGGAGTACCAACTGCCCCTCGGCGAGCAACATGTGCCGCTGAACGAGCTGCTGGGTAAGTCGATTCGCCTGCAGGCACTCGGCGATATCCACTGCCTGCATTGCGCCCGTCGAACCAAAAAAAGCTATAGCCAGGGGTATTGCTACCCCTGTTTCATCAAGTTGCCGCAGTGCGATCTGTGCATCATGAGTCCCGAGCGTTGCCATTACGAGCTGGGCACCTGCCGGGATCCTGCCTGGGGCGAGCAATTCTGCATGACCGATCATATTGTCTATCTGGCCAATTCATCCGGCCCCAAGGTGGGCATTACCCGCGCGACCCAGCTACCGACACGCTGGATTGATCAGGGCGCCAGCCAGGGTTTACCGATCATGCGCGTGTCGGCCCGGCAGCACTCAGGGTTGCTTGAAGACCTGTTGCGTAAACAGGTGGCAGACAAGACCAACTGGCGCAAGCTGCTACGCGGCGAGCCAGAACCGATGGATCTCAAGGCGCTGCGTGACAACCTGCTTGAGGGCGCACGCGAGGGCATCGACGCATTGCATTCACGCTATGGGCTGCAGGCGTTTCAGCCGCTGAATGACGCGCAGGCGCTGGATATCCGCTATCCGGTACTCGAGTACGTGGAGAAGCCCAAGTCGGCTAATCTGGACAAGGAGCCGGTACTGGAAGGGACTCTGTTGGGGATCAAGGGCCAGTATCTGTTGCTTGATACTGAGGTCATCAATATTCGTAAATACACCGCCTACAATATGGCCTTCTCGGTTCATTGAGGACAGACGCATGCGCACTGAACAACCGAAGACAATCTATCTCAAGGATTATCAGCAGCCCGATTACTGGATAGATGAAACCCATCTGACCTTCGAGTTGTTTGACGATCATGCGCTGGTTCACAGTCGTTTGGCGATGCGCGTCAACGCGGACAAGAACCCGACGACGCTGCCGCAGCTAGTGCTCGATGGACAGGAACTTGAGCTGATATCCGTTGCGATCGACGATCAGGCGCTGACCGAGGCCGACTACCAGCTGAGCGCGGATAGCCTGACGCTGCAACCCGCAGGTGCTCAGTTCGAGCTTGCCATTACCACGCGTATTCACCCGCGCGAGAACACCGCGCTGGAAGGGCTGTACCAGTCTGGTGAGATGTTCTGCACGCAGTGCGAGGCGGAAGGCTTCCGCAAGATTACCTATTATCTGGACCGCCCGGATGTCATGAGCCGGTTCACCACTACGGTGATCGCTGACCGCGACGGCTTCCCGGTACTGCTGTCCAACGGCAACCCCGTTGCCTCCGGCGAGCACGACACCGATCGCCACTGGATCACCTGGGAAGATCCGTTCCCCAAGCCCGCCTATCTATTCGCGCTGGTGGCAGGTGACCTGTGTTTGATCCGTGACAGCTTCACCACCATGAGCGGTCGCACGATCGACCTGCGCATCTACGTCGAAGCAGAAAACCGCGACCAGTGTGACCATGCGATGGACAGTCTCAAGCGTTCCATGCGCTGGGACGAGCAGGCCTATGGCCGTGAGTACGATCTTGATATCTTCATGATCGTGGCGGTGAATGATTTCAATATGGGCGCGATGGAGAACAAGGGGCTGAACATCTTCAACTCCAGCTGTGTTCTGGCCCATGCCGATACCGCGACCGACATGGCCTTCCAGCGCGTGGAAGCCGTCGTAGCCCACGAATATTTCCACAACTGGTCGGGCAATCGGGTGACGTGCCGCGACTGGTTTCAACTGTCACTGAAGGAAGGTTTCACGGTGTTCCGTGATTCGCAGTTTTCGGCTGACATGAACTCGGCCACGGTCAAGCGCATCGAAGACGTGACCTTCCTGCGCGCCAACCAGTTTGCCGAGGACGCCGGCCCGATGGCACATCCGGTACGCCCGGACGCGTTCATGGAAATTTCCAACTTCTACACGCTGACGGTGTACGAGAAGGGCGCCGAGGTGGTGCGCATGCTGCATACGCTGCTTGGCGATGCGGGTTTCCGCAAGGGCACCGATCTGTATTTCGAGCGGCACGATGGCCAGGCGGTCACCTGCGACGATTTCGTCAAGGCGCTGGAAGAGGCCAATACGGTAGACCTGACCCAGTTTAAACGCTGGTACAGCCAGGGCGGCACGCCACGCCTGGCGGTCAGAAGCGCGTATGACAGCGCCGCGGGCACCTTCAGTCTGAGCTTCAGCCAGAGCTGCCCACCCACTCCGGGCCAGTCGGAGAAGGCGCCTTTCGTCATTCCGGTGCGCATGGCGTTGCTGGACGAGCAAGGCCATGAGTTGAATTTGAAGCTGGTCGGCGAGCAGCAGCCGCGCGGCACCGAGACGGTGCTGTCCGTCACCAAGCCGGAGCAAACCTTCGTGTTCGAGGGATTGACCGGCGAGCCGCTGCCCTCACTGCTGCGCAATTTCTCGGCACCGGTAAAGATGCTGTACCCCTACAGCCGTGATGACCGGGTGTTTCTGGCCAAGCACGATCCGGACGGCTTTAACCGTTGGGAAGCGGCGCAGAGTCTCGCCGTGGATGTACTGCAGGGTCTGGTGGAAATTCATCAGGCTGGCCGGCCGCTGATGCTGGATCTGCGCTTGCTCGATGTGTACCGCAGCGTGCTGACCAATGAGAATCTGGATCCGGCGATGGTGGCCGAGATCATCCGTCTGCCCACGGAATCCTATCTCGTTGAGTTGGCCGAGGTGGCGGACGTGGATGCCATTCATCATGTGCGCGAGTGGGTGCGTCTTGAGCTGGCCACGACACTGAACGCAGACATGTGGACGTTGTTCAGACGCCTGGATGATCGCACGGCCTATACGCCGGATGCCGCCTCGGTGGCCCGGCGCAGTCTGAAGAATACGCTGCTCGGCTATCTGATGCAGAGCGGTTCGGCCGAGGCGCTATCGGTCTGCGTTCGGCAATTCGTTGAAGCCAATAACATGACCGATCGCCAGGCGGCGCTGGCAGCGCTGGTCAACTCGCCCCACGAAGAGCAGAAGGCGGCGGCGCTGGCCGAATTCGCCGAGCGCTGGAGCGGCTACCCACTGGTCATGGATCAATGGTTTGCAGTGCAGGCTACCAGCACGCTCCCCGGCGGTCTGGAGCGCGTGCAGGCCTTGATGGCACATCCGGCGTTCACCCTGCGCAATCCGAACAAGGTGCGCGCGTTGATCGGCAGCTTCGCAGCGCAGAACCTGGTCAATTTCCACCGCAAGGACGGGGCTGGGTACCGCTTCCTGACAGACCAGATCATTGTTCTTAATGAACTGAATCCGCAGATTGCCTCACGCCTGCTGACGCCCTTAACGCGCTGGAGCAAGTACGATGCCGGCCGTCAGGCGCTGCTCAAAGGGGAGCTCTCGCGCCTGCTTTCACAGCCCGATTTGTCCCCTGATGTCTACGAAGTAGTCAGCAAATCCCTCGCCTGAAGCCAGCCCGTTCGCCTCTTCGGAGGCGGGCGTGCAATCCTGTCTTCTGCCTTATCGTGAGACGGACCCCATCATTGCCGTGATTAACAAAAGATAACGGAGGGGCCGTTGTTACCGCTTGTTATTCCCCGTTAGTATTAGGACTCCTGCCATCTGGGTAGGGGTTCCTATAAGAATAAGGGGGAATGGTATGCGTAAGCCCATTAAGCGGCGCGCTTCATCCTGTCGTCTCACCAGCTTTTCTGGTCAGCTCGCCACGGGTGGCAAACAATCATTAACACGTCAGGTATTGGCCGCCATGGGCCTCTCCGTCGTGCTCGCCAGTATTTCGGCTCCAGTTGCTCTAGCGCAGGAAGCGCAGGAACCTGCAACCAGTGCAGCGGTAATCTCTCCCAAGGCCAGCTCTGCGCTGCTCCTTGACGTAGATCGTGCGGGTGATCGCCTGGTGGCGGTGGGCTCACGCGGTCACATTCTCTATTCCGATGACAAAGGCGAAAGCTGGCAGCAGGCCCCGGTGCCTACCCGGCAGTTGCTGACGGCGGTTGATTTTGTCAACGACACCCATGGCTGGGCGGTGGGCCATGACTCGCTGATTCTGCATACCAGTGATGCAGGGGAAAGCTGGACCATCCAGTACCGTGACCCGGAACTGGAGCACGAAGTTGATCCTGATGGCCCCGGTCTGTTGGAAAAACCCCTGATGGACGTCTGGTTCAGGGATACCCGCACCGGTTTTGCTGCGGGTGCCTATGGCCTGTTTCTACGCACTGATGATGGCGGCCAGAACTGGGACGACCTGACCTACGAGATCGACAACGAGGACGGCTTTCACTACAACGCCATTGCGGAAATTCCCGAGACTGGCCTGTTCATGGTGGGCGAGCTGGGCATGATGTTCCGTTCTCCTGATTTCGGCGATACCTGGGAAACCATCGAAGATCTGCCCTATGACGGCTCTTTGTTTGGCGTGTCCGGTACCGGCGAGCCGAACGTGGTGCTGGCCTGGGGGCTACGCGGCAACATGTTCCGTTCCGAAGATTTTGGCGATACCTGGGAGGAGGTCGCGTTGATGACACCTCACAATGGTCCTCTGCAAGCCACACTCTCGGGCGGCGATTATTCCGAGGATGGCAAAATCGTCGTCGTGGGAACCGGGGGCTTTGTGGTGACCAGCGACGATCAGGGCCGCAATTTCACGGTGGTAAGCCGTCCCGACCGGGCTGCTCTGGCATCAGCCACGGTACTGGATAACGGCAATCTCTTGCTGCTTGGCCAACGTGGCGCAGTGAAGGGTGATTCAACCGGCATGCCGCAGAACGGTTCTGCAGCTGACAGCATCCCTGCGGCCGGTACGCCCGCGGTCCAATAATAATTACACGCCAGGAGAAACTGGATGTCCAAACATCATCAGGAAACCGCTCCGTTTATCGAGCGGTTGATCTTCAATAATCGGCTGGTCGTTCTGCTGTTCTTTTTAGTGGTGACCCTGTTGTTGGGGTACCAGGCAGCGCAGGTCAAGCCGGATACCAGCTTCGAGAAGATGATTCCTCTCGAACACCCTTACATCATCAACATGATTGAGCATCAGGACGAGATGGCCAATCTGGGCAACTCGATCCGTATCGCGGTGGCCATCGAAGATGGCGATATCTTCTCCACCGAGTACATGGAGACGCTCAAGCGTATCAATGACGAGGTGTTCTTCCTGCCCGGCGTCGACCGCTCCAGCATGCGCTCGCTGTGGACGCCCAACGTGCGTTGGACGGAAGTGACCGAGTACGGTTTCGATGGTGGTCCGGTGGCCAATCGACCGGCCTATCTGACCGAGGAAGACCTCGAGGAATTGCGGACCAACATCCTCAAGTCTGGCGAGATCGGTCGCCTGGTGGCGAACAACTTCAAGTCAACCATCATTGAAGTACCGCTGCAGGAAACCTATCCGAACCCGGAAGACCAGGGCGAGCAGATTCGCCTCGACTACGGCGACTTCTCGCGTCAGCTGGAAGAGAAAATCCGTAGCGAGTTCCAGAATGAAAATCCCAACATCAGCGTTCATATCGTCGGCTTCGCCAAGAAGGTAGGCGACCTGATCGAAGGCATCCTCAAGGTGTTGCTGTTCTTTGGCGCGGCGCTGGCCATCACCTTCGTGTTGCTGTTGATGTTCACCCGCTGTATCAAAAGCTCGCTGACTGCGTTGATCTGCTCGGTGATTGCGGTGGTCTGGCAGCTGGGTCTGTTGCGCACCATGGGCTTCGGTCTGGACCCTTATTCGATCCTGGTTCCGTTCCTGGTATTTGCCATCGGTATTTCCCACGGTGTGCAGATCATCAACGGGATGGCCATCGAATATGCCACGGCTGACGATGCTCCGACTGCGGCACGCCGTGCTTTCCGGTCTCTGTACATCCCCGGTATCGTCGCGCTGCTGTCTGATGGTGTTGGCTTCCTCACGTTGCTGCTGATCCAGATCGAAGTGATCCGTGAGCTGGGTATCGCTGCCTCGGTCGGCGTGGCGGTCATCATTCTCACCAACCTGATCCTGTTGCCCGTGCTGATGTCCTACATCGGCATCAGCAAGCGGGCGATTCAACGCAACCGTGACATGGCATCGCGGCCACAGAAGTTGTGGCTGACGGTCGCCAAGTTCGCTCACCCGACCGTTGCTCCGATTTCAGTGGTGCTGGCTATCCTGGGCTTCGGTTTCGGTATCTACCATGGTCAGAAGGTCGAGATCGGTGACCTTGATCCGGGTGCGCCGGAGCTGCGTGCGGACTCGCGCTACAACCTGGATAACGACTTCATCATCCGCAACTATTCCACCAGCTCGGACGTACTGGTCGTCATGGTCAGCACACCGCCTGAAATGTGCTCGACCTACGAGACCATGGATGCGATCGATCAGCTGGAATGGCGCATGGTGAATTTGCCGGGCGTACAGTCCGCTGTGTCCATGGTGAGCGTGGCCAAGCAGGTGATCATGGGTAACAACGAGGGCAGCCTGAAATGGCAAACGCTCTCGCGTAACCAGGACAACCTGAACAACGCGATCAGCCGGGCACCCTCGGGCATGTTCAACTCGGCGTGCTCGCTGGTTCCGGTGATGCTCTTCCTCAACGACCACAAGGCCGATACGCTTGAGCGGGTTACCGCCGAGGTCGAAGCCTTCGCCGAGGAATACAACACTGACCAGCTGGAATTCAAGCTGGCGGCGGGTAACGCCGGTATTGAAGCGGCCACCAACGAGGTGATCGAGAAGTCACAAACCAAGATGCTTATCACTGTGTATGTGGTGGTCATCCTGATGTGTCTGATTACCTTCCGCTCGATCCGCGCGGTGCTCTGTATCATCATCCCGCTGGCGCTGACCTCGGTTCTGGCTAACGCGCTGATGGCATTCCTGGGGATTGGTGTGAAAGTCGCCACGCTGCCGGTGATCGCCCTGGGCGTGGGTATCGGTGTCGACTACGGCATCTATATCTATAGTCGCCTGGAGACCTATCTGCGTCAGGGCCTGCCGCTGCAGGAAGCCTACTACGAGACGCTAAAGACCACGGGTAAGGCGGTAACGTTCACCGGCTTCACTCTGGCCATCGGTGTAGCGACCTGGATCTTCTCCGCGATCAAGTTCCAGGCAGACATGGGTATTCTGCTGACCTTCATGTTCCTGTGGAACATGTTCGGCGCCCTGTGGCTGTTGCCAGCGCTGGCACGCTTCCTGATTCGTCCGGATAAGCTGCGCGGTAAGTAATTACCTTGCACTACCAAAAGCCGCTCCCCAGGGAGCGGCTTTTTTTATGCCTGCGCGAAACGCCCTGGGCATTTTCGCAAAGGGCAGGAAGGCGGTTCCCGGTAGGAGGCGAGGAGTTAAACGTCGGGGTAAAGCGTACCAAGCGGGTCGCTGGGGGCTTCTGCTGCGCGCTGGCGGCTTTGAATGGTCATGCGCACCGCACGCCAGAGTGGCTTGCCACGCCAGGGACTTTCCGTCTGGCCAAACAGACAGGCGTTCAGCTCGTCCAGTGCCTCGGCCAACTCCTGATTGTGATGCGTCAGGGCTATCAGGCCTTCGCTGTGTTGCTGCCGGGCCCAGGCTTCTAGCGCCTTGCGGGCTTCGGCTGGGTGATTGCCACGACAGGCCAGCTGTAGATCACCCAGCGGATTGCCCTGATGCTCCTCGCCCAGGATTTCCTCTTCTTCGATCACTTCGCTATCGCGCAAGGCGCGTCGGGCGCGGTAGAGCAGCAACAGGCAGGTGCTCAACGCGATGCTCAGCAGCAGGCTTGCGAGTTGCCAGGGCCAGACGGCGGGGCCTGAGCTGACGTTTGTTTGTGTCAGGCCTGGCTCGCTGATCGATGGGGTGAGATTGTCCATGCCGCTGACATTCAAGGTCACACTGTCCAGCCGCTCGGTGCGCAGCCGGTCCTCGATGGTGTCCCACCAATACAATTGCAGCTCCGGTACCTGGAAGACGCCTTCGGTCTGGGCAATCAGTGCAGCACTGTCCTGACGGATGCCGCGTATGCCGGTGTCGCTGGTCTGGTTTTCCAGTTTGGGCTGATCAGTGTACTGACGCAGGTGTTTCTCGGTGCCTGGCACCAGGCTATGCATGATCGGTAACTGACTGGCACTCAGACCTTGCGCTTCGATGGTAAGGGTGCGGGTAAGGGGTTCGCCGGTGATCAGATCAACGCCGGGGTCCGGCTGCCAATGTTCGGTGAAGGTGAGTTCGCTGGCGGGAATCCAGGGCGCGCCCGAGGGATAGCCATCTGGCACAGGCCGGACGTCCAGCATAATGCTCGGCGAGCGCACCTGGACCAGGCGTCCGGTACGCGCCGAGAACCGCGCGGAGGGATCGACCGGCTGCAAGGTGGTGGCGCTGAACAATTGCGAGGGGATTTCCAGGATGCCATTTTGCTGCGGATAGATGGCATAGCGGACTTCGATGACGCCGTGCCGCACGCCGTTGATCAACTGCTCGGACTGGCGTGCAGGTCCCAGACTCTCCACCCGTGCATCGGGGATCTCCAATCCACTCAGGATCGAGTCGTCGTAGAGTGAGACTGAATGATAAACCTTCAGCGTCAGCAGCACCTGCGCCTGCACGTAGGGATTTTCCACATCCACTTCACTGTCGATGAAAATGGGTGCCAGCTGAGCGACGGTGTCCTGGGCGGCCTGGGCCTTGGTGAGGATCTGGAGCCCGATGGGTTCGCTTTGCAGATCGCCAATCCTGATTGGTGGTATCGCCACGTAGCCGGTGCGTTTGGGCAGCAGGGTGATCACCCAGCGGGTAGTGCGCTGGGCGCTACCGTCGGCCTGGCTGACCAGGTTGAGCTGCCGCGTTGCCTGGATCCGGAAGTGCTCCTCCAGCGGGCTGAAGTCCGGACGCGTGGACCGGCTGGCCTGAGGCGTTTCAAGCGTCAACTCCAGCGTATCGCCTTCGACCAGCCGGGTGCGATCAACGCTGGCCAGCAGCGAGGCTTGCGCCAGCATCGGCATCATCAGTAACGCCAACAACATTATGAATCGGTTCACGGCTGCGCTTCCTTACGCTGCTGGTATTGATACAGAAACTTGCGCCGAAGCAGCTCAGCGGGCTCGTCGGGGATCGCCTCGAGCCACTGATCAAGCGCTTGCTGCTGTTCATTGTGTACCACCCTGGAGGCGTCTGCAGCAGCATTGGCGTCGTCGGGCGAGCCGGCATCTGTCTGATTGCCCTGTGCCGCACGGCTCGACGCTCCCGGCGCGGCATCAGGCGCGGCGCTCGCGCCATTTTCAACGTCAGTTTCGGGATCGGAACCGGGTGCGGGCTCAACGCTCTGCGGCTCGCGATCGGATGCGGTATCGCTGGGTGAGGGTGGCGGTGTTTCGCCCGACACCTGATCGGGTGTTGCGTCGGCCGTCTCCGCAGCGTTGTCGCCCGCTTCGGCGTTTTGTTTGTCCTGCTCAGCCTGTTGGCGCTTTTGTTCTTCGAGGAGGGCTTCGATCCGATCGCGGTTGTGGCGCGCCGGATGATGCTCAGGATTACGCGTCAGTGCCTGTTCAAACGCCTCCAGCGCCTCGGGATAGCGACCGCTCAAGGCGAGCGCTGTGCCATAGTTGAAGTAACTGTCGGCATCATCAGGTCGCTGCTTCAGCTGTTCAGCGTAGGCGTCGGCTGCCTGCGCGTAATCCTCGGCCTGGTACCACGCCCAGGCGCGCCAGGCGGGATCCTCAAAGCGCTCGGCTGCGGCTCGGGGTTGATCCTGTTCAAGCAAGGCTGCGCCTTGCTGATCCGGGCGCTGCCAATAGTCCGCCCAGCCAGCGTCGGCCGGCATCGGCAGCAATGCGGCGCATACGAGCAGGCCTAGCCAACCGCGCCGCGCGCCTAGTGCCGCCAGCGGCACCAGTAACAGCGCCAGCCAGGCGCCGTAGTCCCTGATCGATCGGATGGCTTCGCCGTCCTCGGCCTCGCTGCTAGCCTGGCTGGTTGGGCCGACTGTGGGTAACACGCGCTGCAGATCGCGGTCATCCAGCGTCATCCCATGATAACTACCGCCATGCCGGCGAACCGTGCTCGCCAGCGCCCGGGCATTGAGCCGTGGCAGCAGTATGCGACCCTGGTCATCGCGCATGAACCCGCCTTCCTCAAGTGCTACTGGCGCGCCCTCGGCGGTACCCACGCCCAGCACGGCGAGCTGGGCGCCCAGTGCCTCAGCATGTTGCTCCAGGGCGGCAAGTTCTGTTTCGTCTGCACCGCTGGTGAGTACCAGTACACGGATGCTGCGCGGCAGTTCGCTGATGCTATCGCGCGCCAGCGTCAAGGCCTGATCCAGATCCCGCCCCGAGGACGGCATGATCGCGGGCTCCAGGGCCTGCAACAGACTTGTCAGCGTTGCCGGATCGTTGCTCAAGGGCGTCACCCGGTGCGCGCTGCCGGCGTAGGCAATCAGACCCACCTGGTAGTCATCGGGCAGGGCCAGGATGTCGCGCAACTTGCGCTTGGCGCGAATCAGGCGGGTCGGCTGCAGATCGTCGGACAGCATGTTGTGCGACACATCCAGCACGATCAGTACAGTTGGCTGAGATGCGGATGTGGCAGGCGCGGAGACTTCCTGGGACGGACCGGCCAGTGCGAGAATCGCCACCAGCCAGCAGCCGGCCAGCAGCAGATAGCGGCTGCGATTGGCGTTGCCGGGTTGGCGTCGCAACAGCCAGTGTTGCAGATGCGACGGCAGTATCGACTCCCACCCCGAACCTCGGTGAGCGTGCTGGTAGGCCAGCCAGCACAACGCCAGCGCCGGGAGCAGCGCAAGCAGCCAGACAGGCCGCGAAAAGCTGAAACCGGCTAGCGATTCAAGCCACATTTGACCTCCGATACCAGCCGGTCAGGGCCATGCTGAGGATCAGCGCCAGCCCCAGCGGCCAGGGATACAGCGGAAGGCTCTGACGCAGCGTGCGTCCCTCATGCAGCGCGGGCTCCAGGCTATCCAGTTGCTGGTTGATCTGTTCAAAGCTCTCGCTGTCCCGGGCTCGAAAGTACTCGCCGCCGGTGAGCAGGGCGATTTCCTTGAGCGTACCTTCGTCCAGCTCCACCGAAGGGTCGCGTTCCGCGAACAACCCTTCGCTGGTGTCGCCCTGCATGGGCGCAGTCTCTGCACCAATCCCGATGGTAAAAATACGGATTTGCCGTTCGGCTGCGAGTCTGGCGGCCTGGATTGCGCTGATCCGGCCGGCGTTGTTGGCACCGTCGGTGATCAACAGCAGCACGCGGCGTTCGGCGGGTTGCTGCTCCAGGCGCTTGATTGCCAGACCAATGGCATCGCCAATGGCGGTCTGTCGACCAGCGAGTCCGATGAAGGACTCATCCAGCCATTTCCGGACGCTGCGCCGATCATGCGTGAGGGGTGCCTGAACAAACGCCTGGGAGCCAAACAGAATAAGCCCCAGCCGGTCGCCATGACGACGCTGGATAAACTGTCCCATCACCTGTTGCACCAGGCTCAGGCGGTCTGTCTCTTCTCCATCAAGTTGCATGTCGCGAAATTCCATACTGCCGGACAGGTCGATGGCCAACATCATGTCGCGGCCGGTGACCTCCATGGGTAACGGATCGCCGAGCAGCTGGGGCCGTGCGGCTGCGCTGAGTATCAACAGCCATATCAGCAGGAAGACCCAGGGCGTGCGTCGGACGCCAGGCTTGGCCGGCTCTGGCTGAACCGCCCGCAGTCTGGACATGAAAGCGATCTGCAGTGCCGCCGGACGATTTTCCGCTGGTGGCGCGAACCGCCGGATCAGCCAGGGCAGTGGAAACAGAAGAAATAGCAGCGGCCAGTCAAATTCAAACATGATTATGCTGCAACCAGCGCTTGAGTTCGTGTTCCAGAGCCCGACGCTGGTCGGCTGTCAGTGTTACATCAGGGCGGTACAGATCGGCCGCCAGGGGCTGCAGGCTGTGACGGTTGGGTTCGGGATAGGTGGCGCAGAGGTAGTCCAGCCAGTCATCACCGAACAGGCGTGTGGCGCGGTCATTCCCTTGGCGCTTGAGTAACCGCTTGAGTGTTTTGTTGGCTGCTGCCAGCCATTCCCGATCCGGCAGCGTAGCGGGTAACCCGTGCAGGGCCTGAGTCACCCGGGTGCGCGCCAGTCGGCGGCGCTGAACACTGCGCAACACGCGGGGGAGAAGCAATAGCAACAACAGTGTCAGCCCCAACAGTAGCCACCAGCCTGGGGCGGGTGGCCACCAGGACACGGGTGAGGGTGGCGCTGGATGGATCAGCGCGGTGCTCAGTTCGCTGCTCATCGGCGGGGGGCGCGGCCAGTGCGGGCACCGAGCATAAGACTCAGTTGCTCGACTGCTGTCAGCGAGCTGTCGAGCATGCTCAGGCTGCAGCGTAAACGTCGGGCCAGGCGCTGCCAGGCTTGCTGTTGGTCGGCAAATTGTTGTTGCCAGGCGCCGCGCACGGCGGGATTGTCGGTGTCGACGCTGAAGCGTTGCTCACCTTGTATGAAGTCCAGAATACCCGCCTTGGGCAGCTCCGCATCCAGGGGGTCGAACAAAGGCAGCAGAATAATGTCGTTGTGGGCGGCGAGGGGGGCGAGCAGGGACTGATTCATGTTGTCGATCGCACTGTGATCGCAGAGCAGATAAAGAATGCTGCCGGGTCGGATGATCTCCCTGCTGTGCCGCAGCGCCATGTTCAAGGGTTCGGCGGTTGCTTCGGCTGGCGCCTCGGTGGCCTCGGGAATGCGCTCGTTGGCCTGCAGAAGCAGGCGAAACAGCTGCAGGATGGCCTGGCGACTGCGACGCGGACGCACTTCATGGCAGGCGTCTGCGGCGAAGACCATGCCGCCCACCCGGTCATTATGCGACAACGCAGTCCAGGCGATCAGGGCGCAGGCGTCGGCGCCCAACACTGACTTCATACTGTGACGGCTGCCGAAAAACAGGCGGCTGCTCTGTTCGCAGATGATGAACACCGGGCGCTCGCGTTCTTCGTTGAATACCTTGGTGTGGACCTTCTGGGTGCGTGCGGTGACGCGCCAGTCAATGGTGCGGATGTCGTCGCCGGGCTGATAGGCCCTTACCTGATCGAAATCCATGCCCCGCCCGCGCAGTCGCGAGTACTGGCGGCCGGTCTGGCGACTGGTGCGCATCGGGCGACTGAACAGCGGCAGCTCCTGGCAATGCCGCCTAGCATCCAGAAGGGATTGCAGCGTGACCCTTACCAGCGCATCCGCGCCATCGATATACATGCTCAGACCACTGCAACGGATTCGAGAAGCAGCGCGATGACCCGATCGGCATCGATACCCTCGGCCTCAGCTTCAAAACTGAGGATAAGCCGGTGCCGCAGTACCGGATGGACCACCGCCTGCACGTCTTCAGGGCTGACGAAGTCCCGGCCGGCGAGCCACGCATGGGCGCGGGCGCAGCGATCCAGCGCGATGGTGCCACGGGGGCTGGCGCCCAGTTGTAGCCAGTCGGCAAGCTGTGGGCTGTACATTTCCGGTCGCCGGGTCGCCATGATCAGCTGGATCAGGTATTCCTCCACCGCGTCCGCCATGAACATGTCGAGCACTTCCTGGCGCGCGGCCAGAATGGTTTCCTGACTGATGCGTCTGGCCATCTGCGGCTCTTCGCCGCGCGCTTCGCCACGGGCCAGCTGCAGGATCTGTTTCTCCAGCGCGGCATCCGGGAAGCCAATGCGCACGTGCATCAGAAAGCGGTCAAGCTGGGCTTCCGGCAGGGGGTAGGTGCCTTCCTGCTCGATCGGGTTTTGCGTGGCCATGACCATGAAGAGTTCTGGCAGCGGATAGGTCTGCCGGCCAATACTGACCTGTCGCTCGGCCATGGCCTCCAGTAGCGCCGATTGCACCTTGGCCGGCGCGCGGTTGATTTCGTCTGCGAGGACCAGGTGATGGAATATGGGGCCTTGCTGGAAGCTGAAGCTGGCGGTCTCGGGTCGGTAGATTTCGGTGCCCGTGATGTCTGCTGGCAGCAGGTCAGGGGTGAACTGCACGCGGTGGAAGTCCGCCTCGATGCCTTCTGACAATACCTTGATTGCGCGGGTCTTGGCCAAACCCGGCGCACCTTCCACCAGTACATGTCCGGCAGCGAGCAGGCATATCAACATGCGTTCAATGAGCTGTTCCTGACCGAATATCTGTTGGCCCATAAAGGCCTTCAGTTCAAGTAGGGCATTACGGTGCGTCATGATGGGTGTCCATGAATTGAGGCTCCTGCTGGCAGTCACTGCCAGGACATGCTTTTGGTCTAGACTGGGGCTATTGACGCTCCGCTGTCCAACTCGACCTACATTGTCGAGCCAGACGCTGTATGTTAACTCAGCTGTGGCGTGGCGGTCATGGCAAGGCTGGTATGCCTTATGCCCAGTCGGTCTGTTGCAGGCCGGTTCCAATCATTGCTGGAGGAAACATGGCATTAATAATGGCCAGTAGTAAAGATGAATTGCTTGCAGTGCTCAGCGAACGTTTGCAGGCACTGGTGGAGCCAGGTGATGCGGAAAACATTGCGCGCTTCAGCCAGCAATTCTTTGGCATTGTCCCGCTCGAAGAGCTGCGCGGACGGCATGATTCGGACCTGCTCGGCTGTACGCTTTCCGCCTGGCGATTCTTTCAGCATTTTGACGGTAATGAACAGAAGATTCGGGTATTCAACCCCGATACGCAGCAACACGGTTGGCAGGGTACGCACTCGGTGGTCGAGATCCTGCATTGCGACGCCCCCTTTCTGGTGGACTCGGTGCGCATGGAGCTCAAACGCCAGGGCTATCTCGTGCATACCATGCAGAACAGTGTGATGCGGGTGGAACGTGATTCGCAGGGACAGTTGCTGCAGGTTCACGGCCGTAACGATCCGACCGCTCCGGGGCATGCCGAGTCGGTGATGTTCATCGAAATCGACCGCTGTTCCAGCACTCAGGAGTTGCGCTCGGTGCAGGAGGCGGTGGTCGATGCCTTGAGTCATGTGCGCGCCGCGGTCGCTGATTTCCAGCCCATGCAGCAGCGCATGATCGAGTTGGCCGAGATGCTCAATACCGAAGGGCAATCGCAGTTTCCAGCCGAGGAGCGCGCCGAGGCCGTGGAGTTTCTCCATTGGTTGCTGGCTGATCATTTCACCTTCCTTGGCTACGAGCGGTTTCATATTCACGAGGGGCTGCCCCAGGGCCGGCTGGGTGTGGATCGTGAGTACAGCCTTGGCGTGGCGGTCTGTGACCCGTTGGATGACGTTACCTCGGATCTGCCGGAGGAAGTACTCGATTACCTGACCGCGCCCTTGCTGCTGTCCTTTGCCAAGGCGTCGCGGATGAGCCGCGTGCATCGCCCGGCCTATCCGGACTATGTGTCTGTGCGGGAGATTGACGAACACGGCAAGGTGCTGGTCGAACATCGCTTCTCCGGGCTATACACCTCGCGGGTGTACACCGAGAGTGTGTCGCGCATTCCTCACCTGCGCCGCAAGGTCGAGGTGGTGAAGCAGGAGGCCGGGCTGGATCCGCACAGTCATCTTGGCAAGGACCTCGAGCGGGTGCTGCAGGTGTTGCCGAGGGACGATCTGTTTCAGATGTCCAAGGAACAACTGCTGGAGACTGCGGTGAGCATCGTGCAGATCCAGGAGCGCGCGCGCATCAGGGTTTTCCTGAGGCGTGGCAACTATGGCCGCTTCTATTACTGCCTGGCCTATGTGCCACGCGACCTGTACTCCACCGACATCCGTATGAAGATTCAGGCGGTATTGATGGATCGCCTCAAATCCAGCGAGTGTGAGTTCTGGACGTATTTCTCCGAATCGATCCTGACGCGCACCCAGTTCATTCTGCGCGTCGACCCCAAACACGGCCAGGAACTTGATCACGTGAAAATAGAGCAGGACGTTATCCAGGCATGCCGCAGCTGGCACGACGATTTCCGAGACCGGTTACACGAAACGCTGGGCGAGGCCGATGCCACCGAAGCATGGGATAGCTTCTCCGACAGTTTTCCAGCCGGATACAGTGAGCGGTTTACCACGGCTTCGGCCGTCGTCGACCTGAAGCATCTGCTCAACCTGAGCGAGCAGGATCCGCTGGGCATGAGTTTTTACCAACCGCTGCGACAGAAGCCCGGCGTACTGCATTGCAAGCTGTACCACTTGCACGAGCCGCTGCCCTTATCCGATGTGATGCCGATTCTGGAGAATCTGGGTTTGCGGGTCATGGGCGAATTTCCCTTCCGCATCGCCAGCGCGGACGGCCCGGTGTACTGGATTCATGACTTTGAATTCACCTACGCCTTGGACAGCGCCCAGGATATCCAGGAGGTCAATCAGCTGTTCCGCGATGCTTTTATCAATATCTGGCGCGGCTACGCGGAGAATGACGGCTTCAATCGCCTGGTCATGCTGGCCAGTATGTCCTGGCGCGACGTGGCACTGCTGCGCACCTACGGGCGTTACATCAAGCAGATTCGTATGGGTTTCGAACTGCCTTATCTGGCCAACACGCTGGTGACCCATTCGACCATTTCCCGGGAACTGGTACGGCTGTTCAAAACGCGTTTCTATCTGGCGCGCAAATCCTCCGCCGCCGAGCTGGAAGAGCGTCTGGAACAGGCCATTATCAATGCGTTGGACGGCGTGGCGGTGCTCAATGAGGACCGCATCCTGCGTCGTTATCTGGATCTGATCAAAGCCACGCTGCGTACCAACTTCTACCAGAACGACGAGCAGGGTGAGCCGAAGGACTACATCAGCATCAAGCTCGATCCGCAGCGCATCCCGGAACTGCCACTGCCGCGACCGATGTTCGAGATGTATGTCTACTCGCCACGCTTCGAAGGCGTCCATCTGCGCGGCGGCAAGGTGGCCCGTGGCGGCCTGCGTTGGTCCGATCGTGAGGAAGATTACCGGACCGAGGTGCTGGGTCTGGTCAAGGCGCAGCAGGTCAAGAACGCGGTCATTGTGCCGGTCGGCGCGAAGGGCGGCTTCGTTCCGCGGCGGCTGCCGGTAAGCGGCACGCGGGATGAGATTCAGCAAGAAGCTATCGCGTGTTATCGCTTATTTATAAAAGGTTTGCTGGACATTACTGATAATTATGTTGAAGGCGACGTATCGCCCCCGGAACAGGTGGTCCGCCATGATGGCGACGATCCTTACCTGGTCGTCGCGGCGGATAAGGGCACCGCAAGTTTCTCCGATATCGCCAACTCGATTGCTGCCCAGTACAACTTCTGGCTTGGCGACGCGTTCGCCTCCGGCGGCTCAGCGGGTTATGACCACAAGGCCATGGGTATTACTGCCCGGGGTGCATGGGTATCGGTACAGCGGCACTTCCGCGAGCTGGGAATCAACGTTCAGGAAGAGCCTGTGACAGTCGTCGGTATCGGTGATATGGCCGGCGACGTGTTCGGCAATGGCATGTTGTTGTCTCGCCAGTTGAAGGTCGTCGCGGCCTTCAACCATATGCATATCTTTATTGATCCGAACCCAGATCCCGAGGCGAGTTTTGTCGAGCGTGAGCGGCTGTTCAACATGCCGCGTTCCAGCTGGAGCGACTATGACAGCAGCCTGATCTCTGAAGGCGGCGGCATATTCGAACGCAGCCTCAAGCAGATTCATTTGACGCCGCAGATGCAGCAGTTGTTCGACATCAGCGAGGATAAGCTCACCCCTAACGAGTTCATTAATCGCTTGCTCAAGGCACCGGTTGACCTGATCTGGAACGGCGGTATCGGCACCTATGTGAAAAGCGCGGCGGAAAGCCACGCTGACGTGGGTGACAAGGCCAACGATGGCGTGCGGGTAAACGGTGCCGAGCTGCGTTGCCGGGTAGTGGGCGAGGGTGGCAACCTGGGCATGACCCAGCGTGGTCGCATCGAATACAGCCTCAAGGGTGGTCACTGCAATACTGATTTCATTGATAACGCAGGCGGGGTCGATTGTTCCGACCATGAGGTCAATATCAAGATCCTGCTCAACGAGGTGGTCGCCGCCCAGGAGATGACCGGCAAGCAGCGCGACCGCCTGCTGGCCAGCATGACCGATGAAGTGTCTGGTCTGGTGCTCGCCAACAACTACAAGCAGACTCAGGCAATCAGTCTGGCTGAACGCCAGGCGCGTTTGGCCATGGGAGAATACCGTCGGCTGATCAGTGCACTGGAAGCCTCCGGCAAGCTGAGCCGGTCGCTGGAATTCATCCCCGAGGACGAACAGCTGGCCGAACGCTCGGCACGCGACGAAGGGCTGACCCGGGCGGAGTTGGCGATCCTGATTTCCTATTCCAAGGCGGAGCTCAAGGAGACGCTCGCCGCCTCGGATGTGCCCGACGATGAGTACCTTGGCGAGGAACTGAATACGGCGTTTCCTGCGACCCTGGTTGCGCGACATGGGGATGCTCTGGCCGGCCACCGTCTGCGTCGTGAAATCATCGCCACCCAGCTGGCAAACGATATGGTCAATCACATGGGGGTGACCTTCCAGCGGCGGCTCGAGCAATCAACCGGCGCATCGGTTGGCGAAATTGCCAGGGCCTACGTCGTTGCCCGCGATGTGTTTCGCTTGAATCATCATTTCGCGACCATCGAGGCGCTGGACTATCAGGTGCCAGCGCAGGTGCAGTTCGATCTGATGGATGATCTGATGCGACTCGGGCGCCGTGCGACGCGCTGGTTCATCCGTAACCGTCGGCTGGATTTGCGTGCCGGGGACGAAGTGGCGCATTTCGGACCGCGCGTCGCGGCACTCGCCGAACAGTTCGATGGCCTCTTCGAAGGGCCCAAGCGGGGCGTGTGGGAAACCCGCTACAACAGCTACCTGGCAGCCGGCGTACCGGAGCAGATCGCTCGCATGATTGCCGGCACCGGCTTGTTTTACTCGATGCTTGGCATCATCGAGGCGGCGGACGCTACCGGACAGGCAACGGAACGGGTTGCCAGGGTTTCCTTCATATTGGCAAGCGAGTTGCAGATTCCCTGGTTTGGACAGCTGGTTTCCAACCTGCAGGTGGACACCCACTGGCAGGCGCTGGCGCGCGAAAGCTATCGTGACGACCTGGATGGACTGTTGAGGACCATGACGGTGTCGGCGCTGCAGTCCTCCAGTGAGGAGACCGAGGTGGACGCTGTGGTCGACAATTGGATAGAGCGTAACGATCAGTTGCTGGTGCGCTGGCGCAACATGCTCACGGATCTCAAGAGCGCGACCACCGGCGACTATCCCATGATCTCCGTAGCTATGCGAGAATTGCTGGATCTGGCACAGGGGGCCAACAACCACATGGGTTGAGGGACCTCTGACGGGCCTAGCAAGGAGTGCCATGCAGCAGTTGATTTTTGACCTGTCGTTGCCCGCCGAGCGATACCTCGAATGGTATCGAGGTACCGCCAAGCGGGTCACAATGCGCAGCCGGGACGGCCGGCGCATCAGTCTGCCGGCCCATCACCTGCGGCAATTTCTCACGCACGAGGGTATCTACGGCAGCTTTCTGATGACATTTACCGCAGAGGGGCAGTTGCTGTCCCTTGAGCGTCTGAACGCTTGAACGCCTGAAAATCGGTATACTCTTGCACCGACATTTTCGATCAAGGCCTGACTTCATGTATTCCACGTTGCGCTCCCTGCTGTTTCGCCTCCCTGCCGAAACCTCCCATGACCTGGCCCTGGACATGATTGGTGCCGCCGGGCGGCTTGGCCTGGAAAAGCATCTGGCGAAGCCGATCGCTCGGCAGCCGGTCGAAGTCATGGGACGGGTGTTTGATAACCCTGTCGGGCTGGCAGCGGGACTGGACAAGAACGGCGTAGCGGTCGATGGGCTTGCGGGGCTTGGGTTCGGTTTCATCGAGGTGGGCACAGTCACGCCCTTGCCTCAACCGGGAAACCCGAAGCCGCGGCTGTTCCGGTTGCCGGAACGCAACGCGATCATCAACCGTATGGGCTTCAACAACCACGGCGTTGATGCCTTGCTCGAGCGTCTCGCCGGGGTGCGCTATCAAGGTGTGCTGGGCATCAATATCGGCAAGAACGTGTTCACCCCGGTCGAGCGCGCGGTGGATGACTACCTGTTCTGTCTGCGCAAGGTCTATAGCCGTGCGGGTTACGTCACAGTGAATCTGTCTTCGCCCAATACACCTGGTCTGCGCACGCTGCAATTCGGTGACACGCTCAAGGTACTGCTGGAGCAGATTAAGACCTGCCAGCTGGAGCTGAGCCAGCTACACGGACGCTATGTGCCGGTGGCGATCAAGATAGCGCCGGATATGAGCGCAGAGGAGCTGGCGCTGGTCGGGCAGACACTGGTGGACCAGGGCATGGACGCCGTCATCGCGACCAATACCACGCTCGAACGTGGCGCCGTGGCAGGCCTGAAGTACGCCGACGAGGCAGGCGGCTTATCCGGCGGACCACTGACGGACGTATCCACCGAGGTGATTCGGGTGTTGGCATCTACCCTCAACGGGCGTCTGCCGATCATCGGGGCGGGCGGCATCCTATGCGGGGCGGACGCCGCCGCGAAGATCAAGGCCGGTGCTAGCCTGGTGCAGCTCTACAGTGGCTTTATCTACCGCGGGCCTGAACTGATTCGCGAGTGCACTGACGCTATCGCCGCTATCCGCGACTGAGCATGCCGTGGAGAATCAGCAGGGTTGTGAGGGTGATAGATAGAAAGAGAAGAAAGGGAAGAGGGGTAACGCTTTGGTTGGCCCCCGCGCTGCAGGGGCCGGTTGGGCCTTGAAGGCCCGGCGCTTGGAGAGAGCGCCCTGGGTAAACTTTTAAGGCTGGGAAATTAGCCTACTGCGCGCATTTCGTTCAGGCGATGCACGCCGGAGATGCCCGTAAAGCCGGCCCAGTGATCGGCACGGCCCTCCCGCCAACCGTTAATCCAGTTCTGTCGTGCGGCGGCGCTATTGAAGGGGCAGGAATCTTGGGACTTGCCATGTACTCCATTCTGGTACCCGCGGAGAAATGCTCTTTCCACAGGATCACGCTTCAGTCTTCTCATAAGGTAGAACCCTCACTTGATATGACATACCCGCCTCGCAACCAGCGAGGTGAGCGGTTGGCACCAGGGGAGATGCCCTGATACCCATGCGCCGCCGCCTGTCAGGCCCGGCCGCATGTTCGGCAGCTTGCAACACTAAGCGATTGCTCTGTTGTACCCTAACCAGAGCGGGCTGTCCAAATATCAAAACGGCATGAATACACAGTTACTTAAGCGTGATGATCTCGTGACATTACGCTCATTCGAAACACAATCCGGAAATCAATCAGATGCGTTCCACCGTTGAATTTTTTGTTACATGTCCGAAGGGCCTTGAAGGCCTGCTTATGGACGAACTGCTGGCCATGGGGGCCGGGAATGCCAAGGAAACCGTGGCAGGTATCAGTGTCAGCGGTGAGCTGTCGCTCGGCTACCGCATCTGCATGTGGTCGCGTCTGGCGAACCGGGTACTGCTGGTATTGGACCGTTTTGCGGTGGGGGATGCTGAGGAGTTGTACGCGGGCGCCGCGCGCGTCGACTGGGCCAGTCATATGCCTGCCGATGGCAGCCTGGCTGTCGATTTCACCGGTATTCTGCCGGGCGTGGACAACACCCATTTCGGCTCGCTGAAGGTCAAGGACGCCGTGGTTGACGCACTGCGGCAGGCCGATGGCACCCGGCCCTCGGTGGACAAGATCAATCCTGATTTGCGCATCAATGTGTTCTGCCGCAGCAATGAAGCGCAGCTGGCGATCGATCTGTCTGGCCAGAGCCTGCATCAGCGCGGTTACCGTCTGCAGCAGGGTGCTGCGCCACTCAAGGAGAACCTCGCTGCGGCGATCCTGCTGCGCGCCGGCTGGCCGGCGCTGGCTGCCGAGGGCGCCGCGCTGGCCGACCCCATGTGCGGCTCGGGTACCTTCCTGATTGAAGCCGCGCTGATGGCGGCGGATGTGCCGCCGAACCTGAATCGCCAGCACTGGGGCTTCAGTAACTGGTTGCAGCACGAACCTGAGCAATGGCAGCCCCTGCTTGAAGAGGCACAGCAGCGCGCCGCTGCCGGCCTGGCCAGACCACCGCTGTGGATACGCGGTTATGAGGCGGACCCGCGCATGCTGCAACCCCTGCGCAATAATATCCAGCGCGCCGGACTAAGCGAATGGGTCAAGGTGTACCAGGGTGAGCTGGCGACCTTCGCCCCGGCCCCGGATCGCGGCCAGAAGGGATTGGTCGTCTGTAACCCTCCCTATGGCGAGCGGCTGGGCGACGCGGCGAGTCTGGTGTACCTCTATCAGAAACTCGGTGAGGTATTACGTGAGCAGTGTCCGGGCTGGCACGCGGCGATCTTTACCGGCAATCCGGATCTGGGCAAGCGCATGGGCATCCGCAGCCATAAGCAGTACTCACTGCTCAACGGCGCCATTCCCTGCAAGCTACTGTTGATGGAGCTGATTCCGGAGCGCTTTGTCACCGGGGGCAATCCCACGCGTAACACTGACCGGGTCGAGCCGGTCGAGGCGGTCAACAACGACACCCCGCAGCCGGTGGCACGTGCCAGGCCAGAGCCTGCTGCTCCGGTCACAGCAGCGCGGCTCAGTGAGTCGGCGCAGATGTTTGCCAACCGTTTGAAGAAGAATCTGAAGATCTTCAGGAAGTGGGCGCGACAGCAGGATATTTCCTGCTATCGGGTGTATGACGCTGACATGCCGGAGTTTGCCGTCGCGATTGACCTGTATGACGGCTGGGCTCATGTGCAGGAGTACGCTGCACCGGCGACGATCAGTGAAGACAAGGCCCAGGCACGCCTGCAGGACGTGCTGATAACCCTGCCAGAGACCCTGGGCATACCGGCGGACCACGTGGTGCTTAAACAACGCCTGAAGCAAGCCGGCAAACAGCAGTATCAGCGTATGGATCGGCGTGGCGAGTTCATGACCGTGCAGGAAGGCCAGGTCAAGTTGCTGGTCAATCTCACGGACTATCTGGATACCGGGCTGTTTCTTGATCACCGTCCGCTGCGTTTACGGATCGCGCAGGAAGCCAAGGGCAAGCGGTTCCTGAATCTGTTCTGCTATACCGCGAGCGCAACCGTGCATGCGGCGGTCGGGGGCGCGCGTAAGACGGTAAGCGTGGACTTGTCACGGACCTATCTGGATTGGGCCAGACGCAACCTGTCATTAAACGGGTTATCGGATCTACATGAGCTGGTGCAGGCGGATGTCATGGAGTGGCTGGAGAATGACGAGGGCGAATACGATCTGATATTCCTCGATCCGCCGACCTTCTCCAACTCCAAGCGGCTTGAAGAGGTATTCGATATCCAGCGCGACCATGTGCATCTCATCGACATGGCAATGGCCCGGCTTGCGCCCGGCGGCACGCTGTATTTCTCGAACAACTTCCGACGCTTCCGTATGGCGGCCTCGTTGGAGAGCGGTTACAAGGTGGAGGATATTTCGGCGGCGACACTGGATAAGGACTTTCAGCGTAATACCAAGATTCACCGCACCTGGCGCATTACCCGCTGAATCTGAACTGAACTGAAGTGAACCGGCCAGGGCGTTGCGCCCCGGCCGGTGACGTGTGACTTACTGGTTGGCAGCGATATCGGTTGGCGCACGGCGGTGTACATCCTGCAGCACCAGATCAAGCGCCTGGCGGCTGGCACCGGCAGTGGCGTGGTTGACGAAGGCGGTGACTGCCCAGCTCTGACCGTTGGCATCCCGGGTAATGCCCGCGATGGCGCGAACGTTGTTCAATGCACCGGTCTTGATATGTGCCTGACCGGCTACCGGGGTGTTGCGCATGCGTTTACGCATTGTCCCGTCCATGGCTGCCAATGGCATTGATGCGATGAACTCCGCCGCATAGGGGCTTTGCCATGCTTGCTGCAGCAGCTGCGCCATGTTCCGGGCGCTCATGCGTTCAACCCGTGACAGACCAGACCCGTTATCCAATACCAGTCCGTTGGGCTCGATGTTCTTCTCGGCCAGCCAGGACATGATGGTTCGATTGGCTGCCTGAAAGTCATCCACATCGTTGGCGCTGCGGTTTTCCCGGCCGATGGTCAGGAATAGCTGGCGCGCCATGGTGTTGTTGCTGAACTTGTTGATGTCACGCACCACCGAGACCAGATCGGGAGAAACGCTGGTCGCCAGGCGGCGCGCCTTGGACGGCACTTCGCCGAGACGGGTCTCGCCCTGAATCCGGCCACCCATCTCGTGCCACAGAGTACGCACCAGACTACCGGTGTAGGTCTGTGCATTCAGTGCAGAGAGATAGCGCTGCGTCGAGCAGCCCTCGTGCAGCGCGCCCGTCAGCGTGACCTGCGCTTGCCTGCCATTATCCTTCACCGAATACGCGACGTTGGGCCAGGGACAGGACTTGACCGCCGGTAGCGTCTTGAGCTGGTTATCTATTGTCACCTCTGGCAGCGCAGGATCCAGATGTACCCGGACGTTCTGGCCTTCGGCAAAGGTGCTCAGGGTGAAAAGCTTGAGATTGGTCAGGAGCGGATCGGGCTCGACCAGAAACGGACGGCTGGCGTCATTGCCGTCGTCATTGAACGGGGGAACGCCTAGCGGTAATAACAGATCACCTGATTTAAGCACCAGGTGCCCGGTGACGTCGCGCACACCATTGGCGCGCAACTCGCGCAACATCACCCAGACGCGGTCCATCGTCAGTTTTGGATCGCCATCGGTATCGAACACCAGGTCGCCGTGCAGCACACCATCGCGCACCTCACCGGTGCCGTATAAGCCGGCGCGCCACTGATAAGTCGGGCCGAGAATCTCGAGGGCGGCGTAGGTGGTGACCAGTTTCATGGTCGAGGCCGGATTGAACGCCTGGTCCGCATTGACGAATTGGGACATGCCCTGACCCTCTAGCGGAATGACTGCCAGGGAAAAAGCACTCGCCGGAACCCGGGCTGATGCCAGCGCAGAACTCACGGTGGCAGGTAGCTTGCCGACGTCTTCGGCGCTCGCCAGCGTAGGCACTAGCACCAGTGCGAGGGTTGGAATCAGGCAACGTAGCGTGGACTTCAAAATGCGTGACATGAATCGGAGAACTCCGAATACGGTCTGAATGAAGGTTGAGCCTGAATAGGACCCTGTAAGTACCCATCATTGCTCGGAATTTCGGAAATTCCAAGGTCTGTGCGACTAGCGGTAGGCCAGTATTGGATAGACACCTTGACAGGTCACGGAATGCGTCGAATAACGCCGTCAGTAGGCGATTCTGGACCGTTGGTCCGAATGGTGGAATGCACGATCCGGCGTGCGCCAGAAGCAGTGAAGCATCCCGGGCTAGCGTTAGCAGGATGGGAGATTAAAGAATGCTCTGGCCGTAGCGCAGGTATGCAGGCTGAGTGCTTCGAGGCTTTCGTTGCGGCACTGGGCAACCATCTCTGCCACTTCAGGCAAAAAGGCCGGTTCATTGCGCCGGTTCTTCGGCTTGACGGTCAGGGTGCGGGGCAGGAGCCAGGGTGCGTCGGTCTCCAGCATCAGGCGGCCAGCGGGAATATCCTGCATCAAGGGACGCAAGTGGGTGCCGCGTCGCTCATCGCATATCCAGCCTGTGATGCCAATGTGCAGATCCATATCCAGATAGCGATACAGGGCTTGCTTGTCGGCCGTGAAGCAATGCACCACCGCGGCGGGCAGACGGTCACGATAGTCGGCGAGCAGTTCTATCAAGGTTTGGCTAGCATCGCGTTCATGCAAGAATACCGGGTAACCGAGTTCGGCTGCCAGGCTGAGTTGATCTTCGAGCGCTTTGATCTGCAATGGTCGAGGGGAAAAATCGCGGTTGAAGTCCAGGCCGCATTCACCAATCGCTTTAACGCATTCAGCGTCGGCTAACGAGCGCAGGTTGGAGGCGTGGGAGGCATTCCAGTGGCGGGCTTCATGGGGGTGGACCCCGGCGGTACAAAACAGCTGGCCGGATGCCTGGGCGCAAAGCGCCTGGGTATCCGCACAGCTATCAAGAGAAGTGGACGTCAGCACAATCTGCCTGACGCCTGCTTCACGAGCCCGGTCCAGCACCGCCTCACGGTCTTTATCAAAAGCGGCGTCAGTCAGATTGACGCCGATGTCGATCCATTCCATGGGCGAGGCTATCACTCGCTACGAGGTGGCCGTGGCGCGCGGGGCTTGCTGGGGAAGTCCTTGCGCGGCGGACGGCTGCTGCGTGGCGGACGGTCTGTTTCACCCGGTGGCAGGGGCCAGGCACGGATTTGCAGGGCAACGCCGTTGATCTCGATGGTCGACAGCTTGGCTAGGGTAGCGTCATCAAGCGGCGGCAGATAAACGCCGGTATGCTCGGTGAACATCTTGATATGACCAATCTGTTGACGCTGCAGACGCGCATGCCGCACCAGTGCATCAACCAGCGGCTTGGGCATCAGACCGTTGGAGCGACCACCCTGGACCTTATAACGGACCAGGCCACTGTCGCGGTCATCGCTGGTTTCGCGACGCGGCGGGGCGGCGGGCAGATCGGCAACGGGCTCAACCAGAGTTTTCGCGCTGGGCAGAATCGCCAGCAGACTGGCCGCCAGTTCATTTGAATCCATATTGGTCAGCTCGAGCAGGTCATTGACCAGCTGCTGCTGCAACGCACCGGTGTTCTCACGGGCGGTGTTCAAACGCTTGGCCAGCTTGCTCAGACGACCGGTACGCACGGCATCGGCACTTGGCAGCTGCTGGGGTTCGATCTTCTGGCCAGTGGCCTTTTCCAGCAGGTGCAGCAGGCGACGCTCACGCGGGGTGGCGAACAGAATCGCTGTGCCTGTGCGACCAGCACGGCCGGTTCGACCGATACGGTGAACATAGGATTCGCTGTCGTGGGGCAGGTCATAGTTCAGTACGTGGGTGATGCGATCCACGTCCAGACCACGCGCCGCAACGTCAGTCGCGACCACGATGTCGAGCAATCCACGCTTGAGACGGTCAACGACCTGCTCGCGAAGCTGCTGACTCAGATCGCCATTCAGCGCTGCCGCGGAGAAACCACGCGCTTCCAGCCGCTCGGCCAATTCCATACTGGCGGTCTTGGTGCGAACGAAGACGAGCATGGCTTCCACCGGCTCGACTTCGAGCAGACGGGTCATGGCATCCAGTTTGTGGTGATTGGACACTTCCCAGACTTTCTGGGTAATAGTATCCAGGCTGCTGGTCTTGCCGCTGTGAAGGCGGATTTCCTTCGGGTCCTTCATGTGCTTGCGCGCTACGGTACGCACGCCAGCCGGCATGGTTGCGGAGAACAGTGCCTTCTGGGTGGTGGCCGGGACTTTCTCGAAAACAGCATCGAGATCGTCGGCGAAGCCCATCTTGAGCATCTCGTCAGCTTCGTCCAACACCAGGAAGCGCATGTTGTCGAACTTGATGCTGCCACGACGCATGTGATCGGTCAGACGGCCAGGCGTGGCGACGACGACGTGCACGCCGCGCTCCAGAGCCTTGAACTGGGGAGCAAAGGCGGATCCGCCATATAGCGCCAGAACCGAAAAGCCACGCATGTTCTGCGCATAGCGCTGCAATGCTTCTGCTACCTGCAGTGCCAACTCGCGGGTAGGTGTAAGCACCAATGCCTGAGTTGCACGCAGACTGACGTCGATGCCAGCCAGAACCGGCAGCGCGAAGGCTGCGGTTTTGCCGGTGCCGGTCTGGGCCAGGCCCAACAGGTCACTGCCGGCCAGCAGAGTCGGAATGGCCTCGGCTTGGATTGGGGAGGGTGTTTCATAACCGAGGCTGGCAAGAGCCTCAAGGAGCGGTGCAGGTAAGCCAAGATCGGCAAACTGCGGTGCCGCCGGAGCGGTATCGGACATACTTGAAGTGAACCTTGGGGAATAATTAGATCGAAGAGTATACGCGCAAAGCAGAGATTTTGCCGCAACGTTTTTCGAAACTGGTCATCGCGCCTGCCAGCTGTCAGGCTGGAGAGCCGCACGACAGACAGGAGGATGAGATATGGGGCGCCTCGTAAAGGGTACCTGGCACGATGAGTGGTATGACACCAAAAGCACCGGCGGAGCCTTTGTACGTGAGGATGCCGGGTTCCGCAACCGCGTGGAGACCGGTGGTCGATTCGCACCAGAATCGGGACGCTATCACCTCTATGTATCTCTGGCCTGTCCCTGGGCTCACCGCACCTTGATCATGCGCCGCCTGAAAGGGCTTGAGCCGCATATCGGCGTCACCTGGGTGGAACCGCCCATGCTTGAGGAAGGCTGGACCTACGATCCGCCGGAGCCTCTTTATGGATTTACGCGGCACTATCAACTCTATACCCGGGCCAAGTCGGACTATACCGGTCGGGTGACGGTGCCAGTGCTGTGGGATACCCGCGAAGAAACCATCGTCAACAACGAGTCGGCCGAGATCATCCGCATCTTCAACAGCGCATTCAACGAGCTCACCGGTAATACCGACGATTATTATCCCGAGGCGCTGCGGGGAGAAATCGACCGGATCAATGAGCGGGTGTACGACCATATCAACAATGGCGTGTACAAGGCCGGCTTTGCTACCAGCCAGGACGTGTACGAAAAGGAATGCACCGAGTTGTTCCAGGCGCTGGACTGGGTCGAGCAACTATTGAGCGAGCGCCGTTATCTGGCCGGCGGTCAGCTTACCGAAGCGGACTGGCGCCTGTTCACCACGCTGGTGCGTTTCGACCCGGTGTATCACGGTCATTTCAAGTGCAATATCCGGCGCATCGAGGACTACCCGAATATCACCGGCTTTGTGCGGGAGTTGTACCAGATGCCGGACATTGCCGAAACGGTGAATCTGGAACATATCAAGCAACATTACTACTACAGTCACGCAACCATCAACCCGACCCGTATCGTTCCCTTGGGTGACGGGCTGGACCTGACGCTTCCGCACGGGCGGGGCTGTGGGCAAATCGATGGGTACGTGTAGTGGCTTGCTCAGTGCATAGCTTAGTTTGGTGTCGCAGCAGACGCCGCACCCTGACTGTGGGAGGGGCGACTCGCCGCGATGGCGTCCATCGGACGCCCTGGGGCTGTTAGTGCACGCAGCGTTGGCTGGCCTACCGGCCAGGTCGTGCCGAGGGCGACACTCCTCCGGGGCGAGGCTGCGGGCCGAGATATAGAGAGGGGCGCGGCTTTATAGGTCCGGATACTCGATAGCGATGACGTAGTAGCTGCGCTCGCCCGAGGGGGCGCGCACTACTACTTCGTCATCCAGGGTTTTGCCTAGCAGTGCCCGGGCCATCGGACTGTCGATGCTGATGTGTTGGAGTTTGGGTTCGATCTCGTCCGGCCCGACGATGCGCAACGTCTGCACCTCACCCTCTTCATCCTCCAGCTCAACCGTTGCGCCGAAGAACACCTTGCTGCGGTCGGCGGGCGGCTGATCGACGATCTTGAGGTTTTCCAGGCGACGGCGCAGGAAGCGCACGCGGCTGTCGATTTGCCGCAGCATCTTTTTCCCGTACGTATATTCTGCGTTCTCCGAGCGATCGCCCTGGGCCGCTGCCTCGCTGACAGACTGGGTGATGGCGGGGCGCTGGACATGCCATAGCTCATGCAGTTCGTCGCGTAGCCGCTGCGCGCCGGCGGCGGTGATCAAGGGCGTTCCGGCGGAACGCGGTGGACGGTAACGGCTCATGTTCAGTTTCCCTGATTGATCAGTCGCATGGGGCTCTGGTTAACCACTGCCCGCGTACCCAGGGCGCCCGCTATACCGATGAGTAGCGCCCCGGCGAGCGGCACCAATAGCCATAGCAGCCAATGCGGACTCCATTCCAGATCGAGTGCGAAGCGGTATAACAGCAGGGTGATGAGTTCGGCAGCGGCAATAGCCAGTAAACCGGACAAGGCTCCGAGTAGAGCAAATTCCAGACGGTTGGCTTGTCGTAACAGGGATTTGCGCGCGCCCAGGGTGCGCAGCAGCGCGCCTTCATACCGTCGCGTATCCAGCGTGGCTTGCAAGGAGGCAAAGAGCACGGTAAACCCAGCCAGCAGCACAAAGATCAGCACGTATTCCACCGCCAGGGTGACCTGCGAAAGGATGTCGCGGATCTGCTGCAGGATGGCTTCCACTTCCAGCAAGGTCATGGCCGGGAAGGCTCGGACCAGGTCGCGCAGATCCTCGCGTTGCTCGGTGGGCAGGCTGAAGCTGGTCAGAAGGGTGGTAGGCACCTCGGCCAGAGTCCCGGGCGAGAAGATCATGAAGAAATTCGGCGTGAAATTATCCCACTCCACTTCACGGATGCTGACAACCGGTGTTTCGATGACCATGCCGGCGATGACAAAGGTCAATACATCGCCGAGTTCAACGCCCAGGTTGTCTGCCAGTTCGGCCTCGATCGATACCCTGGGTGCGTCGTCCGGCGGCAGCTGATCCCACCATTGCCCATCGCGCAGACGGTTGTCCGGCGGCAAGTCTGCTGACCAGGTCAGACTCAGGTCACGATTGATCGCGCGCTCCGCCTGGGTCTCCTTGGTGACCAGCTCGCGCACCGGCTCGCCGTTGATTTCGGTCAGGCGCCCGGGGGTGATCGGATACAGCGGGGCGGCCACTGCACCGATTTCATCCAGCTTCGCGCGGAACGCCTGTTCTTCGTCAGGCAGGATATTCATCGCGAAATGGTTGGGCGCGTCGTCCGGCAGTTGGGCCTGCCAGGCATCCAGCAGCTCAGTGCGCAGAATCAGTATGACCACCATGGACATCATGATCAGGCCGAAGGCCAGAACCTGTCCGGCTGCGACTGTCGGTTGCTTGAGCAACTGGCCGGTGCCGAGGCGCCAGGCCAGGCTGGCATGGCGCAGCCGTTGACCTATCACACGCAGCAACAGCCAGGCCAGTAGCCCGAGCAGCAATGCCGCCGCAGCGCCTCCAAACACCACCGCAAGGGTGATTTGCAGATTGCCGGTGAATTGCCACATCAGAATGGTCAGCGCTGCAAATGCCAGCCCATAGATCAACCAGCCACTGCTCGGCAAGGGCGCAAGATCGCGCCTCAGTACACGCAAAGGCGCAACCTGCCCGAGGCGCAGCAAAGGCGGCAGGGCGAAGCCGGCCAACCCAATAAACCCCGTGGCGGCACCCACCAGCAAGGGTTTCAGACCCACACCAGGCAGGTTCGGCGGTAGCAGATCGCGCAGTACCGCTACTAGCCCCCACTGCATCAACCAGCCGAGGGCCAGCCCGATCAAGGTGGCGAACAGCCCAATAACGGCCAGCTGGATGGTGAAAATGCTCATGACGCGACGTCGGCTCGCTCCCATGGAGCGGAGCAAGGCGCTGGTATCGAAATGCCGGGTAGCGAAACGGCTGGCCGACAGCGCCACTGCCACGCCCGCCAGTACCACCGCGGCAATGCTGGCGATGCCCAGGAACTGACTGGCACGGTCCAGCGCACTACCGATGCGCTGGTTATCGTCGCCGACCGTGGTCAGCCGTTGATTGGCCTCCAAGCGCGGCGTCACCCATTGGCGGAAGGCCGATTGTGCGCCTTCACTGCCGCTGAGCAATAGACGATAGCGCTCCCGGCTGCCCGGCTGGATGACGCGTGTGGCCTCAAGATCCGCCAGGTTCATCAGCACGCGAGGGTTAAGGCTGTAAAAATCACCCGCGCGATCCGGTTCGTGGGTCAGCAGCGCAGCGATACGCAGATTGCTGTAGCCCACTTCCAGCGTGTCCCCCGGTTCAAGGTCGAGAATAGTCAGCAGACGTGGCTCTATCCAGACCTCCCCGGGCGGTGGGATGCCGTCAGGCACGCGTTCAGCGCCAAACAGCTCATCACTGATGCGTACTTGCCCGCGCAGCGGATAACCCGGGCCGGCCGCCTTGATGCTTGATAGCTGCATCTCGTTCTCGCTCGCCGTGACACTGGCAAACTCGACCAGGTGGGTATGATTCAGCCCAAGCTGCACAGCCTGCTGAAGAAACGCCTCGGGCAGCGGCGCGCGTGAGGACACCACCATATCCGCGCCGAGGAACTCGGCAGCGCGACTGACCATGCCGCGTTGTAAACGGTCGGTAAAGAAGCTGATGGCCGTACTGACCAGGACCGCTATCACCAGCGCGAAAATCAGCACACGCAGTTCGCCGGCTCGCCATTCCCGGGCGAGCAACCGGGTCGCCAGCGGAAGGCTGCGCCCGCTCATGCGACCGGCTCCAGCAAGCGGCCGGCTTCCAGATGCAGTGCCGACTCGCAGCGTTCAGCCAGACGCTGGTCATGGGTGACCATAACCAGCGTCGCGCCCTGTTCCTGATTCAGCTGAAAGAGCAGGTCGGTGATGCGTTGACCGGTGCCGGCATCCAGGTTGCCGGTTGGCTCGTCAGCGAAAAGGATGTCGGGCTCGCTGGCGAATGCCCGGGCTATCGCCACGCGTTGCTGCTCACCGCCGGACAGCTGGGACGGGTAGTGTGTGGTCCGCTGGCCCAGACCTACCCGGTCCAGCAGCTGAGTGGCGCGCTCGCGGGCGTCCTTACGGTCATGCAGTTCGAGCGGGAGCATGACGTTTTCCAACGCCGTCAGGCTGGCGAGCAACTGGAAGGATTGAAAGACGAAGCCGACATGTTGTGCGCGTAGCGCCGCCCGCTGATCCTCATCTAGCTTGCCCAGTGGCTGGCCAGCCAGTATGACCTCGCCGGTGGTCGGCAGATCCAGCCCGGCGAGCAGGCTGAGGAGAGTCGATTTGCCCGAGCCAGAGGCGCCGACAATCGCCACGCTGCTGCCGCGTTCGATGCTCAGACTGACATTGTCGAGAATGGTCAGCTCTGCTTCCGAGCTACGGACGACTTTGCTAAGGTGGCTGGCGATTATCACGCTTTCGGACATGGTGGATGCCTTATGAAGTTGCTGAAGAAATGCCTGGCTACCTGCCTGTTCTGCCTGCTTGCGTTGCCGGCGGCTGCCCAAAACATATTGATTGTCGGCGATAGTATCAGCGCCGCTTTCGGTCTGGAAATCGAGCAGGGTTGGGTGACGCTATTGCAGGAGCGTATCAGCGATGAAGGTTACCCGCACCGGGTGGTAAACGCCTCGGTTAGCGGTGACACCACCGCGGGGGGGCACGCACGTTTACCGCAGCTGCTCGAGAAACATGAACCCGAGCTGGTCGTCATCGAACTCGGTGGCAATGATGGTCTGCGCGGACTCAAACCAACCGAGATGCAGCAGAATCTGGCGGCTATGGTCGACAGATCGCGCGAGGCCGGCGCTGATGTGGTGCTGCTGGGAATGCGCATACCGCCAAACTACGGCGTGCGCTATACCCAGGCATTCGAGCAGGTGTTCGCTGACATAAATACTGACAAAGACGTGCCGCTGATGCCGTTCTTCCTTGTAGACGTCGCCGAGGTAGCGGATTTGATGCAATCGGATAGAATTCACCCCACTGCCCAGGCTCAACCGATTTTGCTGGAAAATGCATGGCCGCTGATCAAGGACTGGCTCGATCAGCAATGAGCAATCACCGGGATCCATGATTACTCCGGTCGTTGACCTGGCTACTAAGGCCCCCTATTTCTGCGCACGGTACGAGGAGAGTAGTTTGGTTATTTGGATTGGACAGCAGGCAGCGCAAGCGGGCTTATTGCCGGGACGGTGGGGCAATGTGCCTTTACTGCCGTCCGCGTGGAGCTGCCAATGACCGCTGGTGGTGGTGTGTCGCTGTCGTGGTTGGCCAGACGCTGGTGCGTGGTGGAGCAGGACGAGCAGCGCGATCTGTTTGTGGGCGATCCATGGCATCAGCATCTGGTGGATATCAATATGCGTCTGGACGTACCACGGGAACGGACCTTGTGCGGTGATCTGCTGCCGGCGCGTCCGGCTTATCAGGAGCTCAGTCGGGCGCTGTTGAAAGGTTTGTGCCCCGACTGCGTGGCGCTGGCACATAGCATGCGCGGAGGCAAGCGATCTGCAGCGCCGCGTAGGGCCGCCGGACCGCTGGAGACGGGGCAGTTCGAACTCTATGCGATCTCTGGAGCCTGACACGATGGGAGCCTTCTCGAGAGCATTCGGTCGTATCGCGCTGACCGCCTGGGTGGTGAGCGGCGCAGCCAATGGCGCTGAGTATTCACTGACTGCACCGGAGCAGACGCTGGTCGGATCGGTCTATCAGGTTACTGCCCGGTATGAAGATACCTTCGCTGCACTAGGTGACGAGCATGGCTTCGGTCAGCTCGAGCTGATCGCGGCCAATCCGGGGATCGATCCCTGGTTGCCGGGAGAAGGCCAGACGGTGACCATGCCTGGCCTGCACGTTCTTCCGGCTGCGCCGAGGCAGGGCATTGTCATCAATCTGCCCGAGTACCGGTTGTATTTCTATCCACCGGACGGCGGCAAGGTGGTGACGTATCCCGTGGGGATAGGCCGCGAAGGCTGGTCTTCACCCATTGGCGAAACCCGTGTAGCACGCAAACAGGCGAACCCTTCCTGGTATCCGCCCAAGTCCATACGCGAGGAACATGCTGCCGAGGGTGATTTTCTGCCGGAGGTCGTCCCGCCTGGACCGGACAATCCCATGGGACCGTTCAAGATGAACCTGGCAATGAGCGGCTACGTTATTCACGGCACCAACAAGCACTTCGGCATCGGCATGCGTGTCAGCCATGGCTGTTTCCGCATGCGCAACGAAGACATTACCCAGCTGTTTCCTCAGGTTCCGGTGAGTACCGAGGTGCGCATTATCAATCAACCGTTCAAGCTGGGTGAGCGCAGTGGAGAGTTGCTGCTTGAAGTCCATACGCCTCTGGACGAGCATGGCTTGCCGTCCGCGCTGGATCGTCAGGGTGCAATTCAGGACTTGCTGCAAGAGCGTGCGGAACTGGTGAGTAACTACCGGCTGGACTGGACCGCCATCAGAGATGCGGTGTATGCGGAGGAGGGTGTGCCCAGGGTCATCGGCACTGCTTTGAACTAGCAAGCCGATGGCAGACCCGGAGCGGGCCTGCCGTCGAACTGATAAGACTTACTTGCGGCTGGTGCGATCGAGCATCCGCAGAGCACGTTCGTTCGCTTCGTCTGCTGTTTGCTGGGCACGCTGCGCAGCGGCCATGGCTTCTTCGGCCTTGGTGTAGGCTTCATCGGCACGTGCCTGTGCGCGGGCTACTGAACTTTCGCTCTGGGACAGGCGCGACGATGTTTCTTCGTATTGTTTGTCGTTGCTGGCGCAACCGGTAACAAGCAGGGCCGAAAGCGCCACTGCGGAAAGAGTCACTAATGATTTCATGTTTTTACCCTCGTTGAGTTAGTTCCGTACTTCGCCAGTGATTCTAGCAGACCACAGCATATTGCTATTGATCCAGAGCATCCCGCAGCACTTATAGTCAAAGTTCAGCGGTGTGAATAGTCAGTGTGACCCATTGTGATGCCAGTTATCTTGGCGGCAAGAATAATACAACCAAGGAACGTCCATGTTGGGGAATTTAGGTCTTCTCGCCGGTCTGGCGCTGTTGATTGTCATGGCGCTGCGCGGCACCAATATCTTCATCGCATCGCTTGTCTGTTCATTGGTTGTTGCTGTTACCAACGGCATGCTGATTCCTCGAACGTTACTGGAACACTATCCCGCCGGGCAGCTCGGTGCCTTTACCTTCGCCGGCCGGTTCTTTCTGTTATTCCTCTGTGGGGCCATCTTCGGCAAGGCAATGGCAACCAGCCAGGCGGCCAAGAGCATCGCGCTGGCCATTACCCGGAGCCTGGGCACCCGGCACACGCTACTGGTGGGAATGATTGTCTGTGCATTGCTGACCTATGGCGGCGTGGTGGTATTCGTCGTGGTATTCACCATGTACCCGCTGGGTATCACGCTGATGCGTGAGGCCAACCTGCCGAAGCGTCTCTGGGCGGCGGCTACTTCCATCGGCGCCGGCACATTCACCATGACCGCGCTGCCGGGCACGCCCTCTATTCATAACGTCATATCAGCCAGCTCGCTGGGCACCGACCTGTTTGCCGGCGGCTGGATCGGTATCTTTGCTGCGCTGATCATGGGCGGTCTGGGCATGTGGTATGTCGAACGCGGCTGGCGGCTGGCGCGGGCCAACGGCGAAGGCTTTGTCGAAAATGCTCAGGATCGTCGCATGGAACAGCTCGTCGGTGATCCGGACGATGCGCCGCCGTGGCACCTGGCGCTGGTGCCGATGGTGGTGGTGCTGGGTGTGATCATGCTGCCGCGGCTGCTGATCGGCATGGGCGACTGGTCGGAGAGTGATAGCTGGTTTGCCGACGCTTTACGCTTCAGTCAGGCCCAGCCAATCATCTGGCCAAGCATGGCGCTGATAATCGGCTCGCTGGTGTGCATCGGACTGTTCCCGAGCATGCGCCGTAAAATCTCGCAGGTATTCGGGCAGGGTGCCGAAGACTCGATCATGCCGCTGTTCAACACTGCAGCGGTGATTGGTTTTGGTGGCGTGGTCACCCAGACCGCAGGCTTCGGTGAGTTTGCGCAATGGATTCTCAATGCCGATCTTCCGCCGCTGTTGTCCGTGTTCGCCTCGGCCAGCGTGGTCTCGGGGATTGTCGGATCGTCCACTGGTGGCCTGCAGATTTTCATGCAAACCCTGGCACCAAGTTACCTGGAAATGGGCATTCAGCCGGAAATTCTGCACCGTATTGCTGCGATCGCCTCGGGGGGCTTTGATTCACTACCCCATTGCGGCGCGGTGATTGCCACTTTTGTCATCATGGGGTTGTCACATAAGGAGGCCTACAAGGACATGTTTGTGGTCACCGTAGCGATTCCAGTGATAGCTTGCCTATCGTCGATTGGATTACTCATGATGCTTGGGATGGGGTAGGGTGTGTAAAGACTACGATCGACGTCAAAATGGCGTTCGGGATGAATTATTCCGTCAGTAAAATGTCATTTGTTATTCGCGGCCGTACGACTGGATTCATCAGGAGACCAATAATAATGAATACTGACAACCGCATAATGCACGACCCTGAGCGCCAGCAGTTTTACACCATCGTTGACGGCACGCGTGCCTATCTGGCGTACATGGATCTGGGTAAGCAGACCCTGGATATCTATCGTACCTTCGTTCCGGATTCGTTACGCGGCCAGGGCGTCGCCGCGCAGTTGACCGAACACGCATTGCAGTACGCGCGGATACGCGGTTATGAGGTTATCCCTTCCTGCTCCTACGTTGAGCGGTATATCGAGCGTAATGCTATGGGCAAATCGGATACTGGCTGACTGATGAACGAACTAAACAAAAAACCCGCCTGGTTGGCGGGTTTTTTTGTGCATCGCAGCCTTGAATAGACAGGCCCGGTTGCGCTCAGCGTTTAGCCGCGCTGACGCTCAGGCAATACGTCCTTGAGCTTGCGATGCATACTGCGAATGCTCTCGACCGTGGTATCCCAATCGATACAGGCATCGGTGACCGACACGCCATATTTCAGGTCAGCCAGATTGGCTGGAATCGACTGGTTGCCCCAGTTGATATGGCTCTCGACCATCAGCCCGATAATGGAATGGTTGCCTTCCAGAATCTGGTTGGCAACATTGTCCATCACCAGGGGCTGCAAGCCCGGATCCTTGTTGGAGTTGGCGTGACTGCAGTCGATCATGATGTTGGTTGGAACACCGGCTTTTTCCAGTTCTTTCTCACACAGGGCCACGCTTACCGAATCGTAATTCGGTTTGCCGTTACCGCCACGTAGCACAACGTGACCGTACTTGTTGCCCTTGGTGGTGACGATAGAGCACTCGCCCGCCTGGTTAATGCCCAGGAAACGGTGCGGGCTGGAGACTGACTGCAGGGCGTTGATAGCCACTGCCAGACCGCCATCGGTACCGTTCTTGAAGCCCACCGCACAGGACAGACCCGAGGACATTTCCCGGTGGGTCTGGGACTCGGTCGTGCGCGCGCCAATAGCCGACCAGGAAATCAGATCCTGCAGATACTGCGGGGAAATCGGATCCAACGCCTCGGTAGCCGTGGGCAGGCCCATCTCGGTGAGATCACGCAGCAGTTGACGACCGATGTGCAACCCGTCCTCGATCTTGAAGCTGTCGTCGAGGTAGGGGTCATTGATCAACCCTTTCCAGCCCACAGTGGTGCGCGGCTTCTCGAAATACACGCGCATGACCAGATACAGCGTGTCGCCGACTTCGTTCGCCAGCTCTTTGAGGCGTCGCGCGTAGTCCTTGGCGGCCTCGACGTCGTGAATCGAACAGGGGCCGATGACGATAAACAGTCTATGGTCCTTGCCGTCGAGGATGTCGCGGATCACCTGACGGCTTTCTACAACGGTTTTCTGCGACGCTTCGGTCAAGGGGATCTTGGCCTTGAGATCGGCAGGCGTGATCAGTACTTCGTTCGAAGCAACATATAAGTCATCAATCGGTAAGTCGGCCATCTTCCTTCCTGAACATGTCATAAAGACTGCCACCGGACAGCCTTGCAAATAGTGGACGACAGCTTAATCAAGCTGGGCTACGGCGGCTACCCTGTGCCGCTGCATCGCTCTGATAAAAAGTGTCAATCGGTTACGAGACCCATGATAAACCTTTTCCGGCCATCCTTTGTCGCACTGATGACTGTTTTCCCGGCCCGGTGCCTCTATCATGAGCAACTCGGATAAGCTTTTAAACCCAAGACAGTGGAGCTCAGAGGATCTTATGCAGAACAAACCGCGTATCGGCATCATCGGCACTGGAGCGATAGGGGGCTTTTATGGCTTGATGCTCGCCAAGGGCGGTCACGATGTGCATTTTCTGCTGCGCAGTGAATATCAGGCCGTGGTGGAGAAGGGCATCACCGTGCACAGTCTGGTGCATGGCGACATGACCCTGAAGCCGGTTCAGGCGTATAAGGACGTAGCTGACATGCCCGCTTGCGACTGGCTGTTGATTGGCGCCAAGGCCACTGCCAACGCAGAGCTGGCACCGATTATCGCGCGGGCGGCGGCAGACGGCGCCAAGGTGATCCTGTTGCAGAATGGCCTGAACAACGAAAGTCTGCTGCGCCCCTTGCTACCGGATAACATTCATCTCATCGGCGGCATGTGCTACGTCTGCCTGTTCCGGGAAGAGCCGGGCGTTATCAACCATCAGTTCAACGGTCAGATCGACCTCGGCTACCACTCCGGCCCCGCCGATGAGGCCGCGGCGGCGGCAATCATCAGCGAGGCGGCGGAACTGTTCAAAAGCTCCGGCATTAAATCCCGCGAGATGGCGAATGTAGATGCGGCGCGCTGGCACAAGCTGGTGTGGAACCTGCCTTTCAACGGCATGCACGTGGTGCTGAATGCCGGCACCCGTGACCTGCTGGGTAATCCATCCAGTCGCAAGCTGATCCGCGACATGATGTCGGAGGTGGTTGCGGTAGCGGCCGCCTGCGGCTGCGTGATCCCCGAGGATTTCCCCGACAAGCTGCTGCATGGCACCTCGAAAATGCCGGATTACCACGCCAGCATGTATCATGACTGGTTGCACAAGCGGCCGATGGAGCTTGAGCTCATGTATGGCGAACCGTTGCGCGTAGCGGCTGAAGTGGGCGTCAGCATGCCCAAGACCGAAGCGCTGCTGGCCTTACTTGAGTTCATTCAGGCTGGCTACCTCGAAAGCTGATAAACCTGGACAATTCTGATGGCAGTTCTGCTCGGCGACAAACTGGTGATAGCGATTTCCTCTCGGGCGCTGTTTGATCTCGACGAAAGTCATCAGGTCTACGAGCAGGAGGGGCTGGAAGCCTATCGGCAGTATCAGATAGCCAGGGAGGATACCCCGCTGGAGCGCGGGGAAGCCTTCGGCCTGGTGGAAAAGCTGTTGCGTATCAATACGCTGCTGGAAGGCGATACCCGGGTCGAGGTGGTACTGCTGTCACGCAACAGCGCCGACACCGGCTTGCGTATTTTTAACTCCATTCAACATTATCAGCTGGATATCACCCGCGCCGCCTTTGCCGGCGGGCGCAGTCCGTACACCTATATCCCTGCCTTCGGCTGTCATCTGTTTCTCTCCACCCATGCCGAGGACGTGCGTAGCACCCTTGAAGCGGGGTTCGCTGCGGCAACCATCCTGCCCTCGGGTATTCGCCGGGAGACCGGTGATGAATTGCGCATCGCCTTTGACGGTGATGCGGTGCTGTTCTCGGACGAGTCAGAGCAGGTGTTTCAGCGCGAGGGGTTGGCTGCGTTTCAAGCGAGCGAGCTAGCCGCTGCCCGTCAGCCACTTGGCGGCGGCCCGTTCAAGGCCTTTCTGGCGGCACTGAATCGGATTCAGACCGAGTTCTCGACCACTGATTGCCCGATTCGCACTGCGCTGTTTACCGCACGCAGCGCACCGGCGCATGAGCGGGTCATCCGTACGCTGCGCGAATGGGATATTCGTCTCGACGAATCCTTGTTTCTCGGCGGCCTGGACAAGACCCATTTCCTGCGCGCCTTCGGTGCGGATCTGTTCTTTGACGATCAGGAAGGCCATTGCCGCAAGGCTGTCAGCTCCGTTCTGACCGGTCACGTCCCCCACGGCATCAGTAACCTGAAGCGCTAATCCCCCGACCAATGGTGAGGCCGTTCGTCCCATCCTCAGAACCTGTCAGCAACATATGGTCTAACCTGATATCAAAACCCGCTAAGATGGTTATAACAGCTGCCGGTTTGCGGCCTGTAACGGGACAGGGGATAACATGAAACTGCAACAATTGCGTTACATCTGGGAAGTGGCCCACCACGACCTCAATGTTTCGGCAACAGCCCAGAGTCTTTACACCTCGCAGCCAGGCATCAGCAAGCAGATACGCCTGCTCGAAGATGAGCTTGGCGTGGAAGTATTCTCGCGCAGCGGCAAGCATCTCACTCGGGTGACGCCCGCCGGCGAGCGAATCATCGCCACCGCCGGCGAGATCCTGCGCAAGTGTGACAGCATCAAGCAGATCGCCCAGGAATTCAGTAACGAGCGCAAGGGCACCCTGACCCTCGCCACCACCCATACGCAGGCACGTTATGCCTTGCCACCGGTTATCAGCGGTTTTATCAAACGCTATCCGGATGTTGCCCTGCATATGAATCAGGGCACGCCGGTGCAGATTTGCGAGATGACGGTTAACGGCACGGCTGATTTCGCCATCGCTACCGAAGCTCTCGAGCTGTTCTCGGATATGGTGATGATGCCCTGTTACCGCTGGAATCGCTGCGTCATCGTCCCAAAAGGCCATCCGCTGGCGGATATCGGTGAGCTGACATTAGAGGCCCTGGCTGAATATCCGCTGGTCACCTATGTGTTTGGTTTCACCGGCCGATCGAAACTGGATGAAGCCTTCAGCAATAAAGGGCTCGACGCCAGGGTGATCTTTACCGCCGCTGACGCGGACGTGATCAAGACCTACGTCAGGCTCGGACTCGGGGTGGGTATTCTGGCCGGTATGGCCGTCGATGCCGAGCAGGACGCGGACCTGGTGCGCATTGATGCGAGCAAGTTGTTCGAATCCAGTGTCACCAAAATAGGCTTCCGCAAGGGGACCTTCCTGCGCGGTTTCATGTACGACTTCATCGAAGCCTTCGCGCCCCATTTGACCCGCGAACGGGTGCAGCAGGCCCTGGAATGTTCCAACAAGGCGGAGGTGGAGCAGCTGTTCCAGGATATAGAGCTGCCGGTGCGCTGAGGTATAAGGTTAAGTGCTGCCAGGACAAGGACAGCTGGCCTGGCGACCAGCATCGCCGCGGGTCGCGCCTCCCACGAAAAATGTCGAGTCCTGTGTCACTTCTCTGGGAAGGACGCGATCGGAGCGCCGAACCGCAACGGCGACGGTTCGCCGTGGATCGCCCCTCTCACAAATGGTTTCGGGCCCCCAGCCCCAACTTGTGGGAGGCGCGACCCGCGGCGATGGCGTCCGGAGGACGCCTCAGGGTTTACTGCCCGGTCAATACCATCAGCTCTTGGCGATCAGATTGCCACCGTGTAACCCACATTCCTTTTGCGTGGCTTCTTCCCACCACCAGCGACCTTCGCGTTCATGCTGGTTCGGCAGAACCGGTCGGGTGCAGGGCTCACAGCCGATGCTTACGAAGCCGCGCTCGTGCAGGCTGTTGTAGGGGATTTCCAGCATGCGAATGTAATTCCAAACATCTTCGCTGCTGTAGTTCGCCAGGGGGTTGAACTTGACCAATGAGCGTCCGGGACCACTGAAGCCGGTGTCAGCTTCTATCACCGGCACATTGGTCCGTGTCGGGCTCTGGTCCTTGCGCTGACCGGTGATCCAGGCGTCAACGCCAGCAAGTTTGCGCCGCAGCGGCTCGATTTTGCGGATGCCACAGCATTCACCGTGACCGCTTTCGTAGAAGTCGAACAGGCCTTTCTCGAGCACATAGGCGTCCAGCTTCTCGCGGTCGGGGGAGAGCACTTCGAGCTTGATGCCGTAGTGCTCGCGGACCTGTTCAAGGAAGCGGTAGGTCTCGGCATGCAGTCGGCCGGTATCCAGGGTAAAGACCTTGATATCCGGATTGATCTTCCAGGCCATATCCAACACCACAATGTCATCCGCACCGCTGAACGACAGCCAGAGATCATCAAAGCTGTCGAGCGCCAGCTTCAGTATGTGTTGCGGTGACGCTGTAGCGTATTCCTGCGCCAGGGCAGTGGGATCAAAGTTCTTGCTTAACATCAGGCTCTCCAGACTCGTGCAGACTGCCGTTTTGCGGAAGTCTAACAAAGCCGACTTAGATCATCGCCTTGTATTTGGTTATATTTTTGCTGTCATATGGTTATAAGGGGGAAGGGTTTCCTTCCCCAGCATTGCGCCGTTGTCAGGTTGACGGTAGATTGTGGCGCCAATCCAAATACCCAATCCTAGGAGTGCTGTGTGGAAATCGCTTGCCTTGATCTCGAGGGTGTTCTCGTTCCGGAAATCTGGATCGCCTTTGCTGAAAAAACCGGTATCGCCGAACTCAGGGCGACCACACGAGACATCCCCGATTACGATGTGCTGATGAAACAGCGCCTGCGTATTCTGGAAGAAAACGGCTTGAAGCTGTCGGATATCCAGGAAGTGATCGCCACATTGCAGCCACTCGAAGGCGCCGCGGAATTTGTCAACTGGCTGCGTGAGCGCTTCCAGGTGGTGATCCTCTCGGATACCTTCTATGAGTTTTCCCAGCCGCTGATGCGCCAGTTGGGTTTCCCCACGCTGCTGTGTCACAAGCTGATCACCGATGGGGCAGGTCGGGTAGTGGATTATCAGCTACGCCAGAAAGATCCCAAGCGTCAGTCGGTCATCGCGCTGAAAAGTCTCTATTATCGGATCATTGCTGCGGGTGATTCCTACAATGACACCACCATGCTGGCAGAGGCCCATGCGGGCATCCTGTTCCACGCCCCGGATAATGTCATAGCCGAGTTCCCGCAGTTCCCTGCGGTGCAGACCTTTGAAGACCTGAAGAAGGAATTCATCAAGGCCTCGGATCGTTCGCTGAGTCTTTAATTCCCCGGAGTCAGGAAGAGCTGGCGTAGCGCAGGTTTAAGCTGCTACGCCAGCGCTTCCATCAATACCCGCACCTTGGTCAGGGTCTCCTGATACTCTGCCTCAGCCTCGGAATCGGCCACGATTCCGCCGCCGCCCCATAGGTATAACCTGTCCGCCTGATGGACCAGGCTGCGAATGCTGATGTTGAGATCCATCTGGCCCTCGCAGCCGATGTAGCCGATGCTGCCGCAGTAGAGGCTGCGCCGAACCGGTTCCAGTTCTTCGATAATCTGCATGGCGCGTATCTTGGGGGCGCCGGTGATGGAGCCGCCGGGAAAGGCGCCGGCTAACAGCTCGAGTGCGTCGTTTTCAGGTGCGAGCAGGCCAGTAACGCTGCTGACCAGGTGATGTACGTTAGGGTAGGTCTCCAAGCCAAATAACTCGGGCACCTTGACGCTGCCGACCGCGCAGCTGCGGCCAAGGTCGTTGCGCAGCAGATCCACAATCATCAGGTTTTCTGCCTGATCCTTGGGCGACATCAGCAGCTCTTCGGCCAGGGCACGGTCCTGTTCCGGGGTCGTACCGCGTTTGCGCGTTCCCTTGATGGGTCTGGTCTCGACCCGGCCATCCCGACAGCTGAGGAAGCGCTCGGGGGAATGGCAGAGGATGCTGAATTCCGGACTCTCAAGGTAGGCGGAAAACGGGGTGGGGCAGGCCTGACGCAAACGCTGATAGGCCGCCAGCGGGTCGCCCTTACAGCTTGCAGAGAAGCGCTGCGCCAGGTTTACCTGATAACAGTCGCCGGCATGAATGTAATCCTGGATGCGTTCGAAAGAGTGCTGGTAGGCCTGCCTGCTCTGTTCTGCGTGGAAGGTTGTCACCAGGTGAAAGTCGGCTGTTTCAGCAAGGCCGGGAGCCGACAATCGATCGATGAGTGCGCCGCGGAGATCGGCATCGATGCCGGGATGACACACCAGCCAGCTGCGCTGTTGCTGGTGATCGCTGACCAGGCTCCAGCCATATACTCCCAGTTGCAGTGCCGGGAGCTGGATGTCCGCTTGCGCGTGGCAGGGCAGCCGCTCCAGCAAACGAGCGAAATCGTAGCTGATGAATCCCAATGCCCCGGCGCCAAAAGGCAGCTCGTGGCCTTCAGGCCAGCGGGCAGGACCCAATACTTGTAGCGCGCGGCGAAGACGGTCCAGAATCGCTCGTCCCGACTCGTGCCGGGCGGGGCGAATGATGCTGATCGGGCCAGCGGACATGATGCTGTAACGCCCGAGCTGTGCCCCGGCTGCCGCTGAATCCAGCAGTACCGGGTGCCCGAGCGAACGGATGGCGGCGAACCGTGGCAAGGGGTCCGCCGAATAGGCTAATTCAGTCAATGCGTAACGCATCAGGCTGATCCGTTCAGGGTGCCGTCTGCTTGTGCATTTCCGGCTCTTCGGCGGCGACCGGGATCGGCTTGCCGAAGTGCTTCTGGGAAAACGCCATGCGCTCTTCGACGTTTTCCACCTTCCCCTCTTTAGCCAGCTCAGCGATGTGGCGCTCCACCATGTGACAGCGATGGGTGAGTCCTGCGTCGTTGGCAATCTGAATATTCAGACCGGGACGCGCATTGAGCTCCAGAATCAAGGGGCCCTGTTCCTGATCGAGTACCAGATCCACGCCGATGTATCCCAGGCCGGCCAGCTCGAAGCAGGAGGTAGCCAACCGCATGAAACCGTCCCAGTCAGGCAACTGGACGCCGTCCACCGGGTTGGTGGTGTCCGGATGCTTGCTGATCTTGTTGTTCAGCCAGGTACCCTTGAGGGTGATGCCGGTAGTCAGGTCGACACCTACCCCGATCGCGCCCTGGTGCAGGTTGGCCTTGCCGCCGGACTGGCGGGTCGGCAGACGCAACATCGCCATCACCGGATAGCCCATCAACACGATGATGCGGATGTCCGGCACGCCTTCATAACTGATGCTCTTGAAGATCGGATCTGGTTTGACGCGGTATTCGATCAGCACTCGGTCGCGATGACCGCCCAGTGAATACAGGCCGGACAGGATGCTGGAGATGTGGTGACCAATCTCTTCCTCACTGACGATCTTGCCGCCCACGGTCTTGTAGCGACCTTCGAAGCGGTCGCCAATGACCATGATGCCGTCACCACCAGCGCCCTGCGCTGGCTTGATAACAAAGTCACGGTAGGGCGCGACGATCTTCTCGAAACGATCAATATCCTTCTCGGTATCGATCACGCCGTACATTTCCGGAACATGGATGCCGGCGGCAATAGCACGTTCCTTGGTAATGATCTTGTCGTCCACAACCGGATACAGGTGCCGTTTGTTGTACTTCAGCACATAGTCCGCGTTGCGTCGGTTGATGCCCATGACGCCAGCCGCCTTGAGCGCTTTCCAGGTTTTCCAGAAGAACATACGTTTCTCCTCAGCCCTGTTTGGTCAGCGCTTTGAAACGCATCAACTCGGTTAACCGGTAGCCGCGATAACGGCCCATCGCGAGCATGAAGCCAACCAGTACCAGCAGAATCGCCGGGAAGGTGAAGACGAAGTAGGCCAGTGCCGGCACGGTCATCAGCAGGTGCGCGAGCGTCGCAGCGATAATGGTACCCAGCGCCACCTTGAACGAATGTCCGCCGCCGCGTTCTTCCCAGTTGATCGACAGGCGTTCGATGGTCATGGTCAGAATTACCATCGGGAACAGCGATACAGATAGCGCACGCTCAATGCCCAGCTTGTGGCTGAACAAGCTGATACCCGCGATCAGCAGCACCACGAAGGTCAGCACGATGGATAGCCGCGGCAGCATCTGCAATTTCAGATGCTCGAGATAGGACCGCAGTGACAGACCCAGCGCGGTGATCAGTGTGAACAATGCAATGCCCCAGCCGACCTGGGTTTCACGGAACGCCAGCGAGATCAGAACCGGGGTAAAGGTGCCCAGTGTCTGGATGCCGATCAGGTTGCGCAGAATCAGAATGACCAGTACGCCGATCGGAATCATGATCATCACGCGGTAGACCTGCTGTGCATGCAGCGGCAAACCGTAGAGCGAATATTCCAGCAGCGCCGAGGTGCCGTTATCCGAGGTCATCTGAGCGAGGCGCAGCGCATTCATTTCGCTATTGTTGATGGTCACGCTGACGCGACCCTGACGGCCGCCTTCCAGGTTGAACATCGGCGCCTGGCCGGTCCACCAGACCATACGGTTGTCGGGGATGCCCTGTTGTCCGGTTTCTGGATGGAAATACAGCCAGCGCTCGCCATTGTGACTGCGTAGCCATACTTCCGGCTCCTGGTTCGGTGTGCTTTCCAGGCGGATGGTACGTACCAGTTCAAGGGGAATGCGCGCATTGGACAAGAGGATGTCGATCACCCGGGCCTTATCCAGCACGGTATCGCCGCTGCCCAGCAGCAACCGGACGTTGTCATCGGTCGTGTCATTCACGCGGCGGATGGCTTCGGCGATGAAGGTTTCGATATCGGCAGAATGCTGGCGGATGGGATCAACCAGGGCGTCAGCGGCCACTTGCTCCGGACCTTCCAGCACGATAGGTACGCGCGGAGCCGGTGGCGGCGATTCGACCTCGTCGGGGCTGTAGCGCTTGGTCAGCACCAGACGGTAATACAGGGTTTGCGGACCGTTTGCCCGACGCGCCGACCAGGTCACGCGACGGTTGCCATCTGCCTGACTAACGCTGACACCATAGTTATTGGAGATGAAACTCTCGTTAAGGCTGGTGTAATCCTGATTGAGGGGCGGGATGAACATCTGCGCCTTTACGGGTACCCCTTGCACTGCCTGGAATTCGAGCCGGGCGTCCAAACTCCATATGTCGTCTGTCTCGTCTTCGGTCACCGGGATCTCCAGAAAGTAGATCTGGTAACCGGTAATCGCCAATCCAAGACTGACGAGTATGGCAATGAGAATTTTTAGATGAAGATTAATCGAATGCATGGGTGTTCCCGGTAAGTTTAGAACAGTGCAGCTCACTCACTACAGGCAGGACGGGCGGCGGCAAACAGGCCCGCATCTTAGCACGCCTTCACACGCTTCCTAGTGGGGAGACTGAACAGCTGTATGAGACAACATTTAATCGTTAAACTGCGGATTGTTGACAATCTATTTGTGCGACTGCACTATTGCGGCACAAAGCGCCTAAAAAGCCAGAAAAAACTGATGGGTTGTCGACAATTGACCGAATCATTAAGTATCACACCTGCCATGACCCTCTCTGACGGTGCGTTCCAGCGCATCCAGACAGCTATTGTTAAAGGTGAAATCCCGCCCGGTACTCGCATCAGCGAACAATATCTCTCCAATACCTTTGGCATCAGCCGGGGCCCCCTGCGCGAAGCTATCCGTCGGCTGGAAGGGCGTCGCCTGGTGGTGCGCGTGCCGCATGCCGGGGTCCGTGTCGTCGCGCTGGAATATGCCGAGCTGATCGAGCTGTACCACGTGCGTGAAGCACTGGAGGGGATGGCCTGCCGGCTCGCCGCACAGAACATGACCGAGCAGGAGATAGCAGGGTTGCGTGAAGTGCTGGCTACCCATGAAAAGCACAGTGGACTCAAGGCCAATGAATCCTACTATCAACAGGAAGGCGATCTGGATATCCATTACGTGATCATTCAGGGCAGCAAGAACAAAACACTCAGCGACATGCTATGCGGCGACCTTTATCACCTGGTGCGCATGTATCGCTACAAGTTCTCGTCAACACCGAAACGTCCGCAACAGGCGTTTGCCGAACACCACCGAATCATTGAAGCCATCGCCGATCGTGATGGCGAACTCGCGGAAATGCTGATGCGTCGCCATATCAGCGCCTCACGCCGCAACATCGAGCGTCGCATGCAAGAGCAAACGATGCTTTCACTTCCTCAGGAGGGACAGTCTGATGTCTAAAACACCCGGTCAGAAATTCCGCGACGCGGTAGCCGAAGAACACCCTTTGCAGGTGGTCGGCGCCATCAATGCCAACCATGCACTGCTAGCCAAACGTGCCGGCTTCAAGGCTATCTACCTGTCGGGTGGTGGTGTTGCCGCCGGCTCGCTGGGTTTGCCGGATCTGGGCATTACAGGTCTCGATGACGTGCTGACGGACGTGCGCCGCATCACTGATGTCTGCGACCTGCCGCTTCTGGTCGACGTGGATACCGGTTTCGGCTCCAGCGCTTTCAATGTCGCCCGTACCGTGAAGTCGATGATCAAGTTCGGCGCCGCGGCGATTCATATCGAAGACCAGGTCGGCGCCAAGCGCTGCGGTCACCGCCCGAATAAGGAAATCGTGACCCAGCAGGAGATGGTTGATCGGATCAAGGCGGCTGTCGATGCGCGGACCGATGACAGTTTCGTGATCATGGCGCGTACCGACGCCTTAGCCGTTGAAGGCCTGGAGTCTGCGCTAGATCGTGCGGCGGCCTGTGTTGAAGCGGGCGCCGACATGATTTTCCCGGAGGCGATTACCGAGCTGGATATGTACAAGCTGTTCGCGTCCAAGGTCAATGCACCGATTCTGGCTAATATAACCGAGTTCGGTTCGACACCTTTATATACCACCGAAGAACTGGCTTCGGCCGATGTCTCCCTGGTGCTGTATCCGCTGTCGGCCTTCCGCGCCATGAACAAGGCTGCCGAAAACGTCTACACCACGCTGCGCCGTGAAGGCACGCAGAAGAATGTCATCGATACCATGCAGACTCGCATGGAGCTGTACGATCGCATCAACTATCACGAGTTCGAGCAGCATCTCGACGCGCTGTTCGCTGCCGGCAAGAAGTAAATCAGATTGAGCTGCCCCGCCTGCGGGGCAGATACACAAAGACAAGAATACCCCATAGGGTCAGACGAGGAGATCTCCGCGATGAGCGATACCCCTGAAACCACCAAGCCGACTTTCAAGCCGAAAAAATCCGTTGCACTGAGCGGCACCACCGCCGGTAACACGGCGCTCTGTACCGTTGGCCGCAGCGGCAACGATCTGCACTACCGTGGCTATGACATCCTGGATGTCGCGACCACCTGCGAGTTCGAGGAAATTGCTCACCTGCTGGTACATGGCAAGCTGCCTAACGCCGCCGAACTGGCTGGATACAAGGCCAAGCTGAAGGCTCTGCGCGGTCTGCCCGCAGCAGTGAAGACTGCTCTTGAGCAGCTACCGCCGTCGGCCCATCCAATGGACGTGATGCGCACCGGCGTTTCCATTCTCGGTTGCATGGCTCCGGAAAAGGATGATCACAACCATCCGGGCGCGCGTGACATTGCCGACAAGCTGATGGCTTCGCAGGGTTCGATGTTGTTGTACTGGTATCACTTCAGCCACAACGGCAAGCGTATCGACGTGGAAACCGATGATGACTCCATCGGTGGTCACTTCCTGCATCTGCTGCATGGCGAGAAGCCTCGCGAGTCGTGGGTGCGCGCCATGCACACCTCGCTGATTCTCTATGCAGAGCATGAATTCAACGCCTCGACCTTCACGGGTCGGGTCATCGCCGGTACGGGTTCGGACATGTTCTCCTGCATTGCTGGCGCCATCGGTGCGCTGCGTGGACCCAAGCATGGCGGTGCCAACGAAGTCGCCTTTGAAATCCAGAAGCGCTACGACACGCCGGATGAGGCTGAGGCCGACATCCGCGCCCGGGTCGAGAAGAAGGAAGTGGTCATCGGCTTCGGTCACCCGGTGTATACCGTGTCCGATCCGCGCAACGACGTGATCAAGGAAGTCGCCCGGGATCTGTCGACAGAGCAGGGCAATACCAAGATGTTCGATATTGCCGAGCGCCTGGAAAGCGTCATGTGGGAAATCAAGAAGATGTTCCCCAACCTCGACTGGTTCAGCGCCGTCAGCTATCACATGATGGGCGTGCCCACCGCGATGTTCACGCCACTGTTCGTGATCGCACGCACCTCGGGCTGGTCCAGCCACGTCATTGAACAACGTATCGACGGGAAAATTATTCGCCCCAGCGCCAACTATGTTGGCCCGGAGGATCTGAAATTTGTCCCGTTGAAGGATCGCACCTGAATGAATACCCAATACCGCAAGCCCTTGCCGGGCACTGATCTGGACTACTACGACACCCGCGCGGCCGTCGAAGACATCCAGCCAGGCGCCTACGATAAATTGCCTTACACTTCGCGCGTGCTGGCCGAACAGCTGGTGCGTCGCTGCGAGCCTTCCTTGCTTACCGATGCGCTCAAGCAGCTGATTGAGCGCCGCCGCGACCTGGACTTTCCCTGGTATCCGGCGCGTGTGGTCTGTCACGACATCCTCGGACAGACCGCCCTGGTGGATCTGGCCGGCCTGCGTGACGCCATCGCTGACAAGGGTGGCGATCCCTCCCTGGTCAACCCGGTAGTGCCGACGCAGCTGATCGTCGATCACTCGCTGGCAGTGGAACATGCTGGCTTCGACAAGGATGCCTTCGAAAAGAACAGAAGCATCGAAGATCGCCGCAATGAAGACCGCTTCCACTTTATCGAGTGGACCAAGACCGCCTTCAAGAACGTCGATGTCATCCCCGCCGGCAACGGCATCATGCACCAGATCAATCTGGAGAAGATGTCGCCGGTAATTCAGTCCCGCGACGGCGTGGCCTTTCCGGACACCTGTGTGGGAACCGATAGCCACACACCGCACATCGATTCACTGGGTGTCATCGCCGTCGGCGTGGGCGGTCTGGAAGCCGAAACCGTCATGTTGGGGCGTCCTTCCATGATGCGCCTGCCCGATATCACCGGTGTCAGACTGACCGGCAAGCGACAGCCAGGAATCACGGCGACCGATATCGTGTTGGCGATCACTGAGTTCCTGCGCCAGGAGCGGGTGGTCGGTGACTATGTGGAGTTCTTCGGCGAAGGTGCCAACAGTCTGACCATCGGCGATCGCGCGACCATCTCGAATATGTGCCCAGAGTATGGCGCGACGGCAGCGATGTTCTATATCGACAAGCAGACCACCGATTACCTGACCCTGACCGGGCGCGAACCCGAACAGGTGGCGCTGGTTGAGCATTACGCCAAGACCACCGGTCTGTGGGCCGATGCGTTAGTGACTGCCGAATACGAGCGGGTGCTGGAATTCGATCTGTCGACTGTGGTGCGTAATCTGGCTGGCCCGTCCAACCCGCACCGCCGTCTGCCGACATCGGCGCTGCACGAGCGCGGCATCGCAATGGATATGGACAAGGCCCGCGCCGAGGAGGCCGAAGGCCATATGCCGGATGGCGCGGTGATAATTGCCGCCATTACCAGCTGTACCAATACCTCGAACCCGCGCAACGTGGTCGCCGCCGGCCTGCTGTGCAAGAAGGCCAACGAGATGGGCCTGGTGCGCAAGCCCTGGGTGAAGACTTCCTTTGCCCCGGGCTCCAAGGTGGCCAGGTTGTATCTGGAAGAGTCCGGCCTGCTGACCGAGATGGAAAAGCTCGGTTTCGGTATCGTCGGCTATGCCTGCACCACCTGCAACGGCATGTCCGGTGCGCTTGATCCGAAGATTCAGCAGGAAATTATCGACCGCGATCTCTACGCCACGGCGGTGTTGTCGGGCAACCGCAACTTCGACGGGCGCATCCATCCCTATGCCAAGCAGGCGTTCCTGGCTTCACCGCCGTTGGTGGTGGCCTATGCCATTGCCGGGACCGTGCGCTTCGACATCGAGCGCGATGTATTGGGTGAGGATCAGAACGGCAACCCCGTCACGCTCAAGGATTTGTGGCCCAGTGATGAGGAGATCGATGCACTGGTCGCGAGCAGCGTGAAGCCGGAACAGTTCAAGCAGGTCTATATTCCGATGTTCGATCTGGGCACCATCACCGAGTCCGAAAGCCCGCTGTATGACTGGCGCCCGAACTCGACCTACATTCGCCGTCCGCCGTATTGGGAAGGTGCGCTGGCGGGCGAGCGTTCGCTCAAGGGCATGCGCCCGCTGGCGATCCTGCCGGACAACATCACCACTGATCACCTGTCGCCGTCCAACGCGATCATGCTGGACAGCGCTGCCGGTGAGTACCTGCATAAGATGGGCCTGCCGGAGGAGGATTTCAATTCCTACGCAACCCACCGTGGCGATCACCTGACCGCGCAGCGTGCCACCTTTGCCAACCCCAAACTCTATAACGAGATGGTATTGGACGATCAGGACAACGTGAGGCAGGGTTCGTTCGCGCGGGTCGAGCCGGAAGGCAAGGTCATGCGCATGTGGGAAGCGATTGAAACCTACATGGAACGCAAGCAGCCGCTGATCATTGTCGCGGGTGCCGACTACGGCCAGGGCAGCTCACGTGACTGGGCAGCCAAGGGCGTACGACTGGCCGGAGTCGAGGCGATTGCCGCAGAAGGTTTCGAGCGTATCCACCGTACCAACCTGATCGGTATGGGTGTGCTGCCGCTGGAGTTCAAGCCTGGCACCACACGCAAGACACTGGAGCTGGATGGCACCGAAACCTACGACGTGCTGGGTGAATGGACGCCACGCGCCGACATGACGCTGGTGGTCAATCGCCGCAACGGTGAGCGCATCGAAGTGCCGGTCACCTGCCGCCTGGACAGCAACGAAGAGGTGCTGATCTACGAGGCCGGCGGCGTGCTGCAGCGTTTCGCCGAGGACTTCCTGGCCGAGACCGTAGGCGCCGTGTAGTCGACGCGGTTCAAGGCGTTCTCCTCCCTGCTGAGGGAGGAGAGCGCTGGCTCGACACCCTTCCAATGTCCGGAGTCTGGATACAATGACCCACGTTCCCCAAATCAGAATTCCCGCCACCTATATGCGTGGCGGTACCAGTAAAGGCGTATTTTTCCGCCTGCAGGATTTGCCTGAGGCTGCTCAACAAGCTGGTCCTGCCCGGGACAAGCTGTTGCTGCGCGTTATTGGTAGTCCTGATCCCTATGGCAAGCAAATTGACGGTATGGGCGGCGCGACGTCCAGTACCAGCAAAACCGTGATTCTGGCTAAAAGCACTCAGCCTGAACACGATGTGGATTACCTGTTTGGTCAGGTATCCATCGATAAAGCCTTCGTTGACTGGAGTGGCAACTGCGGCAACCTGTCTGCGGCAGTGGGCGCCTTTGCCATAGCCGGCGGGCTGGTAGATGCCAGCCGTATCCCGCAGGACGGTACGGCGGTGGTGCGGATCTGGCAGGCCAATATTCGCAAGACCATTATTGCGCATGTGCCGATCACCAACGGCGAGGTCCAGGAAACGGGTGACTTCGAGCTGGATGGCGTGACTTTTCCGGCGGCGGAGGTGCAGGTCGAGTTCATGGATCCGGCGGACGGTGAAGGTGAAGGTGCCATGTTTCCCACTGGCAATCTGGTTGATGACCTCGACGTACCCGGTCTGGGCACATTCAAGGCAACCATGATCAACTCCGGTATCCCGACGATCTTCATCAATGCTGAAGACATCGGCTACAGCGGCACCGAGTTGCAGGAAGCGATCAATGAGGACCCGACGGCACTCGCGAAGTTCGAAGCCATCCGCGCCTTCGGTGCGGTCCGCATGGGGCTGATCAAGGACGTCGATGAGGCGGCGAGTCGCCAGCACACGCCCAAGGTGGCCTTCGTTGCCAGGCCTGCCGATTACGTGTCATCCAGTGGCAAGCAGGTGTCGGCCAGCGAGATTGATCTGTCAGTCCGCGCCCTGTCGATGGGTAAGCTGCATCACGCAATGATGGGCACTGCAGCGGTGGCAATCGGTACCGCTGCGGCTATCCCGGGCACGCTGGTGAACCAGGCGGCCGGTGGCGGCAATCTTACCGCTGTGCGGTTTGGTCATCCCTCGGGGACCTTGCGGGTTGGCGCCGAAGCGACCCAGGTCGGCAACGACTGGACCGTCGTCAAGGCAATCATGAGCCGCAGCGCGCGGGTCCTGATGGAAGGTTGGGTACGTATCCCCGGCGATACGTTCTGAGCGCCTGACCCGAGAAAACCTGCGCTGGGTGCCATACTGTGGTCTCCAGCACAGGTTTCAATTTTCGAGGTGCCGCGTGACTATCAAAGCCGACAATGCCGAGTTCAACGTCCGTCCGGAGTACGATCGGGTGCTGCAGGACATTGCCGGTTACGTTCTGAATTATCGGGTCGAATCTGCCGAGGCGCTGGACACCGCACGCAACTGCCTGATGGATACATTAGGCTGCGGGCTGCTCGCACTGCGGTTCCCTGAATGCACAAAACTGTTGGGGCCGCTGGTAGAAGGCACTGTCGTGCCGTTCGGCTCCCGCGTGCCGGGTACATCCTTGCGTCTTGATCCGGTCAAGGCCGCCTGGGATATTGGTGCGACCATTCGCTGGCTGGATTACAACGACACCTGGCTTGCCGCAGAGTGGGGGCATCCGTCGGATAATCTGGGCGGCATTCTGGCCGTGGCAGATCACCTTTCCCAAAAACGTGTTGCGATCGGCCAGGAGCCGTTGAGCATGCGCGATGTGCTGGATAGCATGGTGATGGCCCATGAAATTCAGGGTGTTCTGGCCCTGCAAAATTCCTTCAACCGCGTTGGCCTGGATCACGTGTTGCTGGTCAAGGTGGCATCCACTGCGGTCTGCGCGCGGCTGATGGGTGCTGGCCGGGATGAGCTGCTGTCGGCGCTGTCCCACGCCTTCGTCGATGGTCAGGCCCTGCGTACCTATCGTCATGCGCCCAACGCAGGGAGCCGTAAATCCTGGGCGGCTGGCGATGCCACCAGCCGGGCCGTGCGGCTGGCCGATATCGCTATCCGCGGTGAAATGGGGATTCCCGGCGTGCTGACCGCGCCGCAATGGGGGTTCTATGATGTGCTGTTCAGTCATACCAACAAGGATCTTGCGCTCAAGCCGGAAGGCCAGCGCGAATTCAGTCTGGCGCAGGGATTTGGCAGCTACGTGATGGAGAACATCCTGTTCAAGATCCGCTTTCCCGCTGAATTCCACGGGCAAACGGCCTGCGAGGCAGCGGTGATCCTGCATCCGCAAGTCAAGGACCGGGTCGAGGCAATAGAGCGAATTGTCATCACTACCCATGAATCAGCGATCCGGATCATTTCCAAATCCGGCCAGCTGGCCAACGCGGCCGATCGCGATCACTGCATCCAGTACATGGTGGCGGTGGCACTGCTGAAGGGTGATCTGGTTGCCGAGCACTACGAGGACCACTTCCATGCAGTTCATCCGCTGATTGACGAGCTGCGCAGCAAGATGCAGACGCTGGAAGACAAGCGTTATACGACCGACTATCTGGACCCTGACAAGCGTTCGATAGCCAACGCGATACAAGTGCACTTCAGTGATGGCAGCAGCACCGACAAGGTGGAAGTCGAATACCCGATCGGCCATCGCCGGCGTCGGGCCGAGGGTATTCCGCTGCTGGAAGAGAAGTTCAAGGCCAATCTGGCTACCCGCTTTCCGCCCCGGCGTTGTGCAGCGATCTTCGATTTATGCGCGCAGCAGGACGCACTGGAAGCCACGCCGGTGCACGCATTCATGGACCTGTTCGTTATTTGAGCCGGTAGCTGGCCGCTGAATAACGGCTGTTGTGCTCGATCCTGGTGATATTCAGTCGTGCAGGTGCTCGCAGGCATGCAAGGTGTTTTCCAGCAGACAGGCGCGCGTCATCGGGCCGACGCCACCCGGTACCGGCGTAATCCACGAAGCACGCTCGGCCGCTGGGCCAAATTCGACGTCACCACACAGACGCCCATCTTCCATCCTGTTGATACCCACATCGATGACGATCGCGCCAGGCTTGATCCATTCCCCCTTGACCAGCCCCGGCTTACCAGCCGCCACGATCACCAGATCCGAACGCCCAACATGCTCGGCCAGGTTGCGGGTAAAGCGATGCGTGACCGTGGTGGTGCAGCCCGCGAGCAATAGTTCCAGCGCCATGGGGCGGCCGACGATGTTCGATGCACCAATCACCGTGGCATCCAGACCGTAGGGATCGACCCCCGTGCTCTTGAGCAGACGGATGATACCTAGCGGGGTGCAGGGACGCAGCAGCGGCATGCGTTGCGCCAGACGACCAATGTTGTAGGGGTGAAAGCCGTCTACGTCCTTGTCCGGACGTATGCGCTCGAGCAACTGGGACGCGTCCAGATGGGCGGGCAAGGGGAGCTGGACCAGGATACCGTCTATATCAGGCGTCTCGTTCAGTGTGTCGATCAGATTGAGCAGTTCCTCCTGACCGGTACTGGCGGGCAGATCATAGGACCGTGATACGAAGCCTACTTCCTCGCAATCCTTGCGCTTGTGCGCCACATATACTTGCGAAGCGGGGTCGGTGCCTACCAGAATAACAGCGAGGCCGGGCAATCGCAGGCCTTTGGTTCTGCGTTCGTTAACCTTGACGGCGATTTCACGGCGGAGGTTGGCAGCAATCTGCTTGCCATCGATAAGCTGGGCGTTCATTGGCTTCCTGACGAAACAAAGAATAGTGAGATTGTCGCATGGCATGCCGCTGGGCAAAAGGGCGAACCATCAGGCAGGCCTAACTTACTCAAATATCTGAAAAAAGATTGCCGCGCCCGTTGACGGGAAGATAGTGGCTGAGTATTATTCGCCCCGCTTCACGAACACGGTGACGTGGTTTTGGAAGGCGATCAGGCTCCATGGTTTTACCGGCTCCGGCTTGTACAGCGCACGTTTTCAGATACCCTTTGACGGGTGTCGATAATGTGAACCAGGCGCCCGTAGCTCAGTTGGATAGAGCATCCGCCTTCTAAGCGGATGGCCGCAGGTTCGAGTCCTGCCGGGCGCACCAGCCGCATTGCACGTGAAGCAGAGCAGAAATTGTAGTTGTGACGGGTTGTATATGGTGGGCGTAGCTCAGTTGGTAGAGCACAGGATTGTGACTCCTGGTGTCGTGGGTTCGAAACCCATCGTCCACCCCATATTCTGAAAACGCCAGGCTCCCGCCTGGCGTTTTTCATGCAAGACCGGTTTAGCGGATGTGGTGGAATTGGTAGACACACCAGATTTAGGTTCTGGCGCCGCAAGGTGTGGGAGTTCGAGTCTCCCCATCCGCACCATTTTTTGTACCTCCTGATGATAATCGGTGCCCTACCGATTGGCTCAGTGCGGCGGCTTTAGATATTGGTAGCACGCGTAACAGTTCGTCCCCTCATAGTCTTCGTCCTTTCCCTTGTTTGTACTGTCTTCGCCCCTACCTCCTGTCGCTGTGCGACGTGCGCTGGTTGGCAATATGCCATCACGAGACTACACTGCTGTGAAGCACCAGACTCAGGCAATGGAATGCAGCTGCGCCCCTTTGATACTAAGCGAATCGACGGTCTTACTCTGATCGAGCTTCTGCTCGCGATAGTGATAGTCGGCCTGTTGGCTGCGATAGCGCTGCCCAGCTATCAGCGCTACGTGGAACAGGCAAAGGTAACCTCTGCTATCGCAGATATCGTCACCATCGAAGCCAGCATCGAGCGCTTCTATGCCATTAATCGCAAACTCCCTCTGAGCCTCGCTGACGTAGGTCTGGCGCAAATGCGTGATCCCTGGGAAAACCCCTATCAGTTCCTGAACTTCTCAACGCTGCCGGGGAATGGGAAGGGCGGTATGCGCAAGGACAAGAATCTGGTGCCGGTCAATACCGATTATGACCTCTATAGCATGGGCGAGAATGGCGTCACCAATCAGACCTTCACTTCCAGGTCTGGGCGAGACGACATCGTGCGGGCAAACAACGGCAGTTACGTTGGGCTGGCCTCAGAGTACTGACCGGTGAATATCAATTGCCACACATTCAACAGCCGCTTCGCTCGCCGTCTATTTGGTTTTCTTTTTCTGGCAATAACCCTGCCGGTGCTGGTGCTGGCTTCGGTCACCTTGCTGCAGGTATCTGATCATCTTTCAGTTCAGCACCGGGACCAGTTGCACCGGGACGCCAAACATTTTGGTATGAGTCTGTTCGAGCGTCTCCAGCGCGTGGCCGGTGATCTGCGGCTCGCAGCGCTGCACCCGGAACTGGTAACCGTCACACCCAGCGCAATATGGCTTCGTCCCGCCTACGACGCGGAGGGTGTATATGTCAGTCCGCTCTGGTTGGAGCCAGAAGAGCCTGCGCCGTGGATGTTGGAAGTAGCACTTGGCTCGGTGCCCGACGATGGGTCTGAAGGCTTCTGGATACGCATGCTCGGTGGCGCGAATGCGCCTGCGATCATGGCTGTTGTTCGCTCAGGTGGCGAGACGCTCGTTGCACAGATACGTCACGACTATCTTTGGGACGTCGTACAGCTACCAGACGATCAACGGATCTGCGTGATCGACGAGCAGCAGGTCGCTCTATTTTGTAATACGCCGGACGGTCAAGCCGCCTTGCGATCCTTCACCGCAGATCCGCTACATGGGGCGTCGGGGTTTTTCTCATGGCGCGATGCCGAGCGCGACATGCGGGCGATCTACTGGGAAGTGTTTCTTCGTAGTCTGGGAATGGACCATAACTGGACCGTGGTACTAAGCGAGCCGGAAAATAGATTTTTCGCGCCTTCAGGGCGGTTCGGCTTTTCTATGGTTGTTATCATCCTCGTCGCAATGCTGGCGGCGTTGATGCTGAGTATCAGGCATATCCGCCGCGTACTCAGACCGCTGGACATGCTACGTCGCGCGACCGCTCGGGTCGGAGGTGGGCGCCTGGACAAGCCGGTTGTGGTCAGTAGCGGCGACGAATTCGAAGAGCTTGCGGATTCATTCAACGGCATGATGGCCAAGCTGGCTCTACAGTTCCACCAGCTGGAGACGCTCGCGGATATTGATCGGCTGATTCTCTCGGCCATGGATCCGGAGCATGTGGTCAGCCAGGTCGCCGAGCAGATAAGACAATTACTTGGTAGCGAGTGGTTGATCATTATTGTCGAGCAGCGCGATAAGCAGAAACTGATCATCGAAGCTGGGGAGTCGCCGATGCAGTCGCCGCACATCGATGCGACAGGCTTCAGCCAGGCCATTCGGCAGCTTGAGGGGCAGGATGCGGTGCTATCGGTGGAACGACCAGCCTGGTTGTCCCATGCGAGCCTGGATCTGAACGTGCAGAGCTGGACGGTTGTTCCCCTGCAGGTGCGCAACGCAGAGAGCGTGGTTGTGCTCGCTAATCGTCAGGGATCCGACTTTGCCAGAGAGCAATTACCGGCTGCGCTGCAAGCGGTCAGACGTATCTCGATCGCGTTGTCCCGTTCTCGTTGGCAGGCCGAGCTGTATCAGCAGGCGCATCATGATGAACTCACGGGGTTGCCAAACCGGACCGCCTTGAAGCTCAGGTTGAGTGAAGCGCTGGCGCGTGCCTCGCGCGATGGCACCCGCGTGGCTGTTATGTTTATCGATCTTGACCGTTTCAAGCTGATCAATGACGCGCTGGGGCACGCTGCCGGTGATGACTATCTGCGTCAGATTGCCGAGCGGATCCGGCGTTGTGCACGGGCGTCGGATTTTGTTGCACGCCTGGGTGGAGATGAATTTACCATCGCCCTGACGGATATCCCCAATGATCTGGATATGGCCGCAGAGGTGGGAGGTGTTATCGACAGGTTGCTGAGCGTGGTTCCGCAGCCGGTTCGCGTTGGTCTGCATGAACTGCGCAGTACCTTAAGTATCGGGGTGGCGGTCTATCCCGACGACGGGCAGAGCCTGGATGACCTGATGAAGCAGGCCGACACGGCGATGTATCAGTCCAAGCGTCGTGGAGGTAACAGTCATCATTTCTTCGTCAAGGATATGCACGTGGCGGCGCAGCAGCGTATGGAGCTGGAAAGCGACATGCGTCACGCGCTGGAAACCGACGGTTTTGAGCTTTACTTCCAGCCGCAGATATCCGCTGAAACCGGCGCAATGACGGGCGCGGAAGTACTGCTGCGCTGGCAGCACCCGACACGCGGCATGATATCACCCGGCGTATTCATCCCCATCGCAGAAGAATCCATGCTCATTGCCGACATTGATCGCTGGGTCCTGAATGCGGCATGCCGCCAGATTCGCGCCTGGCTGGATGAGGGGGTGGTCCCGGTTCCGTTATCGATCAATATTTCGGCCGCACATTTCCAGCAGCCGGCGTTTGTCGGGCGGGTCAGAGAATGCCTGGCGAACTATGGGCTGGGGGCGCAGAGTCTGGAGCTGGAGATCACAGAAGGTGCGCTGATCAACGATCTGTCCTACGCCCTGGCCTCATTGCAGCTGTTGCATGACGAGGGCGTGAAGCTGGCGATTGATGACTTTGGAACCGGCTACTGCTCGCTGGGTTATCTCAAGGATATGCCTATCGACAAGCTCAAGATTGATCAGTCCTTTATTCGTGATATCAGCGGTTCTGGTCGGGACGCGGCCATCGTTGAGGTCATACTCCAGCTATCGCAGCGCCTGGGGCTGGAGTGCGTGGCTGAAGGGGTGGAGACCGAGGAAGAGCGCCAGTGGTTATATGAACATGGTTGTGACGGCTACCAGGGCTATCTGTTCCATCGACCCATGGTCCTGGAGCAGTTCCGGTCACTGCTGATACGTCATGCCGGCAATCTCTCGCTAGTCGAGTGAGTCACGCCCGGTGGCGGAGTGGCAGTTGCGGGGGTATCGATAACCCGTGCATCTTGTTGGTTGGCAAAGGATGACTTCTGTGTGCTGAGCGAATAGAATATTGTCCCCTTAGAATTCGTCCAATCACACTGTCTGTACAACGAGGACTCTCCATGCAAGTTTCGGTTGAAACCATCTCCGGCCTCGAACGCCGTATGACCGTTGGCATTCCTGCCGAGCGCATCGAAAACGAAGTCAACAAGCGCTTGCAGCAAACTGCCAGCCGCGCCCGGGTCGATGGTTTCCGTCCAGGGAAAGTGCCGATGAGCGTGATTCGCAAGCGTTTTGGCGGCTCTGCCCGTCAGGAAGTCATCGGTGAAGTGATCCAGTCTTCCTTTTACGAAGCCATCATGCAGGAAAAGCTGAACCCTGCTGGCGCGCCGAGCGTTGAGCCCAAAGAGCTGAACGAAGGCAAGGATTTCGAGTACATCGCCACGTTTGAAGTGTATCCCGAGTTGGAACTGGCTGATTTCGACGGCATCACTGTCGAGCGTATCGAGTCGGAAGTGACCGATGCTGATCTCGAAAAGATGCTCGAAATCCTGCGCAAGCAGAACACTGTCTTTGAAGCAATGGACCGTGCGGCCCAGAACGAAGATCAGTTGACTGTCGACTTCACCGGTCGCGTCGACGGTGAAGCCTTCCAGGGCGGCACGGCCAGCAATAGCCAGGTCGTGCTGGGCTCTGGCCGCATGATTCCTGGTTTTGAAGAAGGGCTGGTGGGCGCCAAAGCAGGCGATTCGCTGACCTTGAACGTCACCTTCCCTGAGGACTATCAGAACCTGGAGCTGGCCGGAAAGGCCGCAGAGTTCGAAGTGGTTGTCCACAGCGTCGCAGCGCCGGTTCTGCCTGAGCTGAACGATGAATTCTTCGCCAAGTTTGGTGTGGAAGAAGGCGGTCTGGAAGGCTTCCGTGCCGAAGTTCGCAAGAACATGGAGCGTGAGCTGCGTCAGGCCATCAAAGGCAAGACCAAGACCCAGGTGATGGACGGTCTGCTGGCTACCAATCAGGTTGAAGTGCCCAAGGCATTGCTCAGCAGCGAAATTGATCGGCTCCGCGAGCAGGCGGTACAGCAGTTTGGCGGTGGCAACATCAAGCCAGAACAGCTGCCCGCTGAATTGTTCGAAGAGCAGGCCAAGCGCCGTGTAAGCCTTGGGCTGATTGTTGCCGAAGTCGTCAAGCAGAATGACATCAAGCCTGACAATGACCGGGTCCGGGCGATGATCGAAGATCTCGCTTCCGCTTATCAGGAGCCTGAGCAGGTGGTTAACTGGTACTTCCAGAACGAACAGCAACTCGCCGAAATACAGTCGGTTGTGCTGGAAGAGCAAGTCGTGGATACTGTGCTGCAGAAGGCTAAGGTGACTGATAAACAGGTCAGCTACGAAGACGCCGTCAAACCCGCTCAGCCAGCTGCGCAAGGCGGCGAGGCTGAAACCGGCGCTGACGAGTAATTATTCGTCGCCATATTACGCAATGCATGGAGCCAGCCTTAGGGCTGGCTCCTGTGTTTATGCGACAGGCTAAATCGGAGTAACAGCGATCCATGACCCAACATACATATAACCCCTTTGCGCCGACTATTCAGGCTGCGGGTGGCTTGGTTCCAATGGTGGTAGAGCAGTCCGCGCGTGGCGAGCGTTCCTACGACATCTACTCGCGCCTGCTGAAGGAGCGCGTGATCTTTCTCGTGGGTCAGGTCGAGGATTACATGGCCAACCTGGTGGTTGCACAGTTGTTGTTCCTCGAGTCGGAAAATCCTGACAAGGACATTCACCTGTACATCAACTCCCCGGGCGGCTCAGTCACCGCGGGCATGGCGATCTATGACACCATGCAGTTTATCAAGCCGAACGTCAGCACCTTGTGTATCGGCCAGGCCGCCAGCATGGGAGCTTTCCTCTTGGCCGGCGGTGCCGAAGGCAAGCGTTTCTCGCTGCCGCATTCGCGCATGATGATTCACCAGCCGCTGGGCGGATTCCAGGGGCAAGCGTCGGATATCGAAATCCATGCCCGGGAGATTCTGTTCATCCGTGAACGTCTCAACCGGATCATGGCACATCACACCGGTCAGCCGATGGAAGTGATTGAACGCGATACCGACCGGGATCGCTTCATGAGTGGAAGTGAGGCGGTTGAATATGGTCTGATTGACCGTGTGATTGAAAGCCGGGAAATGGCCGGCTAACAGCCAGTCACCTCCGGCGCCGGCTTGAATGCCGGCTGGAGCGCACCTTCGGATGCGCTTCGGAAGTACCGCTGTTCTGACCGAATGAGCGGCGTACGTTGACAGGATCGCGCTTGCAAAGCAGCGTTGATGCCTTCATCTTTGTGATAAGAGTGAACCGTAAGCAGGGGTTTTCGATGACCGATATGACTGGGAAGGGTGACGACAACGGCAAGTTGCTGTATTGCTCTTTCTGCGGCAAGAGCCAGCATGAAGTGCGCAAGCTGATTGCCGGCCCCTCCGTATTTATCTGCGATGAGTGTGTTGACCTGTGCAACGACATCATTCGTGAAGAAGTGCAGGAAAACCAGACCGAGAGCAGCAGCCAAAAGCTCCCTTCACCGAAGGAAATCAGCGGTATTCTGGACCAATACGTGATCGGCCAACTGCGCGCGAAGAAGATTCTGTCCGTAGCCGTTTACAACCATTACAAGCGACTCAATCAGCGCGAAGGCAAGGATGACGTCGAGCTGAGCAAGAGTAATATTCTGGTCATTGGTCCGACGGGCTCAGGCAAGACCTTGCTGGCGGAAACGCTAGCGCGTCTGCTCAACGTGCCTTTTACCATTGCTGATGCCACGACGCTGACTGAGGCGGGCTATGTTGGTGAGGATGTTGAAAATATCATCCAGAAGCTGTTGCAGAAGTGCGATTACGACGTAGAGAAGGCTCAGATGGGCATTGTCTATATCGACGAGATTGACAAGATCTCGCGCAAATCTGACAACCCGTCTATCACCCGGGACGTATCCGGGGAGGGCGTGCAGCAGGCATTGCTTAAGTTGATCGAGGGCACCGTTGCCTCGGTGCCACCGCAGGGTGGCCGCAAGCACCCGCAGCAGGAGTTTCTGCAGGTTGATACGCGCAATATCCTGTTCATCTGTGGTGGAGCCTTCGCTGGCCTTGAGAAGGTTATCCGTGATCGTTCAGAAAAGAGCGGGATCGGTTTCAGTGCGGCGGTTCGCAGCAAGGACGAAGGCAAGAAGATCGGTGAAGCGCTGAAAGACGTCGAGCCGGAAGATCTGGTGCGCTTTGGTCTGATTCCTGAATTCGTCGGCCGTCTGCCGGTTATTGCGACGTTGGACGAGCTGGATGAGGACGCGTTGATTCAGATCCTGACCGAGCCGAAGAACTCGCTGACCAAGCAGTACGCTCGTCTGTTCGAGATGGAAGGTGTAGAGCTGGAATTCCGCACTGACGCTCTGCGGTCTATCGCCAAGCGCGCGCTCGAGCGGAAGACAGGTGCCCGTGGTTTGCGCTCGATTCTGGAGAATGTCTTGCTGGATACCATGTATGACATTCCCTCCGACGAGAACGTCAGCAAGGTCGTCATCGATGAGAACGTCATCAATGGTGATGCCAAGCCGCTGATGATCTACGAGTCGGTTGAGCAGCCACCCAAGGCTATGCCCGAAGACTGAGCGGTCAGCTATGACTGCGTCACCGCCCGGTGACGCAGTTTTCTTTGTTTTTCCCGCATTTCCTTTCTGTTGTTCCTGTAACACGGCATGTGAAGCAGCTTGTTTTTTTCGTTTCGTGCCCCCATCTTTGATTCATGGACATTTCATATACGGACGAGTCCAGAATTCGTCCCTCTGCTAGCGAGCCTCTGCCATGACGACTCTCAGCGATTTCCCCCTGCTGCCACTCCGAGATGTGGTGGTGTATCCCCATATGGTTATTCCTCTCTTCGTCGGGCGTGACAAGTCCATCGAGGCGCTCGAAGCAGCCATGGCTGGTGACAAGCAGGTTCTGCTGGTCGCCCAGCGTGAACCCGGTGACGACGACCCCCGCCAGGATGCCCTGTACGCTATGGGTACAGTCGCTACCATCCTGCAGCTGCTCAAGCTCCCTGACGGCACGGTCAAGGTGCTGGTAGAGGGCGAACAGCGCGCACGGATTGATAGCGTCAGGGAGCTTCCTCTGTATCAGGAAGCCAGGGTGGAGCTGTTTGATGAAGTCGCGCTGGACGAGCGTGAATCTGAGGTATTGATTCGTAGCCTGATGAGCCAGTTCGAGCAGTTTGTACAGCTCGGCAAAAAGGTGCCATCCGAGGTGGTGTCTTCTCTGTCCAGTATTGAGGAGCCGAGCCGCCTGGTGGACACCATGGCTGCACACCTCACGCTGAAGCTGGACCAGAAACAGACAATTCTGGAGATCCTGCCGCTGCGTGAGCGGGTCGAGCACGTGCTTGGGGTACTGGATGCCGAGATAGACCTGTTGCAGGTCGAGAAGCGCATCCGTGGCCGTGTGAAGAAGCAGATGGAGCGTAGTCAGCGCGAGTATTACCTCAATGAGCAGATGAAGGCCATTCAGAAGGAAATGGGTGGGCTGGACGAGGGCAATAACGAGCTGGAAGGCATCCAGAAAAAGATCGATGATGCCGGGATGACCAAGGAGGCGCATGCGAAGGCTATCGCTGAGCTGAACAAGCTCAAGATGATGTCGCCCATGTCAGCCGAAGCGACGGTTGTGCGGTCCTACATTGAATGGCTGTGTAACGTCCCGTGGAAGAAGGCCAGCAAAGTCCGGCATGATCTCAAGCGCGCCCAGGATGTGCTCGAGAACGATCATTACGGCCTGGAGGAGGTCAAGGAGCGGATTCTTGAGTATCTCGCCGTGCAGATGCGCGTGCGCAAGCTCAAGGGGCCGGTGCTGTGCCTGGTGGGTCCGCCTGGTGTAGGCAAGACGTCGCTGGGTGAGTCGCTGGCCCGTGCGACGAACCGGCAGTTCGTTCGCATGGCGCTGGGCGGCGTGCGCGATGAAGCGGAGATCCGCGGGCACCGTCGGACCTATATCGGTTCGCTTCCTGGCAAAATCATTCAGAAGATGACCAAGGCCGGCGTCCGCAATCCGCTGTTCCTGCTCGACGAAGTCGACAAGATGGGGCAGGACATGCGCGGCGATCCGTCTTCTGCACTGCTTGAGGTGCTGGATCCGGAACAGAATCACGCGTTCAACGACCACTATCTGGAAGTTGACTACGATCTTTCCGACGTCATGTTCATCTGTACCTCCAACTCGATGAATATTCCGGCGCCCTTGCTCGATCGGATGGAAGTTATTCGCATTCCCGGTTATACCGAGGATGAGAAAATCAACATCGCACAGCGCTATCTGATCCCCAAACAGATCAAGAATAATGGTCTTAAAGCGGGCGAGCTGACGTTCACGGTCGATTCATTGCGCGATATCGTCCGGTATTTCACCCGCGAAGCGGGTGTGCGTGGACTGGAACGCCAGATTGCCAAGGTCTGCCGCAAGGTGGTGCGGGAGCATTTGGCCAATGGAAAGACGAAATCCAAAGGCGTCGAAGTCGTGCTGAACAGCGAGCTGGTCGAGCACTATCTGGGTATTCGCAAGTTCAAGTACGGGCTGGCGGAGGAGGCTGATCAGATCGGTCAGGTGACCGGGTTGGCCTGGACGCAGGTGGGTGGTGAGCTGCTCAGCCTGGAGGCCGTTGTGGTGCCCGGTAAGGGCCGTCAGATCAAGACCGGATCGCTTGGTGACGTGATGCAGGAATCCATCAGTGCTGCGCTGACTGTGGTCCGTAGTCGCGCCGCAAGTCTCGGAATTGCTTCGGATTTTCATGAAAAACATGATATCCATATCCACGTTCCGGAAGGTGCTACCCCCAAGGACGGACCAAGTGCTGGGGTTGGTATGTGCACCGCGCTGGTGTCCGCACTGAGCAAGATTCCGGTGCGCGCTGACGTTGCCATGACCGGTGAAATCACTCTGCGCGGGCAGGTTTTGCCGATCGGCGGATTGAAGGAAAAACTGCTCGCCGCACACCGAGGCGGCATCAAAACGGTGATCATTCCGCACGACAACGTGCGCGATTTGAAGGAGATCCCGGACAACATCAAGGAGAATATTGAGGTCAAACCGGTGAAATGGATTGACGAGGTGTTGCAGATTGCGCTGCAATACATGCCGGAGCCCTTGCAGGAAGGGGTTGAAGAGATAGTTGCAAAGGATGACAATCGTGAGGCCGACGCGAAGGAGCGTATCAGTACTCATTGAGTGTGAACGGTCTGCTCGGGCGGGCAGCCTTGCAACGCAGGGCTCCCTGCCGCACGCCGTGTTTCTCAAGCATTCCTTGACACGGTTTTTGAGCGCTTGCTATAAAGCGTGCTTCGACCCATGCGGTACGCTGACTGGCTAGAGCTTTGCTAGGACCATAAGCTTACATAACGACTAACTACTCATTGAAATTATATAAGGGGACTTAAGTGAACAAGTCTGAACTGATTGATGCCATCGCAGCATCCGCCGATATTCCGAAAGCTGCTGCCGGTCGTGCTCTGGACGCGGTCATCGAGTCTGTTACTGGTGCTTTGAAAGCCGGTGATCCGGTTGTTCTGGTTGGTTTCGGTACTTTTGCCGTGAAGGAGCGCGCTGCGCGTACTGGTCGCAATCCGCAGACTGGTCAACCCATCGAGATCAGCGCCGCCAAGATTCCTGGCTTCAAGGCAGGCAAGGCACTGAAGGACGCAGTTAACTGATAGCGTCCTGACATTGAAGGGCATCCGTCAGTCTTTGGTGACAGGATGCAGACGGGACCCCGGCCGGCGTGGATAGCCCCCAGGGGCGCCAGGCGAGAGCAAGGTTGTGGTTCCGTGAACTTCCAGAAGGCGCATCACAGACGATGCGCCTTTTTTGTTTTATGGTTTAGCGTTTCTGGCAAGACCAGCAGCCGCCGGAGTGGGCTGTTGACAATAGGATCTTCGGGGGCACGATGCTGCAAAAAATGAGGGACAATGCGCAAAGCTGGGTCGCGAAAGTGATCGTTGGCGTCATTGTGCTGATATTCGCTTTGACGGGGTGGGAATCGATCAGTCGCTTTACCAGTGACGACGAGAAAGCAGCGGAAGTGAACGGGACCGTCATCAGTAAAGTAGAACTGGAACAGGCCGTTTCTCTGCAACGCCAGCAGCTGGTTCAGCAATTGCGCCAGATGGGTAACGAGAACTTCGATCCCAGTCTGATCGACGATAACCTGCTGCGCGCTTCGGTGCTCGATGGGCTTATTGAGCGCGCCGTCCTGCTTGAAGGGGCCGCTGATGCGGACCTGAAAGTATCCGAGCAAATGATTGACCAGTTGATTCTCGGTACGCCCGATTTTCAGGTGGATGGACAGTTCAGTGCTGACCGCTTCGATGTCGTAATCCGCAATATGGGGCTCGCCTCGCGCATGGCGTTCCGCGATCTGGTGCGCCAGGAGCTGTTGATTGCTCAGCTGCGCAATGCCTATGAGGCAACGGCCTTCGCTACCCCGGCTGAACGTGAGCGTCTGGCCCGGCTGGAGAATCAGACCCGTGACTTCGCGGTGCTGGAAGTGGCTGCCGAGCATGAAGCCGTCGAGATCAGCGATGAAGATGTTCAGCAGCATTACGAAGAGAACAAGGAGCAGTTCAAGTCCCCTGAAAAAGTGGTGCTTGAAGCCGTAACGCTCTCCCGGCGCGACTTTTTCGACCAGGTAGAGGTGGATGAACAGGCCATCGAGCAACTGTATCAACGCGAGGTGGGCAACCTGGTTGAGCAACGCCGTGCGGCGCACATCCTGGTAGAGATCGATGAAGACGAGGCCGCTGCGTTGGCCCGCACTCAGGAAGCCTATGAGCGTCTGCAGGCCGGTGAGGACTTCGCTGACGTCGCCAAGGAGTACTCTGACGACAGTGGCAGTGCCAATCGCGGTGGTGACCTCGGGTTCACCGTGCAAGGGGCCTTTGACCCGGCCTTCGATGAAGCCCTGTCAGCGCTGGACGAGGGTCAGGTATCTGAGCCCGTACGCACCAGCTACGGCTACCATCTGATCAAGTTGACCGACCTGCAGGCTCCGGACCTACCGACCCTTGAGGAGATGCGCGAGAGCCTTGAGCAGGAGCTCAAGACTGAACTGGTCGAGCGTCGCTTCGTTGAGGCCTCGCAGGAACTGGCGGATCTGGCCTATGAGTCGGCTGATCTGGTCGGCCCGGCGGAAAGCCTGGACCTGGAAATCGAAACCATCGGTCCAGTCGAACGTTCCGGCGGAGAAGGGCTGACCAGCAATCCGAAGGTCATGATGGCCGCCTTTGATGAGGAAGTGCTGGTCGATGGGCGTAACAGCCCTCTGCTTGAGCTGGATGCCGATACAGTTGTCGTGCTACGGGTCAAGGAGCACATGAAGCAGGAGACCTTGTCGTTGGAGGATGCGCGCGAGGAAATCGTCGATGTACTGCGTTATCGCCGGGCTACTGAGAAGGCCGAGCGTATCGCCGACGAAGCGGTCTCCACGTTACGCTCTGGCGATGCCCAGCCTGCGCAACTAGCCGAGTCCCTCGGTGCAGATTGGCAGGAGCACGAGGCGGTCGGTCGCAACAGCCAGGACGTGCTTCCTGCGCTGCTGCGCAGTGTGTTCGCCATGCCGCGACCGGATGCAGACGAGGATGGCTTCGCCCAGTTCCGTCGGCCGGATGGCGGTCGCTGGATTGTTCAGCTGAAGGGCGTTGCCACGCCTGAGAAGGCCTTGTCAGAAGCTGAATCGCCCATGTTCGAACGCTTTATCGCGGGGCAGACCGGAGAGCAGGACTTTGCCGCGGTCCAACAGCGGTTACAGGAAGAAGCGGAAATAGAGCGCTTCTAACCTATCGAACGATTCTGTCGCATATCAAACCCGGTCCATGGACCGGGTTTTGCGTTTAGCGCGTTCATTCGCTCGATGCTGTAGAAGCAAAAAAGGCTCCTGGATTAGGCACGATTTGTGGGGTGTCGAGTTCCATCTCCACCAGCGGCGTGGCTGCCACGTACGGGGCCGGGATGGAACCCGGCCTTCTATTGGGCGTTGCGCTATGAGACACCGGGCTCATAGCAGCCGGTAACATGATCGGCGCCGATATAGCTCGGGCTCCCAGACACAAAAAAGCCGCTCTGAAGAGAGCGGCTTTTTGTTGCCTGCCGGTTGCCCGGCATGGCTGTTTACTCTTCGATATTGCCCATGGCAGTGGTATTGAAACCGCCGTCCACGTGCATGATCTCGCCAGAAATACCGGCTGCCAGATCTGAACAAAGGAAGGCGCCTGCATTGCCCACTTCCTCAATGGTGACATTGCGGCGCAGTGGTGTCTGGGCGGCGTTATAGGCCAGCATCTTGCGGAAGCTTTTGATGCCCGATGCAGCCAGGGTGCGAATAGGTCCAGCGGACACCGCGTTCACGCGGGTGCCTTCTGGGCCAAGGCTGCTGGCGAGATAGCGAACGCCGGCTTCAAGGCTAGCCTTGGCCATGCCCATCACGTTGTAGTTTGGCATGGTGCGCTCTGCGCCCAGGTAGGAGAGGGTGAGCAGGCTGCCATTGCGGCCCTTCATCATCTCGCGACCGGCCTTGGCCAGCGCGACGAAGCTGTAGGCACTGATGTCGTGGGCGATGCGAAAGCCGTCACGGGTGGTCACTTCGGTAAAGTCGCCATCCAGTTGGTCGCCGGGGGCAAAGCCCACCGAGTGCACGATGCAATCCAGGCCATCCCACTTTTTACTGAGCTCGGCGAATACCTGTTCGATCTGAGCGTCATCCGCTACGTCACAGGGAAAACACAGTTCCGGGCTGGAGCCCCAGTCAGCGGCGAAGCCTTCAACGCGCCCTTTGAGTTTTTCGTTCTGATAGGTGAACGCCAACTCGGCGCCTTCGCGGTGCATCGCAGCGGCGATGCCTGAGGCAATAGACAGTTTGCTGGCTACGCCAACGATGAGTACGCGCTTTCCGGTTAGAAATCCCATAAATGTTTCCTGTTTTGATTCCCGGCCCGAATGTTCAGGCCATATTAACTGTTGCCGGTGCGGCGAAGGCCGCTTCGAGCAGCTGGCGAGTATACTCATGCTGCGGTGAAGCGAAGATTTGCCTGGCCGGCCCCTGTTCCACAATTTCCCCCTGACGGACGACCATCAGCTCATGGCTGAGGGCGCGTACGACTGCCAGGTCATGGCTGATAAACAAATAGCTTAACCCGTACTTGCGCTGCAGCTCACGCAGTAGTTCGACCACCTGACTCTGTACCGTACGGTCGAGCGCAGAGGTCGGCTCGTCAAGCAGGATCAGCGATGGCTTGAGCACCAGCGCCCGGGCTATCGCAATTCTTTGTCGTTGTCCGCCGGAGAACTCATGCGGGTAACGATGACGACTTTCTGGATCCAGTCCCACTTCCCGCAGGGCCTCGATGACCATCTGCTCGCATTCCTCAGCCGTGCCCATGCGATGGATTTCCAGGCCCTCGCTGATGATCTGGGACACCGACATGCGCGGGCTCAGACTGCCAAACGGATCCTGAAACACCACCTGGATCTGGCGGCGCAATGGCCGGAAGGCTTCCTGGCTCATGCCGTCGAGTCGCTGTCCGTTACTTTCGATCAGGCCCTGGCTGTCGACCAGTCGGAGTATCGCCATGCCGAGGGTGGTTTTACCTGATCCGCTCTCGCCAACGATACCCAGGGTATGGCCACTGCGCAGGCTGAAGCTGACATCGGTCACCGCCTTGATATGATCGACGGTCTTCTTGAACACACCTTTCTTGATCGGAAACCAGACCCGCAGCTGTTCCGCGCGCAGGATGACAGGAGCATTCCGATCCGCCTTGACCGGATCCCCCGAGGGGTCTGCGGCGAGGAGCTGACGAGTGTATTCATGCTGCGGCGCGTCGAAAAGTTCAGCGCATTCGTTCTCTTCGACGACGCGACCCTGGTACATGACACATACGCGATGGGCTATTTTTCGCACCAGATTGAGGTCGTGGCTGATCAGCAGCAGGGCCATGCCGAGTCTTTCCTGCAGTGATCGGAGCAGTTCCAGAATCTTCAGCTGCACGGTGACATCCAGTGCAGTGGTCGGTTCGTCGGCGATCAGCAGTTCAGGCTCGTTGGCCAGGGCCATGGCGATCATCACGCGCTGTCGCTGTCCGCCCGACAGCTCGTGCGGGTAGGCGGTCAGCCGCTTGGCCGGTTCAGGGATACCGACCAGCTCCAGCAGTTCAATGGTGCGCGCCCGGGCGGCTTTCTTGTCCAGGCCCTTATGCAGAAAGAGCACTTCGTTGATCTGGCGTTCAACCGTATGCAGCGGATTGAGCGATGACATCGGCTCCTGGAAGATCATCGATATCCGGTTGCCGCGCACCTGCCGCAAGCGCTTGAGCTTGGCGGTGAGCAGGTCTTCACCCTTGTACAGAATCCGCCCGCTGGGGTGGCTGGCGATGGGATAGGGCAGTAGACGCAGGATGGAATGCGCGGTGACCGACTTGCCTGAGCCACTTTCACCTACCAGCGCGACGGTCTGGCCCGGATAGATGTCCAGGCTGACGTCGCGCACCGCCATGATCTCCTCTTTTTCGCTCTGGAAGGCGACGCTGAGGTTTTCTATGCGGATCAGGGGTTGTTCGGGCATCTTATTTCCTTGGGTCGAAGGCATCGCGAAGCGCCTCGCCGATGAACACCAGCAATGAGAGCATGACCGACAACACCACAAAGGCGGTGAGGCCAAGCCAGGGCGCCTGCAGATTGGCCTTGCCCTGGGCGATGAGCTCGCCTAGCGAAGGCGATCCTGCAGGCAGACCGAAGCCGAGAAAGTCCAGTGACGTCAGGGTAATCACGCCCCCGGTCAATATGAACGGGAAGAACGTCAGGGTGGCGACCATCGCATTGGGCAGAATATGCCGGAACATGATTACCCGGTTGCTGGCTCCGAGCGCCCGCGCAGCGCGGACGTACTCAAGGTTGCGGCCACGGAGGAACTCCGCGCGTACCACATCCACCAGCGACATCCAGGAGAATAGCAGCATGATGCCCAGCAGCCACCAGAAGCTGGGCTGCACGAAGCTGGCGAGAATAATCAGCAGATACAGCACCGGCAGCCCCGACCACACCTCGATGAAACGCTGCCCGAAGAGGTCGATGCGCCCGCCATAGAATCCTTGGACGGCCCCTGCAATAACCCCAATGATGGAGCTGACGATGGTCAGCGTAAGTGCGAACAACACCGAGATGCGAAAGCCATAGACCACGCGGGCAAACACGTCCCGGGCCTGGTCGTCGGTGCCGAGCCAGTTCTCCGCTGAGGGTGGGGCAGGGGCCGGTACCTCCAGATCGTAGTTGATGGTCGAGTAATAGTAGGGGTTTGGCGGCCAGAGCATCCAACCCTCGCCCTTGTCCTCGATCAGCTCGCGCACGTAACTGCTGCGGTAATCGGCCTCAATGGGAAACTCACCGCCGAATTCGGTCTCTGCATAGCGGGTGAAGATCGGAGAATACAATTCGTTCTGATAACTCACCAGCAAGGGTTTGTCATTGGACAGCAGCTCAGCGCCGAGACTGAGTACAAAGAGCACCAGAAAGATATGCAGCGACCACCAGCCACGACGATTGGCTCTGAACAGTGCGAAGCGGCGGCGGTTGAGCGGAGACATTGTGAAACGCATACCCATACTCAGCCCTCCCTGCTTTCAAAGTCGATGCGTGGATCAACCAGGGTGTAGGCAATATCGCCGATCAGTTTTACCACCAGGCCGAGCAGGGTAAAGATATAGAGGGTGCCGAACATCACCGGATAGTCGCGGTTGATCGCTGCCTCGAAGCCGAGCAGACCCAGCCCATCAAGAGAGAAAATCACTTCTATCAGCAGGGCACCGGTGAAGAACACGCTGATCAGTGCCGAGGGGAAGCCGGCGATGATCAACAGCATGGCATTACGGAAGACATGACCGTAGAGAACCCGGCGCTCAGACAAGCCCTTGGCCCGGGCGGTGGTGACATATTGCTTACCGATCTCGTCGAGGAAGCAGTTTTTGGTGAGCATGGTCAGGGTCGCGAAACTGCCGATTACCATCGCGGTGATCGGCAATACCAGGTGCCACAGGTAGTCCTTGATCTTGCCCCAGGTGTCCAGATCTTCGAAGTTGTTCGAGGTCAGCCCGCGCAGCGGGAACCAGTCCCAGTAACTTCCGCCAGCAAACAGCACGATGAGCAGAATGGCCAGCAGGAAGCCGGGAATTGCATAACCGACAATGATCAGCGAGCTGGTCCAGATGTCGAAGGTTGAGCCGTGGGTGATCGCCTTGCGGATGCCCAGCGGAATGGAGATCAGATAAGTGAGTACCGTCGTCCACAGACCCAGGGAAATGGAGACCGGCATCTTCTCGATGATCAGGTCGATCACGCTGGCATCGCGGAAAAAGCTGTCGCCGAAATCGAAGGTCATATACCCCTTGATCATTAGCCAGAAGCGTTCGTGCGGCGGCTTGTCGAAGCCGTACATGCGCTCGATTTCAGCAATGATGTCGGGGTCCAGACCCTGCGCCCCGCGATAGTTGCTACCGCTGGCCACCTCGCCCTGGGCACTGCCGGAGATGCGGCTGGTGGCACCTTCAAAGCCCTCAAGCTTGGCGACCATCTGCTCTACTGGCCCGCCTGGGGCGGCCTGAATGATGAGAAAGTTGATTAAGAGAATACCGAACAGGGTCGGGATGATCAGCAGCAGCCGTCGAATGATATAGGCAAGCATCTACTCGGTACCCTCGCCTGGGACCGTACTGTCAGACGGGTCTGTGGCGAGAGCAGGCGACGCAGGGACTTCCTTGCCATCTTCTTCAGGTGCTATCGGTTGATCTCGCTGTTCTGTCGAGTCCAGGGGGGCCGTCGTGGCAGCTGGTTCAGGAGCAGGGTCTGAATTGTCGGCCTCGGGATCCATGATCAGCAGCGGCTCGCCAATCGCACCGGGCTTGTCCTTGTCGACCCACCAGGTAAAGAGACCGATGTCATATTTGGGCGGCTGCGTCGGATGGGCAAACTTGTTCCAGTAGGCGACGCGGTACACGTCAGTGTGGAAGTTGGGCACCAGCAGATGACTGACGCGCAGCACGCGGTCCAGCGCGCGGGTATGCGTCACCAGTGCTTCGCGGCTATCCGCCTGAATCAAGCCTTCCACCAGCGTGTCGACTGCAGGGTCTTTCAGCCCCATCAGGTTGCGACTGCCGGGATTGTCCGCGCTGGAGGAGTGCCAGTACTCACGTTGCTCATTACCAGGCGAGTTGGACTGTCCGAAGCCGGACACGACCATGTCGAAATCCCGTGAACGCAGACGATTGATGTACTGGGAGGTATCGATGCGGCGCAAATTCAGCTCGATGCCAAGCGAAGCCAGATTGCGTTTGAAGGGCAACAGCACCCGCTCAAAGTCGGCTTGTACCAGCAGGAATTCAAAGCTCAGCGGCTCACCCTGCTCATTGACCAGCTGGTCGTTCTCGATCCGCCAGCCGGCTTCCTGCAGCAACGCATAGGCTTCACGCATTTGTTCACGAATATTGCCGCTGCCGTCGGTCTTCGGTGGTGTGTACGCGGGGCCGAAGGTTTCGTCAGGCAGTTGGTCGCGCAGGGGGTCAAGCAGGCTCAGCTCTTGCTCGGTGGGCGTGCCGGTGGCGGCCAGCTTCGAGTTGGCGAAGTAACTGGCGCTGCGCGTGTAGGCGCTGTGAAAAAGCCGCCCGTTAGCCCATTCGAAATCGAATAACAGGCTTATGGCATGGCGAACGCGGCGGTCCTGGAAATGGGGGCGCCGCAGGTTGAACACGAAACCCTGCATGCCCTGGGTATTCTGGTTGGCAATTTCTTCCTTGATGATCTGGCCTGCCTTTAGAGCCGGGCTGTCGTAACCTGTCGCCCAATTGCGCGCGCTGACTTCCTGATTGAAATCAAACTGTCCGGCCTTGAATGCTTCCAGGGCGACACCGGTATCACGGTAGTAATCGACGACAACGCGGTCGAAATTGTAGAAGCCTCGCAGGACCGGCAAATCTGCAGCCCAGTAGTCCTCGACTCTTTTATAGGTTATCGATCGACCGGGACGGACATTCTCGACCTGGTAGGGGCCACTGCCCAGAGGGTGCTCAAGTCCGTTGCGCTCGAAGTCGCGCTCGGCCCAGTAATGCGCGGGTAATACTGGCAGTTGCCCCAGTACCAGGGGTAACTCGCGATTCTGACCGTTGTGGAAATGGAAGGTGACACTGCGCTCGCTGTCGGCGACCACTTCCTTCACGTCCGCATAATAGGCACGGTAGAAAGGCGCACCTTTCTCCACCAGCGTATTGAAGGTGAACACTACATCCTCGGCGGTCACCGGCTGGCCATCGTGAAAACGCGCTTCGTCGCGCAGGTGGAAGCGCACCCAGGTGTTGTCCTCTGGCCGTTCAATGCGCTCAGCCAGCAGACCGTATTCGGTGAAGGGTTCATCCAGCGAGTGGAAGGTCAAGGTGTCATAGAGGAGATTGAGCTGGTCGGCAGCGGCCCCGCGGCTGATGAAGCCGTTCAGCGAGTCAAAGCTACCAAAACCGGATAGGCGCAGCGTGCCGCCCTTGGGCGCCTGCGGATTGACGTAATCGAAGTGACTGAAGTCCGCCGAATATTTCGGTGGCTCGCCATACAGCGTGAGCGCATGGCTTTCGGTGCTTTGCGCCTGGCTGAATGTGGCCAATGTCAGCAGAATCAGTCCGGTTGTGGTTTTCAGCATGGCACGCATTGGATGACCTTGATTATTGTTCGACCGCTTTATCAATCCACCAGGTGCGGATTGCCAGCGAATAAGGCGGTGTAGAGTCTGAACGCAACCAGGAGCGGTGCGCTATGCGGTGGTAGTTTATATACCAGTTCGGAATTGTATAGTGTTCCCAGAGCATCACGCGGTCGAGGGCCTTGGCGGCGGCGACCTGCTGAGCGCGGCTGCCGGCCGATAACAGATGCTCCAGCATCTTGTCGACTACGGGGTTGGCGATCCCCGCGTAATTGCGGCTGCCGCGAACACTGCGCTGGCTGGAATGGAAGTAGCTATGCTGCTCCATTCCCGGCGATAGCCCCTGTGGCAGCGTGGCCAGAATCATGTCGTAATCGAACTGGTCCAGGCGGGCACGGTACTGCGCGCTGTCAACGGTACGAATATGCATGTCGATGCCCAGGCGCGACAGGTTGTTTCGATAGGGCTGGAGGATGCGCTCCAGGCTCGGATTGACCAGCAGCACCTCGAACACCAGAGGCTGACCGTCAGTATTGCGCAAACGGCCGTCTCGTATCGACCAGCCGGCGTCCTCGAATAACGCTACGGCGTCGCGCAGTGTCTCCCGCGGGATACCCCGGCCATCGGTAACCGGAAGAGTGAAAGGTTCGCGGAACAGTTCATCGGGTAGCTGCTCGCGGTAGGGCTCGAGATAGAGAAATTCCTGGCCGGCCGGCAGCTCTGTAGCAGAGAAGGGACTGTTGGGGAAATAGCTCAGCGAGCGTTCATAGGCGCCGTAGAACAGTACCCGGTTGGACCACTCGAAGTCGAAAAGCATGCCCAGTGCCTGGCGTACCCGGCGATCGTCAAAGGGCGTGCGCCGCGTATTAAAAAACAGCGCCTGAGTGGGGCTAGGGATTTCGTGCGGAATGGCCCGCTTGAGTACATCACCCCGCTGCACGGCGGGAAACTCATAGGCGTTAGCCCAATTGCTGGCCTTGTGATCGAAGTAAATGTCGAATTCGCCCGCCTTGAATGCCTCGAACGCCACATTGTTGTCTCGGTAAAACTCGACCTCCATCCGATCAGGATTGTACTTGCCGCGGTTGATGGGCAGCGCGCTTCCCCAATAGTCCTTGACCCGCTCGAACACCAGTCGGCGGCCTGGGCGCACTTCGGTGATTCGGTAGGGGCCGCTGTTCAATCCAGCCTGATAGGTGGTATCGCCAAACTCACGGCCCGTCCAGTAGTGCTCGGGCAGGACCGGCAGTTCGCCGAGGCGGAGAATCAGCAAGGGGTTATCGCTTTGATCGAATATAAATCGGATTCGGTGGGAGCCGAGAATATCGATGCGCTCCACTGCCTCCAGCATGGTCCGGTAGTTCGGGTGCCCCTGGGTTTTCAACAGCTGATAGGAGAACGCGACGTCGGCCGCGGTGATAGGCGTGCCGTCGTGAAAGCGCGCTTCTTCTCGCAGGTTGAAGACTACCCAGCTGCGGTCATCGGAAAACTCCAGAGTTTCTGCGATCAGGCCGTAAGCTGAGTAGGGCTCATCTGCTGAGGGATCATAGACGCCACTGCCCGCCATCAGCGGCTCATTCAGTTCGCTGATGCCATAGTTTGCAAAGCTGCCGGTGCTGATTGGGCTGGTGCCTTTGAGTGTATAAGGGTTGAGCGTATCAAAGGTCCCGCTGCCCATTACCCGTAGCGTGCCGCCTTTGGGAGCGTCCGGATTAACGTATTCGAGGTGCTCGAAGTCATCGGTATAGGCAGGCTGACCGAAGAGGGCGTAGCCGTGCTGTTTATAGACCGCTGCACCAGCTGTGGTCCAGGGCAGTGAGGCGAGCAATATTGCAAGGATGAGGGTAGGGTAAAGCGTCATGGGCGGCCGTTCAGTGAAAGCAACTGCAACGCTACCATTGCTGTAGGGTCAACGGAAGTGCCGTCTGGCTTTATGGGTGGTTCATCCAGGACCGTTAGCGCCGGCCAGCCAGGCCGCCGGAAGCGGGCGGCCTGTCCCGCGCTCATGGAAGTGCGTGGTTAAAGCAGATGCAAAGTAATCTGTTGTCCGGGGCGCAGCACTGAGCCCAGCTCATTCCAGTCACGTATGTGGTCGATCTGCACCTTGAATTCGCGCGCAATGCTGTAGAGCGAATCCCCTGGCTTGACCGTGTAAAGTACTTTGCGTGCGGTCGCGCCGCCACCTGTATCCGTACTTGCCAGAACCAGCTGCTGCCCAACGCGCAGCACCGGAGTGCTCAGGCTATTGTCGCGGGTAATGGCGGTAACGCTCAGTCCATGGCGTTTGGCGATTCCCCAGAGGTTGTCGCCGGGCTGGACTTTGTAGGTCAAGGGCTCAGCCATGGCCAGGGCCTTGATTGACGAGGGCTCATTAATGTCATCGAAGGTGCCTGGCAGCATCAGCGTCTGGCCAATGCGGATGGTGGTATTGCTGCCCATGTCGTTTGCCTGCTTGATGGCGCTGACACTCACTTGGTAGCGGGTAGCGATCTGTGAAAGCGTATCGCCCCGGCGCACGTTGTACCGGTGAAAACTGATGTACTCGCTCGTCGGTAGCTCGGCCAGCCCTGCGATGAATTGATCCGCTCTAACGATTGGGACCAGTAATTGATAAGGTCCTTGAGGCGCGGTGACCCGTTGCTTGAACGCGGGATTGAGGCTTAGCAGTTCTTCCGGCGAAATCGAAGCCAGCTCAGCTGCCTTGTGCAGATCGAGTTGCCGCTCGATGGTGACTTCGGCGAAGTAGGGTTCATTCTTCAGATTCGGCAGAGAGGCTCCGTATTCAGTCGGACTCTCGATAACCTGCGCCATTGCGAGCAGCTTCGGCACGTAGTTCATGGTCTCTTGCGGAAGTTGCAGATTCCAGTAGTCGGTAGGCAGACCAAGCGCCCGGTTGCGTTTGATTGCTCGGCCCACACAGCCTGGGCCACAGTTATAGGCGGCAAGTGCCAGCAGCCAGTCGCCGTCAAACGTCTTGTTCAGGCTGGAAAGATAATCCAGTGCAGCATGGGTAGAGGCGGTAACGTCACGGCGCCCGTCGTACCAGCCGTCCTGGCGCAGGGAAAACAACTTTCCAGTGGACGGTATGAACTGCCATAACCCTGCGGCGTTTGAGCTGGAGTAGGCCATCGGGTTGTAGGAGCTCTCGACGAAGGGCAACAGCGCCAGCTCCTGGGGCAGGCCGCGTGCCTCAATCTGCTCGACTACATAATGAAGATAGAGTTGGGAGCGAGCGGAGGTAGCCTGAAAGTAACGTGGCTGGCTGGTGTACACCGACCGCTGATGGTCGATGCGGGGATTGTCGATCACTGCCGGGTCGAGCAGGAAACCTTCACGTATGCGTGACCAGAGGGTAGGGGAGGTTTGAGCTTTTACCAGTGCCCTGCGGCCGCGGTCCCGGTCTGGTTCGGATCCCAGGATTCGCTCGGCCTGTTTGAGCGAGATGCGCGGCACATCCTCTGGATGGGCAGGGCGAGTTTCTGGTGAGGTTTGGCAGCCGGCGATCACCAGCAGTCCCAGCGCCAAAAATCCATTTTTGAGTGCGTTGGTTGTCATGAAAAGCATCAGCAAGTCCCTGAAAGTTTGCCCGAGTCTAGGTAGTGACCCCTTTAGGGTCAAGGAAGCAAACGGGCGAACGCCAACTGCTATACGTATTCATTGGGTTGCAGGCTGCGCCGCTCGTCGCTGAGCGGCCACAGACTCAACTGTTTCAAAAGTTATCTTTCCACTGGCGCACGGCTGCGAGTGTCTGTTCTCCGGCTTCCAGCGCTTTTCCCGAGTGCTGGGTGGCTGCTGCGATTACTTCCGGCTGGTCACAGCGCAGGAAGGGATTGGTCAGTTTTTCCAGACCTATCGTCGAGGGTAGGGTGATTCGCCCGTCGGCGCGCAGATCGTCGACCACTTCGAGCCGGACTTTTATGTCGCGGTTTTCGGGTTCCACCGCGTGGGCGAAACGCAGGTTCGACTGGGTATACTCATGGGCACAGAACACGCGCGTTTCATCCGGCAGTGCTGCAAGGCGTTGCAGAGAATGGTGCATCTGTGCCGGCGTGCCTTCGAACAGTCGTCCGCAGCCCCCGGCGAACAGCGTATCGCCACAGAGTAACCACGGATCTTTTTCATCATTACAGAACAAAGCGATATGGCCGCTGGTATGCCCGGGCACCGCAATCACCTGGACAACGGATCCGAACAATCTGAACTCTTCACCGTCCTTCAGCGGATGGTCGATACCCGGGATGCTTTCTTCCGCAGGACCATAGACCTTGCACCCGGTCGCTGCCTTGATGGCGCTCAGGCCGCCGGTATGATCACGATGATGGTGGGTGATCAGCATGGTCTTGAGGCTGTACTCGGGGTGCCGGCCGAGCCAACGCACGACAGGCGCCGGATCGCCCGGATCGACTACTGCTACCTGACTGGTGTGCTCGTCGACCAGCATCCATATATAGTTATCCTGAAAAGCAGGCAAAGCGATGAACTGTGGCATGGTAAAGACGCCTTTTGGGATATTGTGCTTTATCTTATAGGACGCAAGCCGTGCGAGGCCAACCCGGAGGCATCATGGCAATTCCCGGTATTTCCCGATCCATCAGTCAGGACGACCTTCTGAGACTTCTGGCAGGGGCGCGCGCCTGGCTGGACTCGCCCCCCGGGCAGATGCTGATGGAAACCGAGCGCGGCGTCATGCAGCAACAGATCCAGCGTTGTTTCGGCCAGCATCTGGTGCAGTACGGTCTGGCCCCTGAACTGCTGGATACCGATCGCAGTGTTCTGCGCAATCACTGGCAACTGGATCTGCTCGCCGGACCTGCAGCGATCCCCGCTGAGGAAACCCAGTGGCCATTTTCGCCGCAAAGTCTCGACGTTGTGCTGTTGCATCACGGGCTGGATTTCTGTTTGACCCCACGTGTTCTGCTGCGCGAAGCCAGCCAGGCGGTGCGTGCGGGCGGCCATTTGCTGATCTTCGGTTTCAATCCATGGAGTGCCTGGGGGATCAATCATTTCACCGGCCGGGAGTGGTTCAGCGAAGCGGGTTTTGTGTCGCCATCACGGCTCGTGGACTGGCTGGAACTGCTGGGTTTTTCGGTGGAGAAACGCATTGATGGATGCTATCGTCCGCCGCTCATGTCCCAGCGCTGGCTCGAGCGCTTGCGCAGTCTCGAGGAATTTGGCGGCAAACATCAGTTGCCTGGTGGCGGCTTTTATTTCCTCATGGCGCGCCGGCAGATGCTTGGAGTGACCCCGCGACGCCAGCGCGGGCGGGTTTTCCCCGCGCTGACCTTGCCCCCGGTGGTGGCCGGAGCGAGGCGGTCGCAAAAACGGAACAAGAAATGACGCATACCATTGAAATTTTCACCGACGGCGCCTGCAAGGGAAATCCGGGGCCCGGCGGTTGGGGGGTCCTGTTGCGCCTCAAACCTCATGAAAAGACCCTATATGGCGGCGAGCTGCAAACGACCAATAACCGTATGGAGCTGACTGCTGCTATCCGCGGCCTGGAAGCACTCAAGCGGCCGGCGCAGGTGGTGCTGACTACCGACTCTGAATATGTCATGAAAGGCATTCAGGAATGGATGCCGAATTGGAAGAAGCGCGGCTGGAAAACAGCCAGTAAACAGCCGGTCAAGAACGCCGATCTGTGGCAGGAGCTGGACAATCTGGTCAGCCAGCATGAGGTTCAGTGGCGCTGGGTCAAGGGCCATAGCGGCCACCCGGAAAATGAGCTGGCCGACGAGTTGGCCAATCTGGGCGTGGAAAAGGTTCTGGCTGAACGGAGGCTGAACAATGCGTGAAGTGGTACTGGATACGGAAACGACCGGTATCGAGGTCAGAGAAGGCCATCGAATCATCGAAATTGGTTGTGTCGAACTGATAGACAGACGTCTGACAGGACGCCATTTCCATGTGTATGTGAATCCACAGCGCGACATCGAAGAGGGTGCTTTCGCGGTACACGGCATCAGTTCCGAGTTTCTCGCGGACAAGCAGTTGTTCGCTGATGTGGTCGATGACTTCATGGATTTCGTCAGCGGCGCCCGACTGGTGATCCACAATGCCGCGTTCGATATCGGCTTCCTGGATGCCGAGCTCGGACGGTTGAATGCCGGCCATGGACTGATGGCTGACCACTGCTCGGTCGTCGATACCCTGTTGATGGCCAGAGCCAAGCATCCTGGGCAACGCAACAGCTTGGATGCGCTGTGTAAACGATACGGCGTCGACAACTCCCAGCGCGACCTCCACGGCGCCCTGCTGGATGCGGAAATTCTCGCCGACGTGTATTTGATCATGACCGGTGGTCAGACCGCGCTGACGCTTGCAGGGCAGGGCTCGGATCAGGACACCGGAGCTGACGGCATCAGCGTTATTCGTCGTCTGGATCCAGCGCGTCCACGCCTGAAGGTGGTTCAGGCCAGTCCTGTTGAGCTCGAAGCACATGCAGAGCGTCTGGCAGCGATCGAGAAAGCGGCCGGCTTTTCCGCATGGAATGCTGCGTCCGTTGACTGACCCTGAGCTGGCTGAATCATTGAACTGGGATGGGTGTCACAAAAGCCTGGCCCAAATAACCCCGAAAATTGTCCCGAAACGCGTATTGTCACCGCCTTGCTACAAAGCTGAGCGGTTCGGGACCAGCATTCGGCATCAAGCCGATACGACCAATGGATTTGTCCGTATATAGAGTCTCGAATTCAACTCACTTGAACCCTGTCAGGAGCGCTAGCATGCCCGAATATCAGACACTGCTTGTTGAACAGATCGACAAGATCGCCCACGTGCGCATCAACCGGCCTGACAAGGCGAATGCGATGAATAAGCCGTTCTGGGATGAGCTTATCCAGGCCTTTGAGTGGATCGATGAGACTGACAGCATTCGGGTGGTCGTTATTTCCGGCGTCGGAAAGCATTTTTCTGCCGGTATCGATCTGGCTCTGTTGGCCAGTGCCAGCAGTCAGCTGGGCACTGATATCGGACGCAACGCAGAAGCTCTGCGGCGGCAGATATTCCGGCTGCAGAATACCTTTAACGCTGTGGATCGCTGCCGCAAGCCGGTCATCGCCGCGGTGCACGGCTACTGCATTGGTGGAGCGATTGATCTGATCTCGGCCTGTGATATGCGCTATTCCACCTCCGAAGCGCTGTTCTCGATCAAGGAAATTGACATGGGAATGGCGGCCGATGTCGGCACGCTGCAAAGATTGCCGCGCATCATAGGGGATGGCATGATGCGAGAACTTGCCTACACCGGACGCATGATCGACGGTGTGGAGGCGGAGCGGATAGGCTTGGTTAACCGGCACTTCGCCTCGCCTGAAGCACTGTTTGAGAGCGTCATGGAAGTGGCTGGCACCATCGCCGCCAAATCGCCGCTCGCGGTGCGTGGTACCAAGGAGATGATACGCTACAGCCGGGATCATAGTGTCGAGGATGGCCTCAACTATATCGCCAGTTGGAACGCGGCTATGCTGCAGTCTGAGGATCTCAAGGTAGCGATGGCTGCTCACATGACCAGGAAGACTGCTGAATTTGCCGACTGAGCGTTATCAGTCAGATTGCAGGGACGATGGGGAGACGGAATGCGATGTTAACGGGTGCCACATCACTTGATCTTGTCAGGGAAGAGCTCTTCGCCAGCATGGGCGAAGCAGAAGATCTGCTACAGCAGTTTCTTGAGGACAGACATAATGGCAGCTTACTGCAACAGGCTATTGAAAGCCTGCAGCAACTGCGAGGTACCTTTGAACTGATCGAGCTGAACGGTGCCACTGTTCTTCTGACGGAAATGGTCGCATTGGCCACTGACGTGCCTGAGCATGACGGTACGGAACGCAATGGTCCGCTCTCTTCGCTCTGCGATAGTCTGTTCCTGTTGGAGCGCTACCTTGAGCAGTGCCGCCATCAGGGCTTTGAACGTCCAGAGTTGCTATTGCCAGCGATCAACGAACTGCGTAAACACCGCATTGACGCCGCTCCGCTTCCCGAAAGTCACTTTTATCAACTGGATGTCGTAGGCCTGAATACCAGCCTGCGGCCAGGCTCCAGCGAGGGGATCGAGTCACGCGCCTTCAACCGGCTGCGCCAGATGTATCAGCTTGGTCTACTGGCGCTAATTCGCGACGACGGTATTACAGCTGCAACACCTCTGATGAAGCGGGCACTGCAGCGCTGGGAAAGCTACCTGGCGAGTCCGGTCGCTACACTTTGCTGGGTCGCTTCGGCGGCGCTTGAGGCGGTCGAAGAAACGCCGTTGCATTTGACCAACGCCCGCAAAAGACTGTTCGCCCAGGTGGACCGCGAGGTCAGGAAGCGCAATGGTCAGCACGAAGCCAGTGACGCTCAGCCGCCGCGCCAGCTGTTGGGCGAGTTGCTGTATCTGGTGGCGCTCGCGGGCGATAACAGCCCCCGTTGCGCCGAAGTGAAAGCGGCATTCGCCTTGCCGGAACTCGACTATACAGAACACGAGATATTGCAGGCTTTCGATCGATTGCGGGGGCCGGGCGTGGATGTCATGCGCTCAGTGGCCGAGGCGCTTCGCGAAGAAATTGCCGCGATCAAGGATCTGCTTGATTTGCTGGCGCGGAACGCCGGCGACCCGGAACAATCCCTCGAAACGCTAAAGCTCTCCCTCCAGCGACTCTGGAAAACCTTCAGAATGCTCGAGATCGAGGCTGTGTCGTCCTATATTGAAAGCACATCCGGAAAGCTGGAAACCTGGCGTCTCGGCGACACGGGCGTGCTGGAAAAGATTGCCGATGCGGTGCTTCAGGCTGAAACAGCAGTGGATCGACTGGATGGCGACGGTGAGCCGGATGCCGCCGCGGGTACCGATGAGGCCGACGAGCCGCTCGCGTTGAAGGAAGCGCGGATTGTTTTGATCGAGGAATCTCAGGCTGGGCTGGCGTTGGCCAAGCGGGCGGTGACTGCCTATATGGAATCGGGCAATGATGTAATGCACCTGATGAACGTGCCCGATTCGCTGGAAACAGTGCGCGGTGGGCTTATTTTCCTGGGTATGAGTCGCGCAGCGAATGTGATTCGTCTGGCAGCATGCTTTATCAAGGAGAACATGCTGGATCGAAAACTGCTGCCCCATCCGCAGCAGCTGGAAGTGTTGGCTGATGCCCTGACCGGCATCGAGTTCTATCTGGAGTCGGCGGAGCGGAGTTCCGTGACCACCGCCGATGTTCTCGCGCTGGCCGAAGACAGTCTGGCCGAGCTGGGTTTCAATATTACCGAGGTATAAGTGTCGTATGCATAGACCAGGCAGTCGTTTTGTTCCGGCCAGCAGTGCCGGGGAGTCGCGCACTGATGGTCTGGTAATCGTCTACTATCAGCAGAGTTTTGCCATGTTTGATGGACGGTTGCTACTGGACCCGGACATGGCGCGCTATCTGGGCGATGCTGATCTTGATCTGCTGCTCGGCTTTCTGGATGGCAAACCCTGCCGGCTGCTGCGCCTGGAGCGGCCAGTAGATCTTCCTGGTCTCAGCTGGCATGGGCTGCGGGGGCTGATCGGCCAGGTGGATGACGACACCTTTCGCATGCTGGGTCTGGCGCAGCAGCTTGACGCCTGGCACGACAGTCATCGTTTTTGTGGCCATTGCGGTCAGCCGATGCAGGTGCGGGTTGACGAGCGAGCCATGGAGTGCACCAGCTGTGGCCTGAGGCAGTATCCCAAGCTGGCACCTTGCATCATCGTTCTGATTACCCGAGGCGACGAGGTGCTACTCGCTCGATCGCCCCGGTTTCCAGCAGGATTTTTCAGCACCCTGGCTGGGTTTATCGAGCCGGGTGAGTCTGCCGAAGAATGCTTGCATCGTGAAGTCATGGAAGAGGTCAATCTGGAAGTGGACCAGCTGGAATACCTCGGCAGCCAGAACTGGCCATTTCCTAATTCACTGATGCTGGGATTTCATGCGCGCTATGTCGGCGGTGAAATCGTACCCCAACCGGGTGAAATTGAAGAGGCTGACTGGTGGCATATTGACCGGCTGCCCGCTATACCGCCACGGGGTACTATTTCTCGCTGGCTGATTGATTGTCATCTCGCACGCCAACAGGGACAACCGTTACCGTCAGTACCAGCGTAAGCCGGACGCGGGCACGCAAGGAGTAGCATGCAATATTTCGGATTGGCCGCTTTGCTGGGAAGCGTTGGCCTCGCATTGTTGTTGGTGATGGCGCGTATTGGCTGGCGTCTGGACTGGCTGCTGGCCTGGCTCAAGGGCTGCTTTCTTATGGTATTGCTGACCCTGGCCGTGGTGCTGGGACTGGCAGCCTGGGAATTGCAGCAGTTTCGGCCTATCGAACAGGGTAGGCCGGCGGCAGTGTTGGAGCTCACAGAAGTGGCGCCTCAGCGGTATGACGCCACCCTGTCGAGTCAGGGCGTCAGGCGCCCCCTGCAGCTCGAAGGCGATACCTGGGAATTGCAGGTGCAAGTGCTGCGCTGGATGGGGCTGGGCAAGGCACTCGGATTGTCCGATGGCTACCGTCTTGCTCGTCTGAATGGGCGTTATATTGCGCTGGAGCAGCAGCAAGGCCGCAACGCAGGAACTTCGGGACGCTTGTACAACTCGCCGCCATGGCGTGATCTGTGGAACTGGCTGGACAAACTCGACACGCCGCTGTTTGTCGAAGCCGATGCCTTTGTCGTGCGGTATATGCCGCTGGCGGATGGCGCGCGGTTCGCCATTGATCTGGAAGCTACCGGTGTGACGCCGGCACCGTTGAACCCGGCGGCATTGCAAGCTTTGAAGCCGAGCGAGTGAGCGAGCCGGGCATCAGCCCGGCCCGATTGGTTCAGGACAACATGCCGCCGTCTACATTGATCGCAGTGCCGGTGGTATAGCTCGATGCGTCGCTGACCAGATATAACACGGTACCGGCCATTTCACTGGGGTCCGCCGCACGCCGCAGGGGAATGCGCTGGAGCGCGCCTTTGAGGATCGAATCATTGGACGTCAGGGCCGAGGCAAACTTGGTGTCGGTCAGACCAGGCAGTAGAGCGTTGCAGCGGATGCCGAACTGAGCACATTCCTTCGCAAACACCTTGGTCATATTGATTACCGCGGCTTTAGTGATGGAATAGATCCCCTGCATTTCACCAGGCACTACGCCATTGACCGACGCTACATTCAGAATCACGCCACCGCCGTTGGCGCGCATTAATTTGCCCGCTTCGACCGACATAAAGAAATAACCACGGATATTTACGTCCACAGTTTTCTGAAATGCACCGAGGTCGGTATCCAGCACATTGCCGAAATAGGGACTGGTCGCCGCATTGTTGACCAGGATGTCGAGTTTGCCGAACTGGTTGCGAACGTTCTCCACTGTTGCGCTGATCTGCTCTATCTCGCCGATATGGCAGGCAATGGCACTGGCTTTGCCACCTGCCGCCACGATGGCGTCGGCAACGGCCTGACAGCCTTCGATTTTCCGACTGGAAACGATAACGTGTGCGCCTTGCTGGGCGAGTAGCTTGGCGATTGCTTCGCCGATGCCGCGGCTGCCGCCAGTGACTAACGCAATTTTGCCGTCAAGATCGAATAGCTGAGTCTTCTGCATGAACATGGTCCTTGTGGTGAGGCGGGTGCCTGGCTTTAGGTGCCTGAAGACAGAGTAATCTAAAGGAGTGCCGGGGTAGCAACAACCTCAAACGAGTGTTTGAAGCGGTTTATCAGCTCGGGTGTTAAGCAGCGATTGTCGGTATCAATGGGTAACAGTTCCGTCAGCAAGTCTGATCGCCGAGCAGGCGCATTGCTCAAATACGCGTGTCGGTTCGATAAAAAAACCGGAGCGCAGGGCTCCGGTTTTTACGGCAATCAGCTTCAGGCGGGAAACAGTTCGCCGAGCTTCAGAGCCAGCATCATGTCGCCTTCGGCGCGAAGCTTGCCGGCCATGAAGGCCTGCATGCCATCGGTTTCGCCGCTGATGACGCCGGACAGTGTTTCGCTGTCCATGATCAGGGTAACGTCAGGGGCGGTAGCTTCGCCCTTATCTGCTTTGTAGGTGCCGTCTTTGACGGTGACAAAGAAGTTGTCGTCATCTTCGATATTGAATTGAAATACCAGGTCCAGGCCCTTCGCGGCGGCGGGGTTGAACTTGGAATCCATGTTGCTGATGATGTCTGAAACAGTAGCCATGAGCCTGTCCTTTCTTGGTTGAAGGCGACGGTCCTATGATCGTCACCGGGAGTTATCTGTAAGTCACCCACTCCGAGCGCTTGTGCACGTCAAGGTGGGCCTGGCTATTGAACGACGCCAGGCTGAGTTGATCTTTACGGTACTGCAGTCGGCTTACCGAGGTATTCACTATCTGCCAGTTAAGTTCGAAAGCGCTGGTCGCCGGCATGCTGGTGATCAGTTGCAAGGTGGCAGTGATGGCGCCCCCGGAGGTGAAGATCGCAATATTCTGGCCCCGACCGGCAGCCGCGAGGACGCGTTGCAAGCCGCCTTGCACGCGCTCGACAAAATCCGTCCAGGGCTCGCAGTCGTCAGGGCGGCCAGGGTCGGTGATCCAGTGAGTGATTACCTGACTGAAGATGCGCTGGAATTCCTTGCGATGCTGGCCGGCGTTCTGCACGTAGTGCAGCGCGTCAGGCTGGGTTTCCAGTACGCGGGGCAAGTAGGTTGCCATGACGCGATCCGACTGATATTCATTGAACGCCGCGTCAATATCGATCTCTCTGGTTTGCGTGCCTGGCATTTCCTCCAGAGCGTGCTTGCCGGTGTCAATCTGTCGCACCATTTCGCCTGCGACGCAGCGGTCAAAGCTGACACCTAGCTCGTCCAGATAACCGCCAAGCAGCTGCGACTGTTTGATACCGATCGGAGAGAGTACGTCGTAGTTCTCCGCGCCGAGGGACGCCTGGCCATGTCTGATCAGATAAATATCGCCCACGTGTAATAGCCTTTTAATTGAATGAATCCGAGGTTATGGATAGGCACGAACGCTGTCAACCAGAATCATACGATCGTTTGAAACCGGCTGCTGGCCGTTATGTGCCGAGTGCCAGATACATCCTGTATGCTTGGATCCAACTATACGACGTGCTGGAGTGATGTTTGTGGAATGGCTAGCGGAATATGCCCTGTTTCTGGCGAAAGCCTTCACCATTGTGGTGGCGATTTTTCTTGTACTGATGATGCTCGCTGCGTTGAAGAGCAGGTCGCGGCGAAACGAAGGCGTGTTGACCGTCAACAGACTTAATGAACAGCTGGCTCGGTCCACTGAGCGGCTCGGCAGCGCGGTACTGGAAAAAGCCGCGTTCAAGTCGATGCAGAAAGCACGCAAACTCGCCGAGAAGGGCCGGGCCAAGGGTGATCCTGCTCGCGTTAAGGTCTTCGTGCTGAATTTTGACGGCGATATCAAGGCCACCGCCCTGGAAAACCTCCGCCATGAAGTCACTGCCGTTCTGGAGCTGGCTACGCCGAAGGATGAGGTGGTGGTCAAGATTGAAAGCGGTGGCGGCATGGTGCACGCCTATGGGCTGGCCGCATCACAGCTGGTGCGGGTGCGTGACGCCGGTGTGCCCCTGACCGTGTGCGTTGACAAGGTGGCCGCCAGTGGCGGTTATATGATGGCCTGTATCGGCGATCGCATCCTCGCTGCGCCCTTTGCCATGCTGGGTTCCATCGGTGTCGTGGCGCAGATACCGAACTTCAATAAATTGCTGCGCAAGCACGACGTGGACTACGAAATGCTCACCGCTGGCGAGTACAAGCGCACGCTTACCCTGTTTGGTGAAAATACCGACAAGGGTAGGGAGAAATTTCAGGAGGATCTGGAAAGCATCCATCGACTCTTCAAGGACTTTGTCGGGCGTTACCGTCCCATACTTGATATCGAAACAGTCGCTACCGGTGAGGTCTGGTTCGGATTGGAGGCCCTGGAGAACGCCCTCGCCGATGAACTGAAGACCAGCGACGAGTACATCAGCCAGCGAATCCGCACGGCTGATGTGTTCGAGGTGCACTATGCGGTGCGCAAGCGGATGCAGGATAAATTGGCGTCAGGACTCTCGGCATCGCTGGATCGGTTGCTGCTGACCTGGGCGTCGCGCTTTCATAATCAGCGTTTCTGGTAGGAGGCAATATGTCGGAATTCAAGGCTTTGGTAGTGAGTGAGGAGGAGGGCCGGTACGTCTCTCGGGTGAAGGCGCGCCATGTGGATGATCTGCCTAAGGGTGAGGTGCTTATTCGCGTTAAATACTCCTCCCTGAATTTTAAGGACGCCTTGTCGGCGTCCGGCAACAAGGGCGTTACCCGTCAATACCCGCATACGCCGGGCATCGACGCCGCGGGGATAGTCGAGGCCAGTTCGGTCAGCGAGCTGGCGGTCGGCGATGAAGTTATCGTCACCGGCTACGACCTGGGCATGGGGACCTCTGGGGGCTTTGGTCAATATATCCGTGTCCCGGCAGCCTGGGTGCTCAGGCGTCCAAAGGGCCTGAGCCTGCGCGAAAGTATGCTGTTGGGCACTGCTGGCCTGACCGCCGCCCTGTGCATCGACAAGCTCGAGCAAGCCGGAGTGCAGCCGGGTCAAGGCCCTATCCTGGTCACCGGCGCGACCGGTGGCGTTGGCAGTATCGCCGTAGCGATGCTGGCAAGTCTTGGCTATGAAGTCGCCGCTTCAACCGGCAAGGCGCTACAGAGCGAGTTTCTCAAGAGGTTGGGCGCATCGCAGATTATCGACCGCACCGTGTTGGAGGCCGGCAATGACAAGCCGATGCTGAAAGAACAATGGGCTGGCGCGGTGGATACAGTCGGCGGCGAAATCCTGTTCAATGTAGTCAAATCATTGCGCTATGGGGCAAGCGTTGCCTGCTGCGGACTGACGGCGGGCACAGCCTTCAGCGGTAATGTGCTGCCGTTCATCCTGCGCAACGTGAATCTGCTGGGGATCGATTCGGTGGAACAGCCGTTGGTAGTGAAGGCGTCAATGTGGGATCGCCTGTCCCTGCAATGGAAGGTCGATCTTGAGGTGTTGGCACAAGAGGTGACGCTGGATCAGTTGCCGGACCAGATCGAGCGTATTCTGACGGGGCGGATGGTAGGCCGAGTGCTGGTTAATCTGGACTGATTCAGTTCAGCATTAAACGCCTGCAGATCCCACGGCATCGCCGTAGGATCTGCAGCGCAAGACCTAGCGGCGGCGCCGGAACAGCGGCAGCGGCTCGTCGGTGGCAGCCTGATAGGTAACCGAAAAGTCCTTCAGACTTTCCAGCGCCTCGTAGGGATCCCGGTCGGCGCGCAGGGCGAAGGCGTCGAACCCGCAGCGTTTCATGAAGAACAGCTGGTCGCGTAATACATCGCCAATCGCGCGTACTTCACCCTGATATTTGTAGCGCTCACGCAGCAGCCGAGCGCTGGAGTAGTGCCGGCCATCGCTGAATACCGGGAAGTTCAGCGCAACGACCTGAAAATGCTGCAGATCATCGGCAATAGACTCGACCTCTTCATCGGCCTCCAGCCAGACACCCAGCCCGCCATCGCGGGCGAGCAGGGCGTGGGAGTGCTCCTGCCAGAGCGGCAGAGGCACTAGCAGGTCGTCGGAATTGGACAGCTCGGCGAGGGTCACATCCCGTGGCAGCAGATGCCAGGTCTCATCTATGACCTGATCGCCCTTAATGATTCGCTGCATAGACGCTCTCCTTGAATGGAGCCATGCCGATTCGCTGGTAGGTGTCGATGAAGCGTTCTTCAGGGGTACGGTTTTCGACATATACGTTAATCACCTTCTGGACGACGGTAGGCATCTGTTCGGCAGCAAAGGATGGCCCGAGAATCTGGCCGATGGCCGCATCCCGACCGCTTCGGCCACCCAGGGAAACCTGGTAGAACTCCTGGCCTTTCTTGTCTACCCCAAGGATCCCGATGTGACCGATGTGGTGATGGCCGCAGGCATTCATGCAACCTGAGATATTCAGTTCCAGCTCACCGATATCGTGCAGGTAATCCAGGTCGTCAAAGGTGCGCTGAATGGCTTCGGCAATCGGCAGCGACTTGGCGTTAGCCAGCGAGCAGAAGTCACCGCCCGGGCAGCAGATGATGTCCGTCAGTAAGCCGATGTTGGGCGTGGCAAAGCCGAGCTCACGGCACTTTTGCCACAGCTCCGGCAGATCCCGTTGCTGCACGTAGGGCAGCACCAGGTTCTGATAATGCGTCGAGCGAATCTCGCCCAGGCTGTAGCGATCTGCCAGATCGGCAGCGGCTTCCAGTTGCTCGGCAGTGATATCGCCCGGCGCGACGGAGGTCGGTTTCAGTGAAAGCGTCACGGCAGCGTAGCCGGGGGCCCTGTGCGGATGCACATTGCGCATCGCCCAGTTATCGAATCCCTTGTCAGTACGGCGCTTCTCCAGGTAGGAGGCATCATCACCGTCGAAGGCTTCGTACGCCGGCTCCTGGAAGTACTGGCTGACCCGGTCGACTTCTTCCTGGGTCAGGGTGGCGCCGGAGTCCTTCATGCTGGCCCACTCGGCTTCAACCTTCCCGGCGAACACTTCGGGTGTCAGTGCCTTGACCAGAATCTTGATGCGCGCCTTGAACTTGTTGTCGCGGCGGCCATAGCGGTTGTACACCCGCAGGATAGATTCCAGGTAGGTCAGCAGATGCTGCCAGGGGAGGAAGGGGCGGATGACCGCGCCGACCATTGGCGTACGTCCGAGTCCACCACCGGCCAGGACCTCGAAGCCGAGTTCACCGGCTTCGTTACGTATGGCGTTGAGCCCGATGTCATGCACGCCCACCGCCGCACGGTCTTCGCGGGCACCGTTGATGGCGATCTTGAATTTACGCGGCAGAAACGCGAACTCGGGATGGAAGGTGGACCATTCCCGCACGATTTCACACCAGGGGCGAGGATCAACGACTTCATCGGCGGCAACACCGGCGAACTGGTCGGTGGTGGTGTTGCGAATGCAGTTGCCGCTGGTTTGAATAGCATGCATCTGTACCGTCGCCAGCTCGGCGAGGATATCGGGAACATCCTCCAGCTCAGGCCAGTTGAGCTGAATATTCTGGCGAGTGGTGATGTGCGCATAGCCCTTGTCGTACCGGCGAGTCACGTAGGCGAGCTTGCGCAGCCTGGCGGAGGACAGGGCGCCATAAGGCACCGCAAGGCGCAGCATCGGAGCGTAACGCTGTATATACAGTCCGTTTTGCAGACGCAGGGGCAGCATTTCAGCTTCGCTGAGCTCACCTTGGAGATAACGGCGGATTTGATCGCGGAACTGCTTGACGCGGTCCTCCACGATCCGTTGATCATATTCGTCGTAGATATACATGTCGCAACCTGTTCGTGGGACGTCTGCACGCCCCTGATCTAAGGATGGCTTCGCCCCTGCAGGGCTCTGAAGCGGGCAGACGATAGCAGTTTTCCGTTATGCACAAAAGGAATGTTTATCTATATGTTTAGACCGAAACCGCATTACACTGCGGCCTCTTGTGCTTGAGTGCGCGATGGGCTTAACTGCGTAGGGTAAGTATCGACCATGCCGCGCGCAAGAATAATAAGACATAGAGGGAAAGCTAATGACCGAGCACCATGATTCAACCGATTCTCATCATTCCGATAGCCATCTTGATGCATTCGCCGCCGTCGCGCTCATCCTGGTGGCCGTGCTTACCGCGGTATTCTGGGTGAGCCAGCAATAATAATCGCTCCGAGCCCGATCATATGTGGTCGCCAGTCGGCTGATTAGACCCCGGCGAAGTGCAATATCAGCTTTACCACGCCGATTATGACCAGGACGAACACCACCAGAAAGGCAATGCCAAGCCCGATAAAATGGCTTGGCTTGCCCTTGGTGAAGTCGCGTTCCCTGGCCTTACTGCTTTGAACCCCTAGTGCTCCAAATAACACACTGCTCAGAGTGTCGCGAAACCGCATTGTCTGCGGTTCGTCGTCAGGGCGCGGTTGTTTTTCTTCTGTCATGACTACCTCGTCATTCGATTGCATTCGGCGTCTGCCAACCCGTAAAGCCATCCTGCCTTATATCCGGATCTCTGCCCAGTGTCGACGGCGCCACATGACGGCAAAGATAACCGAGGTCATCGCCCGGTATAGGCTCTGCATCAGCCAGATGGTCAAGAGCCCGCCGCCAAGAACCGGGCCAGCCACATAGGCGCAGGGTAGAAAAATCAGCCACTGGCTTCCTAGATTTACTCCCATTACGGTGCGGCTGGCTCCAGCGCCCAGCAGTGCCTGGGTCAGAACCAGTGCGGTGGCGTCCAGTGCCATGCCCAGCCCGGTAATGCGCAACGGCCATTCACCCAGCGCCAGCAGGTCTGGATCCCGGGTAAAGAGCCCCAGTACCTGCTCCGGTATCAGCCAGAATGGCATGCCCATAACGAACAGTGCGCAGGCGGCCACACGGACCACATCCCAGCCCCAGCGGTAGGCTTCTTCCGGCTGCCGTTGCCCCAGGCTATGACTGACCAGGGTCGTGGCGGCCATGCCCATGCCCACGCCTGGCAGAATCAAAAACAGCGCCAGGTTCACCAGTATGTGGGCAATAGCCAGTTCGGGGGTGCCCACCTGCCCGATGATCCAGAACAGAAGGGTGATGCCGGTGGCGAAGAAGAACTGCTGAAGCGAATTGGGGATGGACAATCTGAGCATCGCGCGCAAGCCGCGGCCACGGGGACGCGTACGCAGAAAACCGTGTTCGCGTCCGGATCGCCAGGTGATCAGCATATAGAGCAGCGAGCCGAGGAACATGGCGATGCAGGTGCCCAGCCCCGACCCGGCAGCGCCCATCTCGGGTAGACCGAGCTGGCCGAAGATCAGGCCATAGCTGATCAGCACGTTGCACAGGTGCATGACCACGAGGATCTGCAGATAGCGTCCGGATTGGCGAATCCCGTTCCAGTAACCCCGGAACGCGAAATTCGCCCCTACCGCAATGATCGCCAGAGTTCGCCACTGGAAATACTCGCTGCCGATGGTTATTACGGCCGGGTCTTCAGACAGGAAGCCGATAATGCGCGCTGCGTTGAGCCAGCAGAACAGCGTCAGGGGCACTGCCAGTATAGCGGCTATCAAAAGGCCTTCGTTAAGGGGGCGCGCGATGTTGGCGGTGTCTCCTTCGCCCCCCCGCCGTGCGACCATAGCTTGCACCCCGGCGCCCAGACCCATGACCAATGCGATGGCCATGAAGGTGGCATAACTTCCCAGGCCCACACCAGCGAGCGCCTCACTGCCGAGCGAGCCAACCATGGCGGCGTCGACCAGATTGAGCAGGCTCTGACTGAGCATCCCGCCCATGATGGGCAGGCCTATCAGGCCAATGCTCTTGAGGCGACTCGGGCTGGGAAGAATGCGGAATCGGGAATGTCTCAAAATGACGGCGTACCAGTAAACGATGACTTGTCAGCTGCCCACGCCGGAGACGCTGATGATGGACACATGGCTGCTTGAATATAACAAAGTTGCCGTGGCCTCTGCACGACTGCCGTTAGGCATGTCCGGGTGCGACCAGCAATGCAGGCTCTATCGGGTGAGCAACTGTGCGACCAGGTCTCGAGTGTACGCCTGCCTGTGTGACCAGGAGCCGGTGATTTCAGTCATGGGCTGCTGGTGATAGTTCAGCCAGCTCCTGCAGGCCTGATAGAAGGCATGACGCTGCTTAGGTTCCGGTTGGCAGCGCTGGCCGTCGGCTACCCAGGGCACGCCTTCCGGGCTGAGCAGCAGATACTGATCATACTGGCGCGTTAGCAGCTCAGCCTCCATCCACTCTGGACAGTCGTTGAAAAGCGTTCTGCTCCAGAGCACGTTGCTCAGCAGGTTGGTGTCCAGAATCAGCAGCTCAGGTTGTCGCTGGCGTGCGGCATCCTCCTGCATCAACTGACAACGCGCAATGACGGGAACATCCGCGAAACAGGTGTCGCGCTTTTCCGCGTCGATAAACTCGCGCACGTATTCACTGACCAGTAGGCCTCCAAAATGGCGCTGCAGGTCCTTTGCCAACCAGCTCTTGCCGGTCGACTCAGGGCCCGTGAGGACCACTACGCGCATGCGGGAGTTGCCATTGAAGTGCGCCATTCGCGCCAGCCCACCAGCGCGGCGGTGATTTCGAGTGGAGTCATGGTGGGGCGTAATCAGGGGAGGGCGGTGACTCAGCGCCAGAGGCTGAGCCACCGACCCCCTATCCCTTTCTTACACGTCGTAGCCGAGGTTGGGCATCAACCACCGCTCAGTCACTTCGATATCCTGACCCTTGCGTTGGCTATAGCTCTCGACCTGGTCCTTGTCGATCTTGCCGACCGCGAAGTACTGCGCCTTGGGGTGCGCAAAATACCAGCCGCTGACGGCAGCGGTGGGGAACATGGCAAAGTGCTCAGTCAGGGTAACGCCGGATTCGCTGTCCGGATCCAGCAATTCGAACAGCGCCGCCTTTTCCGTGTGGTCCGGACAAGCCGGGTAGCCAGGCGCCGGACGGATGCCCTTGTATTGCTCCTTGATCAGCTCGTCATTGCTGAGCTGTTCTTCCGGGTCATAGCCCCAGTATTGCCGGCGAACCTGCTGGTGCAACCATTCCGCGCAGGCTTCGGCGAGACGGTCAGTCAGTGCCTTGACCATGATCGCGTTGTAGTCGTCACCCGCATCCTGGTAGGCCTTGGACACCTCTTCGGCGCCAATCCCGGCGGTGGTAATGAACCCGCCAACGTAATCGGTCACGCCGCTGTCCTTGGGTGCGACAAAATCCGCCAGAGAGAAGTTGGGCTTGCCATCGGTTTTTTCGATCTGCTGACGCAAATGATGCAGCCGTTTGATCGGCTGACCGGCGTCGTCATACAGCTCGATATCGTCACGGTCGACCTGATTGGCGGGCCAGAAGCCAAACACGGCCCGGGCGCGAATCAGCTTTCCGTCGATCAGCTTGTTGAGAATGTCCTGGGCGTCCGCGAACAGTGAGGTGGCGGCTTCGCCGACTACCTCATCCTCAAGGATGCGCGGGTACTTACCGGCCAGATCCCAGGAGATGAAAAAGGGTGTCCAGTCAATGTACTCGGCCAGCACTCTGAGATCGATGTCGTCCAGCACCCGTGAGCCGGTAAAGGTCGGCTTGACCGGATTGTAGCTGTCCCAGTCGAACTGCGGGCCGGCGGCCAGCGCGGCCCGATAGCTCAGGCGCTTGGTGCGTGCGGAGCGGTTGGCGGTGCGCTCCCGGATAACCGCGTAGTCTTCCCGCGTCTTGGTCGCAAAGCTCGGCTTCAGCTCCTTCGACAACAGAGTCGTAGCTACACCCACGGCGCGGGATGCGTCAGTGACATACACCACCGCATCGTTCTTGTAGTGCGGGTCGATCTTCACCGCTGTGTGCGCCTTGGAGGTGGTGGCGCCGCCGATCATCAGTGGCAGGGTGAAGCCCTGGCGCTGCATTTCGCGGGCGACATGCACCATTTCATCCAGCGAGGGCGTGATCAGCCCGGACAGGCCGATGATGTCGCATTTTTCCTCGATCGCGGTTTTCAGAATCTTGTCCGCCGGCACCATAACGCCCATATCGACCACGTCGTAGCCGTTACAGCCCAGTACCACGCCGACAATGTTCTTGCCGATGTCATGCACATCGCCCTTGACCGTCGCCATCAGGATCTTGCCCTTGGCTTCGGGCTTATCGCCTTTTTCGGCTTCGATAAAGGGAATCAGGTGCGCCACCGCCTGCTTCATGACCCGCGCGGATTTCACCACCTGCGGCAGGAACATTTTGCCCGAGCCGAACAGGTCGCCGACCACGTTCATCCCGGACATCAGCGGCCCCTCGATCACTTCAATCGGTCGCGCACACTGCTGACGGGCTTCCTCGGTATCGGCAACGATATGCGTGGTAATGCCTTTGACCAGCGAATGCGACAAGCGCGCGTTCACATCCCAGCTGCGCCACTCCTCGTTCTGGACTTCCTTGACGCTGCCGTCGCCCTTGTACTCATCGGCGATGTTCAGCAGCGCTTCGGTACCACCCTCCGAACGGTTGAGCACGACGTCTTCGACAATGTCCCGCAATTTGGTCGGGATCTGGTCATAGATCTCCAGCTGACCGGCATTGACGATGCCCATGGTCAGGCCGGCTTTGATCGCGTGGAACAGGAACACCGAGTGAATGGCTTCACGCACCGGGTTGTTGCCGCGGAAGGAGAACGACACGTTCGATACGCCACCGGAGGTGAGGGCGTGGGGCAGGTGGTCGCGGATATAGCTACAGGCCTCGATGAAATCGACGGCGTAGTTATTGTGTTCCTCGATGCCCGTGGCGATGGCAAAGATGTTCGGGTCAAAGATGATGTCTTCCGCCGGGAAACCCACCTCATTGACCAGGATGTCGTAGGAACGCTTGCAGATCTCGCGTTTGCGAGCGGCGGTATCCGCCTGACCTTTTTCGTCAAAGGCCATGACGATTATTGCAGCGCCATAACGCTTGCACAGTCGAGCCTGCTGGCGGAACTGATCCTCGCCTTCCTTCATGGATATCGAGTTGACGATGCCCTTGCCCTGGATGCACTTGAGGCCGGCCTCGATAATTTCCCATTTAGACGAGTCGATCATGATCGGCACGCGGGAGATATCCGGCTCGCCGGCAATCAGATTGAGGAAGGTGACCATCGCCGTCTTCGAATCCAACATGCCCTCGTCCATGTTGATGTCGATGATCTGCGCACCGGCTTCGACCTGTTGCAGGGCAACGGATAGGGCCTCGGTGTAATTGTCGTCGCGAATCAGTCGAGCGAACTTCGCCGAGCCGGTGATGTTGGTTCGTTCTCCCACGTTCACGAACAGCGAGTCGCGGGTAATAGTGAAGGGCTCCAGGCCGGACAGACGACAGGCCTTGGGGATATCCGGGATCTGACGCGGTGGATACTTGGCGACCGCCCTGGCGATCGCTGCAATATGCTCAGGCGTGGTACCGCAGCAGCCACCAACAATATTCAGAAAACCGGCAGCGGCGAACTCTTCAACGATAGCGGCCATCTCGGCGGCCGACTCTTCATACTCGCCAAACTCGTTGGGCAGGCCCGCGTTAGGGTGCGCCGAGATATGCGTATCGGCCTTGTCGGACAGCTCTTCCAGGTAGGGACGCAGCTCCTTGGCGCCCAGTGCACAGTTCAAGCCGACCGACAGCGGGTTGGCGTGGCGCACCGAGTTCCAGAAGGCTTCAGTGGTCTGGCCGGAAAGGGTTCGGCCTGAGGCATCGGTGATGGTGCCGGATATCATGATCGGCAGTTCCACACCCAGGTCTTCGAAAGTCTGCTGGACAGCGAAGATCGCCGCCTTGGCATTCAGCGTATCGAAGATGGTTTCGATCAGAATCAGATCGGCGCCGCCTTCCACCAGCCCGCGGGTGGCCTCGCTGTAGTTCTCGACCAGCTCATCGAAGGTGACGTTGCGATAGCCCGGGTTGTTCACGTCGGGCGACAGCGAGCAGGTCCGACTGGTCGGCCCGAGCACTCCGGCGACGAAGCGGGGGCGGTCCGGCGTCTCTTCAGTCTTGGCATCGCACACCCGGCGAGCCAGGCGTGCGCCTTCGAGATTCAGCTCATATGCCAGCTCCTGCAGGCCGTAGTCGGCCTGGGACACCCGCGTCGAGTTGAAGGTGTTGGTCTCGATGATGTCAGCACCGGCATCAAGGTAGGCTTTCTCCATGGCGCCGATCGCATCGGGGCGCGTCAGGATCAACAGGTCGTTGTTGCCCTTGAGGTCCGTCGGCCAATCGGCGAAGCGTTCGCCACGAAAATCAGCCTCTTCAAGCCGGTAGCTCTGGATCATGGTTCCCATGCCACCGTCGAGAATCAGGATGCGCTGGCGCAGCGCCTCATGCAGGGCGGTCAATCGAGCATTCAGATCAAGCATCGGGACTCCGGGGGATTGCAAACTGGATAGCCGGCTAGTCTATCAGATGCGTCTGCAACACTGAATTGCAGCCGGCGGGCGGGCCGATTGGACGCGTCAATAAATACCCTACCAAAACAGTGGGACTTTAACCGGTCGGCCTTCTCCCGTACACTGTCGCCATTGAACCCATTGCGTACGAGGCATTACATGGCAGGCATTACTCTTACCTCCGCAGCTGAAGCCTATCTGGCTGAGCTGCTGGCAAAACAGGACACCACGGGTATTGGCATCCGGGTATTCATTACCCAGCCGGGCACGCCCTATGCTGAGACCTGCATCGCCTACTGCAAACCGGGTGAAGAAAAGCCCGAAGATCGGGTGATGACACTCGATTCCTTCGGGGTCTGGATCGATTCAATCAGTGAGCCCTTTCTCGAAGATGCGGTGGTGGATTACGCTACCGATCGCATGGGCGGGCAGCTGACCATCAAGGCACCTAACGCCAAGGTGCCCATGGTCAACGACGGCAGCCCCTTGAATGACCGCATCAACTATCTGCTGCAAACCGAGATCAACCCGGGGCTGGCCAGTCATGGCGGCGAAGTCAAACTAGTCGACGTGGTGGAAGGTGGTGTTGCCATCTTGCAGTTCGGTGGCGGCTGTCAGGGTTGTGGGATGGTCGACGTGACGCTCAAGGAAGGTATCGAGAAGACGCTGGTGGCACGCATTTCTGAGTTGACAGCGGTGCGTGACGTAACCGACCACACCGTCACCGAGAACGCCTATTATTGACCGGGTCACGATCGGCTGCTGAAAATGCCGCGGCAACGCGGTATTCTGCCGGCGTGGCGTGGCGTATGGTTGGCCGCATAGCTCAGCTGAATCGACGAGGGAACGTATGGCCGGAGTATTGGATAGCGTAGACCAGAGAACGCGCCTGGTAGGCGAGAATCGTCTGGAAATCCTGTTGTTCAGGCTGACCGGAGCGCAGCTGTTCGCGCTCAACGTGTTCAAGATCCGGGAAGTACTTCAGTTACCGCGTCTGACCCAGATGCCCAAAAGCCATCCCCATGTGCTCGGCGTGATCCATCTGCGCGGTCAGGCCATCCCGGTTATCGATCTGTCGGCGGCCATTGGCATGCGGGCGCAGCCGGTTACGGCCGAAAGCACCATTATTGTCACCGAATACAATCAATCGGTTCAGGCGTTTCTGGTCGGGGCAGTCGACCGCATCATGAATTTGAACTGGGATACCGTGCTGCCTCCGCCGCGTAGTGCTGGTCGCGCCCATTACCTGACCGCCATCACGCGGCTCGAGAACCAGCGCCTGGTCGAAATCATCGACGTGGAGAAAGTGCTGGCGGAGATCGTGCCGTTCAACACCCGGGTCAGCGACGCGTTGCTGGATCCGGCGCTTCTGAACAAGGCGCGGGGCAGGGAGGTTTTGCTGGTCGATGACTCGCCCACCGGCATCAACCAGCTGCGTGAAACACTGTCCCAGCTCGAACTTACGATGCATGTGCAAACCGATGGTTTACGCGCGCTCAGACAGCTGCAGGCCTGGGCTGACGCAGGGGAGCAGGTCAGTGACCGGTTGTTGATGGTCATCACGGACGCCGAGATGCCGGAAATGGACGGTTACCGTCTGACCTCCGAAATCCGCAAGGATCCGCGACTCAAGGACCTTTGCGTTGTGTTGCACACCTCGCTTTCAGGCAACTTCAACAAGGCGATGGTCGAGAAAGTCGGCTGTGACGGATTCCTGTCCAAGTTTCAGCCAGACCAACTGGTTGAAGTCGTCCGCGAGCGCTTGAGCCGCCTGCCTGACTGAGCGCCTCGCTCCGACGGGTACGACGATCCCGCCTCAGGCTCGGATGCAGCGTTGCCTGCACATCCGAGCCGCAGCATACCTCTACTGTATCAACGTGCCGGAAAATTCAGCATGTGCTCGGTGTTATCCATCACGGGCTGCTCTATTCCCAGTTTATCGCCATAGATCACGGCATAGCTCAGAACGCTTTGAACGTATTGCCGCGTCTCGTCGAAGGGGATGTTCTCGATCCAGACATCTGCGGGCAAATTATCGACGCCCCGGGTCCATTGACGTACGCGCCCCGGGCCGGCGTTATACGCCGCCGAAGCCAGTACCCGGTTACCCTGGAACTGCTCATGCAGCTGCGCCAGATACGCCGTGCCTAAGGCAATATTGCGTTCCGGCAAGAGCACATCGTTGGGGTTGCTGAGCGCAATACCAAATCGCCGCGCCGTTTCCTTGGCTGTGCCGGGCATCAACTGCATGAGTCCCATGGCACCGGCGTGCGAGCGCGCGTCCTCCATGAAGCCGCTTTCCTGGCGGGTGATCGCGTACACCCAAGTCGGATTGAGCTGCCGCGCGCGGGCCTGCTGAGTGATGGGCTGCTGGTAGGCGAGGGGGAAGCGGATGTCCAGATCGTCCCAGTGCTGCGCCTGGCTGATGCCGCGGATGGCCGGGAAATGCCAGCCCAGATCGCGAGCCATGGCCGCCTGGGCAATAAGCTCTTCGCGACTGAAGGTGCGGCCCGCGTGATACCACTCGCGCCGGGCATTGACTATCTGACCCCGGGCCAGAAACTCCCGGGCACGCCGAATGCCCGCTGTCTGGCTTACCCGGGCATGGGCGCGCGGCTCCACATCAGCGGGTCGATGATTGAGCGCGTAGGGTTTGCGGCTGCGTTCGGCGGCGATGAACCCATAGAAGTCACGTTCATCGGCCAGTGCAGCGTACTGTTCAGCGACGTCGCGATCCGGAAACGCAAGCTGGGTGCTGCGTGCGCGCCAATAACGCCAACGGTTCTGTTGCTGTAACGAGTCAGGCATCGCCTGCGTCAGATCATGCGCCTCACGCCACTGGCCGGTGCGCAATGCCAGTCGAATCCGCCATTCGCTGACCTGGTCGTCGGCCATTGAGGGATCGTTTGCGGCCATGAAAGGCAATGCCTGGGGATCATGCCGTTTGGCCAGACGCACGCCAATGTCGCGGGTGATCGCCAGGCGGTCACTCTCCGGGAAGGGAAGGTCGCGGTAGAACGGCCACAGCGCCATTGCCGCGGTCGGATCATCCCGGGCCATGCGGCGCAGCGCCACGGTGACGATATCCGTCAGGCGCTCGGACGGTTGCCCGGCACCGGGCCGATACCGTGCGGTTTCACTGAGGCGGCTCGGTTTGGTCGCCGCTTCGATAAAACGCTCGGCCAGCGCCTTGTGTTCAGGCAGGTAGCGCACCAGATAGCGAGCCAGGGCGTCCTGGCGATACAGCAGAGCCAGCCGCAGCCGCTGCCAGGCTACATCCTCCGTGAGGCCTCCCGCCGCTTGCCATCTGTCAAATAGAGGGTCGCACGCGTTCGGCTGCGAATGGCCCACTGTCCAGAGCTCGGCAGCGCGCTTTCGAGCGAGCGTTGCATCACCATCACGCCACATCTGAAGAGCGAGTTGGCAGTCCAACTCGGTGCTTTGGCTGGCGCTGTCGTAGTGCTTGCGCAACAGGTCCCATTTGCCTTCCTTTGCCAGCCGTTGTAACCATGTGTTCTTCACCGCCTGCGCAGCCGGCAGATCGCCCTGGGTAACCAGAAACGCTTGGACCTCGTGATCCTGCGGCGGGTCCTGCCGTTTGATTTCCTCCAGCAACAAATAGGAATACAAAGGATAGTCACTCAAGCCTTCCTTGAGTTGCAGATAGCGACTGTATTGTCCCTGTTTGAGCGCGGTCATGGCCTGGTCGTAGGTTTTTCGCTGGGCTTCCAGACGGCTATCAGCTAATGCAGGAGATGTTAACAATACCTGGGATATCAATAGCATGGAGCATGCTCTTGTCAGGCTTTTGAAGATATTACGGCGCATCATGAATCCTGGCAGGAGGGGTGATCGAGGCGGGCGACAACATATGTCACAGCTTAGCCTGTTGCTCTGGGCCGGCATAGGGCTGGGCGCCGGGAATAAGCAATGCAGCAAAGTGACGGGAAGAGTAGAATGCTCGCCTATACAAGTTAAAGATCCTCTGAAAATACCTGCGCTCAGCCAAGCGGCGCTGGAATCGCTCAAACCGTCTGCTACCCGGCTCGTTATCACGTGGGCGAGACCGGTCCGCCTTATGTTCGATTTCGCTCCCTCTGGCTTTAGGTTGCTCGTTTTTCAGCGCTCCGCAAAAGGTGTTATATGGCGCTGCTCTCGTTTACTGATGTATCCCTGGCCTACGGCCTCAATCCGCTCCTGCAAAAAGTCAGCTTCCAACTGGAACGCGGGGAGCGCGCGTGCCTGATCGGTCGCAACGGCGCGGGTAAGTCCAGTCTGTTCAAGCTGGTGAATGGCGAGCAGACCGCCGACGATGGTGAAATCTGGTATGCGCCGGGGCTGAAAATCGGCCAATTGCCGCAGGAACTGCCTGAGGCTGGCGATCAGCTGGTGTATGACGTCGTGGCGGCCGGTTTGATCGGCGTGGGTGAGCTGCTCGCCGAATACCACCATCTGGTACATGGCGAGATGGGCGAGGCCGAACTGGAGCGTCTCGAGAAGGTTCAGAGTCGCCTCGAAGCCAAGGATGGGTGGCGTCTGAACCAGTTGGTTGAGACGACCCTCACTCGTCTGGGGTTGCCCGCCGAAAAACCCATGTCGGAGCTGTCTGGTGGCTGGCGCCGTCGGGTCCTGCTGGCGCAGGCGCTGGTCGCCGAGCCGGACGTGCTGTTGCTCGACGAGCCGACCAACCATCTGGACATCCATACCATTGCGTGGCTGGAGCAGGTGTTGCTGGACTTCCGCGGTGCTGTTCTGTTCATTACCCACGATCGACAGTTCCTGCAGGCACTGGCTACCCGCATCATGGAGCTGGATCGTGGCCAGTTGATCGACTGGCAGGGCAACTATGTAAGTTTCCTGGAGCACAAGGAGCAGCAATTAGCCGCGGAAGCGAGTGCCAACGCGCTGTTCGACAAGCGGCTGGCACAGGAAGAAGTCTGGATCCGGCAGGGTATCAAGGCGCGCCGCACGCGTAACGAAGGCCGTGTGCGGGCACTCAAGGCGATGCGTGACGAGCGGGCACAGCGGGTCGAACGTCAGGGGCGCGCCAGTTTCCAGTTGGAAACAGCTGATTCATCGGGCAAGCGCGTCATTGAAGTGGAGAATATCTCGTTCGGTTATCCAGGCCAGCGGCCGCTGATTCGCAACCTGACCACCGCAGTGATGCGCGGGGACCGTATCGGTCTGATCGGTAATAACGGTTCAGGTAAGAGTACGCTGCTCAAGTTACTGCTGGGCCAGCTTGAGCCCACCAGCGGTATCGTCAAACATGGCACCCGGCTGGAAGTAGCCTATTTTGATCAGCTTCGCGGACAGCTTGACCTCGAGCGCTCGGTAATCGACAACATTGCCGAGGGCCGGGAATTTATCGAGATCAACGGCGAGCGTCGCCACGTCATTAGCTATCTTGGTGACTTCCTGTTTTCCCCGGAACGCTCCAGAACGCCGGTGAAAGCGTTGTCGGGTGGCGAGCGCGCGCGGTTGCTGCTCGCGCGTCTGTTCAGCAAGCCGGCGAACATGCTGGTAATGGATGAGCCGACCAATGATCTCGATGTCGAAACCCTTGAGCTTCTTGAAGAAGTGCTCGCCGGGTTCGACGGTACGGTTCTGATAGTCAGCCACGATCGGGCGTTCCTGGATAACGTGGTGACCAGCAGTCTGGTGTTCGAGGGCAATGGCAAGGTACGCGAGTACGTCGGCGGATATGCCGATTGGTTACGCCAGGGCGGCAAGATCGAAGCACTGGCTGAGTGGGGCGATGATGCTGCTGCACAGGCGGCGGAGCATGATGCGCCTCCGACTCCCGCACCTGTTGCTGCGCCCGCGCCGAAAGCCAAGCTCAGCTATAAGTTACAGCGCGAACTTGATGCATTACCTGAACTTTTGGAGCGGTTGGAAAGCGAGCTGCAGGCCGTTCAGAAGCAGGTCAACGCTCCGAATTTCTATCAGCAGTCGCACGAGCAGACCGCTCCGGCAATCGAGGCGCTGGAAACCAAGCAGGCGGAGCTGGATCGGGCGTTGGAGCGCTGGGCTGAGTTGGATGATATGCAAGGCTGAGGCGCAACGAACGCAGCTGGCAAGTTTTAGTCAGCTGCGAATGTCGATTGGGTCGTTAACTGGCTTTCTTTTTCTTTTCCAGGCGCACAGCGATGACGTCGCAGGGTGCACCATGCAGCACATCGTTTGCGGTAGAACCGAGCAGGAGCGCTAGGCCATGCCGCCCATGGCTACCGACTACAATCAGATCGCATCCTTGTTCGGTGGCGACACGATGGATCTCCTGACGCGGGTGGCCGAAGGCAATTTGCAGCTGGCTTTCGGGCAGGCTGTAATCGGCGGCAAAAACCTGCATCCGCTCGCGAGCCTGCTCGAATTGCTGTTGCTGCAACATGGACAGGTCCATGGGGACATCGCCGCCGTAGGCCATGGCAAGCGGTTCAACTACGTGTAACAGCGTCAGGTCCGCTTCCAGCACCTTGGCAAGCGCCATGGCGTGGTCTGCTACCGAGCGGCATTCGTCTATTAAATCCACTGCCACTAGCACATGAGAGTAAAGCATGCAGGTTCCTCCTGGCTTTTTCGCTGATACTAGCAGCCTTTATACCGCAATCCGCGGAGGATTTATCATTAATCAGTCTTTTTGCGATGGCAGCGGCATTTACCCGCGGCCAGGTAGGCAGTGCAGCGGTATTGCATCATGATCTGGATCGCTTTTGGGCTGGTTGCCGCTATATTTATCTCGTCGTTGCATAAAGTGTTGCCGCGGGGACGCCAGCTGCACCTGCATCGTCTTCGTGAGCATGGCCGAAAGCTTGGGTTTGTTGTCGAGCGGCAGCAGGGCAGCGCCCGCGAACCAGCGCTCGAGGGGTGTGTCGGCTATCGATTGGCCCTGGAAAAATGCCCTATGGCTGCCGAATTCAGTTATCGCCGGGGCGGGGCGGGATGGCAGCGCAGTTTTGGGCCGGACGGGGACCCTGAAGTCGAAGGCCTGCTCGCGGCGTTACCGATCAGCGTTGCAGGTCTTGATCGGTCGAGTTTTTCGGTCATTGTACATTGGGTCGAACCGGATAATCCGCAGGCGCTGGATAGCCTTTATGCGGCTTTGCAACCTCTGCATCATCAGCCTGTCGGATGAGAAGGATCAGTGCTCAAGTATTAATGTGTATTCTTTGATAAGTATTTAACGTGCTGAATATAAAGAAGTATTAAATCGAATCTAATGCCTACCGGAAGCTGTTTTGCTGCCGCTACCCAGTAGCTGATTGACAATTAGCAGGTTTTCCCCGAAGGTGTGCACACCCGAATCAAACAAGCGTATGAATTTCTGTGTTTGCATCGCGCAGCTTCACCGCATCGGGAACGTTCATGGCATCGTTCTGTAAAGGCCGAACTCGTCAAAAGATCGGTTTGGCATTGCAGGACGTTGTTTCTCAAGTGCTTTTATAGCGTGGAGATCAGTTGATGATTTACGAAGGTAAAGCCATCACGGTTCAAGCCCTTGAAGACGGCATCGTCGAGCTCAAGTTCGATCTGCAGGGCGAGTCTGTCAACAAGTTCAATCGTGCCACCCTGGCGGAGCTGCAAGCCGCCGTCGAGGCCCTTCAGTCCGACACCAGCGTCAAGGGTGTTATCGTTACCAGCGGCAAGGACGTGTTCATCGTCGGCGCCGATATCAACGAATTCGTCAATACCTTCCAGTTGCCCGAGGAAGACCTCGTTGCAGGCAACCTGGAAGCCAATCAGATCTTCAATGCATTCGAAGATCTGAATGTTCCAACAGTCGCTGCCATCAATGGCATGGCGTTGGGCGGCGGTTTTGAAATGTGCCTGGCCTGTGACTTCCGGATCATGGCTGCGACCGCCAAGGTCGGCCTGCCGGAAACCAAGCTGGGTATCTACCCGGGCTTTGGTGGCACCGTGCGTGCGCCGCGTATCATGGGTATCGACAACGCCATCGAATGGATCTGTGGCGGTGGCGAGCAGCGTGCTGACAAGGCGCTGAGTGTGCATGCCGTGGATGCTGTGGTTGAGCCGGCCAAATTGAAGGAAGGCGCGATCGATCTGTGCAAACGTGCCATCTCCGGCGAGCTGGACTTCCGCGCCAAGCGTCAGCCCAAGCTGGAAAAGGTCAAGCTCAATACCATCGAGCAGATGATGGCGTTCGAGACTGCCAAGGGTTTCGTCGCTGGCCAGGCCGGCCCGCATTATCCGGCCCCGGTTGAAGCGATCAAGACCATCCAGAAAGCGGCCAACGCCGGTCGCGACAAAGCGCTGGAAATCGAGGCTGCCGGGTTTGCCAAGCTGGCCAAGACGTCTGTGGCTGCCAGCCTGGTTGGTCTGTTCCTCAATGATCAGGCTCTCAAACAGAAGGCCAAGCAGTACGATAAGAAAGCCGCTGATGTGAAGCTTGCCGCTGTGTTGGGTGCAGGCATCATGGGTGGCGGTATTGCTTTCCAGTCGGCTTCCAAGGGCACGCCTATCCTGATGAAGGATATCCGTGAAGAAGGGATCCAGATGGGTCTGGATGAAGCCTCCAAGTTGCTCGGTAAGCGCGTTGCCAAGGGCCGCATGACGCCGGACCAGATGGCTTCCGCACTGAATGCGATCCGGCCCACCATGTCCTACGGCGATTTCGGCAATGTCGATATCGTGGTCGAGGCAGTGGTCGAGAACCCCAAGGTCAAGCACGCCGTGCTGGCTGAAGTGGAAGGCCACGTGAAGGATGATGCGATCATCGCATCCAATACGTCCACCATCTCCATCACCTACCTGGCCCAGGCGCTCAAGCGTCCGGAAAACTTCTGCGGCATGCATTTCTTCAACCCGGTGCACATGATGCCGCTGGTTGAGGTCATCCGTGGCGAGAAGTCCAGCGAGAAGGCTGTTGCAACCACCGTGGCCTACGCCAAGAAAATGGGCAAAACGCCCATCGTAGTCAACGACTGCCCTGGCTTTTTGGTCAACCGCGTACTCTTCCCGTACTTCGGTGGCTTCGCCCGTCTGATCAACATGGGTGCCGACTTCCAGCGCGTCGACAAGCTGATGGAAAAGTTCGGCTGGCCGATGGGTCCTGCGTACCTGATGGACGTGGTAGGCATGGATACTGGTCACCATGGCCGGGACGTCATGGCCGAGGGCTATCCGGACCGTATGGCTGACACGACCCGTACCGCCGTTGACGTCATGTATGACGAAGGCCGTCTGGGTCAGAAATCCGGCAAGGGTTTCTACGCCTACGAGCTGGACAAGAAGGGTAAGCAGAAGAAGGTCGTTGATCCCCAGGCTTACGAATTGCTCAAGCCGATCGTGCTCGAGCAGCGCGAGTTCACCGACGAGGAAATCGTCGAGATCATGATGGTTCCGCTGTGCCTGGAGACGGTACGTTGCCTGGAAGACGGTATCGTGGAGTCCGCTGGCGACGCTGACATGGGTCTGATCTTCGGTATCGGGTTCCCGCCCTTCCGTGGCGGCGCACTGCGCTACATCGACACCATTGGCGTGGCCAAGTTTGTTGCCATCGCCGACAAGTACGCCGAGTTCGGCGCCATGTATCACCCAACTGAAAAGTTGCGTGAAATGGCCAAAGCCGGCAAGAAATTTTTCGGTTAACGGAACGCACAGAGCGAGAGTGAATTTATGAGCCTGAATCCGAGAGACGTCGTCATTGTCGACTTCGGTCGCACCCCAATGGGCCGTTCCAAGGGCGGCATGTACCGTAACGTCCGTGCCGAATCCCTTTCAGCAAACCTGATTACCGGCATGCTGGCGCGCAATCCAAAGCTCGATCCGGCGGAAGTTGAAGATGTGATCTGGGGCTGTGTAAACCAGACCCTGGAGCAGGGCTGGAACATCGCCCGCATGGCATCCTTGATGACGCCGATCCCGCACACCAGTTCCGCGCAGACGGTCAGCCGTCTGTGTGGCTCCTCGATGAGCGCGCTGCATACCGCCGCCCAAGCCATCATGACCGGCAACGGTGATGTGTTTGTCGTCGGTGGCGTTGAACACATGGGTCACGTCGGCATGATGCACGGTGTCGATCCGAACCCGGCGCTGTCGCTGTACGCAGCCAAGGCATCGGGCATGATGGGTCTGACGGCGGAAATGCTGGGCAAGATGCACGGCATTACCCGCGAGCAGCAGGACCAGTTCGGTGCACGTTCGCATCGTCTGGCACACCAGGCGACGCTGGACGGCAAGTTCGATCGCGAGATTCTGCCGATGGAAGGCCATGACGAGAACGGCTTCCTGAAGATCTTTACTGCTGACGAGACTATTCGTCCTGAAACAACGGTGGAAAGCCTGGCAGCACTGCGTCCGGCCTTCAATCCCAAGGGCGGCACGGTCACAGCAGGAACCTCATCGCAGATCACTGACGGTGCGTCCTGCATGATCGTCATGTCTGCTGAGCGCGCTCAGGCCCTGGGTCTGGAGCCGCTCGCGGTGATCCGCTCCATGGCAGTAGCTGGCGTTGATCCAGCGATAATGGGTTACGGTCCAGTCCCTTCCACGCAGAAGGCGCTCAAGCGTGCGGGCATGACCATGGCCGACGTGGAATATGTTGAGCTGAACGAAGCGTTTGCCGCGCAGGCTCTGCCGGTATTGAAAGATCTGAAGTTGCTGGACAAGATGGAAGAGAAGGTCAACCTTCATGGCGGCGCGATTGCCCTGGGTCACCCGTTCGGCTGCTCCGGAACGCGGATCTCTGGCAGCCTGCTCAATGTCATGAAAGAGCAGGGCGGTACCATCGGTATCGCAACCATGTGCATCGGCCTCGGCCAAGGCATCACCACGGTCTTCGAGCGCGTCTGAAGCCAGGTGGGTTGAATGAGCCGGGGCATTGCCCCGGCTTTTTTATTGCTAAAACAGGAGCGTGCAGGATGAGAATCCTTCCTGGCCGGTATCGCCACTATAAAGGTAGCGATTATCAGGTCATTGGCGTAGCGCAGCATTCAGAGACCGGCGAACAGCTGGTGGTGTACCGCACCTTGTATGGTGATTTTGATCTCTGGGTGCGGCCGGTGAGCATGTTTATCGAGCAGGTTCAGGTTGACGACGTGGCTATCCCGCGCTTTACCTTTATCAGCGAAGACGTGTAGGCTCTGGCCCTCCAGCGGACTGGCCGGGTTTTTCGGCCATGCCAGCTATTCTTTGCCCGCATTGGGCAATTCAGACGAATGAGTTAGGAATACGATTACCCATGGGAAAAGCACTGGTCATTGTGGAGTCTCCGGCCAAGGCCAAGACGATCAACAAGTACCTTGGCAACGACTTCATCGTGAAGTCGAGTATTGGCCATATCCGGGACCTGCCAACCAGTGGCAGCAGCAAGACCGAGAGCAAACCAAAGGGTAAGAAAGCCGCCTCCGCTCCGGAGCTGGACAAGGAGACCAAGGCGCGCATGCAGCTGGTCAAGCGCATGGGGGTCGACCCGGAAAATGGCTGGAAGGCTCATTACGAAATCCTTCCCGGCAAGGAGAAGGTGGTCGATGAACTTCGCCGCCTGGCCAAGGATGCCGACGCCATTTATCTCGCGACGGATTTGGACCGCGAAGGGGAGGCCATTGCCTGGCACCTGCGCGAATCCATTGGTGGCGACGACGCGCGGTACAAGCGCGTGGTATTCAACGAGATCACCAAGAAGGCCATTCAGGAGGCATTCTCCAAGCCCGGCGAGCTGGATATCAACCGCGTTAATGCCCAGCAGGCGCGCCGCTTCCTCGATCGCGTAGTGGGCTACATGGTGTCGCCGCTGCTGTGGCAGAAAATCGCCCGTGGTCTGTCCGCTGGCCGGGTGCAGTCAGTCGCCGTCAAGTTGATCGTCGATCGCGAGCGCGAAATTCGCGCGTTCATCCCTGAGGAGTTCTGGGAAATCCACGCCTTGCTGGATTCGCCCAAGGCCGATTCCGTGCGTTTCGAGGTGGTACGTGAGAAGGGTGAAGCCTTCAGGCCGCTGAACAAGGAGCAGGCTGACACCGCGCTCGGCAAGTTGAAGGCGGCCGATTACCGCGTTGCCAAGCGCGAAGACAAGCCGACCAGCACACGCCCCAATGCTCCCTTTATTACCTCCACGCTGCAGCAGGCTGCGAGTACGCGCCTAGGCTTCAGCGTGAAGAAGACCATGATGATGGCGCAGCGGCTCTATGAAGCCGGTTACATCACCTATATGCGTACCGACTCGACGAACTTGTCGAACGACGCCATCGCCATGGCGCGGGACTTCATTGAGAAGAACTACGGCGACAAGTACCTTCCGGAAAAGCCCAATCTGTACAGCAGCAAGGAGGGTGCCCAGGAAGCGCACGAGGCAATCCGTCCTTCGGATGTGAAGATCAAAACTTCGGATCTGAACAGCATGGAGCGCGATGCCGAGCGGCTGTATGAATTGATCTGGCGTCAGTTCGTTGCCTGCCAGATGCCACCGGCGCGTTATCTGTCGACCAGCATCACCGTCAAGGCCGGCGATTTCGATCTGCGTGCTAAAGGCCGGATTCTCCAGTTCGACGGTTATACCCGGGTTCAGCCGCCGCAGGGCAAGGGTGGCGAAGACGAGGTGTTGCCCGATCTACAGGTCGACAACGCGCTCAAGCTCAACAAGCTTGACCCCAAGCAGCACTTCACCAAGCCGCCGGCGCGTTATGCCGAAGCCAGTCTGGTCAGGGAGCTTGAAAAGCGCGGTATTGGTCGCCCGTCCACCTACGCCTCGATCATTTCCACGATCCAGGAGCGCGGTTACGTCGAGCTGAATAATCGCCGTTTCTACGCTGAAAAGATGGGCGATATTGTCACCGAGCGGCTGACCGAGAGCTTCCCCAATCTGATGGATTACGGCTTCACCGCGCGGATGGAAGAGTCGCTGGATGACGTGGCTCAGGGTGATGTGCCATGGAAGCGGGTGCTCGATGATTTCTATGCTGACTTCAAACTGAAGCTCAGCGCAGCGGCCGCGGCGGATGAAGGCAAGGGCATGCGCACCAATATGCCTACGCCCACCAATATCGCCTGCACCACTTGCGGTCGGCCGATGATGATCCGTACGGCCTCCACTGGCGTATTCCTGGGTTGTTCGGGTTATGCCCTGCCGCCGAAGGAGCGCTGCAAGGAAACAGTCAACCTGGTACCCGGCAATGAAGTAGCCGCCGATGACGAAGAGGGCGAATCGCGGATTCTGCGCGCCAAGCGCCGTTGCCCGATCTGTTCGACGGCCATGGACAGCTACCTGGTCGACGAAACGCGCAAGCTGCATGTGTGCGGTAACAACCCCGACTGCACAGGTTTCGAAGTCGAGGAAGGCCACTTCAAGATCAAGGGCTACGACGGCCCGATTATCGAGTGCGACAAATGCGGCAGCGAAATGCAGCTCAAGACGGGCCGGTTCGGCAAGTATTTCGGCTGCACCAACGCTGACTGCAAGAACACCCGCAAACTGTTGAGGAGCGGCGAAGCGGCTCCGCCGAAGATGGATCCGGTGCCGATGCCGGAGCTGAAGTGCGAGAAGGTGGACGACGTTTACATTCTGCGTGACGGTGCTTCCGGGCTGTTCCTGGCCGCCAGCAAATTTCCCAAGAACCGGGAGACACGTGCGCCACTGGTCAAGGAACTGTTGCCGCATAAGTCGGAAATCGATCCGAAGTATCACTTTCTGATGGATGCGCCGGTTGCTGATCCTGACGGTAATCCGATGGTTGTACGTTACAGTCGCAAGACAAAAGAGCAGTATGTTCAGAGTGAGATCGAGGGTAAACCGACTGGATGGCGCGCGTTTTATGGTGACAAGGGCTGGAACCTCGAAGACGGACGGACCAAGGCCAAGCGCAAAGAGGCTTGAACATGGCTAACGAAGTCTACACCCGGACCAATCAGGCACTGTTCTTTGCCGGTAAGGCAATCAATGCCTGGCATGAGGCAGCAGACTCTGCAGCGCTGGATGCGCGAACGCAGACGCTATACCACCGGGAGCACGCGCTCTTTCATCTGTATCGCACGGTACTGGCGATTGTCCACGAGGTGGCCGATCATTACCGTTGGCCACTGATGGAGCTGCGCACAGTTGAGCAGGCGCTGGATGGGGAAGCGGCAAAACGTTATCCCGGACCGGAGCTGGCTGAATTGAGCGAATTGGCGCGTGGAAAGGACAACTGGTTGGGCAGGCTGCTGGCCGGCTGGCAAGCGCTGCATGCACCGCCAGTGCCGGCTCCTGCCAAGCCGCAGGACGCGTCCTTGATAGCCAGCAGTGCTGTTCCTGCTCACGCCGAGTGGTCGCTAGCGGACGCCGATGAGGCTGCCCACGCGCTGAATGAGCTGGTCAGACGCTACCGCGATGGCATGGTGGAATATTAAGCGCAGCTGTTATTGCGCCACGGCCGGTCCGGGACCGGCACATCCCAACGCGGCGCGGGTGAGTGGCGCCTGTGATACACTGCGCGCCAGTAGCCAGGAGACCAGAACATGCCTTCACCCTTTCTCGAAATCGTAGAACTCCCCAACGGTAAGGTCGCATTGCGGCGTTCCGACGAGGACGGTGAGCCCTTGCTGGTCATCGAGTTCTCCCCCGATGCGAAGGACTTTTTGCAGGGCCATTACATCGAAGTCGCCAAGGCGATGATCACTGCGGGTATGCAGGTGGCGGGGCAGGTCATGGAGCAGGACGATACGATCCCCGAGGACCGCGTTCTCCACTGATCTGCCGGTGCTCGACCGCTTGCTTGACGTCAGGCAGCTCTAGCCGCGTCGATCCGTACGTTGAGGCTGCGGCAGTTGCCGGAGCATGCGGCACTTTCCAGCATACTGGCCTCGCGCGGGCCTGTTGCAAGCCAGCTGACCACGGTATGGCTGTTTCCCAGGGCGAGAATCTCGCAGCAGAACGTCAGACAGTCCATGCCACGCTTTGGCCGTACTATCAGAATCTGGCTCGGATCCAGGCCGGCTTTACGCAGCCATCCATGACTCAGGTTCTGCGGAGGGTCGATCAGCGTCAGCCAGCGAGGGGTTCGGCTCTCGCTCAGGTCGCGTAGTACCGGTGCGAGCCATTGCAGGCATTGCCGCGGAGCGCCGTTCAGGCTGATCTCACTGAATCCGATATCCTCCGGTTCCTCTACGAGATCCGTCCCTGACGGCTGATTAACGAGCCCCAGCGGCGCCTTGTACCGAGAGGCGAGCAATGCGTTTCTGACTAGATCAGACTGTTCGAGACGCGTTTCCTGGAAGTACGGCATAGGTCAACTCCTGGTATGAACGATAGATGACTAGCGGCGTATGACGCCGACGCTCAATCCTTCGATAATCAATTCCTGTTCGGCAAGGTCAATGTCAATCGGCGCGAACTCGGGGTTCTCCGCGATCAGCGACACCTTGCGTCCTTTTTTCATGAAGCGTTTTACAGTGACCTCATCACCGATGCGTGCGACAACCACCTGACCGTTGCGTGCTTCGGCGGTACGGTGAACAGCCAACAGATCGCCATCGAAAATGCCGATATCCTTCATACTCATGCCTTTGACCTTGAGCAGGTAGTCGGCCCTGGGATGGAAGAAGTCCGGATCGACCCGGCAATGGTCTTCAATGTTCTCGACCGCCAGAATCGGTGCGCCGGCGGCCACCTGGCCTATGACCGGCAAACGATCGTCGGCAGCGTTAAGCATGTCAGCTGGCAAGCGAATGCCGCGCGATGCACCGGGTATCATCTCAATGGCCCCTTTGCGGGCGAGGGCGCGCAGATGATCCTCAGCTGCATTCGGCGATTTGAAACCGATTTCCCGGGCGATATCCGCACGGGTCGGCGGATATCCGTGGGCATCCATGTAATCCTTGATAAAGGAAAGGATCTGCTGCTGCCGTGCGGTTAGCTTTTGCATTCAATTGGTGCCTGTTTTTTTATACAGTAGCTGTGATTATATACAGTTAACTGGTCAGTACAAGCTTGCCAGTATTCAAAAGCTTGCATCGTCCCTGCAGGTTGTTTAGAACGCTAGTTGCATCAGGGATTTGCCTTTCCGCAGTGATCCTCGGGAGGCACTTGACAGCTCTGCCGTTTGATACGTATGTTTCAAACACCTGTTGGCGTCCTTGGAATCCAGATGGCCCATTCTGATACTGTTCAAAGAATTCTCGATGCAGCCGAGCAATCATTTGCTGAAAAAGGCTTTGCAGAAACCTCCCTACGATTGATCACCAGCAAGGCGGGGGTAAACCTTGCAGCGGTCAATTATCACTTCGGTTCCAAGAAAGCGTTGATCCAGGCGGTATTCGTGCGGTTCCTTGATCCGTTTGTCTCGAGTCTTGAGCGGGAGCTCGATCGTCGTCAGGAAGCTGCCGAAGACGCTGATCCCAGTCTTGAAGAGCTTCTCGAGATGCTGGTCAGCCAGGTGCTCACGGTAAAACCGCGCAGCGGTAATGACTTGTCCATATTCATGCGGCTGCTGGGCCTGGCTTTCAGTCAGAGTCAGGGGCATTTGCGCAAATATCTGGGCGAAGTCTACGGCAAGGTATTTCAGCGCTACATGGCGCTGGTGTACCGCGCTGCGCCGCAACTACCGCCCGATGAGTTGTTCTGGCGGGTGCATTTCATGCTCGGTAGCGCCGCCTTCACCATGTCCAGTATGAAGGCGCTCAGGGCCATCGCGGAGGCTGAATTTGGTGTGCATCTTGGTGTGGACCGTGTGCTCCGGCTGATGGTGCCTTTCCTGGCCGCGGGTATGCGTGCCGAAGGCAGTACGGCAGGGCGCGCAGCGCCGCCCGAAGGACGCCTGCAAACCGCGTGATGGGCTTACCTCCCGCCTCCTGATCCGTTATCGTGTGCACTTTTGCAGGGGCGTGCATGCAACTGGATCTGATCCACATATCGCTTTCTTCGCAACAGCTGACCGGATATGCGTCCGGTCAGCGTGTTTGCACGTTTCCCGTTTCGACCGCACTCAGTGGGCCAGGCGAGCAGAATGCCAGCGGTTGCACGCCGCGCGGCCTGCATCGGGTGCGCGCGCGCATTGGTGGTGGTCAGCCCCAGGGGGCAGTATTCATTGGCAGACGTCCTACTGGCGAAGTGTGGTCGCCTGAACTTGCCGCTCAGCATCCCAAGCGCGACTGGATTCTGACGCGCATCCTCTGGTTGTGTGGCGAGCAGCCCGGCTTTAATCGGGGCGGAAACTGCGACTCCCAGCGGCGTTACATTTATCTGCATGGTACCGGCGATGATCAACCCATGGGCGTGGCCTTGTCACACGGCTGCGTGCGGCTGCGCAGTGTCGATATCGTCGCGCTTTTCGATATGACCCCGATCGGTTGCAAGGTTGAGATTGCTGAATAATCATCCCGGCGGTTGGATTTGCGTCATTACCTTATTTGTTAGGCAGGAGTAATAGGATTGAATCAAGGTTCCCTGATGCTGGACGTGGCAGGCACTTGGCTGGATGCAGCCGACCGCCAGATACTGAGGCAGCCGGAAGTCGGCGGCATCATACTGTTTGCCCGTAACACCGAATCACCTGCGCAGGTGCGCGAGTTGGTCAAGGCGATCCGCGCGGTGCGTCCGGATATGATCGTTGCCATCGATCAGGAGGGCGGACGGGTACAGCGGCTGCGCAACGGTGTGTTGCGCTTGCCTGCGTTAGGCGACGTGGCCGCCCTGAGCGGGCAACAGGCCGAACAGGCAGCCACCGCAGCGGCCTGGCTGATGGCAACCGAAATGCTCGCATGCGGCATCGATATCAGTTTCGCGCCGGTGCTGGATCTGGATTACGGGCGCAGTGCTGTCATCGGTAATCGCTCACTGGGTGGCGATCCCCAGCAGGTTATCCGCCTGGCCAAGGCGTACATTGAAGGTCTCAAGCAGGCGGGCATGGCCGCAACCGGCAAGCATTTCCCGGGCCATGGCTGGGCTGAAGCTGACTCGCATTTTGACTTGCCAGTTGATGAGCGATCGGAGGAGGAAATTCGCGCCACGGATCTGTTGCCGTTTGCGGCGCTAGCCGCGCAACTGGACGGCATCATGCCCGCTCACGTCGTATACCCCTCCGTGGATAAGCTGCCCGCCGGATTCTCCAGGCGCTGGTTGCAGGATATCCTGCGCGCCGAGATGGCTTTCGAAGGCGTCATCTTCAGTGACGACCTGACGATGGCGGGTGCGCATGCGGTGGGCGGCATGAGTGAGCGTGTGGATGCGGCGCTGCAGTCCGGCTGCGATATGCTGCTGGTCTGCAATGATCGCAGCGCGGCGGAGCAGGCACTGGTGCATGTACAGCAGCTCGGTGTTCAGGCACCGGACAATCTGGACCGCATGCTCGCCCGTCACCTACCCGGCGTTGAATACAAGTCGTCGCCGACATGGTTGCAGGCCAGAGGTCTGCTGAAAAGTCTGGAGTTACTCTGATGGATAGCGTCGCGATCATTGGTGGCACCGGGCTGAGCACACTGGATGAGTTGCAGATAACTGCGGAACTGGATCCGGCAACTCCGTTCGGCAGGGCATCAGGTCCGGTGATAAAAGGCCTGCTCGCCGGTCGTGAAGTGCTATTTCTGGTTCGCCACGGTAATCCGCATCGCCTGCCACCGCACAAGATCAACTACCGAGCCAACATGTGGGCCCTGAAAGAGGCGGGTGCCGATGCTGTGATAGCGATAAACGCTGTCGGCGGCATCCACAGCGCGATGGGCTCGGGGCACTTTTGTGTGCCTGACCAGTTGATTGACTATACCTGGGGCCGCGAAGGCAGCTTCTTCGAGGTCGATCTTGACCACGTCACCCATATCGATTTCAGCTATCCCTACGATGAAAGTCTGCGCAAGAAGCTGGTCGGCGTTATGGCGCGCCAGTCGATTGCGCATAGTCCGCATGGCGTGCACGCGGTGACTCAGGGCCCGCGTCTGGAAACGGCGGCGGAGATACGTCGGCTTCAGCGCGATGGTTGTGACATCGTGGGCATGACCGGCATGCCGGAAGCGGCCTTGGCGCGCGAGCTGGGACTGCCATACGCGTGTCTGGCCCTGGTGGTGAATCCTGCCGCAGGCACGCACTCAGACCTGATCAGCATGGAGTCTATCGAGCAGGTGGTCGCCGAGGGGATGGGGCAGGTCAGGAATATCCTGACTCGTGTGATCACTGAGGCCTGAGCGGTGATCTGAAGTCTGCTTCCGCGGCTGTCAGGGTGGAGCAAGTGTTGAAAACAGGGATGTTTTCTCCAAGCCCCTATGGATGGGTTTACGGCGTCTTGCGCTGGCGGGCGGTTAGCTTCGGAGTCTCAGCGCAGCATTTGTGAGTTGTGAGTTAGCTTCCGCGAGTCGACAGGGCCGCGCTGACACGCTGCCAGTACGTCCCTGTAAGCTCGGCGATGACATCCATGTCATCGAACGGTCATCGCAACCCTGTCGCCTCGCTCCGCCACGGAGATTGGAGTTGCCGGCCAGTTCTTGAAATCGGTTCTAATCTCGCTGCCGCATCTATGCCTGATCGAGTCCGTCGGCTGTCAGGGTGGAGCAAGTGTTGAAAACAGGGATGTTTTCGTCAAGCCCCCAGGGACGGGTTCACGGCGTCTTGCGCAATCACTGACAGTTGGCGGGCGCTGAGCTCCAGAATCGCAGCACAATATTTATGAGTTTTGAGCTAGCTTCCGCGAGGCGACAGGGCCGCGCTGACACGCTGCAAGTACGTCCCTGTAAGCTCGACGATGACATCCATGTCATCGGACGGTCAGCGCAACCCTGCCGCCTCGCTCCGCGGTGGAGATTGGAGTCGCCGACAACTTTTAGTCTAGCGGCTAACGATAATCAGCATTCCCAGGCTTTGATGATCCAGGTAGTGAACTTCGTCAGGGCGCAGGCGGCGGCTCTGTTTCAAGCGTTCGCTGACCGGCTCGCTATCCATCGAGGCTGCTTCGTGATTAACCCAGAAGGCGACGTTGGCCTCCAGCGTGTTGTCACGGCTCAGGCTGACTACGCCTTGCACTGGATACAAATCGAAGCCAGTCAGGTCTTCCCCTTTGGTTACGGCGACCGGCGTGCCGGCGGGCTGAGTCCAGGCTTGGTGAAACAGAATCCTGGACCCCTGGGCGGACAGCTTTCTGGCTTCGTTTGCCAGGCGATGGCGGGAGTCATCAATGGGGCGCACGTTGCTCCGTGTGGTGCTGTCCAGTTCGGCCGCGTCAGCTTTCCAGTCCAGTTCCGGGGCTGGGCCCGCAACGATACGGCTGCTCGGTTGGGTGAACAACACGACTTCGACGATGTAGTCCTGTGCGCTGGCCAGGGATGTCACGCTGCACATCAGCAGAAACAGCATGGCGTGCAAGCGAGAGACGGGTGTTTTCATTTGCGTTTTCCTTTGGCTTTCGGTTCGATCGGCGGCTTCTCCAGCCGTTCGATAAGCGCTTCGACCGTATTGAGCCGCAGCTCAGCATTAGCCATCGGCGCATTGAAACGAAACATGGTGGCGCCTTCCAGTCGATAGCGCTGGGGATTGTCCTGTATCAGGCGCACCAGTACCAGTGGGTCGACTGAGGTTTCACCCGCAAACTCGACCCTGCCATGTTCCGGCCCCACATCGACCTTGGAGATCCCCAGCGGCTCGCAACGCAATTTGAGCGAGGTAACCCGGAACAGGGTCTTCACCGGTCCTGGCAACAGGCCGAAGCGATCGATCATCTCTACCTGCAGGTCGCGTAATGCATCCTCATCGTTGGCATTGGCGATGCGCTTGTAGAGGATCAGTCTGGTATGTACGTCCGGCAGATAGTCGTCTGGTATCAGGGCTGGCAGACGCAGGTTGATATCCGGTCCACCACCGAGCGGCTTGTCCAGTGACGGTTCCTTGCCGCTCTGGATCGCTTTGACCGCGCGCTCCAGCATATCCATATACAGCGTGAAACCAACCGCCTGAATTTGTCCGCTCTGGCCATCGCCGAGCAGCTCGCCAGCTCCGCGAATTTCCAGATCGTGGGTCGCCAGGGTGAAACCGGCGCCGAGATCCTGCGCCATGGCAATGGCTTCAAGGCGCTTCTCCGCATCCCCGGTGACTTTTCTGCCGTGGGGGGTGAGCAGGTAGGCGTAGGCCTGGTGATGGCTGCGGCCGACCCGGCCACGCAACTGGTGCAATTGAGCCAGGCCGAACTTGTCGGCGCGCTCGATGATGATGGTGTTGGCGCTGGGGACGTCGATGCCTGTCTCGATGATGGTTGTCGTGACCAGGATATTGAACCGCCGGTGATAGAAGTCACGCATCACTTGTTCCAGCGCGCGTTCTGGCATCTGTCCGTGGCTGACGCCAATGCGCGCTTCGGGTACCAGTTCGGCCAAGTCGGCTGCACACTTTTCGATTGTCTGTACTTCGTTGTGCAGATAGTAGATCTGCCCGCCACGCAGCAATTCGCGCAGGATCGCCTCTTTGAGTACGGCGGGCTGCTGCTGCATGACGAAGGTCTTGACCGAAAGCCGGCGGGCCGGCGGCGTGGCAATGATCGACAGATCGCGCATGCCCGACATTGCCATGTTCAGGGTTCGCGGAATCGGTGTGGCGGTCAGGGTCAGGATGTCCACTTCACTGCGCAGCTTCTTGAACTGTTCCTTCTGGCGAACGCCAAAGCGGTGTTCTTCATCGATGATCACCAGCCCCAGATCCTTGAAACTGATGTCTTGCTGCAGCAGTTTGTGGGTGCCGATCATGATGTCGACCTTACCGTCACCCAGTTCGGCGACGGCGGATTTCATCTCCTTGGCGGACTTGAAGCGCGACATAACCTCGACCTTGACGGGCCAGTCGGCGAAGCGGTCGCTGAAACTGTTGAAGTGCTGCTGAGCCAGCAATGTCGTTGGTACCAGGACCGCGACCTGTTTGCCGCTGTGTACTGCGACGAACGCCGCGCGCATGGCCACCTCGGTCTTGCCGAAACCGACGTCGCCGCAGATCAGACGATCCATCGGCTGACCGCCGGTCATGTCCTTGATGACGGCCTCGATGGCTGCCTGCTGGTCCGCCGTTTCCTCGAACGGGAAGGTATCGGCGAACGCCTCGTAGTCATGCTCGGGCTCGCTGAATTTGAAGCCGATGCGCGCTGCGCGTCGCGCGTAGACATCGAGCAACTCGGCCGCCACGTCACGCACCTGTTCAGCAGCCTTGCGTCGGGCTTTCTGCCATTGCTCCGAGCCGAGCCGGTGCAACGGGGCGTTTTCATCTTCCGAGCCGGTGTAGCGGGCGATCAGGTGCAGGTTCGATACCGGCACATAGAGCGTCGCTTCGTCGGCGTAGAGCAGCTTGAGAAATTCTGCTTCCTGATCCTCGATCGTCAGATTGACCAGGCCGCAGTAACGTCCGACACCGTGATCGATATGTACCACCGGCGCGCCTTCGCGCAGTTCGGTGAGGTTGCGGATCACCGCATCGCCCAGGTCGGTGACCTTGCCGCGCCGCCTGCGCTGCATGACGCGTTTGCCGAACAGCTGGGTCTCGGATATCAGCGCAACCGCCGGCTCAGTCACGACCAGTCCCTGGTCCACCGGCGCTACGATAATGCCGAGCGGGCTCTGGGACTGGGTGAAGCCATGCCAGGTATCAAACTGTTCCGGCTTGATGTCGATGCGCGACAGCAGTTCGAGCAGGGCTTCCCGGCGCCCGGCCGAATCCGCCGTGAACAGCACGCGGCCGGCGAAAGCCTGCAGGAAGCTTTCCAGTTCCGCCAGCGGGCGCTCACGCTTATTGTCCAGCGGCAGCTCGGGTGGCGCCTCGCAGGGCAGGTTGCTGCGACCGGCGCCAGGCGCTACCTCTTCGGTATGACAGACAATGCGCGGATAGGCTTTGATCTGGGCGAAGCAGTCTTCCACCGTCAGAAACAGCTCTGCGGGCGGAAGCAGAGGGCGGGTCGGGTCGAAGCTCTGGTCCTGATGGCGCGAGCGCACATCATTCCAGAATTGCTCTGCGCTGGCTTCGATCCCCGGCTCGCTGAATAGCAGCGTATTGTCGGGGAGATAGTCGAACAGCGTTCCCAGTTCCTCGAAAAACAGCGGCAGGTAGTATTCGATGCCCGGCGGGATCAAGCCTTCGGACATGTCCTGGTAAAGCGGTACCTTACGATGGTCAATCGAGAAACGTTCGCGAAAGCGCGCGCGAAAGCCGGTGAGAGCGGACTTGTCCAGCGGGAACTCACGGGCCGGAAGCAGGTGGATTCGCTCGACCTTATCGATAGAGCGCTGGGTTTCCGGATCGAAGGTCCGCAGTGTCTCGATCTCATCGTCGAACAGGTCGATCCGGTAGGGCAGTTTGCTGCCCATCGGGAACAAGTCCAGTAGCGCACCGCGTACGGCGTAGTCGCCATGTTCATAGACCGTATCCACGCAGCGGTAACCGGCGGCATCGAGGTTCATACGCATGCGGTCGATATCCAGCTGCTGACCGGTTTCCATCATCAGTACCGAACCGCCGAGGAACGGGCGCGGCGGAATGCGGTGGAGCAGGGTGGTCATCGGGACGACGAGAATGCCCTGATTGACCTGGGGCAGCTGGTAGAGCGTTTTCAAACGCTGAGAGATGATGTCCTGGTGTGGTGAGAAGCGATCATAGGGCAGGGTTTCCCAGTCGGGAAAAGTGAGCACGGGCAGATGGGGTGCGAAGAAGCGCAGCTCACGCTCGAGGCGATCGGCCATTGCGGTGTCCCGCGTAATGACCAGACTAAGGCCCTGGTGCCGACTCGCCGCTTCAGCAATCGCCAGGGCGCGCGCCGCGCCCTCGAGCCGGCCCCACGCAACTTTGCCACTATTAATGTTGAACTTTTCGAGGGGTAAAATCGTCTGACTGGCGGGCATGCTTGGGGTCCATCAGGAAAAGCGCTAGTGTAACGCCGTCTGGTACGGTCTGTCCGACATGGACTGTTCTAGTCTGTCGGCTTTTTCCAAGGATGATTGCCTCTCCTGCCCGCGAAACGCATAATATTGGCCCTTTAGCTCCCAAGACCTGGAAGGAAACACCGTGACTCAAGCCCAATACGATCAATGCCTGGAAGCCTGGACTGAACGAGAAGCCACCGCTGAGGCGATGATTCCGCTGATCGGTCGGCTGTACCGCGAGAACAACGTGGTGACCTCAATCTATGGCCGCGGTCTGGTGAACCGTTCTGTTATCAGTCTGCTCAAATCTCACCGTTTCGCTCGTCAGATTGATGATAACGAGTTGTCAGTGCATGACACCTTCCCGGTTATCAAGGCGCTGCTGGACCTGGATCTGGGGCCGGCATCGATCGATCTCGGCCGTCTGGTGAATAAATTCCGCGCTGCCGGTGGCGATGACCTGGACTCCTTTCTGCGTGATGAGCTGGCTGAAGTCATCGGCAAGAAAGGTGCGCGTCGCGAAGGGCGTGATGTGGTGCTGTATGGTTTCGGTCGTATCGGTCGTCTGCTCGCACGCATTATGGTCGAGAAGACCGGCGCTGGTGACGGTCTGCGTCTGCGCGCGATCGTCGTGCGCAAGGGTGCGGCAAATGACCTGGCCAAGCGCGCCAGTCTCCTGCGCCGCGACTCCGTGCATGGCTCATTCCAGGGCACCATCACCATTGATGAAGAGAGCAATACGCTCACAGCTAACGGCAATGTGATCCAGGTCATTTACGCCAGCGACCCAAGCAGCGTCGTGTACACCCAGTACGGCATAAAGGACGCTATCGTCGTCGATAACACCGGCGTATGGCGTGACGAAGCAGGTCTGTCCCAGCACCTGAAATGTCCGGGCGCTTCACAGGTCGTGCTGACCGCGCCGGGCAAGGGCGATCTGAAGAATATCGTGCATGGTATCAACCACGCTGCCATCACCCCTGAAGACAAGATTATTTCAGCTGCGTCCTGTACCACCAACGCTATCGTGCCGGTGCTCAAGGCGATCAACGATAAGTACGGTATCGAGAATGGTCACGTCGAGACGGTGCATTCCTACACCAACGACCAGAACCTGATCGACAACTTCCACAAGGGCAATCGTCGTGGTCGAAGCGCCGCGCTGAACATGGTGATCACCGAGACCGGTGCCGCCAAAGCCGTGGCCAAGGCGCTCCCGGAACTGGAAGGCAAGCTGTCCGGGAACGCGATTCGGGTGCCCACCCCTAACGTTTCGATGGCAATCCTGAACCTGAATCTGAAGAGCAGCACCAACCGTGACGAGGTGAATGACTACCTGCGCCACATGGCGCTGCACTCCGACCTGCACAAGCAGATCGACTTCACCAACTCGTTGGAAGTGGTTTCCACCGACTTTGTCGGTTCCCGCCATGCTGGCGTAGTGGATGCTGAAGCCACTATCTGCAATGACAATCGCGTGATCCTGTACGTGTGGTACGACAACGAATTCGGTTACAGCTGTCAGGTTGTACGGATTCTTGAAGATCTGGCCAATGTGAACCCACCGGCATTTCCGTCGAAGGGCTGAACAGCGGTTTGACAAAAAAGGCGCTCAGGCGCCTTTTTTGTTGCTCAGATTTCGAGGTGCCCGGCCGTGGGAGGGGCAGGGGGAGTGAGCCTCGGAAATCGCAGAAGGCGCGTGGCCGCAAAGCGCCGCTCCTGTTCGGGATGCGAATCAAATGCGACTGATTGTCACTGCGGCCGGATGAAGCGGATACCCCGAAATATTCAAGTGCTTGAGTAGCTTTGGTTAGGCAGGGTCTTTATACTTAGCGGGATTTTTGGTGGGGGTTTGCTGCCGTCTTGCATTGATTCCGCGTCTGTTTTCAGCGCCATATCGTCGGGTTTCCCGGTTCGGTAGCGGCACACCCTTATAGATTCCAACCAGTGATTAGGCTATTCGTATGATAAAAATCAAACGGGGCTTGGACTTGCCAATCACCGGGTCGCCCGAGCAACGTATTGACGAAGCCCGTCAGGTACGCAGCGTGGCCGTAATCGGCTTCGACTACCAAGGTATGAAACCTACCATGGAAGTGCAATTGGGTGACCGGGTCAGATTGGGACAGCTCCTGTTCAGTGACAAGAAAACACCTGGAGTTGTGTATACCGCTCCTGCCAGCGGCGTAATCAGCGCCATCAATCGTGGCGAAAAGCGTGTTTTGCAATCTGTCGTGATCGATGTCGAAGGTGACGACGCCGTCGAATTCGATGCGCATGATGCGGCAACCCTGGGCGCGCTTGATGCAGACAAAGTGCGTGAGCAGCTGATCAACTCAGGCATGTGGACGGCCCTGCGCACGCGGCCATACAGCAAAGTCCCCGAGGTCGACGCAAAGCCCAGTTCGATTTTTGTCACCGCCATTGATACCCATCCTCTTGCAGCTGACCCGGCTGTCGTGCTCGCCGGTCAGGCTGACGCTTTTGAAAACGGTCTGAAGGTTCTTTCCCGATTAGCCCGCGTCTGGCTATGCAAGGCTGAAGGCGCGACGATCCCTGGTGAAAACCTTGATGGCGTCCGCGCAGAAAGCTTTACGGGTCCGCACCCGGCTGGTTTGCCCGGTACGCATATCCACATGCTGGATCCGGTGTGCGAAACCCGTCAGGTCTGGCATATCAACTATCAAGATGTGATTGCGGTCGGTAAATTGTTTACCGAAGGCCGCCTCTGGACCGAGCGCGTCATTGCGCTGGGTGGGCCGCAAGTCGAAAAGCCACGTCTGTTGAAAACCCGTCTGGGTGCCAACCTTGAGGAGTTGACCGCCGGTGAGCTCAAGCCAGGCGACAACCGCATCATTTCCGGTTCGGTATTCGGCGGGCGTCATGCCCGTGGCCCGGTGGGCTTCCTCGGCCGCTACCATCTGCAGGCATCAGTGTTGCTCGAAGGCACTGACCGGCAAATGTTGCATTATCTGCGTGCGGGTACTGACAAGCATTCGGTAATGAATATCTTCCTGTCCAAGCTCAATCCGTCAAAGCTGTTCGACATGACCACCACTACTAATGGCAGCCCGCGCGCCATGATTCCGGTGGGCAACTACGAACAGGTCATGCCGCTGGATATCCTGCCGACCCAGTTGCTACGTGCGCTGATTGTCGGAGATACCGAGGTGGCGCAGCAGCTTGGTTGTATGGAACTGGACGAAGAAGATCTGGCGCTGTGCAGTTACGTATGTGCCGGTAAGTACGAATACGGCCCGATTCTGCGGGATAACCTAACCCGCATTGAAAAGGAGGGTTAAGCCATGGGTCTTCGTGCATTGCTTGACAAGATCGAGCATAACTTCGAAAAAGGCGGCAAACACGAGAAGTACTACGCCTTGTATGAGGCGGTAGATACTTTCCTGTATCGGCCGAGCAGCGTTACCCGGACTACCGCTCACGTACGCGACGGTCTGGACCTCAAGCGGATGATGATCACCGTCTGGCTGTGTACCTTCCCGGCAATGTTCTACGGGATGTACAACGTGGGCTTTCAGGCCAACAGTGTCTACGCTGAAAACCCCGAGATGCTGGGCATGCAGGACAGCTGGCGCATTGGGTTGATCCAGCTTTTCGCCGGCTTCGATCCAGCCAGTCTGTGGGATAACTTCATTCACGGCGCGGCGTACTTTCTGCCTGTCTACCTGGTGACGTTCCTGGTCGGTGGTTTCTGGGAAGTGGTGTTTGCAACGGTCCGCAAGCATGAGGTCAACGAAGGCTTCTTCGTGACGTCGGTCCTGTTTGCACTGATTCTTCCACCGGATATCCCGCTCTGGCAGGTTGCACTGGGCATCAGCTTCGGTGTGGTCATCGGCAAGGAAGTCTTTGGCGGTACCGGTAAGAACTTCCTTAACCCGGCGCTAACCGGCCGGGCCTTCCTGTTCTTTGCCTATCCCGCGGAAATTTCCGGTGATGCGGTATGGACAGCGGTTGACGGCTACGCCAGTGCCACTGCACTCAGTGCTATGGCGATGGGTGGTCTCGAAGCGGTCCTTGGCCAGGGTATCACCTGGTGGGATGCCTTCCTTGGCAGCATCCACGGCTCGATGGGCGAAACTTCAACGCTGGCGATCTTCATTGGTGGCGCAGTGCTGTTGATGACCCGCATCGCCAGCTTGCGGATTGTCCTGGGTGTGATGATCGGTATGATCGCAACCAGCCTGTTGTTCAACGTGCTGGGATCGACCTCCAATCCGATGTTCGCGATGCCGTGGTACTGGCACCTGGTCACTGGTGGTTTCGCCTTCGGCATGATCTTCATGGCGACCGATCCTGTGTCGGCGTCGATGACCAATACCGGCAAGTGGGTGTTCGGTGCGCTGATTGGTTTAATGGTGGTGCTGATTCGTGTAGTGAATCCAGCGTTCCCGGAGGGCATGATGCTCGCGATTCTGTTCGCCAACCTCTTTGCTCCCCTGATCGATCACTTCGTCGTTCAGGCCAACATCAAACGGAGGCTTGCACGTAATGTCCAGTAAAAAAGAATCCGTCAGCCGTACCATTATCGTCGCGCTGCTGGTCTGTCTGGTGTGCTCGATCGTGGTGTCGGTTGCTGCTGTATCGCTCAAGCCGGTGCAGGTAAAGAACCAGTTGCTCGACAAACAGCGCAACATTCTGTTGATCGCCGGTCTGCTGGAGGAAGGGCCGAGCGTGGCCGAGCAGTTCGAGCAGGTTACTGCGCGTCTGGTCGACCTGCGTACCGGTGAGTTCAGCGATGCCGAAGAGCCGTTGACCTATGATCAGCAAGCCGCCGCGCGGGATCCGAATCTGTCGCGGGCGCTGGAATCACATGAAGATGTCGCCAGCATTCGTCGTCGCGAGCATTACGCTACGGTGTACATGATCGAGAACGAAGACGGCATCGAAACCATGATACTGCCAATTCATGGCTATGGTCTGTGGTCCACTCTGTACGGCTTTCTCGCACTTGAAGGCGATCTGAACACCATCCGTGGCCTGGGTTTTTATCAGCACGGTGAAACGCCCGGTCTCGGTGGTGAAGTGGACAACCCCCGTTGGCGCGAGCTGTGGAAAGGTAATGTCGTATACACCGACGACGGCGAGGTCGGCGTGCAGGTCGTCAAAGGTACGGTCGATGGCAGCGATCCGCGTCGTCAGTACAAGGTTGATGGTCTGGCAGGCGCCACTCTAACCAGTCGCGGCGTCGAGAACCTGGTTCGGTTCTGGATGGGCGACACCGGTTTCCGTTCCTTCTTGCAAAACCTGAAAGCAGGGGAGGCATGACATGGCTAACGTAAGTGCCAAAGGGGTCCTTTTCGATCCTGTATTCAAGAACAACCCGATCGCCCTCCAGATTCTGGGTATTTGTTCGGCTCTGGCAGTCACCACCAGCCTCAACGTGACCCTGGTCATGTGCCTGGCGTTGACCTCGGTAGTGGCTCTGTCTAACACCTTCATCTCGGTGATCCGGTCGCAGATTCCTGGCTCGATCCGGATGATTGTACAGATGGTGATCATTGCGTCGCTGGTTATCGTGGTGGATCAGGTATTGAAGGCGTATGCCTTTAATATCAGCAAGCAGCTATCGGTGTTTGTCGGCCTGATCATCACTAACTGCATCGTGATGGGACGGGCCGAAGCGTTCGCCATGCAAAACCCGCCACATCTCAGCTTTCTGGATGGTTTGGGTAACGGCTTGGGCTACAGCTTCATTCTGATTGTGGTTGCGACCATTCGGGAACTGCTTGGCGCGGGCAAGTTGATGGGCTACGAAATCCTGCCGCTGGTCAGCGAAGGCGGCTGGTATCAGCCCAACGGTTTGTTACTCCTGCCACCGTCCGCATTCTTTATCATCGGCTTGATTATCTGGGCGTTGCGTAGCTGGAAGACCGAGCAGGTTGAAGCGAAGGATTACCCGATGGCGCCGCAGTCCCGTGCCGTGAAGGAGGCTATGTAAACCATGATTGAACATTATATAAGCCTCGCAGTCCGGGCCATTTTTGTTGAGAACATGGCCCTCGCGTTCTTCCTTGGGATGTGTACCTTTATCGCCATCTCCAAGAAGGTACAGACAGCAATTGGTCTGGGTCTCGCGGTCGTCGTCGTATTGACGATCACCGTTCCGGCCAACAACCTGATCTATACCTATCTGCTCAAGGATGGCGCATTAGCCTGGGCTGGCCTGCCCAATGTCGACCTCAGCTTCCTGGGTCTGCTGAGCTACATCGGCGTTATCGCCGCGATCGTGCAGATCATGGAAATGTTGCTCGACAAGTTTGTCCCTGCTCTCTACAACGCGCTGGGCGTGTTTTTGCCGCTGATTACGGTGAACTGCGCGATCATGGGTGCTGCACTGTTCATGGTTGAGCGGGATTACGCCTTCGGCGAAAGCGTGGTGTACGGCTTCGGCGCGGGTGTCGGCTGGGCGCTGGCGATCATCGCATTGGCGGGGATTCGCGAGAAGCTCAAGTACAGCGACGTGCCCGATGGCCTGCGTGGCCTGGGTATAACCTTCATCGCCGTGGGTCTGATGTCCCTCGGTTTCATGTCGTTCTCCGGCGTGCAACTGTAAAGAGGAGCTGAACTGATGGAGATGGAAATTTATCTCGGCGTAGGGATGTTCACAGCGATCGTACTGACGCTGGTGACTGTCATCCTGATTGCACGCTCGAAGCTGGTCAGCAGCGGTGATGTCAACATCGAGATCAACGGTGAACGCACTGTGACTGTTGCTGCAGGCGATAAGCTGCTGAACACGCTGTCGTCCAACGGCATCTTTCTGTCGTCAGCCTGTGGCGGTGGCGGCACCTGCGCTCAGTGCAAGTGCATAGTCGAAAGCGGGGGCGGCGAAATGCTACCCACCGAAGAGACCCACTTCACCAAGCGCGAAGCAAAAGAAGGGTGGCGTCTATCCTGCCAGACTCCGGTCAAGCAGGACATGAAGATTGAAGTGCCCGAAGAGGTTTTCGGCGTCAAGAAGTGGGAATGCACCGTGGTGTCAAACCCCAACGTCGCGACCTTCATCAAGGAGCTGACGCTGAAGTTGCCGGAAGGCGAGAACGTCGATTTCCGTGCCGGTGGTTACGTCCAGCTGGAATGCCCACCGCATACCGTGCATTACAAGGATTTCGATATTCAGCCGGAATTTCGCGGCGACTGGGACAAGTTCAACCTCTGGAAATTCGTGTCCAAAGTCGACGAGACGGTTATTCGTGCCTACTCCATGGCGAACTACCCGGAAGAACGCGGCCTGGTGAAGTTCAACATTCGTGTGGCTTCACCGCCACCCGGTCGTGATGAGCTGCCGCCCGGCAAGATGTCTTCCTGGGTGTTCGGTCTGAAGCCCGGGGATAAAGTCACTGTCTACGGTCCGTTTGGTGAGTTTTTCGCCAAGGATACCGAGGCGGAAATGGTCTTCATCGGCGGTGGTGCAGGCATGGCACCGATGCGCTCGCATATCTTCGACCAGCTGAAGCGACTGCACTCCAAGCGCAAGATTTCCTTCTGGTACGGGGCGCGATCGCTGCGCGAAGCCTTCTATGTCGAGGAGTACGATAAACTCGCGGCAGAGAACGAAAACTTCGAATGGCACCTGGCATTGTCCGATCCATTACCTGAGGACAACTGGGAAGGTCCAACCGGCTTCATTCACAACGTGCTTTACGAGAACTATCTCAAGGACCATGTGGCGCCTGAGGATTGTGAGTACTACATGTGTGGTCCACCGATGATGAACGCCTCGGTGATCAAGATGCTGCAAGATCTGGGTGTTGAGCCGGAGAATATCCTGCTCGATGACTTCGGCGGCTAGCATGCTGCATAGCGCCACTCGGCCCGTTCTCGTAGTTGCTCTCGCAGCTGCGTTAGCGGGCTGTTTCAATTCTGCAGAAACCGTTTCCGAGATTTACGGCGGCACCATGGGCAGTACCTATTCGATAAAATGGGTAGGTACGGACGAGACGCCGCCGCCGGAAGCGTTACAAACGGGTGTCGAAGCGCTGCTAGCGGAATTTGACAGCGAGGTCTCGACCTGGCGTGACGATTCCGATCTGGCGCGCTTCAATAGCCTGCCCGCTGGCTCGTGCCAGGATATGCCCGAATCCGTGCTGGAGCTGGTGTCGCTCGCCGAAGAGCTGCACCAGCACAGTGATGGTGGGTTCGACATCACCATTGGGCCTTTGCTCGATTTATGGGGATTCCATGGCGGCCTGGCCAGTCAGACAATACCCGAAGCCGCCGCGCTGGCCGAAGTGTTGCAGAACGTTGGTCAGCAACATCTGCGTACGGTAGACGGTCAGCTGTGCAAGGATGCCAACGTGCAAGTGGATCTGAGCGGTGTGGCAGCCGGTTATGTGGTTGATCGGGTAGTTGAACACCTGGCGGCACAGGGCATCACAAGTTATATGGTTGAAATCACCGGGGAGCTCAAGGCGGCGGGCCTGAAGCCAGGTGATGTGCCCTGGCGGATAGCGATCGAAGAGCCCCGGGATGACAGCCGGATCGCGCAGCTGATCCTCCCGCTTGATGGTCATGGGGTCTCCACTTCGGGTGATTACCGTAATTACTTCGAACTCGACGGCAAACGGTATTCGCACACTTTTGATCCCCGTAACGGGCAGCCGGTCATGCATCAATTGGCCGCCGTGACGGTGCTGCATCCTGATACAGCGCGGGCCGACGGACTCTCGACCTTGTTGTTGGTCAAGGGTCCGGAGCAGGGTTGGCTGTATGCTGTAGAGCAGGATATTGCTGCACTATTTGTAATACGCAAAGGGGTGGGTTTCGAATCCCGAAGCACGCCCCGATTCAAGGCCCTCAAACAGGGCAAGGAGTAAAAAATGGTCTGGTTATTGGCATTCTTGTTGATGTGCCTGGTCGTGGCCGGCATGGCTGTTGGTGTGATGATGGGCCGCAAGCCGATCGCAGGCTCGTGCGGCGGCATTGGCGCAACGGGGCTGGACTCGAGCTGTTCGATTTGCGGCGGAAATGCCGAAAAGTGTGATGAAAGCAGCCTGGAGGCGAAGAAAAAGCCCAGAGCAGATCTGGCCTACGACGCGACCAAGGTCGAGTAGTTAGCACGCTGGCACTATGAAAGCATTCGGGTATTGGAACAAGGAAATCGAAGTATGGCCGTATATAACTATGATGTAGTAGTGCTGGGCTCGGGGCCTGCGGGCGAGGGCGCTGCGATGAATGCTGCCAAGCATGGTCGCAAGGTCGCAGTGGTTGAAGCCCACAGCCTGGTGGGTGGCAATTGCACTCACCTGGGCACGATCCCGTCCAAGGCACTGCGGTATTCGGTCAAGCAGATCATCCATTTCAATACCAACCCGATGTTTCGCGTTATTGGCGATCCGCGCTGGTTCTCCTTTCCCGACGTGCTGAAAAGTGCGGAAAGCGTGATGGCCAAGCAGGTCGCCTCGCGCACCAGCTACTATGCACGTAACCGTGTTGATCTGTTTTTTGGTCGCGGCAGCTTCGCAGACGCCAATACCATCGAGCTGGTAAACGCCCAGGGCGTGGTAGAGCGCCTGGCAGCGAAGGAAATCATCGTTGCGACCGGTTCGCGCCCTTATCGTCCGGCCGACGTGAACTTCAGTCATCCTCGAATCTATGATAGCGACACCATTCTCAAGCTGAACCATACGCCGCGGACCCTCATCATCTATGGCGCCGGAGTAATCGGCTGCGAATATGCGTCGATCTTTTGCGGACTGGGGGTGAAGGTCGATCTGATTGATAACCGCGATCGATTGCTCAGCTTCCTCGATGACGAAATCTCTGATGCTCTGAGTTACCACCTCCGTAACAACGCGGTGCTGATTCGACATAACGAGGAGTATGAAAAGATCGAAGGGCTGGATACCCGGGGCGTGGTGCTGCATTTGAAGTCGGGCAAGAAGCTCAAGGCGGATGCGTTGCTCTGGTGCAACGGCCGTACCGGCAACACTGACGGTCTCGGTCTGGAGAATGTCGGGCTGCAAGCCAATGGCCGCGGGCAGCTCAGCACCGATGAGAATTACCGCACCGAAGTGCCGAATATTTACGCCGTTGGCGATGTAATTGGCTGGCCCAGCCTGGCCAGTGCGGCCTTCGATCAGGGACGTTCCGCTGCGGGTAATATCGTCAGTAACGATGCCTGGCGTTATGTCGACGACGTACCGACGGGCATTTATACCATTCCCGAGATCAGTTCGCTGGGCAAGACCGAACGTGAACTGACTGAGGAAAAGGTACCCTACGAAATTGGCCAGGCGTTCTTCAAGAACATGGCCAGGGCGCAGATCAGTAGCGAGCCGGTGGGTATGCTCAAACTGTTGTTTCATCGGGAAACGCTGGAGGTGCTGGGTATCCACTGTTTCGGAGACCAGGCGTCGGAAATCGTTCACATCGGTCAGGCCATAATGACCCAGAAGGGCGACTCCAACTCGATCAAATATTTCGTCAATACCACGTTCAACTATCCAACCATGGCCGAAGCCTATCGCGTGGCCGCGCTTGATGGTCTGAACCGTTTATTCTGATGTGACAGGCCCGGCGTTCAGCCGGGCAGTTCGTCTGACGTGCCCAACCCTATGGTCTTTACAGCCAGGTGCGGTACATCGGTGATGATGCTGTCGACACCCATGTCGACCAGCCGATCCATCAGAGCCGGATCATTAACCGTCCACACCGACACATGCAAACCCTTACGCTGCGCACGACTAATCCGATCGGGATTGCAAAGTTTCCAGTTCAACACCAGGAACTGACAGCCATAGCGCAATGCGCTGCGTATCGGATCAAGCAGACCATATTCTTCCACTAGTCCGGTGGGCAAATTAAACCCTGTGTCCTTCGCTACCTTGAGCAGTGTCCGGCTGCTGGAGGTAATCACTACGCGGTCTTGCAACCCGAACGCCGCCACCAAGGCATTGATGGCGTTCAGGACGATGCGCGACTGGTTTATCGAGCCCGACTTGACCTCAAGCTGATAATGCTCGATTTCCGGAAATGCCTCGAATAGCTGTTTCAAGCTCGGTATCGGGCAAGCGGTCGGCCAGCCCGGCGGAGCGAAGCGCGCATCCATTTCCATCAGCTGCGCCGCCGTGTGCTGTGCGATTTTGCCGCGTAGTCCAGTGGTGCGCTTGAGTGTGGGATCGTGGATAACCATCAACTGGCGGTCGGACGACAAATGCAGGTCAAGCTCCATCCGCGTTACGCCCGCATCGAGCGCCTGGCGGAAACTGGGGAGGGTGTTTTCCGGGGCTTCACCGCGAGCCCCGCGGTGACCGTAAAGTATTGCCATTGTGCTCAGTTAGACCTCGGACGATGTTGGAGCACGCTGTGCACCACGGTGCCTGCCTCGAAGTACACGCTGAAACCCTGGTAGTCCCAGCGGCTGAGGGGCGGTTCGCCAACTGCTGCGTGCCGTAGCGCCGGGTCGCCATGTCGCTGCAGTACCGTTGCAGCCGATAAGCCGCGTTGCGGCAGATCAGTTGAGATGCTTGAACCGTGCTGTTGGCCGACGGGGATGGTGAGGGTGTCGGCAAAGGTGACCGGCGTTGTGACGATCAAGGAGAGCGCGAATAGTCGGGCTTTCAGGTCGTTCATGTATGAGTCCTTTCCGTTTTTGCGGCACGGATTTCCTGTGCCTGTTTCTGCAGAATGTGTTTCGCTAGCAGCTGTCGCTCTGGATCACTGAGTGCTTCAAAGCTGACCCCTATGGTCCAGCCTTCGCCGTTCGGCACAGGGTCGCAGCGCAGTACGCGCGCCGGAACGACCAGTCCGAGCGGCGTTGGCATGAGCACTATGCGTAACGCCAGCCAGGTTTCTGGATCGAGGCGTTCGGCGGCTGCAAAAGACATTCCGCCCTCACTCAGCGTCACCGACAGTTTGCATGTGGGCGTATCAGTCGCCTGGCTAACCAGTGTTCTGGCGATCAGTTCGATACGCTTGTTCATGATTTTAAGGTAGCCACCGAGTGAGCGGTCACGTTCACTGATTTGGCGCAGCAGATGCTGAGACTCCTGCTCCAGAACCTGAAGCTCACTGAGCATCTGGAACTGTGAAGACCCAAAATGCGCATCAGCCAGGTCTGGGCCGTTGATAACCCGATAGTCGAGGGCTAGCTGATCCTCGATACGGTAAAAATCCCTTTTGTCCTGATTACTTTCGTCTATCAGTTGCATGTCATCGTCCGTTTATCCCAACCGATTTCAGTGTAACATGTCAGCCCCAATAGCCACTTACGGGTCTATTCCCCCGTCAGGGACCTGATATTTCATGTTCAGACCTTTGCCATTCTTTATTGGCCTGCGTTATACGCGGGCGAAACGTCGCAATCATTTCATCTCCTTTATATCGCTAATCTCCATGCTGGGTCTAACCCTGGGCGTGCTGGTGATGATTCTCGTGTTGTCTGTCATGAACGGTTTCGACCGGGAGTTGCGCACGCGCATTCTTGGCATGGTGCCGCATGCCACCATTAACGGTTATCAACCGATCGATGACTGGCCGACGCTGACGTCCAAACTGGAAGAGCATCCGCAGGTTGAATCCGCTGCACCCTTCATTCAGCTGCAGGGGATGCTCACGCATGACGGCAGCGTGGCGCCGGTACTGGTGAGCGGGATCATTCCCGAAGCTGAGAAACGCGTGTCGATCATTGATCAGCACATGGAAGAGGGCACTCTCGACGATCTGGTGGATGGGGAATTCGGCATCATCATTGGCGAACTGACCGCTAACCGTTTCGGCGTGCGTCCGGGTGACAAGCTGACCTTTGTGCTTCCTGAGGCCTCCGTGACACCAGCCGGCGTATTCCCCCGGCTCAAGCGTTTCGAGGTCAAGGGGATCTTCAAGGTGGGCGCCGAGCTGGATGGCTCACTTGCCATTATCCATGCTGGCGATGCAGCTCGCCTGAGCCGTTGGCCGTCCGGTCAGATGCAGGGCGTTCGGGTCAAATTGCATGACCTGTTCCAGGCCCCGACTGTGTCCTGGGAATTAGTCTCCGGGTTATCGGGTGATTACTACGCGCAGGACTGGACACGCAGCCACGGCAATCTATTTGCGGCGATCCGCATGGAAAAAACCATGATTGGCCTGTTGCTGCTGCTGATCGTGGCCGTTGCCGCATTCAATATTATTTCTACGCTGGTTATGGTCGTTACTGACAAGAAAGCCGATATCGCCATCCTGCGTACTCTGGGTGCGTCGCCGGGAACCATCATGGGGATTTTTATGGTGCAGGGTTCGGTGATCGGCGTGGTAGGCACGCTGGTAGGCGGAATATTGGGGGTGCTGGCCGCGCTGAATGTCTCCGCGCTGGTGGCCGGGCTGGAAAAACTGCTGGGAATGCAGTTCCTCAGCTCGGATGTGTATTTCATCAACTATTTGCCGTCCCAACTGATCTGGACCGATGTCATCCTTATCTGCTCTGCAGCCCTGGGCATGAGTTTTCTTGCAACACTGTATCCGGCGTGGCGGGCCTCCCGTACCGAGCCGGCGGAGGCTTTGCGTTATGACTGAAGCTGTTCTGGAATGTCGCGAGCTGAGCAAGGAATACGCCGTCGGGCCTCAGCGCTTGAGAGTATTGGACAGAGTCAATCTCAAGTTGGTGGCCGGGGAACGCGTAGCGATTGTCGGCAGCTCGGGTTCCGGCAAGACCACCCTGTTGAACATGCTTGGTGGGTTGGATACGCCGAGTGAAGGTGAGGTGTGGCTAGCCGGCCATCAGATGTCGGCATTGAAAGAATCCGAGCGTGGCCGGTTGCGCAATAGTGGTCTGGGTTTTGTTTACCAGTTTCACCACTTGTTGGCCGAGTTCACCGCACTGGAAAACGTCTGCATGCCGCTGCTGATTGGCAATATGCCCATTGCCCAGGTGCGCGAGCGTGGCAACGCGATGCTCGCCAGTGTTGGGCTTGCCCAGCGCGCACGGCACAAGCCGGCTGAGCTGTCCGGCGGTGAGCGTCAGCGGGTAGCGATCGCCAGGGCGTTGATCAATCAGCCTGCCTGCGTGCTGTTGGATGAACCCACCGGCAACCTCGATCATCACACCGCGCGGGGGGTTCAGGAGCTGATGCTGGAGCTGAGCCAGCGTCTGAATACGGCGTTTATGGTGGTTACCCATGACTTGGCTCTGGCCGGACAAATGGATCGCGTGCTGACCCTGCATGAGGGTCACCTGCAGGCGCGAGTGGATTGATCCAGGTCCCTTGGGTGTATACCCGCAAAAAAAATCGGCCGCTGATTTAGCGGCCGTTTTTCGTTGCGCTGGGTCGGTATTATCTGGATTCGGCAGAGGTCACAGTGATCTCTGGCGCATCGTCAGTACGTTGATGACGGTTGCGGATCCAGCTGAAGGCGATGGCCAGGATCAGGGCGAATCCAACGTAACCCAGCAAGGGGTACACGGTGCCAACCAACTTGCTGAAGCCTGCCATGCTCAGACCCAGACCAATCAATACGGAAATCGTACTGACTGACTTGAATTGCAGGGTATCCGGTGCTGCGAAACGCGCACTGAAAGCGAAGAACATCCCCACTGCAGTGCTATAGATCATGCAGACCAGGGCGACCGACATGATTGCCGAGAGAACCGGTGAGATGTTCGCCGCCAGCGCCAGGGTCGGCATCTCAACACCCTGCAGTTGGTTTATATTTGCGAACAGACCGACGTTCAGCAGCAGGATCAGAAGCCCCAGACCCAAACCACCGAGAATGCCCCCGAGGCTGGCCGCTCGCTGCGATTTGACCATGCCGCCAATGACAGCCAGCATCGGAAAACCGACAGCGATATTGAATGAGGCGTAGAGCAATGCGCCAAGGATCCAGTTGGAGCTGACTGTGTCACCTTCCTTGGCTATCTGGTCAAGGGTTTCCAGGGGAGCGTCGTAGCTGAAGATCGAGTAGGTGGTGATAATCAGCACCAGTCCCAGGAGGAACGGCAATACCGCACTGATCAGTCGAATGATGCTCTTGACGTTAAGGCAGAGCGTAATGATAACGAGCGTCGTCATCAGGATGCCGCCAGCAAGCGGGGGCCAATCATACTGCTGACTGAAAATCGAACCCGTACCGGCCAGCATCACGACGCCGACGCCAAACAGGAAGAACGACAACACCAGGTCCACCAGGAATCCGGCTTTCTGCCCAAACAGGATATAAAGCACGGCCTTGTGGGAGTCGGCCTTCATTTTTGAGCTGATGCGGGCTATCTGCATACCCAGGAAGGCAAAGAGTACGCCACTGACCAGAGTGCCGAGAATGCCGATGACTCCAAAGCCTGTGAAGAATTGCAATACTTCCTGTCCGGAGGCAAAGCCGCCGCCGATAACAACGGACATGTAGGCCATGGCTATCTGAAGGGACTGTCTGTTCATCTCATGTTTCTCTTATTTGAATTATGAACCCGGACGCGATTGGTGCCCGCGCCCGTGGTTGATATGACGGGCGAACTCAGGTTCGATTGATTGTTCCAGAACCGCTCACTGCCTCCATGCATGTTGAGGCCGTAGCTTTCAACAGCGATGCAGGGCTCAGTGGCCAGTGCTTAACGGTTGGCCAAAAAGTCGATACATTACGCGGGCAGAGCAGCAATAACAGACATCTCGACAAGAATGTCCGGGTCGCAGAGTTTTGCTTCGACGGTTGCTCTGGCAGGTGCGATCCCTTCAGGCAGCCACTGATCCCAGGCGGTATTCATGCCTGCAAAATCCCGCATAATATCCTTGAGGTATATGGTCACCGAGAGGAGGTGTCGCGTATCGGTGCCTGCTTCGACAAGCAGCTTCTCGATCTCCTTCAGAGTATCGCGAGTCTGCTGCTCGACATCAGCGTTGACATTGTCAGCGACCTGCCCGGACAAGTAAACGGTGCCCTGATGAATGACAATCTGACTCATGCGCTTATCAGTGTGCTGTCGCTGGATGTGCATATTTTCTGGCCTCTTTAGTGTTTGTGTAGCGGGAGATATCCAGACCCTCGATGCTGATCCGGGATGTTTTATTGGCCAGCTGGTCCGCCAACAAGCGAGCGGAGCCGCAGGACATGGTCCAGCCAAGGGTGCCGTGACCGGTATTCAGGAACAGATTGCGGTAACGGGTTGCACCAATAATTGGCGTGCCGTCCGGTGTCGCTGGACGCAGGCCGGTCCAGAGTTCGGTATCTGCCAGGTTGCCGCCTTCAGGGAACAGATCCTTGACGATCATTTTCAGTGTTTCCCCACGGCGTGCATCGATGTTCAGGTCATAACCGCGGAGTTCGGCCATGCCGCCCACCCGGATCCGGTCGTTCAGCCGAGTAATCGCCACCTTGTAGGTTTCGTCCAGCATGGTGGATACCGGCGCCATGTCCGAGTTGGTAATCGGGACGGTGATCGAATACCCCTTGAGTGGATACATGGGGGCCGTGATGCCTAGCGGAGCGAGCATCTGCGGACTGAAACTGCCGAGCGCGACCACGTAATAGTCGGCGGTCTCCAGTTGGCCATCGATCACCACGCCACTGAGGCGATCCCCGCTGTATTCCAGGCGTTCGATGTTCTGATTAAAGCGGAACTCAACGCCCGCCTGCACTGCCAGCTCGGCTAAGCGAGTGGTAAACATCTGGCAGTCACCCGTCTGATCGTTGGGTAAGCGCAAGCCGCCGGTCAGTTTGTGCTTTACCTTTGCCAGCGCCGGTTCGGCCCGGCACACGCCGTCGCGATCGAGCAGTTCGTATGGCACGCACAGCCGCTCGAGCACCGCGATATCCTTGGCCGCCCCTTCAAGTTGAGACTGGCTGCGGAACAGCTGAGTGGTACCGCGCTGCCGGCCTTCATACTCAATTCCTGTCTCTGCGCGCAACTCGTCCAGACAGTCGCGGCTGAACTCTGACAAGCGCACCATGCGTTCCTTGTTCACCGCATACCGCGCGGCGGTGCAGTTGCGCAGCATGCGGGCCATGAACAGATACTGATTGATATCACCCGTCGGCTTGATAGCAAGCGGCGCGTGTTGCTGCAGCATCCATTTGATAGCTTTCAGCGGAACGCCCGGCGCGGCCCAGGGTGAGGCGTAACCGGGTGAGATCTGACCCGCGTTGGCGTGACTGGTTTCCATTGCCACTGCGGGCTGACGGTCGACTACCGTAACCTCAAATCCTTCCCGGGCCAGGTAGTAGGCGCTGGTGGTACCCACTACGCCGCTACCGAGGATTAGAACGCGCATGTGCTTCTCCAATGTCATTGCCCGCTCAGGGCACGTTGCTTTCACCGGATTATAGGAAAGGTCGAATGGTGGAATTCACTGAATAAACGGTTATATTCAGGGTAAATCGACGTTCAATTAGCCAAAGGTCTAGTGCATATAACCATGAGAGCCAAATACAAGACGCAACGAGAGCTAGATCGAATAGACCGGCAGATTCTTCGTGAGCTGCAGGCAGAGGGGCGGCTGGCATTTACCGAACTCGGTGAGCGTATTGGTCTTTCGACCACCCCCTGTACTGAGCGTGTGCGCCGACTGGAGCGCGAAGGGGTAATCATGGGGTACTCGGCAAGGTTGAACCCGGAGCATCTGGAAGCCGGGTTGCTGGTGTTTGTCGAGATCAATCTGTCCTACAAGTCGGCGGATATTTTCGAGGAGTTTCGCCGGTCGGTGCTCACCTTGCCGCATGTCCTCGAATGCCATCTGGTATCAGGGGATTTTGATTACCTGATCAAGGCACGCATCAACGAGATGACGTCCTACCGCAAATTGCTGGGCGATATCCTGTTGAAGCTGCCTAACGTCCGAGACTCCAAAAGTTACATCGTGATGGAAGAGGTAAAGGAGTCGTTGATCTTGCCCGTGCCCGAACGATAGGGCTGCCGGGGCGCCGCGGGCACTCAGCTATGGCTACGACGTCGCAGTTTGCGCTGCTGCCAGTTGCGCGAGACCCACACTCGCCAATACAACATGGTGGCGCCGTAGCCAAGCAGGGCCAGCAGGATGCCAAACAACACCGATCCGAGCAGCAGCGGTTGCCAGATATGATGGAATTCGGAACTAAGCCAGGCAAAGGATAGTTCCATGGGCATGGTGCGTTCCGGTGTGCCCAGAAGCATCGTTCCCACCTTGTACTGAACGAAGAATATCGGCGGCATGGTCACCGGGTTGGTTAACCAGACCAGGCCAATCGATACCGGAAGGTTGGCTCGTGCGGGTAGCGCGATGGAGGCCGACAACAGCATCTGCATGGGGATGGGTAACATCGCTACAAACAGCCCAATCGCCATTGCCCGCGCCACGCTGTGGCGATTGAGATGCCAGAGATTCGGATCGTGCAAAAGAGTGCCCATGAAGCGAAGGGACTTGCTCTGCTTGATGCGTTCAGGACTTGGCATGTAGCGCTTGAGAAGGCGGCGGGGCATTGCGACTAGCCAGCTGCTGGAAGTGAATCAATTATGCATGGAATGTCACGGTCAAACTACCGGCTGGCGGCAGTTCAGGTGAACAGGATGTTTCCACCATGGCGTTGTCAGCCACGCTTTTTGCTTTATTTGTAGGGCTTGTCACGCCCTTGGCCTTGCCAGGCCTGTTGCCCGCATGGTCGCTGGTGCTCGCGTTGCTGTTCATGCTGGGAGCCGCATGGTCGCGTCCGTACGGCCGGGTTATGGCGGCATGTCTGGCGGGCGTCATATGGGCCAGTTACTCTCACCACCAGGCGCTGGAGCAGCGTCTCGTACCCGCGCTGGACGGCCAGATCATATCAATTGAAGGGCGCATCAGAGGGCTGCCGGAGCCGACCGTTACCGGCTGGCGTTTTGAAGTAACCGAGGCCCGGGTGGTGGGTACTGGCGAGGCGTTACCGCTGATTCGCGCGCATTGGTACGCAGGTGAGCCGGTGGCGAACAATCAGCTTTGGCAATTCGAAGCCAGCCTGCGACGCCCCCGAGGAATGTCCAACCCGGGTGGATTCGATTATGAAGCCTGGTTGTATGCACAGGGGGTCGGTGCGCTGGCGAGCATTCGTGCCGGCAGATTGATAGAGCAGCCGCCCGTCAGGTTGGCTGGTTTGCGCAGCTTGATCAAAAGCCGACTTGGTACCGCGCTCGAAAGCCGTCCGGGCGAGCAGCGGTTGCTGGCGTTGATAGTGGGTGATCGCAGTGTCTTGAGCGCCGCCGACTGGACCATCATGCAGGCGACGGGCACCAGCCACCTGATGGTGATCTCGGGTTTACACGTCGGCATGCTGGCATCGATGGCTTTTCTGATCATGGCGGTGCTTGCCCGGTTACGACTGTTTCCAGCGCGCTGGCCACGATTCTGGTTCGCCGCACCGCTGGCGGTATTGCTCGCATCCGGCTATGCCGCGCTGGCAGGCTTTGCAGTCCCAACCCAGCGCGCGCTGCTGATGATCCTGCTGGTGCTGATTGCCCGCCTGCTGTACCGGCAACCGGGTCTCTGGGTAACCTGGTTGGCTGCCTTGTGCGCCGTCGTCATTGTTTCCCCGGCTGCTCCGCTCCAGGCTGGGTTCTGGCTGTCCTTCATGGCAGTGGGCCTGCTCATCTTTGGCATGAGCGGCAGGCTTGCTGTGCGGGGTATCTGGCTGCGCTGGGGGAAAGCGCAATGGGTGATCTACGTCGGGCTATGGCCCTGGCTTCTGCTCTGGGGTATGCCCGCCAGCCTATCGGCACCGCTGGTCAATACCCTGGCGATTCCCTGGGTCAGTCTGGTTGTGGTGCCGGTTGCACTGCTCGGGGCGGTGATCGAGCTGGTGTTCGGCTGGCCGTGGTTGTTATGGGCCGCAGCGCGTGCGCTGAATGCTTTGTTTGACGGCTTGGCGCTGATAGCGGCTCTACAGGCGCCGCTGAGAATGGCCTTTCCCGGCTGGCTGGGGTGGCTGCTGGGCGCACTCGGTACGCTTGCTTTGCTCAGCCCTCTGAGCCGGCTGCTCTTCGTGCCGGCGGTTTTCTGTCTTGTGGTTCTAATAATGCCGGCACGCGAACGTCCGCAGCAGGGAGATGTGTGGGTGACTGTGCTGGATGTGGGGCAGGGGGCTTCGGTGCTGATTCAAACCCGCACGCAAGCACTGCTCTATGATGCCGGGGCGCGGCTGAGCAGTGGGTTCGATCTGGGCGAGGCGGTGGTTCATCCGGCGCTGGTGTCATTCGGCGTCAGGGAGCTGGATACCATGCTGCTCAGTCACGCAGACAACGACCATGCCGGTGGCGCGTCGGCTATCCAGCGTCTGATGCCGGTGCGTAGAATCCTGTCGGGGGAACAGGAGCGACAGGAAGCCGTGCTGGCTGCAGAACAGTGCCATGCAGGTGATGGCTGGCAATGGGACGGCGTGCATTTCGAGGTTCTTTTTGCCGCAGACGCGCCCGCTGATTCCAATGATCGATCCTGTGTGCTGAAGGTATCGGCGGGCGAGTCGAGCCTGTTGCTCACTGGCGACCTGGGCATGGCCGGAGAATACGAATTGTTGGGACAGGATGTGCAGGCAACCCTGCTCCTTGCGCCACACCACGGCAGCCATAGCTCCTCGTCCTATGCCTTTATCCGCGCAGTTGCCCCCCGCTGGGTAGTGTTCAGCGCGGGCCATAACAACCGGTTCGGACACCCGCATCAGACGGTTGTGCAACGCTACCGCGAACTCGGCGCCGAACCTGTTTATACTGCCACGTCTGGAGCTGTGCGGTTCGCCCTGAATGGACAAGGGCAGAACACACAACTATGGAGCTGGCGCGAGTATGCGAGGCGCTTCTGGCACGAGTAGAACGGCGCTCGATATCGCGCCGGGGCCGCGGTCTACGTGGCCTGTGCTAGAGTATTCAACCATTTGGGAGAGGGATCGCTTGTGTGGGAATTGATCAGTGCGGGTGGTTGGCTAATGTTGCCAATCCTGGTGTCATCGGTAATCGCCGTCGCCATTGTAATAGAGAGGCTGTGGACGCTGCGTATCAGCAAGGTCGCACCGCCAAGTCTGCTTGGGCAAGTGTGGCGTTGGGTCAAGGAAGGCAAGCTGGATGCGGTAAAGCTGAAAACACTCCGTGCCGACTCACCCCTGGGCGAGGTTCTTGCCGCGGGTCTGGCGAACTCCCGCCATGGCCGCGAAATCATGAAGGAAAGCATTCAGGAAGCGGCCGGTAAGGTCATCCATGAGATGGAACGGTATCTGAGCACCCTTGGCACCATCGCAGCCATTACGCCGCTGCTTGGCCTGCTTGGCACGGTGGTCGGTATGATCGATGTGTTCAGCGCAATCATGGCTCAGGGTACCGGCAATACCGGCGTCCTTGCTGGCGGCATCTCCAAGGCGCTGATGACCACCGCAGCGGGTCTTACCGTCGCGATTCCGGCGCTGTTCTTTCACCGCTTTCTGATGCGCCGCATCGATGAGCTGGTGATCGCCATGGAGCAGGAAGCCACCAAGCTGGTCGAAGTGATTCAGGGCAATCGTGATGTGGATGCGTCTGTACCCGCTCAGGATGGCATCGCGTTGCGCCCCGGCAGCGTCCGCAAGGGAGCCTGACCGTGAATTTCCGGCGTACACGACCCGAGGAGATCAGCGTTAACCTGACTCCGTTGATTGATGTGGTGTTCCTGCTGCTGATTTTCTTCATGGTCTCGACGACCTTTACCCGCGAAACTCAGCTGGAACTCGACCTGCCTGAAGCCGCTTCAGGCAATCCCGTGGAAAGTCGCAACCAGCAGATTGAACTGACTATTTCAGCTGCGGGGGAAGTGGCGATCAATGACAAGGCGTTGCTGGCACCGGGACTGGATACCATCAAAAGTGCACTACAGCGTGAGTCGGGTGGCGACACCAGCTTGCCGGTGGTAATCACTGCCGATGGCCAAGCCTCCCATCAGTCGGTGATCACCGTCATGGACGCGGCAGGCCAGCTCGGCTTCAGCCGTCTGCGACTGACCACCAGCGAGTTGGAGGCGGGCGCCGGCCAGTGAAGCGGCTGTCGCTCGAACAATTCATGCTCCGTGCCTGGTATGAAGGACACGCGTGGCTGAAGTTGTTGCGACCCCTGTCCCTGCTGTACCGGGCGGTGGCGGTACGCCGCCGACGCACCTACCTGACTGATCCCGCCGCCAGTTGGCAGCCGCCTGTTCCCTTGATTGTGGTCGGCAATATTACCCTGGGCGGCACGGGCAAGACGCCAATGACGATCTGGCTGATCGAGCACTTTCAGCGCCAAGGGCTCAGGCCCGGTGTGATCAGTCGAGGCTATGGCGCGACGCCGCCGGCACTCCCCTGGCTGATCAATCCTGACTCGGACACGTCTGCACAGGTCGGTGACGAGCCTCTGCTAGTAGCGCGACGCTGCCATGTGCCGGTCGTCATAGACCCGGACCGCTCCCGTGCCGCCCGACAACTGCTGGCGCAACGGGACATTGATCTGATCATCAGTGATGATGGATTGCAGCATTACCGGATGGGGCGCACGCTTGAGCTGGTGCTGATCGATGCTGCCCGTGGCTTGGGTAATGCGCGGTGCCTTCCAGAAGGTCCCTTGCGTGAACCTGCCGAACGGCTCGATACCGTCGATTTCGTTATTCGTAATGGCGCCGAGGCTGATCATTCTGATGGGTTCGCTATGCAGCTGCGGCCAGCCGCGCTGGTGAATCTGGTGTCCGGGGAACGCTGCAGTATCGATGACTGGCCACATGGCCAGGAGATCATCGCGGTCGCCGGTATCGGTAACCCGGGTCGTTTCTTCGATACCCTGAGGCGTTTGTCGTTCAGTCCGCGGGAGTATGCCTTTGGTGATCATGCCGATTACAATGCCGACAGTTTCGCCGGGCTGGATGTAGCTCTGCCGATAATCATGACGGAAAAAGACGCGGTCAAATGCATCAGCTTTGCGCAAGCCAGCTGGTGGTATCTGGCCGTCGATGCCGAGTTGAGCGATGCCTTCGTTCAGGCGTTGGACGCCAGGCTAAGCAGCACTCATTAACTGTTCCCAGGAGTTGCACCATGGATCCCAAACTGCTTGATATTCTCGCTTGTCCCTTGTGCAAAGGGCCGCTGGTCCAGAACAAGGACAAAACCGAGCTCTGGTGCCGCGCCGACGGTCTGGCGTTTCCCGTTCGCGACGGCATCCCCGTGATGCTGGAAAGTGAGGCGCGGTCGCTCGACGCCGACGAACGGCTGGATCGCTGATATGTACCACGTCATCATCCCGGCTCGCTATGCATCCACGCGCTTGCCGGGCAAACCGCTGCAGAACATTGCCGGCAAGCCGATGATCGAACACGTCTGGAACCAGGCCAATAAAAGCCGATCCGAAAGCGTGACCGTGGCGACCGATGATCAGCGAATCGCCGACGCCTGCCGCGGCTTCGGCGCCGAGGTTATCCTGACCCGTGCCGACCATCCCTCGGGCACTGATCGTCTGCAGGAAGTGGTCACCCAGCTGGGTCTCGACGAAAGTGCCTGTGTGGTCAATGTGCAGGGCGATGAGCCGCTTATTCCCCCGGCATTGATCGATCAAGTGGCTGCGAATCTGCTCAAATACCCCGAGGCGAGCATTGCGACGCTGTCTGAGCCCCTGGCGGATATCGAGACGTTGTTCAATCCCAATGCGGTCAAGGTGGTGACTGATAGTCGCGGATTCGCGCTGTACTTCAGCCGAGCGTCCATTCCCTGGTGTCGGGATCAGTTCGTCGAAAAACCTCAGTACCTTCCGGATGGCGTTCCTTTTCAGCGGCACATCGGGCTCTATGCCTATAAAGTCGGCTTCCTGCACGACTATGTTCGTTGGCCCCCGAGCCCTCTGGAAACAGCGGAAGCCCTGGAGCAGCTGCGCGCGCTCTGGTTCGGTTGCCGGATCCATGTTGCCCAGGCGTGTGAAATACCACCCGCCGGTGTGGACACAGCGGCTGACCTGGATCGCGTCCGCGCTGTGTTGGAGGCCCGGTAATGCGGGTGCTCTTTGTCTGTCTGGGCAACATCTGTCGTTCTCCTTCGGCCCAGGGCGTGTTCGAGAAATTGCTGGCGGCGGATGAGCTTGCCGGCAGTATCAAGGTGGACTCCGCGGGTACCGCTGATTATCACATTGGCAAGCCGCCAGACCGGCGTGCCATTACTGCGGCGTCGCGGCGAGGGGTGGATATCAGCATGCTGAGTGCCAGAAGAGTCGCTGACAGTGATTTTGCCGAATTCGATCTGATCCTGGCTGCAGACCATGACAACCTGCAGGAGCTGATGCGTCGCGCACCGGCTGACTGCGCCGCGAAGCTCCGACTGTTCATGAGTTATGCCCCGGATGACGGTGAGGAAATACCGGATCCCTACTATGGCGGCGAGCAGGGCTTCGAGGACGTGCTCGACATGCTCGAGCGCGCGTCGCAGGGGTTGCTGGCAAGCCTCAGAGAGCACCCGCAATCACCTCTGGTCAGCTGACAGTGCTCGCGCTAATCGAAAATGCGGACCTGCGCGCGCACAATACCTTAGGCATCAGTGAACAGGTCGAACGGCTGGTCTTCGTCGAGAACGACCGCGAGTTAACCGAAGCGTTGTCTCTCGCTGATCAGCATGCCTGGGCCGTGACACTCCTTGGCGGCGGCAGCAATCTGGTATTGGCCGGGCGGGTTCAGGGGCTGGTAGTAGTGATGCGCAGCCGGGGGCGCCGGGTGATCACTCGTAGCGGTCACAGCGTCGTCATCGAGGCGGAGGCAGGCGAGAACTGGCATGCTCTGGTCAACTGGACTCTGGATCTGGGTCTGTCCGGCCTTGAGAACCTGTCATTGATCCCTGGCACCGCTGGTGCCGCCCCCGTGCAGAATATCGGTGCCTACGGCGTAGAGTTGAAGGATGTTCTCGAAAGCGTTGAGGTGTATGACCGACTCACCGCGACGACATGCCAGTTGAGCCCCGGCCAGTGCCGCTTTGCCTATCGCGACAGCCTGTTCAAACAGGAAGCGGGACGGTACGTGATTCTGCGGGTCCGCTTGCGGTTGTCATCAGTCACCGAGCCGAAACTGGATTACGGCCCGCTGGCCAATGCCTGGCAGGCAACCGGTCTGCAGCGCGTCGATGCCCGGGTCATCAGTGAGCTTGTTTGCCAGATCCGCCGCTCCAAACTGCCGGACCCTGCGCAACTGGCCAATGCCGGTAGCTTCTTCAAGAACCCGCTGGTCTCCGCTGAATTGGCGCTGCAGTTGCAGCATCAGTGGCCTGGACTGCCAAGCTTTGTGCAGCCGGATGGGCGCTACAAGCTGGCCGCCGGCTGGCTTATTGATCAGGCAGGCTGGAAAGGTTATCGCGACGGAGATGCTGGAGTGCATCGGGAGCAAGCCCTGGTATTGGTCAATTACGGCGAGGCAAGGGGAGAGCACATCATGACCCTGGCAAGCCGCATCCAGGCCGATATTCAGGAACGCTTTGGGGTCTTGCTGGAGATGGAGCCGATCGTACTGGGAGAGTAAGACGTAGCGCAATGGCTCGCTTGGACGCCAGGCTGGAAAGCCGGCGAGCTTGCGGTGCAGGCAGGTCAAATGGGAAGCATAAAAAAAGGGATGCCGAAGCATCCCTTTTTTATGGTCGCCCGTTAGTGCTTGCTGGGCTCATCCTGTTGTTGCTTCAGTGCTCGGGCCTCGGAATCATCTTCCTGGTCCGTGCCGTCCGCGGTCGTAGCCGTCTTCTCGGTTGCTTCGTCACGCTGCTGGGCCTGGACATGGGTGTCCGGGTGATCCTTCAGGTCCTTGGGCTCCGGGAGCACATCAGTCGCTTCCAGGTCGGTACGGTTCAGCGGCTCTTGCTGCTGCTCCACCGCGCTGGTGGCAGGATGCGTCTCGTCTGGAGTGGCATCGTGCGTTGCCTTTGGCGCCTCGGTTGCCGCTTCTTCGGCCGTGACGAACTGCTGATCCAATACGTGCGTATCAGGGTGCTGATCGTCTCCAGTCGCGTTAGCTGATGCAGGCGCTTCCACAGTCTCGAGGGGCGTCTGTGTCTCCGCGACCGCTGGCTTTTCGGCTTCGCTAGCCTGCTCTTCGGCAAGGCGCTTGGCTTCCTGCTGGCGACGGCGAATTTCCCGTGGGTCATTGTAAGCACGGCCGCTTTCAGTCACTGCTGGCGCTGGCTTGGACACAGGCTCTGCTGCCGCTGCTGGTTCCGCTGCCTTTTCTGGCTCCGGCGTCTGGACCTCGGCAACGGGTTCAGGGGTTGGTGCTTCGGCGGGCTGCTCGACCGCTTCTGCCACTGGAGCCTCTTCCTTGATCGCGTCCTGAACAACAGGCTCTGCTTCGCGCGCCGGGCTCTCAGCTGCATGTTCGCTGACGCTGGCGGCCGGACGATCCTCTGACTCCGCAGCGGCTACTGCGTGTGATGCAGCAGGCGCTTCGATTGCAACGGGCTGGGTAGACGCTTCTTCGGTCTGGTCGCCGGCATCCTGGCGGCTGGACTGGCTGAAGGCTTCTACAGCATTTTCAATTGACTGCTCGGCGTTGACGGCGGTCTGGTTGAGGCCGCTCTCGACCGGCATCTTCACTTCATCCAGCGGGTTCACGACGTCGGCAGTCTGCGGCTGGTCTTGCGACTCGGATACAGCTTGCGGCTCTTCACCCATTGACGAGGCGATCGCGGCGGTGGCCGCAATGGCTGCTGCCGCTGGCACCGCATCACTGTCTGGAGCAGAGACATCCTGGCTTGAGGCAGATGCCTCTGCATTGGTCTCCGCTGCAGCGGCGTCGTCCTGAGCGGGACGGCTGCGACGGTTGTTGCGGCGGCGCTGACTGTTGCGTGAACGGCGCTTTGGACGGTCGCTCTCGTTGCCTGCGTCATCGCTCTGAAGATCGGTAGTCACCGCTTCTTCATCAGCCGTGGTGGTTTCCGCAATCTCTTCGTTGCGCTGGGGGCGACGCTCTGCTGGGGCGGCACTGCGGGCTGTCTCGGTATCCTGCTGGACCCGCGGCTCGCTGGGCGTTTCCTGGCTACTACGGCGGCGGCGACGCGTTGGGGTTTCAGTCGGCTTGCTTTCACTTGCCGTTGGCGTCGCCGTCGCTGCTGCCGCTGGCTGCTCTTCGGTGTTGCGCTCGGCCCGTTCAGGCTTCGGCGCGCGTTCCGGACGTGGCGGGCGGGGCGTCTGAGGCTTGTCTGTGCGATCACCACGGTCAGTACGCTGACGGCGGTTGCGCGGGTTGCGGCCCTCGCTGCTGCGATTGCTCTCGCGTGGCTTGCGCTCGGGCGTAGCTGTCGCCGCAGGCTTGCTCTCTTCCGCAGGTTGCTCATCGCTGGCAAACAGGCTGACCAGTGATTTGATCAGGCCCTTGAACAGGCCGGGTTGGGTCTCGTGGATCACCTGTGTTGCCGCGATAGGCGCAGCTGGGGTCGGCGCAGGACGGGAAGGGGCAATGCTTTTGACTGCGGCTTCCTGGCGAACGATGGCGCGGGTCTGGCTGACCGGTGTCGGCTCGTCGGCGACGATGTCCGCGCTCATGGTGTAGCTGGTTTCGCCGTTCAGCACTGACTCGTGGTCATCACGCAGTCGCTGGACTTCGAAGTGCGGGGTTTCCATTTCCTCACTGGGCAGGATCAGTACGCGCACTTTATTACGGGCTTCAGTCAGCGCCAGTGCTTCGCGCTTCTCGTTCAGCAGGAACGTAGCAACCGCGATAGGCACATGTGCGCGCACTTCGGCGGTACGGTCCTTCAGCGCTTCTTCTTCGATCAGACGAAGCACGGACAGCGACAGGGACTCAACGTCACGGATGGTGCCGCGACCATTACAGCGTGGGCAGACGATGCCGCTGGTTTCGCCGAGTGACGGACGCAGACGCTGACGAGACATTTCCAGCAGGCCAAAGCGCGAAATGCGACCCACCTGAACACGGGCACGGTCAGCCTCAAGGCTCTCACGGACACGCTCTTCAACGGCACGCTGGTTCTTCGCCGGACTCATATCGATGAAATCGATGACAATCAGGCCGCCGATATCGCGCAGACGCAGCTGGCGGGCGATTTCTTCTGCCGCTTCCAGGTTGGTCTGCAACGCGGTGTCTTCGATATCGGTACCCTTGGTCGCACGCGAGGAGTTGATATCGATGGATACCAGCGCCTCGGTGTGGTCGATAACGATCGAGCCGCCGGAGGGTAATTTTACTTCGCGTTCGAAGGCGGTTTCGATCTGGCTTTCGATCTGGAAACGGTTGAACAGCGGCACGCTGTCTTCATACAGCTTTACCTTGGACGCATACTGCGGCATGACCTGGCTGATGAAGTTGAGTGCTTCCTGCTTCACGGTTTCGCTGTCGATCAGTACTTCGCCGATATCCTGACGCAGGTAGTCACGAATCGCGCGGATGATGACGTTGCTTTCCTGATAGATCAGGAACGGGGCGCTACGCTCGGAGGAGGCGGACTTGACGGCTTCCCATAGCTGGAGCAGGTAGTCGAGATCCCATTGAAGTTCTTCTGCGCTGCGGCCCAGCCCTGCGGTGCGTACGATCATGCCCATGTCTGGTGGCACGTTCAGGCTATTGATCGCCTCGCGCAGTTCGTTGCGTTCTTCGCCTTCGATACGACGTGAGATGCCGCCAGCGCGCGGGTTGTTTGGCATCAGAACCAGGTAACGGCCAGCCAGACTGATGAAGCTGGTTAATGCGGCGCCTTTATTGCCGCGCTCTTCCTTGTCGACCTGGACGATGATTTCCTGGCCTTCCTTGAGCACTTCCTTGATGTTGACGCGGCCTTCGGGCTGCTTGGTGAAGTACTCGCGGGAGATTTCCTTGAGGGGAAGAAAGCCATGGCGTTCCGAGCCGAAATCGACGAAAGCGGCTTCCAGGCTGGGTTCAACTCGAGTGATCCGGCCTTTATAGATGTTGGCTTTCTTCTGTTCGCGTGCGCCGGATTCAATATCCAGATCGTACAGGCGTTGGCCATCTACCAGGGCTACTCGCAACTCTTCGGGTTGAGTTGCGTTGATCAGCATTCTTTTCATGAAGTACCGTTGTGTTCCAGTGCTTCTCTGGGTAACACGAGAACGGCACCTGCGACTCTTCCGTTAGGTGTCAGGTGTGTGTTTCTGCTTGGGCCAAACCTTGCCCTTGGTCAGAGATCATATCGCGCGCCATCGGCGTCGACAGTTGAGTCTGTGGCGAGTACAGAGAAACGTTACTTTAGGGAGGAATCAGCCGGACTGGGAACGGGGACACAATGAAATGGCAAGTGTCAGCGCTCGTCACATGATCCTGAAGCTGTGCATCTCCACCTAAACACTTACCCATCTGAATCGGGTGCCGCTCATCGTTTTCCGGAGAGCGGGTTTATATTCTGTTTGCCCATTTGGCAAGCAGCGTGTCGATGATAGTGGCAGCCGGCATCTCTTTTGGCCTGGCGAAGCCTCTATCTCGGTATTTCTGGGGATATTTTCAGGATTGTCTTTCATCCTTCTTCCCCGGCTGCAATAACCGCAGCTCGCCGGACTATATCAGCATTTTTTAAGTGCTTCAATTGCATGAAAAAATGTATGATGCGCGGATGAAAATTCCTGCATCTGAAGTGCCTTCCGCCGTGCAAACTGTGCTGATTCCTGAGGACCTGGCCGGTCAGCGTATTGACAACTTCCTGCTCACTCGCCTGAAGGGCGCTCCGAGAACACTGATCTACCGCATTCTCCGTAAGGGTGAAGTGCGCGTGAACAAGGGGCGGATCAAGCCGGACTACCGTTTGAAGACCGGCGATAGCATACGGATCCCGCCTGTACGCCTGCCTGAGCCCAATGAACCGGCGCTGGTCGGTCGTGGCATCCTTCAGGCGCTGGAAGCCAGTATTCTGTATGAAGACAAGGCGCTGATTGTGGTGAACAAGCCCGCAGGGCTGGCTGTGCATGGCGGCAGTGGTCTTGATTTTGGCGTCATCGAGGCTATTCGCCAGTTACGGCCGGAAAATGGCAGTCAGCTGGAGCTGGTGCACCGACTGGATCGTGATACCTCCGGCTGCCTGATGATTGCCAAGCGGCGCAGCATGTTACGCCATCTTCATGCGGCCCTGCGCGGCGACAGCGGTAGCGAGAGCGTGACCAAACGATATATTGCGCTGGTTCGCGGACGCTGGCCGGCCACTACACGCCGGGTGCATGCGCCGTTGCAGAAAAACAATCTGCGCTCTGGCGAAAGAATGGTTGAGGTGGACGCAGAGGGCAAGGAGTCCTTGACCGAGTTTCGTGTGCTGAAGCGCTTTGGTGATTTTGCGACGCTGGTCGAGGCGCAGCCTATCACCGGCAGAACGCATCAGATCCGGGTGCACGCACGCCATGCCGGGCATCCCATTGCTGGCGATCCCAAGTACGGTGATGATGACTTCTCCCAGAAGATAAAGGAGCTGGGTGGCAAGCGACTGTTTCTCCACGCGGCGTCCCTGCGCACAGAGCTGCCAGACGGTACGGTGCTTGAAATCAGCGCCGAGCCCGGTCAGATGTGGGACAGCACGTTGGCCAGGCTGACTGCCTATGAGTGAGTTCAATATCCTGATCTAGCGATTCTTTCTCAGGTAAGGCGTCTTGCACCGCCCGGCACCTGAATTAATCCGAGCGATATTTTACGCACCTCATCTGACTGCGGCATGACCCTGACAAGCAGGCCCGGCGCACGTACAATCGTCGCACTTTAAAACCTGATCTCAACCAACACCGCCACCAGGCATTTCCGGAACCCGCTCTGGGCTTATCCCCAGGGTGCTTCCCGGCAGGACTGACTTATGATCCGCCTTACCGAACTGGCCTTGCCACTGGACCACCCTGAAAGCGCCCTGCGCACCGCCATTGTCGAGCGGTTGAATATCCGCGATGCTGACCTGCTGGATTTCTCAGTGTTCAAGCGCAGCTACGACGCCCGCAAGAAGAATTCCGAGATCAAGTTCGTCTATATTCTCCACCTGACCACCCGGGACGATGAAGCCGTACTGGCCCGCTTTGCTGGCGATAACCACGTTCGGCCGGCGCCGGACACCGGCTACTATCCCGTGGCCGAGGCGCCGGCGGGGCTCAGCGAGCGCCCGGTGGTAATCGGTTTTGGCCCCTGCGGTCTGTTTGCTGCGCTGCTGCTGGCCCAGATGGGGTTCAGGCCCATTGTGCTGGAGCGGGGCAAGGACGTGCGCCGCCGAACCAAAGATACCTGGGCTCTGTGGCGCAAAAAGCAGCTGTCTCCGGAATCCAATGTCCAGTTCGGCGAGGGCGGCGCGGGCCTGTTCTCCGACGGCAAGCTTTACAGTCAGATCAAGGACCCGAAATTCTACGGCCGCAAGGTGATGCACGAGTTCGTGCGGGCCGGTGCTCCGGACGAAATCCTCTACGTCAGCAAGCCGCACATCGGGACTTTCCGTCTGACCGGCGTGGTCGCCGCCATGCGGGAGGAGATCATCGCGCTGGGTGGCGAGATCCGCTTTGAAAGCAAAGTGACCGAGGTGATCATTCGCGACGAGCGGATGGAAGGCGTTGTGCTGGAGAGCGGCGAGCAGATCGACAGTCGCTATGTAGTGCTTGCCCTGGGCCACAGCGCCCGGGAAACCTTCCGCATGTTGCATCGCAACGGCGTGTTTATGGAAGCCAAGCCCTTTGCGGTGGGTTTCCGGGTCGAGCATCCGCAATCGCTGATCGATAACGCTCGCCTCGGCAAATACGCTGGCCACCCGGCGCTCGGCGCCGCCGATTACAAGCTGGTGTACCACGCCAGCAACGGCCGCGCGGTCTACAGTTTCTGTATGTGTCCGGGCGGCATGGTGGTGGCCGCCACGTCCGAAATCGGGCGGGTGGTGACCAATGGCATGAGCCAGTACTCCCGCAATGAGCGCAATGCCAACGCAGGCATTGTGGTGGCCATCCACCCGGAACAGGATTTCCCGGGCGGGCCGCTGGCCGGCGTGGAGCTGCAGGAACAACTGGAATCCCATGCCTATATCCTGGGCGGCAGTGATTACTGCGCGCCGGCACAACTGGTAGGTGATTTCATCAAGGCCCGGCCCTCCACCGAACTGGGTGCGGTAGAGCCCTCGTACCAACCGGGTGTCCGCCTCGGGGATCTGGCCGCTGCCTTGCCCGCTTACGCCATTGATGCCATTCGCGAAGCGCTGCCGGCCTTCGGCAAGCAGATCCGCGGATTTGATCAACAGGACGCCATACTGACCGGTATCGAAACCCGTACCTCCTCACCGGTGCGCATTAGCAGGGACAACGCCACCTTGCAGAGCCTGAATACACGAGGGCTTTACCCGGCAGGGGAAGGCGCCGGTTACGCCGGCGGAATTCTTTCGGCGGGGGTGGATGGCATCAAGGTGGCCGAAGCGCTGGCCAAAGCCATGCTGGCCGATCTGGAAGGGGCTCATATTACCGCCACTTGATGTTGCGCCTGAAAATGCACTGATGATTGGTGACAACGAGTTCGATATGATCATGGCGCGTAACGCCAGCATGGTGGGTGTTGCGGTCAGTTGTGGTGCGCGGAGCAGAAATCAGTTGCTGTGCTGCGACCCGGTACATTGCATCGACGAATTTAATGAGTTTCACGGTAGGGTGATGCCGCGTTTCGGTGCCCGCCAGACAATTGAGGTATGAGCATGCAAGGGGATGAGTGGACCGAAGGGTCGATGCGCTCCAAGGAGGAGGTTGCAGTGGAGAAGGAAGATCGCAAGGCGTGGCAATTGCTGGACAGGACGCTGCAGGCGTCGATCCAGGAGCAGCGCCGGTCTCGTCGCTGGGGTATCTTTTTCAAGACACTGACATTCCTGTATCTGCTCGGCGCTTTCCTGTTGTTCTCGCCCTGGGGCAGTGGGGATGGCGCCAGTGCAACGAAGCCACATACCGCCGTGGTCGAATTGCGCGGAACCATTGCTGATCTTGAAGAAGCCAGCGCCGATAATCTGGTCACCAGTCTGCGTCGCGCCTTCAAGGACAAGCACACCAGGGGCGTGGTGCTGCGTATCAACAGTCCCGGCGGCAGTCCGGTGCAATCCGGATATGTCTACGACGAAATCAAGCGGCTGCGCGGCGAATACCCGGATATCAAGCTGTATGCGGTCATCGCTGATATCGGTGCGTCGGGTGCCTATTATATTGCGGCGGCGGCGGACGAGATCTATGCCGACAAGGCCTCTCTGGTCGGCTCCATCGGAGTGACGGCGGCCGGATTCGGCTTTGTGGGTACGCTGGATAAGCTGGGTGTAGAGCGTCGCACCTATGCGGCGGGCGAGCACAAGACTTTCCTCGATCCTTTCCAGCCGGAAAAGGCTGAGGAGCGTCAGTTTTGGCAGTCGGTGCTAAACAACACCCATCAGCAGTTTATCGACCAGGTGAAGGCTGGACGTGGCGATCGTCTGGCTGACCACCCTGATCTGTTCAGCGGCCTGGTCTGGTCCGGTGAGCAAGCCCTCGAGCTGGGGTTGATTGACGGATTGGCCAGCACGTCCAGTGTCGCGCGCGACATCATTGGTGCTGAAGAAACGGTGGACTTCACCCACCGGGATTCGCCATTGGCGCGATTCACTCGGCAGCTCGGCGCAAGCATGGGCGCCGCAATCGCCAAGCAGTTGGAGTTGGCCAGTACTGCACCGGCTCCAGTGCTGCGCTAGGGCGGTCAGGGGATCTCAACGCCTTGCTGCCTGAGCATCTCGCACAGCCTGATCAGTGGAAGGCCGATCAGGCTGGTGGGGTCGTCCCCGCGTAGTGCGCTGAACAGGCTGATGCCCAGACCTTCCGCTTTGAAGCTGCCCGCGCAATCGTAGGGCGTATCGCGGACAAGGTAGCGTTCAATGCTCTCCTCATCCAGCGTCCGGAATACGACTTCGAAGGGTATATTGCCCTGCTGATAGTCGCCCGTTGCGCTGTTGAGCAGGCACAGCGAGGTGACAAAGCGGACTGTCTTCCCGCTGCACTGCCGTAGCTGGTCTTTGGCAGCAGCATGATCCCCGGGTTTGCTCACCGGTCTATCGCCCAGCAGCAGCACCTGATCCGAGCCAATTATCAAATGCTGCGGGAATCGCTCCTCCAGGGCGCTGGCTTTTTCCAACGCCAGGCGCAGGGTCAATTGCTCTGCCGTTTCGTTGGGTGCGGGCTGTTCATTTATATGGGGTGCTGCGCATTCGAAGGGAAGTTGCAGTCGCTGTAGCAGCTCGCGTCGATAAGGGGAGCTGGAAGCCAGTACCAGGGCAGGCATAGAGAGATCCTTTTGCGGTGGAGTGCGCGTCACAGGCGCTATCATAAGGCGGATGTGTCGTCGGTCGCGATCCCAGGGCGACACCGCAACACGGCTCGCGATGAAGCGAGAGCAGATCCTGGTCAGTTTTCTGCAAATAGTTTTGACAGCAGGGGGCCTGGTCCCTAGAATTGCGCGCTTATGTCAGGACCTATACCCGCACACATCGAGCCGCACAAGCTGATTGACCGTAGCATCGTTCTGGAAGGAACGGTTTCTGCGAGCAAGCTGACGCGTCTTGGCGCTTTACTGGACGCTCCCGCTGAAGATGTGCAGGTAAAACTGTCATTTTTGCGTGACGAACAGGGCGTGCATGCCATGCACGGCCATTATAAGGTCAAAGTGGCGCTGATCTGTCAGCGCTGCCTTGAGCAGGTAATGGTTCCGCTCGACAGTGAGTGCGTCGTGGGTTTTGTAAACAGTGACGAGGCGGCCCGAAATCTGCCCCGGAACTATGAACCGGTTATCTTGGATGATGAGAAACTCGATCTGCACGCTTTGATCGAAGATGAGCTCTTGCTGGCATTGCCAGCCGTTCCGATGCATCCAACGGGAACATGTCAGCATCCGCCAGGTTATCAGCCCGATACCACGGAGCCGGAGGAGGAGGTTGAAAAACCCAATCCTTTCAGCGTGCTGGCCAAGTTGAAACGTGATACCTAAAGCTTAGGAGCTTATAGTCATGGCTGTACAGCAGAACAAAAAGTCTCGTTCCGCGCGTGATATGCGTCGTTCACACGATGCCCTGACCGCACCGTCCTTGTCGGTCGACAAGACTACCGGTGAGACTCACCTTCGTCACCACGTATCCCCAGATGGCTTCTACCGCGGCCGTCAGGTGATCAACAAGGACAACGACGAGTAAGTCGTTGTCTGCATCAATTCGCTCGAGGTCAGTTGACAGTGCGTCGCAGTCCATGACGAAACGTCAGCTCACCTTGGCAATTGATGTGATGGGCGGGGACTTCGGTCCCCGCTGCATTATCCCTGCCATATCTCGCTGCTTGCAGCAGCATCCTGAACTGAATGTCGTGCTGGTTGGTTCCGCTGATCCAGTGCAGCATCTGTGTAGAGACCATGTTTTGCCACCCGAGCGTGTGCGATACGTGTTCACCTCCGACGTTATACTCCCTACAGATTCTCCCTCCAGCATCCTGCGCGCCAAGCCGGACGCTTCCATGCGCGTGGCGATCGAGCAGGTGCGCGACGGTGCGGCCCATGGTTGCCTGAGTGGCGGCAACACGGGTGCACTGATGGTGCTGGCCAAGTCCGTGCTGGGAACGCTCGAAGGGATTCAGCGGCCTGCGATCATGGCGGCGTTGCCGGTAGCTGGCCATGCCTGTTATGTGCTTGATCTCGGGGCTAACGTCGACTGCTCAGCAAAGCAGTTGTTCGAGTTTGCGGTCATGGGTTCCGAGGCCGTGAGCGAGCTGACCGGCATTGCTCGGCCGCGTGTTGGTCTGCTGAACATCGGCGAGGAGATCAATAAGGGCAATCAGCAGGTTCGGGAGGTGTCGGAGATGTTGCGCGCCTGTGAGGAGCTCAACTATATCGGTCATGTAGAAGGTGGCGGGTTATTCCGGGGCCAGGCGGATGTGGTGGTGTGCGACGGCTTTGTCGGCAATATAATGCTGAAGAGCTGCGAAGGCCTGGCCGATTATATGCGCGGGGAGACGCGTCGCGCCTTGACCAGCAGTCGCACGCTTCGCCTGATGGGTCCGCTTTTGCGACGCGTACTACGCCCGGTTTTTGATCGTCACGATCCTGGTCGTTACAACGGCGCGACGCTTTTGGGTCTGTCGGGGGTGGTTGTCAAGAGCCACGGTTCTGCCAATCAGGCGGCCTTCGAGGCAGCGATCGGGCAGGCGATACTGGCCAGTCAGGCGGGGCTGTCGCAACGTATAGCAAAGCGGCTGGATAGTTGCCGGCGGCCTGGGGTGTGACCTGGCGTTGCGGTAATGCATCCAACCTGCATTCAGAACCACTCAATCCTTCAATTACTTCAATAACGAGGAAGGCTGTATGACTCAATCCCTCGCATTTGTATTTCCCGGTCAGGGTTCCCAGGCGGTAGGCATGCTTTCGGAGCTAGCGAAGCAGGAGTCGCTGATTGGCGAGACCTTTGCTGAAGCGTCCAGTGTGCTGGGCTACGATCTGTGGCAGCTATGCCAGAACGGTCCGGCTGAAGAGCTGAACCGCACAGATCGAACCCAGCCAGCCATCCTGGCTGCGTCAGTCGCCTTGTGGCGTCTGTGGTGCGTGCAGAGTGAGGCGCGCCCGGGCTTCGTTGCCGGACACAGTCTCGGTGAGTACTCGGCGCTGGTGGCGGCTGAGGTGATCGGATTTGCCGACGCGCTGCGGCTGGTTGAGCGCCGCGGTCAGCTGATGCAGCAGGCTGTGGCAGAGGGCGAGGGCGGCATGGCAGCAATTCTCGGTCTGGACGACGCGCAGGTCATCGAGCTGTGCGCCGGCGCTGCGCAGGGCGAGGTGGTCAGTGCAGTCAACTTCAATGCGCCAGGACAGGTGGTTATTGCCGGTCAGGCGAGCGCCGTGCAGCGCGCAATTGATGCCTGCAAGGGTGCCGGCGCCAAGCGCGCCATCGCCTTGCCGGTTAGCGTGCCGTCGCATTGCGCACTGATGAAGCCGGCAGCAGAGCAGCTGGCCGTCGATTTTGCTGCGCTTGAGTGGAAAACTCCAGCCATTACGCTGGTACAGAATGTAAGTGCGCGGCCGGCGGTCGACACTGATGCGCTACGCTCACTGTTGGTTGAGCAGCTATATAGTCCGGTGCGTTGGGTAGAAAGCATTGAATATCTGGCGGCTCAAGGGGTCGCCGATCTGGTGGAGTGCGGGCCCGGAAAAGTATTGTCAGGGTTGAACAAGCGCTGCGCGAAAGGGGTCAATACCCATCATCTGGATACGGTCGACGGTTTTTCAGCCGCCAGAGCAACGTTGAAACAAGGAGCTTGAGCATGAGTCTGGAAGGAAAGGTAGCGCTGGTCACTGGCGCCAGTCGGGGTATCGGCCAGGCCATCGCCCATGAGCTGGCTGCTCAGGGCGCGGTCGTAATCGGCACTGCCACCAGCGACAAGGGTGCGGATGCCATCGCCGAAAAACTCGTTGCAGCAGGCTTCAAAGGTACCGGACTCAAACTCGATGTGCGTGATCCGCAGTCGGTATCCGGGGTGCTGGAGCGCGTCACCAGCGAATTCGGTGCGCCGTTGATTCTCGTCAATAATGCGGGCATCACCAGCGATAACTTGCTGATGCGGATGAAAGAGGACGAGTGGGATGACGTCATCAGTACTAATCTGAGTTCCGTGTACCGTCTGTCAAAGGCTGTACTCAGGGGTATGACCAAGGCGCGCTGGGGACGTATCATTAACATCAGTTCCGTAGTCAGCGGGATGGGCAATGGCGGACAATCCAACTATGCTGCAGCCAAGGCGGGCATGGAAGGGTTTGCACGGTCGCTCGCACGGGAAGTAGGATCCAGATCGATTACTGTGAATTCCGTGGCGCCAGGGTTTATCGATACTGATATGACCCGGGCCCTTAACGAAAGTCAGCGATCAGTGATGCTGGAGCAGATCCCATTGGGGCGTCTGGGCCAGGCGGAAGAAATCGCAGCAGTGGTGGGCTTCCTGGCAAGTGAGCCTGCCGGCTACATTACCGGGGCAACAATTCCGGTCAATGGCGGCATGTTCATGAGCTAATCCCTATCCACTTTCGAGTGGCAAGGGTATGCTTTCGCAGTTAAAAATCTCTCGGTGGTGGCTAAATGGCCGGCATCGTTTACACATAGATGCTTTTGGCGCTTGAAAAATCGCGAATCGTTTCTATAAACTACCCGCAGTCCGGCTTCTCGGAACTGCAAATAGGAGTGAGAACAAGGTATGAGTACCATCGAAGAACGCGTCAAGAAAATCGTTGCCGAACAGCTCGGCGTCAAAGAAGAAGAAGTGACCAACAGCGCTTCTTTCGTTGAGGATCTTGGTGCTGACTCCCTCGATACCGTCGAGCTGGTGATGGCTCTCGAAGAAGAATTCGAGACCGAAATCCCGGATGAAGAAGCCGAGAAGATCACCACTGTCCAGGAAGCTATCAACTACGTAACTTCTAACCAGAAGTAATTGCGTAGCCTGATAAGGGCCAGTAAAAAGCCGCAGTCCTGCTTAAGTACTGCGGCTTTTTAGTATCTGCAGCGAGCGTTCGGAAATCTGACGTACTCGCTTGAGTTGCTGTGGTCGCGCATTATGCGACAATACCGCGCTCGCGGGAGCTCATGGCTTCCCGTGGTTCCCGATCGTTGAATAAGGAGTTTCCTGTGTCGCGCAGACGCGTCGTGGTAACTGGCCTGGGCATGCTGACCCCGCTGGGTAATTCGGTAGAAGGTAGCTGGCAGGCCGCATTGGCAGGCAAAAGCGGTATTGGCCCGATAGAACACATGGATGTCAGCGCCTTTGGCACTCGCTTTGGTGGCTCGATCAGAGACTTTGATATCGAGCTGTACATGGCTGCCAAGGAAGCACGCAAACTCGATCTGTTCATTCAGTACGGTGTTGCGGCGTGTATGCAGGCGTTGAGCGACTCGGGAATCGAAGTCACCGATGCCAACCGCGATCGTATCGGTGTGTCCATGGGCTCTGGTATTGGTGGTTTGACCAATATCGAGAAGAACCACGAGTTGTTGATGGCCAGTGGTCCCCGGAGGATTTCCCCCTTCTTCGTGCCCGGTTCGATCATCAACATGGTTGCCGGTTATCTGTCGATTCAGTACGGGTTGCAAGGCCCGAATTATGCGCTGACGACAGCCTGCACCACGGGCAGCCACAGTATCGGAATGGCTGCGCGCAATATTGCCTATGGCGAAGCGGACGTTATGGTTGCCGGCGGCTCGGAGATGGCGACCAGCGGGCTCGGACTCGGTGGCTTCAGTGCAGCACGAGCACTCTCTACTCGAAATGACGACCCGCAGGCGGCAAGCCGTCCGTGGGACAAGGATCGCGATGGGTTTGTACTGTCCGACGGTGCCGGTGCGGTCGTGCTCGAAGAATACGAGCAAGCCAAGGCCCGCGGGGCGACCATTTACGCTGAGTTGATTGGATTTGGCATGAGCGGTGATGCCTATCACATGACTGCGCCACCTGAAGATGGCCGTGGCGGAGCCAAGTGCATGACCAATGCGCTGCGCGATGCCGGTGTCACCCCCGAGCAGGTGGGCTATATCAATGCCCATGGCACATCTACCATGGCTGGGGACCTGGCTGAAACCCGTGCCGTGAAGACGGTATTCGGTGACCACGCTGCGAAACTGGCGATCAGTTCCAGCAAATCCATGACAGGTCATTTGCTGGGCGCCGCTGGTGCGGTCGAGGCTATCTTCAGTATCCTGGCGCTGCGCGATCAGGTCGCTCCGCCGACGATCAATCTGCATAACCCTGACGAAGGCTGTGACCTGGATTACGTCGCGCATGAGGCGCAACCTCGATCCTTGGAGGTCACTGTTTCCAACTCCTTCGGTTTTGGTGGCACTAACGGTAGTCTGGTCTTCCGTCGCCCGGCATGACTCAGTCAATGGCTTCCGGCACCGGTGATCTTTGCCTTGTGAACGGACAGCCCGTTGGCCAGATCCCTGTCGGGGATCGCGGCCTGGCGTATGGTGATGGACTGTTCGAGACCATACGGGTTAGCCAGGGCCAGCTCACGCTGGCCGACTATCACTTCGCCAGATTGGCTCGAGACACTGCCCGACTGCGTATCGCGGTAGATGTAGCATGCCTTACGGCAGAAGCCTCTGAGCTGGCATCTCAACTCGGCGAGGGGGTGATCAAGCTCATCATCACGCGGGGAGCCGGCGAACGGGGCTACGCGCCCACCAACGGGCCGGCCACGCGTATCATGCTAAGCAGCCCGCTTCCGCCTTACCCGGCGGAACGCCAAGAGCAGGGCGTCGTGCTTTACCCCTGCACAACCCGCCTGGCGCTCCAGCCTGCATTGGCAGGCATGAAACACCTCAATCGGCTCGAACAGGTCCTGGCTCGTGCAGAGTGGCAGGCGCCATTCGGCGAAGGACTGGTGTGCGACATGCTGGGCACACCGGTGGAATGCACCATGAGCAATCTTTTCGTGCGCAGCAAGGGTGTATGGGTTACCCCTGAAATGGATCAGTGTGGCGTTCGCGGCGTCATGCGTGATTACCTTGTTGCCGCGCTTGCGGGGCAGGGTGAGCCCGTGAAGCAGCGGCCGGTGGAACTGCCGGAGTTGCTCGATAGCGAAGAGCTGTTCTGCTGCAACAGCGTGTTCGGGGTGTGGCCGGTGGCTGGCTTCATGGATAGAACCTGGATCCCGGGATCATTTACGCGTCAGGCGCAAGCGCTGGCGAGGCGAGTATTAATGTGAAGTCATTTATTAGAAATATATTATTACTCTTTGTATTTATTGGTTTTTTATTGGTGGCCGCAGGCATCGGTGGATACCTTGTGCTGCAGGCAACCCTGAATCAGCAGTTGAATTTGCAGGTGGTGGACACGCTTGAAGTCCAACCGGGAAGTACGCCCGGCGAGGTACTGAGATCATTGGAAGAGCAGGGTATTCTTGAACGCTCAACCTGGATTCGCCGTTACTGGCAGTGGCAGATGCCCAGTACTGTGCTGCAGGTCGGTGAGTACCGATTGCAGCCCGGCATGGATGTTCATGCCCTGCTGAGTCTGTTGGAAAGCGGTGATGTGCTTCAGCGCAGCGTCACGCTCGTCGATGGCTGGAACTTCGCGCAGTTCCGCCAAGCGCTGAGCACCGCCGAACGATTGAACCAGACGCTGCCGGAAGATCTGGGCGGCCGTGAGCTGATGGCCGAACTCGGACTTGAAGAAGAGCACCCCGAAGGATTGTTCTTCCCGGATACCTATCAATACACCTTGGGTATGAGCGACAGGGACATTTTGTTGCGTGCCTATGAGCGCATGCAAAAGGTGTTGGCCGAGGTCTGGGCACAGCGGGCAGAGGGTCTGCCGATCGACACACCCTACGAAGCACTGATTCTGGCCTCGATTGTCGAGCGCGAAACCGGTGTGCCCCACGAGCGGGACGAAATTGCCGGCGTGTTTTCCCGCCGGTTGCAAAACGGCATGCGCCTGCAGACCGATCCGACCGTGATCTACGGAATGGGCGATGACTATGCGGGGAAAATCCGTCGCAGCGATCTGCGCGCCGCCACCGCCTACAACACCTACGTTATTGACGGTCTGCCGCCAACGCCGATTGCGATGCCTGGTCGTGAAGCCTTGCTGGCAGCGGTCAATCCGAAACCGGGCAGCAGCCTGTATTTCGTGGCACGCGGGGACGGTTCGCATGTCTTCTCCGATTCATTGCAAGAGCATAACCGGGCGGTCCGGCAGTACCAGCTCAACAGGGCGGAGGGTTATCGTTCGAGCCCGGCGCCGGTCGAGCCAGACACCAGCGAGGCACAGCAGTGAGTGGATTATTTGTTACTTTCGAAGGACCGGAAGGCGCCGGCAAGTCGACCAACCTCAAGGTATTCGCGCAAGCGCTGGCCGACGCGGGTTGTCAGGCGGTGGTTACCCGTGAGCCGGGTGGCACGCCGGTGGCCGAGCGGATCCGTGAAGTGCTCCTCAGCCACCATGATGAACCGATGGATGCCGATGCAGAACTGCTCCTCATGTTTGCCGCGCGCGCACAGCATCTGAATACATTGATCAAGCCGGCCCTGGCGCGCGGTCAGGTCGTCATCAGTGATCGTTTTACCGACGCCACCTACGCCTACCAGGGCGGCGGGCGAGGTATTGATCCGCAGCGTATCGCAGCGCTGGAAGAATGGGTGCAAGGGTCGGTACGGCCGGATCTGGTAGTGATGTTCGACGTCCCGGTGGAGCTGGGCATGGCGCGTGCTCGCGCGCGCAGCCAGCTGGACCGCTTCGAACAGGAGCAAACTGCCTTCTTCGAGGCCGTTCGGGCTACCTACCTGCAGCGCGCTGCCCTGAACCCGCAGCGCTACCGGGTGATTGATGCCAGTGGCAGCCTCGAACAGGTGCGGCAGGCCATGCAGCCTGTTATTGATGAAGTATTGGAGCGCTGGCGTGCTTGATACCGCCCTGTTGCCATGCCCCTGGCACACGCCGCTGTGGACTGCGCTGGCTGAGCAGTCGCAACACGCCCATGCCTACCTGTTCGCTGGTCTGCCGGGTGTTGGCAAGCGCCGCTTCGCGTCCGCCTTCAGTGCGCTGCTCCTGTGTACCGACCCGCAGCGAGGCATGGCCTGTGAGCGTTGCCGCAGCTGCCTGCTACGCAAGGCCGGCACCCATCCGGATAATCTTCTCATCGCTCCGGAAGAAGAGGGCAAGGCGATACGGGTCGATGCCATCCGTCAGCTCGGTGATTTCATCGCGCAATCGGCTCAGCAGGGCGGACGCAAGGTGGTGATCCTGCATCCCGCCGAAGCTATGAACCTGAACGCAGCCAACGCCTTGCTGAAATCGCTGGAAGAACCTAACCGGGATACCTTTCTGTTACTGGTGAGCGATCAGCCGAGTCGGCTGTTGCCGACGATACGCAGCCGCTGCCGAGTGCAGATGCTGAAGACCCCTGTGCCCGGTGAAGCGCTTGGCTGGCTCGCCCAGGAACTTCCAGATCTTTCGCCAGAGCAGCACGCGGGACTCTTGTTGATGGCCGGTGGGGCACCGCTGCGCGCCGTAGGGTTGCATCAAATGGACGCGCTGGCGCTACGCAAGCTGGTGGTCGATGGCACCAAGGAGCTGCTGAAGAATCAGTGCTCCGCTTCGCAGCTCGCAGAGCGGTGGAATAGCGTGCCGCTGGAGCTTCTGGTTGACTGGTTTTGCAGCTGGACGCTGGACCTGCTCAAGCTGAAAACGGGAGCGGCTGAAACGATTGCCAACCAGGATATGGACAAGGTTCTCGGCTATATGGCGCAACGGCTGGACGTCCGCCCGCTGATGGACTGGCAGGCCTGGCTGTTCGACCACCGCGGCAAGATTCTCGGCAAGGCTAATCTCAACCGCATTCTGTTTGTCGAATCGTTGTTGATACAGTGGAAACAGCTAGCTGAAAGACGTTAACCTGACTGCGCAACGCTTGAGGGCCTGTGAGGCACCGTCATGGCCCTAGCCAGTATACAAAGGACTGAATGAATTATGAGCAATCCGAGCGCGGGGCCACGTAACGGTATTCTTTCGCTGACGATCAAAGACAAGTCGGTGCTTTATGCTGCCTACATGCCTTTTGTGAAGCACGGCGGGTTATTTATCCCGACCAACAAGACCTACCGGCCAGGCGATGAAGTGTTCATGCTGCTGAACCTGATGGACGAGCCCGAGAAAATCCCGGTCGCCGGCAAGGTGGTCTGGGTGACCTCCAAGGGCGCGCAGGGTAACCGCGCTGCCGGTATTGGCGTCCAGTTCAGTGATCAGGACAACACCGCACGCAGCAAGATCGAAACCTACCTCGCTGGTGCGCTCAAGTCGGACCGGCCTACGCATACGATGTAACCATGTTGATAGATTCGCACTGCCACCTTGACCGACTGGACCTGACGGCCCATGAGGGCTCCCTCGACGCCGCGCTTGACGCGGCCCGCGCACGCGGCATCGGCAAATTCCTGTGTATCGGCGTTGATGCCGATAACGCGCCTATCGTGAAACAGCTCGCTGAGCGGTACGCCGACGTGTATTGCAGTGTCGGCATTCACCCGCTGGATCTGACCCGCGAACAGCCGACCGATCTCGCCTGGCTGGTGCAGGCGGTAGACCATCCGCGGTGCGTCGCTATCGGTGAGACCGGGCTCGATTATCACTACGAACCCGATATGGCCGAACAGCAACAGACGTCATTCCGAGTGCATTTGCAGGCAGCGCAGCAGACCGGCAAACCCGTCATCATTCATACCCGTTCAGCGCGGGCTGACACGTTGTCCCTGCTACGCGAGGCGGACCTGTCTCAGGCAGGTGTGCTGCATTGTTTTACTGAAGACTGGGATATGGCCGAGGCCGCCCTGGATATGGGGTATTACATCTCGCTGTCGGGAATCGTCACTTTCCGTAATGCCGAAGCCCTGCGTGACGTCGCACGGCGCATTCCTGCCGACCGCCTGCTGGTCGAAACCGACTCTCCCTATCTCGCCCCCGTGCCTCACAGGGGCAAACCCAATGAGCCGCAGTTCGTCTGCGAGGTCGCTGCCTTCCTGGCGGAGTTGCGTGGGGAGCCTGTGGAGTCGCTCTGGGAAAATACCACGACAAACTTTCACCGGCTGTTCACCGGCGCCGCATAGGCAGCCCCAAGCAGGCCAAAAAAAAACCCGAATCCTGGGGGATGGATTCGGGTCAAGACCATTAGGAGTGTTGCAAGGCCAAGCCTGAACTTGACCGTACAAGACGGCATTGGGGGAAATGCCGCCCTGTTAGCTTTGAGTATTGACCATTTCGCCGAACTTTCCAGCCTGTGTCACGCAGTTGATAAACTGATTCGGAATAGTTCGCTACTCCGCTTATCGTGAACCGTTGTTATTTAGACTCAGTTCGACGGCCAATTTGTTACCCGGTTGAACCTTGCAGTCAGCTTTGAACCAAATATGTCCCTTCGGTCATAAAGTTGGCATAATGCGGCTAAATGACGTTAGGGAAGCCGGGTGCGCCGCATGCAAAAAGAATCCAGAAAAGTCCGCGAGTTTCGCCGAAGAGAACAAGAAATTCTCGATACCTCCCTGCGCCTGTTTCTGGAGCAGGGCGAGGACAGCGTTACTGTCGAGATGATTGCGGACGAAGTCGGTATTGGCAAAGGGACCATCTACAAGCATTTCAAATCCAAGGCTGAGATCTACCTGCGCCTGATGCTCGATTATGAGCGTGAGCTGGCGGTACTCCTGCATTCCGAGACGATTGAGCGGGACAAGGAAGCGCTGGCCCGTGAGTACTTTGCGTTCCGCATGAGCGACCCTGACCGCTACCGCCTGTTTGACCGCTTGGAGGAGAAGGTGGTCAAGGCCAGCCAGATGCCGGAGATGATTGAGCAGCTCCATCAGATCCGCGCGTCCAACTTCAACAACCTCACCGACGTGATCAAGGGACGGATCGACGACGGGAAGCTTGAGGATGTGCCCCCTTATTTCCATTACTGCGCCGCCTGGGCACTCGTGCACGGCGCCATGGCGATGTATCACTCACCTTTCTGGCAGGATGTCATAGAGGACAAAGAGGGGTACATGCAGTTTCTGACGGATATAGGCGTGCGCATGGGCAACCGTTCCAAGCGCCGGAAGGATGAAGATACAGTTACCTCCTGACCGGTTGCTGAACTCACCGGGGTCCAAGTGGTCTTTTGGATGCCGTCTTGCTGCCTGCTGAGGGTGCGACTGGCGTCGCGCCGATCTGCTTCCTTGCACCGCCAGGTGGCTGACGTCAGCCTTAGTTGTGTGCGCCATGGCGCATCCGAGTACCCCTCCAGGAGAGTTCCTTGCCCGCTTTACGCTACCTAGTGCCCGCCACTATTGCCGCTCTGTTGATGTCTTCAGCCCACGCGCGCGATTATTCCTACTCCGATGCACACCTGCATTTTGTGGACTTTTTCCAGGAAAGCGACGGGGTCCAGGAACTGCTGCAGCAGATGGACCAGCACGACATAGATCACATCATGTTCTCGGGTATTCCTGTCGCCAAGAAATGGCACGAGAATGAGCCCAAGCGTCCTCGTTACTATACTGGTGACGACGCCGGCGCCTACTGGTACAGCGGCACCGACGCCATTATTGCCCATGCCATGCAGCAGATACCGGAAGATCAGCGTCAGCGCTTTCATCCCTTTCTCTCGGGCTTCAATCCCAACGACAAGAATTCGGACGAACATCTGCGGCGGATGCTGGAGATGTATGCTGGTATGTGGAAAGGGATTGGCGAGGTGTTTACCCGGCACGATGATCTGACTGCGCTCACCCACGGCGATGCGCCGCGCGCCAACAGTGAAGCCATGACGCGGATCTACTACCTGGCCGAGGAGTTCGATCTGCCGGTGATGGTTCACAGCAATATCACTTCAAAAAGAGAGCGTAACCCGCTGTACCTTCAGGAGTTCGAGGAGCCGTTAAGCAAGCATCCGCAGGTGCGTTTTATCTGGGCACACGCAGGCACCAGCGCAGAGATTCACCGCCGACAGGGCAGTCTGGATTTCATCTTCCCGACCCTCGAACGCATGCTGGAGATTTACCCAAACCTGTATATCGATCTGTCCTGGAGCATGCTCGACGAGTATCTGCTCGACGACGAGGGGCAGCCTGATCCGGACTGGGTGAAGTTGGTTGAAACCTACCCGGACCGCTTTATGATTGGCTCGGACGTGGTGGGTAAGTTCAAGAGTTTAGGTGGCAATATGAAGGGGTTCGATGTGTTTCTTGATGCGTTGTCTGAAGATGTCGCTCGAAGAGTGGCGCGGGATAATTTCCTGGCGATATTGCCGAAGACTGACGTCAGCGCGAAGCGTAATGATGGTAACCGGAACTGAGATCGGCTCAGTCCCGGTGCGTGGAGACGGCCTATTGGGGTTGCGGTGAGTTCCAGAAGTCGCATCGGTGCGTAGTACTGAACTCGCTCCTGGCAACGGCAGCTGGTGTCGGCGCGTCAAGACGAAGGATGTTGCCATTAGCGGTCAAGCGTGGCCACTCCACGGCTTCTGACGCTCCGTCAGTGCCATTAGGTCCAATAGCCGGGTCGTTACCGTATTTCGCGAAATGGGTCCAGTATTGCGCCATGTATTCTGCCAGCGCGAGTTGGTCAGGGCCGGCACCACGCTCGGTTAGTGTCTCCTCGGAGCTCAGTACATACTGGATCTCGAACGAGTGAGCGGCACCAAGGGGGAAGGGCGGGTTTAAGCCTTCCAGTGCATTCGGCGCGTCGCGATCAGTAAACCAGTAACCCCATGTGTTCACCTGACCTTGTAAAAGCTCCCATTGCGCATCGTTGGGGCAGTTGAAGCGCCAATCGGTGCCTATCGCTGTGTAGGCATTGATGTAATACAGGGGGCTCGGTTGTTGCAAAGCGAGGTAATCGTCGGCGATCTGCTTGGCGTCAAGCCTGGGATCTTCAGATAAGAGCTCCTGGACCGCTGCATCGTATCCGTCCCCGGTGGACAGATCCTTTCCCTCTCCCAGCGCCAGTAGGGTAAACAGCGCACCTTCATCGCGGTTGCTGCCCATCACTACCGGTACCTGGTTGAACTCGCCGGTAGTCAGTGCCTGGTTGATGGAAATCGGCAGAACCTCGGTACCGGTCGCGGGCAGAATATTGCCCGGCTGAGCCGCAAGGATGTCTTCTACGGAGAGCGACCGCAGGCAGGCCACCAACTGATCTCCGGTATCGTCTGCGCACTCGGTGGCGGCGACAGTGGGATTGCCAAATAGTGCTTGACCTACCGGCAGCGAGACTTGGTCCCCGTTATAGGATCCACTCTGCACAATCGCCTTATGAAACAGACCTTCTGCAGCGGGAGAGGCTAGCTGGCTCATGACGCTGTGTCCGCCGGCAGACTCACCGAAGATGGTGACATTATCCGCATCACCATCGAACGCGCCGATGTTCTCCTTCACCCATTGCAAGGCCAACTGCTGGTCCTGCAATCCGAAGTTGCTATCTCCCAGGCTTGCATGTGGCAGAAAGCCCAAAGCACCCAGACGATAGTTCAAGGTGACAACGACTACGCCTTTGTCAACCAGTCGCGCGGGCTCATAGCTTTCACCGCCAGAGCCATAAATAAAGGCGCCGCCGTGAATCCAGACCATGACGGGATACTCGCCTGGCTCCTCTGGCGCGTAGACGTTGAGGAACAGACAGTCTTCGTTGACGCTGGCTGTGCCAAAGGCGCTAGCGTTCTGCGGACAGTCGCTGCCAAATTCAGTGCTCAGTTGTACGGGCGCCGAATGTGCAGCAGGGAATGCCGGGGCGGCGAAACGCTCCGCTTCGCCATAGCGAATGCCGCGGTAGACGCGCATACCGTTTTCCGAAATGCCAATGTAGTCCCCTTGCTGTGTTGATAGCTGCAGCGGGTTTGTGGGTTCTTGATGATCGTCGTCATCACTGCCACCGCCACTGGACAAGCAGCCGCTCAAACTTGCAGCAATCACTACGGCGGATAGGGTTGAGAGCAAGAATTTTGGGGAGGTTCTATTTATTGTTGTCAGCGTCATTTTCTAATTATCCGTAACATAGATGAGGTTGAGCCAGAATTTAAAATCGTCCCGATTCAATCTGAACGATAAAATAATCGCGGGTCTGGCGCTAAACCCATACGGGTGAAAATAGATTGGTTTAAACTGGCGCTCAGTCCAGTATCCCCGGAGAACCTGTGTCCCATTCGTTTCCCATCGATTACATAGAACCCGTATTCCGTCCGCCAAGCGAAGCGCATTCGTTGATCCTGCCGGTAACCAATGGCTGCTCGTGGAACAAATGTACGTTCTGCGAGATGTATACCGCCCCCCAGAAGAAATTCCGTGCGCGGGACGAGTCGCAGGTGCTGGAGGAGATACGTCGCAGCGGTGAGCAATTGATCGTGCAACGCGTCTTTCTGGCGGATGGCGATGCGATGATTCTGCCCACGCGTCGGTTGCTGACCATCCTGCAGGCTATTCGCGAGCACATGCCGACGGTGGAGCGGGTCACCTCCTATTGCCTGCCGCGCAATCTCAAGCGCAAATCGGTGGAGGAGCTCAAGGAGTTGCGTGATGCCGGCCTGGCGATGCTGTATGTCGGCGCGGAGTCCGGTGATGATGAAGTGCTCGCGCGGGTGAACAAGGGCGAGACGGGGCAATCGACCGAAGAGGCCTTGTTGAAGGCCGGTGCGGCGGGTCTGCAGCGTTCGGTGATGATACTCAACGGCCTGGGCGGACAGAGCCTGAGCACTCAGCACGCTCTCAACTCCGCGCGTCTGATGAACGCTATCCAGCCGGAGTTTCTCTCTACGTTGGTGGTGAGCTTCCCGCAGGGCATGGAGCGTTACCGCGCGCAGTTCCCGGACTTTCAGCCGCTGGATCAGATTGGACTGTTCCGTGAGATAGAACAGTTCCTGGGCGCGCTTGAACTTGAGAACACGGTATTTCGCAGTGACCACGCATCGAACTATCTGGTGCTCAAAGGTGTGCTCGGTGCCGACAAGGCACGTATGCTGGAGCAGGTAAGTACTGCCATCAGGCACCCAGCCAGCGCCGGTTTGCGGCCGGAATGGATGCGTGCGCTTTGATGTAGGTGACGCATGGATTCGGGATCGAAACCCTGAATCCCCCTAGCCCCCTTTTTCAAAGGGGGGACTGTACGTGCGAGACCTGGCGGATGTCTGCCGTTCTGATAAATGGCTATTGCTTGAGATATAAGCCACCAGCCACTCCGACCGGTTCCCCCTTTGAAAAAGGGGGCTAGGGGGATTGGCTTTTGAGCCATGGCTCACTAAAGAATATCCCGGCTCGTTCCGGGATCTGGGTATTCAAAAACAGGGAGAGACAGCATGCGGTGGACTGCGTTGTTGCTGGGACTGGCGGTGCTGACCGGCTGCATGAAGCCGTCTGATATGCGCGAAAGCGCGCGGTATTACCTCGACGATGCGGGTCTGACCAATAACTACCGTATCAACCGGAGCGCGACCTGGACCCTGGAGTCCGATGCCAGCCTGTATATCGCACAGGGTCATTTTTTGCCTGTCGGCCATCCCTATTCGCGGCCGAACGTGGTGGCCGAAGAGGCCTTTGCTGCGGCGGCTCAGGTATTTCCCCTGGTACAACGAGCGCAGCAGCCTGCAGGGCTGGAGGAGGCGCTGGATCAGGCACGCTTGCAGCGCTCTGACTTTCTGCTTTACACGCGCTTTGCCAGTGCGGAAGGTGCCGAGCCCAAACAACAGCAGGATCAGTGGAGCGAACTGGGCGTCGACAAAGCCATGCTGCAGCTCATTCTCATGGAAACATCCACCCGTCACGTTGTCGATTTTGTAACGATCGAAACCAAGGGCGGCTTCCTTCAATTTTTCAAGGCCAAGCCATCGACGCTGTTACGTCCTCCCCTTGAGGATTACAGCCGTCAACTGCTGGGCCGTTGACCCGAGGTAACAGCATGACGAGTGAAAAACCGACTGCCGAATCCATTCTGCAAAGTATTCCCGAGCCTGAGCTGAGTACGCCGCGGCGGGCACCGGCACCGGTGCACCTGTGGAATCCGCCGGTAAGCGGCGAGATGGACATGCGTATTGCCCGTGACGGTACCTGGATCCACGAAGGCACCGCTATCACCCGCAAACCCCTGGTCCAGCTTTTTGCGGGGATTCTGCGCTTCGACGAGGACCAACGTTATTACCTGGTCACGCCAGTCGAGCGCTGGGCCATTCAGGTTGAGGACGCGCCCTTTGTAGCGGTCTCGCTGGAGGTCGAGGGGGAGGGTGAACACCAGGTGCTCCGTTTTACCACCAACCTTGATGACAGCGTTGAGGCGGGCCCGGACAACCCGATCCGTGTCGTCGTTGATCCTGACACGCAGGAACCCTCGCCCTATGTGCTGCTACGTACCAATCTTGAAGCCTTGATCAACCGCAACGTGTTCTATGACCTGGCTGAGCGTGCGGTAGAGCATAAGGTCGACGGTAAAAGCCGTTTCGGCCTCTGGAGCCACGGCACATTCTTCCCCATCGACGGCACGTCAGCGGCTAGCTGACACCGGTCATCGATCAGCGTCGTCGCTCCGACGGCGCCGATCCCAGTCAAGACGCGCTTCCCCGCCTGTCAAGTTCCTGCAGCCTGAAAAATCACAATTAAAGCAGTTGCCCAAATCCATATGTGGGGCTAGGATTGCGCTTTATGCACTACAAGTAGTGTTTTTCGTTTCCGGATGCCCATTGACAGCAAGCTGTTGTTCAGGTGGGACTTTTCCGGCGTAGCCTAGTATTTCGGGAGAAAGCAATGAGTCAGACAGCCAAGGTGCAGCGCCTGCATAACGTCGTCACCAGTATCACTTTGCAGCCTGCGTCGGAAGATATTTGGGATACCAAGTACCGACTCAAGACCAAGGACGGGTCACCTATCGACAAGACTGTGGATGAAAGCTTCCAGCGCGTAGCGCGGGCACTTTCTGATGTCGAAGCTCCCGAACTGCGTGAAGAGTGGTACGACAAGTTTTTGTGGGCGCTGCGCCATGGCGCCATCCCGGCCGGACGGATCACCTCCAACGCCGGTGCGCTGGAACACAAGCCAGCGACCTCGACCATCAACTGCACGGTGTCGGCGACTATCGGCGATTCGATGGACGACATTCTGTCCAAGCTGCATGAAGCCGGGCTGACGTTGAAAGCCGGCTGCGGTATCGGTTATGAATTCTCCACGCTGCGTCCCCGCGGCGCCTATGTGTCTGGCGCTGGTGCCTATACCTCCGGGCCACTGTCGTTCATGGATATCTACGACAAGATGTGCTTCACCGTGTCATCCGCTGGCGGCCGTCGTGGCGCCCAGATGGCAACCTTCGATGTGGGCCATCCGGATGTCACCGACTTTATCCGGGCCAAGCGCGAAGGCGGCCGGCTGCGTCAGTTCAATTTGTCGCTGCTGATTACCGAAGCCTTCATGAAAGCGGTTGCCGCTGATGAAGACTGGAAATTGTCCTTTCCGGTTACCCAGTCCGAAGTCGACGCTGATGGCATCGACCTGAACGATGAAAATCAGGTGATCTGGCGTAACCTGCCGTCCAATGATCGCTACCTGACCCGTGCCGATGGCAAGGTGGCGTGCCGTGTGTCCAAGGTCATGCGCGCCAAGCGCATCTGGGACATGATCATGACCTCGACCTATGACTTCGCCGAACCCGGCTTCATCCTCATTGACCGCGTCAACGAAATGAACAACAACTGGTTCTGCGAGGAAATTCGCGCCACCAACCCCTGTGGCGAGCAGCCTTTGCCGCCCTACGGTGCCTGTCTGCTGGGCTCAATCAACCTGACGCTGTTCGTGCGCGATCCCTTCACCGAGAAGGCGCGTTTCGATTGGGATGAGTACCGCAAGGTTGTCGATATCTTTACGCGCATGCTGGACAACGTGGTGGAAATCAACGGCTTGCCGCTGGAACAGCAACGCAACGAGATCTACCGCAAGCGTCGCCACGGTATGGGCTTCCTCGGTCTGGGTTCGACCATGACCATGTTGTGCATGAAGTACGGTTCACCCAAGTCGCTGGAGTTCACCGAAGAAGTATCGAAGGAAATGGCCATCCAGGGCTGGCGCACAGGTCTGCAGCTGAGTGAAGAGAAGGGCGCCGCACCGCTGATGGACGAAGAGTTCATCGTCACCGAGGCCATGCTCGCCAAGCGTCCGGAAATGCGCAAGGACGGTCTGAAGGCGGGGCAGAAGGTGACCGGCAAGCTGTTGTGGGCGAAATACAGCCGCTATATGCAGCAGGTCGCTGCTGAAGATCCGGAGCTGGTTGCCGCACTCGCCGAGAAGGGCTCACGCTTTACGCACCACAGCTCGATCGCGCCGACGGGTACCATCTCGCTGTCGCTGGCCAACAATGCCTCCAACGGCATCGAGCCGAGCTTTGCGCATCACTATTTCCGTAACGTGATCCGTGAAGGCAAGAAGTCCAAGGAAAAGGTAGACGTCTTCAGCTTCGAGCTGCTGGCTTACCGGCATTTCGTCAATCCGGAAGCGTTGCCGAGCATGGAGGCGGGCACCCGCAATCTGCCCGAGTATTTCATTGCCGCCGACGACGTCAAACCGACCGAGCATGTTGATGTGCAGGCAGCGGCGCAGAAGTGGATCGACTCATCGATTTCCAAGACCGCCAACGTGCCAACCGACTATCCCTATGAGGATTTCAAGGACATCTACCGGTACGCCTACGAAAAGGGCCTGAAAGGCTGTACGACTTTCCGCTTCAACCCGGAAGCCTTCCAGGGCGTGTTGGTCAAGGAGCAGGATCTGGCTAACACCACCTATCGTTTCAAGCTGGAAGACGGATCCTTTGTTGAAGCCAAGGGCGGAGATGAAATCGAGTACGACGGCGAGATGCACAGCGCCGCCAATCTGTATGATGCCCTCAAAGAAGGCTATTACGGCAAGTTCTGAACCCAAGATATGATTGAGCCCCGTCGCGGCGGGGCGAGGAAGGATTTAACATGGCATTGAAAATCAGCAGCAAGATTGTCGACTATTCGGTCGTCAAGCCGGACGACGCGAGCCGGGAAGTGGAAGTCCAGACGCCTGTGGTGAAACTGGAAGAGATGCATGAGAAGCTCAAGCGTCCGGAGTTTCTTGAAGGCTCTACCTACAAGATCAAGACGCCGACGTCCGAGCACGCGATCTACGTCACTATCAATGACGTGATTCTCAATCACGGCAGTGATCATGAAACGCGTCGGCCCTTCGAGATCTTCATCAACTCGAAGAACATGGAGCATTACCAGTGGATTTCAGCCCTGACGCTGATTATCTCTGCCGTGTTCCGCAAGGGCGGCGACTGCACCTTCCTGGTTGAAGAGCTGCGCAGCGTATTCGACCCCAAGGGCGGCTACATGAAGCGCGGTGGGCGCTGGATGCCGTCACTGGTGGCCGAGATTGGCGAAGTGCTGGACCAGCATCTCAAGCGCATCGGCATGATTCAGGACGGGATGGACGACCACCAGCGCGCGTATCTCGAGCAGAAACGTGCCGAGTTCATGGGCGTTTCGGCCCAGAGCCAGGCGTCTGCCGAGTGTGATGACAGCACTGAAGAGTATCCACCGGGCGCGCAGATGTGCGCCAAGTGCCACACGCAGGCGGCCGTTCTGATGGACGGCTGCATGACTTGCCTGAGCTGCGGCGACAGCAAGTGCGGTTGAGCTGTAGCACCTGTACGTGACCAGAGCCCCTTTCGAGGGGCTTTGTTGCATCTGTGAGTTGCATCGGTAACAAGGAGAAAGGTGATGAGCCCGAGCGATCTCGAAGCATTGATGCCCGGCGTCCTGCTGGCAACCGTGCTGGGTTGGGGGATAACGGTCTGGCTTATGTCGCGACGTCAGGCCGAGTCCCGCAACGAGCTGGAAGCGCAGCGCGAGCGCTACCAGCATCTGCAAATGGAAGCACACCAGCAGCTGGCCCGTCAGGGCGCACTGGACGCGCGCGTTGAACACATCCAGGACACACTGGATGTGCTGCGCGACCAGCATGCCGAAGTGTGCAAACGGCTGAGTGAGGCCGAACAGCAATGTCACCAATGGCAGGTGCAGGCGGAGCGGGCGCAAACGCTCAGCAGCGAGCAGGTCCGGCAGCTGGCCGAACTGCGCGGCGAACGCGAAGCGCTCAACACCAGATTGCTGGATCTGCAGGTCACCCATGAGCAATTGAACGTCGAACACTCCACCCTGTTGAGCACGCTGGAGCAACGCCAGCAGCACTTCACCGAACAGCAACAGTTGCTCAAGGACAGTCGCGAGCAGCTCAAGCTGGAGTTCGAGCAGCTCGCCAGCCGCATCTTCGAAGCCAAGGGTCAGGCGTTCTCCCAGCACAGCCAGCAGTCGCTGGATGCGCTGCTCAAGCCCTTCCGCGAGCAGATCGACCAGTTCCGCAGCAAGGTCGAGGACATCCACCACAAGGACACCCAGCAGCAGGCCGCGTTGGCTCAGGAGCTTCAGCACCTCAAGGAGCTGAATCGACAGATTACCCAGGAGGCGCATGATCTCAGCACGGCCCTGCGCGGGCAGAAGAAGACCCAGGGCAACTGGGGCGAGCTGATCCTGGAGAATGTGCTCGAACGTTCAGGCCTGCGCCAGGGCCAGGACTTCAAGCGCGAAGTGAGCATGAATAACAGCGAGGGCAAGCGCCAGCGTCCGGACGTTCTGGTCTACCTGCCGCAGGACAAGCATCTGATCATCGATGCCAAGGTGTCGCTGAATGCCTATACGCGTTACATCAATAGCGAAGACGAAGGTGAGCGGCGTATCGCCCTGGCCGAACACGTGCAGGCCATTGGCGAGCGCATTCGGGAACTGTCTGATCGGCACTATTTCGAGTTGCCGGGGCTCAACGCGCCGGAAATGGTGTTCATGTTCATCCCCATCGAATCGGCTTTTGTCGAGGCGCTGAAGGCAGACGAGACGCTGTTTCAGAAAGCTATCGAACAGAACGTGCTGGTCGCGACACCGACCACCTTGCTGACCAGTCTGAATATCGTACGCCAGCTATGGCGCTTCGAGGATCAGAACCGGCATACCGCCGAATTGGCAGATCGTGCAGGCAAGGTGTATGACAAGTTGCGCACGTTTCTCGGCAGCATGGACGGTATTGGTAAGAGCCTGGAGCGCGCCACGGAAGCCTATCAGCGGGCCTGTGATCAGTTGGTGAATGGGCGCGGAAATCTCGTCAAGCAAGTTAGTGATTTCAAGGGCTTGGGTGTGTCTGTTAAAGCCGAATTGGAAGAAGGCTGGACGGATAGAGCGGGTTTGGAGTTGACTCGGGAGTCATCGGCGTCGACGGATTGATTAGAAGCTGGCTACCAAAAGAGTGCGGAATGGAAAGCTTCGGCGCGCTATGGAGGGCCGGGTTCCATCCCGGCCATAGCACTCGCCAGCCACGCCGCTGGTCGAGATGGAACTCGACCGTCCACTGCCCGCGTCTGGTCCAAGCGATCGGTTGTAAGGTCAGGTTTTCATCGTAACCAGAGGGCTGCGCAGGAAACCCCGCTGGTCGAGCTGGGGGCTAGAGGCGAGAGTAGAGGCAAATTTGGAGGATAGAAGAAAGAGTGGTTGATATATCAGGCCCGGATTAACCGGGCCTTTTGTCTTACAGGTGAAAGTCGCCGCTGGCTTCAGGCTGATAGAGAATATCGATGATCTTGAGCTTCTGCGGTCGGCCATTGGGCCCCGTGCAAGAAATGCTCTGTCCTTTTTTCAGCCCAAGCAGGGCGATGCCTACTGGCGCCAGAATCGAAATACTTCCGGCACGGCCGGCCTGTTCCGGATACACGAGGGTCAGGACGAATTCGCGCTCGCTCGCCTCGTCAACGAAGCGGACGGTAGAATTCATGGTGACCACGTCGGCTGCAATGCGCTTGTGACTGACTACCCTCGCTCGGAGCATTTCGCCTTCGAGGGCTTCGAGCAGGTCAATGGGCGCATCCATGGTCGCGAGCAACTCGTCCAGTCGCTGGATATCCAATTTTGTCATCACAATTGCGGGTGATTTGTTCATGGCGAACGGCACAACTCCTTGTCAGGAATAATAATTCATTGGTTTTGTAAGACTTGAAAGCATGCGCAAACTGGTTCAGATACGGCACAAACGCCGAAAAGGCGCAGTTAACGACTCGTAACTGAGCTCATCGACGCGACTTCAGATCCGGTAACAGCAACGCAGGTGGCTATTTCAAGTGCCTGTGAAGCGATGGCCAGCAGAACACCGGCACCCCTCGACACTACCAGAACCGGGCAAGGTTGCAAGCCGTGGTTGTGGCAAAAGATAACCAGACGGAAGCTGTTGGGCCCTGAGTGCGGTCGATGCGGCCAGTGTCGACTTTAATAGACCCTAGCGGCGACCGTGGATATTTGTCAGAATCCGCCGCTCTTCGGGATAAGCCCGATGTGACCGGAGGATATCTGATTGGACCGATTTGCCGAAATCCAGGGACTGCTGCGCCGTAGTTTGCAACTCGATGATGAGGTGGTACTGGATGCAGATACCGAGCTGCTCGGGGGGCTGCCTGAATTCGACTCGATGGCGGTAGTGGTCATCCTTGGCGAAATCGAAAGCACCTTTGGTATACAGATCGCCGATGACGAGATCGAAGGCGAGGCGTTTGCAACCGTAGGGTCGCTGTATGAATTCGTCTCGGCGCGCCTGGGCTCATAGCAGGCTCAGTTAGCGGTTGAATGGCGCTACCCGAAGACCGGGGTGTCAGATAGCCATTCGCCGTTACACCGGGCTGCGGTTAGACTGGGTGGATCGTCTAACGCGCCGGAGTCCGTCATTGAACGTCTTTAAACAGGCTGCAGTATTCGTTCGCGCCAATCTCTGGATTATTCCTCTGGCCGCGGGCGTGATCTGGATACTCTTTCGGTTTCTGGATCCTGCTCCGCCACGCACCGTCGGCATGACGACCGGCAGCGAAAACGGTGGCTATCATCAGTTTGGTTTGAAGCTCAAGGAGCGTCTGGCACGTGACGGGTTGACGCTTGAGCTGTATCCCAGTCGTGGCAGTGTCGACAATCTCCAGCGTCTGACCGATGGGTCGGATGACGTACAGCTTGGCCTGGTCCAGAGCGGCACTACCGCCATGCTTGAGCGGCAGCAGCTGCGGCGGTTGCGTGGCCTGGCTGCGCTCTACCGCGAACCCTTATGGCTGTTTCAGCGCAGTGATCTCGAAATTCAGCGGCTAACCGATCTGCACGATCACAGGGTGTCGGTGGGTACCGAGGGCAGCGGAACCTGGTCGGTGGTACGCAGCCTGTTCGGGCAGGTCGGTAATGGGCGTGCGCTGGAGTTGCTTGAGGCCGGCACCTGGCAGGCGCTGGGTAGCGCCGCGAGTGCTCGGGCGTTGCTCGACGGCGAGCTGGATGCGGCCTTTCTTGTGCTCCCGGTGGGTAACAGTCTACTGGCGGGGCTGATCTCCGACCCAAATGTTCAACTGGTAAACTTGGCCCAGAGCGAGGCGTTGGCATCGCGGTTGTCCTTCCTCGAACATATCATCGTGCCCGAGGGGCTGTTGGACCTGGCAGGCAATGTGCCTCCCCAGGACACCTCGCTGCTTTCGCCGGTGGCCATGCTGGTCGCGAATAATGAATTCCACCCTGCGCTGACATCCTTGATTCTGGAAGCCTCACGTGAGGTGCTGCGTGAAGGCAATCTGCTCGATGCGCCGAATACCTTCCCTGCGCCGGCGCCAATGGAGCTGGAACTCACCGGTGAGGCTGAATACTACCACCGCGAGGGCGTGCCGCTGCTGCAGCGCCATCTGCCATTCTGGATTGCCTCCATTGCCGACCGTTATGTCGTCCTGCTGATCCCCTTCATTGTGATCATGCTGCCGCTGCTGCGCAGTATGGGCCCGATCTACACCTGGCGCATGCGCGCGCGAGTTTTCAGATGGTACGAACATCTGCGCCGCGTTGACCGGTTGATCATCAACGGCCAAATCGAGGGCAGTATCGACACGGAGATCGCTGGCTTGCGCGCGCTGGAGAGCGATCTGAGTCGGGTGGAAGTGCCCTTGTCCTATGCCCACGAGCTGTACAGTCTGCACCTGCACGTGCGTTACATGATCAACCGCCTCGAGGCGATGAAGCCTGAGCCCGCCGAGCAGGACACGGCGGACCAGGGCTGACAACGGGCTTTGCGCCGCGCCTGGCAAGCTCTACCATGGAAGGCAGGACAGATACGAGGTGAATAATGAGGGATGTATTAAACGGGGCGCTGCATGCGGTTGATCAGGTTCTGCTGGGCAAACCGCACGCGGTAAAGCTGGCGGTGGCGTGCATCCTTGCCCGCGGGCACTTGCTGATTGAGGATTTGCCGGGAATGGGCAAGACCACTTTGTCCCAGGCGCTGGCCAGGGTGATGGGCTTGAGCTATCAGCGTATCCAGTTCACCAGTGATCTGCTGCCGGGAGATATTCTCGGCACCTCGGTGTTCGACCGTAACAGCGCGGAGTTCGTCTTCCATCCGGGGCCTATTTTTGCCGAGCTGATCCTGGCTGACGAGATCAATCGCGCTACGCCCAAGAGTCAGAGTGCGTTGCTTGAGGCAATGGAGGAGGGGCAAGTGACGGTCGACGGTGCGACTCGCCCGTTGCCTGATCCGTTCTTCGTCATCGCGACGCAGAATCCGGTGTCGCAAAGCGGCACCTTCGCCTTGCCTGAATCCCAGCTCGACCGCTTTCTGATGCGCCTGTCGCTCGGTTATCCGTCCCTGAGCGCCGAGAAAGCGCTGCTGCTGCGCGGCGGTCGACGTGCCAGGCTGGATAATATCGAGCCGGCGATGACCCGCGAGCAGCTGCATATGTTGCAGCAGGCCGTCCCCGAGATCACCGCCAGCGAGCCGATCATCGATTACATTCTGCGGCTGGTAAACCGCACCCGCGAGAGCCAGGTATGTGCCTGGGGATTATCGCCGCGCGCCAGTCTGGGGCTGCTTGCCGCGGCCCGCGCCTGGGCCATGCTTGAACATCGCGGTTACGTGATTCCAGAGGATGTGCAGGCGGTGTTGCCGGCTGTGGTGAGTCACCGTTTGCGAGCCAGCGAGGATCCAGCAGGGCATGGTGGGGGCGGGCTTGCGCAGTGGCTGCTGAACGGGGTGCCAGCGGTGTGATCGCGCGCCTCGGTGGCCAGGCCAGTGGCGTCTTTGCACGGTGGCTGAACAAGCGCATACCGCCCGCCAGCCAGGTGCAGCTCAATCACCGGCGCATTTTCATTCTGCCCAGCCGCGCGGGGCTGGGCCTGATGCTGCTGTTGCTGATCATGCTCATCGGCGCAATCAACTACCAGAACAGCCTGATATACGCGGTCACTTTTGTGCTAGCCAGCCTGTTCTGGGTCAGCCTGTACCATACCTATCGCAATTTGTCGGGTCTGCAGGTGCATGGCGCCGGCAGCCGTCCGGTATTTGCTGGCGAATCGGCTCCCTTCGATCTGACCTTGCGCGCCCTGGACCGCGAGCATCAGTCGGTACGCCTGATGTGGCCCGGGGAGACGCCGCAACAGGCGGATGTAAACAGCAACCAGGAGGCGCAGGTAACGCTTTATCACGCTGTGCAAAAACGGGGCTGGTTCAAGCCGCGGCGTTTGCGCATCGAGACCCGTTACCCGCTTGGCTGGTTTGTCGCCTGGAGTCTGGTCGATCTGAACCTGCAGGTGCTGGTGTATCCCAAACCTGTAGATGCACCCTTGCCCGGTGCCGGGCGTAGCGGTGAAGGCGAGGGTGAACAGCCCTATGGTGAAGGAGTCGATGATTTTCAGGGGTTGCGCGCCTATCAGCCAGGCGATTCACGCAGGCGCCTGGATTGGCGCGCCTGGTCACGGGGACAGGGCCTACACAGCAAGGTGTTTGCCGAGCCGCTGCAGGACAGCATCTGGCTGGATCTTGACGCTGCTCCGGGGGTTGATCTGGAACAGCGCCTCGGTTGTCTGGCGGGTTGGATACTGCAGTTGGAGCAATCCAGCCAGCCCTATGGTTTGAGCCTGGCAGGGGAGCAGCAGGGGCCCGCACTCGGCGACGCGCATCGTGATGCCTGCCTGCTCGCTATAGCGCTGTATGGAGTGGCGCCATGACGGGCTCGGCACTGATCCCGCGTAACAGTCTGGCGTGGCTATTGACCGCTCAGGTGGTCGTACTATTACCGCATCTGCCACGTCTGCCGATCTGGGTCGCGGTACTCTGGATGGTCTGCGCGTTATGGCGGGTGCAGATTCAGCGCATGCGCTGGGGTTATCCCGGCATAGTGAGCAAGGCGCTGGCCATTCTGGTCAGCGTGGTCGGGGTGTATGTCACCCAGGGTACGTTGATCGGGCTCGATGCGGCCGTGTTGCTGTTGTTGCTGTTGTTCATGCTCAAACTGTTGGAAATGCGTGAGCCGCGGGACGCTCTGGTAGTGATCTACCTGGGCTTTTTTCTCATCGCGACAGCCTTCCTGTTCAACCAGAGCATTCTGCTGGCGCTGTACCAGTGCGTCTCGCTGCTGGTGCTGATTGCGGCGCTGGTAGGCCTGCAACAGACATCCGGGCGCAACGATCCGGGACGCGCCCTGCGCACGGCTGGGGTGCTGTTGGCGCAGGCAATACCGCTGATGCTGGTGCTGTTCCTGGTATTTCCACGGCTGGGTCCGCTGTGGGCAGTCAACTCACCGGGGCAGCAGGCGACCACCGGGCTTTCGGAGAGTATGGCGCCGGGTGATGTAGCAGATCTTGCGCAGTCAGGTGCGTTGGCGTTTCGGGTCAACTTCGAGGGTCCGATTCCCGCACACGAGCAGCTGTACTGGCGCGCCATGACCTTGAGTCAATTTGATGGGCGTCGCTGGAGCCACACGGCGGTTGGCTCTGGCGGTGGACCTGGAGCGTTACAGGTGGAGGGTGCATCGATCGGCTACCGCGTCGTAACCGGCGCCAGTCATCAGCCCTGGCTGTTCAGCCTGCGTGGCGCTACCTCGACGACGGATGAACTGGTCCTGACCCGGGATTTCATGTTGCGCGCCAGACGCCCGATCAGTCAGACCACCGCGTATTCCGCGACCTCCTGGCCGGACAGTCTGCTCGACCCACAGGGGTTGGACGCGCTGCAACGGCGGCTGTATCTGGCGTTTCCCGAGGGCAGTGACCCGCGCACCCGGGAATGGGCTCAAACCCTGCGGCGGCAATACCCGGATGATGCCGAGTTGATCCAGGCCATGCTGCAGCATTTCAACCGCGAGCCATACCACTACACGCTGCGTCCGGATACGCTTGGGGAACATACCAACGACGAGTTCCTGTTCGACACGCGGCGCGGGTTCTGCGCGCATTTCGCTGGCGCCATGACCTTTGCGCTGCGTGCAGCCGGCGTACCCTCACGTATCGTTGCAGGGTATCAGGGCGGGGAGGTCAATCCGCGTGGCAACCATGTATTGGTGCATCAGTTTGACGCCCACGCCTGGGTCGAAGCCTGGTTGCCGGGCCGCGGCTGGATCTCGGTCGATCCCACCTTCCAGGTAGCACCGGAGCGCATCGAGCGCGGCTTGCAGGAGGCTTTGCGCGGCGAAGGCAGCTTTTTGCAGGATTCGCCCTTGTCCGGCGCGCGTTATCGCAGCATCGGCTGGATCAACAACATCCGGCTGGCCTGGGATGATGTGAACTACCGCTGGCAGCTGCATGTGCTTGGTTATGAGAGCGAACGCCAGCTGGATTTTTTCCGCCGTTGGTTTGGTACCGCTGACTGGCAACGCATCGCCATCATCGCGCTGATTGCCGCCGCAGTGGTCATGCTGCCACTGGCGCTCTGGACGTTGCGCCCGCAAAAGCGGTCTAATGACCCGCGCAAGCGTGCATGGAACAAGCTCAATCGTCGACTTGCGCGGCTCAGGCTCCAGGCCCGCGATGGGGAGGGACCACGTCATTGGCATGCGCGATTGGTGACAGCGCTGCCCGCACAGAAGCCTGAGCTGGATGCTTTCTTCGACGAGTACGTGCAGCAGACCTATGCGCGTAGCGTGCCGGTCGCCGACCCAGCCAGCGCGGCGGTACTCAGATCCAGGCTAGGATCTTTATTGCAGCGCCTGCCACGCAAGCGCCGGCCCGGCCCGGTCACCTTGATCGACTGAGGGAGTGGTCTGACTCAGTGCTTAATTACAGATAACGGAGCTTTCATGCACCCTTTCAGCGCCATCCGCCCCCCGAAACTGGCTATCAGCCTGGGCTTCATCGGGCTGGTCCCGTTTATCACCGGGTCGCTTGGCATCTGGGTCACACCCGAGGCCTGGCGCGAGCGCGTGCTTGAGGAGTTACTCACCTACGCCGCGATCGTGATGGCCTTTATGGGTGCCATTCACTGGGGGCTGGCCATGCGCGCTGAAGAGTCCAGTGAGAAAGCGCCGATTCAGTTGGGGCTGTCAGTCATCCCGCCATTGCTTGGCTGGCTGGGGCTGAGCCTGCCGGTTCACTTTGCTGTACCCATTTTCTTGATTGCGTTTGGCACGCTGTATTACGCCGATATCTGGGCTGTCAAACAGGGGCTGGCACCGGTGTGGTATCCAGCGCTGCGTAAACCCCTGAGCATTGTGGTCGTTATCTTTCTACTGATTGCCTGGCTGGCAACGGTTACGCCATTGCTTTGAGTGCATAGCTCGCGCTGCCAATACCCGCCGCCCACGACCATGGCAATGGATCTGGCCGGGATCTGAGCGTAAAATCCGGAGTTTTCCGACAACCTACAGGACAGCACACCCATGGGCCGCGCTTATCAAAACCGCAAAGAATCAATGGCCAAAACGGCTGACGCAAAAACCAAGGTCTACAGCAAGTATGCTCGCGAGATCTACGTTTGCGCCAAATCAAGCGGTGTTGACCCCACGGGTAATCTGACATTACGCGGTCTGATCGAGCGGGCGAAGAAAGACCAGGTGCCAGGGCACGTCATCGACAAGGCCATCGACAAGGCCAAGGGCGGCGGCGGTGAGGATTTCGCCGTTGCGCGCTATGAGGGTTTTGGTCCGGGTAACTGCATGGTGATCGTCGATTGCCTGACCGATAATCCCAATCGCACCATTTCCGACGTTCGTAACTGCTTCACCAAGACCAAGAGCAAGCTGGGCACCGGCGGCAGCGTGAGCCACATGTTCGATCACTGCGCCATTCTCGCCTTTGCCGGCGATGATGAGGACGCGGTGCTTGAAGCCCTGATGATGGCTGATGTGGACGTGAGCGATATCGAGAATGAGGGCGGCACCATCACGGTGTTTACCCCGCACACAGAGTACGCCAAGGCCAAGCAAGCGCTGGCAGACTTGTTGGGGGATGTGGATTTTGCGGTGGACGAGATTCAGTTCCTGCCGCAGATCATGACCGAAGTGAGCGGTGAAGATGTGCCGATGTTCGAGAAATTCATCGACATGCTCAACGATCTGGAAGATGTGCAGAACATCTACCATAACGCGGAAGTGGCTTAAGCTGTTTTTGGGGCCGGGAGCTTTCCGGCCTGTGATGCTGGTTAGATCGGCTGGCCTGGCGGCCAGCGTCG
>NZ_VTVA01000049.1 GCF_008638345.1 Pseudomonas saliphila | reverse complement strand
GAATGGCACTTACTTAAGCGCTAACCAATTGAAATGGATATAAAAAGGCTGACTCAGGGTCGTATGGTGAAAGCGACGAAACCATCACCCGACAACACCGGAGCCAGCCTTCTATGCATCCTAGACGCCGAGCCGCGATCCAACAACAACGGTGCGCTCAGCGCCACGCTAAAGAGGCTGATTCTTACACTTTTTTTGACCTGCTTTCCGACCCGAAGCTGCTTGACTCGGTTGAGCCGCTTATTCCTCGGCATCGTGAAAGACTTTTCCCGCCAACCGAAACACTTTCTCTATTCCTGGCCCAAGCCATGAGTGCTGATGCGTCTTGTCAAAAGGTCGTGAACGATACGGTAGTGGACCGCGTGAAGCATGGCCTCAACACCTGCAGCACCCGGACAGGTGCCTACTGCCGCGCACGGCAACGGTTACCTACAGGAATGGTTTCCACTTTGTGCTGCCAGACAGGACGACTAATGGCGGATGCCGTTCCGCAGACCTGGCAGTGGAACGGCAGACCGGTCCGCCTGGTAGACGGAACCACGATTAGCATGCCCGATACGCAGGCCAATCAGGAGGCCTATCCACAGCCGCGTAGCCAGAAGCCCGGCCTGGGTTTTCCTCAGTGTCGGCTGGTTGGCATCGTCTGCTTGGCCAGTGGCGCTGTGCTGAATGCCGCTGTTGGCCGGTGTCGCGGCAAGGGAGGAGACGAGCAAACGCTGCTGAGAGGCATGCTTTCTACCCTCAGCGCGGGCGGCATTCTGCTGGGCGATTCGTTCTATGCAACCTATTTTCTGTTTGTCGAGTTGCAGCGTCGACAAGTGGATGGCGTATTCGAGCAACACGGTGTACGCCAGCGTTCGACAAACTTTGAGCAGGGCCGGTCTCTGGGGCCAAAGGACCACCTCATTGAGATAACCAAGCCAAAGCAAAAGCCCGACTGGATGAGTCGCGAATATTATGACCAGGCGCCTGAATCCCTGACGGTGCGGGAGTTGTTTTGCGGCGGCAAGGTCCTGGTAACCACGTTGTTGAACGCCAAACATGTGCCGAAAGCTGAACTCAACAAACTGTACCGCAGCCGCTGGCATGTTGAGCTTGATCTACGCAACCTGAAAAGTACGCTCGGGCTAGACACCCTGAGCTGTAAAACCCCCAGCATGGCTATCAAGGAGCTCTGGGTGTACGTGCTGGCGCATAATCTGATTCGGTTGTTAATGTCTCAGTCTGCCTTGCTGGGAGACTGTTTACCGCGCGAGTTAAGCTTCAAGCATACCCTGCAACTCTGGAATGCATGGCGACAGAGCAATGCTGACGGGAGCGACGAAGACTACCTGGCATCGTTATTCTTCCTCATTGCTGAGCAACGGGTGGGTAATCGCCCCCAAAGAATCGAGCCCAGAGCAATCAAGCGACGACCGAGAACCTTCCCGCTGCTAACTCAGCCCAGACCCCTCGCCCGCAAACAAGTAGCAAGGAATGGACACCCAAAGAAGGTTAAGTAAGTGCCATTC
>NZ_VTVA01000048.1 GCF_008638345.1 Pseudomonas saliphila | reverse complement strand
AATTATTTTTATTTTATTAATCTATTATAAATTTTAAATATACAAAGAGCTTATCCCCTTTGCTTTTACTTCTAAATTCAAATTATATTTAGAGCTAAATTAAATTTAATTTTTAAGAAACCAGATATTATAAGATACAACTAGCATTTCACTTTTAAATTCTTTTTTTAAATTATTATTACACAAAAACTTATTTAGAATTTAACTTTTCTAATTTCGGGATTATCTTTATATGTGACTTATTTTAATTTTCCCTAATACACGAGGTACATTATTTTATAATTACTAACTCTATTTTATAAATATTTCCTTAACAGTACTTTACCCTATAGTCTATAAAATTAAAGTTTTATAACCTTTACTTTTTAAATTCTTAGTTGATTCTATTAACCTAATTATTTTATTTAAACAATATCTCAAAATTTTTAAAAATAAATCGATTTGCACAACTTTTTCTTCAATGTAACTGAAGCGCTTAACTTATTCTAGCTCTATTTTTATTAATCTAGATTCACTTTCCAGTAAATCTACTATGTTACGACTTATTTCATCTATATAATGAAAGTGACGGGCGATATGTACATAATTTAGAGCTTATATCTTTTTAATTTATTAATAATTATTACAACCAAATCCTCCTTCCTAAAACTATTTCAAATTTTATTTCATATTTATATATACTTAATTGTAACCCATTTTAACTTATTCATAGGCTGCACCTTGATCTAATTTTTTTTAATTTATAAAATTTAATAATTTTCTCTAAATATTATCTAATAATGACGGTATACAAACTTATAAATTAATTATAATAAGTAAGATTTTTCGTGGTTTATCGATTACAAAACAGGTTCCTCTGAAAAGACTAAATTACCGCCAAATTCTTTAAATTTAAAGAACTACCTTATAATATTTTAGTTTTTATTAATTTTTAGTATAATAGGGTATCTAATCCTAGTTTANAAGACTAAATTACCGCCAAATTCTTTAAATTTAAAGAACTACCTTATAATATTTTAGTTTTTATTAATTTTTAGTATAATAGGGTATCTAATCCTAGTTTAAATCTAAAATTTTTTAGCTTCAATAAAAATATTAAATTAATTTTTTAAAAATATTTTGATTTTACTCTTTATTTTATTAAATTTTTTTTATTTTTTATTTAACTAATTTACTAATAAATTTTTGTTTAATCTTAAAGTTTAACCGCGACTGCTGGCACAATATTTTATCAGACCTTAAATTACTACTAAATCATGTGTTTCTTATTGTTTAATAATCCTTGCTGAGACTTAAAAATTTATAAAAAATTTAATTTTAGATTTAAAAATTTGAATACTACTATCTCTCATACAATTTCAGCTTTTTTACAAAAATTCAAGAAAGAATAAAACTTTTTACCCTTAAAATCAACTTTTATTCTTATTAAATTTTTATCCTATAACTTATTTTCAGAATTTTTTATAACATATATATTATATTACAATAAATGTATACATATCTAGTACCCTTATAGGAACTTATCACTAATTATATAAATAGAGAATCCCTCAATAAATTATCTCCGAAAAAATTATAATAAAATTACACTTAGAATAAAATTAAGAAAAATAAATAATAGTTAA
>NZ_VTVA01000047.1 GCF_008638345.1 Pseudomonas saliphila | reverse complement strand
AGGCGCCTTAATCGCGGCAAGTTCCACTGGGCTGAAGCCTGGCGCGGTGACCGAGTGAACCTGACAGACGAGCAGTTGGTTGCACTGGCTCAAGGGCTGCCTTGGCAGCGCATGGGTGATGCCGGGGTCATCTCAATGCTGTAATCATATTCTGCTGATGGGAGCCATAACCCAAAGGATGAATTCCGAACCGGACACAGGGTCGGCATACTACCGGCATGCCCCAGCAGCCTGATCTCAACCAGCTCTCCGCCGATCAACTCCGCGCCTTGGCCGCTGAGTTGATGGTCTCGCTGGCGGCTAAAGATCGGGCGCTGGTGCACAGCAATGCACTGAACGACAAGCTGACCCATGAACTGGCCATCCTCAAGCGCCACAAGTATGCCCGGCGCAGCGAGCAATTGAATGCACTGCAAGGCTTGCTGCTGGATGAATTGGTCGACAGCGACCTGGCCGCCATTGAAGTCGAGCTTGAGCAGGTCATGCTGGCTACCGGCCAAACCACCAAGCCCAAGCAGCAACCCAAGCGCAGCCCGCTGCCGCCAGAACTGCCCCGTACCTTGATCCACCACGAGCCTGACAATACGCAATGTCGCTGTGGCTGCCAGCTCAAGCGCATCGGCGAAGACATCAGTGAAAAGCTGGACTACGTTCCCGGCGAGTTCAGCGTAGAGCGCCACATCCGGGGCAAGTGGGCCTGCGACAACTGTGAAACCTTGATCCAGGCACCCGTTCCAGCGCAGATCATCGATAAGGGTATCCCTACTTCAGGACTGTTGGCTCAGGTGCTGGTCGCCAAGTATGCAGATCATCTGCCGCTGTACCGCCAAGAACGTATCTTCGGTCGCGCCGGTCTCGAAATCCCGCGTTCCACCCTGGCCGAGTGGGTGGGCGCCTGCGGTATACAGTTGCAACCGCTAGTGGATGCGCTGCGCCGCGAATTACTGGCACATCCGGTGCTGCATGCCGATGAAACCCCGGTCAGTATGTTGGCGCCGGGCAAGAAGAAAACCCACAAAGCCTATGTGTGGGCATTCTGCAGTACCGGGTTCAACGACCTGAAAGCAACGGTGTACGAATTTGCTCCGAGCCGTGCCGGCGAGCACGCCCGCGCCTTCTTGGGTGACTGGCAAGGCAAGCTGGTCTGTGACGATTACGCTGGCTACAAAGCCGGGTTCGGCATGGGCATTGTGGAAATCGGCTGCATGGCGCATGCCCGCCGCAAGTTCTATGACCTGCACCAGGCCAACCAGAGCACCTTGGCCGCCCAGGCGCTTGAGTACATCAAGCATCTCTACGAGGTAGAGCGGCAAACCAAGGACTTACCGCCGGACAAGCGTCAGGCCATCCGGGCAGCCAAAGCCCGGCCGATAGCTGATGCCTTGCATCAATGGATGCTTGCCCACCGAACAAAAGTACCGGATGGCTCCGGCACCGCCAGGGCATTGGATTACAGCCTGAAACGCTGGGATGCGTTGACGCGCTACTTGGACGACGGCCGCGTTCCAATCGATAACAACTGGGTGGAAAACCAGATCCGCCCCTGGGCGCTCGGTCGCTCCAACTGGCTGTTCGCTGGATCGTTGCGCAGTGGCCAACGCGCTGCCGCCATCATGAGCCTGATCCAATCAGCCAAGCTCAATGGCCATGATCCCTATGCCTACCTGAAAGATGTG